>NZ_JAPELZ010000001.1:6537500-8201009 GCF_026343255.1 Streptomyces sp. NBC_00086 | reverse complement strand
CCCGTACCCCCTTCGGGGGAAGGTGACCGGACCGATTCGGCCCCCGGATCGAAGGCCTGGGGGGCGTCGAGCGCCGCTTTCCGGAAACCCGCCGTTTGGAACCGTCGCGGAGGGACATGCGTGGTGAATGGTTGAGATCTTGGTCCGGAGAGGAAGAGGACGACCGTGAACACCACTGGGAAGGCCCCGTCCCGACGCGCCCTGCTTGCGTGGGGCGCCGGAGTGGCAGTGGCAGCCTCGATGCCGGTGGCGGGCGGGAGTGCCCTGGCCGCCACCCCGTCCCCCGGCGGCAGCGCCGGGATCGCGCACGCGCTGGCGGACCTGGAGCGGGAGCACGCCGCCCGCCTGGGCGTCTACGCCCACGACACCGCCACCGGGCGCACCCTGCGGTACCGGGCGCAGGAGCGTTTCCCCATCTGCTCGGTCTTCAAGACCCTGGCCGTGGCCGCCGTACTGCGCGACCTCGACCGGGACGGGGAGTTCCTGGCCAAGCGCGTCCGCTACACCGCGAAGGAGGCCACCGCCTCCGGGTACGCGCCGATCACCGGCCGGCCGGAGAACCTCGCCCATGGAATGACCATCGCGGAGCTGAGCGACGCCACGATCCGCTTCAGCGACAACGCCGCCGCCAACCTGCTCCTGCGCGAGCTGGGCGGCCCGACCGCGGTCACCCGCTTCGCCCGCTCGACCGGGGACGCGACGACCCGCCTGGACCGGTGGGAGCCGGAGCTGAACAGCGCCGAACCCTGGCGGGTCACCGACACCACCACCCCGTACGCCATCGGGCGGACCTACGAGCGCCTCGTCCTCGGCTCCGTACTCGAGCCGGCGGACCGGCGGCGGCTCACCGGGTGGCTGCTGGGCAACACCACGGGCAGTGAGCGGCTGCGGGCCGGTCTGCCGGAGGGCTGGACGGTGGCGGACAAGACCGGCGGGGGCGAGTACGGCACCAACAACGACGTGGGCATCGCCTGGCCCCCCGGGCGGCCGGCCCTCGTCATCGCCGTCCTGACGACCAAGCCCCACCCCGATGCGCCGGCCGACAATCCGCTCATCGCCCGGGCGGCCGCACTCGTGGCCACGGCCCTGACCGAGCGGTGACCCACCTCGGCCGTCCCCGCTCGCCCCTTTCTGGCCGCGCTCCCTCCATACCGCTCTCCCCCTATACCGCTCCCCCTCGGCCCGCTCTCGCCGTCCTCTCTCTCATTGCTCCGTCATCCGAAGTTCGACCGACAGTCGACCCGGCCGCCCCTCTTCCGCCACGAGCGGCCGTCCCACCCGCGCGGTTTCCGCACACACGAAGTGCCGGTGCTCCTGCGGCGCGATGTCGGCCATGCCCCGCGCGAGTTCGGCGCCCGGATTCCAGACCACCACGTCGCTGTGGTCGTGGTGGGCGAGGGCGACGATCCTGCCCAGCACCTCGTCCCGCACCGTGGTGACGGGCGCCGGCACCGTCTGGAACCGCTCGACGTGGTCCACCGGGGTCAGCGTGCCGTCTTCGTCCTCGTAGCGGCGCCGGGTGAGCCCGTCGGTGTGTTCGGGGCCGAGGCCCGCGAGGTGTGCCCGTCCGAGGTCGCCGATCCGTACGTAGGTGTGGAGGGCGGCCGTGGCGGTGTGGTCGCCCCGGTCCTCGATCTCGATCAGGCAGGTGTCGGTCAGGGTGTACCGCGCCACCAGGACGAACTCCTCGGGCCACAGCGCGCGGGTCGCCGGCGAGGGACGCAGCGTGCATTCCACGACGACCCGGTCCGCGTCCTCCTCCCACGCCGTCAGCTCCCAGTCGGTGGTCCGCGCGAACCCGTGCGAGGGCGAGCCGGCGGGGCCGGCCGGGCCGAACCACGGCCAGCACAGCGGGACGCCTCCGCGCACGGCGGTTCCGCGCCGCCACAGGTCCGGATCGGCGGACCACAGCACGCCGGGGTCGTCGGCGCGGGCGGTGGCGGGGCGCCAGGTGACGAGCTGTCCGCCCTGGATGCTCAGACACGCCTGTCCGGCTCGCGGGTGGTCCACGACGAGGACGGGGAAGTCCGCGTACCTGCGGCGGGTGAGGGCCGGGGAGAGCTGCTCCTCGACGGGCAGGGTCCGGAACTTCTCGAAGATCTGATCCATGCCCCGACCTTCCTTCACCCCACGGAGCGGGTCAAATCATCGCGGTTGGGGAGGGTTGACCTCTTGGAGGGGCTCGCGGTCGGTGCCTTTCCATCGCCTCGCTCCTGATCCATCCCCTCAGCGCTCCGCACCGGCCGCATACGTCCGGCCTCCCCTACCTGCCCGGGTTGACCTCCCGCCCCAGACACCGCGGGGCCGACCTGCGGGCGACGACGGCCCTGTGACGACAGGGCGTACGGCCCCCCTCGGGCGGACCAATGGCGGCCCGGGGCGCGGGTGCCCGGTGGCTAGGGTCGTAGCCATGACCACTCAGCGAATCCTCGACCTCGACCGCGACGCGCTCGCCGCCCTGCGCGGCCGCGATCTGACCCGGGCGGTGGCCGCCGCCGAGGGCCGCACCATGGTGGCCGAGGTCTTCGCCGAGCGCGCCGCGCTCTCCCCGCACCCGGACGGGCGGGGGGTGCACAACGCCGAGCTGGTGGCCGCCTTCGGCGCCGACATCGTCATCCTCAACCTCATCGAGCGCGCCTGGGACGGGGAGCGGCTCGTCATGCCCGGCCTCGGCACCTTCACGTCCTTCACCGACCTCGCCCGCCTGATCGGGCGCCCCGTGGGCGTGAACCTGGAGCCCGGCGACGTCCCGGAGATCCGCCGCGCCACCTCCGAGCACGCCCGGCGCCTCGTCGACATGGGTGCCGCACTGCTGTGCATCACCGCCAATCCGGGAACGGGCGGCACCTACGACGGCATGGCGCGGGTCACCGAGGAACTGCGCAAGGGGCTCGGTGACGACGCGGCCCTGTGGTCGGGCAAGATGCACCACGCGGGCTGCCCCGAGCGCGTCACTCCCGCGCGGCTGACCGCCCTGGTCGACGCCGGCGCGGACGGCGTGGTCGCCCCGCTGCCGGGAACCCTGCCGGGCGTGACCCGCGAACTGGCCGCGACGGCCGTCGCCGCGGTCCAGGACGCGGGTGCGATCGTCATGGGCGCCATCGGCACCAGCCAGGAGGGCTCCCACGCGAACGTGGTGCCGCAACTCGCCCTCAACGCCAAGGAAGCCGGCTTCGACGCGCACCACTTCGGCGACTCCTACATTCCCGGCATGTGCGACCCCGAGGTCATGTACGCCTACTCGGTGGCCATCCGCGGCCGCCGCCACACCTGGAACCGCATGTCCTTCACCCCGGGCCGCTCCGCCCACGCCGAGGCCGCGCCGGGCGGCAACTGGTAGCCCTGGCGGCGGATCCGGCCCCGTGTCCGGCCGATCGTTCGGAGAATGGGGGCCGCGTCGGGCGGGCATCCGCAGGGCATGGACAACTCATCGCACGACGCGGAGCGCGAACCCGCACCGCGAAGAGAGTCGCGGCGGATGCCGTGGTGGGGACGGGCCGTTGCCGGGCTGGCAGTGCTGGCGGTGGTCCTGGTGCTGGCCGGGCGGTTCAGTCTGCTGCCCGGCTTCGGCGATCTGTTCCGCGAGGACACCGTGGACCGCTCGGGACCGGTCCTGCTCAAGTCCATTCAGGACATGCACCGTTACGAGGGAGCCGCCGGCAACTTCCAGGTCGTCGTGGACCTGGAGAAGGACGCGGCCTTCCTGCCGGATTCCATCCGTGGAACCCGGACCCTCTACGTCGGAGCGGGTTCCGTGAGCGGGTACGTGGACCTGGGCGGGCTCGGCGAGCAGGCCGTCACCGTGAACGAGGAGCGCACCAAGGTCTCGCTCCGCCTGCCCCACGCCGTCCTCGGGACGGCGGCGCTGGACCTGGACCGCTCGTACGCCGTGTCCAAGCAGCGGGGACTGCTGGACCGGCTGGGCGACCTGTTCACCAACAATCCGGCCGGTGAACAGGCCGTACAGCGCCTGGCCGTTCAGCACATCACGGAAGCGGCGCGCGACAGCGGCCTCGTCGAGCGCACCGAGAAGAACACCACGACGATGCTGGAGGGCCTGCTCCACTCCCTGGGCTTCCAGGAGGTCACGGTCGGCTACGCGTGACGCCGCCGAGCGGGTTGGTTCAGCTCGGCGTCCGGCACAGGACCAGGGAAACGAAGCCCCAGGAATCCCGGTAGGTGCGCAGCCATTCGGTGCGGCGGTCCGTGGCCGTCGCCAGCACGTGCGCGCTGTCCGGATCTGCGGGGTGGTCCACTGCCCAGGAGGCCAGCGACCCCCAGCAGGCCCACTCGTAATCGTCCAGTTCGCGGCGGGTGCTGACGTGCCCGTGGACGGGGGTCCAGCCATCGGCGACGACCTGGTCCACGGTGGTCGCCAGGTCGGCCAGGTCCCCGAACATCTCGACGGCCTCCGGGGACGGGGAGCGGTCCCAGAATCCCTCGCCGATCAGGACCCGACCGCTCGGAGCCAGATGCTCGCGCGCGGCGGCGAGGGTGGGCAGCAGACCGCCGAAGGCGTGCGTGGCCCCGACGCTGAGCACCAGGTCGAACGGCTGCGGGGCGGCGAAGTCGGCGGCTTCTTGCCGGTGGAGGACCAGGCGCTTTTCGAGACCGAGGCGGCCCGCCGCCTGTCGGGCCTGGGCCAGAGCGTCCTCGGAGATGTCGACGCCCTCGGCGTGCAGGTCCGGGCGGGTGGCCAAAGCCCGCAGCAGCCATTCCCCGCCGCCGCAGCCGAGATCGAGCACCCGCTCGTCCCCGCGCGGGAGGCCCCGTTCCAGAAGCCGGCGTACCGAGTCGTCGTCGAGCGGGGACTTAATCGGGTGGTCGGCATGCGCGATCCTGGAGATCTGTTCACGGTTCACCGGCGCAGCTTGTCAGCCTTCGGAGGCGACGCGCACCTCGATTTCGATCACAGAATCGAACGTCCGAGGATGGGCGGATCCATGGATGCCGAGCCCCCTACGATCGCTCTCAGTGGATCTCCGCGGCGCGCGCGGGCGCGCAAGTACCGCGCTGAACAGGGAGCTTGGACGTTGTTGGACGTGGGTGTGGACGTGGTGCGGGAGTCGGCCGGGGCCGGACGGGTCGTGTTGTTCGAGGAGTCGGCACGGGACGGCGCGCAGGCGAAGACCCTGATGAGCGCCGACTTCCGGGTGCGGCTCGCCCGCGAGCAGGGGGCGGTGTTCGGGACCGACGGCCCCCGGCACGTGGTCTTCGCCGCGGGGTTCCCCTCCGTCTGCGGGCAGGAGTTCGAGGCGACCCGGCAAGTCGCCCTGGAGGCACAGGAGTCGGTGAGTCCGTCCGCGATCTGCCGGGGCACGGTGGAGGACGTACGGCTGGCGCTGAGCGCGGTTCGCGGTGCGGCGCACGGGCGGATCATGGTGATCGTGGCCGCCTCCGAGGCCACCGCCCGCGCCCTGGTGCACACGGACGCCCGTGCGGCCCTGGACCGGGGACTCGACGTGGTCAAGGAGGCCGTGGACCGCGCCGGCGGCACGGCGGTGGACGTGTGCCTGGTGGACGCGCCGCGCGCGGACCACGCCCTGGTGGCCGAGTACGCCGGCCGGATGACGGCTCAAGGGGCGGCCACGATCGTGCTGGCCGATACGGTCGGCGACCTGCTGCCCGGGCAGACCCGGGACCTCTTCCGGCGGGTCGCCGCCGGCGCCGGCCGGGACACGGTCCTGGTCTCCCATCTCCACAACGACCTCGGTCTCGGCCTCGCCAACACCCTGGCCGCCCTGGAGAGCGGGGCGCGGGTCGCGGCCTGTTCCTGGCTGGGCATGGCCGAGCGCAGCGGAATGGTCGCCACCGAGCAGCTGCTCTTCCTGCTCGCGCACGACCGGGCCAAGGCCGCGTACGTCCTGGGGCCCGACTGCGAGCCGTGGTGGACGGAGCCGGACCTCACGCGGCTGCCGGGCATCGCCCGGATGGTGTCCGCGGAGACCGGGGTGCCGCTCACCGTCACCGCTCCGATCGTGGGCACCGGGGTCGCCACGATCTCCACCGGCACCCCTTTCACGCACCCCCGTACCTTCCAGCCCTACGACCCCGAGCGCCACCTGGGACTCGCGCCGACCGTGGTACTGACCCACCTCGCCAGCCGGCGCGTGCTGCGCGCGGTCGCCGAACGCCTGGGCCACCACCTGGATCCGGACCGGACCGGCGAGGCCCTGACCTGGGTCAAGGACCGCGCCTACCGCCTGAACCAGGCCCAGGTCCCCGACGCGGACTTCGCCGCATACCTCGAAGGCCTCACCGCCGCCACGCCCTCGCCCTCGCCCACACCAACGTCGACACCCGCACCCGCACCCGCACCCGAACCCGCACCCTGAACGGACTCACCCCATGCTGGACACCCGCCTTCCGTACACCGGCGCCGCCGCCGACGCCCTGCGGGCCGGAGGGGCCGCCATCCTGCCCAACCCCAGCCCGCTCACCTACGTCGTCGCCGCCACCACCCCCGCGGCCGTCAATGACGCGAAGGGCCGCCCCTCAGGCCAGGAAGTCGCCCTGTGGGTCCACGACGACGCCGTCTGGAGCGACCTCGGCACGGAACTCGCCCTGGCACCGGCCGCGCTCCGCACCACGTTCGCCCTGCTGCGCGAGGAACTGGTCACGCTGCTGGTGCCCGTGCGCGCGCCGGCGCGGCCGTCGCCCTGGACCGAACCCGCGCTCCGCGACGGCCACCTCCTGCTGTTCGGCGCGCACTGGCGGCCGCTGGCCCCGCTGCTGACGGACTTTCCGCACCTCTACGTCAGCAGCGCCAACCGGACCGGGCAGCCGCCCGCGGACTCGGCGGCCCGTGCGACGGCGATGTTCGGGCCCGGCATCCCGGTCGTCGACGCCGACGCGCTGCGCCACGCCGGTACCCCGCACGCGGCCACCACCATGCTGCGCATCGACTCGGGCGGGGACCTGACCCTCGTCCGGCACGGAGCCCAGGACGGGGCACAAGGCCCCGACCCGGCTCTCTACCTGGCCCGG
Organism: Streptomyces sp. NBC_00086; assembly: GCF_026343255.1. Classification (NCBI taxonomy): domain Bacteria; kingdom Bacillati; phylum Actinomycetota; class Actinomycetes; order Kitasatosporales; family Streptomycetaceae; genus Streptomyces; species Streptomyces sp. NBC_00086. The sequence goes on along the minus strand of NZ_JAPELZ010000001.1, from coordinate 8,194,022 downwards.
CTGCGGGCGGCGCACGGCGGCAGGTGACGCCGGTCAGCGTCCGCGCACCCCTTCCAGGCGCCCGACCCGGCCCTTCTCCCCCGCAGCCCAGCAGCCGCCGTCCGGCGTGCAGGTGACCGTGTCGAACGACCCCGGGTCGAGCGTTCGCCAGGTCCGGCCGCCGTCCCGGGTCACGTCCGTTCCCGTCGGGCCCACGGCCAGGGCCGTGCGGGCGCCGTACGGGAACCAGGCCGCGCCCGACCGGTAGGCCGGCGGCGGGGTCGACGCCGGGCTCCAGGTGCGGCCCGCGTCCGAGGACACCGCCCCGGCCTGCGGGGAGGCCTGCCCGGTGCGGTAGTCGCCGCCGACCGCCAGGCCCCTCGTACGGTCCTTGAAGGCGAGCGCGAAGACCCCGCGCGCCGAATCGCCCGCGGGGAGGGTGGAGTCGGCGACCTGCCAGGTCAGGCCGCGGTCCGCGGAATGGAGCACCCGCGCGACGGGGCCTCCGCCGGTGGCCAGCCAGACGTCGCGCCGTCCGGCGGAGACCAGGCACTGACCGCTCGCCGCGAAGCCCGCCTCACCCGGCAGCGCGTCCGGCATCCCGGCGTTCGGCAGCACCCGCCAGCTCCGGCCGCCGTCGTCCGTGGACAGGATGCGGAACTTGCCGTCCACCGGGTCGCTCATCGCGAGGCCGTGGCGGGAGTCGAAGAAGGTGAGGCAGTCGTAGAAGGCCCGCGGGTCGGGGTTGCGGAAGGTCTCCGTCCAGGTGGCGCCGCCGTCCTCGGTGCGCAGCACCCTGGAGGCCTCGCCCTCGCCGATGGACAGGGCCACGGCGCGCCGGCCGTCGAAGGCCTCGATGTCCCGCAGCTCCAGACCCTCCGTGACGGCGCCGGGCGGTGAGACGTCGCGCCAGCTGCGGCCGCCGTCGGAGGTGCGCAGTACGGTCCCCTTCGAGCCGGCCACCCAGGCAGTGGACCGGCTGACCGCCGCCAGTCCGCGGAAGCGGGCGTCCTTGCCGGTCTCCTTCAACGCCCAGTGCGCACCCCGGAGGTCCCGTGACTCGTCTGCGGCCTGCGCCGGGGCGGCCACCACCCCCAGCAGCAGAGCCGCCGCGCACATGCCAACTCCCAGAAGTCTCATGGCGCCGGAAGGTAACGCACCCCGGATTCAGCGTCCAGGGCGCGTCCCGGCCACCGGATTCCCCTCGAATCCGGCCGCTTCAGCTGCGTTGCCGCTCTGGAGCAGCCCTAGAGCAGCCCCCGGTGTGTCCGGTAGACCCTCAACTGCGCGACCTCGTAGGACAGCTCCGTGACCCCGGGCTCCGGAGCCGGGTGGTACCTGCCCGCGCAGACCGAGAGGTTGACGATGAGGTACGCGGACCAGCGGCGGCCCACTCCCCTGCCGTCGCTGAAGACGCGGTCGCCGTTGACCCACCAGACGACCGAACCCCTCCCGAACTCGACCTTCAGGTCGATCCACGCTCCGGGCCGGACCGCCGGGTCACGGTGGTAGCGATGCGCCGCCCGGACGTGGTTGGAGAGTTCGAGGAGGTCCGGGTTGTCGGGGTGGTACTCGAAGACGTCGATCTCCTGGCCCCCGTCGCGCCAGGTCCAGATGGCGGGCCAGGCGCCGATCTGCACCGGCAGTTTCACCCGGGCCTCCAGCACGTCTCCGGTGCGCAGCTCGAAGCCCTCGTCGCTGCCCTCGGTGGTGAGCAGCCCGCAGTCCCAGTCGCCGTCGGGGCGCGGTGTCGCCCGGAAGACCCCGGCCCGGCTGTAGGCGGGGTCTTCGGTGAGGTGGTCCAGTTTGTTGTCGCCCGGGTTGACCGGGCCGCCGTCGGGATAGGCCCACGAGTGGCCGGCGATCCACTGGGTGGGAGAGGCGAAGTCGGCGGTGAAGACGGGGGTTCGGCGCGGGCGCGGCAGGAGCCGCAGCCGTTCGATCATGTCCGAGAGCATGGGGGTTATCTGCCCGCCAGGAGTCTCCGCACACCTGATTCGTCACTCATCGTCATCGGGCGAATACTTTACGTTCGACTTCACCCTTGACCGGACGGCCGGCCCCTATGGCCAAATCCAACTCCCGGCACGTAAGGTCTCCTTGGCCATATCAGTCATTACCAGTCAGGGGGCGGGCGGCGATGCCGGACACCAGGATCAGCGAGCTCGTGCAGATGTGGATCGACGGCTGGGTCGTCTCCCGCGGCAGCTCGGACCCGATCGGTGAGCCGTGGGGGTGGACGATCGACGTCGGGCAGCCCCACCACGTCGCCCGGCACGTGCTCCCCGAGCCCTCCGAGGCCGATGTGCGCAAGATCGTGGCCACGACGAGCGCGCCGGGCACCTGGCTGAAGCTGTTCGCCGAGGACCAGACGGTCCTGCCCTGGGTCGGGCCCGGCTGGAGGCTCGACGGTCCCGGCTTCCTGATGACCTGCCACCTCGCGCCGGAGCACCCTGAAGTGCCGGCCGGATACACGCTCACCCATTGGACCCGGGACGGAGTCAGCCGGGTGCTGGTCCGCACCCTCGACGGGCACTTCGCCGCCCGTGGCCAGATCGCCCGGGCCGGCGCGCACGCCGTGGTCGACCAGGTCGCGACCGCCGCCGAGCACCGGCGCAAGGGCCTCGGCGTCCTGGTGATGCGCACCCTGCAGAACATCGCGTACGAGTCCGGCGCGAAGACCGGGCTCTTGGTGGGCACCTCCGAGGGGCAGGCGCTCTACTCCTCGCTGGGCTGGACCACGCATTCCCCGATGGCGAGCCTCTCCTACGAGCCTTCGGACGCCGCTCAGTGAGCTGAACGGGCGGTGTGGACGTCAGGCGATGCCCAGAGCGTACGCCGCCCGGTAGCCGGATGCGTCCGGTGACGGGGTCGGGGTCATCGCGGCGCCCGCGACCGGCCGGCAGCCGGCCGATGCCCGGAGCACGGTCAGGTCGAGGCGGAACGGCAGGCCTCGGTGCCCCGCGATCCACCGCCCGGCGCCCCCCGGCGCCACGTGGGAGTCGCGCATCGGCACCGGGTCACGGGAGCAGGTCGTCCACGAGTTCCGTCAGAGCCGCCGCCAGCGCGGCGAGGCCGGCGCCGGCGGGGCCGCCGGGCTCCGCCATGTACGTGTCGCGGCGGATCTCGACCATCAGCGCGCCGACCCGGTCGTCCTTGCCGTAGTACTTCAGTGGCACGTACGTACCGGCGAAGGGGCTGTCGAGTCCGGTGCCGCCGAAGCCCGCGAACGCCTTCTCGGCGGCGGCCAGAAGGGCGGCCGGGGTGTGGAAGCGGTCCGTGCCCAGGCAGATCGGCGGCCGGTGGCCGTCCCCGTGCAGTTCGTACGGGAGGGGCTGCGTCGGGTACGAGTGCACGTCGATGATCACGGCCCGGCCGGTGGCCTCCAGCCGGTCCTCCACGGCCCGGGTCATCGCGTCGGCGTACGGGTGGAAGTAGCGGTCGAGCAACGGCCGGACGTCGAAGCCTTCGGGGCGCAGGCGCTCCCGGTGGGTGGAGTGCGTGTACACCGCCCCCATGCCCACGGCGAGCATCTCCTCGCGCTCGTCGGGGAACCGCTCGGGGTCGACGACCAGCCGGGACAGTCCGTTGACGAACCGCCACGGCGTGACGGCGCAGCCGGCCGCGGCCGCCGCGGCGATCTCGGCGGTGTGGGAGTCGGTGATGTGGTCGAGCTCCCGTGCGAGCGCCCGGTCGGACAGCTGGATTCCGGGGCGGACGGACTCCGGTATGACGCGCGAGGAGTGCGGCACGTGCAGGATCACCGGCGACGTGCCGGCGCCGGGGAGGATCTCGAAGGGCAAGGCCAAGGGCAAGGGCTCGGGCCGCTGGTTCACATGTGCTCCCCGGTTGATCGATGGACTGCTCGGCTGAGTGCTCGGTCGGGTGTGCGAGCCGCTCGGGTCCGCTGATCGGAGGACCCGCACGGCGTTTCGCCCCCGGGCGGCGCGGGACACCGGTATCAAGATCCGGTCCCTCCTCTTGGATTGGAACCCCATGCTCTCGAACGTTCTCCGCGTGGCCGCCGGCGCCGCACTCGCCGCCGGGCTGGTGACCGGGCCCACGGGGCCGGCCGCGGCCGCCTCCACCTGTACGTACACGCCGGACGGGAAGGCGGCCCGGAACGTGGGGACTCCGTCCTCGGATGTCGGTCGTCTGCGGCCGTACGCGGCCACGCTCCGCACGAACCACGGCGACGTGGTCTTCGAAGCCGATACGGCGAAGGCCCCGTGCACCACGAACTCCTTCGCGTACCTGGCCGGCCGGAAGTACTTCGACGGGACCACGTGCCACCGCCTCACCACCGCCGGCATCTTCGTCCTGCAGTGCGGGGACCCCACCGGTACCGGCGCCGGCGGACCCGGCTACCGCTTCGCGGACGAGAACCTGACGGGCGCCGTCTATCCGGCCGGTACGGTCGCCATGGCGAACGCGGGGCCGGGAACCAACGGCAGCCAGTTCTTCCTCGTCTACGAGGACACCCGGCTGCCCCCGGCCTACACCCCCTTCGGCAGGATCACCCACAACGCGCACGTGCTGGACGGGATCGCGAGGAGGGGGACCAAGGACGGCGGGGGCGACGGGGCGCCCAGGCAGGACGTGATCGTCGACTCCGTTCGGATCGCCGCCCGGTAGTCGCCCGGGGGCGGACCCGGCCGGGGCCCGCCGGGGCCCGGCCAGGGCCCTCAGCCGACCCGGATGCCGATCACGCACGTGTCGTCGTCCGTGTCGGAACGGCTCTCGGCGAGGAGGCGGTCCAGTTGGCCGTCCAGGTCCCCGGCGGCGCCGGCCGCCACGTGCATCAGGTGGCCGAGCGACTCCTGCACCGAGGAGTCCCGGCGCTCCACCAGCCCGTCCGTGTACATCAGCAGCGTGTCGTCCGGTTCGAGCTGCACTTCCCGCTCGACGTAGGTGACCTCGGGCAGGGCTCCGAGGAGCAGGCCCTCGATGAGCGGGAAGGCCTCCGCCTCCCCTCCGCGGACGAGTACGGGGGGCAGGTGGCCGGCGCGGGCCCAGCGCATCACCCTCGTGCTCGGGTCGAAGAGGCCGCAGACGGCGGTGGCCGTCACGTGCTTGGCCAGGTGATGGGTGACCGTGTTGAGCCAGGACAGCAGTTGGGCCGGGCCCGCCCCGGTGACGGCCAGGCCGCGCAGGGCGTTGCGCAGGACGACCATGCCGGTGGCCGCCTCGATGCCGTGCCCGGCGACGTCGCCCACCGACAGCATGATGAGCCCGGAGGGCAGGACCACGGTGTCGTACCAGTCTCCGCCGACGAGCGCCTCGATCTCCGCCGGCCGGTAGCGGACGGCGACCCGCAGGCCCGGGGCCTCGATGGCCGGTGGGGTGGGGGGCATGATGGCGTGCTGGAGCTGGAGGGCCAGGCGGCTCCGCTCGGCGGACTCGGCTTCGGTGTGGGCGAGTTGGTCGCGGGTCGCGGCCAGCGCCACCTCGGTCCAGTGCTGGGCGGAGATGTCCTGGTAGGCGCCGCGCACGGCGTGCAGCCGCTGGTCCGCGTCGAGGACGGGCTCGGCGACGACCCGGATGTGGCGGGTGATTCCGTCGGGTCTGCGCAGGCGCAGGTTGACGGAGGCGGGGTGGCGCTGGCGGAGCACCGCGCGCAGGAAGCGGGCCAGGGCCGCGGAGTCGTCGGGGTGTGCGTAGCCGGGGAGTTCGCGAAGCCGGACCGGGGGCGCGGTGGGCGGGAGTCCGTGGAGATCGTAGAGCTGTGCGTTCCAGGTGGTCTCGCCGGTGACGAGGTTCTCCTCGAAGCCTCCGATCCGGCCCAGGCGCTGGGCGTGCTGGAGGAGGTTGGCCAGCCGGGCCGTCTCGTCCTGGATCCGCCAGATCAGCAGGACGGCGGAGCCGTGGCGGCTGACGCTGATGTTCGCGACCGAGGTGAGCGGGATCTGGTCGACGAGCGCGGTCAGGCTCATGCGTTCGGCGCGGAAGGGCTCGCCGGTGGCGTGCACGCGCTCGATGATGTCGAAGAGTCCGTTCTCGCCGGCGGCGAGGGGGTAGGCCTCCAGCAGCAGGGCGCCGTTGACGTCTCCGCGCGGTCGTCCGACCGGGTCGACGAAGCGGCTGCCGGTGTGCCGGATCCGGAAGTCGGCGAGGCGGCCCTCGGAGTCGAGGACCGGGGTGAGGACCACGGCCGGGTCCTGGAGTCCCTCGGCGAGGTCGATGAGCTCGGCGACGTCCGGGAGGACCGCGTCGGCGGCCGCGGGGTCGCGCGGGGGCGAGACGTCCATGGTGCGGGCGCACAGTTCGGCGAGGGCCTCGACCTGCCGCTCGATCTGGGGTGACTGCGGCTCCAGGGGGCGTGGCCAGCAGATCTCCAGGACGCCTTGGATCCGTCCGCCCGTCCCCGTGGGCACCGCGATGCGCCCGCCATCGGGCCACGCGGCGCGGCCGACGGAGGGGAGCCCTGCCCGGTCGAGGTCGGGGAGGGTGACCAGCCGGCGTTCCGCCAGCGCGAGGCGGGCGACGGTGGAGACGCCCGGGGGGACGTGGCGCCAGCGGGCGGCGTCCCTGGGCGGGAAGCCGGCGTGGCCCGCGAGGGTCAGCGAACCGTCGGGGACCGCCGTCCACACGGCCACCGCTACCGCTCCCAGGGGGCCGAGGGCGTTCGCCAGGAGGGACTCGGCGACCGCCTGGGTGTCGGCGGCGACGGCGAGCACCCCGCTCTCGGCGGTGCGCAGCCGTACGGACACCGTGGAGGACTGCCCGGCGGGGTCGGCGCCGCCGTCGCCGGCCCCCGTACCCGCACCCGTCGCCGTGCGTTCGACGAACTCGGCGGCGATCTCGCTGACGTGGTCGCGGGAGGCCTGGTTGACGATGTCGGCGGCGAGTTCGAGGGGGGACATCCCGCTCTCGCGGCACAGCACGTCGAGCTGGCGGGCCGCCGCGGCCGGGGTGCAGCTCAGCTGCCCGATCAGGATGCCCTTGGCCAGTTCGACCAAGGCCCGCCCGTCGGCGGCCGCTTGTGCTTCCAGCACCTCGCGCCGCAGCCGTTCCACGGTGGCGACGAGGCGCCCCAGGGGCGTCGGAGCCTGCTGCGGGACGAGGCCCGTGGGCCGATCGCCGTCAGGGGCTTCCGGCCGGCGGGCATCGTCGTGCCGGTGGGTGTCCGCGGTCATCGGCTGAGCCTTCGCCGGATGCGGGCGATGAGGTCGTCGGCGTCCACCGGCTTGGTGACGTAGTCGCTGGCTCCGGCGGCGAGGCTCTTCTCCCGGTCCCCGGGCATCGCCTTGGCGGTGACCGCGATGATGGGCAGGCTCACGTACTGCGGCATGCGCCGGATCTCGGCGGTGGCGGCGTAGCCGTCCAGTTCGGGCATCATCACGTCCATCAGGACGATGTCGACGCCCGGGTTGCGGACGAGGGTGTCGATGCCCTTGCGGCCGTCCTCGGCGTGCAGGACGCGCATGCCGTGCAGTTCCAGGACCCCGCTGAGGGCGAAGAGGTTGCGCGCGTCGTCGTCGACGACGAGGACGGTGCGGCCGGACAGGTCGCCTTCGAGTACGTGCTCGGCGTGCCGGGTCCGCGCATCGCCCTGCACCAGGGGCAGGACGTCCCCGGGCTGTTCGGCGGACAGGTGGAGCGCGATGCGTTCGCGCAGCTCGTCCAGGCTGGAGAGCAGTTCCACGCGGCGTGAAGCGGACCGCCGGCGCAGGGATTCCTCCTGGCCGGTCCGCACCCGCGGGTTGTTGTGGGCGAGGACGGGGAGCGAGGCGAGGGCCGGGTCTCCGTCGAGGGCGTCGAGGAAGCGGAGGGCTTCGCCGTCGGGGAGGTCCAGTTCCAGGACCACGCAGTGGAAGGAGTGCGCCGCCAGGGCGGCGGCGGCCTCGCGGGAGCTCGTCGCGTGGACCACGTGGATGCCGCCCCGCTCCCCCGCCGTCCGGTGGTCGGGGGCGAAGTCCCGGTCGGCGCTCTCGGCGACGAGGGAGAGCAGGCCGTTCGTCCGCTCCTCGATCACCAGCAGGCGTCGGGGCCGCCGCTGCTCCGGGAGCGCGGGCTTGCCGGTACGGCCGCCCTGCCCCGCCAGCGCACGGTGCGAGGCCCCGGGCGGGAGCGCCAGGGGGGTCTCGGTGGAGGAGGCGTCCTCGTAGTCGGCGCGGCTGACCGGCAGGTAGAGGGTGAAGGTGCTGCCCTGGCCGGGGGTGCTTTCCGCGGTGACGGCCCCGCCGAGGAGCTGGGCGATCTCGCGGCTGATGGAGAGCCCGAGGCCGGTGCCGCCGTACTTGCGGCTGGTGGTGCCGTCGGCCTGCTGGAAGGCTCCGAAGACCGACTCCAGCTGCTGTTCGGGGATGCCGATGCCCGTGTCGCGCACCCGGAAGGCCAGGATCGGACCGCGCCGGGAGAGTCCGGCGGGGATCTCGGGGGCCGCGGCCGGTTCGATGCGGAGCTCGACGCCGCCGCGTTCGGTGAACTTCACGGCGTTCGACAGGAGGTTGCGCAGGATCTGGCGCAGCCGCGAATCGTCGGTGAGCAGGTCGTCGGGGGCGCCGGGGGCCGTGGTGACGGTGAAGTCGAGGCTCTTTTGCGTGGTCATCGGCCGGAAGGTGGCGTCGACGTACTCCAGGAGCTGGGGCAGGTGCACCCGCTCGGGGTTGATGTCCATCTTCCCGGCCTCGACCTTCGACAGGTCGAGGATGTCGTTGATCAGCTGGAGGAGGTCTGAGCCGGCCGAGTGGATGATGCCGGCGTACTCGACCTGCTTGGGGGTGAGGTTGCGCGCGGGGTTCTGGGCGAGCAACTGGGCGAGGATCAGGAGGCTGTTGAGCGGGGTGCGCAGCTCGTGGCTCATGTTGGCCAGGAACTCGGACTTGTAGGTGGAGGCCAGCGACAGCTGCTGGGCGCGGGTCTCCAGCTCCTGCCGGGCCTGCTCGATCTCCAGGTTCTTGGCCTCGATGTCGCTGTTCTGGCTTGCGAGGAGGGCGGCCTTCTCCTCCAGCTCCGCGTTGGAGCGCTGGAGTTCCTCCTGCTGGACCTGGAGTTCCTCCGAGCGGGCCTGGAGCTCGCCGGTCAGCCGCTGGGACTCGCCGAGGAGTTCGTCGGTGCGGGCGTTGGCGACGATCGTGTTGACGTTGGCGCCGATCGCCTCCATCAGCTGGGCCAGGAAGTCGCGGTGCACGGGGTTGAAGGCGGTGAAGGAGGCGAGCTCGATCACGCCGAGGATCTGGTCGTCCACGACGATCGGCAGGATGATCAGGCTGCCCGGGGTGGTGTGGCCCAGCCCGGAGGAGATCACGTAGCCGCCGGGGACCTGGTCGGTGGCGATGATCCGGCGGCTGCGGGCCGCCTGTCCGACCAGGGACTCTCCGAGGGCGAAGGCGGCGCCCTCCTCCGCGGCGGCGGAACGCCCGTAGGAGCCGACGAGGGTGAGCACGGTGCCGTCGGGGCGGTCCTCGGCGAGGTAGAAGGCTCCGTACTGGGCGGCCACCAGCGGCGTCAGCTCGTCCATGACGAGTTCGGCGACGGCGGCCAGGTCCCGGTGGCCCTGCATCAGGCCGGAGATGCGGGCCAGGTTCGATTTGAGCCAGTCCTGCTCCTGGTTGGCCCGGGTGCTCTCGCGGAGCGAGCCGACCATGGAGTTGATGTTGTCCTTGAGTTCGGCGACCTCGCCCGAGGCGTCGACCGTGATCGAGCGGGTCAGGTCGCCCTCGGCGACCGCGCTGGCGACCTCGGCGATGGCCCGGACCTGGCGGGTCAGGTTCCCGGCCAGCTCGTTGACGTTCTCCGTCAGGCGCTTCCAGGTGCCGGAGACGCCCTCGACCTCGGCCTGGCCGCCGAGCCGGCCCTCGCTGCCCACCTCGCGGGCGACGCGGGTGACCTCGGCGGCGAAGGCGGACAGCTGGTCGACCATCGTGTTGATGGTGGTCTTCAGCTCCAGGATCTCTCCGCGGGCGTCCACGTCGATCTTCTTCGACAGGTCGCCGTTGGCGACGGCCGTCGTGACGAGGGCGATGTTGCGGACCTGGCCGGTGAGGTTGTTGGCCATGGAGTTGACGTTGTCGGTGAGGTCCTTCCAGGTGCCCGCCACGTTGGGCACCTGTGCCTGGCCGCCGAGCCGGCCCTCCGTGCCCACCTCGCGGGCCACCCGGGTGACCTCGTCGGCGAAGGCGGACAGCGTGTCGACCATCGTGTTGATGACCCCGGCCAGCGCGGCGACCTCGCCCTTCGCCTCCACCATGATCTTCTGCGAGAGGTCGCCGCGGGCGACGGCGGTGGCCACCTGGGCGATGGAGCGCACCTGGCCGGTCAGGTTGTAGGCCATGACGTTGACGTTGTCGGTGAGGTCCTTCCAGGTGCCGGAGACGCCCCGGACCGTGGCCTGGCCGCCCAGGTTGCCCTCGGTGCCGACCTCGCGGGCCACGCGGGTGACCTCGTCGGCGAAGGCGGAGAGCTGGTCGACCATCGTGTTGATGGTCTCCTTCAGCTCCAGGATCTCCCCGCGGGCGTCCACCCGGATCTTCTGCGTCAGATCGCCCTGGGCCACGGCGGTGGTGACCTCGGCGATGGAGCGCACCTGGGCGGTCAGGTTGTCGGCCATGACGTTGACCGACTCCGTCAGGTCCTTCCACGTACCGGAGACGCCCTTGACGTCCGCCTGGCCGCCGAGCCGGCCCTCGGTGCCGACCTCCCGGGCCACGCGGGTGACCTCGCCGGCGAATCCGGAGAGCTGGTCGACCATCGTGTTGATGGTCTCCTTCAGCTCCAGGATCTCCCCCCGCGCGGTGACGGTGATCTTCTGCGAGAGGTCGCCCTTGGCCACGGCGGTCGCGACCTGGGCGATGGAGCGCACCTGGGCCGTCAGGTTTCCGGCCATGAAGTTGACCGAATCCGTGAGGTCCAGCCAGGCGCCGCCGACCCCGGGCACGTCGGCCTGACCGCCGAGCGTGCCCTCGGTGCCCACCTCGCGGGCCACCCTCGTCACCTCGGAGGTGAACAGGGACAGCTGGTTGACCATCCCGTTGAAGACGGTGGCGATCTCCCCGAGCAGCCCGTCCGCCGCATCGGGCAGCCTCGTACGGAAGTCCCCGTCGCGTACGGCGGTCAGCCCGGCCAGCAGCCTGCGCAGCTCCGCCTCCCCGATCCCGCCCTCACCGGGGAGCGGGGGCACCCCGCCCGCCGAACCCGTACCCGCCCGCTCGGCCATCCGCCCCAACCTCACACTCGAAACCGACACTCCGACGAACGGGACAAGAAGGACCCCGGTTTCCGGGCGCACCGATGCGCCCCGACTCCGCGGGGATCCGTCTTCGCCGCACCACCGGTCCGGTGAAGGCTAGCGCCGCCGAAGGGACCATAAGGCACGGTCGATCACACCGGGGACCCTGCGTCCCGCCTGCGGTAAGGGCAGACGGGCCGCAGGCCTCCTCACTCGGCCCGAACGAAGCCTGGGGCGCGGCGGTTTGGCAGGGTCCGGGGTACTCCGGAAGGTTCCGGGTAGACGAACCGGTGACATGCGCACACAACGGAGGAAACGGGGTGAAGGTGATGGCGGTCAAGGCTGTGGGCTGGGCCCGCTCGTTTCCCGTCTCGCAGGGCGTCCGGGCGGCGCGGGAGTGGACGGCGGGCCACCTGGCGTCGCTGCCGTGGAGCGATTCGGCGGCCGACACCGGGTACTCCGTGCTGGTCTGCGTCTCCGAACTCGTCACCAACGCGCACCTGCACGCGGTCGGCACCGCGCACCTGGTGCTGACCTGGGACGGGAGCTGCCTGCACGTGAGCGTCGCGGACGCCGATCCGCGGCTGCCGCGGCACCGGAAGCCCGCTGCCGACCCGGATGCCACGTCGGGCCGCGGGCTGGGGATCGTCACGGCGCTGGCCGATTCCCTGGACGTCCACGCGTGCCACGGCGGAAAGGCGATCACCGCGTGCTTCCGGCCCGGCGGCGGACCGGACCCGCATGCGCGGGAGCCGTGGGCGCGGGAGTCGTAGGCACGGGAATCGCGTGCGCGGGAGCCGTGGGCGCGGGGTTCACACCCCGACGGCGGCCTCGACGCTCGCGTGCAGGGACAGGACCGTATCGGCCCCGGTCACCGCGAACAGCCTCCGCAACTGCTCGCCGGGAGCGGCGATGCGCAGGGTCGTGAGGTGGTGCAGCCGGAGGAGCAGGTTCAGGAACGAGGAGTCCCCGAAGGTGATGGAGCCGGCGTCCAGAACCACCAGCGGATGCAGGCCGGCGGCCGCGATGAGCGCCTCCTCCAAGGGAACCAGCGTGTCCTGGTCGAGCTCTCCCCGGGCCACCACCACCCAGCCGGGCCCGGCCGGGTAGCCGTCCCCGACCACGCTCTGCCCGTATCCGTCCCCTGTTCCGGTCATGTCCGCCTCCCCGGATCGTCAGTCGTACGTCCTTGCAAGGGAGTATGCCTGCTCGCCGCTCCGCCTACGCCGCTGCCCTCGGCGTGCGTCCCGGCCCTCAGTTGAAGACGTCCAGGAAGTCCGGCCAGGAACCGCCGTCATCGGAGGTGCGGCGCGGCGGCCGCGGGCGCGGATCCGGGTAGGTCTCCGTCGCGGCCCGTGCCCGGACGATGTCGGGCCCGCCGCACGCCTCGACCGCGAAGTCGCCGAAGACCTCGGCGAACGCGGCCGGGTCGCGGAACTCCACGCCGTACGCCCCGCCGTCCCGCAGCGGCACCCACACCGCCCGGTCTGACCGTCGCCACTCCCGCACCGGCTGGCGGTCCGCGGTCGACCGCCCCTCCAGCCACAGCCGCGCCACGTGCAGCAGGTTCACCTGCTCCATCGGCAGCCGCTTGCGCCGTATCCGCAGTCCACGCGTCGTCAGCTCGACCTGCTGGTCCTTCCTCGGGTACCAAACGGCGCCGACCCCGATCGGCGCCCACAGCAGGATCCCGATCATCGGCCAGACCAGGCCATCGCCCCAGGACCGGAGCAGCCCGCCGTCCAGCAGGGTCAGGGCCCCGAAGAACAGGGCCCACTTGGCCGTCATCCGCCAGAACCCGCTCCCCTGCCGGTACAGGACCCGTCGCTTCCCCGTCATCGCCATGCCCCCACGCTATCCAGCGCCCCGCAGGGCACCGTGGGTACCCTCGGCAGTGCCGCGCCGCGCAGCTTCGGAAAGAGCCGCGCACCTTCGAAAAGAATCGACGGCTTCGAAGTGTGTAGACCCTCGCAGGCGGGGCAGAAGCGCACCCGGCAGCCGTCAGTCAATCGGGAGGGAGCGGCCACCATGTATCGCTCGGCCACCGTTGTAGGCCCCATTCGTGCAGCAGACGCTGAAGTACCCGCGTGTGACCAGGAGTCCGCGGGAGCGCCCACGCAGGACGCGGACCTGTTCCGGGTGGAGAACGCGCGGGAGATGGCACCCGGTGATGCCCGGGAGCTCTCGCGGCTCTTCTTCGCGAGGCTGCGCACGTTGGAGGAGGGAACGCGCGAGTACCAGTACACGCGCAACACCCTGATCGAGATGAACCTGTCCCTCGTCCAGTTCGCCGCGCGGCGCTTCAGGGCCCGCGTGCTCGGTGGCGGTCTCGACATGGACGATGTCATCCAGGTGGGCACCATCGGCCTGATCAAGGCCATCGACCGCTACGACACGGAGCGCGAGGTCGAGTTCTCCACCCTCGCCCTCCCGTACATCACCGGCGAGATCAAGCGCTACTTCCGCGACACCACCTGGGCCGTGCACGTACCGCGCCGCCTGCAGGAGCTGCGCACGGAACTCGCCAAGGCCCAGGACGCCCTGAGCGATGTCCTGGGCAGGGCGCCGACGGTCAAGGAGCTCGCCCAGCACCTGGAGCTGTCCGACGACGAGGTCATCGAGGGGCTGGTGGCCGCGAACGGCTACACGAGCAGTTCCCTCGACGCCACCGCCGTCGACGGCGACACGTCGTCCGCGGCGAGCCGCGGCGCCCGGCCGGCGGCGGAACGCCACGGCGCCGTCGATCCCGGCATGGAACTCTTCGAGGAGTTCCACACCCTCGCACCCCTGCTGGAGCAGCTGGACGAACGCGACCGGCTCGTCCTGCAGCTGCGCTTCGGGCAGGAGAAGACCCAGGCGGAGATCGGCGCCGAGCTCGGCGTCTCGCAGATGCAGGTCTCCCGCATCCTGTCCCGGACCCTGGCTCGGCTGCGCACCGGCATGCTCGCGGTGTAGGAAGGGACCATGAACACCCCATCCGGCGCGGAGGCGGCAGCGGAGGCGGGCGCGGTCGCGCCGGCGCCGCTGACCGCCCGGCCGTGGCAGGACCGTCCGGGCGCGCGCCTGAGCGGCAGCTGCGACCTGGACACCCGGCAGTGCCTGTCCGCCGCGCTCGGCGCGGTGACCGCGATTCCCGGCCCCGTCGTCCACCTCGACCTCTCCGCCGTGGTCTTCCTCGACACGGCCGCGGTCGCCGCCCTCGTAGGGGCGGCGGCCGCCCTCAGCGGGCAGGGCCGGCGCCTGTTGCTCCACGACCCGCCCTACTCGCTCCGCAAGGTCGTGGAGATGTTCCCGGACGAATGCGCCGCGCTGGAGGTCGCAGCATGATCACTGTTCCTGAGCCCGCCGGGCCCGGGGCCTTCGTCCATCCCGCCCTCTTCTACCGGGACCTCGACACGTACGTGTCCGGCGTGGGCGCCTTCGTGCGCACCGCCCTGTCGGCGGACGAACCGGTCCTCGTCGCCGTACCGGGCCCGCATCTGGACGCCCTGCGCGAGAGCCTCGGCGCGAGCGCGGCGGGCGTGACCTGGACGGACATGACGGAGCTGGGCCGCAATCCCGGCCGCATCCTGGCCGGCTTGCAGGACTTCGCCGACCTGCACGCGAGCCGGGCGGCCCGGATCGTCGGAGAGCCGATCTGGCCCGGCCGCTCCCCCGCCGAGGTCCTGGAGGCCACCCGGCACGAGGCCCTCATCAACACGGCCTTCGCCGGCCGGCACGCCACCGTCCTGTGCCCGTACGACGTACGGGGCCTGGCGCCCGAGGTGCTGGCCGACGCCCGGCGTACGCACCCCACGCTGATCGAGGGCGGCCTGGACCTGCCGAGCCCGGCGTACACCGACGCCGCGCGGGTTTCGGCGGACTGCGACCGGGCGCTGCCCGAACCCGAGGGCGAGGCGCTCCGGTTCGCGTACGCCCACGGAGGACTTGCCGAGGTGCGCGAGTACGCCGAGACTTGGGCCCGCGGGACCGCGCTGACCCCGGCGCGCCGCGGCGATCTGCTCCTGGCCGTCAGCGAGGCCGCGGCGAACTCCCTGTCCCACGGGGGCGGGAAGGGCACGCTGCGCCTGTGGACGACCACCGGCGCCGGTGCGGGAGTCGTCGCCGAGATCCACGACGCGGGCCGCCTGGCCGACCCCCTCGCGGGGCGCCGCCGCCCCTCGCTGGCCTCGGCCGACGGCGGCCGCGGCCTGTGGATGATCCACCAGCTCTGCGATCTCGTCGAGGTCCGTGCCCTGGACGGCGGCTTCACGCTGCGACTCCACATGGCAACGCCCTGACACCTGAGGTCACCTACACTCGGGGGCGGGCTCGGGTGTCCCCGGGCCGCTCGGGGGCATACGGACAGTCCGGGACACCGGCCACGATCTCGTCGGCGGGTCCCGGTAGCAACGCACGGCAAACAGCGAACAGGGCAGCGTCGGCACGGGGGTGCGAGAGCACGGTGGAGACCATCGGACAGGAAACGGGAGATCCAGTGAGCGCCGGCCTTCCCGGTGGAGGCCAGCGGCGCCGTCTCGCCCTGACGGGCGTCGGGGGCGCGGTGGCCAAGGGCCGCGACTTCACGCGCCGGGCCCTGCGCGACTGGGGCTGGGACGGAACCGAGACCGCCGAGGACGCCCTGCTGCTCGTGTCCGAGCTGCTGACCAACGCCTCCCTGCATGCGGACGGCTGCCGGGAACTCGTCCTCACGGCCGGGGAGACGCTGCGCATCGAGGTGTGCGACGGCACGACGGCCCTGCCCCTCCTGAACCCGGCCCCGCGGCGCGGCATGCCGGGCGGCCACGGCCTGCACATCGTGGAGCGGCTGTCCGACCGCTGGGGCACGCACGCCCATGAGCAGGGCAAGTCCGTCTGGGCCGAGATCGAGGCGGCCCGTCTGGTGTCCGGCAGGCCCACGGCCCGCTGAGCGTGCCCGGGGCCGCCGCGCCCGCCGGTTCCGGTCTCGCGCCCTCCCGCGAGGGGGGCGTCGATCCGGCCGCCGGGGGCAGGAGCGCGTCATGACCTCTCATCAGCTCACCTCCCTGGCCCTGCCACCGGCGATCGGGCCCTCCTGGGTGCACCTGCTCGTCATCGCCTTCGCGCTGATCGTCCTCGTGGACACCCTCGTCCGGCACCGCTAGTGCCGTGGCCCGTAGGCCCCGGTCGGGTGCCGTACGGGCCCGCTCCGGCCCGGAGTTCCGTCAGAAGGGGCGGCCGTCCTTCGTGTCGTGCGCCGCCGGAGCCCGGTCCAGGAGGATGCGGGGCAGGGCGCCGGGGTGCTTCTCCGCCAGCCAGGCGATGAGCTTCTCGCGTACGGCGCAGCGCACCGTCCACAGGTCGTCGGCGTCCTTGGCCGTGACGATGGCCCGCACCACGATGGTGGAGGGCGTGGTCTCCGTGACGGCGAGGTCCCAGCCGCGGCCGTCCCACTCCGGGCAGTCGTGCAGGATCTCGTGGACCTTGTCCCGTATGAGGTCCACGGGCGCGCCGGGGTCGCAGTGGAGGAAGACCGTGCCGGTCATCTGGACTCCGCCGCGCGACCAGTTCTCGAAGGGCCGGGTGGTGAAGTACGAGACGGGCATGGTGATGCGGCGTTCGTCCCAGGTGCGTACGGCGAGGAAGGTGAGGGTGACGTCCTCGACCACCCCCCACTCGCCGGCGACCACGACCGTGTCCCCGATGCGCACCAGGTCGCCGAAGGCGATCTGGAAACCCGCGAAGAGGTTCCCGAGGGTGGACTGGGCCGCGACGCCGGCCACGATGCCGATGATCCCGGCGGAGGCGAGCACGGAGGTTCCGAGCGCGCGGAAGCTCGGGAAGGTGAGGAGCATCGCGGCCACCGCGATCACGGCCGCCACGACCGTCACGACCCTCGTGATCAGCGTCACCTGGGTACGGACCCGGCGTACGCGGGCCGGGTCGCGGGTGCCGGTGGCGTACCGGGCGTACCCCGACTCGACGGCGGCGGAGGCCACGGTCACGATCAGCCAGGCCCCCGCGCCGATCAGGGCCAGCGACAGGATCCGGCCCACGGCGGCGGCGTTGTCCCGCAGCGGCGGCCATTGCGTCTGCCGGTAGGCGCCCTTGAACAGGGCGGCGAGCAGGACGATCTGCAGGGCGTGGCGGCAGCGGCGCAGCAGGTTCCACAGCGGCGTTTCGGGGTGTCGCGCGGCGGCGCGGCGGAGCAGTCGGTCGACGGCCCAGCCGGCCGCGGCGGTGACCAGGATCGATCCCCCGAGGACGGTCAGGAGGCGAAGGACGGTGTTCATGTCTCCCCAGTGGGTGGAAGCGGCACGGACTCCCGCGCGCCTGCCCCACGACGGGGACCTGACACGGGGAGCCCGTCGGCCGCGGGTCCTGCTCCGGGGGGAGGCCGAGGTCGCTCCGGCCCGCGCGCGGGGGTCACTTCTCGCGCTGGAGGGCCTTTCGCCAGCCCGCGAGACGCGGCTTCGAGGCCGCCTTCGAGGCCGCCTTCGGCTCCGGCTTCGAGGCCCGCTTCGAGACCGTCTTCGAGGCCGCCTTCGGCTCCGGCTTCGAGGCCCGCTTCGGGACCGCCTTCGGCTCCGGCTTCGAGACCGCCTCCGGCTCCGGCTCCGGCCTCGGCGATGGCACGGCCGTGCCCGGCCGGGGCCTGCGGTGCCACCAGTGCCTGCGGCGCGGGTGCACGGCCCGGCCCAGCCTGCGGCCGATCAGCAGGTAGCCCAGGAGGGCTCCGCCGGTGTTGAG
This sequence comes from Streptomyces sp. NBC_00086, assembly GCF_026343255.1. Classification (NCBI taxonomy): domain Bacteria; kingdom Bacillati; phylum Actinomycetota; class Actinomycetes; order Kitasatosporales; family Streptomycetaceae; genus Streptomyces; species Streptomyces sp. NBC_00086. The sequence continues at coordinate 8,176,165 of NZ_JAPELZ010000001.1, read as the reverse complement.
GATGACGTCGTCGATGTCGAAGACGCGTCCCGTGACGAGGGCGCCCTGGATCAGCTCGACCAGCGTCATCAGACAGACCGTCACCGCGGCGACGCGCAGCAGTCCCCGGGCCGGCGGCATGAGGACGGGCAGGAGCACACCGAACGGCAGGCCCAGCAGCAGGTTTCCGCCCAGCTGGCGCACCGCCTCGAAGGTCGACGCCCCGTCCAGGTAGGCGCTGATCGAATGGCCGGGGCGGACGTTGCTGTGCACCAGGTCCACCGAGGCGGCGGACGGTTCCAGCGTGAGCCGCGCCAGGACCACGCTGAACAGGACGGTCCCGACGAAGGCCGCCACCATGGCCAGCGCCCGGATGGCCGGGTGCACCGGATCGCGTCGTCGCCAACCGGCTGGCACGGCTCCGCTGTCGGTCCCCTCACCGCGCCGCAGCGCGTGTCTCCATGTCATGCCGCCTCGTCTGCCCTGTGAAGGGGCCTGTACTCGCCCGGAAGTGAGGGCCGGGTACGGACCGTCGGGCCGCCACACCATCGGGTGCGGGAGCGAATGAACGGGCGAAGCCGGGGCAGGCGAGTTCGCGCGGGGCGCCGACAGTGCCCCGTACGACATCGAAAGAGAGGGACGGCAGGCCCAGCCTCGTCGCCCCCTGTCTGGCGAAGGAGTTGTTTTCGCGTGACTGAGCATGTGTGGAGCTACCGGTCGACCGCGGGCCACCTGACCGGTACCGATCTGATCGGTTACACGGTCGAGGCGACCGACGGCAGCATCGGCAAGGTCGACAAGCACTCCGACGAGGCCGGTGACGCCTACCTGGTCGTGGACACCGGGATGTGGATCTTCGGCAAGGAGGTCCTGCTCCCGGCGAGCACGGTGATCATCGTCGACGTGGAGCGGGAGAAGGTCTACGTCGACGGCACCAAGGAGCAGATCAAGGACGCTCCGGAGTTCCACCGTGAGAAGCACCTCGACGACGTCGGTTACCGCGAGGAGCTCGGGACCTACTACTCCATCGGCGGCTTCGGCGGCCGCATCATCTGACGCGTGCACGCGACTGGGCCCGGACTCGATGAGTCCGGGCCCAGTGCCGTGCCCGCGGCACGCCGGGGCCGGCTTGCCGGGCCCCGGCGCACCAGCGTGGCCGTCATCCCCCTACGAGTGCGCGCACGTTCTCGACGCTGCCGCAGTCGGCGGCGAGCTGCCTCTCCCGCTCCCGGAGGAAGGCCGCCCCGAGCTCGGCCCTCCGCTCGTCCGGGACGTTCTCGCGGGCTCCGTTGAGGATGGTGCGCTCCTCCTCGTCGAGGTGGTGGGTGACCGCCTTGACCAGGTCCTCCAGGCGCCCGTCCCACGCGTCGGAACCCACCTCGGACACCTCCAGCAGCGCCAGGAGGGCCTCGTTCCCTTCGGCGTGCTCCTCGGTCCCGTGGTCCACCTCCGCGTTGTCGACGTCCTTGAACCGTTTCAGGGCCCCGTACACCTCGGCCTCCTCCGCCTCGCCGTGCGCGACGAGGAGCGCGGAGAGTTTCGCGAGCGCGCCCGCCCTGTCGGCCTCCACGCTGCGCATACGGCGGAAGAGCTCCTCCATCGTGCGGTGGTCCTTGAGGATCAAGGCGACGACGTCCTGGTTCTCGCGTGCGTCCGCGGTCATGCCACGTCCCTCCTCCGTCTCGGGGATTCGTTTCGCATGGGCGCCTGCTCGATGCGGGCGGGTTCAAACCTTGGCCGCATTGGTGCCGGTGCGGGTTTGCCCGCCGGCCGGCAGGGCAACCGCGCCGACTGAGACGTAAAGCCCCCGAACGGAGGCCGGAGATGTCAACCAACGCACTGATAGCCGTCATCGTCGTGGCGGCGGTCGTCGTGATCGCCCTCGTCGCCCTGGTGTGGGCACTGTCCCGACGACGCCACCTGCGCCGGCGGTTCGGCCCGGAGTACGAGCGCACCGTAGAGGAACGCGGGGACAGGAAGGCCGCCGAGCGGGAGCTGCGGGCCCGTGAGGAGCGGCACGGCCGGCTCGGCATCAAGGAGCTGCCGCCCGAGCGCAGGCAGGAGTACGCGCAGGAGTGGACCGGTGTCCAGCAGCGGTTCGTGGACGGGCCGGAACGCTCCGTGAACGAGGCCGACGAGCTCGTGACCCGGCTGATGGGTGAGCGCGGCTATCCCACGGAGGGGCACCGGGAACAGGTGCGTGACCTCTCCGTCGAGCACGGCCACACGCTGGAGCAGTACCGGGCCGCCCACGCGACCAAGGTGCGCGGCGGTACCGGCGAAGCGACCACGGAGCAGCTGCGCGGGGCGATGGTGCACTACCGCGCCCTGTTCGAGGAGCTGCTCTCCGACCAGAGGAGCCGATGACATGAAGAAGATCTACGAGGACAAGTCCGGACGTGGGGCGGTGTCCGATCCCGTCTTCACGGCGGAGGACCTCGCTCGTCCCACGCCGCCGCCCACGCCGCCCGCACCGCCCAAGGCGGCTCCCGCGAACGGGCCCGCCGGTGAGCCCACCGGCGGGACGGAATCACATCGAGGGTCTCAGAGCGAGGAAGAACCGTTCCTGGGAGACGCCGAGGCGGAGCGCTACCACACCACCTGGAACGAGATCCAGGGCCGGTTCGTGGACGATCCGCGGGAGGCGGTCCGGTCCGCGGACGTCCTGGTGTCGGAGGTCATGCTGAAGTTCTCGGACACCCTGTCCGCACGCCGGGACGGGCTGGAGAAGCGGTGGAACGGCGGCGAACAGGTCGCCACCGAGGATCTGCGGCAGGCCCTGCGCGCCTACCGCTCGCTGGTGGACCGGCTGCTCGCGACCTGAGTGCCGGGGCCCGGTGTCGCCATCCGGGTCTCCTGGGTCCTCCGCCGTGGCCGCCCGTCAGGCGGCCACGGCGGAGGACTCTGGGCCATCCGGAGCATCGGGGGCGTGTTCCCCACGGGCCGCCGACCATCCGCCGCCCGATCGGTGGATAGTCGGTCGGGGCGTCGGCCGCGCGAGCTGCCGGCCCCGAGGCCAGGCGACACAGGGAGAGTGGATCCGATGGTGAAGAAGGCATTGCTGACGTACGCCTTGGCGGCCGGAGTACTGATCGGGCCGCTGAGCACGGCCGGTTGGGCGGCCGGCGGGCTCGCCGCCGGGTACGGGCAGGTCAAGTCCGGCCCCGTGGGCGTGGTCGAGTCCCGCGCACCGCTGAACGTCCGCGAGAAGCCGACCGTGTACTCGGACGTGGTGAAGAAGCTGCATCCGCACGAGCGGGTGCTCCTCGTGTGCCAGAAGCGCGGGGGCTGGGTGGACGGCAACCCGGTGTGGTACCGCCTGCACGGCTCGAAGGGCTGGGTCTCGGCCCGCTACGTGCACAACCTCCAGCCGGTCCGCCCCTGCTGAGAGCGCGCCGGGCGGTGGAAGGCCGCAAAGGGAACGGCCCCCGGAGTTCGGGGGCCGTTCCCTTTGCGGGTCCCTTTGCGGGTCCCTGTACGCGCGCAGGCGCTCAGGCGGTGGAGGACAGTGCCTGCCTCCGCGCTCCCGTCGTACGCAGTCCGCGCCTCTCGTGCGCGGTGAGCCCGCCCCAGACGCCGAACGGCTCTCCCACCTTCAGCGCGTGCCGCAGGCAGTCGGGCTGCACCGGGCACAGGGCGCACACCTCCTTCGCCGCCGAGTCCCGCGCCTCCCGCTCCACGCGCTGCTCGCCCGCGGGATGGAAGAAGAGCCGCGAGCCCAGTTCCCGGCAGGCGGCGTCCTCCTGCCACAGCCAGTGGTGCTCGGCGCGACCCGGTAGACGCGACACATTTCCCACCTCGGAACCTCCATCGGAGACGGCCCGGATTCGGAGCGGATCCGGACCGGATTCGGATACGTGATCCCATCGCGTCTGACCCGGAACGCCTGGTTCAAACGGCCTGCCCCCGCCGTGCCCGGCGGCTCCGCCGGGCGAGCAGGGCCGCGGCCAGTACGCCGGCCGCCGTGAGCAGCGCGGTCCGGTGGCTCCGCGCCGTGGTCGCGGCCCGCACGGCCTTGCCCCGTACGGAATCGAGGTTCTTGTCCTCCACCAGGCGGCCGACGTGCGACGCCGCCGTCCCCCGCAGCCGCTCGGCGGTCTCGTGGACCCGCGACGAAGAGCCCGCCCTGGAGACCAGCGCCTCGACCGTCCGGCCGAGTTCCTTGCGGGTCCGGGCGGCCTGTCGGCGGAGCGCCCGTGCGCCGGGGACGGACTTGTTTGCGTTCAATCCGGTCGCCGTCGTCATCTTCTTCGTCATCTTCGTCATCGTCGTCGTCATGGTCGGGGTTCCCTTTCCTTCGAGTCCTCCGCCTACCCGCGGGCCGGCCGGGCGCCGTGCGCCCCGCGATGTCCGCCTGACGGGTGTGCTGCGCGGATACCCGGCAACGGGCGCATCACACGGGCGAGTTGGCCCGGAAACGGACTGGTGGCCCGCCCCGAACGGGACGGGCCACCAGTGGGCCGGGGTCCGGCGGTTCCGCCGCCGGCTACCAGTAGTGACGTCGGCCGCCGACCGCGTGTCCGACCGAGCCCAGGAGCCACAGCACCGCCCCCACCACGAGCAGGATGACGCCGATGGTCCACAGAACGGAGATTCCGGTCAGGAATCCGATGAGCAGGAGGATGAGTCCGGCGAAAAGCATGATGTCCTCACTCGCGCGTCGGGAAAGCGGCGAACCGGGTGGCTCCGCAGCTGTGCCTCGGCCCGCGTCTACCCTCGGACGCCGTCCTTATCTGTCGGCGACGGCGGCCGGCGCTCGCCGCGCGCCGGTCCGGGAGAGCCACCCTGCCGGGGACCGGCCGGTGGGGCGCCGTTCAGGCCGACAGGTCGAGCTCGTAGACCTGTCCGATCAGATCGGCGCCGAAGCTGTGGTGCGGCTCCTCCTCCACGAGCCGGAAGCCGGCGGCCAGGTAGATCCCGCGCGCGGCCACCAGGGTGTCGTTCGTCCACAGCCGGATCCGCTCGTACCCCGCCTCGCGGGCGAAGTCCACGCACTGTGCGACCAGGCGCGAGCCCAGGCGGTGACCGCGGGCGGCGGGGTCCACGAGGAGGATCCGCAGTGTGGCGGTGCTCCGCTCGCGCTCGTCGCCCTCCTTGCCGGCCACGCAGAACACGCTGCCGACCCGGCGGCCGTCCAGTTCGGCGATCCAGGCCTCCTCGCGGGAGGGATCGCGGCCGGCCGCGTAGTCCGCGACGATCCGCGCGACCAGGGCCTCGAAGCTGATGTCCCAGCCGAATTCCTTCGCGTACTGCTCGCCGTGGGCCATGACCACCCAGCCGAGATCGCCCGGCTCCCCCATGGGCCGGATCACCGCGCGGACCTCGTTCATGGGGACCCTCTCTCACGCATGACGGCACTGCATCACTGCGCCATCGAACTACTGAAACGACCGTTTCAGTAAAGCATAATGTCCGGATGACCCCTTCCGCCCGTGACGGCTCCGCCCGCAAGCAGCAGCTCCTGGAGCTGGCCTACGCCCACGTGCTCGACCACGGGCTGGCGGACATGTCCCTGCGCCCCCTGGCCGAGGCGATCGGCAGCAGTCCGCGCGTCCTCCTCTTCCTGTTCGGCAGCAAGGACGCCCTGGTGCAGGCGCTGCTCGCGCGGGCGCGGCAGGACGAGACGGGGATGCTCGAAGCCGTGCACCGGGCCCGGCCGGAGCACGGGCTCGCACGCACGGGCGAACTGGTGTGGAGCTGGCTGGCCGACCCGGGGCACCGCAAGGTACTCACCCTCTGGGTCGAGGGCTATGCGCGCTCGCTGGGCGACGGCGCGGGACCCTGGGCGGGGTTCGCGGAGCGGACGATCGCCGACTGGCTGGAGGTCTTCGCCGCCGCCCAGCCGCCGGACCGCCGCGACACGCCCGAGGGGCTCGCCGAGCGCACCCTGCTGTTGTCGGTCCTGCGCGGAGCCCTGCTGGACCTACTGGCGAGCCGGGACGAACCGCGCACCACCGCGGCCGTGACCGCCCATCTCCGCACCCTGGAGGCCCCCGCCGACGGTGCACCGACCCGCGGGGGCCTGGCCGGCGACGGACCCACCGGCAGGACCGACCGCGTCACCCGGACGGTCGCCGCGCCGCGGGCGGCCGTCTACGCCGCCCTCCTCGACCGCGAGTCCCTCGAAGCCTGGCTCCCGCCGGACGGGATGAGCGGGCGGATCGAGCAGTGGGACCCGCGGCCCGGCGGCGGTTTCCGAATGGTCCTCACCTACCTCGATCCCGCCGAAAGCCCCGGCGCGGGCCCGGGCAAGACGTCCGACGCGACCGATGTGGTCGACGTACGGTTCACCGGGCTGGTGCCGCCGGAACGCGTGGTGCAGCAGGCTGTGTTCGAGTCCGACGACCCTTCCTACGCCGGCACCATGACGATGACCTGGCACCTCGCCGCCTCCGCCGTCGGCACCGAGGTGACCTTCACCGCCACGGACGTACCCCCGGGCATCGACCGGGCGGACCACGAGGCGGGCATCGCCTCCTCGCTGGCCCACCTGGCGTCGTACGTCGAAGAGGCCCGATGAGCTGAACGGGCTGCGCGCCGGCGCTACTTGCTCACTGAGGCGGGGGCCGTTTCGGTCGTGGGGCCCGCCTGGTCCCGCAGTTCGAGCTGCTGCGGCCGCAGGGCGGGGATCAGGGCCGCGATGGCCCCGGACAGCAGGGCGAAGCCGCCGCCCATCAGCAGGCCGGTGCGGAAGCCCGCCTCGGAGGTGAAGGTGAATCCGCCCGCCGTGGTGGTCATCTGGGCCAGGACCACACCGACGACGGCGGCGCCGACGGAGGTGCCCAGCGAGCGCATGAGGGCGTTGAAGCCGTTGGCCGCGCCGGTCTCCGTCAGCGGCACCGCGCTCATGATCAGAGCGGGCATGGCTCCGTAGGCGAGGGCGACCCCGCTGTTGACGACCATGACGGCGACCATCAGCCCGACGGCGGTCGAGGAGAAGAGGAGCGCGACGCCGTAGCCCGCGGCCAGGACGAGCGCCCCGCACACGAGGGTGACCTTGGGGCCGTGGGAGTTGGTGAGCTTCCCGCCGAGGGGGGACACGGCCATCATCATGAGCCCGCCGGGGAGCATCCACATGCCGGCCGCCAGCATGGACTGGCCCAGGCCGTAGCCGGTGGCGGCGGGGAACTGCAGCAGTTGCGGGATGACCAGCATGCTCGCGTACATGCCGAAGCCGATGGAGACGGAGGCGAGGTTGGTCAGCAGGACGCGCGGGCGGACCGTGGTGCGCAGGTCCACCAGCGGGTCGGTGGTGCGCCATTCGAACCACCCCCAGGCGGCCAGGACCACCACGGCGGTGGCGATCAGACCGAGGGTGGTGGCGGATCCCCAGCCCCAGTCGGCGCCCTTGGACACGAACAGCAGCAGGGACACCAGGCCCGCCGCGAGGCCCAGTGCGCCGACCACGTCGAAGCGTTGCCCCTTGGCGGCGGCCGGAACATCGGGGACGAAGGCCACGATCATGACGGCGACACAGCCGGCGAGCACCGCGGACCCCCAGAACAGGAAGCGCCAGCTGGTGTACTGGGCGACGGCCGCGGAGACCGGGAGGCCGATGCCGCCACCGATGCCCATGGAGGCGCTCACGAGGGCGATGGAGGAACTGAGCTTCTCGGCGGGGAGGATGTCGCGGAGCAGGGCGATGCCCAGCGGGATCATGCCCATGCCGACGCCCTGCAGCCCGCGCCCGATGATCATCTGGACGACGCCGCCCGCCAGCGCGCACACCACCGATCCGGCGATCAGCGGTATGCAACAGGCCAGGAGCATGCGGCGCTTGCCGAGCATGTCGCCCAGGCGCCCGCTGATCGGTACGCACACGCCTGCGACCAGGAGGGTGGCGGTGACCACCCATGCGGAGTTGGAGTGGGAGGTGTGGAGGATGTTCGGCAAGTCGGCCAGCAGCGGCGTGACCAGTGTCTGCATGACGGCTGCGGCGATGCCCGCGAGTGCGAGCGTCGCGATCACCTTGCCGGTGCGGGGGGCGGCCGTGGGCGGCTGTTGCATGAAGGGTCCTAAAGGCGTGGGCCGCAGGCCCGGCCGGCCGGACGGCACGGGGCGCACGAGGTACGGAGGGGTCTGCCCGGCGGAGCGTGGGCACGAGGTCGGCGTGCACCACAATCAGTAGTCAACTATCAGTTCGGGGTGTACGACGTGTCAACCTGATCCGATCGTCGACTATCAGTTGTATGGTCGGCAGTGTGCCGACCGAAAGCCCCAAACCCCTGCGCGCCGACGCCGTGCGCAATATCGAGAAGATCGTCAGAGCGGCCCGCGACGTGTACGCCGAGCTGGGACCCGATGCCCCGCTCGACGAGATCGCACGACGGGCCGGGGTGGGGATCGCCACGCTCTTCCGCCGCTTCCCCGACAAGGCCGCCCTGCTCCGGGCCGTGATCGACCAGCAGTTCGCCCAGGACGTCCTCCCCGTCATCGACCGCGGACTGGCCGACGAGGACCCCCGCCGCGGCCTGACCGTCGTACTCGAAGCCGCCCTGGCCTCGGCGGCCGGCGAGCACCACGTGCTGACGGCCGCCCGGAACGCCGGCGTCCTCTCCGCGGAGGTCAGCGCCCGGTTCTTCGCCGCGCTCGACCCGCTGGTGACCCGGGGGCAGCAGGCCGGGGTGATCCGGGGCGACCTCGTGCCCGACGATCTGAAGAGGATCATGGGCATGCTCGTCAGCGTGCTGTGGACCATGGACCCCGCCGAGGAGGGCTGGCGCCGCTACGTGGCCCTGGTCATGGACGGCCTGAGCCCGGCCGCGGCGAGTCCCCTGCCCCACCCGGCTCCCCCGCTGCTGCGCCGGCCGCAGGAATGATCTCCTTCGGGCCGTAGAGCGCCGCGGTCGCCCCGGTGAGCAGAGCCCAGTAACGGTCCCCGAAGGACCAGTGCCACCATTCCGTCGGGTAGTTCACCAGCCCGGCGGCGGTGAGGGTGGCGCCCAGCAGTTCCCGGTTGGCGCGGGCCTCCCCGCCGATGCCGGCGGCGTGCGTGTAGCAGGCGCCCCCGCTCTCCTCCGGGTCCGCGTTCATCCGCGTGCCCATGTCCAGCTCGCGGCCGTCGGCGTCGGCGAGCGTGAGGTCCACGGCCGCACCGGCACTGTGCGGAGCGATCGCGGGCGGGGAGACGTAGCGGCTCGCGGCCGTATGGATCCGATCCTCGCTCCACCCGGGGTTGTCGGCCCGCAGCAGGCCGGCGTACTCCTCGAAGTACGCGCGCTGGAGCGAGGGCGGCCGGTACCCCTCGACGAACAGGAGCCGCAGTCCGCGGGGCAGGGCCTGCTGGGCGTCGAGCAGGCGTGCCAGCACGCCTTCCCGCAGGTGCGCGAAGGCGTCCGCCGGGTCCTTTTTGCGCGCGTCGACCAGCAGATGGCCGCCGCGGCGGACGTCGACGAGGCGTTCGCCGCACTCCTCGACGGGTATCGCCGCGACCTTCGGGTCCGACATCAAGATGATCTCGTTCATCCCGTGATCATCGCGCACGGCTCAGATCCAGTCGCGCCGCTTGAAGCCGAGGTAGAGGGCCACCGAGAGGGTGAGCATCAGCGCGGAGGAGACCAGGAAGCCGGTGTGCGTGCCGTCCCCCGGGAAGGGGACGTTCTGGCCGTAGAAGCCGGTGATCGCGGTCGGGACGGCGATGATGGAGGCCCAGCTGGTGACCTTCTTCATGATCAGGTTCAGCCGGTTGCCCTGGACGTTGAGGTTGGTGTCCATGACCGAGTTCACCAGGTCCCGCAGGGATTCGGTCCACTCGGTGGCGCGCAGGACGTGGTCGTAGACGTCCTGGTAGTACGGCAGCATCGCGGGGCTGACGGTGTGCAGGTCGCGGCGCAGCAGGGTGTTGACGACCTCGCGCATGGGCAGCACGACCCGGCGCAGGAGCACCAGGTCCTTGCGCAGGTCGTACGAGCGCCGCTGAACGGTGCGAACCTCGTCGCGGCCGTCCTCGAAGAGCAGTTGCTCCAGGGCCTCGATCTGCTCGTCGAGCTGCTGGACGGCTTTGAAGTGGCCGTCCACGAGGCAGTCGAGCAGTCCGTGGAGCAGGAAGCCGACGCCTTCCTTGGCGAGGTCGGCGGAGTCGTCCCAGTAGTCGACGACGCGGTCCATGTCGAAGTGGCCGCTCGCGCGGACGGTGATCAGGGCGTTGGCGGTGATGAAGGCGGAGATCTCCCGGGCCCGCAGGGGACCGTCGGGGGTGTCGGTGTAGACGGCGTAGGCGCTGAGGAAGAGGTGCGTGCGGTAGCGGTCGAGCTTGGCTCGCTGGTGCGCGTGCCGGGCGTCCTCGACGGCCAGTTCGTGCAGCCCGAACTGCTCGGTGATCAGGTCGAAGTCCGCGGCGGTGGGATCGCAGAGGTCCAGCCAGACGTGGCAGTCCGGCCGCCCCGCGTATGCGGAGAGGTCCTGGGTGGGGAACCCCTCCAGGGCCAGGACACCATCGCGGTACAGCCGGGTTCGTGCCACCCGAGCAGGCTAGGCGGACGGCTCCGGCCGGTCCGCGAGCGACACCCCCGCGCGCGGGCGGGGGTCGCCTCGGGGAGTCGGCCGGTGGGCATCGGCCGGTGGGTGCACGCGGTCGGCAGCCGTGGAGCGGGACGGATCGGCCGCGGAGGGGACGGGGCGGCCGTAGAGGGACGGGTCAGTTCTTGCGGCGTGCGGCCCAGACGGAGCGTTCGGTGCGCACGGCGAGGTCGTCGCGGCGCAGGATGCTCTCCGGGCCGTCGGTGTCGAGCAGCCGGTCGAGCGCGGCGAGGTCCTCGGGCACGAGGGTGTCGACGATGCTGCGGCGCAGGCGCTGCAGGCTGCTGAGGGCGTACGCGCCGACCGCCTCGCTGCGGGAGCCCTCGATGTTCACGTCGATCACGCGGTCGCCGTCGAGGGCGAATCCGGCCGCGGTGAGCTTCGGCCCCCAGTCGGCGCCGCGGTGCGGCACGTGCTCGGCGTGGTGACACTCGCTCGCGGTGTGGCAGCGCTCCTCCAGTCCGGGCCGGCCTTCGGGGGCACCCTCGGGCAGGAAGCGCGGGAAGCCCGCCAGCTCGACGACGGCGAACAGCCCGCCGGGGGCGAGCAGTTCCCGGACCGTGCGCAGGGCCTGGTCCGGGTCGGCCATGTGGTGCATCGAGGCCGAGGCCCACACCAGGTCCGGCGTACCGAGTTCGGGCCACTCGGTCTCGTCGAGGTCGGCCTGCACGGTGCGGACGCGGTCCTCGACGCCTCGGGCGCACGCCTTCTCGCGCAGGCGCAGCAGGTGCGCCGCCGAGGAGTCGACGGCGGTGACGTGCGCGTCGGGGAAGCGGTCGAGCAGGGCGAAGGTGCCGGCTCCCGTGCCGCAGCCCAGGTCCACGATGTGGCGAGGGGGCTCGTGCAGGGGCAGCCAGGTGGTGATGTCGGCGATGTGCTCGGCGAGTACTTCCGCGTCGAGGTCGAGGATCTCCGCCTGGCCGTCGGCCTCGTGGTGGGCGTGGGCGTCGTGGTGGGCATGGGCGTCGACCTGGGCGTGGTCATGGCCGTGGGGGCCGTGGCCGGCGTGCTGGGCGTGGCCGTGCTGCGGTGCGTGCTGTGCGTGGGTCATGGATCCACGGTAGGACGCCCATGCGCTTGCCGCATGCAATCTTGCCGGTTAGGCAAGAAGATGGCCTCGGGGCCCCCAGGACGCGCAAGACGCCCGCGCCCGACAACCCGTACGGGGCAGGGGGAGCCAGGACCGACCTGGAGGACATGGAGGACATGGAGGACCTCAAGGAGCCGCCCGCCCGCGCCTCGTCAATGATCCGGCCCCTGACCGGCGCCTTCGCCGTTCCCGTCGCCTCCCCCGTCACCGATGCCGTTGTCCCTCTGGTGGCCGCGGCGGGCGTCCCGGTCGAAGATCCCCAGGATCTCGCACGGTCCCCCCTCGGCGCCGATCGCGTGCGGCATCATCGTGGGGAATTCGGCCGCCTGGTTCGTCTCGATGCGGAAGCGGCGGTGCCCCAGCAACAGGATCGCGGTACCGGACAGGACCACGAGCCATTCGCGCCCGGGGTGCGCGCGCATCCGGGAGGGGTTGTCGGGTGGCGGCTCGGTCATGCGCTGGCGGATGACCGTCATCCCCGGTTCCCCCTTGATCGGCCAGCGCATCTGCCCGCGAGCGGCGTCGATCATCGGACTGGTGATGACATCGTCGGTCGCGGTCTCCACGAGCTGGTCCAAGGTGGTGTCGAGCGCGCGGGCGAGCGTGACCAGGCTGTCCAGCGCCAGGCGGCGCTGGCCGTTCTCGATGCGGCTGAGCGTGGACTGGCTGAGCCGGGCACGCGTGGCCAGTTCCTCCAGGGACCAGCCCTGCGCCACCCGCAGCGCGCGGATGCGTTTGCGTACCAGGCTGTCCAGATCGCCGTCTTCTTGCGTCATAGGCAACATTGTATGCCCGCCCTGCAAGTCGCGGTTAGCGTCGTACGCAGACGGCCCCGGACCACGGGGCCGGCACGAAACCTCCCGAAGGGAAACCGACGCCATGTCCGCGACGACCACCGCCCACGCGACCGACGCACTGCCGGACGGGACCGTCGACGCCGTGGTGATCGGCGGCGGCGCCGCCGGTCTGAACGGCGCGCTGATGCTCGCCCGCTCCCGCCGTTCGGTCGTCGTGATCGACAGCGGCACCCCCCGCAACGCGCCCGCCGAAGGCGTGCACGGCCTGCTCGGCCTGGACGGCACCCCGCCGGCGGAACTGTACGGGCGGGGCCGTGAGGAAGTGCGCCGCTACGGCGGCCTCGTCGTCTCCGGCGAGGTCTGCGCCGCCGAGCACGCCGATCCGTCCGCCGACGGCGACCTGCGCTTCACCGTCACCCTGACCGACGGCCGCGTCCTGACGGCGCGCCGCCTGCTGGTGGCCACCGGTCTGCGCGACGTCCTGCCCGAGCTGCCCGGACTGGCGGAGCACTGGGGCCACAGCGTGGTGCACTGCCCGTACTGCCACGGCTGGGAGGTGCGCGACGAGCCGATCGGCGTCCTCGCCACCGGCCCCGCATCGGTCCACCACGCCCTGTTGTTCCGTCAGCTCACCGACGACCTCGTCTACTTCACGGACGGCACCGAGCTGGACGAAGAGACACGTACGCGCTTCGCCGCACGCACCATCCGCGTCATCGACACCCCGGTCGAAGAGGTCGTGGGGGACGCCGACGGCGGCATCCGCGGCGTGCGCTTGGCCGACGGCCGGGTCGTCGACCGCCGCGTCCTCGCGGTGGCGACCACGCTCGTGGCCCGTACCGAGGGACTGTCGGGCCTGGGCCTGCCGATGGAGGAACTGCCCGGCGGCGGCCGTCGCTTCATCTCCGGCGCGGCCGGCGCCACCGACGTGCCCGGGGTGTGGGTGGCCGGCAACGTCACCGACCCGATCGCCCAGGTCGGGGCCTCCGCCGCGGCCGGGGCGCTGGCCGGCGCCCACGTCAACGCGCTCCTCGCCGTCGCCGACACCGACGCGGCAGTCGCGGCCCTCGCCCCGGCAGGGACCACCGCCACCGCCTGAGGCCCACTACGGCCCGACGCCCGACGCCCGGCGGGCGCGCGAACGCCCGCTCCCGCCCCACCCCACCCCGGCAGCGCCGGACCTGGTCCGGCGCTGCCTTCCGCATGCCCTTTTCCGGGAGGAAACCATGAGTTCGCACCAGCCCCCACGGGAGGCAGCCGCCGAAGGACCCGGCGGCGCCGACAGCCAAGACCGGCCGGACGCACGCCGGCTGCGCACCGTCCTGATCACCGTATGCATCGCGTTGATGGCCGTCATCGCCTCGGTTTCCGGGCTCAACGTCGCCCAGCCCGACCTCGCCGTCGAGTTCGGCGCCTCGCAGAGCACCGTCCTGTGGATCATCAACCTCTACACCCTCACGCTGGCCGCCCTGCTGCTCCCGCTCGGAGCACTCGGGGACCGGCTGGGCCGCAAGCCCACGCTGATCGCCGGCCTGGCCGTCTTCGGCGTCGCCGGCGCCGTCGCGGGCCTCGCCCCGTCCACGGAGGTCATGCTCGCCGCACGCCTGCTCAGTGGTGTGGGCGCCGCGATGATCATGCCCATCACCCTCGCCGTGATCACTTCCACCTTCCCCGAGGAGCAGCGCGGCCGGGCCATCGGTGTGTGGACCGCGGTCGCCGGAGGCGGCGGCGTCCTCGGCATGTTCCTCTCCGCGACGCTCGTGGACGTGGCGAACTGGCGCTACCTCTTCGTGCTGCCCGTCGCCCTGGCCGTCGTGGCCCTGGTCATGTCGCTGCGCGTGATCCCCGACTCCCGCGAGACCCCCGGGCATGCGTACGACACCGTCGGCGCGCTGACCTCGGTCGTCGCCGTGGCCGGCCTCATTTTCGCCCTCCAGGAAGGGCCGGAGCGCGGCTGGTCCGATCCCACCACCCTGACCGGCCTCGTCGCCGGGCTGCTCGCCGCCGTCGCCTTCGTGGTCCGGGAGGTTCGTCTCCGGGACGCCGCCCTGCTCGACGTACGGCTGTTCCGCGAGCGCGGGCTGGCCGGCGGCTCCCTCACCCTGCTGACCGTCTTCGGTGTGCAGGCGGGGATCTTCGTGGTGCTCTTCCCCTTCTTCCAGGCCGTTCTCGGGTGGTCGGGCCTCATCTCCACGCTCGCGCTGATGCCCATGGCCGTGGCCATGATGCTGGCCTCCGGCCTGGCTCCCCGGCTGGCCGCGCGCACCGGTGCCCGCCGCGCCATGGCGGCCGGCATCCTGCTCGCCGGCGCCGGCCTCGCCCTCATGGCGGGCATCGTCTCCGTCGACGGCGGCTACCTGTCCGTCCTTCCCGGCATGCTCGCCATGGGCATCGGCATGGGCCTGGCGATGACGCCCTCCACCGAAGCCATCACCGGCTCCCTGCCCCGGGAGCGCCAGGGCGTGGCCTCCGCGCTCAACGACGTCACCCGCGAGTTCGGCACCGCGCTGGGAGTGGCCCTGCTCGGAGCGCTCCTGTCGGCCGGCTACCGCGATGCCGTCGACGAGCGGCTCCAGGGCATCCCGCAGGGCGCCGCCGACGCCGCGCGGGAGGGCCTCGCCAACGCCGTCGAGGCAGCGCACGGTGCGGGCCCCCAGGCGCAGGCCCTCGTCCACGCCGCCCGGCAGTCCTTCGTCGAGGGCTGGCAGCAGGCCATGTGGGCGGGCGTCGCCGTCATGGGCGTCCTGTTCCTCTACGTCCTGGCCCGTGGCCCGAAGACGCCGGCGGAGGCGGAGGCGGAGGCCCTGGAGTACGCCCAGGATCCGACGGCGGACCCCGAGGCCCTCTCCCTCAGGTGACGGGCAGACATATGCACCTATGTCATCATCGAGTTCATGAGTGAAGTCGAGACCCTCCCCCTGCGACTGACCCACCTCGATGCCGTTCTCGATCTCGGCTACCGGGCCTTCGACGTGAAGGCGATGCCCTACACGTCCTGGTCACTGTCTTCGGTGGCCGCGCACTGGGACGCCCAGCCGGACGCCTGCTGGATCGCCCGCGACGAGGAGGGACTGCTCGGCTTCGTCCTCGGATCACTGTCCTACGACGAGCGCGAGGACTGGGGCTACCTGGAGTGGATCGCCCTGGAGGAACGCGCCCGCGGTCGCGGAGTCGCGAGTTCCCTGGTCGAGCACTGCTGCGCCGCGCTCTTCGCCGCGGGAGCGTCCCGGATCATCACCGACGTGGAGAGCGGCAACGCGTCCTCCGCGGCGATGATGCGGCGCAACGGGTTCACCGAGAAGGTCACCGTCACCCTGTTCGTCCGCCCGAACCCGCGCGAACACACCGGCACGTCCTCGTACTCCCCTCAGGATCCGGCCAGGTCCCGCCTGCGCCGCGCCGCCCGGGCCGGCGGCAGCGCGGCGGGCCCGGGCGCGGCAGGAACGGCCCCGCTCGCCTAGGCCGTGTCTTTCGGATCAGGCCGTCGCGGAACTTCGGCGCGTGGGGATGGCCGGGCGCATCTTGGCGATGGCGGTGCAGCCATCATTCGAGGACGGGCTTGACTCTCGGGTTACGAGAGACGGCACAGTCAATGCCATGGACAAGAGAAACCTGCTGCCGATCGGGCAGTTCTCGCAGGCCAGCGGCCTCTCGGTCACCGCGCTTCGGCACTACGACGCCAGTGGCGTGCTGGTGCCGGCGTTCGTCGATCCGGTGAGTGGCTACCGGTACTTCTGGCGTGATCAGGTGCGTACGGCGCAGTCGATCAGGGCGCTGCGGCAGTTGGACATCCCGGTCGAGGAGGTGCGCCAGCTGCTCGGTGGCGGCGAGGATGAGCTGGTCGCCGCTCTGCAGGCGCGTCTGCGGGCGGCCGAACGGCGGCTGGAGGTACAGCGTTCCTTGGTCCACAGCCTGTTGAGCCGACTGACCGAAGGAGCAGAGATGACCCACCATGTCACCGTCCGCCAGGGCGCCGCCGAACGGATCCTCGTCCGCGGGGCAACCCTGGACAACTCCGGGCTCGACGCCTTCCTTCGCGGTGCCTATCAGGAGATGTACGAGGTCGCCGGCCGCGGCCCGCTCACCTTCACCGGGCCCGCCTTCGTCCGCTTCCACGGAGTGTGCGACAACGAGAACGAGACGCTCGTCGAGGCGTGCCTGCCGTTCTGGGAGGACGGCGCGCAGCCCACGGACCTGCCCGAGGGCATGATCGTGCGCGAGCTGCCCGAGAGCACCCTCGCCTGCACGGAGGTCGAGGGAGCGGACGCCGCGTTCCCGCAGATCCTCGGCGCGTACGACGCCGTCGCCAACTGGATCACCGAGCACGACTTCGCCTTCGCGGGGCCGGCCCGGATGGTCTACCGCCGGTGGACCGGGACACCGGACGACCCGGGCAACCGCCTGGAAATCGCCTGGCCGATCGACGAGCCCACCGGCGCCGGCGACGAAGCGGTTCCTTTCGGATCACCTCGCTGACCAGATGAAGATGGCGGCGAGGTGGAGTCCGGCGAGGTAGATGGTGGCGGTCTTGTCGTATCGAGTGGCCAGCCCGCGCCCCTGCTTGAGCTTATTGATGCAGCGTTCGACGGTGTTCCGGTGCTTGTAGGTCTCACGGTCGAAGGCCGGAGGACGACCGCCACCACTGCCGCGGCGCTTGCGGTTGGCGGCCTGGTCGGCAGGTTGCGGGATCACGGCGCGGATCCCGCGCCGACGGAGATGGGCCCGGATCCCGCGGGACGAGTAGGCCTTGTCTGCCAGGACCGTCTCCGGTGTGGTCCGTGGCCGTCCGACAGGCCGGGGCACCCGTAAGCGAGCCATGACCTGGGTGAACGCGGGTGCATCACCGGCCTGGCCGGGCGTGAGGACGAAGGCCAGCGGCCGGCAGCGGCCGTCTGCGACGAGGTGAATCTTGGTGGTCAGCCCGCCGCGGGAACGTCCAAGGGCATGGTCGTCCGGCTCGCCGGCCGGGGCCCCTTTTGACGGGCCCCGGCGGCGTGCTGATGGGCTCGGACGACGGTGGAGTCGACCGCGACGACCCAGTCGAGGTCGCCTTCGGCGTCGGCCTGGGCGAGCAGGGCGGTGAAGACCTTCTCCCAGGTGCCGTCGGCGGCCCATTTCCGCAGGCGGTTGTGGGCGCCCTTCCACGAGCCGAAGTGCTCGGGGAGCTCCATCCACGGTGTGCCGGTGCGGTACTTGAACGCGATCGCGTCGATCACCTGCCGGTGATCACGCCACCGTCCGCCCCGCTTCGGTGTCCGGTCCGGCAGCAACGGCTCAATCCGTGCCCACTGGGCATCAGTTAACGACACACATCAACCAACGATCAGATGATCCGAAGGAAACGGCCTAGCGCTCCGACCGCGAACCCTTGGCGGGCCCTTACGTCGTTTCGCTCTCGCTGATCGCGGAACGCCTGGCGCTGCTCACGCTCGGTCTGGTCCGGCCCCGGAGCGAACGACTCCCCGACGGGGTCCCGTTCGCGGGCCATCACTTCTTCCTCCGCACGGACTCCTGACCCGTGCGGAGGGCCCGCGGGGCCCGCCCGGCGCGTGCGCGGGCCCGGACGTGCGCCTGCGCGCCTCCGCGCGCCCCCGCAGCGGGGATGACCGCGGACCGGATCCGCCCCGAACATGAACTGCCGTCAACATCCGCAGCAACTCGGCCATCACGGGGGAACCATGGGACGACGCTGGCTGATCACGGGATGCTCCTCGGGGCTCGGGCACGCCCTCGCCACCGCGGCGGCCGGGGCCGGGGACGAACTGGCCGTCACCGCCCGCAAGACCGCCGACCTGGAGGATCTGGCCGCCGCCTGGCCCGGGCGGATCGTCCCGATCCCGCTCGAACTGCGGGACGACGCTTCCTGCGAGGAAGCCGTCCGCATCGCGGCCGAGCGCCTGGGCGGCATCGACGTCCTCGTCAACAACGCCGCCGTCGGACTGTTCGGCGCGGTCGAGGAGGTCTCGGACGCCGAACTCCGCGACCAGTTGGAGACCCTGGTCGTCGGCCCCTGGCGGCTCGCGCGCCTCGTCCTGCCGCTGATGCGGGCCCAGGGGCACGGCCACATCCTCAACGTCTCCTCCGTGGTCGGACGGATGGCCTTCCCCGGGCTGGCCGCCTACACCGCCGGGAAGCACGCCCTCGAAGGCATGAGCCGGACCCTCGCGATGGAGGCCGCGCCCCACAACATCCGCGTCACCGTCATCGAACCGGGCATGTTCGCGACGCGCTACGGAACCTCCATGGCCGAGGCCGCCCACCGGGTCCCCGCCTACGACGCCACCAACCGCGAGATGCTCGAAGGGGCCCGGGGCCTCGCGGACAGCCCCGAGACCGGAGCCCCGGAGTACTTCGCCGCGCGGGTCCTGGACATCGTCACCGCCGAGGGCCCCACGCCGCTGCGGATCCCCGTCGGCGACGACGCCTACGGCTACATCGACGCGTCGGACGAGGTGGACCGCGCGGACCACGCTGCGGCCCGCCTCCTCGTACAGGGCCCGCCGCAATAGGCCGAAATTCGATCATGTCAGTGGAAACCGAGGCGCGCGCGGATTCGTTCGAACAGGTGCCAGAACCCTCAAGTGGCCTTGAACGAGCAGAAATTCACGGTTCGACCCAAGGAGTGTCAGCGTGCGCGTCCTCTTCACCGGCCCCGCTTCGGTGGGCCATCTGTTCCCCATGGTGCCGACCGCCCAGGCGCTCCAGGCCGCCGGGCACCAGGTGCTGTTCGCGGTTTCGGCCCCGTACGACCAGATGCGGCAGTCCGGCCTGCCCACCGTGGGGATCGGTGACGGCTCGACGCTATTGGAGGCCTTCAAGCGTGCCTCGAACGGCTCGGACCTGCAGTTCATCACGGACGGCAACAGCCCAGAGGACACCGAGCGGATCGCCGCGGCCGGCTTCGCCGAACACGGGCGGGTCACCATCGACGACCTGTTCGCACTCGCCACCGCCTGGCGGCCCGACGTCATCGTCCACGCCGCCTTCCAAGCCGCCGCTCCCCTGGTCTGCGCGGCCCTCGGCATACCGGCCGTGGTCCACAACTTCGGCGTGATGTCCGGCTTCGGCATGGTCGGCCGGCTCGCCGGACTGCTGGCGGACGAGTATCGGGCCCGTGGGGTGGAAGGCCCGGCCACCCACACCGTCCTCGACGTCGTTCCGCCCTCCCTCGGCGGAGACGGCACGGGCTGGCGCGTCCGGTACGTGCCGCACAACGGTGGCGGTTCGATTCCGCGCGATCTCGTGGCCCGTGGCTCCCGGCCCCGAATCGCCGTCACCCTCGGGACCGTGGTGACCGCGTTCGCGGGCGTCGACCCGGTCACCCGGGTGATCGCCGAGGCGGCGTCCGTCGACGCCGAGTTCCTGCTCGCGGTCGGCGACACCGATCTGGGCCCGCTCGGCACGCTTCCCGACAACGTCCGGGCGCTGCCGTGGGTGCCCCTGGCGCAGCTCCTGGACACCGCGGACGCGATCGTGCACCACGGCGGCGCCGGCACCATGCTCACCGCCGCCGCCCTGGGCGTCCCGCAGCTGATCCTCCCGCAGGGCGCCGACCACTTCATGAACACCGATGCCGCGACCGGCCTGGGCTTCGCCCTCCGTACGACCGGCGACGCGGTGGACGCCGGTCTGCTCGAACGCCTGCTCACCGACGAGGCCCTCCGCAAGGGGGCCGCCGCCACTCGGGCGGAGATTGCCGCGCTGCCCTCCCCCACCGACCTCGTCGCCTCCTTCGAGGCCATCGGTTAGCGCGGGAAACCCAGGACGGCCTACGGCCGAACCCGCACCCCTACGGCGGGTAGGAGGTGCGGGTTCGGCTCGATCCTCAGACGATCACTTGCACGCGATCCGGGACCCGGTCAGCCAGATCGAGCCAGGCGTCAGGGCTTCATCTCGTACGCACCCGCCAGCGCCTCCACCCGCGCCCACACGCGCGCCGACCGGTCCGCGTCCACGGCCGGGCGGCGGACCGCTCCCAGCGCCCAGGCCTGCTGGTCCGCGGTGGCGGAGTCCTTGCCGTGCAGTTCGACGGCGTGCGCGGAGAAGTCCCGTACGAGGACGCCGAAGAGCTCGTCCAGCACGTCCTCGTCCAGGCCGGTCAGGCGGGCCTGCTCCAGGACGAGCTGGCCGTGCACCACCAGGGCGAAGAGCTGGCCCACCGCCAGGAGGAGGTCGAGGTCGCGGCTCTGCCGCTCGTCGGGGGCGGCGGTCTCGACGAACGCGCAGAGGGCGTCGGCCTGCTCGCGCAGCCGGGCGACGTTGGGCACGGCGGCGTACGCGTCGTAGGCCGGGCGCCAGTCGTGGAACCGTACGGATCCAAGGCCCCGGGCCGGGCCCTGGCGGAACAGGAAGGCGTCGTCGGCCGCGTCGAGGCGGGTCGGGACGGGGGCGTAGTCGGCCGGTTCCAGCAGGTGGTTGCGCATGAACTTGAGGATGAGCGCCAGGTTGACGTGGACCGTGCCCTCCAGCTTGGGCAGGCCGCGGATCTCGACGGCCGCCTGGGCGAAGTAGGTGTCCTTCTCGAAGCCCTTGGCCGCGATGACGTCCCACATCAGGTCGATGACCTTCTCGCCCTCCGTGGTCACCTTCATCTTGGTCATCGGATTGAAGAGGAGGTAGCGGCGGTCGTCGGGTCCGGCGGAGCGGAAGTAGTCGACGGCCCGGTCGCTGAACAGCTTCATCCCGACGAGGCGGACGTACGCGTCGGTGAGCTCGCGCCGCACGTGCGGGAAGGCGGTGACGGGGCGGCCGTAGAGGATGCGGCCCTGCGCGTGGGTGACGGCTTCGTACATCGCGTGCTCGCAGATGCCGATCGAGGCGGTGCAGAGGTTGAACTTGCCGACGTTGACGGTGTTGAGGGCGGCGTCGAAGGCGGCGCGACCGGTGTGCAGGACGTCATCGGCGCCGACCGGGTAGTCCGTGAGGCGGAACTCGCTGACGTACTTGGAGGAGTCGACGACGTTCTTCACCACGTCGTACGCGGGGTGGCGGCTGTCGGCCGCGAAGAAGACGTAGCCGTCCGGGCCCTCGATGTCGGTGCGGCGGCCGAAGACGGAGACGAGTCCGGCGGCGTTGCCGTTGCCGATGTAGTACTTCGAGCCGGTGGCCCGGAAGCCGCCCGCACCGTCACCGTCGGCATACGGCTCCAGCAGCATGTCGGTGTTGTAGATGTCCGCGCCGTGGGTCTTCTCGGACAGGCCGAAGGCGAACACCTCGCCCGCGTCGAGGAGTTGGGCGGCGCGCTCGCGGGCGGCGGCGTTGTCGCTCTGCCAGACGGGGCCGAGACCGAGGATGGTCACCTGCCACGCGTACCAGTAGTCGAGGCCGTAGAAGCCGAGGATCTCGTTGAGGGCGGCGATGCGCGCGGTGTCCCAGCGCTTGTCGGTCCCGTCCTGGCCGGCGGCCGGCTCCGGGGTCAGGAAGGTCGCGAAGAGGCCCTCCTTCGCGGAGAACGCGAGGAAGTCGCCCAGCCAGGCGCGGGTGCGGTAGTCCTCGATCAGCCGGCGCTTGCCGCGCTCCTCGAACCAGTCGACGGTCGCGCGCAGCAGCCGGCGGGTCTCGGGGTCGAAGTGCGCGGGGTCGTAGGTGCGCGGGTTGAACAGCAGCTGGTCGCTCATGGGCGTTCGCCTTCCGGTCGGAGGATGAGGGGTGACGAGGGAGCAGGAGAAAGAGGGAGGAGCAGGGAGCGCTCGGCGGCGCCGGTTCAGGGGGCCGTCAGGCGGTGGAGGGTGGCCAGTACGTCCTCCAGCCAGGCCAGCTGCATGCGCTCGTAGGCGATGCCGCCGCGGAGCACGACGTGCTGGAGTTCCCGCCCGGCGTCGGAGGGGTCCGGGGCCGGAGCCTCGGGTCCGGTGAAATCGCGGAGCTGTCCCGCCAGGTAGTGCGTGAGCCGGTCGGCGTGCGTGCGGTGGTGCCGCTCGACCTCGCGGATCAGGGCGGCCGGATCGTCGAAGGCCGCGCCGCGGATCTTCACGGCGAGCTCGTGGCGGACCGTGTCGGCCTGGACCGGCTCGTGGAGCCAGGCCGAGAGGGCGGCGCGGCCGGTCGCGGTGACGGAGTACTCCTTCTTGTCCGGCCGGGTCAGCTGGGGCACTTCGCGGACGTCGAGCCGGCCGTCGGCCTCCATCCGGTTGAGCACGCGGTAGATCTGCTGGTGGGTGGCGGTCCAGAAGTAGCCGATGGACCGGTCGAACCGGCGGGCCAGCTCGTATCCGGAACCCGGCTGTTCCAGCAGGGAGACGAGGATCGCGTGCTCAAGTGCCATGCCCCGATCTTTCTATGCAACTCGTTGCATAGACAAGCGCCGCCACGAGGGTGAGACGCGGCTCACCCGCGCGCTCGGTTAGGGTCGGCGGGACAGCGCATCGCACCGCGATCCGACGAACCATCATGAGGAGCAGCCGTGAGCCAGCCGGCGTCCACCGCCCTGCAGCAGGAGATCGCCCGGGAGCTCCTGGTCACCGACGCCTTCGACGCCGAGCGGGAGATCGAGCGCCGGGTGGCGTTCCTGGCCGAGCGGCTCACCTCCACCGGCCTGCGCTCCCTGGTCCTCGGGATCAGCGGCGGCGTGGACTCCACGACGGCCGGCAGGCTCTGCCAGCTCGCCGTGGAGCGGGTCCGCGCGGCCGGGCACGAGGCGACGTTCTACGCCATGCGACTGCCCTACGGGGTCCAGGCCGACGAGAGGGACGCCCAGCTCGCCCTCGGCTTCATCAACGCCGACCGGGTGCTGACCGTGGACGTGAAGCCCGCGAGCGACGCGGCGCTGTCCGCCTCACTGGCCGGCGGGACCGTCTTCCGCGACGCCCACCACCAGGACTTCGTGCAGGGCAACATCAAGGCCCGCCAGCGCATGATCGCCCAGTACGCGGTGGCCGGCGCGCACGACGGCCTGGTCGTCGGCACCGACCACGCCGCCGAGGCTGTCTCCGGGTTCTTCACCAAGTTCGGCGACGGCGCGGCCGACGTGGTACCGCTGACCGGGCTGACCAAGCGCCGGGTACGGGCCTGCGCCGACGTCCTGGGCGCACCGGCCGAGCTGGTCTGGAAGACGCCCACCGCGGACCTGGAGACCCTGGACCCGGGCAAGGCCGACGAGGACGCGCTGGGCGTCACCTACGACGAGATCGACGACTTCCTGGAGGGCAAGCCGGTCGGGGAGCGCCCCTTCGAGACGATCGTCCGCCGCTACCGCCTGACCGAGCACAAGCGGCAGCTGCCGATCGCACCGTAGCGGCGTCCGCGCCGGGCGCCGGGGCGGGCGGGACCGGAGCGGCCAGGTCCGGAGCGGGAGGGACGGAAACGGGCATGACGGGCGCGTGAACTCCGTCTCCCCGGGGTACTGGACGGTCACGGCGAGCAACAATTGCCCGGCTCGTCGTAGTGGTGTCGTTCCACACCCGAGGAGTCCCCGTGGCCGTCCTCAGCACGATCCTGCTGATCCTCGGCGCCTGGTGCGCCGCGAGTCTCGCCACCGTCGCCGCGTACGCCGCCATCCGCAGGCTCCATGTCCGGCGGCAGCGGGCGGCGTCCGCGCCGGTCGGCGCGGGTGCGGCCCGGGGCCGCGCCCAGCGCCGACGACCCCGGCTCCCCGCTCACCGGTCCGGACGCTCCGGACGCTCCGATCCCGACCGCAGGGTCCCACCGGCGGACCTCCAGGCGGGCTGACCGTCACGAACCGTGTTTGGCTGGCCGCATGACGTCCGCCAGCGGAACCTCATCCGGCCCGATGCCCGAAGCCCCGTCCCGGCCCGCCGGCGGCGCACCGGCGGGACCTCCCGATCCCCGGCGCTGGTGGGCGCTGGCCGTCATCGGGCTGGCCCAGCTGATGGTCGTGCTCGACGCCACGATCGTGAACATCGCCCTTCCCTCCGCCCAGCGCGATCTGGGGATGTCGGACGGCAACCGGCAGTGGGTGATCACCGCCTACTCGCTGGCCTTCGGCGGTCTGCTCCTGCTGGGCGGGCGCCTCGCGGACCTCATCGGCCGCAGGCGTGCGTTCGTCATCGGCCTGAGCGGCTTCGCCCTCGCCTCCGCCCTGGGCGGCGCGGCGAGCGGACCCGGGATGCTCTTCGCGGCCCGGGCACTGCAGGGCGTCTTCGCGGCGCTGCTCGCGCCGTGCGCCCTGTCGCTGCTGGCCACCACCTTCGACACCCCCAGGGAACGCGCCAAGGCCTTCGGCGTGTTCGCGGCGATCGCGAGCGGCGGCGGCGCCGTCGGCCTGATCGCCGGGGGCCTGCTCACGGAGTACCTGAACTGGCGCTGGTGCCTCTACGTCAACGTGGTCATCGCCGCGGTCGCGGTCCTCGGCGCCTTCGCCTTCCTGCGCGGCACGGGGCGTACGGGAGCGAAGCTCGACGTCCCGGGTGCGATCCTCGGGTGCGGCGGGCTCGCGGCCATCGTCTTCGGGCTGAGCGAGGCCGAACCGCGCGGCTGGTCCGACGGCCCGGTCCTCGGCCTCCTCGCCGGCGGGGCCGCCCTGCTCACCGCGTTCGCCTGGTGGCAGGCGCGGGCGAGCGACCCCATGCTTCCGCCGCACATCATCGGGGACCGGACGCGGGCCGGCTGCCTGCTCACCATGGCTCTGGCGACCATCGGCCTGTTCGCCCTGTTCCTGTTCATGACCTACTACTTCCAGCTGATCCTCGGCTACTCCCCCGTCAAGACCGGGCTGGCCTTCCTCCCCATGACGCTGGCGATCATCACCGGTGCGACCCAGGTCTCCGCGCGCTTCCTCGACCGGCTCGCGCCCCGCTCGCTGATCGTCCCCGGGCTGCTCCTGGCCACCGTGGCCCTGGTCCTGCTCACGCGGCTGACAGTGGACTCCTCGTACGCGACCCACGTGCTCCCCGCGATGCTGGTCCTCGGGTTCGGCATGGGCCTGGTCTTCATGCCCGTGATGTCGACGGCCACCCAGGGCGTGGCGCGCAAGGACTCCGGGATCACCTCCGCCACGGTCAACACGGCCCAGCAGGTGGGCGGCGCGATCGGAACGGCGCTCCTGAACACCATCGCGAGCACGGCCGCGACGGCCTACGTCGCCGCACACCGCGCGGGACCGGCGCAGGCCGCCGACGGCGCCTCCGTGTCCCCGGCGCAGCGGTTGGTCGAGGCCCAGGGCGTGGTGCACGGCTTCGGGGTCGCGCTCTGGTGGGCGGCCGGCATCATGCTGCTGGGCGCCGCCGCGGCCGCCCTCATGATCACCGCGCCGGCGCCCGCGCACCGGCGCGAGGCCCGGGGCGCGGGGGTCGCCGCCCCGGCGCCCTGACGGGGCCGGCACGACGGACGGGGCCTACGGGCCCTGCGGGGCCGGCCGCGCGGCCGGCGGGAGCAGGGTCGTGGCGATGCCCGCGAGCACCGCCGCGAGGCCCGCTTCGAAGCCGGCGTCCTGATCGCGGAACATCTCCGGGCCCGCCTCGGCCGTCAGCGGGAAGCCGGCGAGCCGTTCGGCGCGGGCCTCCAGGTCGTAGCCCTCCCCGTCCGAGCCGGGCAGGGGGCCCATCGACTGCTCCTCGATCACGTACCCGATGGTGTAGCTGTACGCGGTGAACCAGGCCCGGGCCGCCCCGGCAGCCGTGAAGCCGCCCGCGACGAGCGTCCGCAGGTGGGCCTCCATCGGAGCGGCGTAGCTGATGTCGGTGAAGTGCGTACCGCTGTAGACCTTGGCGCCGTCGCGGTAGCGCAGCAGGTGCCCCCGCAGGCCCCGCATCGCGGCCTCCAGTGCCTGCTTCCAGTCGTCGGGGGGACGGGCCGCGTCCAGGTCCGCCGTCATCCGGCGGAACATCTCGGTGGCCATCTCGTCGAGCAGGGCCTGCTTGTCCTTGAAGTGCCAGTACAGGGCGGGCGCCTTGACGTCGAGCTCCTTGGCGATGGCCCGCAGGGTCAGTCCCTCCAGGCCCACGTCGCCCAGCAGCCGCAGGGCGGTGGCGGCCACCGTCGCCCGGTCGAGCCGGACCCGTTCTGGTTTTGCTTCTCGTTCTTCTCTCACCACCTTGACAACTTAACAGCGTTAAGCACATTCTCGTGCCCATGACCGAACTTAACAGCGTTAAGGAAATCGGGGCTCCCGACGTGCTCGTCGTCGGCGCCGGCCCCACGGGACTGGCCCTGGCCCTGGACCTCACCCGCCGCGGCGTCCACGCGCTGGTCGTCGAGCGGGCCGGCACCCTCTTCCCCGGCTCGCGGGGCAAGGGGCTTCAGCCCAGGACCCTGGAGGTCTTCGACGACCTCGGCGTGGGGGACGCGGTGCGGGAGGCGAGCGCCCACGCACCCCTCGGGCAGATCTGGCAGGACGGCCTGCCGGTCGGCGAGCACGACATGCTCGGCGACGCCGCCGTCGGCGGCCCCACGGACACCGAGCCGCACCCGCGGGCCCGGCTCCTGCCCCAGTGGCGCACCCAGGAGATCCTGTACGAGCGCCTCACCGGGCTCGGCGGCCGGGTCCGCTTCGACACCGCCCTGACCGGCTTCGAGCAGGACGCCGACGGGGTGAGCGCGTACCTCTCGGACGGCAGCGTGCTGCGCGCCGCCTACCTGGTGGCCGCCGACGGGGGCCGCTCCACGGTCCGCAAGGCCCTGGACATCGGCATGACCGGCGAGACCGTGGATCCCGCCCCGATGGTCGTGGCCGACGTCCGGCTGCGCCCCGGAGCGCTGGACCGCGACCACTGGCACCTGTTCCCGGGCCCGGACGGCGGTTTCGCCGCGCTGTGCCCGCTGCCCGGCACCGACGAGCACCAGTTCGTCGCGCGGACCGACGACCTCACAGATCTCGACGTCCCCGCCGCGGTCGCCGCCCTGACCCACCTGGACGCGCAGGACGTCACCGAGGTCCGGTGGGCCTCCGACTTCAGGCCGCGCGCCGCCATGGCCGACCGGTTCCGCGACGGCCGGGTGCTGCTCGCGGGCGACGCGGCGCACGTGCACTCCCCCGCCGGCGGCCAGGGTCTCAACACCAGCGTGCAGGACGCCTACAACCTCGGCTGGAAGCTCGGACAGGTCCTGCGCCACGGAGCCGACCCCGCGCTCCTGGACACCTACGAGCAGGAGCGTCAGCCCGTCGCCGCGCACGTACTGGGCCTGTCCACGCGGATCCACCGCGGCCAGGAGGAACGCGGCGGCGCCACCCGCCAGCTCGGCCTGGGATACCGGGGCGGCCCCCTCTCCGAGGGGGCCGCGGGCGCTCTGGAATCCGGGGACCGGGCCCCCGACGGCCCGCTGCCGGACGGGCGCAGGCTCTTCGACCTGTTCCGGGGACCGCAGTTCACCCTGCTGGCCGTCGGCACGGATGCCGAACTGCCCCCCGTGAGCGCGGAGTTCCTGCACGTCCACCGGATCGGACCGTACGAGCCGTACGGCAAGGGGCTCTTCCTGGTCCGGCCCGACGGGTACGTGGGCTGGGCGGGCGAGGACGCGACCGGACTGGCCCGCTACCTCGCCCGCCTGGCCCGCCCCGGCTCGCCGGTGACGGCCGGCTGAGGCGGGGGCCGAGGCGGGGGGCTGAGGCGGATCCCCCTGTCAGCGCAGAGTGGGGATCACGTCGTTCGTCTCGTCTGCTTCCACGGGCCCGGTGGCGCGTCGGCCGAGCGCCTCCGGGGGCGTCTCGTCCGCGCAGACCGTGCCCCGTGCGGGCAGGGCCAGGGTGGCCAGGTAGTCGTTGACGAGCGCGCTGACGCATGCGCTCCGGTTGTAGGCGGTGTGACCCTCGGCGTCGAAGGTCAGCAGCCGTCCGGCCTCCAGGGTCCCGGCCAGGGCCACGGAATCGCGGTACGGGGTGTCCGGGTCCCCGGTCGTGCCGAGGACCAGGATCGGGGCGGATCCGGCGGCCCGGTAGGAGCCCTCGTAGCGGCTCGGGCGTTCCGCCTGCCACTGCGCGCAGGCGGGCGCGTGGTTGTGGTCGTAGGTGGGCGGTCCCAGGCCGATGGGCGGTCCGAGCAGGGGCGCCGAGGCCGCCTCCGCGCTGACGAGTCCGCCCAGGAGGAGCCGGCTGGTCGGGTAGACCCGGTCGGCGCACTCGACGGCGAGGTTGACGTTGAGGAAGTCGAAGGACCCGGGTGAGGGGGGCGACAGCAGGAAGGAGGTCTTGTGCGCCTGGGCCGCGGCCAGCGCCTCGCCCAGGTAGGGCCAGATCTCCTTGCCCGAGTTGATGTTGAACATCAGGCGGTAGGCGAGGGTGTAGCCGGTGGCCGGGCGTCCGCTCGGCGTGATGACCGGATCGGCGTCGAGGTCCCGCTTGAGCTGTTCGAAGGCCTCGCGGGGTTTGCCCGCGCCGAATCCGCAGGCGGTGGCGTTCTGTGCGCACCAGTCGAGGAACCGGCCGACCGCCGCGTCCAGCGCGGTGAATTGCGTGGCGTCGTAGGCGTACGGCACGTCGGCGTAGCGGCGCGGATCGTAGCCCCCGTCCAGGACCATGGCGCGCACGCGCCGGGGGAACTGGGCGGCGTACACGGTGCCGACGTAACTGCCGAAGGAGCGGCCGTAGAAGGTGAGCGTCTCCTCGCCGAGGGCGCGCCGCAGCAGGTCGAGGTCCTTGGCGTTCGACCCGGTGCCGATGAACGGCACGAGGCCGCCGGCGCGTTCCCGGCAGGCGGCGGCGAACTCCTGGCCCTGCCGGAGGGCGGTCTGCAGGGCTCCCGGTCCGGGGACGCCGCGCGCGGCGTCGACGGCGGCCGAGTACTCCGCGTCGTTCCAGCACTCCACCTGGCCGCTGCGTGCCACGCCCCGCATGTCGTACCCGACGACGTCGAAGCCGTCACGGAGGGCGGCGGGGAGCGCGGCGTAACTGTTGCGGGCGAAGTTCACGCCGGAGTTGCCGGGTCCGCCGGGATGCAGCACCAGGACGCCGGTGCGGTGGGCCGGGTCGGCCGCGAGCCGGCGGGTGACGGCCAGCGGGATCGTGCTTCCCGTGGGGTTGCGGTAGTCCAGCGGCACCTGGGCGGTCGCGCACTCGAAGCCGTCGCCCTGGCCGTCGGCACAGGGGCCCCAGGTGAGGGCGGGTACGGGCGGGGCGGGCAGGGCGGTCGCCGTGGCGGCCCCCGGCCTGACCCCGAGGAGCGCCGTGACCGCGATCAGGACGAGGGCTATCCCCCACACCACTCGCTTGCGCGCGTCATCGGCTAAACGGGTCTGCATGCGGTGAACTCCCTTGATGGCGGGGTGGGTGCAAGGGCGCCCACGAGATCGGGGGTGAGCGGGCGCCCGCGCTCGGCTGAGCGGCAGGCCCAGGTTCCCATCCGCGCAGCGGGCCGGGATAGACGGCGTGCCCGACGGGATGCGGAACGTACGGCCCCGGCCTGCGGATTCGGCCCGCCGTCCGACTGGGCCGACCGGATGAGGGCGGGCCCGGCCCGGGGCCCCCGCCCGGGGCCCCGGCCGGCGGCGGGCAGTGCGCCGGTGATCGCGCCGGAGCAACGGCGGGACCTCGATCGGACTTGAGGTCAAGCGGTCGGGGCGACCCCTTCGAGCAGCAGGCGTGCGGCCACCGTCGTCCCGTCGGTGCGGACCGCGGCGGCCGCGGAGGCCGCCCGGGCGCGGGTCTCGGGAGCCAGGGCCGTGTGCAGCGCGGCCGACAGGGATCCGGCGGCGGGGGCCGGGCCCTCGTGGGCCGCGCCGATGCCCAGGTCGGTGACCCGGCCCGCCCAGTAGGGCTGGTCCGCACCCTGCGCCAGCACCACCTGGGGCACGCCCGCCAGGGTGGCGGTCGTCGTGGTGCCCGCGCTGCCGTGGTGCACGACGGCGGTCACCCGGCGGAAGAGCGCCTGATGGTTGACCTCGTCGACGAGGAGACAGTCGTCCCATGTGTCGGCCGGGGTCAGTCCGGCCCAGCCCCGGGAGACGACCGTGCGGTGGCCCCGCGCCCGGATCTCTTCGACGGCCGCCCGTGCGACCTCTCCGACGGCGCCCAGGGGCATGCTGCCGAAGCCCACGTAGACGGGCGGGGGGCCGTCGTCCACGAAGTCCACCAGTTCGGCGGGGAGCGGGCGTTCGTCCGGTGCGCACCACGCTCCGGTCTGCACCACGCCGAGTCCCGTCGGCTGCCACGGGGAGAGGAACGGGTCCGTGGCCAGCCACGGGTGGTCGGTGAAGGCGTAGTCACGGACGGAGTCCACCGGTGCCAGGCCGGCCGCCGCCCGCAGGGTGTCGAGCGCCTCGCCGAACATGGTGTGCGCGATGCGGGCATCCAGGTCCCAGAGCGCCTGGTTGTCGGTGGCGTCCGACGGCAGCGGCTGCCCCCGCCGCGCGGGCGGCCGCCGGTGGGGAGACGGCAGGCTGACCGGCTGGTGGCTCGCGTGTACGTACCGCAGCCCCAGCTTCTCGGCCACCGATCGCGCGCCCGCGGTGACCGGCAGTGGGCCGGTCGCCACCAGCACGTCCGCCCCCTCGGCCGCCGCGGCGACGATGTCGAACTGTGCGGCCATCAGATCCGCCGCCCGCTGCGCCAGCCCCTCGGCCGATCCCGGCGTCACCGAGGTCACCAGCGGGCGCACCGGGCCGCCGGTCGGCACCACCTCCACACCGAGCCCTGCCAGCCGTACGGCGAACTCCTCGTCGGGCGGCGCGCACAGCCGCACCTGCGCGCCGAACTCCCGCAGCCGGACCGCCAGTCCCGCCATCGGCTCCACGGCCCCGCGCGACCCGTACGTCGACAACACCACACGCATTCGGCGACTCCCGTTTCGGTACATCGGTAGGGACCAAAGGCCCTGAGACCCCGGCTTCGGTCGGTGATTCTCCGCCACGCCCCGGGTCTTGCCGCAAGCCCCCCTGGCCCCGGTATGTTGATCATGGTGCGACGGGTGCGCACCGCGCGAGAAATTTCAGGGAGGCGCCGGCGGCGGACTGCCCGTCCGAGGGCCTCGGGCGGGGACGCCCGTCGTGTGGATCCGATCACACGGAAGGCCCCCCTCCTCGCGCGACCACCAGGGAGGCCTCGCGACCGGGCCGTCGACTCCGCGTCAGGCGCCGGGGGCGAGACCGCCCCTGTGCCACCAGGGGACGAGCCCTGCGAACAGCCGGATGTGCCGGGCCTGCGACCTCGGCGGGGGCGGCACGGTTCGTCGGGGTACGGGGCGGTAGTTCACTCCCGAGAAATATGGACATAGTTACCCAAGTTGGCCCGTAGGGGGAAAGTCGCCACATGTCGAGGAATATAGGACATGACGGTGTGTCAGGCGCGCGCGCTGAAGGCATAATCGGGCCCGGTCGTCTCCGGAAAGCGGTGGGACCAAAGGGGCACCGACCCGCCCCGCAGCCCAACTCCGCACCCTCCCGACCGATTCCCGAGGCTTCACAGATGCCCCTGGCCCGCCGCACCCGCCTCGTGGCGGTGCTCACCACGCTCACCGTCATCTCCGTCGGGGTGACGACCTGGGCCTACGGCGACGGGACCATATCGGAGCCCGCGGCCCCCGCGGCGCACCGCCCGAGTGTGACCGAGGGCACGGTGCTCCAGGTGGTCGCGCATCCCGACGACGACCTCTACTTCATGAACCCCGATGTGAGCCGCGCCATATCGACGGGCATCAAGGTCACCACCGTCTATCTCACCGCCGGCGAGTCCGACGGCCACAACGAGGCCCACAAGGGTGCCCTGCAGGACCCCGTGCGCCCCCCCGACCACGCCGCCTACGCGGAGGCCCGGCAGAACGGCATACGGGCCGCCTACGCGCAGATGGCCACGGGCAACCGCGCCAGCGCCTGGCAGCGCCGCTCCATACCCACCGTCGGCGGCGGGAGCGCCGAAGTGGACGTCCTCGTCGCGCGGCCCGAAGTCAACCTGGTGTGGATGCAGCTGCGGGAAGCCGGCAAGGTCAGCGAGGAAGTGCCGGTCAGCCTGCGCAGGCTGTGGAGCGACAAGATCCCCTCGCTGGGCGTCCAGCTGAGCTCGGAAACGCCGGTCAAGCAGTCCGGGGTCTCGTACAGCAAGGACCAGGTCGTGGAGGCCATCGCGGCGGTCTTCGCGCGGTACCGGCCCACCACCATTCGGACGCAGGACCCGACGCCCGGCCCCGGCAAGGCCGACCACCAGGACCACATATACGGCGCCCGCTTCGCGCAGGCCGCGGCCGAGCGCTACGCGAAGTCCACGGATCGGCCGCACTTCTCGATCCAGAACTACGTGAGCTACGCCAACACCGGCATGCCACCGGCCCTCGACCCGCAGACCGCCGCGGAGAAGCTCGTCTACCTCAAGACGTTTGCCTGGATGGACTTCAAAAACTGGTGCGGCAGCCCCGCCGGCTGTGGCGACCGCAAGCTGGCCACCCGGCCCGAAGGCGACACGCCCGGCTGGAACCGGAGCATCCGGTACAGCCGGGGCGCCAACAGCTCCTGGATGACCGAGGGCACACCCGGCAAGCTGTGGGCCTTCACCGTGCTGGACGGCCGGATGGCCTACTGGTCGCGCAGCGGCTTCAAGGCGCCTTGGCAGGGGCCCCGCTTCCTCGCCGGGACCGGGATCGACACGGGCGCCACGGCGGTCCGGCTCCCGGACGGCAGGGTAGGGGTCTTCGGTACCCGGACCACGCTGGGCACCAAGTCCCAGGACTACAAGCGCGAAGTCGTCTACTCCGTCCAGGCGGCGCCCGACGGCGAGTTCGCCCCGTGGCGGTCGCTGGGCACCCCGGACACGGACCACCTCTCCGACGGCTCGGCGATCAGCGCGCCGGCCGTGGCCCTGGACCGTGCCGGCCGGATGACCGTCTACGTCCGCGATACCCGGCGCACCCTGCGCGCCTGCGCCCAGTCGGCCGCCGGCGGCGCCTTCGGAGGCTGGGCATCCCTGGGCGGCTCCGGCCGCCCGAAGGAACCGCTCTGGGGCGACCCGGTCACCGCCACGGACACGGCCGGCCGGCGCCACGTGTACGTGCCCACGACCAAGAGCGTGATGGCCTGGGTCCAGCGCGCACCGGACGCCCCGTTCGGCGCCCCCGTACGGACCGGACTGCCGTGGACCGCCGGACCGCTCTCGGCGGTTCCCGAGGGTGACGGAGTCGCCCTGTACTTCCGACGCCCCGGCTCGGGCAACGTCGAAAAGACGCTGGCCGGCTCCCGCCCGACCGGACCGACGTTCTCCCGGGTCACCACCGTGGGCGGCCACGGCGGCTACGGCTCCGTCGGTGTAGCGGGGGACCTGCTCGTGGGCCGCGCCGGTTCGGGCACGGTCGCCTCCACTGACCTGGACCGCGGACCGGCCTGGCTCGAATCCCAGATGTACTACACGGGCGCCCCGGCGGCCCTGGCCCCGCTGGACGGCTCGGCCATCGGCGCCGTTCTCGGCCTGGACGCCCGTCTGCACCTGACGACCCCTCCCCCGAGCGCCCCCAAGCCGCGCGGCAACCGGCCGCCCTACGCCCCCTGGTACCTGGCCGTCCCGCCGCCGGAGGAGGCGGCCGACCGCCCCGAGGGTCCCCGGTGGCAGCACTGAGCGGTGCGGGCGACGATGGCGGCGGACCGCGCCGGGTCCCGGCCGAGGCCGGGACCCGGCACCGTCCCACCCCACTCGACCGGTGATCGGGGCTCCCATGACCGCGTGCTCCCCCGTACGGATGGATCCCCCGGCCCCTCCTCCCCGCGCGCCCGGGCGTAGGGGGCCGGGCCCGGTCCGCGCCGTGGCCTCCGTCGCCGTGCTGCTGTTCCTCGCCACCGGATGCGGGAACGACACGGCGCCGGCCTGGGGGTACCCGGAGCTCGGGGCGACTCTGGGATCGATGTCCCGGGCCCTGGACGAAGGCTGTGCCGCAGCTGCCCCCGAGCGCTGCGCCGAGGACCTCGACCGGATCGACGTCCTGGCCGACCGGGCCTTCGCCCAGGTCCTCGACCACCGCCTGCTCGACGCCGCGTACGTGGACGCCAGGAACGAGGTGGCCCGTACGAGGGAGGTCCGCCGCGCCGCCGCGGTCTCGGCCCGCTCGCGGCGTGAACCGCAGCACCTCCCCCTCGTACGGGCGCTGGCGGCGGAACGGCTCGCCTACCGAGAT
The DNA here is from genome assembly GCF_026343255.1 of Streptomyces sp. NBC_00086. Classification (NCBI taxonomy): domain Bacteria; kingdom Bacillati; phylum Actinomycetota; class Actinomycetes; order Kitasatosporales; family Streptomycetaceae; genus Streptomyces; species Streptomyces sp. NBC_00086. The sequence continues at coordinate 8,141,804 of NZ_JAPELZ010000001.1, read as the reverse complement.
CTCCTGGCCACGCTGGAGCGGCTCCGCGCCGCACCGCCGGCGGGCGAGGGCACGCAGACCGTCTGACCCCCGGTCACAGCACTAGGGGCCCAGGGGCGGGGTCGGGAGCCCTGTGCCTTCCAGCGCCACGAGGGCCAGGACGGCGATGGAGCCCGTCCAGGCGAGGGGGGCGACCGAGGAGGGCCGGCCCTTCCCGTCCACCTTCTCCGACAGTTCACCGAGCGCGTTGCGCTTGGAAAGGACCCAGTCCAGGACCCGTCCGGCCTTCTCGGGCCGCCCCGTACCGGCCCAGGCGAGCGCGAAGAAGGCCGTACTGGGTGTCCAGGCGTACGCGCCCCAGCGGGCCCCGGGATCGTTCCCGGGGGTCAGCCCGCCGTTGGGCAGGAGCAGTTCCCGGTAGGTGGTGTCCAGCGCGCCGGCCAGGCCGGAGGGGGCTTCGTTGAAGGGGGGCGCCATGAAGGCCACCGCGCTGTCCCGCCCGTGGCGTCCGTCCACGGTGCGCTGGTACCCCAGGGGCAGGAAGCGCGTGGAGATGCCTGCCGACAGCCGCCGGGCGGCGCGGGTCCAGCGGTCGGCGTCCTGGGGCCGGTTCGCCTCGCGGGCGAGGTCGGCGGCGGCGTTGAGCCCGGCGAGCAGCGGGGCGGCCGTGCCGATGTTCGCGGTGGCCGTCGTCAGCTCCCAGTAGTCGGGGGACGCCGGCGGCAGTCCGTCCGCCCGCAGGGAGGCCGCCGCGTGGTCGGCCGCCTTGCGGATCATCGGGTAGAGGGTGGCCAGCCGGGCCCGGCGGGTGGCCGGGGGCGCCTCCTGGTACCACTGCCAGGTGGCCCAGGGGACCCAGCCGTTGGCATCGAGCTGCGCGCTCCTGGCGTCGGGCGGCCCGGATCCGTCGAGTTTCGTACGCGCTTCCCAGGTGCCGTCCGCGCGCTGGGTCGCGGCGCTGTAGCCGAGGATCCGGTAGGCCTCGGCGTCGTGGCCGGTGTGCGCGAAGGCCGCCGAGACGAAGCTGGAGTCGCGCGGCCAGGAGTACTTCCAGCCGTCGCTCCAGCCCGCCGCCACGGCGCCGTTGGGGCGCAGCAGGGCGCGCATGGCCAGCAGGGCCCGTTCGGCCGCCGCGCGCCGCTCGGTCGAGGTGCCGGGGACCCGGCCGGAGGCCAGCCAGGCGCGGCTGCGTTCGATCTGCCGCCGGGCGGGCGGATGGCCAGCGACGACGACGGCCGAGGCCGTCTTGCCGTCGGGAAGGTACATCCACCGGCCGGAGGCGAGCCGCAGGACGTGACTTCCCTGGACGTAGCGGGCGTCCGCGGCGAGGGCCGGCGCAACGCCCTCGGCGCCGGTCGTGTTGGACAGGAGTCCGGCGGTGGGAGCCTCCAGGGCCGCCGGGCGGGCGTGTCCGGGCTCCGGGGCCAGGCGGCCCCCGTGGCCCACGGGCAGGGCGAACGGCGCCGGGCCGCCGCCTCGCTGCCCGCCGCCTCGCTGCCCGGCGTACCGGCTGGGGTGCCCGGTGTCGTACCGGGCGGCGTGTCCAGGGTGCCCGGTGGGTGGGTGGCCCGAGGTGCACACGGGGACGGCGACGCTCGCCAGGGCCGCCGTGACGACCACCCAACGGCCGGGCCGGACACCTCGCATCGCCGCTCCCTCCGCCGGGCCCGTGTGCGTACGGACCCTGATTCCCCATCCTGGGAGCGCCCCGCGTAGGCTGCCACGGAAGGCCCGCCGCGCGGGTGACCCGGGAGCGCGGAGGGGCCCCGTGGCTCCGTACCCGTCCTGGCGCACCCAGGATGCCGGAGGCCGCGAGCCGTGCACATCATGGATTTCCGCGGGCCCCGGGGTCACCGCGGGCGGTGGGCGCGTCGGCCGCTTCTCACGGCCGGCTTCCGCTGCGAAGGACAGGTACATGAGCACAGTTGAGGACCAGGGCGAGACCGAGAGGGAGAGGGTGGAGGACACCGCCGGCCGGCGTCGTCCGCCCCTGCGCGGGGTCTTCGCCGCCACCGGGGCGGTGCTCGTCGCGGCGGCCGGTGCGCTGGTCGCCGTCGGATGCTTCCTCGGTCTCTACGTGCGGCCCACGTCCGACGACTGGTGCGCCGCGTGGAAGTCGCGCGACATGGGCGTCTTCGGCATCACGTCCGACTTCTACATGACGCAGAACGGCAGGATCACCAACGCCCTCCTGAGCGGGATCATCTACGGCGACGGACTGGTCGGGACCAAGATCCTGCCCACGGTCATAGCCGTGACGTTCACCGTGGGACTGGTGCTGCTGGGCCGCGAGTTCGTCCGGTTCATCGGCGGCAGGCCCCGGCTGCTGGTCCTGATCTCGTGCGCCCTGGTCATCCAGGCACTGGTCTACTTCGCGGGCCCGCGCAGCTATCAGGCCCTGCTGTGGGCCCCCGCCACGATCTCGCACACCGTGCCGAGCGTCATCGGCGTGTGGGCGCTCCTGCTGGCCCTGCGGACCGCCAACCATCACCGTACCGCCGTCCGGGTGACCGGTCTGGTCGCCGCGTTCCTCATCGCCTTCGCCATCGGCACCCTGAGCGAGCCGTTCGCGCTCGTCAGCGGTCTCCTCGCGACCCTGGTCGGGCTGCTCTGCCTGCCCCGGCTCGGACTGGCCCGGAACTGGCGGCCCTTCACCTGGTGCCTCGTCTGGTGCGCGGGCCTGGTCACCGGCCTGATCGTGCTCTACACCTCCCCCGGCGCCCGGTGGCGCCGGGCGCAGCAGCCGGCCAAGGAGTCCCTGCTGTCCGCGGGCGAGCTCCGGGCCACCTTCGACGACTGGCTGCGCATGTGGGACTCCGTCACCGGCCGGCCGGCCTACCTCGGAGCCGCGGCCGTCGGCGTGCTGCTGGGTCTGGCGATGGTCCTGGGCAGGTCCCGCCGGGGCGGCGGCGAGCCCGAGAAGCGGGAGCCGCGCAGGACCGTTCCGCGCGGCACGCTGATCGCCCTCCTGCTGCTGCCGGTGCCCGTGGTGATCCTGGGCTCGTTCGCCGTGGTGGTGGGCCTGCGCAGCGGCTACGGGCCGACCGGGTGGACGTACGCCCGTACCTGGACCAGCTACCTGGTGCCGATGGAGCTGGCGCTCTGCGGCTACGGCGCCCTGCTGGGCGCGTGGGGCGGACGGCGGCTCCGGGCACACCGGAACGCCGGCCCGGCCCTCCTGGTCGGGGCGCTGGCGGCGTGCGGCCTCGCGCTGGCCTCCGTGGCCGTCCTGGTCCCGGAGGTCCAGCGGCTCACGACCATGACGGTCGCCCGCTCGATCACCTGGGACGCGCAGAACGCGCGCATCGAGGCCGAGGTCGAGCGCGGTGCGACGGACGTGGCCTACAAGCCCCTGTACATCGGCAGTCTCGCCGAGCCCTTCTTCACGAAGACCTACGAGCGTGACTGGGCCGCCGCCTGCGTGTCGAAGTGGTACGGCATCGACCGGATCCACCGCCGCTGAACCGTCCGTGCCGGGGGGTCACACCGAAGGGAACGGATGACCGATCTCGTCGACTCCCCGGCACGACCAGGCGGGCGGGCCCGGGCGCTCCTGCGCACCGAGGGTCCGGCTGCCGCCCGCATCCTGGTCACCGTGGCCGCCGCCTGGCAGGCCGCGCTGTGGCTGGGCGCCGATCAGCCGCCGGTGTTCGCGGCGATCGTCCCCCTGGTGGCCCTGCGCGGTGATCCGATGACGGCCCTGGGCACCTCGCTGCAGCGGATCCTGGGGGTCGTGGCGGGCGTGCTGATCGCGATCGCCGTCCTGAACCTGTGGCAGCCCTCCACCCTCACCCTGACCCTGGTGGTGGCCCTGGGCCTGGGGGTCGGCATGGTCCTGCGGGCCGGCGGCGCCCTCAACATCCAGGTCGCGCTGTCATCGCTGCTGGTCTTCGCCAACGCCTCCCCCGATTCCTACGCACTGGACCGCGTGTGGGAGACCGCGGCGGGCGCGGCCGTCACCATCCTCCTCGCCCCGCTGCTGTGGCCGCCCGACCCCCAGCGCGTCCTGACGGCAGTCTCCGCCGACTGCGGGGCCCGCCTGAGCCGTTCCCTCACCGGCACCGCCGCGGTCTTGGGCGGCGGGCAGGCCGCCGCCCAAGACAACCTGGCCCGGGTGCACGCCCATGTGGAGGCGGTGCACGCGGGCGCCGCACGCGCCCGTGAAGCCGAACGCGCCCTGCGCTTCAACCCCCTGCGCCGCCGTCAGCGCGGCTCCGTACGCCTGCGGGCCGGGCGCATCGCCGGCGCCGACGGGCTGGCCGCGCACGTGGCGACCCTGGCCGGGGAGGTGGCCGCCTTCACCGGCCGGGAGGACCTCGCTCCCGACCTGGCCCGGGCGCGGCTACGGGTTCCGGAGCTGGCCTCGCTCACCGCGCGGGCCGTCGAGCTGGCCTTGTCGGGAGACGATCCCCGGGCCGCCGTGACCGCCGCCCGCGAGGGGCTCGCAGCCTACGCCCGCGCGGACTCCCGGCCCGTCGCCGTTGCCCTGCGCCGGCCCTTGCACCGGGTCTTGGACGAGCTGGAGGTTCCACCGACAGAGGACCAAAGGCCGACTTATGGATGACTGGGCATTACGGATTTCCCCTTATGGTGGGCGCATGAAGACGATCGGGTTGATCGGCGGTATGAGCTGGGAGTCGACGGCGGAGTACTACCGGATCCTCAACGAGCGGACCCGCGAGCGGCTCGGCGGACTCCACTCCGCCCGCTGCGTGCTCTATTCCGTGGACTTCGCGGAGATGGAGCGGCTGCAGGTCCAGGGCCGCTGGGAGGAAGCCGGCGAGGCACTGGCCGATGCCGCGCGCTCGCTGGAAGCGGCGGGCGCGGAGCTCCTGCTGATCTGCACCAACACCATGCACAAGGTCGCCGGCGCGGTCGAGGCCGCCGTCTCCGTCCCGCTGCTGCACCTGGCGGACACCACGGCGGCCGCCGTCCGCGGCGCCGGACTGCGCCGGGTCGGGCTCCTGGGCACCGCGTTCACGATGGAAGAGGACTTCTACCGCGGCCGCCTGGCCGCGGGCGGACTCGACGTCCGCGTCCCGGATCCCGAGGGGCGCGCGCTCGTACACCGGGTGATCTACGAGGAGCTCTGCCTCGGCGTCGTCCGCGAGGAATCGCGCGCCGCGTACCGCCGGGTCATGGAGGACCTCGTCGCCGGGGGCGCGGAGGGAATCGTCCTGGGGTGCACGGAGATCGAACTGCTCATCGGCCCGGCGGACAGTCCCGTACCGCTCTTCCCCACCGCCCGCCTGCACGCCGAGGCGGCGGTGGACGCGGCCCTGGGGGGTGTCTTGCCGATCGGGCCGGAGCCCGGCCTGGTCGGACACCCCCTGGCCCCATGAGCCCTGTCAGGCGGGGGCGAAGAGGTCTTCCCGTGCGTCGTCGAGGATGAATCCGTTGTCGAAGCGCACTTCGACGGTCACCCGGATCGGCTCCGCCCGGTAGGCGGTCCACGCGGGCTCCAGGCCGGCGACCTTCTCTTCCAGCTGCTTCTTGCTCTCCGCCGGCATCCCCGCGCCGAAGGCGTCCAGGAGCGACTTGAGCCTCTCGTACTCGCGGGACTCCGGAGTCTGCAGGTCGTGCTCGACCAACCGCACCACGGTGCCCTCGATGCCCGCCGCCAGAGACAGCGAACCGGCGACGGCCCCCGCCGTGGCCGAGGGGCCCTCCGTCATCGCGACCCAGTCGCTCAGCCGGACGTCCTGCGCCAGCCTCACCCGCCGGCCTTCGTTCAGCGCCATCGTTTCTTCAACTCTCCGCTCGGTACGTGCCGTGACATTATCCGCCCCGGTCAGGGCGCCCTCGGAGCGGCCGGGCGTTGTACGCATGATCTTGGTCGGGCAGCATGACCCCTCTACGGAGCACCGCCGCCGTCGGAGGCGCGCGGGCGACCGGACGTGGAAGGGACACACCGATGATCCGGCTGACGGAGAGCCCCATGACCTGGGTGACGACCGGGGACAGCATCACCCAGGCCGTGCTGCACACGCACGGGGCCCGCGGCTGGGTCGAGCACGTGCACGAGCGGGTCCGGTGGCAGTTGCGCCGGCTCACCGATGTCGTGGTCAACACCGGAGTCTCCGGATGGGGCGCGGCCGACGTGCTCTCGCTCCACGACCACCTCATCGGCCGGTTCGAGCCCGACGTGCTGTCCGTGTCCCTCGGCACGAACGACTGCCTCGCCGGCGAGGAGGGACTGCCCCGGTTCCACGAGGCGATGCGCCGGATCATCGCCGGAGTGGACCCGCGCACGCAGGTGGTCCTGCACACCCCGGCGCTGGTCGGCCTCGCGGGCCGGGAGCGGCGTGCGGCACTCCCCGCGTACTGCCGGGCCGTACGGGAGATCGCGAAGGAGACCGGAGCGCTGCTCGTCGACCACGAGGCCCACTGGCTGGAGCACCACGGCACGCTGGACCCGATCTCCTGGCTCGACGACGCCGCCCACCCCAACGCGGTCGGTCACCTGCGGATGGCGAACCACACCCTGCGCACCCTGGGGCTCGGGGAGCTGAACCCCCTCTGAGGGGTGCCCTGTCGATCAGGCCGGGGCGGGGCCGGCGATGCGGTAGCCCACGCCCGGGGTCGTCGTGATGATCTGCGGGGCGCCCAGTTTGCGGCGCAGGCGGCCCATGGTGACCGCGACCGTGTTGGTGAACGGGTCCGCGTTCTCGTCCCACACCTGTTCCAGGAGGGCCTCGGCGCTCAGGAAGCCGGGACTGACCCTGAGCAGGGCCTCCAGGACGGCGAACTCCTTGACGGAGAGCTCCAGGCGGGCGCCGTCCCGCAGGGCGGTGCGGTGGACCGGGTCGAGTTCGATTCCGGCGGCGCGCAGCGTACGGGGCCGGGCCGCGGGCCTGCGGCGGGCCAGGGAGCGGATGCGCAGGATCAGTTCGGGGAAGTGGAACGGTTTGGCGAGGTAGTCGTCGGCGCCCAGCGTGAGGCCGCTGACCCGGTCGCCGGGCGATCCGGCCGCGGTCAGCATCAGCACCATCGCGCGGTCGTCCCGCTCCGTGATCATCCGGCAGAGCGTGTCGCCGTGTATGCCGGGCAGGTCCCGGTCGAGGACCACCACGTCGTACGCGTTCACGTCGAGCTTGGCGGCGGCGGCCAGCCCGTCGTACGCGAGGTCCACGGCCATTCCCTGGTCCCGCAGTCCTTCGGCGACGACCTCGGCGAGCGAGCGCGCGTCCTCGACGACCAGGATCCTCACGGTGTCCCCCCGATCAGGCCGTCCGAGCCGTTCGGGGCGGCCGCCGACGGCATCGCGGCCGTCACCTTCAGTCCGCCTTCCGGCCGGACGCGGAGGTCGAGGCGGCCGCCGTGCGCGCAGACGATGGCGGCGACGATCGACAGCCCCAGTCCGGAACTCTCCTGCGATCCGGTCCGGTCGGTGCCGAGCCGCTCGAACGGCTGCGTCAGCCGGTCCACCTGCTCCTGGTCGAGGACACCCCCGCCGGTTTCGACGACGAGGCGGGCCCAGGGGCCGTCGGCCGCGCCGGTGCCGTTCGCGCTGGTGCCGTCTTCGGTGGCGTCGTCCCCGGTGGCGCCGTCCTCGGTGGCGATCCGGATCCAGCCGCCCCCCTGGTTGTGCACGATCGCGTTGTCGATCAGGTTCTGCACGAGCCGGGACAGCAGAGCCGGGCTGCCCCGTGTCCACGCCCGCGGCGTCAGCCCGTCCTCGACGGTCAGGTTCTTCTCCGCGACGGCGGCGGCCCTGGCGGCCAGCGCCTCTCCCGCCAGCCCGGCGAGCGAGACGGGAACCCGGTCGGGCAGGACGCCGTGCTGGGCCCGGGCGAGCACGAGGAAGCCTTCCAACAGGCGGTCCACCCGGTCGAGTTCGGTACGCACCCGGCCGGCGAGCGCGAGGGTCTGCGGCGCGGGCAGTGGTTTGGCCACGGCCACGTCGAGCGAAGCGCGGATCGTCGTCAGCGGAGTGCGCAGTTCGTGCGAGGCGTTGGCCACGAAGCGCCGTTGCGCGGCGAACGAGGCCTCCAGGCGCGCCAAGAGGCCGTCCACCGTGTCCGCGAGCTCCTTGACCTCGTCGTCGGGCCCGGCCACGGCGAGCCGCTGGTCCAGGGTGTCCGCGGAGATCCGCCGCGTGGCCGCGGTGATCAGGCGCAGCGGGCGCAGGACGTGCCCGGCGAGGATCCGGCCGAGCAGGAGCGAGACGGCGGCCATCACGACGATCGCGATCAGCGAGCCGAACAGGAGCTGCCTGGACTGCTGGGCGTGTACGTCCGCGAGTTGTCGTTCCAGGTCGAGGACGTGCTGTGCGACGCCCGTGGCCGGCCCGCCCGGCGGCGGCTGCTGCCGGGCAGCGGACACGGTCATGTCCGAGCGGGAGAACAGGTAGATCAGGGCGATCAGCCCGATCCCGGAGAGCAGGAACACCGCGGCGTAGAGAATCGTGAACCGCCGTCCGACGGTCCTGCTCCGTAGTGTGGCCATGGCTTCTCTCCCCGTCCCGTCCGATGGCGTCCAGCATGCCCGGCGGCACCTAACAGCGTCATGACAGCGACGGTTCGGACCCCGTTACGACCGGCTGCGTAGAACCGAAGCATGCTCACACACAACGAACTCCTCCGGCAGGAGTGGACCCGCTTCCTGCGTCCGGCCCGGCTGATCGCCCTGGTCACGGCGGCCCTGATGGTCCTGGCCCTCGGGCTGCTCTACGCGTTCGGCAACCACGCGTCCTGCTCCGGCCCGTGCCCGACGGACCCCACCGGTCCGGACGGCACCGCGGTCAGCGACCAGTTCGCCTTCATGCACCGGGATCTGGGGCGCGAGGGCAGCATCACGGTCCGGATGAAGTCCATGACGGGCACCATCACCTATCCGCCGCCCCACCACGACCGGATCGTCCCGGGTCTGGTGCCCTGGGCGAAGGCCGGGATCATCATCAAGGACGGCGTCCGCCAGGGGTCCTCGTACGCGGCCTTGATGCTCACCGGCGAGCACGGCGTGCGGATGCAGTACGACTACGAGCACGACATCGCCGGGAGCGCCGTCAAGAGCTCCGCGGTCTCGGACGGGTCGCCGCTGTGGCTGCGGCTGACCCGGTCGGGCGACACCGTCACGGGCTACGAGTCCTCCGACGGCGAGCGGTGGGCGAAGGTGGCCGCGGTGAAGGTTCCCGGACTGCCGGAGGCCGCGCAGGTCGGCCTGTTCGCCACCTCTCCCGGTGACCTGACGCTACGGCCGGTGGGCCTGGGCGGGGCCACGGAGCAGGTGCGCTTCACCCAGGCCGCCGGTTCCTTCGACCACGTCCGTCTGGAGGGCGCCGGCACGGACGTGAGCTGGCGGGCCGGGCTGGTCGGCGAGATGAACGTGACCGACTGGGAGAAGCATCACCCCTCCGGGGCCGTGGAGAAGGACGGCAGCATCACCGTCGTCGGCACCGGTGACATCGCGCCCACGGCCACCTGGGGCGGGCGCCCCGTGGAGGGAATGCTGACCGGTCTGAGCCTCGCCCTGCTCATCGTGCTGGTGGTGGCCGTACGGTTCGCCGACGGCGGGTCCGGCCGACGCGGGCCGGGGGACGCCGCGCCCCTCACCCGTGCGGTGTTCGGGGCGAGGGCCATTGTCGTGGGAGCCGTGACCTTCGTGACCGGGCTGCTCGCCGTGGGCATCGTGGTGCCGGTCGGCGCGGCGGTCCTGGCGTCGAACGGGGTGCCCGTCGTGGGGCTGTCCGTGCTCACCGGAGCCCGGGTGGTCCTGGGCGTCTCCGCTGCGCTCGCCCTCACGGCCGTACTCGCCCTGGCGCTCGGCGCGCTGCTGCGGCGCCGCCGGCTCGCCGGCCTCGTCGCCGTCTCGGCGGTCGTGGTCCCGTACGCCGTGTGCACCGTCCCCCTGCTGAGCGACGGGCTCGCGCAGTGGCTGCTGCGGGTGACTCCGGCCGCCGGTTTCGCCGTCCAGCAGACCCTCGTGGAATATCCGCAGGTCACCGCCCACTACGCGCCTTCTGCGGGATACTTCCCGCTGCCCTGGTGGGCGGGGGTCGCGGTGCTGTGCGCGTACACGGTGGCCGCCATGGCCCTGGCGCGGCGCCGCCTGCCGCGGAGCGGCGAGCGGGCCGGCGCCCCGGCCGCCCACCGCGTGGGCGAGCCTGCCTAGGGGCTGTGGACCGGGGACGACCTACGGCGGCGCGGGAGCGATGGCTCCCGCGCCGCCGTCGCCGTGCGTGCCGCGCCCGCCCGGCCATCGCCCCGGGGGTCGGGCTACCTGCGGACGTTCCAGTAGACGGTGGAGCGCAGCGTGCGGGCGATCTCCGGGTCGCGGACCGAAGGGGTCCGGTCTTCGGCGGTGACCGACAGGGTGTGGGTGCGCCGGTCGGGGAGCCTCAGCTCCGCGACGGTGACGTCGGTCCGGCCCGCCAGCCGCTTGACCTCGCGGCCGTCGAGGTACCAGCGGACCAGGAGCTGGCGGCCGTCGCCGCCGGTGAGCCGGGGCACGGCCACCTTCGCGAGGTGCGCCGTCCGCAGGGTGCGGTCCGTCGGGGTGAGCGGGGTGACGGCCTTCGCGTGCTTGTAGAAGCCGGCGATCATCGCCTCGACGCCGGGGAGGTTGAAGGGTTTGCCCAGGACCCGCATCAGCGAGTTGTCGGTGGGCCGCCGGATCCCGGTGGCGAAGTAGCCGCCGCCCTCGTACGCGCCGACGGCGCCGCCGTCCGGAGAGGTCTCGCCGAGCCAGCGGTACCACTTGGCCCGCTGCCGGGCCATCCGGTCGGCGGACAGCTTGGAGGTGTTGGACTCGGCGGGCTCCGGCCCCGTGTACTTCTCGTAGTCCGGGACCCCGGGGTAGAAGTACTCGTCGGCGAGTTTGCCGAGCGAGTGGCCCGTCTCGTGGATGGCTACCTGGCCGGACTTGGCGTTGTCCGCCGAGGCGGTGGAGATGCCTTCGTAGCCGAGGGTGGCGCTGGGTTCGTTGTAGCCGGCGCCGCCGTACTTGGCGCTGTTGGCCAGGACGATGACCAGATCGGCCTCCGGCGCCTTGGCCACGTAGGCGTCCACCTTGGGCTGGTCTATGCACAGGAGCCGCTCGATCTCCTCGCACCAGAAGTACGAGCCGAGGGCCGTGTCGCGGACGGCCCCCCGGTCAGGGTCGCCGGAGACTCCGGACTCGTGGGAGACGGCGTCGACCGTCCAGACGTTGAAGAGGTTCCGGTAGGTGGCGTACGGCTCCACGGCCGTCACCTCGGCCCACTTGGCCCGGGCGTCGGTGTGGAACTTGCCCAGCTCGGCCGCCGTGTAGCCGTCGCCGATGACGACCACGTCCAGCCGGTCGCCGGTGGGTCCGTTGTCGACGAGCTTGGCGACCTCCCCGTCGGCCGCCCGCTCCGCTTCGGAGAGCCGGGCGCCCGAACCGGCCGCCTGACCGGCCCGTGCGGGGACGCGGGCATGGCCCGATCCGGCGTCACCACCCTGCTCCGGCCCCGGAATCTCCACCACCAGCCGCGGCACGACCGGGGCGTCGGCCGCGCGGACGGGCCCGGCGGCCAGCAAAGCGGCGGTCGCGCAGGCCGCCGCGACGGCTGCCCGCAGGACCGCCCGGGCGGCCGGGCGTCTGACGTGGTGCATGAAGTCCTCCTGCGGTGAAGGGAGTTAAGCATGAATGTAAACAGATTGAATCGGCTGCTTAAATTAGGCGGCGCACGACGGGTGCGCAATGCCCTGCTCCCCCTGAATACTGGGCAGTTCGAGCAACCAGGGGGATCCCATGGACGAACCGGCCGCAATCGGCCGCAGGGTTCAGCGCATGCGCACCGAACTCGGCCTGACACAGCGCAAGTTGGCTGAGCCCTCGTACACCCCGGCCTATGTCTCCACCCTGGAGTCGGGCAAGGTGCGCCCCTCGGAGGCCGCCCTGCGCTTCCTGGCCGGACGACTCGGCACCTCCTACGAGGAACTGACCACCGGACGCCCCGCCGGGCTCGCCACCGAGCTGCGCCTCGCCCTCACCGACGCCCAGCAGCTCCTGGCCTCCGGCGCGGCGGGCGAGGCCGCCGTCCACTACCGGCGCCTGCTCGCCGAAGCGGAGGAGCTCGGCCTCACCGACGAGCGGGTCGGGGCCCTGCTCGGACTCGGCGACTGCGCCCTGGAGACGGGTGAACTCACCGACGCCATCGGCCACTTCGAGTCCGCCGAGCGCCTGCTGGCCGAGGAGCCGCTCCCCCGCCGGGCCCGCCCGATCCGCGGCCGCGCCGTGGCGCACCTGCTCGCCGGGGAGCTGCGCTACGCCTGCTACCTGCTGGAATCCACCATCGACGAACTGGGGGCGAGCGGACTGGCCGACCCCGAGGCGCTGCTCCTGCTCTACGCCGCGGTCATCGGGCCGTACATCGACATGGGCGCCCACGCCCGGGCCGCCCACGCCGCCGAGCTGGCCCTGGCACTGGCCCCCCGGGTCACCGACCCGGCCCTGGTGGCGGGCATGCACCGGCAGGTCGCGCGGACCTTCCTGACCGAGGGGCGGGTGGCCGACGCCGACGCCTCCCTGGCCAAGGCCCAGGCGATCTACGGGCAGCTACAGCTGCGGACCGACCTGGCGCACTGCCACTGGATGCGCGGCTACGTACAGGCCCAGGACGGGGACCTCGTCTCCGCCGAGCGGGAACTGCGTACGGCGCGGGACATGCTCTCGGCCGGGCGGGCGGCCCTGTACACCGCCCAGGTGGAGGTCGAGCTGGCCGACGTACTGCGCCGGCTCGGCCGGTACGAGGAGGCCGCCGGGCTGCTCTCGGCCCTGCTGGCCCTCGGCGACAGTCACGGCGCCGTCCACGCGGGCGGCGCGCACCGACTGCTCGGCCTCATGGCCGAGGAGCGGGGCGAGCCCGAGGCCGCCGAGGAGCACTACGTGCAGGCCCTGGCGCTGCTGGAGCGCAGCGGGGCGACGGGCGACCTCGCGGACCTGTGCCGGCTCCTGGGTGATCTGCTGCGCCGGGCCGGCCGCACCGAGGCGGCACTGGACGCCTACCGCACGGGCCTGGGCCACCGCGCGGCTCCCGGCACGACCACACTGGGCCCTGCTCCCGCGGCGCCCGCGTTCCCGCACCGTCCGGCGGCGCGGTAGCGGGCCGGCGGCCGGGGCCGGGGTTAGGTCTAGGTCTACTCTAGGTCTAGAGGTCGATCCAGTAGCGCCGCTTGGGGCCGATCAGGGTCTCGCGGACGTCTTCCAGCACGCCGCCGCTGCTCTCGATCGTGCGGATCGAACCCTCGTTGCCGGGGTCGCAGGTGAGCAGCACCCGGTCGATCCCCAGCAGCCGGGCCTCGTGCTTGACCTCGCCCAGGGCCCAGGTGGCCAGGCCGCGGCGGCGGGCCGAGGGGCGCACGCTGTAGCCGATGTGGCCCCCCGCGTCGAGCAGGAAGCCGTTCAGGTAGTGCCGCAGGTCGATGGCGCCCAGGTACTCGTCGCCTTCGGCGATCCACCAGTACGTGGCGTGGACGCGTCCGTGTTCGAGGGGCACCGCGCGGTCCCCGTACCGGCGCAGCCGCTCCGTCCAGGCGGCGAAGCCCTCGGGGGTGTCCACGTCGTCGTCGGAGCCGAGCCCGGCGCCGTCCATGTGCGCGTCGGGACCCCATTCCTCCTGCGCGGCGAGCCAGGAGGCGTAGAGACGGGGGGTGGGTGTGATCAGCTCGGGCATGACCGGACGATAACAGTCCGCGGAAACCGTCCCGGGCGGGCGGCCGGACGTCCGGGCGTCCGGCATGCCGGACGGCTCCGGAGGGCCAAGACTGGAGGGGCGGGGCCGCGCTCCCACCGGCGCGGGCCCAGGCCGAGAGGGGCGCGCATGAGTGCGGACGCGGGACGGGTCGCCGTCCTCGGTGACTGCCCGCTGCTGCGCCACGGCGTGGCCCGCGTGCTCGAAGCGGCCGACGGCCCGGCCTTCGTACTGGGCGCCGGATCGGTCGATGAGGTGACCGCCGCGCTGGAGCGCGGGGAGGCCCTGGCCGGGGACGTCCTGCTCGTCGACCTCCGGCTGTCGCCCGGATGCCTGGCGGAGGTGGTGGCGCGGCTGGCCGGACTCGGGTTCGCCGTCCTGGTGCTCTCCTCCGGCCCGCCCGACGACGCCCGGGGCGCGCTGCGCGCCGGAGCCCGCGGCTGCCTGAGCCGGCGGGCCGGGGAGCGCGAACTGCTCGCCGCGATCCGGCTGGTCGCCGGCGGCTGCTCGTACGTCTCCGCCGATCTCGCCGTGGGGCCGGTCCCGGACGCGGCGCCCCCCTGCCACGTCACGGACCGCGAACGGCAGGTCCTGGAGCTGGTCGCCCGCGGGGAGACCGACCACGGCATCGCCGTCCGGCTGGGCATCAGCGAGCACACCGTGCACTCCCACCTGGACCGGCTCCGCGACAAGATCGGCTCGCGGCGGCGGGCCGACCTGACGCGTTTCGCCCTGACCCACGACCTCATCCCGGCCTCCTCCTGACCGGGGGCCCCCGACCGGGGCGACCCTCCTGGCCGGGGTATCCCTGCCCCGCCCGGCGTGGGTCCTTCTGCCCTGTGCCCGTCCCGGGATCCACCGGACACTGAAGGCGACAGCCTTCGTGTGTCCGGATCCGGGAGGCGCTTTGCGATGAGTGGCATCTTCGGCGACACCCTCACCTTCGCCCAGGAGGAAGGCGGTGACGTGCGGCTCGTCGCCTTCGGTGACGACAAGTACGCACGGTACGAGACGCTCGACGGCTATTCGGTCGTCTACGACGACACCCGGGGCCTGTACTGCTTCGCCGAGACCGACGGCGGCGGTGCCGGACGCCGGTTCGTCTCCAGCGGCACGCCGGTTTCCCGGCCGGCGCCCGAGGGGCTGCCCCGGCACTTGCGCGAAGGACAGGTCTACCGGCGGGACGTGGTGAAGGAACGGCTGATGGAGACGGTCCCGGAGGAGGACCGGGCCACCACCGATCCGGACACCCTCCTGACCTTCGGCCCCAACAAGGGCCTGCTCCCCGGCTTCGTCCTCAGCGAGGGCGACGTCCAGGGGCTGACGATCCTCGTCGACTTCCCGGACAAGCCCACGCAGGTCACGGTCGACGAGGTCTCCGCACTGCTGAACAGCCCCCATTTCACGGCGAACGGAAACAGCTCCTCGGTCAAGGAGTTCTTCCGCACGATGTCGACCGGCCGGCTCCGCTTCACCAACACCGTGGTCGGCCCGCTGCGTTTGAGCCGTCCCCGCCTCGCCTACGGGCTCCCGCAGAACCGCGGACGGCTCGTACCGGAGGCCCTGCAGGCGGCCGTCGACGCCGGCGTGGACTTCACCCGGTTCGACTCGCTCGGGCGGGGCGTCGTCGACTCCCTCTGCATCATGTACGCGGGCCGGACGGAATTCAGGGAGGACCTCTGGCCGCACAACTCCCGCTTCCCCGCCCAGATCGGCAGCGTGCGGACGGACTTGTACACCGTCACGAGCATCGGCGAGACGGCCGCCGACCTGAGCATCGGCACCTTCTGCCACGAGAGCGGCCACCTGCTGTGCCGCTGGCCGGACCTGTACGACTACGGAACGGCGGAGCGCGAGGGCGACGACTTCTCCAGCGCGGGCCTGGGCACGTACTGCGCGATGGCCGCGGGCAACAACCTGGGCGACGGGTTCCTCCCGTCCGCGGTCTGCGTCTACCTGCGGCGGCTCGTGCACTGGACGCACGACGTCGACATCTCCCAGCCCGGCTTCTACGAGGCCCGGCAGGGCGAGTACGACGAGGCCCTGATCTACCAGAACCCGCAGCGGCGCGACGTCGAGTACTACCTCGTGGAGAACCGCACCCGCGCGGGCTTCGACTCCCGGCTCACCTCCAGCGGGCTCGCCGTCTACCACTGCGACATCAAGGGGTCGAACGAGTTCCAGAACGGCACCGCGGTGGGTCACTACCAGTGCGCGCTCCTCCAGGCCGACGGCCACCTGGACCTGGAGACCAACCGGAACCAGGGCGACGGCGCCGACCTGTTCGGACCCACCCTGGGCACCGCCGTCTCGCACAGCAGCCGCCCCGCGTCTCTGTGGTGGGACGGCACCGAATCCGGTCTGACCATCTCGGCCGTCTCCGCGCCGGGCCCGGTGCTCACTTTCCGGACGGGCGAGCAGGGCGTGGCGGGCACCCTGGTCACGGGCGCGTCGGCGCCCGGCGCCTCGATTCCCGAGGACGACTTCGGCGGTCTGACCGACGCGATCACCCTCCAGGGCCAGGGCACGGTCCGGGACCTGACGGTGACGATCGACATCGAGCACCCCCGCATCGGCGATCTGCGCGTGGTCCTGATGGCCCCGAGCGGCCGCCGGGCCGTGATCCACAACCGCTCGGGCGGCAACGCCAAGAACCTGCGGGTGACGCTGGATTCGCAGCCGCCCTCGCTGCTCGCCCCGCTGATCGGCGACTCCGTGCCGGGGAGCTGGAAGCTCAGGATCACCGACGCGGTCGTCTCGAACGCCGGGGTGCTGAACGAATGGTCCCTCGCCGTCCGGACGGGCACCTGAGGGCGGAGGAGGAGACCTCCTCTCTCTTGCGCCCCCTCCTCCCCCTCCCCTTTTAACCCATGGGCGTCGATTATATTTGGGCCATGACCGAAATGTCCCGCGAGGCGGATGCCCAGCGCGTCCACCACGCCTTGGCCGCACCGTCACGCCGGCGACTGATGACCCTGCTGCGGGAGGCGGACGGCCTGCTGGGCGTGGACGACATGGCCGCCGCCACGGGGCTGTCGGTCGCCACCGTCCGCCACCACCTGGCCGCCCTGGCCGCGGCGGGCCTGGTCACGGCCACCGCCTCGGCCAGGGCGGGCCGCGGCAGGCCCCGACTGCGGTACGCGGCCGCCCGGCCCGACCCCCAGGAGGAACCGGCGGACAGCCCCTTCCGGGAGCTCGCCCAGGCCCTGGCCGAGGCCGTCGGGGGCGGTCCGGGCGCGTCCCGCGAGGCCGGCCTCGGCTGGGGGCGCCGGCTGGCCGGGAGCGGTCCGGCGGCGGAGCGGGTGTTCGCCGCGGCCGCCCGGATGGGCTTCGCGCCCAGGGACGCGCCGGGGCCCGACCCCGACACCCGGCGGGTCCTGCTGCACGAGTGCCCGTACCGGGAACTGGCCCGAGCCCGGCCCGAGGTCGTGTGCGCCGTCCATCAAGGCGTCCTGGACGGACTGCTGGAGGGCGGCGGGGCCACGGTGCGGCTGCTGCCCTTCATCGGCCCGGACCTGTGCGCGGCGGACCTGCGCCCGGCCTGACTCCGAAGGTCAGCCGCGGGGACGGTTGCGGCGGCGGTACTCGTCCGTCGGGACGCCGCCCACACCCCAGTCCTCCAGGGCGACCTCGTCGATGAGGACGAACGTGGTCGCCGGGTCCTTGTCGAGGACCTTGACCAGCAGGTCGGTGATGCCTGCGATGAGCTCGGCCTTCTGCGACGCGGTGGCGCCTTCACGGGTGATCTTGACGTTGACGTACGGCACGGGGACTCCTTCTTCTCGTGGCGGAGGTGGAGGGGGAGGGGGAGGGGGAGGGGGTGGCAGTGGCAGTGGCGGTCGCAGCGACGAGGAGCGTCAGATGCGACGGCCGGTCACGTGGCCGCCGTCCACCCGCAGGGAGTGGCCGGTCACGAACCCGGCGCCCGCGAGGTACAGCACGGCGTCGGAGATCTCGGCGACCTCGCCGACACGGTCCTGCAGGGCGAGACCGCCGTAGGCGTCCACGTCGGCGCCCGCGTGCAGGGGGGTGCGGATGATGCCCGGTGCGACCAGGTTGACGCTGATCCCGTCGGAGGCGAGCTCGGCCGCGAGGCTCGTCGTCAGTGCGTGCACGCCGCCCTTGCTGACCACGGGCGCGGAGGCCGGGAAACCGGCCAGCGCGTGGTCCACCAGTACGGTGCCGATGTTGACGATGCTGCCGCCCTCACCCTGGGCGCGCAGGGCGCGTACGACCGCCTGCGTGGTGAGGTAGGTGCCCTTGAGGTTCCCCGTCAGGTAGCCGTCGAGCTCGTCCTCCGTCACCTCGGTGAAGGGCTTCGGCTCGAAGGTGCCGGCGTTGTTGACCAGGACGTCGATCCGCCCGAAGCGCTCCAGCGCCGTGCGGACGAGCGCTTCGCCGGTCTCCCGGGCGGCGGTGCTGCCCGCGACGCAGGCGGTGCGCTCCGGATGCCCGAGACCGGCGGCGGCCTTGGCGAGACGGTCGGGGTCGCGGCCGTTGAGCACGACGTTCGCGCCGGCGGCCAGGAAGGCGCGGGCGATGTCGAGGCCCATGCCGCTGGAGGAGCCGGTGACGAGGACCGTGGCGGTACGGGCGGTGGTGCTGGTGCTGGTGACGCTCATGAAGGTGTCCCTTTCGTGGGCGGCGGCCGGGGAGCCCCGGTGGCCGACACCAGAAACCTAGGAGCCCTCAACCCATAACACCACGACGGAATATGAAGCATGTGATAATCCAGCGTTATGGATGTGGACCTGCGCGACCTGGAACTCCTCGAGGCCACGGCCGAGGCCGGCTCCCTGACCGCCGCCGCCGAGCGGCTCTACGTCAGCCAGCCGGCGCTGAGCCAGCGGCTGACCCGACTGGAGGCCCGTCTCGGGATGCCGCTCTTCGACCGCAAGGGCCGCCGGCTGATCCCCAACGCCGCCGGCCGCCGGCTCCTGGTCGCCGCCCGCCACGTCCTCGGGGAACTCGAATCGGCCTCGCGCGATCTGCGGGAGCTCCGCGACGGCCGGGACCGGCGCGTGCGCTTCGCCGCCCAGTGCAGCACCACCTTCCCTTGGCTGCCGCCGGTCCTGCGCGCCTTCCGGGCGCGCGAGCCGGACATCGAGGTCCGCATCGAGACCGTCGCCGACGACGCGCCGATCCCCGCCCTGCTCGCCGACCTGGTCGACGTGGCCCTGGTGACCAAGCCGGACCTGCAGATGGACCGGGTGTCCCTGACCAGGCTGTTCGACGACGAGATGGTGGCGGTGGTGCCCGCCGCGCACCCGTGGGCCTCCCGCGCACACGTGACCGCCCGCGATTTCGACGGCAAGGACCTGGTCCTCTACGACTTCTACGACCAGAAGCGCATCCCGTCGATGCCACTGCCGATCCCCGCCGGCGCGCGGCCGGCCCGCATCACCACGATGCCGGTGGTGACCGACCTGGTGATCGAGATGGTGGCGGGCGGCCAGGGCCTGACCGTCCTGCCCAACTGGGTGGCTTCCCCCTACGCGGCCTCGCACGATCTGGCCTTGGTCCGCATGGGCGCGAAGCCGCTGACCCGCACGTGGTTCGTCGCCACCCGAACCGGCGCCCGCCCGCCCCACCTGGAGGCGTTCGTCGAGGAACTCGTCGGCCGCCTCGCAGCTCCACGCGTGGATCGAGTGGTCTGAGGGGGCGGCCCGGGCGCCGGTTCGGCATGGGAATGGTTCTCCTCTCGGCTCGGGAATGACGGTGTACGGGGAGCGTGTGAACAAGCTCCGAACCAGTGGGAGCGCTCCCACTGTGCAGACGGGACTCAACGCCGTCAAGGTCCGTGAAGAGTCGAAGCCGTTCCCGGGCGAATTTCGTCAACCCCTCTGTTGCTTGGCGTGAGTTGCCGCTACGGTCTGGCCCCAACCAGTGGGAGCGAATCCGTCAGTCGGCGCGCCGTCACCAGCGCGCCCTCGCTGCAAGGACTCGCTCATGCGACACCCCCCACGCACGTCCGCGCTGCTCACAACGGCAGCGCTCGCGATGGCGAGCTGTGCGCTCGCCGTCGTGGGTACGGCCACAGGAGCCGCGGCCTCACCCTCGTGCACGGTGACGTACTCGGTCGTCGGCCAATGGGCCGGCGGCTTCCAGGGTGCGGTCACTGTCACCAACAACGGCTCCGCGCTGAACGGTTGGAGCCTCGGCTTCGGCTTTCCGGCCGGCCAGACCATCAGTCAGGGCTGGGGCGCCAAGTGGTCCCAGACCGCATCGGCCGTCACCGCCGTGAACGAGAGCTGGAACGCCGCGCTCGGCGCCGGCGCGAGCGTGACCACCGGCTTCATCGCCTCGTGGTCGGGCGCCAATACGGCGCCCAGCGCGTTCACGCTCAACGGAGCCACCTGCACCACCGGCTCCGGGCCCGGCCCCACTCCGACGCCCACACCCACACCCACACCCACCACTCCCACGCCCACCCCCACGGGCCCGACCCCCACACCCACCGACCCCGTCTCCGGGGCGCCCGAACTGAGCGTCACCGGCAACCGCCTCACCGACCAGAACGGTGCCACTCGCCGCCTCCTCGGCGTCAACCGCTCAGGGGCCGAGTTCATGTGCGTCCAGGGCCACGGCATCTTCGACGGGCCCGTCGACGACGCCTCGGTGCGCGCCATCGCCGACTGGGAGGCCAATACCGTCCGCATTCCCCTCAACGAGGAGTGCTGGCTCGGCCTCGACAACATCAAGCCCGAGTACCGGGGCGCGCATTACGTCGCCGCCGTCAAGGGACTGGTCGACCGGGTCCTCGCGCACGGCATGACCCCGGTCGTCGAGCTGCACTGGACGTACGGCCAGTACACCGGCAACTCCTCGGGGTGCGCCGACGTGCACGCCTCCTGTCAGAAGCCGATGCCGGACGCCCAGTACACCCCGGCGTTCTGGACCTCGGTGGCGAACACCTTCAAGAACGACCGGCGGGTCGTCTTCGACCTGTTCAACGAGCCCTATCCGGACCGGGCCACCCCCACCACCGCCCAGGCGTGGACCTGCTGGCGCGACGGCGGTACGTGTCCGGGCATCGGCTACGAGGTCGCCGGCATGCAGGACCTGGTGGACGCCGTCCGCGCGACCGGCGCCCGCAATCTCCTGCTCGTCCCCGGCATCGCCTATTCCAACGACCTGAGCCAGTGGCTCACCCACTCCCCCACCGACCCGACGGGCAATCTGGCCGCGGCCTGGCACGTCTACAACTTCAACACCTGTTCCAGCGAATCCTGTTGGGACTCCACCCTCGCCCCGGTCGCCGCCAAGGTCCCCCTCGTGGCGGGCGAGATCGGCGAGAACACCTGCGCGCACGCCTTCATCGACCGCGTCATGAAGTGGTTCGACGACCGCTCCCTCTCGTACCTCGGCTGGACCTGGAACACCTGGAACTGCAGCTCCGGTCCGGCGCTGATCACCTCGTACGACGGCACCCCCACCGCATTCGGCACCGGACTGCGCGACCACCTGCGCACCCTGAACTGAAAGGCATTCCACGAAAATGAGCCGCACAGCACTCGGCACGACTCCCCGCACCACGTCCCGCACGACCAGGCGCACCGCCCTGTTGGCGGCCCTCAGCCTCGTCACCGCCGCGGGCGCCACCGCCACCGTGTTCGGCACCTCGGCCGGCGCCGCCACCGCGGGCTGCAAGGTCGAGTACCAGATCACCAACCAGTGGAACACCGGCTTCGGCGCGAACGTGACCGTCACCAACACCGGTGACCCCGTGGCCTCCTGGACCCTGGAGTGGTCCTACGCGAACGGTCAGCAAGTCACCCAGGGCTGGAACGCCGCGATCAGCCAGTCCGGGGCGGCCGTGACCGCCAAGAGCCTCTCGTACAACGGGAACCTGGCCACGGGTGGCTCGACCTCCTTCGGCTTCAACGGTTCGCACACCGGCACGAACGCCGTGCCCGCGACCTTCAAGCTCAACGGCGTCACCTGCAACGGCGCGACGGACCCGACCCAGCCGCCGACCACTCCCCCGACCACGCCGCCCACGACCCCGCCGACCACCCCGCCGCCGTCCGGCGCCAAGGCGGACAACCCGTACGCCGGCGCCAAGGTGTACGTGAACCCCGAATGGTCCGCCAAGGCCGCCGCCGAGCCGGGCGGCACCAAGGTGTCGAACCAGCCCACCGGTGTCTGGCTGGACCGCACCGCCGCCATCGCGGGTTCGAGCAGCTCGATGGGGCTGCGCGCCCACCTGGACGCGGCGCTGGCGCAGAAGGGCAGCGGTGAACTCGTCGTCCAGCTGGTGATCTACAACCTCCCCGGCCGGGACTGCGCCGCCCTCGCTTCCAACGGCGAGCTGGGCCCGACCGAGATCGACAAGTACAAGACGCAGTACATCGACCCGATCGCCGCCATCCTCTCCGACGCCAAGTACGCGGGGCTGCGGATCGTCACCACGGTCGAGATCGACTCGCTCCCGAACCTGGTCACCAACGTCACCGGGCGGCCGACGGCCACCGCCAACTGCGACGTGATGAAGGCCAACGGCAACTACATCAAGGGTGTCGGCTACGCGCTCAACAAGCTGGGCTCGATCGCCAACGTCTACAACTACGTGGACGCGGGCCACCACGGCTGGCTCGGCTGGGACGACAACTTCGGCTCCTCCGCCGAGATGTTCAAGCAGGCGGCCACCGCCGAGGGCTCCACGCTCGCCAAGGTGCACGGCTTCATCGTGAACACGGCCAACTACAGCGCCCTGAAGGAGGACCACTTCAAGATCGAGGACTCCGTCAACGGCACCTCCGTACGCCAGTCGAAGTGGGTCGACTGGAACCGGTACACGGACGAGCTCTCGTACGCCCAGGCCATGCGGACCAAGCTGGTGTCGCTGGGCTTCGACACGAACCTCGGCATGCTGATCGACACCTCCCGCAACGGCTGGGGCGGCACCGCTCGGCCGACCGGACCCGGCGCGCTGACGAGCGTGGACACCTACGTCAACGGCGGCCGCTACGACCGGCGCATCCACCTCGGCAACTGGTGCAACCAGTCGGGCGCCGGCCTCGGCGAGCGTCCGCAGGCCGCCCCGGCCGCGGGCATCGACGCCTACGTGTGGATCAAGCCGCCGGGCGAGTCGGACGGCGCGAGCAAGGAGATCCCGAACAACGAGGGCAAGGGCTTCGACCGGATGTGCGACCCGACGTACACGGGCAACGCGCGCAACGGCAACAGCATGTCGGGGTCCCTCCCCGACGCGCCGCTGTCGGGCCAGTGGTTCTCGGCGCAGTTCCAGGAGCTCATGAAGAACGCCCACCCGGCGCTGTGACGCAGCGCCGGTGAGCTGACCGCCCCACCCCGCTCAAAGGCCGGAGCCGTACGGAAACCTCTGGATTCCGTACGGCTCCGGCCGCGGCGTGCTCACGCGAGCCCGGGCCGCGGCAGCCCTACAGGCCGTCGACGCCGGGACGACCGTCGAGATGACGGACCTGAGCGGATCCCAGCGTCCCGTGCAGTGGCCCGCGCAGTGGAAGGTGTGCACCCAGTCTCCGCATCCGGGCGAGGCCATGACCGGCAAGGTCAGCCTCGGTGTGGTCAAGACGACCGAGGACTGCCCCGCGCCGTAAGGGGTGTTCCCGCTGGAGGCCGGAAGAAGTGGAGCTCGGAAGGCAGGACGAGCTCAGGAGGAATCCCGCACGATCAGTTCCGTCGGAAGGACCCTGCGCGGCTCCTCGCCCTGGTCCTGCGCCGGCGCGGATCCGGTTCCGGACGCCTCCGCGATCTTCTGGAGCAGGAGCCGGGTCATCGTGCGGCCCATCTCCTCGATCGGCTGGCGCACGCTCGTCAGGGGCGGATCCATCAGGCGGGCCACCGCGGAGTCGTCGACCCCGACCAGGGCCACGTCCTCGGGGATCCGCCGCCCGGCCTCGCGAAGTACCCCGCGCGCGCCGGCCGCCATCACGTCGGAGGCCGCGAAGACCGCGTCCAGGCCGGGGGCGCGCTCCAGGAGCTCGCGCATCGCCAGCCGGCCGCCCTCCTCGGTGAAGTCCGCGGTCGCCACCAGCGACTCGTCGGGCCCGAACCCGGCTTCCGCGAGCCCCGCGCGGTAGCCGCCCAGACGTGCGCGGGCCACGTACATGTCGAGCGGCCCGCTGATGGTCGCGATCCTGCTCCGGCCCCGCCCCACCAGGTGGGCGACGGCCGCCCGCCCCGCGCCGATGTTGTCGGAGTCCACGTAGGCGACGGGTTCGGCCTCGGAGCGCCGCCCGTTCATGACGACCGGCAGGCCCAGCTTGGCGATCCGGTCCGGCAGCGGGTCGTCGCCGTGTACGGACGCCAGCAGTACGCCGTCGACCCGCTGGGCGGCGAGGTAGTCCTCGAACCGCCGGCGCTCGGCCTCGGTCCGGACCAGGGTAAGCAGCAGCTGCTTGTCGGATTCGGCCAGTTCGGCGCTGACCCCGCGGATCAGGTCGAGGAAGTACGGCTCCGAGAACAGCCTGGCCTCGGTCTCCGGGATGACGAGGGCGACCGCGTCGGTCCGGCTTCCGGCCAGGGCCCTGGCCGCCTGGTTGGGGACGTACCCCAGCTCGGCGACGGCGCGGGCGACGGCGTCCTTGGCCTGCTCGCTCACCCGTGGCGAGCCGTTGATCACCCGGGAGACCGTGCCCCGGCCGACTCCGGCCAGGGCCGCGACCTCTTCCAGGGTGGGTCTGCCGTTCTGCCGTCCGGTCACGATTGTCGAACTCCCCTCGTGCGCTCTCGCGCTCCGGGCCGGTGCCTGCCGGTCCGGGCACGGCTGATCAGGTAAGAAGCGGGTACCGCCCCCATCTCACGCGGCACACGTTACGCCGGTCCGGCGCACGAGAAGCCGAGTGGGAGCGCTCCCACACTACTCAGGATCCCGCCCCGATGCTACGACCCCGTCGAGAACCCGACGGGGCCACACCGGAATGCGGGGCGCGGCGCGCACCGAAGGCCTTGGCGGCACGAATTCGCGTTCATCTCTTGACACCCGCACCCACCAAGCAGCAACCTTCCGGCAACGACGTGGGAGCGCTCCCACCTTGGGATGCGAGAACGACCTTCACATCAGGTCCTGGCAGGGCCCTCGCCGAGCCGCGAACAGCCCGCCGGACCCCATGGCGCACAACGAGCACCACCTTGGACGAGGAGAGTGGAATGCGCACTTCCAGCAGCAGACACGGACGCGGACGCCGCACCGCCATCAACGCGGTCGCCGCGGTCGCCGTGATGGCGACCGGTACGGCCCTGCTCACCGGCTGCGGCAGCGACGGCGACAACGGCAAGGGCGACGCGGCGGGCGGCGAGCAGATCACACTGCGGATCGGAACCTTCGGCTCCTTCGGCTACGACAACACCACCGGCGCCAAGCTCTACGCCGAGTACGAGAAGGCCCACCCCAACATCAAGATCGAAGAGTCGAACGTCGCCGACGGCCAGAAGTACTGGGACACGCTCAAGCTGCGGCTCTCCCGCGACAGCGGTCTCGCGGACATCCAGGCGCTGGAGGTGGGCTACATCGCGGAGGCGACCGGTCCCGCCATGGCGGACAAGTGGACCGACCTCGCCAAGACGGGCGGCGGCGACGTCGGCGCGTTCCTCGACTGGAAGGTCAAGCAGGCCACCACGGCCGACGGCAAGGTCATCGGCCTCGGCACGGACATCGGCCCGATGGCCATCTGCTACAACAAGGACCTCTTCGCCCAGGCCAAGCTCCCGACGGATCGCACGGAGGTTGCCAAGCTCTGGGCGGGCGACTGGGCGAAGTTCATCGCGACCGGTGAGACGTACAAGAAGAGCGCCCCGGCCGGGACCGCCTTCCACGACTCCGCCAGCGGCCTGTTCAACGCGGTGATCTCCAGCCAGCCCGTGCAGTACGCCAACGCCAAGGGCGAGCTGGACTACGAGAACAGTCCGGGCGTGAAGAAGGCGTGGGACACCGCCGTGGCGGCCGCGAAGGGCGAACTGACGGCCAAGCTGCGCCAGTTCGACGAGAAGGGCACCTGGAACGCCGCCTTCAAGAACGCGAAGTTCGCCACCGTCGCCTGCCCCAGCTGGATGACGGGCATCATCAAGGACCAGGCGGGCCCGGAGAACCAGGGGAAGTGGGACATCGCCGCGCCGCCCGTGGCCGGCAACTGGGGCGGCTCGTTCCTCGCCGTGCCGAAGTCGGGCAAGCACGCCAAGGAGGCGGCCGAGCTCGCCGCCTGGCTCACCGCACCGGCGCAGCACGCCAAGGTCTTCGGCGTGAACGGGAACATCCCCTCCACCAAGGACACGCTCACCTCGGCGGCCGTCCAGGACGCCAAGCTGCCGTACTTCGGTGACACCCCGGTCGGCAAGATCTACTCGGAGGCCGCGGCCGGCATCACGCCCGCCCCGATCAGCCGCTGGGACGGTCAGGTGAAGACCTTCCTCACGGACAACGGCATCCTCGACATCGAGCAGCGCGGGACCGACCCGGCGAAGGCCTGGGAGAACGTCAAGAAGCTGGTCGACGACAAGATCGACCAGTAGCGGAGGCCGCGCGCGGCCCGTCACGCCCCCTGCGGGCGGCGGGCCGCTCCCGTCCGCACCTCACCTCCCGTCCCCACCCCATCCGTACGCATCTCCCGTACGGACCTCCCGTACGCATCTCCCGTACGCACCGACCCGGAAGGACGCCCCCGTGGCCACCTCCGTACGGGCGACGAGTGGCGGCTCCCCGCCGCCCGCCGGCCTGCGCAGCACGCTCTACCGCCTGGACCTGAAGGCGGTTCCCTACGTCTTCGTCGCCCCCTTCTTCCTCACCTTCGCGGCCTTCGGGCTGTTCCCCCTGATCTACACCGGGTGGCTCTCGCTCCACCGCGTCGAACTGGGCGGCAGCGCCCAGTGGAAGGGGCTGGAGAACTACAGTTCCCTGGCCACCAGCGAGTTCTTCTGGAACGCGCTCGCCAACACCTTCACCATCGGCGTGATCTCCACCGTTCCCCAGCTGCTGATGGCCCTCGGTCTCGCGCACCTGCTGAACTACAAGCTGCGCGGTCGCGGCTTCTTCCGCGTCGCGGTACTCGCCCCGTACGCCACGTCGATCGCGGCGGCCACGCTCGTCTTCGCCCAGCTCTTCAACACCGACTACGGCCTGATCAACACCGTCCTGGGCTGGGTCGGCTTCGACCCGGTTGCCTGGGACTCCTCCAAGTGGCCCGCGCAGATAGCGATTTCGACGATCGTGACCTGGCGCTGGACGGGCTACAACGCCCTCATCTACCTGGCGGCGATGCAGGCCGTGCCGCAGGACCTCTACGAGGCCGCCGCGCTGGACGGGGCCTCGCGCTGGCGCCAGTTCCTGTCCGTGACCATCCCCTCCATCCGGCCGACGATCCTCTTCACGGTCATCGTCTCCACCATCGGCGCCACCCAGCTCTTCGGCGAGCCGATGCTCTTCGGCGGCAGCGTCGGCATCAGCGGGGGCAGCGGGAACCAGTTCCAGACGCTGAGCCTGCTCATGTACGAGAAGGGGTGGGTGACCGGCGCGCTGGGCCAGGCCTCAGCCATCGCCTGGGTCATGCTGCTGCTCCTCCTGCTCATCGGCGGCATCCAGACGCTGATCACCCGTTCGAACCACAAGCGCAAGAAGTCGGGGAGCTGAGCTCATGGCCCGCATGCTCGACACGCCCACGCCCACGCCCGCATCCACTCCCACACGCCGGCCCGTATCCACGGCCGCGCCCACCACGGCGGCGCCGCGCCGCAGGCTGCTGCGCCAGTCGGCGGGCCGGCAGCACCACGCGGGACCTCTGACGTACGTCCTCCTCGGCCTGGCCGCCCTGATCTCGCTCTTCCCGCTGTACTGGAACCTCGTGGCCGCCTCCCACACGGGCGAGCGCGTGGTCGAGGCGCCGGCCCCGCTCCTGCCGGGCCCCCGGCTCTTCGACAACCTCGCCTTCGCCTGGAACCAGGTCGACATGGGCGAGGCCCTGGTCAACACGACCATCGTGGCCGGGCTCGTGGCCCTGTCCACCGTCCTGTTCTCCACCCTGGCCGGCTTCGCCTTCGCCAAGCTGCCCTTCAAGGGCCGGGGCGCCCTGCTGGCGCTGGTGGTGGCGACCATGACGATCCCGCCGCAGCTCAGTGTGATCCCGCTCTACCAGATCGTCACCGATCTCGGCTGGGTCGATCAGCTCCAGTCCGTCGTCCTGCCCTCGCTGGTCGCCGCCTTCGGCGTGTTCTTCATGCGCCAGTACCTCATCGAGGCGCTGCCGGTGGAGCTGGTGGAGGCGGCCAGGATGGACGGCGCGCACAGCCTGCGCATCATCTGGCACGTGGTGTTCCCGGTGGCCCGGCCCGCGATGGCGGTCCTCGGGATGCTCGTCTTCGTCCAGGCCTGGAACGACTTCTTCTGGCCGTTCATCGCGCTGACCCCGGACGGGAATCCGACCCTCCAGGTCGCCCTGGCCGGCCTCGGCGCGGGCAACCACACCGTCGACCAGGCCGTCGTCCTGACCGGCGCCCTCATATCCACGCTGCCGCTGCTGCTGGTCTTCGCCGTGCTCGGCAAGCACATCGTGGGCGGCATCACCGCCGGCGCCGTCAAGAGCTGACCGGCTCCCGCCCGGCGCCCGTCCGCACACGTCTCCTCATCCGGCACCAGGCCATCAGGCGCCAGTTCTCCTGGCACCACTTCATCCACACTTGCGTTGGGAGCGCTCTCCTATGACCGCGTCCGAGACCCGGCCGCTCACCGCCGTCCGCTCTTTCCCGTCCGGCTTCCTCTGGGGCACGGCCACCGCCGCGTACCAGATCGAGGGCGCCGCCCGTGAGGACGGCCGGACCCCGTCCATCTGGGACACCTTCTCCCACACCCCCGGCAAGGTCTTCGAAGGCCACACCGGCGACGTGGCCGTCGACCACTACCACCGCTTCCCCGAAGACGTCCGGCTGATGTCCGAACTGGGGCTGGGGGCCTACCGGTTCTCCGTCTCCTGGTCCCGGGTCCAGCCGACCGGCCGGGGCCCCGCGGTCCAGAAGGGCCTCGACTTCTACCGCAGGCTGGTGGACGAGCTGCTCGCCGCCGGCGTCACACCCGCCCTCACCCTCTACCACTGGGACCTCCCCCAGGACCTGGAGGACGCGGGCGGCTGGCCCGAGCGCGCGACCGCCGAGCGCTTCGCCGAGTACGCGGGCCTCGTCGCGGACGCCCTCGGAGACCGGGTCAAGCGCTGGATCACCCTCAACGAGCCCTGGTGCAGCGCGTTCCTCGGCTACGCCTCCGGCGTGCACGCCCCGGGCCGGACCAGTCCGGTCGCCGCCCTGCGCGCGGCCCACCACCTCAACCTCGGCCACGGCCTCGCCGTGCAGGCCCTACGGGCCGCGCTGCCCGGGGACTCGCAGCTCGCGGTCTCCCTCAACCTCCACGAGGTCCGCCCCCTGACCCCCTCGGCGGAGGACCGCGACGCGGCCCGCCGCATCGACGCCGTCGGCAACCGGATCTGGCTCGGCCCCATGCTCGAAGGCGCCTACCCCCAGGACCTGCTCGCGGACACCGCCCACCTGACCGACTGGTCCTTCGTCCGCGACGGCGACGCCGCCGCCATCCACCAGCCCCTGGACCTGCTCGCCATCAACTACTACACCCCGACGGTCGTCTCGCACGTCGCGGAAGACGCCCAGAAGCCGCAGGACGACGGCCACGGCAACAGCGAGCACTCGCCGTGGCCCGGCGCGGCGGACGTGGGGTTCCACCGGGCCCCGGGTGAACGTACGGCCATGGGCTGGCCCGTGGACGCGAGCGCCCTGTACGACCTGCTGACCCGGACCGCCGCCCGGTATCCCGGGCTGCCGCTCGTGGTCAGCGAGAACGGAGCGGCGTACGAGGACGAGGTCGGTCCGGACGGCACGGTCCACGACCCGCAGCGGGCCGCCTACATTCACGCCCACCTCGACGCCGTGCACCGGGCGATCACCGACGGGGTGGACGTGCGCGGCTACTTCCTCTGGTCGCTGCTCGACAACTTCGAGTGGTCGTACGGATACGCCAAACGGTTCGGCGCCATTCACGTCGACTACGACACCCTGAAGCGCACACCCAAGTCGAGCGCGCGCTGGTACGCCCGCGTGGCGCGGACGGGCGAGCTGCACGCCCCTTCCTAGTGATCTGGTTCGGAGATGCGTGAGCAGTAGCGGCAGATCCGGTCGAGGATCTGGTCAGCGGTCTTGGTCCACTTGAAGGGCCGGGCTTCGTCGTTCCAGACCTTGGTCCAGTTCTCGAGTGCGGTCTTGAGGTCGTCGAGGGAGCAGAAGACGCCGCGTTCCAGGCAGCGCCGTTCCAGCTCGGCGAACCACCGCTCGACCTGGTTGATCCACGACGAGTAGGTGGGGGTGAAGTGGAGCTGGAAGCGGGGATGCGCGAGCAGCCACTTGTGCACCACCGGCGCCTTGTGGGCGGAGAGGTTGTCGCAGATCACGTGGACCGCCAGGCCCTTGTCGGTCTGGCGGTCGATCTCGTCGAGGAAGTCCCGGAAATCGACTGCCCGGTGCTGCGCGGACAGTTTTGTGATCACCTTGCCGGTCGCGGTGTTCAGGGCGGCAAACAGATCGACGGTGCCGTGGCGGACGTAGTCGAAGGTGCGTCGCTCGGGGACTCCGGGGAGCATCGGCAGCACCGGTGCGGTCCGTTCCAGGGCCTGGATCTGCGGTTTCTCGTCCACCGCGAACACCACCGCGTTGGCCGGCGGGGCGAGGTAGAGGCCGACGACGTCACGGATCTTGTCGATCAGGAACGGATCGGGGGAAATCTTGAAGGTCTCGGTCCGCCACGGCTGCAGGCCGAAGGCGTGCCAGATCCTCAGCACACTCGCCGGAGAGATCCCCACGACCTTGGCCAGCTCCCGCTTGGACCAGTGCGTTCCACCGGCGGGTGTCTCTTCGAGGGTGCGGACCACCACTTCTTCGACCTGGGCGTCGGTGATGGTCCGCGGCACCCCGGGCCTGGGCTCGTCCGCGAGTCCGTCCAGCCGGTCCCGGAGGAACCGGGTCCGCCACTTGGTGACGGTGCCCCGGTTCACGCCCAGTCGGGCGGCCACCGCCAGGTTCGTTCCGCCGTCCGCACATGCCAGCACGATCCGTGCTCGCAGGGCCAGACCCTGCGCGGTCGTGCGGCGCTTGACCCAGTTGTTCAACACTTGCCGCTCGGTCTCACTCAGGACCAGCGGCTCCAGCCTGCTGTCACCCACAAACCACAGCAGACCGAAGCCAACCAGCACCCGTCAGCCGAATCCACGAAGTGGTACGGAAGACGACTCACGTGGTGCCGAACGAACTCACAACCAGATCACTAGGCCGGGGCCCGCAGGGAGCGGTGCATCAGGAGCGCGTAGAGGGAGGCCGCCACGGCGATGCCGACGGGCAGGGAGAGGTCCACGCCGTCCAGGGCCCGGGCGACGGGACCCGTGTACAGAGTGTCCACGCACAGGGCGGCCGCCGCGATGCCGGCCGTCAGGGCCAGCGCTCCGGCCCAGTTGACGCCCCGGGTGTACCAGAAGGGGCTGCCGGGGGTCTCGTCGGCGAGCGCGGGGCCGTCGTAGCGGCAGCGGCGCAGCAGGATGTCGGTCGCGTAGACGGCCGTGCTGGGGCCCAGCACGACGACGGTCAGCTGGAGGAGGTTGCCGACCGTGTCGAGGAAGTTGGAGACCAGGAGCGCGTACAGGGTCACCACGACGCCGAGTGCTCCGTCGACGAGGACGCCGACGGAGCGGCGGACGCGGACGCCCATGGCCTGGAGGGCGAGGCCGGAGCTGTAGGCGGTCATGGCGTTGTTGGCGATCGTGCCGAGCACGATCGCCAACAGGAAGACCGGCGAGAACCAGGAGGGCAGGATGCTCTCCAGCCCGGCCTGCGGTTCGGCCATGTCCACGACGGTGGCGGCGAGGGCGCCCAGCGAGGTGAGGAGGACTCCGGGCAGGAATCCGCCGAGCGCGGTCCAGCCCGCGACCGCCTTCGGGGAGGTCGTGCGCGGCAGGTAGCGGGAGAAGTCGGCGCTGTTGGTGTACGAGAGCGGGCCCGAGGCAATGAGTGTGAGCCCCGCCGCGAGAGTGGCCCACAGGGCGGTGCCGGTCAGTGGTTCGGCGGGCTGTCGGCCGAGGTCGGCGCCGGCGCACACGTACCCGGCGACGACGGCGAACGTGACCGTGAGGGCGATCGCGATCGGGGGGTAGAGCCTCACCATGGTGGCGTGTCCGTAGACGCCGATGGCCAGGGTGAGGGCGGCGATGACCACCACGACGGCGGTCTTGACCCCGCTGTTCGTGTCGATGCCCGCCTTCTCCACGAGGACGAAGGCGGCGACCGAGGCGGCGGCCAGGTTGAGGGCGATGTAGCAGATGCAGAGCAGCCAGCCGTTGACGGCGATGTTCACCCGGTTGCCGCGGATGCCGTACATGGCCCGCGCGATCACCTCGCTCGGCGTGCCGGAGGCCGGTCCGGAGACGGCGAGCAGGCCGATCGGCGCCCAGAACAGGCTGCCCAGCACGATCACCGCGACGGCCTGACCCAGGCTCAGGCCCATGAGGATCAGGGCGCCGCCGACCACCATGCTCAGGTAGTTCACGTTCGCGGCCGCCCAGACGGGGAACAGCTCGCGGGCCCGGCCGTGACGCTCCCCGTCGGGAACGGGGTCGATGCCGTGGGCCTCGACCCGGCCGGGCCGGTCCGTGTCCGTGTCCGTGTCCGTGTCCGAGTGCGTGCCCCTGTCCGTGGATCCCATGGAGGGATCTTCACGCACCCGGGGCGCAGTCGCGTACGACGACATCAGCGCAGTGGGGCGTCGCGTTCTGTCGGGCCCCCTCGGCCGGATCCCGGCAGATCCCTGCGGATCCCCTACGGAGGCCGCACGCAAGGCAGTTGCCGCCGACCGGTACGGTTTCGGCATGGGCGATCACGCAAAGAATTCGACATCCGGCGACACGATCCTGTCAGAACTGATCAAGAAGACCGCGCGCCTGCACCTGCCGGAGCTGGGTGGTGGAGGCCTCTCCCTCGACTCCGTCGCACGCGACTGCGATCGCGCCGTCACCGAGGTGCGGGCCCTCTTCCCGCACCGGGACGACCTGCTGACCGCGCTGGTGATCGATGCCTACGACGCGTCCGGCGCCGCGATGGAGCGGGCCGACGAGGCCGCCACCGCGGTCCGCGCGTCGGCGGGTGCGCGGCTGCTCGCCGTCACGCGTGCACTGCGCCAGTGGTCCTTCGACCACCCCGCCGAGTTCACGCTGATCTACGGATCGCCCGTACCCGGCTACCACGCCCCGCAGGACACCGTCCTGCCCGCCTCCCGCACGCCCGGCGTCCTCGCCGGCATCGTGGGCGCGGCTCTGGCCGGCGGCGAACTCACCCCGCCCCGGCGCGCGGTGCCCGGGCCGCCGTTGCTGCTGCCGGCCGCCGTGGAGGCCTTCGGCGGGCTGCCCCCGGCTCCGTTCTCGGACGTCATCGAGCGCGGGATCGTCCTGTGGAGCAGCCTGATCGGACTCCTGGTGTTCCAGGTCTTCAGCCGTACCCACGACAGCGTCCGGGACGAGGCCGCGTTCTTCGACTACGCCATCGCCGTGGCGGCCGAGACCATCGGACTCGTGGTGCCCCTGGACGGAGCCGGCGGGGACGCCCGCTGAGGACCGGGGGACGGGGACGGGTCGGGGGACCGGGGGACCAGAGGGCCTTGACAGGGCGCGCTCACGGGCGGGTTACCGTGGCCCTTCATTCGAGGGGGAACAACGATGTCGCACCACACCGGCTGGAATCACCACCCGGGTCAGCCCGTGCCGCCGCAGTGGGGAGGCGGCTGGGGCCCACCACCGGCCCCGCAGCCGGGGGTCATACCCCTGCGCGTGCTCGGTACGGGCGATGTGCTCAACGGGGCCTTCGGTGTCTTCCGGCGGTACTGGAAGCCCCTGATCGGCATCATGACCCTGGTCCAGGGCATCGGCATCCTGCTCGTGGCCGCCACCCTCGCGATCTCCTTCGCGACCCTGT
Source organism: Streptomyces sp. NBC_00086 (assembly GCF_026343255.1). Taxonomy (NCBI): domain Bacteria; kingdom Bacillati; phylum Actinomycetota; class Actinomycetes; order Kitasatosporales; family Streptomycetaceae; genus Streptomyces; species Streptomyces sp. NBC_00086. Next base: position 8,108,188 of record NZ_JAPELZ010000001.1, on the reverse strand, counting down.
ACGACCGGTTCTCCGCCGTCTTCGACCTCCCGCCGGGAGAGAGCCCCGAGGACTCGGACGTGGCGGCCCTCTTCCTGTCCTTCGTACCCGCAGGCGTGGTCATGCTCGTCGTGACGACGGTGGGCGCCGCGATGTTCATGGCCCTGTGCCCCGCGTTGATCCAGGAGGCGGTGCTCGGCCGCCCCACGACCTTCGGCGCGATGTGGCGCCGCAGCCGGTCACGGCTGCCGTCGGTGCTCGGCGTGGTCCTGCTCACCGCGCTGATCGCGGGCGGGCCGGCGCTCCTGCTGTACGCGATCTGCACTCCGCTGATCATCATGTCCTCGGACCGGGGCGGCTCCGGCCCGTCGGCCGCCTTCGGCCTGCTCCTCCTCGGCTCGCTCCTGTGCGTGCCCTTCTCGATCTGGCTCGTGGTCCGGTTCAGCCTGGCGCCCGCCGCGGTGGTGTGCGAAGGACTGGGTCCCGTCGCGGCCATGCGGCGCTCCTCGCAGCTGGTCCGCGACGGTTGGTGGAGGGTGTTCGGCGTTTCGATACTCGGGCACCTCGTGGCGATGGCCGTCGGGTACGTCATTCAGATGCCGTTCGGCTTCGTCGGGATGTTCGCGGTCTTCCCGAGCCTGCCGGAGGCGGGCGATCCCTCGCCGGACCTCAGCACGATGGCCTTCGGCTTCCTCGTCTACGGGGCCATCGTGGTGCTCGGCGGCGTCATCAGCTCGCTGTTCCAGTTCAGCTTCCCGCACCTGGTCATCGCCCTGCTCTACGTCGACCAGCGGATGCGCAAGGAGAACCTCGCGGCGACGCTCACCGCCGCCGCTTTCCCCGCACCGGCTCCGGGGTCGCAGACGGGTCCTCAGGCAGGGACGGGGACGGGGACGACCGCGCCCCCAGGACAGAGCTGAGGGCGCCATAGGCGCGGGCGGGCTCGCGCCTACAATGCTCGAATGATCTTCATTGTGGTGAAATTCCCCGTCAAGTCCGAGTACGTCGACCAGTGGCCCGAGCTGGTCGCGGAGTTCACTCGGGCCACCCGCGCCGAGCCGGGCAACCTGTGGTTCGAGTGGTCCCGCAGCCTCGAAGAGCCGGACACCTACGTACTGGTCGAGGCGTTCCAGGACGATGCCGCGGAGGCACACGTGACCTCCGCGCACTTCCGTGCGGCCCTGGAGACCATGCGTCCCCTGGTCACCCGGACGCCGGAGATCGTCAGCACCACCATCGAGGGTGCGACCGGATGGAGCCGGATGGGCGAGCTCCAGGTCGACTGACCGGCGCCCCCTCCCGGGTCTGCCCATCACGCCCGCTCCCTCTCCCGGCCCGCCCCGGCCCGCCCCGGCCGCCCAGGCCCTCCTCTGCCATCCCGGCCCTCCCCGGTCTCGTGCCAGGGAGCGTGCAGCGGCCCGGGAGAGGTGCGTGTGCAACACGTTCAACAGCGGCACCCGTTCCGCACCGTTGCCCCCGGCCCGTAAAGGCGGTTGATGGTCCCGAGGGCGGCTGCTCCCCCGGCGTCAGCAGAACGCCTGGTCAGCCGCACTTAATTCAACCTTTGGGGCGATCCCCCGATGGCCCATCGGCCGTAACGTTTCTTCCTTCACGCCCCTGAGCTGCGGAGATGACGCCGAAGCGGGCGTTCAGCACATCCGTTCCCCTGCGCCTCCGCGCCCGCCGTGATCTTGACCCGCCCTACAGTCGTGCCGCTCCCCCGAGATCCTCCTGAGAGACGTGCGTGACTTCCCTCCTGCCTTGCCCAGAAGACCAGTTGACGCTCCCTGCCACCCGGCCCGCCCCGCCCGCGGCGGTGCTGGAAGGCATCGCCGGATACGTTCCGCCCCGGGTGGTCGCCAACGCCGGACTCCCCTCGGCATGGGGCATCGACGACGCCTGGGTGCACCGCCGCACCGGAATCCGCGAGCGGCGCCGGGCCGACCCCGGAGTGTCCACCGGCGAGCTCGCCCTCGAAGCCGGGCGCCGCGCCCTGGCCGTGGCGGGCGGCGCCCCGGTGGACACCGTGCTCGTGGCCACCTCCACCCCGGACCGGCCCATGCCGGCCATGGCCCCGCAGCTCGCCACCCGTCTGGGCCTGGGCGGCGCGGCCGCCTGGGACGTGAACGCCGCCTGCAGCGGCTTCCTGTACGGGCTCGCCACCGCCGCCGGAGCCCTGCTGTCCGGCTGCGCGGACCGGGTCCTGCTCGTGGCGGCCGACCTGTACTCGACCCTGCTGGACCCCGAGGACCACTCGGCCGGCATCGTCTTCGGCGACGGCGCGGGCGCCGTCGTCCTGCGCCGGGGCCGCTCCGGGGAACCGGGCAGCATCCTCGCCTTCGACCTCGGCAGCGACGGCTCCGGTGACGAGCTGATCGAGGTGCGCGGCGGCGGAGCACGGGAGCGGTCGGCCCCGGACGCCTACGGTCCCGGCGACCGGCACTTCCGGATGCGGGGGCGCGAGGTGTTCCAGCACGCGGTGACCCGGATGACCCAGTCCTCGCAGACCGTACTGAAACACGCGGGCTGGTCGCCCGAGGACGTGGACCGGTTCTGCGCCCACCAGGCCAACGCCCGCATCGTGAAGGCCGTCGGGGAGCGACTGCCCGTTCCCGGACCGCGTCGGGTGACCAACATCGAGCGGGTCGGCAACACCGGCGCCGCGTCCATCCCGCTGGCCCTGGCCGATGCCGCCTCGCGCGGCGAACTGCACGCAGGGGAACGCGTGTTGCTCACCACTTTCGGCGCCGGGCTCACCTGGGGATCGGCTGCCGTGCTCTGGCCACGACTCGAACGCGCGGTGCCCGGCATCGACCCGGCGCCCTGAGGCCCGCTCCTTCACTCCCGGGCGCTCCCGGGCCCCCTTCGGCGTGCGCGACACCCGCGCAGAAGCGGCCGCCGCTCCCTGATCACCGCCCCCCTTCGCCCTCGGCTCCGGCCCGGATCCGGCTCCTTGCCGCCCCTGCAGGCCGCCCCTCCATGCCTGCTCGCCCCTCATCACCCGTCCCGGAAGGACACCCCGCCATGCCCCCGCTCCAGACCATCCTCACCACCGTGCTCACCGAGAAGTTCGAAGTCTCCCCCGAGAGCGTCCTGCCCGACGCCACCCTGGAGAGCCTCGACCTCGACTCGCTCGCCCTCGCCGAACTGGCCCTCGCCCTCCAGGAAGAGCTCGGCGTGAAGGTCGAGGAGCACGAGGCCGCCAAGCGCACGACCATCGGCGAGCTCGTGGCCGTGCTCCACTCCAAGCGGACCGAGCAGGACGCCCTGTGACGGCTTCCCCGCACCCCCGCGCCGTGGCCGTCACCGGCCTGGGGCTGATCACTCCGGCCGGGATCGGCCGTGAGGACACCTGGGCCGGGGTGCTCCGGGGCCGCTCGACGGCGGACACCGATCCCGAGCTCAAGGACTGCCCGGTCGACTTCTCCTGCCGGATCCCCGCCATGACCCCCGAACAGGGCCGCATCGGCGGCGGCAAGGCCTGGCGGATGGGCCGTTTCACGCAGCTCGCGGTCCTGGCGGCCCGTGAGGCCGTGGCCGACGCGGGACTCGACCCCACCACCTGGGACGGGGCCCGCGTGGCCGTGGTGATCGGCTCGGGGCTGGCCGGGGCTCCCCATCTGGAGACCCAGACCCTGCGCCACCACCAGGGGGGACCCGACCTGGTCTCCCCCTCCCTCATCCCGATGCTCATCCCCAACATGGCCGCCGGCGAGGTGTCGGCCGACCTCGGCGCCCACGGCCCCTCCCTGGCCACCGAGACGGCCTGTGCCTCCGGGGCCACCGCCCTGGCCATCGCCCGTGACCTGCTGCTCTCCGGGGCCTGCGACATCGCGATCGCCGGCGGCTCCGAGGCTGCCGTGACCCCGGTGGTCACCACCGGGTTCGCCCGGATGGGCGCCCTGTCCGGGCGGGTGGACCAGCCGGCGCTGGCCTCCAGGCCGTTCGCGGCGGACCGGGACGGGTTCGTCATCGCCGAGGGGGCCGCAGTGCTCGTACTGGAGCGGCCGGCGGACGCGGCGGCTCGCGGGCGGCGCGGTTACGCGCACCTCGCCGGAGCCGGCCTCACCTCGGACGCACACCATCCGACGGCTCCCTCCCCCGGCGGGGAGTACGCCGAGGCGGCCCTGCGGGCGGCGCTCGCCGAGGCCGGACTGTCCCCGGCCGACGTCGACCACGTCAATGCCCACGGGACCTCCACCCCGCTCAACGACCGCACCGAGGCGGAACTCATCGCCCGCGTCCTGCCGCACGGCCCCACCGTGACCGCCCCCAAGGGGGTGCTCGGCCACAGTCTCGGCGCCTCCGGTGCCGTGGAGGCCGCGCTGACCGCGCTCACCATCCGGGACTCCCGGGTGGCGCCGATCGCCAACCTGGCCGCGTCCGGCTCCGGTTCGGGCTCTTCCTACGACATCGACTGCGTGACCGGCACCGCGCGGGAGCAGCGGGTCGGCGCCGCCGTCAGCCATTCCTTCGGCTTCGGCGGGCACAACGTGGTGCTGCTCCTCACCGCGCCCTGACCGCCGCCGTCCCCCACCAGCAGAAGGCTTCGTACCCTTGGCCGTTCACAGTGCCGTCGTCCACGCCACCGTCCACGTACCGCAGGAGCGCCAGAGCGTCGCCGCGGTCGAGGACCGCTTCCGGGCGGGCAGCCCCGGCATCCCGATGTCCCGGGGCGTGCTCCGGCACATGTACGGGCTGGAGCAGCGCACGGTGGCCCCGCCCGAGGAGCAGCCCTCCGACCTGGCGGTGCACGCCGCCCGCAGTCTGCTGGAGGAGAGCGGCACCCCCGCCCGGAAGGTGGACCTGCTGCTGTACGCGGGCATCCTCGCCGATATGGAGGAACCGGCCACCGCCCATGTGGTGGCCGCCAAACTCGGCCTGGACTGCCCAGTGTTCGACCTGAAGAACGCCTGCAACGGCGTGCTGAACGCACTGGAGGTGGCCGACGCCTTCGTCCGGACCGGACAGTACCGGCGGGTGCTGATCACCAGCGCCGAGGTCAGCACCCGGGAGAGCCGCTGGAACGTCACCGACCCGGACGAGTTGCTCGGCGCCCTGCCGAGCCTGAGCACCGGCGACATGGGCTCGGCGGTACTGGTCGCCGCGAGCACGCGGCCCGGGATCCTCGGGAGCCGGTTCTTCGCCAACTCCTGGGGCTGGCAGGCGGCGACACTGCCCAATCCGTACGCGAACCACCGCAGGATGGGCCGCCTGGAGATCGACTCGGCGCGACTCGTCGCCTCCTTCGACGGAATGCCGGCCAAGGTGCGCGGGGCGGTGCGCGAACTCGGCGTGGACGTCGAGGACTTCGACCTCGTCTGCGTGCACCAGCCGTCCGTGCCCTTCACCCGGGTGGCGTGCGGCTGGGTGGGAGTGGATCCTTCGCGGATCCTGTCCACCTTCCCCGCGCATGGCAACGTCGCCACCAACACCATCCCGCTGCAACTGGCCACCGCCCTGCGGTCGGACCGGCTCCACCCGGGCGATCTGGTGGGCATGTTCGGGTTCGCGAGCGGGGCCAGCGCCGGCGTCGTCGTCTGCAGGTGGTGAGCCCGATGACCACCGAACCACCCGAGCGCCCCGTACGCATCACTCCGCTGCCGCCCGAGCAGTGGACGCCCGCGCTGCGCGGGCTGCTGGCCGGATCCGCCAAGGACGGCCCCGGCCGGGTGAACCTCTTCGGCACCCTCGCCCACCATCCCGGACTCGCGCACGCCTGGCTCTCCCTCGCCCGGGTCCTGACCCACGAAGGGACTTTGACGAGCCGTCAGCGGGAGTTGGTCGTCCTGCGCACCGCGCACCGGCGCGGCGGGTCCTTCGTCTTCGACCGTCACAGCGCGGTCGCCGCCGACGCCGGACTGGACTCCCGGGAGGTGGCGGCGACCGCCTCACCCCTTGCCGAACACCCCTGGTCCGGGGCCGATCTGGCCCTGCTGGAAGCTTCCGACGCGCTCGCGGCCGGTGAGCCGCTGCCGCAGCCGCTGTGGGACCGGCTGGCGGGCGGACTCCGCCCCGACCAACTGATCGAACTGCTGATCCTCGCCGGGCAGTGCGCCACCATGTGCGCCACGCTCGGCGCCCTCCACACCCCGCCCGACGGCGGCCGAACCCCCTCCGGATGAGATCCGCCACCATGACCGTCACCGCTACGCCTACCGCCACCTCCGCCACCGCCTCCACCTTCGCCTCCGCCTCCGCCGACCCTGCCACCGGAGGTCCGGCCGCGGCCCCGCTCGCCCTGCCCGCCCCGTACGGCTCCTGCCCCTACGACCCGCCGCCCGGTTACACGCAGGCCGCGGCCGAGGCTCCGGTCAGCCGCGCCGAGCTGCCCGACGGCACCCCCTGCTGGCTCGTGACGGGCCACCAGGAGGTCCGGGCGGTCCTCGCCGATGCCCGCTTCAGCGCCGACGCGCGCGCCCCCGGCTTCCCCTTCCTGTCCCCCGGCCAGCGCCAACTGGCCACCGCTCAGCCGAGCTTCATCCGGATGGACGACCCGGAGCACTCCCGGCTGCGCAGGATGGTCGCCAAGGACTTCCTGACCCGCCGGGTCCAGGAACTGCGCCCGGCCATCACGGACGTGGTCGAGGCCGCCGTCGAGGCGATGACCGCCGACGGCCGCCGGACCGCCGACCTCGTCGCGGACTTCGCGCTGCCCGTCCCGTCCCTCGTCATCTGCCTGATGCTGGGGGTCCCGTACGAGGACCACGCGCTGTTCCAGTCGCTCAGCCGGACCTTGCTCGACAACACCACCGACCCCGGACGGGCCGCCGAGGCCCACCGCGAGCTGATGGGCTACCTGGCCGGGCTGGCCGAGCGGAAGCGGCAGGATCCCGGGGACGACATCCTCAGCCGGCTCGCCGTCCGGCCCGACCTGACCGCGCGGGAAACGGCCTCGCTCGGCTTCATGCTCCTGATCACCGGCCACGAGAGCACCACCAACATGGCGGCGCTCAGCGTCCTGGCCCTGTTGCGCCGCCCCGGGCAGGCCGCCCGGCTGCGGGCCGAACCGGCCCTGATCCCGGGGGCGGTGGAGGAACTGCTGCGCTACCTCACGATCATCCACCTCGGCCTCGGCCGCGCCGCCACCGAGGACGTCACGGTCGGCGGAGCGGCGGTCCGGGCCGGGGACGGGGTGATCTGCATGCTGTCCACCGCCAACCGGCAGCCGGAGCTCTTCGGCGCCCTCCAGGCCACGGACGTCCCGGACGCCCGGGACGGCGACCACTCGTGTCCCGCCGAGCTGGACGTGACCCGGGACGCTCGCCGGCACGTGGCCTTCGGCCACGGTCCGCACCAGTGCCTGGGCCACACCCTGGCACGCGTCGAGCTCCAGATCATGCTGGAGACCGTGCTGCGCGAGCTGCCCGGTCTGCGGCTGGCCGTACCCGAGGAGCAGCTCGTGTTCCAACGGGACACCATCGTCTACGGGTTGCGGGAGCTCCCCGTCGCCTGGTGATATCCGATCCGGCCAACCACCAGGCTGTTGTCCGGATTTATCGGAGCCCACGGAGAACCGGACGGGCCCTGGTCGCGTGGTAGCCGACACGATCGGCATGCACACGAACACGGGGGAACACGGGTGGGATTCGCAAGGGGAGCCAGGACGGCGGCATTCGCCGCGGCGGTGACCGGGGCACTGATCGCGGGGACCGTACCGGCCGGCGCTCAGCCGGCGCCGGACGGTACGGGGGTTTCGGCAAAGGGCAGGCCGAAGGCGGACGCGAAGCCGTCGGCGACGGTGACCCTGATCACCGGCGACCGGGTCGTCGTCAAGGGCGACGGCAGCGTCGAGCGGCTCGTTCGGGGCGCGGGCCGTGAGGGGACGGCCTTCTCGGTGCGGCGCGAGGGCGCGCACACGTACGTCGTTCCGCAGGACGCGCTGCGCCTGGTCGCCGACGGGGTACTGGACCGGCGGCTGTTCGACGTGGCGCTGCTGGTCAAGGACGGGTACGACGACGCGCGCCGCAGCACGCTGCCGCTGATCGCCGGCTACCGGCGGGACGCCTCCGGGGCCCAGACCTTCGGTGCCTCGGGAGACACGCTCGCCGCGGTCGCGCGCGAGCGCCGCCCGCTGCCCGCGGTGGCGGGCGAGGCGTTCAACGCGTCGAAGTCCGACGCCGCGGCCCTGTGGGCGGCGGTCACCGGCCGGACGAACGCCCGCGTGGCGGGCGCCGCCCCGGTGCCGCCCGTCGCCCACCTGTGGCTGGACGCCAAGGTGAGCGCGGCCCTGGACAAGAGCGTGCCGCAGATAGGCGCGCCCGCCATGTGGCAGGCGGGCTACACCGGCAAGGGCGTCAAGGTGGCCGTCCTGGACACGGGGGTCGACGAGACCCACCCCGACCTCAAGGGGGTGGAGACGACTCAGCGGAACTTCAGCAGCTCGCCCGATTCCGCGGACCGGTACGGGCACGGCACGCACGTGGCCTCCACGATCGCCGGGACGGGCGCGCGGTCCGGCGGCCGGTACAAGGGTGTGGCGCCCGGCGTGCAGCTCCTGGACGCCAAGGTCTTGGGCGACGACGGCTTCGGCGACTCCTCCGGCATCATCAGCGGCATGCAGTGGGCCGTGGACCAGGGTGCGACCGTGGTGAACATGAGTCTGGGCTCCCCCGACGAGCCCGGCGTCGACCCCATGGAGGAGGCGGTCGCCCAGCTTTCCGGCAAGGCCCTGTTCGTGGTCGCCGCGGGCAACGAGGGTCCCGGGTCCGGCACGCTGCGCACGCCCGGCAGCGCCCGCGCGGCGCTCACGGTCGGCGCGGTGGACAAGCAGGACCAGCTCGCGGAGTTCTCCAGCCGGGGCCCGAGCGCCGACGGAGCGCTCAAGCCGGACATCACCGCCCCGGGCGTGGAGATCACCGCCGCCCACACCACGCAGAGCCCGGATCCCGGGCCCGCCGACGGCTACGTCAGCATGTCGGGCACCTCCATGGCCACCCCGCACGTCGCGGGCGCCGCGGCTCTGGTCCGTCAGCAGCACCCGGACTGGAGCCCGGCCATGATCAAGGCCCTGCTGACGGGCTCGGCCCGGCCCAACCCGGCGCTCAACGCCTACCAGCAGGGCGCGGGCCGCACCGACCTGGCACGGGCCGTCAAGGCGGTCGTCGCCGCCGCGCCCGGCTCCCTCGCCTTCGGCACGCACTCCTGGCCGCACGCCGACGACAAGCCGGCGACCAGGTCCCTCATCTACCGCAACCACGGCACCCGGCCCGTCACGCTCAAGCTGAGCACGTCCGGCACCGACCAGTCCGGCCGCCCGGCCCCGGCCGGGATGTTCACCGTCAAGGACGCCCAGCTGACCGTCCCCGCCGGGGGCACCGCGACGACCACCGTCACCGCCGACACCCGCAAGGGCTCCGTGGACGGGGCCTTCGGCGGCACCGTGCTGGCCTCGGGGGGCGGGCAGGAAGTGCGCACCGGCCTCGTGGTCGAGCGTGAGGTGGAGTCCTACGACGTCACCCTGAAGCACCTGGACGTCAACGGCGCGAACCCGTCGACGTACTACACCACGGTCACCAAGCTCGGCACGGGCATGGAGGGCCGCTTCGAGGTCCCGTACGACCCGAGCGGCACCGTCGTCCAGCGGCTGCCCAAGGGCGACTACCTGCTGGAGGGCGTCGTCTGGGGCCCGGACTCCACCCTGGGCTTCTTCGTCCAGCCGGTCCTGAAGGTCACCGGAAGGGCCACGGTCACCTTCGACTCCCGCAAGGCCAAGCCGTTCGCCGTCACCCCGCCGGATCCGTCGGCGAAGCTGGTGAGCGGGTACGCGGGGTTCTACGACGAGGCCGCGGGCGTGTCCGACATGTGGGCCACCGACGGCACCACCCGGATCCTCACCCAGCACCTGGGCCCGGCCGCGACCACCCTGCGGGCGCAATACAACGGCCTGTGGAAGACGCCGGGGGCGGCGGGCAAGAACGTCGACTACCGGCTGGCCTTCAACCGCAAGGGCACCTGGTTCGACGGGCTCGACCGCAAGCTCACCCCGGCGGACGTCGCCGAGGTGAAGCTCGGCTTCGGCGCTTCGGTCACCGGCGTGAAGGGTCTGATCCACGCGACGCCGACCGGTGACGACGGCTACACCTCCGGCATCACGGACCCGTCCGAGATGAGCCTGCCGCTGGCGAGCACGCAGTACGTCAGCACCGCCGGGGTGCGCTGGAGCTGGGTCGCTTCGCAGGTCGACTCCCGGGGCGAGGCACGCATGATCTACTCGCAGAACCAGGTGTCCTACCAGCCCGGCAAGCGCTACGCGCTGAACTTCAACACCGGCGTGATCGGCCCCGACCTGAAGGCCGGGGAGGAGCAGGGAGCGTGGCGGACCGGGGACTACCTGGACGCCAACGTCGGGTTGTTCCACGACGGCGCCGGTCACGAGGGCTCGTCCATCTCCACCGGGGGCTTCACCCGGCTGGAGTCCGGCGGCAAGGTCCTCGCGGAGACCGATCCCCACGGCTGGATCAGCGCCGAGGTCCCGGCCGGATCCGCCGTGTACCGCCTGACCAAGGAGGCGACCCGGTCCGCCGAGGACACCGCCACCAGCACGAAGGTACGGGCGAGCTGGACGTTCACCTCGGCCCGCCCGGCCACGGACCAGTCGGTGAAGCTGCCGCTGTCCACGGTGCGGCTCGCGCCGAAGCTGAGCCTGCGCGGTACCGCGCCGGCGGGCGGTGCGCTGAAGGTTCCGCTGGTGCTGGCGGGCGCGGCCGCCGCGCAGGGGCAGGTCGCCGTACTGACGGTCCGGGTCTCCTACGACGGGGGTACGACCTGGAGCTTCCTCGCGGTGGCGACGGACGCGCAGGGCGCGCGGTCGGTGACCGTGCAGCACCCGGCCTCGGCCAAGGCCGCGTCGTTCCAGGTGTACCTCAGGGACAAGGCCGGCAACACGGTGCAGGAGACGATCACGAACGCCTACCTCCTCGCTCCCTGACCCGCCCGCACGCCGCTCCGGCCCGGCCCCGCACCTCGCGGGTGCCGGGCCGGAGCGGTGCCGGGCCGGTGCGCACCGGCGGAACGCCGCTCGCTGCGATCGCTGCGATCCGGCCGGCGGAGCACCGTACGCGGGTCAGGAGATGGTGAGGAACCGGGCCGTGCTCGGTACTCCCTGGGCGTCGAGGGCGAAGAGCATGTAGGTCCCCGGCAGGACCACTCCCGGGTCGGCGGGTACGGACACGGTGTAGGTGCCTGTTCCCGTGGCCGTGGAGGCGAGGGGGACCCGGCGTTGGTCGTTGTCGGTGGAGTGGGTCGCGGCTGCGGCTCGCATCAGGACGAAGGATGCCGCCGGGGTGGAGGTGGAGACCGTCAGTGAGGTACCGGGTGACGTCCTGGTGGGGACCCCTCCCGTGATCTCGGGGCGCGGTTTCGGCGATCCGTCCGGGTTGAGGAGGTACGGCGGTGTGAAGACCGCCCCGTCGGCGTGGTTGGTGGCGCAGTCGCCGCACAGGCCGCCGCCGCCGGAGAAGACCCGCCCGTCCGGCAGCAGGTTCGCCACGCTGTGGTAGTTGCGGGGGACGGCCATGGTGGCGAGCGGGGTGAAGGCGCCCGTCGAGGGGTCCCACAGTTCGGGGGTCAGGACCGAGGTGGCGTCGCTGAACGGCACCGGATGGCTCTGTCCGCCGAAGACGAGCACCTTGCCGTCGGGCAGGACCACGCTGTTGGCGAAGGCCCTGGCGTACTCCATGTCTCCGGTACGGGCGGTTTCGACCTGGCTGCCGGTGATGTTCACGGTGTAGGCGCGGCGCGTGGCGGGAGTGTTCTGGTAGGCGGGCGAGCCGCCCAGGGTGAGCAGTTTGCCGATGTCGTAGGCGACGGCGTTGCCCGTCATGGCGTCGGCGCTGTCGGCCCGGGTGCCTGCGGGGGTGATGCTGCCCGTACCGGTGGTCGAGATCCAGTTCATCTGCTTGCTCGGGCCGAGTTGGAGGACCTTGCCGCCCGAAGTGGCGTGCAGCCACATGTGGTTGTCGGCGCGGTAGGGTCCGGCGGGGTCGGCCGTGGACGCCTGGAGGGCGGGGACGCCCGGGAGTCCGCGCCAGGTGCCGGTCGCCGGCGACCAGGCCTCACCGGCCTTGTCCCCCGCGGGTCCGCTCCAGGATCCGCCCAGGACGAAGGCCTCGCCGGTGGAGAGCAGCGTCATGGACTGGTAGCCGCGGGGGATGTTCATGTTGCCCGCGGCGGACCAGTCGTCGGTGGCGGGGTCGTAGATGCTGGCCTTCTCCGCGTTGCTGCCCCCGGTGACCAGCACGCGGCCGTCGGCCAGCATGGCTATGCCGGGGCAGAACATGTCGTGCCCGGTGTTGTCGATGCGGCGCTGGGTGACCTTGCCCGTCTTCAGGTCGAGGATCGCGGTCTGGGTGTAGCCGTTGCTGCCGCCGAAGCGGTCCACCGCGTACGCGGACCAGGCCAGGAGCTTGTCGCCGGGCAGGACGGCGGTGGCCACGGGGACCAGGGGGAAGCCGGTGATCCGGCCCCAGGATCCGTGGACGGCGGGGCTGGCCGGCCCGCTCAGGCGGATCTCCGCGGCGGAGGTCCACGGGCCGCGGGCGCCGGCTTCGGTGGTCACGGTGAGCCGTACGAAGCGGGCGTTCGCGGTGCGGGTGAAGGTGGCGGTCTTGACGGTGTCGTCGTCGCGCCAGGTGCCCGCGGCCACCGGTGTGCCGAAGGCGGTTCCGTCGGTGCTGGTGGTGACGGTGTAGGCGCCGGCCCGGCCGTTGGGTCCGTTCGTGCGGGGGTGGTAGACGAGGGCGGAGACCGCGGCCGTGCGGTGCATGTCGATGGTGATGCTGTGCGGCAGGGGCGCCGGGGTGCCTGACCACCTGCTGTGCCAGAGGGTGCCGGTGTCGCCGTCGAGGACGCCCGCGGCGCGGCCGTTCTCGCGGACCGTCTCCTCGTCGCTCGCCGCGGCCGTCCATCCCGTCCGGGGCAGGTCCACGGTGGACTCCGGGGTGCCCGGGTCGCCCAGCAGGTTGATCTCGGCGGCGGAGGTCCAGGGGCCGCGGCCGCCCGCCTCGGTGAGCGCCGTCAGCCGTACGAACCGGGCCCCCTGCGGGGCGAACCCGAGCGTTTTGGCGCTGCCGTCGTCCGCGAGCGTGCCACTGGCGACCGGGGCCGGCCAGTTCGCTCCGTCCGCGCTGACGCTGAGGGTGTACTCGCCGACGCGTCCGTTGGCCCCGTTGGTGCGGGGGGTGTAGACGAGCGCCGAGACGACCGCCGTACGGTGCATGTCGATGGTGATGCTGTGCGGCAAGGGGGCCGCGGTCCCCGACCACTTGCTGTGCCAGAGGGTGCCGGTGTCACCGTCGAGGACCCCCGCGGCGCGGCCGTTCTCCCCTGCCGTCTCCTCGTCGCTCGCCGCGGCCGTCCATCCCGTCCGGTCGAGGACGGGGGCCGTCGGCTCCATGGCGTTCGCCGGGGCGACGCCGTGGTGCGGCGACTGCTGCGCCGCCTGCTCGCCGACCGGCCCGGGGGTGGGCGTGGGGCTCGCGACCCCGAGCCACGGCGTGAAGCCGATCAGCAGCGCGCCGAGACCGAAGGCTATGAGCAGCCGGGATCTGCGGAGCGCACGGGGTAAGGCGAGGAAGCGCCTGGACTGCAATCTGACCTCCTGGGGCGAACCGGTATGCCCCATGGAAGATAGGTCAGGGTGACGGTAACTCGACCAAATGAGCGGAGAGTTGACGCAAAACCGCATCCACCGGCGCGATCCGGGAGGGATTGCTTAGAGCGGCACGGCGGCGCCGGCGGCGAACGGGCCTCCGTGGCCGGGCACTATCAGGTCCGCCGCGGCGAGCACCCGCAGCCGGGAGGCGCCCAGTACCTCGCGGTCCGGGGCGACCGGGTCGTCGGCGGGGCCCTGCTCGTGCCACCACAGGTCGCCGGCGAAGGCCACCACGCCCGATTCCGTTCCGGCCAGCAGCGTGATGTCCTCGTGGCTGTGCCCCGGCGTACGGATCAGGCGCAGGGAGGGGGTGAGTTCGTAGCCCTCGGCGTCCCGGTTCGTCCACTGGTCGCCCTGGTACTCCACCTTGTGGTCGTGCACCCGGGCCCGGCCGAACAGGCCCACGTTCATGGTGTTGTCCGGGTGGTGGTGGCTGAGCACCACGTCGGTGATGTCCTCGGGGCCCAGGCCCAGTTCCGCGAGCGGACCGAGGATGTCCGCGTGGCTCGCCACCATGCCCGGGTCGAAGATGAAGTGCCGGCCGGCGTCGGACACGTAGGAGACGGTGGCGGCGACTCCGGGGCCGGTGGAGCCGACGTAGCCGGTGGTGAGGACCTTGTAGACGGCGCTGCGGCCGAGCGGTGCGTCGGCGGGGAGGTCCTGCGCGGTGACCGTGTCGTTCTTCGCCGTGGAGTTCTTCGCCGTGGAGTTCTTCGTCGTGTTCGTCATGGCTGCAATCCTTCCGCGGCGGCGGGGGACGCACGAGTGGCACACCTGCCAGTGATCGCAGGATTCGTGCCACGATGATCAGCACGGTGGCAGACTGCCCCCGTGCCCCCTTTCAAGACCGTCGCCGCGTACGTCCCGCCCGGTGTCGGCATGCTCGCCGTCGGGATCGTCACCGAGGTCTTCGGCCCGCACGGGCAGGGGGTGCCCGGCTTCGACTTCGTCCTGTGCGCCGAGCGGCCCGGGCCGGTTCCCACCGACTTCGGCGTGCCGCTCGCGATCGAGCACGGCCTCGACCGGCTGGCGGCCGCCGATCTGGTGATCGCCCTGCCGGGGGCCGGTTTCCGTACGCCGCCCGGCCCGGCGGTACTGGACGCGCTGGTGGCCGCGCACGGGGGCGGCGCCCTGCTCGCGGCCCACTGCGTGGGCACGTTCGCGCTCGCCGAGGCCGGACTGCTCGACGGGCTGCGGGCCACCACGCACTGGCGGTTCGCCGAACTGCTGGCCGACCGGCATCCGCACGTGGCCGTGGAACCGGACGCCCTGTACATCGACGAAGGCCGGATCGTCACGGGCGCGGGCGCCGCCGCCGGCTTCGACCTGTGCCTGCACCTGCTGAGGCGGGAGCACGGGGCCGCGATGGCCAACGCCGTCGCCCGGGACATCGTGCTGCCCTCGCACCGCGACGGCGGGCAGGCCCAGTACCTCGCGGCGCCGGTCCCCGAGGACTGCCGGGACGAGCGGCTCTCCGAGGTGCTCGCCTGGGCCCGCGACCACCTCCACGAGCCGCTTCCCGTCACGGAACTGGCCCGCCGCGCCGTGATGAGCAAGCGTTCCTTCGCCCGCCGCTTCACCGCCGCGACCGGCACCACCCCGCACGCCTGGCTGCGGAACCTGCGGCTCAGCAGCGCCGAGGAGCTGCTGGAGAGCACGGACCTGCCCGTCGAGGAGATCGCCCGCCGGGTGGGCTACGGCAGTGCGGCGGTCCTGCGGGAACAGTTCGTGCGGCGCAGGGGAGTTCCGCCCCGGGCCTACCGCCGCTCCTTCACGAGCACGCCGTAGGGCCTGGCGCCGGGCCCCCGGCGCCGAGACCTCCCTGTCCTATGATCGTTCCCGTGACCTCCGCGCTGATCCTCATCGACCTGATGCCCCGCATCATCGACCTGCCGGTCGCCCCTCACTCCGGTGAAGAGGTGCTGTCCCGCTGCCTCCGGCTGGCCGAGGCCTTCAGGGCGGACGGGCGCCCGGTGGTGCTCGTCCGAGTGGACCGGCCGGGGGTCGCGGAGCAGCCGCCGGGCAGCGGCTTCGCCGACGGGCTGGTGCAGCCGGGCGACGTTCTGATCGTCAAGCAGACCGTGGGGGCCTTCCACGGCACCGGCCTGGACGACCGGTTGCGCGCCCTGGGCGTGGACACGCTGGTGCTCGGCGGACTGGTCACCACGATGGGGGTCGAGTCCACGGCGCGGGCCGCGAGCGACCACGGCTACGAGCTGGAGTTCGTCGCCGACGCCATGTCCGGTTTCGCCGCCGACGAGCACGAGTTCACCGTGGAGCGGATCTTCCCCCGCTTCGGCGACGTGCACATCACGGCGGACTACACCTGACCGCGATGAACGCCCGGACCGCCCGGACCGCCCGGACCGCCCGAAGCACTGTACAAAGTCTCCTGTGAACGATGTGGATGCCGTGGACGCCCTGGACGCCGTGACCGAGCAGGCCCGGCCCGCGACCGTTCGCGTGTTCATCGCCCTCGCCCCGCCCGACGACGCGAAGGAGGAACTCGCGCGCGAGCTGGGGCCGGCCTACGCCGCGTACCCGCACATGCGGTGGAACCGCATCGAGGACTGGCACATCACCCTGGCGTTCCTCGGTGAACTTCCGGTCGAGGTCGTCCCCCTCCTGCGGCCGCCGCTCGCGGAGCTCGCGGCGGCGCGCAGTCCCGTACGCCTGACCCTGCGCGGGGGCGGCCACTTCGCCGAGCGGGTGCTGTGGAGCGGGATCGACGGGGACCTCGACGGGCTGCACCGGCTCGCCGCCGAGGTGCGCGCCGTGGTCAAGGACTGCGGCATCCCCTTCGAAGACCGGCCGCTGCGCCCCCATCTGACGCTGGCCCGCGCCCGCCGGAACGACGCCTCCTCGGCCGTGGAGGCCGCCGCCGGACTCGGCGGGTTCACGGGCCGCCGCTGGCGGACGGAGCGTTTGCACCTGGTCGGCAGCAACATCGGCCGCGGCCCGGGACCGATCCACTACCGCGACATCGAGGCGTGGAACCTCGGCGGGCAGGACCCCGCACAGGAAGGTCGGTAGACCTCCCTGCGCGACCCGCGAATACCTCTTGACGCTAAGCCACTTACCGCTAAGCTACTTTTCGTCAATCTATTCGGGGGAGAGTTCGACGTGGTCAAGGGCATGCGCGAGGAACGGGTGGCGGGCGAACGCTCACTGCTGCTCGGAGTGGGAATCAGCGCGATCGGGATCGGGATGTACATCCCCTTCTCGCTCGTCTTCTTCCACCACGTCACGGGGCTCTCCTTCGCCCTCGTCGGCATCGTGCTGACGGCGACGGGCCTGGCAGGACTCGCCTTCATGCCGCTCGCCGGCTCGGCCGTCGACCGCTTCGGGGCCAGGAAGGTCAACCTGCTGCTCTACGCGATCCGGGCACTCGGCTTCGCCCTCTACCCGTTCGCCGGGTCACTGCCCGCCTTCGCCGCCGTCGCGCTGGTCACGGCCCTCGCCGACCGGTCCTTCCCCATCGTGCAGCAGTCCCTCATCGGTGAAGTGGCCCAAGGCGGCGCCCGCGACCGGCTCCAGGCCTCCATCCGGGCCCTGCAGAACGCGGGCATGGGCGCCGGCGCCCTGGTCGTCTCCGGGGTACTGGCCCTGTGGGGCACCGACGGGTTCACCTACACCGCGTGGGGCAACGCGGCCGCCTTCGCGCTCGCCGGACTGCTCGTCAGCGGCGTGAAGCCGGTACGGGACCAGCCGGTACGGGACCGCGCGAACGGCGAGCCCGGCGCAAGCGGCCCCCTCGGCTCGGCCAAGCGTCCGCCCGCGGGCTACCGCATGGTGCTCGCCGACCGGCCCTTCCTGGGCCTGACCGCCGCCAACTTCCTGACCGCGCTCGGGTACGCGGCCCTGTCCGTCCTCTTCCCGCTCTACATCACCACCTGGCTGCACGGACCGGACTCCCTCACCGGAGCGGCCTTCACCGTCAACACCGCCCTCTGCGCGGGCGTCGGCGTCCTGATCGCGAGCCGGGTCCGCCGTTCCGGAGCCCGCCGCACCCGCTCCGCGGCCCTCGGGGCGCTGCTCTTCGCCGCCGCCTTCGTGGGGCAGATCGTGCTCGGCACGGTCCGCCCCGGGCAGACCGCGACGCTGGTCGCCCTGCTGGTCATCGTGGTGGTCTACACGGTCGGCGAGCTGGTCCACAGCCCTTCGGGCGGCGCCCTGTCGGTCTCGGCCGCACCGGAGGCCGTACGCGGCCGCTACCTGGCCACCTACCAGCTGTCGTACTCCCTGGCCACCGCGCTGGCCCCGTCCCTCTTCACGGGGCTGCTCGCCCTCGACGGCCGGCTGCCCTGGGCCTTCCTGACGGTCGCCGCGCTCGGCGCCGCGCTCGCCCTGACCCGGCTGGAACGCCACCTCCCGGCGGAGGCCGTATACGCCACGCAGCCGGCGCCGGCACCGGCCCCGGCGCCCGCACCGGACGCGGCGCCGGAAACGGCCACCCGCGAGCCGGCCACGACAGCCGCCTCCTGAGAGGCGGGCGCGCCCGCCGCGAGGCACCCGCAGCCCGCCCGAGCAAGGTCTTCCGCGAGAAGACGTGGTCAGGCGGGCTGCCAGAGCTCGATCCGGTTGCCCTCGGGGTCGGTGACCCAGCCGAACCGGCCGACACCGTCCATGTCCTGGATCTCGGGCGCCACATCCGCCCCTTTCGCGCGCAGCTGCGCGAGCATCGCGTCCAGGTCGCGGACCCGGAAGTTGAGCATGGTCTGCTGTGCGGGGGAACCGAAGTAGTCGGTCCCGGACTCGAACGGTGCGAACACCGTCGGTCCGGCTCCCTGGCGCCACAGACCGTGTTCGTCCGAGTCCAGCCCCAGGCAGTCCCGGTACCACGCGCCCAGGGCCGCCGGGTCTGCGGCCCGCATGAAGTATCCACCGATTCCCAGCACACGTTCCATGCCGCGATCCTGCCAGGACGCCGTCAGAATCCCTTGCCGAGCGCGCCCAGCAGTGCGGGGTTCATCCCGGTCTCGACTTCGGGGAGCGGACGGGGTTCGGGTCCCCGCCCCTGGAACACGGGGCGGATGTTCCTCAGCCCCTTCGTGCCCTCTGTCGCCCACGGAGCGTCCGACTCCGGCAGCGACACCGTCATCCGGTACGAGCCGATCTCCCACTGCACCTCGGTCATCGCTCTCGCCTCTCCCTGAACCGACCAGATTTCCCTTTCTTCCACGCTACGGCCGGCTTGATCCCCTGCCAGGGGCGAAGGTCCCCACCCCGGCCGCCAACCGGCCCTTGCCCGGCGCCCCTTAGGATCCGACCGTGCCACCTCACCTCACACTGACGGCCGCCCCGACGGCCACCGCTCCCGCCCTCTCCCTGCGTCCCTGGCGGGCGGCGGACGTTGCCGCGCTCGTCGAGATCCACCGGGACCCCGTGCTGCGGCGTTGGGGTCCTTGGCTGGAGAGCGAGGAGGACGGGCTGCGGTGGGTGCGGGACCAGGAGCGGGGGTGGGCGGCGGGTGCGCGGCTCGGCTTCGCCGTGCTGGAGGCCGCGCCCGGAGTGCCGCAGGAGCGGTTGGTGGGCAGCGTGGCGGTGAAGGAGCTCTCCCCCGGCAAGGCCTCCGCCGAGGTCGGGTACTGGACTTCGGCCTCGGCCCGAGGGCGGGGGGTGGCTCCCCGCGCCCTGGAGGTCGTCACGGCCTGGTCCCTCGACGCCTTCCGGTCCCAGGGTCTGGAGCGGCTGGAACTCCTCCACCAGGTGGACAACGCGGCGTCCTGCCGGGTCGCGGAGAAGGCCGGCTACGGGTTCGACGGGATCCTTCCGGCCGCGCCGCCCGCCTATCCGCTCGACGGCCACCTGCACGTACGGCGCTCGGCGGCCTGACCGGCTCAGTCCCGTCCGGGAACGACCGTCAGGACGGTGTGGAAGCGGTAGCGGTCGGCGCGGTAGACGACACGGTTGGACTCGCAGGGGCGGCCGTGCTGGTCGTAGGTGAGCTGCTCGATGTGCAGTACGGGAGAACCCTCGGGCAGGTCGAGCAGGGGGGCCTCGCCCGGCGGGACGAGGGCGGAGTGGACGGCGTAGCTCGCGCGGGTGGGCACGATGCCGCGCGCGGTGAGCTCGGTGTACAGCGAAGCGGTGGTGTAGTCGGCGTCGCCGATGCCCGGGGCGCGCTCGGCCGGTACGAGGGTGACGGAGTGGCACATGACCGCGTCGTCGAAGAGCCGTACCCGATCCAGCTCCAGGATCCGCGCCCCGGGCAGCACCTGGAGGGTCTCCGCCTCCTCGAAGTCCGCCGGGCGCAGCGTGGCCGCGAGCACGCGCGCGGTCGGGGCGAACCCGAGCCCGCGGCCGTACGCCTTGAGCCCGCCGGTCATCCCCGCGGTGTGCTCGAAGGCCGGGGCGGGCCCGACCCCGCCGGCGACGTGCCAGCCCGCCCGTTCCGCCGACCCGACCCGGCCCTCCCCCTGTAGCGCGTGCAGCGCCTTGCGGAGCGTGACCCGGCTGACGCCGAGGCGCTCGCAGAGGTGACGCTCGGAGGGGAGGCGCGTGCCGGGCGCGAGAGCGGCGGCGGCGAGGGCATCGGCGATCGCGTCGCGCGCCTGCACGTGGACGGGCCGCGACCCGTCCCGGAGAACGGGCCGCAGGTCGAGGGGCTGATTCACCCCTCCAGTATTCACCTCGGCCCGTCCATTTCCGTACCAGGAATGGACCAGAAGGATGAGTCCCGTGTGGGCCGATTCGTTCCGCAGGCCCGTCATCACGGGACCTTTGACCGAGTTCCACGCCTGCGCGATGGTCTAGTTTTGGTCTACATCTGGTCCATCAGCAGACGGAGAGAAGCGCACGGGATGAGCAGCCGACGGGACGCCGACTCCGGGGAGACGACCACGAGGGGTCACGCGCGCCGGATCAGTCTGGCGACGGGCAAGCTGACCGCCGCTTCCCGGCAGCGCCACATCGTCGAGGCCGCGTGCCGTGAGGGGTACGTCTCCCTCGAACGGCTCGTCCGCGAACTGGACGTGAGCGCGATGACCGTCCACCGCGATCTCCGGCTCCTGGACGCCGAGGGTGAGGTGCGCCGGGTCCGCGGTGGCGCGGTCGCCCCGTGGATGACCACGGCCTCCTGACCGGCGTCCCGACGGCATTCCGATCGGCGGCCCGACCTGCGTCCCGGTCAAAAGAGAACGCCGCCCGCGGTCCCTCCGGGGACCACGGGCGGCGCTCCGCATCCTGCCGCCGGCAGCGACTAGTCGGTGCCGAACTCCATCGCGGCGCGGTCCAGCAGCTCGTCGTCGCCGGAGACCTCACCGCGGGAGGCGATGGCCTCGGCGCCGCCCTCGGGCATGGCACCGATCAGGCCGGATCCCGGCGCCTCGACGGCGCCGATCAGGGCCGGGTGGGTCGTACCGACGATGCCGAGGCCCGCGTACTGCTCCAGCTTCGCGCGGGAGTCGGCGATGTCGAGGTTGCGCATGGTGAGCTGGCCGATGCGGTCCACCGGGCCGAACGCCGAGTCCTCGGTGCGCTCCATGGAGAGCTTGTCCGGGTGGTAGCTGAACGCCGGGCCCGTGGTGTTCAGGATCGAGTAGTCCTCGCCGCGCCGCAGTCGCAGGGTCACCTCGCCGGTGATCGCCGTACCCACCCAGCGCTGCAGGGACTCGCGGATCATCAGCGCCTGCGGGTCCAGCCAGCGGCCCTCGTACATGAGGCGGCCGAGGCGCCGGCCCTCGTTGTGGTACTGGGCGACGGTGTCCTCGTTGTGGATCGCGTTGACGAGGCGCTCGTACGCGGCGTGCAGCAGGGCCATGCCCGGAGCCTCGTAGATGCCGCGGCTCTTCGCCTCGATGATCCGGTTCTCGATCTGGTCCGACATGCCCAGGCCGTGGCGGCCGCCGATGGCGTTCGCCTCCATGACCAGGTCGACGGCGGAGGCGAACTCCTTGCCGTTGATCGTGACGGGGCGGCCCTGCTCGAAGCCGATGGTCACGTCCTCGGTGGCGATCTCGACCGAGGGGTCCCAGAAACGGACGCCCATGATCGGTTCCACGGTCTCGACACCGGTGTCGAGGTGCTCCAGGGTCTTCGCCTCGTGGGTGGCACCCCAGATGTTGGCGTCGGTGGAGTAGGCCTTCTCGGTGCTGTCGCGGTAGGGCAGCTCATGGGCGAGCAGCCACTCCGACATCTCCTTGCGGCCACCGAGCTCGGTGACGAAGTCGGCGTCGAGCCACGGCTTGTAGATGCGCAGGTGCGGGTTGGCGAGCAGGCCGTAGCGGTAGAACCGCTCGATGTCATTGCCCTTGAAGGTCGACCCGTCGCCCCAGATCTGCACGTTGTCCTCGAGCATCGCGCGGACCAGCAGGGTGCCGGTCACGGCGCGGCCCAGCGGCGTCGTGTTGAAGTAGGCGCGGCCGCCGGAGCGGATGTGGAACGCACCGCAGGCGAGAGCCGCCAGGCCCTCCTCCACGAGCGCCGCACGGCAGTCGACCAGGCGCGCGATCTCGGCGCCGTACGCCGTGGCACGCGTGGGCACCGACGCGATGTCGGGCTCGTCGTACTGGCCGATGTCGGCGGTGTAGGTGCAGGGGACGGCACCCTTGTCGCGCATCCAGGCGACGGCGACGGAGGTGTCGAGGCCGCCGGAGAAGGCGATACCGACGCGCTCGCCGGTGGGCAGGGAGGTGAGAACCTTTGACATGGGATGAGTATGCGCGATGATGCATGTTCATGCAAAATGGCGGGCCGGTGAAGCTCCTGGACACCGGACGGGCGTGCCGTCATTGTGGCGCGCGGGCGGTTCGGCGGCGAGTCCGGCGGGGCGCCCGGAGAGGGCCGCCCCGCCGGGCGAGACAGCTCTTTCAGACCGTGGCGGCCGCGAAGGGGCCCCCGGCGGCGAAGGCGTGGCGGGCGAAGTTCCCGGCGATGCGCACGTGGCCCGCAGGGTCGGGGTGCAGGTCGTCCGGCAACGGCAGCTCCGCGTGGTCCTTGGCGCCGTAGAGGTCGCGGCCGTCGAGGTAGTGCAGGTGCGGGTCACCGGCCGCCCGCTGCGCGACGATCCCGGCCAGCGCTTCGCGGATGACGTTGAGGGTCAAGCGTCCGGCGGCCCGTTCGGCGGGGTCGCCCAGGGCCTTGAACCTCAGGGTTCCGGTGCTGAAGTCGGTGGTGAGGGGGCCGGGGGTGTCCTCCTGGATCGGGCACAGGAGGGGCGATACGACCAGGAGCGGCGTGGTCGGATGGCCCTCGCGGAGGGTGTCGAGGAAGCCGTGGACCGCGGGGGCGAAGGCGCGCAGCCGCATCACGTCCAGGTTGACGATGTTGATGCCGATCTTGACGCTGATCAGGTCGGCGGGGGTGTCGCGCATCGCGCGGGCGGTGAAGGGGTCCAGCAGGGCGCTGCCGGAGAATCCCATGTTGACCAGGTCCACCGCCCCCTGCGCCGCGGCCAGGGCCGGCCAGGTGCCGGTCGGACGCTCCGCGTTCGAGCCGTGGCTGATGGAGCTGCCGTGGTGCAGCCACACCCTGCGCCCGCTCTCCGGCGCCGGCGTGACGGGGGCGTCGGTGCGCAGGGCGATCAGCTCGGTGATCTCGGTGTGCGGGAGCCAGATCTCCACGTCCTTGTCCCGTGCGGGCAGATCCGCGAAGCGGGCGGTACCGGGGGGACCTTCTTCGAGTTCCACGGCCTGGGTGGCCAGGTCGAGGGTGCGGACCCTGCCCCCGGGGACCGCGGCCCGGGCCGTGAGCACGCCGTCGATCACGAGGTCGTACGCGCCGTCCGGCGAGGCCGGGAAGCCGCGGTAGGCCCTCTTGGTGGGCAGGGCGTCCAGTTCGATCACGGTGGCCCGGGTACGGAAGACCAGGCGCACGCCGGACGGGCGGACCTCGGCCGTGGCCAGTTGCTCGTCGGGGATCTGCGGGCGCAGCCGGGCGGGCAGCCGGTGGGGCAGCAGGCCGTACGCGGTGCGTTCCACGTCGAGGGCGCCGCGCAGGAGGCCCTCGGTGACGGGCGTGGTGATCCAGTCGTGGTCGGTTGTCATCGCCTCAGCCTCGTGATGATCGGGGTTACGGAATTACAGGGATGCGGGGGTGCGGGGGTGCGGGATCACGGGGTCACGGGGTCACGGGCCCGCGCAGCATCGCGTCGAGCGAGTCCACGATCCAGTCCCAGGACTCCTGCGGGTCCACCGCGGTGTGGCTGAAGCCGCCGCCCAGCTCCAGGCTGACGTAGCCGTGGAAGACGCTGCCGAGCATCCGGACCGCGTGCGTCTGGTCCGGCTCCGTCAGGTCGTAGCCGCGCAGGATCGCCCGCGTCATCTGGGCGTGCCGGACGCCCGCACTGGCGGCCGCCGTCTCGGGGTCGAGCCGGAGCCGGGCGGCGTCGTAGCGGCCGGGGTGCTGGCGGGCGTAGTCCCGGTAGGCGTCCGCGAAAGCGGCGAGGGCGTCCTTGCCGGCCCGCCCGGCGAGGGCGGCCGCGACCCGGTCGGCCAGTTCCTCCAGCGCGAACAGGGCGATCCGGGTCTTGAGGTCCTGCGAGTTCTTCAGGTGCGAGTAGAGGCTCGCGACCTTGACGTCGAACCGCCGGGCGAGTGCCGAGACAGTCACCTGCTCGAAGCCGACCTCGTCGGCGAGCTCCGCACCCGCCCGGGTCAGCCGCTCCGCGGTGAGTCCCACTCGAACCATCATGTGCCTCCTAGCTGGCGACAGCCATTATGCATTTGCCTAAAGGCTTTAGGGAAATTAGCCTGCCACTCATGAAGCCGTTGACCGAGCAAGAGATCCGCAGTGCCTTCGTGAACTGCACCAAGGGCGAAGCCAAGCGCCTGTCCGTACCCCGTGATCTGGCCGAACGGCCCTGGGACGACCTGGACTTCCTCGGCTGGTGGGACCCCAAGGCCCCCGAGCGCGCCTACCTCGCCACCGAGCTGGACGGCCGCCCGGTCGCGCTCGCGCTGCGCACGTCCGCCGCCGCCCCCTCCCAGGCGCGGCGCAGCATGTGCTCGCTGTGCCTGACCACCCACACCGGGGGCGTCTCGCTGATGGTCGCGCCGAAGGCGGGCAAGGCCGGGCAGCAGGGGAACTCCGTGGGTGCCTACATCTGCGGCGACCTCGCCTGCTCGCTCTACGTACGGGGCAAGAAGGACGCGGGCCCGGGCGCACGGCTCCACGAGTCGCTGACGCTGGAGGAGAAGATCCAGCGGACGGTCGCGAACCTCGCCGCGTTCGTCGCCAATGTCACGGCCTTCGCCGACGTCACGACCTGAGGCACCCAGAGCGCCCCTCCTCTACTCCGTACGAGCCCTCTTCGGTGCCCATTCGGCCCCACGGGCCGAGTTCATGATCATCAGGCTGCCCGGAAATCGTTTTGATGCTGCCATCCGGCCGAAGGCGATCTGGGAGGGCTGCGTGACGCGCATGCTGTCATCGACACACCGTGGAGGACTCCGGCGACGGAGCAGGACGTGGAGCGTGGCCGGGGCGGTGGCCGGGGTGGTCTTCGTCGTCGCCGCCGCGCCGCAGTCGGCGTCACGGTCCGGTGACGGGCGGCCGCCCGGCGGCCAGCACGCCGGCTCCGTCGAGCTGCTGGTCGGCCGGGTGCTGGACGACGGGGGCCGGCGGTGCGCGATGGACTCCTTCCGGGCCGGACTGTGCAGCGGACTGGAGCAGCAGGTGGTCCGGGCCACCTCCAGCGGAGCCGGTTCCGTGGTGCGCGACCCCTCGTCCCGCGGCGCGTCCCGGGCGGCGGCGCACACGGTCCTCCTGCCCACCGACGCGGCCGGCCCCCTGGAGATCACCCTCGCCGGACCCGGCCTCCTCACCAATGTCACCGTCCACGACGGGCACGGCCGGCACGTGGCCGGCGCACTGGGCGCCCGCGGGCACCACTGGGCCAACACCGAGCCGTTGCGGGCCGGTGAGACCTACACCGTTCGGGTCGGCGCCCAGGACGTGGCCGGCACCCCGGTCGGCGTGACCATGGCGTTCCGGACCGCGCCCGCGGCGCAGGAGGACCGGCTCACGGCCGAGTTCGGGCCCCGGCCCGGCACGTACGGGGCGGGGCAGATCGTGACGGCCTCCCTGAGCCACCCCGTCCCCGCCACCGACCCGGCCGCGCGCGCCCGCCTGGAGCGAGCCTTGCAGGTCACCTCGGAACCGGCGGTCGAGGGGGCCTGGCACTGGGTCGACGAGTCGACCCTGCACTACCGGCCCCGTACCTACTGGCCCGCCCACGCCGTGGTGCACGTGGTCAGCGGGCTCGACGGGGTCGCGGTGGGGGAACGGCAGTACGGCGGCCCCTCGGAATCCCTGCGGTTCACCATCGGGGACCGGATCGAGGCGCTCACCGACGCCGCCGCGCACGAGATGACCGTACGGCGCAACGGCAGGACCCTCCGGACCATCCCGGTGACCACCGGCAAGGCGGGCTTCTTGACCCGCACCGGCATCAAGGTCGTGCTCGGCAAGGAGCGCAAGGTACGGATGCGCGGGGACAGCGTGGGCATCAAGCGCGGCACGAGCGAGTTCTACGACCTGCCCGTCTTCTACGCGACCCGGGTGACGTGGAGCGGGGAGTACGTGCACGCCGCGCCCTGGTCGGTCGACGCGCAGGGCGAGGAGAACGTCAGTCACGGCTGCACGGGCATGAGCACGGCCGACGCGGCCTGGTTCTTCGACACGGTGCGCGAGGGCGACGTGGTGTCGGTGGTGAACAGCGGCGGTGAGCCGATGGCCCCGTTCGCCAACGGGTTCGGGGACTGGAACCTCGGCTGGGACGCCTGGCTGGCCGGCAGCGCGCTGGGCGGCGCCACCGACGCACCGCTCGCGTCGCCCGCCTCCGCGCCCGCGCCCGCGTCGGCGCACGGACCGTCCCGGCTCCTGCCCCTCACCTGAGCCGTCCCGGCGACTTCCCCGAGGGGGCGGGCGCGGCGGCTCCGATAACATCCGGTCCGTGCCCGCCTCCTCCTCTCCCAGCGTCCCCTCCCCCGCCGCGACCGGGATCGACGTCGTCCTGCTGACGATGAACGACCGTCCCGACGAGGAGGCCGCGGCCGTCCGGACGCTCCTCGCGCAGCAGGACGTCGACCTGCGCATCGTCGTCGTCGGCAACGGGTGCGTCCCCGGGCTCGCGGTGGACGGTGCCGCCGTCGTCGCCCTCCCGGAGAACCTCGGCATCCCCGAGGGCCGCAACCGCGGCGCGCTCGCCCTGCGGGACACGGGCAGCGAGTTCCTCTTCTTCCTCGACAACGACGCCTCCTTCCCCCGGCCCGACGTCCTGTCCCGGCTGGTGGCCGAAGCCCGCCGGCGCCCGGAGGCCGCGTACGTCCAGCCGCGGCTGACCGGGCCCGACGACACCACGACGCCGCGCCGTTGGGTGCCCCGGCTGCGCGCCGGCGATCCGGGGCGGCCCGGCACCATCGCCACCATGACCGAGGGCGTGGTCATGGTCCGCCGGGACGCCTTCGACGCGGTCGGGGGCTGGCCCGACTTCTTCCTGTACCACGAGGGCATCGACCTCGCGTACCGGCTCTGGGAGCAGGGCGGCACCGGCTGGTACGCGGCGGAGGTCCGGATGCACCACCCGGTCACCAGCCCCACCCGGCACGCGCTCTTCCACCGGCTGGCCGCCCGCAACCGCGTCTGGCTCGCCTACCGCAACCTCCCCGCGCCCCTCATCCCGGCGTACCTCGGCATCTGGACGGCCGTCACCGCCCTGCGCGGACTGCGGGGCGGCGGACTGCGGGACTCGTTCCAGGGGCTGCGCGAAGGGTGGGCGGCCCGGCACGACCAGCTGCGGCGGCCCATGCGCTGGCGCACCGTGGCGCGGCTGACGGCCGCCGGGCGGCCGCCGGTCCTCTGAAGGACCGGGTGAAGGACTGGGACGTCCGACTAGGGGCCGCTGCGGCGGGCCGCGCCGTACGCCGTGAGGGCGGCCGCGAGGTGGCGGGCGCCGGTGGGGTCGGTGGCGTCGTGGCCGGTCAGCAGCCGGATGCGGCCCAGGCGGTAGGTCAGGGTGTTGCGGTGGACGGTGAGGGCTTCGGCGGCCTCGGCGCGCCGGTAGCCGGCCGCGATGAACTCCCGCAGTGTGGCGATCAGATGGGGCTGGTCGTCGAGCGGCGCCAGGACCCGGGCCAGGGCGTCGCGGGCGGGGCCGGGCTGCACGAGCTGGTACTCGACGGCAAGGTCGGCCAGTCGGTAGAGGCCCGGCGGTCGTCCCAAGTCCTCGGCCAGGGTAAGCACTTCGGAGGCCTCCGCCTGGGCCCGCGGGATCGCCGCGTGGTCCTCGGCGACGGCGGCCGCGGCCGTGCACCGCAGTTCGGCGGCGGTGTCGAGGCGGGCGAGCAGCCGCCGGGTCGCGCCGTCCGTCCCGTCCGGGCCGAAGGGGACCAGGAGGACGCCGCCTTCGCCCTTGAAGGTGGCCAGCACCTCGGGGTTGCCGTCCAGTTCGGAGCGCAGGGCGCGCAGGATGCGGTGCGTCGCACCGTCGGGTGCCTCGGGGAGCCGCAGGACCACGACCTCGTAGCGTTCGGCGAGGGTGCGTCCGTACCGTTCGGCCGCGCGGCGTGCCGGGCGGCCGGCGAGCAGGACTCCGGCGAGGTTGCGGCCGTGTTCGCGCTGCTCCCAGTCGAGGTCGGCCTGTTCGCGCAGGTAGGCCTCGGCGACCTTGGGCATGACCTCGCCGAGGAACGCCAGTAGGCCCGTGACCAGGGCGTACGGGTCGGCGACGGGGTCGGGGCCGGCCACGGCGAGCTCCCAGGCCCGGCGGGCGCCGAGCGGGTAGACCCGTAGCACCGCCTCCAGGGGGACCCCGTCCCGGGCCCGTTCGGCGCCCCAGGCGACGGGGGCGGCCAGCTCGGCCTCGGTGGGCGCCCGCCCTTCGGCGACGGTGGTGAAGAACAGCTTCAGCACGGCTTCGGTGTTCGCGACGAGGTCTCCGCCCAGGACGCTGTCGGGCAGCAGCCGGTAGGCGGGGATGTCGGCGGTCAGCCGGGCGACGGTCTCGGCCGCCATCTCCGGTATCCGGGGCAGCAGCGCGGCGGCGAGCCCCGGAGCGGCTCCGGACTCCCCACCAGCCGCCCGGTCCGGCGCCCGGTCCGGCACCCCGTCCGGTGCCATGCCCGATGCCGCGTCCGATGCCGCGCCCGCCGTCCCGCCCGCGTCGTCCATCCCCGCATTGTCACCGTGCACAAACGCGGGAGGAAGCATTCTGCGCGTACCGCCAGGGGACACCGGCCGTGCGCCGGAGCATTCTGTGCAGTCCGACCAGTGCACGCCCCCCGTCAGGAGATGTCGTATGGCCCCCCGTACCCGTGCGTCGCGCACCCGCACCCTGCTCGCCAGAGCCGCTCTCCCGCTGGCCCTCATGCTCGGCGCCGCCTTCCCGGCGCACGCCGCCACCGAGGGCGCCACGGGAGGCGGGGTCAACGACTTCTCCTGCCGGCCGAGCGCCGCGCACCCCGAGCCCGTGGTCCTGCTCCACGGCACCTTCGCCACCTGGTACGAGGACCTCAACTTCCTCCAGCTCGACCTCGCCGCCCGCGGCTACTGCACCTTCGCCCTGACCTACGGCGCCTACGACGGCTTCCCGCTGGTCGGAGGCCTCAAGCCGGTGGCCGTGTCCAACCTGGAGATCAAGGAGTACGTGGAGAAGGTGCGCGGCGCGACCGGCGCGGACAAGGTCTCGGTCGTCGGCCACTCCGAGGGCGGGCTCCAGGCCCTCTACCTCGCCAAGATGCAGGGCATCCAGCCCCACATCAAGGCGGTCGTGGCCATCGCTCCCCCGACCCACGGCACGAACGCCGCCGGGCTGCTGGACCTGGGCGACAAGCTGATCGGTCGGGCGACCATGGAGAAGATCGTGACCACCATCGGCATCCCGGTCCTCGCCGACGAGGTGCCCGGCGGTCCCGCGATCCTGGCGCTGAACAACGGTCCGGTGGCCCAGCCCGGGATCGCCTACACCATCATCACCTCGCGCTACGACGAGCTGGTGACCCCGACCGAGACCGCGTTCGTCCGCGAACCGGGGGTCAAGAACCAGTACGTGCAGGACTTCTGCCCCTTCGACCCGGTGGGCCACATCGGCGAGGCCTACGACCTCAACGTCTGGCACCTGGTCCGCAACGCCCTAGACCCGCGCCGCGCCACCCCGATCCTGGTGTGCGCGGTCGGATCGCCCGGCTAGGCCCGCCGACCGGGCAGGGCTAGGGAAGCGGCCCGCCCCGGGCCGTGAGCCACAGGGAGTACCACTCCTCGTGGCCGAGGTCCGGGGCGCGCAGCGCGGCGTCGCGGCAGGCCCGGATGCGTTCGGGGCGGCCGGTGCCGATGACCGGGGCGATCCGGGCCGGGTGGCGTTGCAGCCACCACAGCAGGATCGTCTCCGGTGTCGTGTCCTTGGCCTTGGCCAGGGCGCGCAGGTGCTCGGCGGTCGCGTGCTCCCCGACGCTCGACTCCCGCCCGGTGAAGCGGCCTTGGGCCAGCGCCCCGTAGGCCTGGAGGCGGACTCCGTTGGCCGTGCAGTACTCGACGGTGCCGGCCGGGAAGCCGACGGCGGCCGCGGCCGGGGTGTTCACGAGGACCCCGTCCTCCAGCCAGTCCCGCCGCTGCAGGCTCATTTCCAGCTGGTTGGCGACGAGCGGGACATCGAGGTGTTTTTGCAGGGCGGCGCACTGCGCGGCGTTCATGTTGGAGACGCCGAACTGCCGTACGAGGCCCTGGCGGTGCAGCGAGGTGAGCGCCTCGGCGGTGTCCGCCGGGTCGGCCAGGGGGTCGGGCCGGTGCAGGAGCAGGACGTCGATGACGTCGGTGCGCAGCCGGGTGAGGCTCTCCTCCACGCGGCGGACGATGCTCGCGCCGCGCAGGTCGTAGATGCCGGGGCGGTCGCCTTCGGCGAGCCGGATGCCGCACTTGGTCTGCAGCGTGATGCGCTCGCGCAGGCCGGGGGTGCGGGCGAGCACCTCGCCGAAGACGGCTTCCGCCTTTCCGTGCCGGTAGATGTCCGCGTGGTCGAACATCGTGATGCCGCTGTCGAGGGCGGCCTCGATCGCCGCCTCGGCCGCGTCGATGTCCTCGGCCTGGTACGGGCCGGGCTCCCAGCTCCCGCCGAGAGCCATGCAGCCGTAGATCAGCCGGGTGTCGCCTGTGACTGGTGCCGTGATCGCCATGCGATCACCCTACGAGGAGGAGGCCTTCCACAGAACCTTCTCCCCCGCCAGGATCACCAGTTCTCCGGTGGGGCGCAGCAGCAGGCGCGCGCCGGGGTGGCCCGTGGTTCCGCTCGACCAGGCCCGGCTGCCGTCGGCCTTGCGGACGAGCAGTTCGCCGTCCTGGGTGAGGACGGCGTCGTGGCCGGAGCCCGCGGTGTCGGTGTGCCACGTACGACGGCCGTCGGAATCGAGCAGGGCGAGGTCGCCGGTGCTGTCGAGTGAGAGCCGGACCGTTCCCGCGTCGAGGGTCTCGCCGGGGCGCAGGACGGAGCCGGTGTGGAACTCGATGGAATCGTCGAGTTCTCCCCCGGCCAGGGCCCGCAGGACGGGCAGGGAGGGGCTGAAGGCGTACACGGAGCCCTCGGTGCGCACGAACCGACCGAAGTGGAGGGTGTTGGCCCGGCTGCCGGTGCCGTCCGCCGAGGGGGTCTCGAAGGCGATGGGCGAATCGGGGCCGAGCACCGGGTCGCAGCCGGTGCGCGGGTTGCGGCCGGCCGGGAAGTCGGGATCGTTCACCCACTTGCGCATCACGAGCTCGAACTGCCCCACCAGGTCCGACTGGTGGCAGACGAAGACCAGCCCGCGCGAGGCCTCCGGGCCGTGCTCACCGCCCGAGTCGGGCTTGTAGACGGAGCCGTACGGGATTCCGCGCCGCATCAGGCGCCGCGCGTCGAGCTCCGCCTGGGCCACGGGGGGACGGCCCGGGGTGAGGATCAGGCCGCCGCGCGGGTTCCCCTTGCGGATGTGCGCGAACAGCGGCATCCGCCAGCCCTGCGGGTCCTGGCTGTAGTCGAGTCCGGCGTCGGGGTGCTTGCCCGGCACGGGCAGTTCCTCCGCGGCCGGGCACAGCGCGACCGGCATGCCGCCCGGCCAGCGGCCCATCAGGCGGGCTCCGAGCCATTCCCGGCCGGCGTCGGCGGGCGCGGCGCCGGCGCGCTGGAGGTCGGCGAGGCGCAGGGCGACCTGGGTCCACCAGCCGGGCACGTCCTGCGCGAGGCGGCGTACCACCTGGAAGGCGCCGCCGGTGGCCCAGGCGGGCAGGCCCGTGGGGCGCTTGCCCACCCGCTCGGCGCCCACGACGAACTCGCCGGCGGGGATCAGCCGGGTTCCGGGCTTGCCGAGCACACAGGAGGCGTCGGCCGGGTCGGGCTCGTCGAAGCCCCGTACACCGGGCTGGCTGATGCAGTCGAGGAAGCCGAAGTGCTCGTGCCCGCGGAGCTCGCCGGGGAGGGTGGCCCCGTCCTGGCGGAACAGGACCGTCGCGTCGGCCTTGGCCGCGCCCGCGCGGTGTTCGGCGACGGCGGTGGCGAGGCGTTCGGGCTGGTCGGCGGCGAGCGTGAGGACGGCGTGCACCTCGCGGCCGGGCTCCTGCGAGCCGAACAGCCAGGACTGCGGGGCGCTGGTTCCGGTGTCGCCGATCTGCTGCGCGCGGGCGGCGGAGCCCTGGGTGAAGGCCTCGGCGCTGGAGCCGGCCGGCGCCGCGGGGAAGGGCTCCTTGCCCGCGAACAGGAGCAGCCCCGGATACGTCAGGCTCAGGCCGGTCCACCGGGTGGCCATGGAGTCGGGGTCGATGCCGCCGCTGCGTCGGCGGGCCCTGCTGAAGGCCCGGTTGAAGCGGGCCACTTCCTCGGTGGTGGAGATCGAGGGCAGCAGGCCGGTCAGCCAGTGCCGGGCCT
This sequence comes from Streptomyces sp. NBC_00086, assembly GCF_026343255.1. Lineage (NCBI taxonomy): Bacteria > Bacillati > Actinomycetota > Actinomycetes > Kitasatosporales > Streptomycetaceae > Streptomyces > Streptomyces sp. NBC_00086. Next base: position 8,075,729 of record NZ_JAPELZ010000001.1, on the reverse strand, counting down.
TGTCCGCGTCGCGGAAGTGGAGGAAGAGGAAGCAGGCGTGGTCCTTGCGGAACCCGGCGAGGATGTCGCCCTGGGAGTTGCGGTCGGTGCGCAGCGGGAGGGGCGCGGGCTCGGTGTCCCCGCGCGCGGGCTCGGCGGCCGGGCCGGCCGCCGGGCCGGCCGGGGCTTCGGCGGCCCGGGCCGTGGGCGCGAGGCCCGTGGCGACTCCGGCGGCGGCGAGGGCCGCCGCCTGGACCACGGTCCTGCGGGCGGGTCCGGTGTGGGGGCAGCCCGGGGGCGGCGACGGGGCGAGGGCCATCGGCTTGCTCCAAGTGGCGGTGGGGGGCGGGGAGGGGGAATCGAATACAGGAGGACGGCCGTGTTCAGCGCGGCGGCGCGGCGGGCACTGCGGCGGCGGGCTTGATCAGCGGGGCGACGCGGGGCACACGCGTGGCATCGGTGACCGCGGCGTCGTCGACGAGCCACGGCTGCTCCGCGCTGACCTCGCCGCGCACCCGCTCGGGGGCGGCGTACGGTCCGGCCGCGCGGCATCCGGTTCGTACGGGGCTTCGTGCGCGACCGCGGGGCCGGCGGGGAGCAGGCCGAGGAGAGTGCCGGTGACCGGGTCGCGGGCGGCTTCGGGGTGGTTGCCCTTGCGCGCGACGACGGCCGGGTCCCGGGGGGGAACTCGCCATCGGGAACGCCTGGGTGGGGACGAAGAAGGAGCAGGCCGCTCCCGCGGCGGCAACGGCGGCGGGACCCACGTCCGGCGGCCTGCGGCGGCGTGCCGCGCAACGGGCGAGCTGTGCGGCGCCCTTCGCGATGACGGCGGCGCACAAGAAGGAAAGGACGACGGCGACAGCCATGGGGGCCGGGGACTCCTCAGTGCGGGGGCCGACGGGCAGCGCACCCGCTGCCAGTGATCAACACACTCGGTGATCAACGCCGTGCGCGCGCGCCGGGGCCACCGATGGGGTGATGCGTCGCTGTCGGACCGTCACCCGTACGCACCAGGACCGCCGGCAGCCCCGGGCGGAGCTGCCGGCGGTCAGCCCTCGGCGGTCAGCTCGCGCCGGTAGGTCAGCCCGGGACTGCCGTCCAGGACGGTCTCCCCCACGACCGTGAATCCGGTCCGCCGGAGCACCGCCGCCGAGGCCGCGTTGTCCAGGGCCGCCGACGCGGTGAGGACGCCGAGCCCGTACTCCGTGGCGGCGAGCCGGCAGACCTCCCGGACGGCGGCGGTGGCCGCGCCGCGGCCCGCCGCCCGTTCGCCGATCCGGTAGCCGAGGTCGGCGGCGCCGTCCGCGAGGTCCACCAGGTTGACGCGCCCGATCAGCTCTCCGGCGGCGTCCAGCACGAGGTGGAACCGGCACGCGCCCGTGTCCTGTTCCGCGAGCAGCGCGCGGTGGCGGGCGGCGAACTCCGCGAAGTACGCGTCCCCGCGGTCCGGTACGGAACGGGCGAAGTACGCCCGGTTGTCCCGCTCGAAGGCCAGCAGGGCAACCTCGTGATCGGCCCGCAGGCGTTCGAGTCGCAGCATGCCGGGCAGGATATACAGGCTGCTCGGACGGGCGCCCGCGAGTTTCCCGGGGCACCCGGGGGAACGTCAGAAGAAGGCGGCGGACTCGGCGGAGACACTGGTCGCGACGCTCGCGAAGGCCTCCGACGACGCCGCCGCCGCCGAGGCAGGCTCGGCCGAGGTCGAGATGAAGGGCGGCGCGGCGCAGGGCTGACGCGCGCCGGGGCGGGGCGGAGCCGGAGCCGGAGCCGGGCAGGCTGTGCGTACCGAACGGTTCAGTTCCTACACTGGCCCCGGCACGCAGCGCCATCGCCGCCGCCCCACGCCCTCCCCCGCAGGTACGAAGGACTCCCCCATGGAAGCCGAGACGGCGAACGCCACCGACGCATTCGGCATCCCGGTCCTCCCCGCCGTCCCCGCTTCCTCCGAGGCGGTCCGGCGCAAGCGACGGGCGATCACCGACGCGGCCGCCGCGGAGTTCCTCGCCGAGGGGTACGCGGGCGCCTCCATGGACGCGATCACCAGCCGTTCCGGGGTCTCCAAGGCGACGGTCTACAAGCACTTCGGCACCAAGGAGCGGCTGTTCCTCGCCGTCATCGGCGGCATGGTGCGCCAGGCCTGCGCCGGCCTCGAACCCGACGGCTCCGCCCTCACGGAAGCCGCCGATCTGCGCGCCGCGCTCATCGCCCTCTCCCGGGACCGGGCCGCGCTCCTGCTGCGCCCCGACATCATGCGGCTGCGCCGCCTGGTGATCGGCGAGGGCGAGCGTTTCCCGCAGCTCGGCCGGCTCTGGTTCCGGGTCACGTACGACGGGTACGACAAGCCCCTCGTCGAGGCCTGCGCCGAACTCGCCCGACGCGGAAGGCTCGCCGTCCCCGACCCCGAACTCGCCGTCCGACAGCTCGTCGCCACCACCACCGGCCTCCCGCAACTGGTGGACACCTTCGCACCCGGCACCGGGACGGACCTGGCGGAGCTGACTCGCGTCGTCACCTCGGGAGTCGACCTCTTCCTGGCCCGGTACGCCGCTTCGCAGCCGCCGCAGGCGGGCCGTTCGTCGACAGGGTGAAGTTTCCCGGAATTTCGCCCCGGTGACGGGACGCCTTGCCATGGACGCTCACCGGTCAGGCACAGACTGCTGCCGTGCGGGCAGGAGTTGGCCCGCCCGTGGGATCGGGGACGCTGGTGGAAGAGTTCGGGCGGCGCCATTTCCTGGCCCGGGCCGCGGGGGTCGCCGGGGGCGTCGGGGTCAAGGCGCTCACCGGTACCGCCTCGGCCGCCACCGGCGCGGCGCACGACTCCGCGAGCGCGGCCGGGTACGTGGACGTACAGCTGCTGCACATCACCGACCTGCACGGGTACCTGTCCGCTCCCCCGGACCGGGACGCGCTCATCACCGGCGCGGGCGGCCGTACGTACGCGGTGGGCGGGGTCGCCTACATGGCCACCCATCTGGCCCGGTTGCGGGCCGGCCGGGCCAACTCCTTCTTCTTCGCCCCGGGCGACCTCTTCTCCGGCTGGGAGTTCCCCGCCTTCACCCTCGCCGACGAGCCGACCATCGAGGCACTGAACCGGCTCGGCCTGGACTTCGCGACCGCCGGGAACCACGAGTTCGACCGCACGCCCGGCTTCCTGCGCCGGCACATGGAGGAAGGCGTCCCCTACGACGGGGCGGGACTGACCAACACCTTCCCCGACTCCAGTGGCGCCCCCTTCCACGGCGCCGACTTCCGCTACTACAGCGCCAACGCCGTGTCCGCGGCGAGCGGGGAGACCGTGCTCCCCCCGTACAACATCGAGTGGGTGGACGCGCCGGGCGGGCGGCGGCTGCCGATCGGGTTCATCCACCTGACGGTCGACGGCACCGAGGGGTTCGGGAACTCCTTCCAGCCCGGCCTGACCACCCTCGGCCAGCTCGCCTCCGCCGACCTCTGCGCGGCCCGGCTCAAGGCGCTCGGGGTGGGCGCCATCGTGCTGAGCATGCACGACGGGGCGGTGGCGGGCAGCGACTTCGATTCCGGCAGCGAACCCAGCGGTCCGGCCTATGAGCTGGCGCTGCGCGTGTCGCCGGACATCGACGCGATCGTCACCGGGCATTGGCACTGCGCCTTCAACATGATGCTCCCGGGGCCCGACGGACGGCCGCGGCCCTTCGTCGAGGCCGGCTGCCACGGCCAGATCATCGGCGAGATCACCCTGCGGCTCGACGCGGACACCGGTACGGTCGTCCGCGCGCTCACCAGCTCCGTCAACCACCCCAACACCCGCGACGTGGACCCCGATCCGGTGCTGGGGGAGGTCGTCGACCACTGGGCCGGCTACGCGCGGCGGCGCGGGGCGGGAGCCATCGGACGCCAGCGCGCCTCCTTCAGCCGCCGGCTCTCCCCGGCCGGGGAATCCACCATGGGCAACCTCGTCGCCGACTGGGCACTGTGGGCCGCCCGACAGGCGCCCGACTCCTTCGACACCAGTCCCCGGCCCGCCCGGTCCGGCGCGGACCTGGCGCTCATCGCGGTCGCCCCGCGCATGGGCCGCAGCGTGATCAACACCGATCTGCTCGCCGGTCCCGCCCTGGACGACCCGGTCGGCTTCGAGCGCGCCTGGCGGGCCGTCGGCTACGGATGCCCCCTGGTCAGTGCCGAGGTGAGCGGGCGCCGGCTCCACGAAGCCCTGGAGCAGCAGTGGGCGCTGGACGTCTCCGGCGTGCTGACGTACGCACCGCTCGCGGTGTCGGACAACGTCCGCTACTCCTTCGACGCATCGGGGCCCGTCGGGGACCGGGTGGCGCCGGACGACGTGTTCGTCGACGGGGTCCCGCTGCGGCCGGAGGCCTCGTACCGGATCGTGACCACCTCGTACACGCTCACCGGGCAGGACGGCTACCCGGCCCTCGGCGACTACCGGGAGCCGGCCCGCCACCGGCGGGACACGGACAGCTTCCCGGCGTACGTGTCGGCCCTCGGCACCCTGGAGGCCGTCTCCACGGGCCGGGTCACCGTCAAGCCCGCCCCGCTCTTCGACCCCCCGGGCAGCACGGGCCTGCTGGTGCCCCCGCCGGAGCCGGTGCCGGGGCTGCCCGCGCCCGTCGCGGCGGAGGAGGAGGCCGCGCGGGACGCGGGGCGCCGGCCGGTGTGCTGAGTCAGGGGCCCAGCGGGAGCGTGGCGACCAGGCGGGCCCCCTTCGGGGAGTCCCGGACGGCGAGGGTGCCACCGAGGCGCAGGGCGATGTCGCGGGCGATGGCCAGGCCCAGACCGGTGCCGCCCTCGTCGCGGGCGCGGGCGTCGTCGAGCCGGGTGAAGCGTTCGAAGACCCGCTCGCGGTCGGCGGGTACGATGCCCGATCCGTCGTCGGTGACCTCCAGGACGGCCTCGCCCCGGGACTCGTCCGTGCGCAGGATGAGGGTGACCTGCTGCTCGGCGTGGCGGTCCGCGTTGTCCAGCAGGTTGGTGACGAGCCGCGACAGCCAGATCGTGCTGCCGCGGACCGCGATCCCCGGTGCGATGTCGGCGTGCACGGGGACGCGGGCGCCCCTGCGCGTACGGGCCGCTTCGCGGACCACTTCCGTGAGGTCGACGGCGGCGGCCGGCGGCGGCTCCGAAGTGTCGAGGCGGGCCAGCAGGAGAAGGTCGGCCGCCAGGTCCTGGAGCCGTACGGTGTCCTCCAGCGCGCCGCTGACCAGTTCGCCCCACAGTTCGGGGTCGGGGTGGGCCTGCGCGACCTCCAGCTGGGTGCGGAGCACCGTAATGGGGCTGCGCAGTTCGTGCGAGGCGTCCGCGATGAAGCGGCGCTGGCGGATGCCGGCGGCCTCCAGCCGGTCCAGGGTGGCGTTCATGGTGACGGCGAGCCGGGCCACCTCGTCGCGGGTGGGCGGAACGGGCACCCTGCGGTGCAGTTCGCGGTCGCCGATCTCGGCCATCTCGGCGCGGATCGCCTCCACGGGGCGCAGGGCCCAGCCGGTGACCCGCCAGGTGATCAGGGCCACGACCAGGACGAGCAGCGGGACCACGACGGCCAGCACCGCCATGATGGTCGCGTCGGCGGTGTCGGCGTCCCGGAGCGAGGTCCCGGCGTAGACGGTGACCAGGCCCTTCGCGGTGACGGTGGTGACCTGCACGACGCGCTGGCGGTGTTCCTCGCGGACCCGGCCGCCCTTCCAGGTGTCGCGGACCGTCCCGGGTGCGACGGGTGGTTCGGGGACGAGGGCGGGGCGGCCGCTGAGGTTGGGGCTGGCCGCGAGCACGCGGCCCCGCGCGTCGACGACCTGGAAGAAGCCGGTCCCGCGGCCCGGGGGCGGTACGAGGTCCAGCTGCCCGGTGGACGCCAGCGCGGCCACCTTGGCGGCCTGCCGTTCGGCGTCCTCCTGGGCGCTCCTGGTCAGGTTGGTCTCCAGGGCCCCGAGCAGGGCGAAGGAGGCCACTGCGAGGGCCAGGGCCACCACGGCGGAGGCACCGAGGGTGGCCTGCGCGCGGACGGACCTCGGACGGAGCCGGGACGCGGCCCGGCGCAGCCGGTACGCGAGCTCGCGCGGGCGGTGGGCCGCCGCGCGGGGGCGGCCGCGGTCCTCGTCGAGGTCGTGGAAGTCGTAGGGCCCGTCGGGCTCGCGGGAGTCGTCGGGCTCGCGGGAGTCGTGGGACTCGTCGGGCTCAGCCACCGTCGGCCGCCAGCCGGTAGCCGGCGCCCCGGACGGTTTCCACCGCGGCCCGGCCGAAGGGCGCGTCTATCTTCCGGCGCAGGGCGCTGACGTGGACCTCGACGACGTTGAGGTCCCCTTCGTAGGCGGCGTCCCAGACGTGGTCGAGGATGTCGCGCTTGGGTACGACCTCGCCCGCCCGGCGTGCGAGGTGCACCAGGACGGCGAACTCGCGCGCGGTCAGCCGGGCTTCGACGCCGCCGCGCGTGCAACGCCGGCGGGCCGGGTCGACCAGGAGGTCGCCGAACTCCATGACCTGCGGGCTGCGGCGGCCGGTGCGCCGGATCAGGGCCCGCAGGCGGGCCACGAGGACCACGTAGGAGAACGGCTTGGAGAGGAAGTCGTCGGCGCCGGTGTCCAGGGCCTCGGCCTCGTCGTACTCGCCGTCCTTGGCGGTGAGCATGAGGATGCCGGACTCGCAGCCGGCCGCGCGCAGCCGGGCGCAGACCCGGTAGCCGTTGAGGCCCGGCAGCATGATGTCGAGCACGATGGCGTCGTAGTCGTGCTCCCCGGCCATCCACAGGCCTTGCGGGCCGTCGTGTGCCGTGTCCACAGTGAAGCCCTCGGCCCGCAGACCACGTTGCAGGGCGGCGGCCAGCCGCCGCTCGTCCTCGACCACCAGTACGCGCATGGGGCAAGGTTCTCAGGTCGCGCCGCCGGCTTGCTGAAGGGTTCTTCAGCTCGCTTCAGCGGGGCTTCAGCATCCTGCTCGCAGGATCGGCCGAGCCGGGCACGCCGTCCGGAGAACGCGAGGAGCATCCAGATGACTCAGTCCAGTCCGCAGCCGCCCGAGTACCCCCCGGCCACTGTTCCCGTCGAGGGCGGCGGCGAGGGCAGCAGCGAGGGTGGCGGCGACCCGGCCGGCAAGGCGGCGGGGCGCGGCGCCCGGATCGCCCGCTACACCCGGTTCGCCCGTGAGGGCCGGGGGCGCTGGGTGGCACTCGGGCTCGTGGTGGTGGCGTCCGCCGGCGCGGGGGCCGCGGTGACGGCGGTGGCGGGCCACGACCACGACGTCCGCCGCACGCGCGCGGAGCGGATGTGGGACCGGTTCGACGTCGTGCGGGAGGGGGGCGGCGAGATGACGGCTCCGCTTCCCGCGCGCCCCGGGAAGCCGGGCGAGCCCGGGAAGCCGGGCGAGCCCGGGAAGCCCGGCCTGCGGGGGCAGAAGGGCGAGCGCGGGGTCTTCCCGCCGGACGGCCTCGTGAAGCCGGGAACGCCCGAAGACGAGGAGGGGTTCGTCGCGGAAGGGCGCGACCGGTCCCCCGTACCGCTGCCCGCCCTGCCGGCGGCCCAGGCCCTGGAGAAGGCGGAGGCCGCCGTGCCCGGCGGCAAGGCCGAAGCCCTGCGCGTGGTCGCCCAGGAGGGCGGCGGGAGCGCCTGGCGCGTCGTGGTCCTCGGCTCCGACGGGGTGAGGCACGTCGTGACCCTGGCCGGCGCCGACGGCGCGGTCACGAGCAACACGGTCGCGGGGAAGGGTGCCGGGGCGGCCCGCTGAGCGGGGACGGGCGCACGCTCCTCCGTGCCCCGGACGCTGTCCACGAGGAGAAGGACGCGGCGGGCGCGTTTGGCCGCGCCCGCCGCCGGCACCGTCGTGGGAACTCTATGCGTGGGCCGCCTGGGCGCGGACGGCTCGGGCGCGGACCACGTAGGGCCGGGAGAAGACGCTGATGGCGATGGAGACGGCGGCCACAAAGGTGATGGCCGTGCCGGCAGTGACGTGCTGGGCGATGCCGCCGGCGATCGCGGCTCCGATGCCTTGCCACGTCATCCGGCCGGCGGACTCGACTCCCTGGACCTGGCCACGGACCGGATCAGGGGTCAACTCCAGAAGCTGCTCCTGGAGCGGCAGGGTGGCGGCGAAGCCGGCACTGGCGATGAACACCGCGGCGGTCGCCACCAGCACGGGCGGGTGGACGGCGAACAGCAGGTAGGGGGCGGCGAGCAGCAGTCGCAGGGCGAATGCGTGGCGGCGTCGCTGCTCGGAGGTGAACAGCCGCCCGACCGCAAGGTCTCCGAGGAGCATGCCTGCCGATCCGGCGGCGAGGAAGACGCCGGCGTGATGGGGGGCGTAGGAGATGAACAGGGCCTCGCAGCCGACGATCAGGCCATTGGGGACCCACAGGTTCAGCAGCAGCGTGCGTTGGCCGGAGTGGGAGAAGAGCTCGGTGTTCGTCGTCCAGGTCCGGCGCAGTCCAGGGCGACGGGTCGGACGGATCGAGCGCTCCCGGACCGTCACCACCACCATGACCAGTCCACCGCCGGTCAAGGCTGTCGCGACGGCGAAGACCTCCTGCGGGCTCAGGTACCGCAGCAGTACCGCGCCGATGGCGTAGCCGAGGATGGCCATGCCTCCCGAGGCGATGTTCATCAGCGAACGTGCCAGTGCATAGGCGGAGATCGGCACCACCTCGGCGAGCAGCCCCATCCGTGCGCCCGTTCCCAGGGACTGGAAGAACCCCAGTACAAGGAGCAGACCGAACCGAGCGGTGAGCGGCAGCCCTGGAACCGCCTGTGCGGCCACACCTACGAGCGAGCCGCACTGGAGCACGACGAGGGTCCGGCGAGGACGGCTTCCGTCCGCGACCGACATCAGCGTCAGCGCACCGAGTACCGTCGCGAAGGTGGCGCCGTACATGCTCACGGCGGTCAGGAACGGGGACTTGGTCTGCTGGTTGACCAGCGTGCCGAGCGCGAAGCCCGACAAGGTGCTCGCGGCGACCGTCAGTGTGAAGCTGACGTACAGGCCGACGAATTCACGGTTGCGGAGCAGGTCACGGTAGGTGGTCGGAGGTGTGCCGGAGGCAGATGTGTCAGAAGGCATGAAAAAAGCCTTCGCGCGCCACAAACCCGGGGCGCCGAAGGCCGACTTATTGATTATAGCAAGAGCCCCAGTCCCACCACGGCCCGCGGACGTTCTCTTCGTGCCGGCTCACGGCGAGGCGTCCCGGCCCGTGGGCGTCGGCGCCTCGTGGAGATGCGCCTCGACCGGACCGAGGTGCCGGTCATGGGCCAGGACGATCTCGTCCGCGAGGTTCAGGACGCGGATGGTGCCCCCGGGAAATTCGACGGTGATGCCGATGGCGAAGTCGTAGGCGCCGTGCTGGTGGCGGATCTCCCGGACGGAGAGGATCCGCTGTCCGATGAACCGGGTCATGGGGAAGTCGGGCAGGTCGTCCTCGACCGTGGTGTGGCCGTATTCGTCCATGCCGTAGGGGCCGTGGGGCTGGTCGATCTCCATGGACAGCCCGTCGCCCGGTGTGTGGAACCGGACGGGGCCGAGATCGTCCATGTGCAGCCACATGTGCAGGAGGGTGGGTTCGGTCTCCTGGTAGTGGTGCCAGGACGTCGTCACCTTCAGCAGGTGCCTGCCGACCAGGTCCTCAGCATTGATCATCCGTCGATGCTGCCACGGCGCTGCACGATTCCGGCACTGGTTTCCAGGAGGCGCCGGGCCGCGTCGGCGTAACGCACAACGCGGCCACGCGGCCACGCGGCGACGCGGCTCGGACGGCCCGGGGCCCCGGCGAGCGGGTGACGGGAGCCTTCGCTCCCTGCCACCCGCCCGGGTGCGGCGTACGCCCTACGCCGGCAGGGCGAGCAGGAGCAGGGGGCTGGTCGTCGGCTGCGCCGATCCCCCGGCGGGCTCCAGCGTCAGGCCGACCGCCGTGGCCTTGCCGAGGTCGCCGTCCAGGACGGCCGCGCCGTCGCCGGCGAGGAAGCCGGCCGGGTGCATCGTGTCGCCGTCGGCGAGCCAGAGCTGGTACGTGCGGCCCTCTCCGGCGGCCGGCAGCCGGTCGGCGAGGAACACCGCCCGGTCACGGGCCGCGGAGGTGATCACCGTCGCGGCGGCTCCGCCGCTGGTGCGGCCGTGGACGGTACGGGCGTCCGGGGCCGTGACCACGGCCCGCAGCTCCTGGCTGCGCGCCTCGGTCTGGCGGGCCTCCTGCCGGGCCCGGTCCGCCTGCCCGCTCTCGTGGAGCGCGGCGCCGCCGAAGAGGGCGGCCCCGATGAGGGAAGCGGCGACGACGAAGGCGCCGGCCCTGCGCGGGAGCCGGTCCAGGAAGCCGGCCGCCCGGCGGACGCCGACCCTCGGGGGGAGCTGGCGGACGGTCTCGATGCGCGCGAGGACCTCGGCCTTCAGCTGCGGCGGGGGCACGAGGGCCACGGCCGAGGCCAGTCGGCCGGCCGTGGCGGAGAACTCCGCCACGTCCCCGGAGCACGGCGCGCAGCGGGTCAAGTGCCGGGAGAAGGCCTCCTGTTCACCCGGGCCGAGCGCGTCCAGTACGTAGGCCGCGGTGAGGGTGTGCAGTTCTTCGTCGTGCTTCACGTGGTCACCCCCATGCAGTCGCGCAGGCGGATCAGTCCGTCGCGCATCCGGGTCTTGATCGTGGGAAGAGGAGTCTGGAGGGTCTCGGCGACCTCACGGTAGGTCAGCCCCTGGTAGTAGGCGAGGGTGACGGCCTGGCGCTGGAGCTCGGTCAGCCGGCGCAGGCAGCGTTTGACCTGGTCGCGTTCGAGCCGGGTCTCCACCTGCTCGCTCACCTCGTCGAAGGGCCGTTCCTGGCCGCGTACGCCCACGTCGTGCTCGCGGGTGGCCGAGGCCTGGGCGGAGCGGACCCGGTCGACCGCGCGGCGGTGGGCGATCGTGGCCACCCAGGCCATGACGCTCCCCTGGTCGGGGCGGTAGCGGGCGGCCTGGCGCCACACGTCGATCATCACCTCTTGGGCGACCTCCTCCGACTGCGCCCGGTCGCGGACCACCTTGACGGCGATGCCGAAGACGGTTCCGGCCACGGCGTCGTACAGCGCGGAGAACGCGTCCTGGTCTCCCTGCGCGACGCGTGCCATCAGCTCCGCGAGTTCGGCCGCGGCCGATCCGGGTCCGGTGCCGGGTGTGGTGCCGCCGCCCGGGCCCGGTCCGGGGAAGCGCTGCTTCTCGGGGTTCACCTGAGCGGCCCCCGGGTAAGGCCGGGCCCGGGCGGGCACACCGCGGCCGCGAGTGGTTCTCGCCGGTCCATCCATCGCATGAACGATCCTTCGTGGCAGGCGCACCTGTTCCCCGTCCGCCGAGGTCGCGGTGCGCGCCGGGTCCTTGCTGTCTCACCCTGTCTTCGGAGCCGGCCCGCGCGCGGATTGGCTCGCATGCAGGCGAAAGGCATCCGTTCGGGGGAACCGGCGCCCCGGGACCAAACCGCGCCGGGGGTCCGGGCCGAAGGAGGGCTGCGGGTCCGATCCAGGACCCGCCGCGCGGCGGGTCACGGGGCCGAGCCCCGAAGTCCGCCGCCGCACACCCAGCAAGGAGATCCTTCGTGTCGCGTGTCCTCAAGAGTGCCGCACTCGCCCTCGCTTCGGGCGCCCTTCTCGTGGGCGGGGCCTCGGCGGCCTCGGCCGACGCCGGAGCCCAGGGCATCGCCGCCCACTCCCCGGGGGTCGGCTCGGGCAACCTGATCCAGATCCCCATCCACATCCCGGTCAACGCGTGCGGGAACTCGATCAGCGTGATCGGGCTGCTCAACCCCGCGTTCGGCAACACCTGCGTCAACGCCTGACGCACACCCGGGCCGCAGTCTCCGGCCCGCCGCCGGCTACGGGGCGTCGGCGGGCCGGTGGTCCTCCGGGCCGGCGGGGAGTGGGTCGCCGCTCCTGAGCGCCGCCGGGCCCCGGAGGACCCGCGCGGGCGGTGGCCGTCGGCGCCGCCGCCCGCGTACGGGGGCCGTACGGAGCGAGGCCGTACGACCCCCGCACAAAGGTCAACACACCGACGGATCTTCACGTGATCGGATGACCGGCCCATCCGGAAGGGGTCCGGCGCCGAATGAGGTTCGTGAGCATCAACCGAAGGACAGTCGAGCGCGGCGCCCTCGCCGCGGCGAGCGGCCTGCTGGCGGGGTACGCGGCACTGGCCACCGCCGAGCTGGCCGCGTCCCTGGTCCGGCCGCAGGCGGGACCGGTCACGGTGATCGGCGGAGCGGCCATCGACCGCACTCCGGCGGCGCTCAAGGACTTCGCCATCCGCACCTTCGGCGAGAACGACAAGCTGGTCCTCCAGCTCGGCATCCTCGCCACCGTCGGCCTCCTGGCGGCCCTGCTGGGGATGTTCGCCCTGCGCCACCGCCGCACGGGGGCGGCCGGCGTACTGGCCTTCGGGGTCCTCGGCGCGGCGGCGGCGCTCAGCCGGCCCGACGCGGCCGGGGCGGCGGACGCGTTGCCCTCGCTGGTGGGGGCAACGGCCGGGGCGCTGGTGCTGTACCTGCTGGTGGGGAAGGTGGGCGGGCCGACCGCCCACCCCGCCGACGGGGACGGCGCGTCGGGGGGCGGCTCCGAGGACCCGCCCCCCGCCTGGAACCGCCGGGGCTTCCTCCTCGCGGCCGGCATCACGGCGGCCGCCTCCACCGGCGCGGGCGCCCTCGGCCGGGCCCTGACCGGCCGGCGCGGCCAGGGCGCCACCGCCTCCCGCGCGGCCGTAAGCCTGCCCGCCCCCGCTTCGCCGGCCCCGCCGATCCCGGCCGGGGCGGCCCTGCGGGTTCCCGGGGTCAGCGCCTTCACCACACCGAACAAGGAGTTCTACCGTGTCGACACCGCGCTCGTGGTCCCCAAGGTGGACGCCGACACCTGGCGGCTGCGCATCCACGGCAAGGGCGTCTCCCGCCCGCGCTCCTACTCCTTCGACGAGCTCCTCCAACGCCCGCTGATCGAACGCGACATCACCCTGACCTGCGTGTCGAACGAGGTCGGCGGCCCCTACGCGGGCTCCGCGCGCTGGCTCGGCGTACGCCTGTCGGACCTGTTGCGCGAGGCAGGTGTGCAAGCGCCGTCGCGCGGCGGCCGGGCCGACCAGCTGATCGCGCGGTCGGTGGACGGGATGACGCTGGGCACCCCCGTCGAGGAGGTCATGGACGGCCGGGACGCGATGCTGGCCGTCGCCATGAACGGCGAGCCGCTCCCCTTCGATCACGGCTTCCCGGTCCGGATGGTCGTCCCCGGTCTCTACGGCTACGTCTCCGCCTGCAAGTGGATCCGGGAGATCGAGCTCACCACCTTCGGTTCCTACGACCCCTACTGGGTCAAGCGCGGATGGGCCCGCCGGGCGCCGATCAAGACGCAGGCCCGGATCGACACCCCCAAGCCCTTCGCCCGGATCCCGGCCGGGACCGTGACGGTGGCCGGGGTGGCGTGGGCCCAGCACCGAGGCATCCGGCGGGTCGAGGTCCAGGTCGACGACGGGCCGTGGCAGGAGGCCTCGCTCGCGGCGCAGGCCACCACCGACACCTGGCGCCAGTGGTCCTTCGACTGGAAGGCCGCGCAGGGCGGCCACCGGCTGACCGTCCGGGCCACGGACGGCCGGGGCGAGGTCCAGACCGAGGTGCGGACCCGGACCATCCCGGACGGCGCGAGCGGCCGGCACGGCGTGTTCGTCACGGTCGACTGACCGAAGCGGCGCCTGTTTCAGACCACTTCACGCACCTTTCCCCTCTTTCCTTCCCTTCCTCATGCACCAACCCACTCTCTGGAGAACACCATGAACGCCCTTCGTTTCCGCCGTACCGCCCTCGCCGTGGCCACGGCGGCCGTACTGCCCTTCGCGCTGACCGCCTGCTCCGACTCCGACTCGGGCAAGGACGCGGCCGCCGGTTCCTCCGCCGAAGCCAGCGCGGACGCCTCCTCCCCCGCCGCGGACGTCTCGGCGCCCGTGGCGATGGACGGGCCCTTCGGTGCCGCGTGCGCCGGTGTCCCGAAGGAGGGCGCGGGCAGCTTCGACGGCATGGCCAAGGACCCGGTCGCCACCGCCGCGTCCAACAACCCGGCACTGTCCACCCTGGTCGCCGCCGTCAAGCAGGCCGGCCTGGTCGACACGCTCAACAACGCCAAGGACATCACGGTGTTCGCGCCGACCAACGACGCCTTCGCCAAGATCCCGAAGGCCGACCTCGACAAGGTCCTCGCCGACAAGGCCACGCTGACCAAGATCCTCACGTACCACGTCGTCGGCGAGAAGCTGACGCCGAAGCAGCTGGAGAACGGCTCCTTCGCCACGCTGGAGACCGGGAAGGTGACCACCACCGGCTCGGGCGAGTCCTACAAGGTCAACGGCACGTCCAACGTGGTCTGCGGCAACGTCCCGACCGCCAACGCCACCGTGTACATCGTGGACACCGTCCTGATGCCGAAGTAGCCGTCACGCCGCACCGGTGACCCGCAGGGGCACCGGTCGTTGTAGAAGCGGTCAGCGAAGTGGCCCCCGGAGTCCCGGACCCGTCCTCAGGGTCCGGGACTCCATGCCGTGCTTACCGGTCCGTCACCTGGTCGGCACATGTGACAACGGATTGGACAAGCGGCCGATGTTACTAACACGATGGCCCCCGCAAGTTCGCGGCTGCGCAGGGGGGCAACCCGCTCTTTTCACGTCCCTCCGCCGGGCCGCTCGTCCCCGTCACACCCCTGGAGAGACTTCGCCATGAGCTTCGGCGACCCGAACAACCCCTACGGCCAGCAGCAGCCCCCGCAGGGTCAGCCCGGCTACCCGCAGCAGGCGCCGCAGGGCGTCCCCCCGCAGTACGGCTACCCGCAGCAGCCCGTCGGCGGCGTCCCCCCGCAGCAGCCGTACGGTGCGTACCCGCCGGCCGGCATGCCTCCCATGCCCGGCACCGGAATGCCGCCGCTGGCGCACTGGGGCCTGCGCGTCGGTGCGTTCTTGCTGGACTTCCTGATCACCGTGGTCCCCATGTACGCCATCGGCTTCATCGACCTCGCCCTGAGCGATGACGGCGGCGCCTCCGGGCCTGGCGTCTTCTTCCTGATCGGCTGGCTCTACACCATCGGCATGGGCATCTTCCAGCTCTACAAGGAAGGCACGACCGGCCAGACGATCGGCAAGAAGGTCGTCGGGATCAGCCTGCGCCGCGAGGCCGACGGCAACGTCCTCGGCTTCGGCATGGCCTTCGTCCGCAAGCTCGCGCACTTCCTCGACAGCATCTCCTGCTACATCGGCTACCTGTGGCCGCTGTGGGACGAGAAGAAGCAGACCTTCGCCGACAAGGTGTGCAGCACCGTCGTCATCGTGGTGCCCAAGGGCTGATACGGCCCGACGCGTTCGCTACGGCTTGGGGAGCGTGCAGCCGGGGCGGTTCAGGTCGATCGTGTTGCCGGGGCCCACGCAGGGGACGATGGTGTAGGTCTGCTGCGCGTAGTTGATGCCCTGCCGGACCGTCACGGCGCCGCTCTCGGACACCTCGCACGGGTTGTTCATCGTGCAGGACCCGCCGTCCTCGTTGCCCGTGTTGTTCACGGCGACCACCTTGCCCGTTGCTGTGTCGATCACCGGGGAGCCGGAGGTGCCGCCGATGGTGTTGCAGGACGAGGTGTAGCGCAGGGAGTCCTTCCAGGTCCACTCCCCCTCCTTGAGGCGGTACGCGAACCCGTCGACGTTGCAGCTGTACGTTCGCTTCCAGTATCCGGACACCACCTTGATCGCGGTGCCCTGAACCGGGTGGGCGTCGTTCAGGGTGAGCGCGCTGATGCCGTACTGGCTGCTGATCTGCGCGTAGGTCTTGGTCAGTTGGTAGATCGAGATGTCGGTGTCGGTCATCGTGGCGTACGAGATCTTGCTCGCGCGCAGCGTCGCGACCTTGGAGCCCGAGGCGTTGAGCAGCGAGAAGGAGCGGCTGGACGCCTTGTCCTTGACGACCTGTCCGGCCGCCGGCATGCCGGACTCCAGACAGTGGCCGTTGGACAGGACGAGCGCGGGGTCGGTGGGCAGCGAGTTCGGCACGCGGACGACGGAGCCGGAGCAGTTGCTGAGCGCGACCGTGCCGGCGAAGTTGACCGCGACGGCCTGTGCGACCGTGTCCCGGGGTGCCTGGGCCACGGCCGGCGAGGCCGCCGCTCCGGTGAGGAGCAGGGCGAACGCGGCGCCGGCGAGAGGCTTGTTCATGTGGGGGTTCCCCTCTGGGTGACAATGCGACCGAAGATCCTTCGGTTGTCATGCGCATTGTTAAGAGCCGTGGCTCAACCCACAAGAGGGCCTTGGCAGTTCAAGCCTCCGGGAGGAGCGGCCGCCGTCCGGCCCACAGCGACCGACGACAGCCCGGGAGAGCGCTCTCAGCCTTTCCCTCGGTACGGGTTACCCTCTGTCCGACAGGGCCGGGACCCCCAGGGCCCGGGCTGCCGCCCCCGGTACACGCACGAGGAGCGCCCGTGGCCGAACAGGTTCCCGCCGGCCGGCCCACCCTGGAAGCGGTGGCGGCGCGCGCGGGGGTGTCCAGGGCCACCGCGTCCCGGGTCGTCAACGGCGGCGACGGCGTCCGCGCGCACCTCGTGGACAAGGTCCGCGCGGCCGTCCTGGACCTCGGCTACGTGCCGAACCACGCGGCCCGCGCGCTGGTCACCCGGCGCACCGGCGCGGTCGCCGTGATCATCGCCGAGCCGGAGATCCGGATCTTCTCCGACCCCTTCTTCTCCCGCCAGGTCCGCGGCATCAGCAGAGAACTGACCGCGCACGACACGCAGTTGGTGCTGCTCCTGGTCGAGCACCGCGGGGACTACGGCCGGATCGAGCGGTACCTGGCGGGCGGCCACGTCGACGGCGCGCTCGCGTTCTCGCTGCACACCGACGACCCGCTGCCCGCGATCACGCGCCGCATCGGCATGCCCACCGTCTACGGCGGGCGGCCAGCCTGGACCGGGCATGCGGACGGAGCGGCTCCGTACGGTCCGCTGTCGTACGTCGACGCCGACAACCGCGGGGGCGCGCGCGAGGCCGTACGGTACCTGGTGTCCCGGGGGCGGCGGCAGATCGCGCACATCGCCGGGCCGCTCGACCAGACATCGGCGACCGACCGGCTGGACGGGTACCGGGACGTACTGCTCGACGCGGATCCGGCGCTGGTCGCCGAGGGGGACTTCACCGCGGCGGGCGGAGCCCGGGCGATGGCCGAGCTGCTGGAGCGCTGCCCGGATCTCGACGCGGTGTTCGCCGCGAACGACCTGATGGCGACGGGCGCGCTGGGCGTGCTGCGCGCGAACGGCCGGTCCGTACCGGGGGACGTGGCGCTGGTCGGCTTCGACGATGCCGAGCTGGTGGCGGAGGGCGCCGATCCGCCGCTGACGACCGTACGCCAGGACATCGAGGGCATGGGGCGCCTGATGGTCCGGCTGCTGCTGCGGTCCCTCGACCCGGCGCACGGTTCGCACCGGATACCGGGATCCGTGATCACCCCGACCTCGCTGGTGGTGCGCGGCTCGGCCTGAGGGATCGGTTCCCGCGGGCCGGTGGCATGGTGGCGGGCCCCGCACCCTGGTGGGTGCGGGGCCCGAGGCCTGCCGGTCGCGCGGGGTCGCTCCGTACGGCTAGCCGGTACGGGAGCCGGCCGGACGCTCCCAGCGGTAGAACTCCTGGGCCATGGCGTCCTTGGGGCTGCGCCAGGTCTCCGGGTTGTGCGGGCTGACGTAGGCGGTGAGCCGGTCGCTGAGCTCCCGGAACTCCGGGTGGCCGGTGACGTCGGCGATGGCCGGGCCGGGGGGCCGGTCCGACTCGATGAAGTGCATGTACACGTCGCCGAACTGGAAGAGGCTGCGGCGGGTGACCCCGACGAGGTGCGGCAGCTCGCCCGCGTCCGAGGCCGCGAAGAGCTCGGCGATGTCGGGGGCGGACTGCGGCGCCATGCGGGCCACGATGAGAGCGCGGTGCATCCGGTGTGCTGCCTTTCGTCTCAGACGCGACTGGCCGCGGGCGTGCGGCTCTCGCGTTCGCGCTGTTCGATCTTGTCCCGGATCAGTTGCAGCTGGACCTTGGAGTTGCGGTTGATGTTCGCGGTCATCCAGGCGTCGTCGACGGGTGCCGTCGGCTTCATCGCGAAGTCCTGGGTCCACACCATCCGGGTGCCGCCGGGGACTTCGAAGTACTGCCAGTGGATGTTCATGTGCTCGAACGGGCCGGTCTCGACGCGGCGGGCGCGCACGGTGCGGGTGACGGGGTCGGGGGTGCGTTCGGAGACCCAGCTCCAGACGGTGCCGTTCTCGTCGGGGTGCATCGTCAGGCGGAAGCGGGTGGTGGGCCCGTCCTCCTCCAGGACCTCCAGCGAGGCGTACTCGCTGAACAGCCCGGGCCAGCTGGGGAGATCGTTGGTCATCTCCCAGACGGTCTCCATGGGCGCCTTGACGACGATTTCGTTCTCGGTGTGTCCTGCCATCTCAAGCTCCGGTCATCAGGCTGGTGTTGACGAGGTCGAGGAACTCTTTGGGGGTCTTGCAGCGGTCCGCGTCGGTGGGCAGGGCCCGGCCGCGCTGGTTCTCCAGCAGCCCGACGATGCCGAGCAGACCCAGCGAGTCGAGGCCGTAGTCGTCGAACAGGGAGTCCGGGCGGTTCTTCATGTCGGCCGGGTCCACGGTGATGCCGGCCCCGGACTTCATCAGGGCGGCCAGCTCCTCGACGGTCAGTCGTTCGGACATGAGCGGCTCCTTCTGTCTCTAGGAGGGGATCTGGATGACGAGCGCGGCGTTGGAGCCCATGAGGCCCCGGCTCAGTACGAGCGCGGTGCGCAGCTGCGCCGGGCGGGCGCTGCCGGTCACCACGTCGAGGTCGTGGCACACGTCGAAGACGTTCGGCGTGGGCGGGACGATGCCGTGTTCCAGGGCGAGGACCGCGGCGGCGGTGTCGAGGGCGGGTGCCGCGCAATAGGCCCGGCCCGTCCCGGTCTTGGGCGCCGTGACCGGCACCTTGCGCCCGTGCGCTCCGAGGGCGGAGAGGATCGCGGCCGCCTCGGCCCGGTCGGCTTCCGGGGTGCCGAGCGCGTCGGCGAAGACCACGTCGACCTCTTCGGGGGCGCAGCCCGCCTCCCGCAGGGCGCCCTTGATGGCGTGGGCCAGGCCCTCGGCGGAGGCCTCGGCCCGTTCGGGGTGGTGCGGGCCGGTGAAGGTCGCCGCGTGTCCCGCCAGGAGGGCCCGTACGGAGGCGCCGCGGCGCAGGGCCGCCTGCTCCTCCTCCACCAGGAACATCGCTCCGCCCTCGGCGGGTACGAAGCCGCAGGCCTTCTCGGTGAAGGGCCGGTAGGCCCGCTCCGGGTCCTCGTGGGTGCTCAGGGCCTCGTAGCCGAGCTGGCAGACGATGGAGTACGGGGCCAGGGGCGCCTCGGTGGCTCCGACCAGCATGGCCTTGCTGCCCTGGTTGATGGCCCGGGCGGCGTGCGCGAAGGCGTCGAGTCCGCCCGCCTCGTCGGCGGCGACGACCCCGCAGGGGCCCTTGAGGCCCCGGCGGATGGAGATCTGCCCGGTGCTGGCCGCGTAGAACCAGGCGATCGACTGGTACGGGCCGACGTAGCGCGGGCCCTGGCCCCAGAGGTGCTGCAGCTCGCGCTGGCCGAACTCGCCGCCTCCCGACCCGGCGGCGGTGACCACGCCGACGGAGAAGGGGTCGTCCTCGTAGTCGGCCCGGCCGAGGCGGCCGTCCTCCAGGGCGAGGTCGGCCGCGGCGAGGGCGTGGTGGGTGTAGCGGTCGGTCTGGACGAGATAGCGTTCCTCGACCATCGAGGCCGCGTCGAAGCCCCGCACCTCGCCGGCGACGCGCAGCGGGAGGTGCTCGCAGCCCTCCCGGGTGACGCGGCCGAGGACGGAGGCGCCCGACTCGGTCGCCTTCCAGAAGGCCTCGGCGCCGATCCCGTTGGGTGCGACCACTCCGATGCCCGTGATGACCGTACGGACGCTCACGAGACCACCTCCTCCTTGCGCTCGTCGGGGCGGGTCATGACGACCGCGGACTGGAAGCCGCCGAAGCCGCTGCCGACGGAGAGCACGTTGCGCAGCTTGCGCTCGCGGGCGACGCGCGGGACGTAGTCCAGGTCGCATTCGGGGTCGGGGGTCTCGTAGTTGGCCGTGGGCGGGACGACCTGGTGGGTCATCGCCAGGACGCAGGCGGCCAGTTCGATCGCCCCGATGGCGCCGAGGGAGTGCCCCACCATGGACTTGATGGAGGTCATCGGCGTCTTGTAGGCGTGGTCTCCCAGGACCTTCTTGACCGCCGCCGTCTCGTGGCGGTCGTTCTGCTTGGTCCCGGAGCCGTGCGCGTTGACGTAGTCGATCTCGCGGGCGTCGGTGCGGGCCTGGGCGAGGGCGGTTTCGATGGCGCGGGCCATCTCCAGGCCCTCGGTGGTCAGCCCCGTCATGTGGTGGGCGTTGCCGAAGGTGGCGTAGCCGCCGATCTCGCAGTAGACGGTCGCGCCGCGCGCGCGGGCGTGTTCCAGCTCTTCCAGGACCAGGACGGCGCCGCCTTCGCCGAGGACGAAGCCGTCGCGGTCGGCGTCGAAGGGCCGGGAGGCGTGGGCGGGGTCGTCGTTGTTGGGCGAGGTGGCCTTGATGGCGTCGAAGCAGGCCACGGTGATCGGCGAGACGGGTGAGTCGGAGGCGCCGGCGATGCAGACGTCCATCTTGCCCTCGGCGATGGAGTGGAAGGCGTAGCCGATGGCGTCGAGTCCGGAGGTGCAGCCGGTGGAGACGGTCTGGACCGGTCCGCGCGCTCCCGTCTTCTCCGCGACGGCGGAGGCCAGGGTGGCCGGGGTGAAGGCGCGGTGCAGGTGGGCCCCGGCGAGCCGGTGGTCCACGTCCCACCAGTCGCCCGACTGGCTGACGGCCACGTAGTCGTTCTCCAGGCGGGTGGTGCCGCCCACGGCGGTGCCGAGGGAGACTCCGGTGCGCCAGGCCTGGTCCGTGGTGAGGTCGAGTCCGGCGTCGCGCACGGCTTCGGCGGCGGCGACCAGCGCGAACTGGATGTACCGGTCCGCGCGGGCCGCCTCCTCGGCACCGAGGCCGTGTGCGGCGGGGTCGAAGTCGACCTCCGCGGCTATCCGGGAGCGGAAACCGGTCGGGTCGAAGAGGGTGATGCCGCGGGTCGCCGTACGGCCGTTGGAGAGCAGTTCCCAGAAGGCGGAGGTGCCGATCCCACCGGGGGCGACGACGCCGACCCCGGTGACGGCCACGCGTCGGCGGGTCACGAGACCGCTCCCGCACGGTCCGGGGGCCGCTCCCAGGCGGAGCCCTCCGGGTTGACGGCCTCCTCCGTGTCCACGTGCCCGAGCTTGGGGTCCGGGGCCAGCGGTCCGAGGTGGAAGACCATGCGGGCCTCGGTGCCGCCGACGTTGCGGAAGCGGTGGCGCACGTTCATCGGGACGAGGAGCCCCTGGTCGGTGAGGAGCGGGTGGGCCTCGCCGTCGAGGTCGACCTCCAGCTCACCGGCGACCACGTACACGAACTCCTCGGAGTACGGGTGGTAGTGCTCGGCGATGTGTTCGCCCGGCGCCATGACGGCCAGGCCCATGAAGCCGCTGGTGCAGCCCACCGAGGTCGGTGTCAGGACGGCCCTCAGGTCGCCGCCGCGCCTCGTGTTGGGCTGCGTCTCGCTGAGGTCCACGATGTGCGGTGGGCGTTGTCTGGTCATGGCGGGGGTTCCTCCTGGCGGTGGGGAGCCTGGACGGGGCTGGTGGGTGGGGGGTCCGGGGTGTGCGGTCCGGGGGGCCGGATGGGCCGGCTGGGGGGTGCCGCTGCGGATCAGCCCTCGGCGGGGGCCCGGCGGTCGGTGATCAGGCTCATGGTGTGGCGGACCGCGGACTCGGCGGCCCCCTCGGACCCGCTGACGGGCCCGGCCATCAGGCGGGCGAGGACGGCCGCCTTGCGCGGTCCCCGGACGCCGAAGGCGGTTTCCAGCCCGGCGCCGTGCGGGCTGCGCACGTCGATGAGGCGTACGACGATGTCGTCGCGCTGGAAGATGCTGCTGCTCACGGTCGGGGCGTCGGACCGGTGGGCCGCTTCCTCGTCCTGCCGGGCGAGGAACTTGGCCAGCGCCGGTCCGCAGCCGGGCTTGGCCGGGTAGAACAGCGCGTGACGCCGTACGTCGGAGCGGTCCGCGGCGCCGGCCTCGCGGGCGGCGACGTGGTGGACCGCCGGGAGCGCGGCCTTCATGAAGAACATCCGGGCGGACTCGGGGTTGCCGAGGTCGCGGTCCTGTTCGAGGTAGGGGTTGATGGCCTCCTCGACGGCCCGTACCTCGGGCTGCTCGGAGACGTGCCGCAGGGCTGACATCAGGTCCCCGCGGACCTCCACCGTACGCACGACCCGGTTGCCGTGCATGAACAGCGTGGTGCGGCAGAGCCGGGTGTGGCCGTCGACGTCGGCCGCCGGGGAGGCGTAGCTGGAGAGGAGGGCCGCGACCTCCTTCTCGCTGCCGGGCTTGACCGTGAAGGTCAGGGCGTGGCGGACGATGTCGGCGCCGAGCCGCGGCCCTTCCTGCAGCCGGGCGCCCGTGGGCCGCTGCGCGTCCTGGTAGCCGCGGCCGGTCTCGCGCAGGACGGTGTACTTGAGCGGGCGCATGGCGCGGGCGCAGGCGCCCAGCGGGCGGACCTGTTCGGCGTGGTGCTCGCTGTTGACCCAGGCGAGGTACTGCGGGGCGCTCTCCCACTCGCTGGTGATGAGCCACTGCGAAGGGTTCTCGAAGGACTGGCAGAGCTGGTCGCTGATGTGCCCCGGTTCCGACGCGATGTCGTGGCGCATTTGCTCGTACGCCTCGAAGAACCGCTGCTGGGCTCCTTCGTGGAGGTCCATCAGCAGGACGACCCTGAGCATGGATCCGTCGAAGGCGGACTGTGACACCCGTTCGGACAGGGTGGTCGTCATCTGCTCACTCCTTCGTGAGGGCCCTGGGGGAGGGCGGGGATTCTCATCGCGTACGGACCCTCGTCCGTCATCGGCGGTGGCCGCCCCGGACCGGCGGCCGTCGCGGGGACGGCAGGCTGGCGTGTCTTCGGGGGAACCGCTGTCGCTCATCGTCATCCGGGTGGGGACGTACCGCTACATCTCCGGATCAAGCGGGTGACAACCGGCGTATCTCCTGGGCTTGGCCGACGATCGGGGGCATAAAAGAGTGCAATCCCCCCACACAGAATTCAGGAGCTCGCAGCTGATGGAAGACACGGCAGATGTTCGCGTACCGGTTCTCGTCGTGGGCGGCTCCCTCGTGGGTCTGTCCACCTCGCTGTTCCTGAGCCGTCACGGCATCAGGCACCTGGTAGTGGAGAAGCACGCCGGCACCTCCGACCACCCGCGCGGGCGCGGTATCAACGCCCGGACCATGGAGTTGTTCCGGGTGGCCGGGGCGGAGGGCGCCATCCGGCAGGCGGCGTCCGCGCTGGAGAACAACATGGGCATCCTGCAGACGGAGTCCCTGCTCGGCGGCGACCACAAGTGGCTGGTCAAGGCCATCGACCCCTCCGGAGCGCTCAGCAAGTTCAGCCCGACCGGCTGGTGCGTGTGCAGCCAGAACAACATCGAGCCGATCCTCGCCGCGCAGAGCCGCGCCCAGGGCGCCGACGTGCGGTTCTCGACCGAGCTGATGAGCTTCGACCAGGACGAGACCGGGGTGAACGCGCTGGTCAAGGACCGGGAGACCGGTGAGCACATCACCGTGCGGGCCGACTTCCTGATCGCGGCGGACGGCCCGCGCAGCCCCGTGCGCGAGCAGTTGCGCATCCCCCAGACGGGCAGCGGCGAGCTGTTCCACAACGTCAGCGTCACCTTCCGGTCGCGGCAGCTCGTCGAGGTGCTGGGCGACCTGCGGTTCATCGTCTGCTACCTGATGAAGCCGGGTGCGGACGGGGCGCTGCTGCCGGTCGACAACGACACCCAGTGGGTCTTCCACCTGCCGTGGCACCCGGACCAGGGGGAGACCCTGGAGGACTTCACGGAGGAGCGGTGCAGGGAGCAGATCCGGGCCGCCATCGGCGTACCGGACCTGGACGTGGAGATCGGCGGCAAGGCCCCCTGGCACGCGGCGGAACGGATCGCCGAGCAGTACTCCTCCGGTCGGGTGTTCCTGGCCGGCGACGCGGCCCACGAGATGTCCCCCACCGGCGCGTTCGGCTCCAACACCGGCATCCAGGACGCGCACAACCTGGCGTGGAAGATCGCGGCGGTCCTGAACGGATCGGCGGGCACGGGACTGCTGGAGACCTACGGGGCCGAGCGGCACCCGGTGGCCGTGGCGACCGCGCAGCGCGCCTCCGCCCGTTCGGCGGAGCACAGCCACCCCGGGTACGCGCCGCCGCCCACGATGGGCGGCGGACCGGGCAGCGGGGTCCTGACGACGGCGATGGCCTACGCGTACCCGAGCGGCGCCTTCGTCGGCGGGTCTCCGGACCGGCCCGTCATCCCGGAGGGGATGCGCATGACGGGCGACCCCGGTACGCGGGCCCCGCACATGTGGCTGACGCGGGCCGACGGCGAGCGGGTCTCCACGCTGGACCTGTACGAGCGTGCCTTCGTGCTGCTCTGCGGTGCGGGCTCGCCGTGGCGGGCGGCCGCCGACCGGGTGGCCGAGCGGCTGTCGGTGAAGCTGGACGCTTACGCGATCGGGGCCCCGGGCGCCCCCGGCACCGATCTGGTGCAGGAGGAGGGATCCGACTGGAGCGGGGTGCACGCCATGTCCCCGGAGGGCGCCGTGCTGGTACGCCCCGACGGGTTCGTCGCGTGGCGTTCGCAGGGTCCGGTGGCCGATGCCGAGGCCGCGCTGTCCGAGGCCCTGTCGACGGTGCTGCGCCGGTCCTGACCGGCCCGTACGCCAAGTGGTCCCCCTGCCGCCGGCCCGTAAGCGGGCCGGGGGCAGGGGCGTTCATGGGGGCTGCGGCCCCGTGCCGGTCCGCGTCAGGCGCAGGCCCAGCAGCCCGCCCAGCAGCCGGAGCCGTGGTGCGCGGGGCGCCGGCGGCGGGCGGCCCCGGCGGGGGCCGTGCCCGTCCCGGGGGCCGATTCGGCTCCGACGGAGTTGCGGCGGGCGAAGCAGGCGACGACCACCGCGATCGCGGCGAGTTCCTCGGGGGCGGCCACGCCCTTCTCCACACGGATCAGGCTGGCCATCGGGGGCGTCTGGGCTATCGGAGCATCCTTCAGCATCGGCTCGGCCTCTCGCACAGGCGGAAAGCAGGACCCCCCTCGCGGAATCCGAGGACTCCGGACGCTGCCGACGCTAGCGGGGCGCGACACGCCCGGCACGCCGGGCAGTTGCGCGAAACCCCAGGTCGCAGCCGCACCGACCGGGTGACGTCGGGCTCGCGGAGGTCGCACGCTGATTGGGCCGTCGGAGTGGCGGGCCCCCGGAAATCCCGGTGCGGACGGCTCGGAGTCCCCCCTAGGCTGACGGGATGAGCACCCGCACCTTCCGCATCACCGTCCGGGGGTCCTTCGACGGCCTCACCGAAGAGCAGCGCGCCGCGCTCCTCGCGGACGCGGACCGGCACGACATGCTGACGGCCGAGTTCACTCCCGAGGGGCACCTCACGTACGACGTGGCGGCCCGGCCCTTCTTCACCTTCCGCTTCCTGGCCGAGGGCGAGGCCGAGGAGGACATCCTGGACGCGACCGCTCACGCCGAGCTCGCGGCGGAGACCTGGCTGACGGAGCACGGGTACGGCTTCAAGCGGCTCAGCTCCCAGGCCCAGGACCTCACGCTGGCCCCGATGAGCAAGCGGCAGCGGCAGGCGGCCGCGCGAGGGGACTCCTGAGCGGGAGTTCCGCGCGGCCGCCCGTGGGGAGCGAGCCGGGCCGGTTCAGCGGGCCGGGCACTGCTTCCAGGAGAAGTGGTAGACGCTGTTGATGCTGCCGTCGGTGGAGTCGAGCGCCATGTAGCTGGTCGTCGCCGGGTCCGAAGTGCCGACCTCGGCGCGCAGCTCGGTATTGATGTTGAAGTTGCGCTGTTCGCCGCAGGGGGCGAAGACCAGCGCCTCGATGCCCGTGGTGTCGGAGGCCTGCCAGTTGTCGTCGAGCTTGCCGAGGAACTTGTGGGTGCGGGAGTCGGTCTGCTTCATGCCCTGGAAGTAGTAGCTGGCCTTCTGGGTGCCGACGGCGCCCTTCTGGAGGCTGCCGAATCCCCGGTAGTCGACCTGGGCGACGGCGTAGGTGAACCCCTGCGGGACGTGTACGACCAGGGAGAGCAGACAGTTCTTGCGGCCGTCGGTCGGGGCGCTGTTCCCTCCCGCCATGGCCAGGTACTCGCTGTAGGTGACGGTGAAGGCCGAGTTGTCCTCGGCCACGGCGACGGTGGCGCTGCCCGGCCGGCACCCCGAGCCGTTGACCGTGGCGACGTCGACGGTCACCCGGTCCTCCGGCGCGGTGGGGGCCCCGGGGCCACCCGCCGCCCCGGCGGCGGAAGCGGGCAGGAGGGTGAGGAGGCCGCCGGTCACGAGGACGGCGCCGAGCGCGGTGCGCAGTGTTCTGATCACCCGGCCATGGAATCGGTCCGTACCGGGCCGGTCGGGGAACGGGTGCGCGACCTCACTCCGATGGCCGGGCCCTTTCACCGCAGAAACGTCTCGTCAGGGACTCCGGAGGGCCGAACGGCTCATCGGCAGGACGTCGAGCACGTCGGATCACCCCATTCATCCCGTTATTTCCTATGCTGAGCGCCCTACGGAACCGCCCGCGCCGAGGAGCCCCATGCGCCGCCTGCACCGGTCCGCCCTGCTCTCCGCGACCGCGGTCGTCTCCGCCCTCGTGCTCGCGACCGCACCGGCCGCCGCCGGGGCGCCGGGACACGGCACGGACGGCGGGGGCGGGGCGACCGGCGCCGCCCACGGCCATGCGGCCGATGCCACCGGTACGGCCGGTACGGCCGGGGGGACCGACCCGGCCGAGGCCGCCGTGATCGGGGCCGGCCACGCGCGCGCCCACGCCGAGCTGCGCCGGGCGGCCAAGGGCGCCGTGGAGTACCCGCAGTCCCGGCGCGACGCGAGCCTGGCCTCGCTCACCGGCTCGCAGGCCGAGGCCAACTCCGCTTTCAAAGCGGCGGTTTCGGGACGGTTCGCCGAGTACTTCCCCTCCCCCGACTTCGGCGTGCACGTCGCCCAGCTGCCCACCGGCAAGGTTCTGCTCTTCTCCTTCTCCCGGGTGGAGACCGACCCGACCAAGGAGACCGGGCCCACGGACCGGATCGGACCGACGAACGCGGGCCGCGCCTACCTGTGGGATCCGGCGAAGGGGACGGGCGCGCGAGCGTTCAAAAAGGTCACCCCGCCCATCGTGCTGATGCCCGACGGTACGCACGCCCCGCGCCCGGCGCCGTTCTTCTGCGCCGGGCACTCCTTCCTGCCCAACGGGATGCTGGGCGTGTTCGGCGGCAACACGGGCGGGAAGGGCGGCAGCGGTGCGAAGCTGTCCTTCGTCTTCGACCCGTGGACCGAGGGCTGGTACCGCAACCGCGATATGGCGGTGGGCCGTTGGTACCCGTCGGTGGTGACCGGCGCGGACGGCCGCCAGATCATCATGTCGGGCCAGTCGGAGCGCGGCACGGGGACACCGACCCCGGTGGTGGAGCGGTTCCCCGCGCCGGGGCAGCCGGTGCCCTGGCGCCCGTACGACATCCCGCTGGACCTCTCCGTCCAGCGGATGCGCTCGGACGCGCCGTTCCGCAACGACTACCCGCACCTGTTCTCGCTGCGCGACGGCATGATCTACGGCCTGGGGCGCGACGCGGACCAGCAGTGGCTCTTCGACCCGCGCACGCAGTCCCGTACGGACCTGCCCAGACGGCCCGCCGATTTCCGGGGCTACGGCTCCGCCGTGCCGCTGCCGGCGGGGTTCCGCGGACCCGATTCGGTGCTGGTGCTGGGCGGGGACCCGCTCGACCCGAACACCTACCGGCTGTCGGGCGGCGCCTGGACCACACAGGAGCCGCGCGCCTTCGGCCGGACCCAGGACGACACGCTGATCCTGCCGGACGGCACGCTGCTGACGGTCAACGGGGCCAAGGACACGAGGGATTACGGGTTCGGGCCGTTCAACCCGAAGGCCGATCTGAAGTTCCGCCAGACCGAACTGCGGGGCGCCGACGGCCGGTGGAGGCTCGGCCCGGCGCAACGGCTGCCGCGGGGCTACCACTCCAACGCCCTGGTGCTGCCGGACGGCCGGGTCATGGTCACCGGGGACGAGCTCCAGCAGATCGCCAACGACCCGGACATCAAGGACGGGATGGACGGCTCGATCGAGATCTACGAGCCCGCCTACCTGCACCGGGGCGCCCGGCCCGTACTGGACCGGGTCCCGGCGGGCGAGATCGCCCACGACGCGGAGTTCTCCGTGGAGAGCTCGACGGCCGCCGGCGTACGGCGGGCGGTACTGCTGGCGCCGACCACGGTCACCCACGCGGTGAACACCAGCCAGCGCCATCTGGAGCTTCGGATGACCGGCGTCCGCGGCCGCACGATCGGGCTGCGGGCGCCGGCCACTTCGGCCGACGCCCCGCCCGGTTACTACATGCTGTTCCTCCTCGACGCGAAGGGTGTCCCCGGTACGGCGAGGTGGATCAAGCTCGGCAAGCGGTGAAACCGCCTGCCGCTAGCCGCCGTTGATCAGGAACTGCGATCCCGGCTCGATCAGGATGTTGCCCTGGGCGGATCCGGTGATGGTGACGTTGGACAGGATGGCGTTGCCGCGCGCTCCGCCCATGGCCAGGATCCCGGAGCCGTTGTTGGACTTGTCGATGGTCACGTTCGTGATCTTGACGTCGGGCATGACCCCGCCGCCGGTCTTGAACTGGATCCCGTCGTAGGTGGAGTCGTGGATGTCGGTGTCGCGGATGACGACGCCCGGGATGGGCAGGTTCGACGGGAACAGGGTGATCGCGCCGAACTCCTGGTCCTCGTTCCAGAACGCGCCGCCCGTGCGGAAGAGGCCGTTGCCCGCGATCAGGGTCTGCCCGGAGAAGGGCAGCGGGTCGTGGTCGGTCGCCAGCATGATGCCGGGGTAGTTCATGGTGTCGTAGATCAGGTTGTTCTCGATGGTGTTGCCGTAGCCGCCGTACAGGGCGATGCCGTTGGCGCGCCACGGGAGCTGGATGGTGTTGTTGCGGAAGTGGTTGTCGTGGCCGATGTCCACCGACTGGTCCTTCACGTACTTGCTGGACCACACCGCCAGGGCGTCGTCACCGGTCGTGCGGAAGGAGGAGTTGAAGACGGTGGAATTGCGGGTGCCGTTGGCGAAGTTGATGCCGTCGGCGTAGGTGTCGCGGATCCGCATGCCGTTGAACTCGATGCCGTCGCCCGGGCCCCACAGGGCCGGGATGTTGTCGTAGTCGCGGCCGACCCAGACGCCGACGTTGGCGTGCTCGATCCACACGTTGGTGATCTTGGTGTTCTTGCCGAAGCGGCCGTTGAGGCCCACGCCGCCCTCGGCGTTGCCGTCACCGCCGCGGATCCGGCCCGATCCGAAGATCGCGATGTCGGAGATCTGCGTGTTGTCGTCGATCTCGAACCCGAAGTTGCCCTCGTGCGGGTGGTTGATGCCGCCGGCGTCCTGCGGCTGGGTGAGCGTGTAGAGCTGGGAGTGCCACATGCCCGCGCCGCGGATGGAGACGTTGCTGATGCCCACCTGGTTGAACTGGCCGCGGTTCAGCGGGTCGTCGGTGAGGATCTTCTGCTCCTGGCGCCACTGGCCCTGCGGGATCCAGACGCAGGCGATCTGCCCGTTCTGGTCGGCCGTCACGGCCTTCTGGAGGGCGAGCGTGTCGTCGATGCCGTCGTTCGGGATCGCACCGTAGTCGGTGATCGAGGTGCACTCGGCGGGCTTGGACGCCGCCGGGGCCACCTGCTCCAGGTCGATCAGGTCGATGACGTAGTACGAGGCCGTGTCGCCGGCGTCGCGCTGGAGGCGGAAGGTCGTGCCGGGCGGGTAGCTCTGCGCGAGCAGGGCGTGGGACTCGTCGAAGAGCCTGCGGGCGTCGCCGCCGGGGGTGTTGGTCAGGCCCTCGGGGCTGTCGGTGCTGCCGTAGAGCCAGCTGTGCTTGGAGGAGAGGGTCAGCTTCTGGGCGAAGCTGCCGTTGACGTACAGGCTGATGGTGGCGTCCGCGCCGCCGCCGTTCGCGGCGTCGGGCACCGAGTTGCGCACGACGATGGAGTTGGCCTGGTTGGTGGAGGTGAACTGCACGTACTGGCCGGCCGAGGAGAGGCGTACGGACTCGCGGCCCGAGGACTCGGTGGCGAAGTTGGTGTGCCCGAAGGTCCGCTTGGCGTCGCTCTGCAGCAGGGTGCCGGTGTAACTGCCGGCCTCCGCCTCGTACTCGGTGTACGGGAGCGCCGCCCCGCGGCCGACGACCACGGCCCGGGAGTGGCTGTTGTTGTTCTCGTTGGTCTCGGCGACGAGGCCGGTCGCGTCGGCGGTGGCGGTGAGGGTGGCTCCGCCGCTGACCGCCGTCCAGGTTCCGTTGATCGGCACGTTGACCGTCGCACCGGCGGCGATCGCCGGAGTGGGGCCGTTCAGGGTGGTGGAGCCGGCGACCAGCCGGGTGATGCTGCCCGCGCTCACCGCGGCGGTGCCCCGGTTGCGGACGGCCACGGTGAAGGAGACCGGGGCGCCCACGGCCGGGTTGGCCGGGTTGGTGGTGAGGGAGAGGGTTTCCAGGTCGGGGCCCGGCGCCTGGCCGACGACGAGCTTCGCGGCGGCCGTGCGGCTGTTGTTGGTGTCGTTCTGCTCGGGGACGGTCCCGGCCGGGTCGACGACGGCGGAGACCGTGTAGCTGCCCATCGGCCGCTTGCCGACGGCGACCGGGACGGTGACCGAGGCTCCGGCCGCGAGGGCGCCGACCGGGGCGCTGCCGGCGGCCGCGCCTTCGAGGCTGACGTTGACGGTGGTGGCCGGGGAGGCGACCGAACCGGCGTTGCGGACGGTCGCGTTGACCGTGACGGCGTCGCTCTCGGAGGGGGCGGCCGGGGACCAGGCGAGGTCCGTGACCGTCAGGTCCGGGTTCGGGGCGGCGGCGCCGATGACCTGGAACTCGGCGGCCTGGCCGCCACCGGCTCCGGTGTTGCCGGAGAACTTCAGCTGGACGTCGGCGAGGCGGCCGGTGACGGGGACCGTCACGGTGTTCTGGTTGCCGCCCGGGCTGAACGCGTAGTCGGCACGGGCCTTCAGGGTGGTGAACCCGCTCGCCGACTGCTCCCGGCCCAGGACCTCGAAGCTCTGGGTGCGGTTGCCCCAGGCGGGGTCGGGGTTGAGCTTGAGGACCACTCCGGTGACGTCGGCGTTGGATCCGAGCTTCACGGTCAGCGTGGACTGCTGGCCGCCCGCCTCCCAGTAGCTGGTGACGCTGTCGTCGTTGGCGTTGGCCGCGACGAACGACTGGGTGGTGGAGGAGGCCTCGATGGGCTTGCCCTTGGCGAGGTTCACGCCGACGGGGGGCGGGGTACCCGGGTCTCCGGGATCGCCGGGGTCACCGCTGCCGTCGGCGGAGTACACCTCCAGCTCGGATATCTGCGCGGCCTGCCAGCCCGTGTTGGCGGTGACGCTCACCCGTACGTAGCGGACCGTCGCGGCGGTGAACCCGATGGTCACCGCGTTGGACTGGGCGGGGTTGAACACCCGTCCCGCCGAGGCGGACAGCGTGGTGAAGGTGTTCCCGTCGGTGCTGCCCTGCACGGTCAGCGTCTCGGTGCGCGTCTCCCACGGGGCGGGCAGCTTCAGCACCACCTGGTCGACGGCGACGCTGCTGCCGAGGTCCACCTGCACCCACGTGGGGAAGGCGCCCGAGGGCCCCTCCCAGTACGAGCCCTGGTTGCCGTCGGTGACTCCCGGGGCCCCGTACCCGCCGAGGGACCCGCTCGCGGAGACCGCCTTGCCCAGGGCGAGGTTGGGTCCGCCCGCCGCCGCGGCGAGGCCGACCGGCAGGAGTCCGACCGACATCAGTCCCGCTACCACCGTGCCGGCCACCATCAGCCGGCCGCCTTGCTTCCATCTCATGCTGTCCTCTGTTCCATGAGGGGACCGGCCCGACGCAGCCGCGCCTGCCGCAAACTTGCGTAGCGTTATTAATTTTTTGAGTGATCTGATCGCAGTTATGCGGCCATGGCGCCACAGGTTTCTATCAGATGACGACTTTGTCAACGCTTCACGCACAGAGGGGAGTTCGGATCACCCTCGGGCCGGCCCGGCTCCAGGTGGCCGAAAGCC
Organism: Streptomyces sp. NBC_00086; assembly: GCF_026343255.1. Classification (NCBI taxonomy): domain Bacteria; kingdom Bacillati; phylum Actinomycetota; class Actinomycetes; order Kitasatosporales; family Streptomycetaceae; genus Streptomyces; species Streptomyces sp. NBC_00086. The sequence goes on along the minus strand of NZ_JAPELZ010000001.1, from coordinate 8,043,576 downwards.
GCGTCCGGGGCACGCCGCGGGTCCGCGAGATCGGGAACCCCCAGGACGAAGCGGGCCAGAACGCGCACCGAGCCGCGTCATGAACAGGAACGCCCGGCACCGGATCCGGGCCGAAGGGGTCGCGCCCGCCGAAGAAGGCGCGCTATGCCGGGTGAGTCCGGCCGGGCTCCGCCGGGGCCGGGGCGAGCCGGACAACCGCCGCTCGGCCGGCACTGCGCAGCAGGGCCTCACGCGCTCCCGTCAGCAAGACGGCGTCGTACGGGCCCAGCTCGGCGGAGCCGTCGACCTCGGCCGTTCCTTCCAGGGCGACGATCAGCAGGCTCTCGCCGGGCCGGACGGCGAGCGCGAGGTCGCCCCGTACGACGGCGGTGTCGGCGCTCACCACTCCCCGGCGGTACATCACGTTGAAGTTCACGACCGGCCCGGCCAGCAGCCGGCAGTCGGTCGGCTCGTCGCCGGGGAACCGCTGGGGCTCGTACCGCCGGTCCACGAGGCGTCGTACGCCGCCGATCGAGAGGTCCATGCCGGCGCCCTCCGCGAGGGTGAGCGTGCGGTCGATGCCGGGGAACACGGAGAAGGCGCCGTCGGCGGTGACCTCCGCCAGGCTGATCCGCCAGCCGAAGTCGTCCATCCCGGAGCCCTCGGGTCCGGCGGCGATCTCGCGGGTCACTCCCCCGCCGTTCTTCCACCGCGCCGCCGGCCGGTCGGCCGCCCGCAGGATCCGGGTCGGTTCTTCGCTGGTCATGGCACCCTTCCGGGCCCGGGAGATCCTTTCCGGGCCCGGTCGAGCCTATCCGGGCGCCTCGGGCCTACGACGGCGCGGGGACGCCCGCCGGCAGCCGTTGTCGCGCCGCAGGGGCCGGGAGGAGAGGGTGCCGACGCCCTTGGCCACGGCACTAGCGGTCAAGGGTGCGGTCTCTTGAACGGTCGAAGCCGCCCCCGGGACCTGCCGCGTGTGCGGCCGGACCCGGGGGCGGCCCGGTGGGAGCAGCGCTCCGCGGTGATGCGGTGCGGACCGGTCAGGCGTCGGCCTTCGCGGCGGATGCCGCAGTGGCCGTCGGCTCGGTTGCCGCAGGTGCGGGCCCTGTCGAGCCGGCCACCGGTGCGGCGGCGCCCGTGGCCGCCGTGCGCGGGCCGTGTGCCCCGCGCAGGCCGATTCCGCTGATGACCGCGACCAGGCCGAAGGCCACCGCGCCGATGGCGAAGGTCAGGGTGAATCCGGATTCGGCGGGGAGCGCCGGGACACCCGCCGGGAGGTGTTCGATCGTCTTCGACGCCAGGATGGTGGTCACGATGGCGCTGCCGATCGCGCTGCCGGTGGAGCGGGAGATCGAGTTGATGCCGTTGGCGATGCCGCTCTGGTGGTGCGGAACGCTCGCCATGATCACGGCCGGCATGGCCGCGTAGCCGAAGCTGACGGCCGCGCCGACGATGAGGCCGGCGCCGATCACCGAGGCGCTGTGCCCGTGGTCCAGGGCCAGCCAGCCGAAGCCGGCGGCGCCGAGGGCCGCGGCGACCGCCAGGGCGGCGCGCGGACCGCGGTGGCGGACCAGCTGTCCGCCGATGGGCGAGGCGAGGAGCGAGACGATCGCGCCGGGCAGCAGGAACTCCACGGAGGCCCGCAGGATGGAGGCGTCGAAGCCGTAGCCGGTCAGGGCCTTGGGCATCTGGACGAGGTAGGAGACGCCCAGGAAGTTCGCGAACATGCCGAAGCCGACGAGGATGCCGGCCAGGTTGGCCATCAGGACCGGACGGTGGACGAACATCCGCATGTCGACGAGGGGCTCGCGGACCTTGAGCTCGGTCAGCACCCAGACGGCGGTCATGACGACGGCGCCCGCGAAACTGCCCAGCGTGCGGCCGGAGGCCCAGCCCCACTCGTGGCCCTGGGAGATCGGCAGCAGGAGCAGCAGCAGGGCGATGCCCAGGGTGAGCGCGCCGAGGAAGTCCGTACGGCCGCCGGTCTTGTGCCGGGTCGCCGGGACGAGGAAGACGACGGCGAGCAGCGCGAGCACGGCGAAGCCGGTGGCCATCCAGAAGGCGTTGCGGTAGTCGGCGTCGCTGCCGGAGGTCAGCAGGCCGGTGGCGACGAGCGCGAGGCCGCTGCCGAAGGCGAGGGTGCCGCTGACCAGGGCCATCGCTCCGGGGAGCTTCTGGGGGCGGACCTCTTCGCGCAGCACCGAGAGTGCGAGCGGGAAGATCGCGGTGGCGGCGCCCTGGAGGACCCGGCCGAGGAGGAGCAGGGGAAGGGAGGACGCCAGGGCGGCGATGACGGAGCCCGCGACCATGACGCCGAGTACGGCCACCAGCGTCGGCTTCTTGCCGTGCTGGTCGCCGAAGCGGCCCAGCAGGGGGGTGAAGACGGCGGCGGACAGCAGGGTGGCCGTGGTCACCCAGCTGACGTTGGCGGTGGTGGTGCCGAGATCGCTGCGGATCAGCCCCAGGATCGGGACCGGGAGCGTCTGCATCATCGACACGACCATGGCGGCCAGGCTCAGCGCGAAGACGATGACCGTCTCGTTCTGGCGGCCGCCGGCCTGGGTGGTGGCGGAGGGGGTGGTGCTCATGGCAGGGGGGACCTTTTCAGTGCTTCAGATCGCAGATGTTTGACGTCATCAAGTACTTCGACTCCAGCAGACGGTAGACCTCAATAGTTAAGGTGGTCAAGTAAAAGGTTGATAATGTGAAACACCTTGAGTACGCTCCGAGCATGAGCGCCACCACCCCCCACGCCGTCCCGACCAAGCTGGAGCTGCTGGAGCTGCTCGCCGCGATCGGCACCGCCCAGTGGCGGGACTTCGCGGCGGCCGCCGCGCACCACGGCCTCACCTCCACCCAGGCGAAGGTCCTCGCCCAGCTGAACGGCCCGCTCCCCATGCGCGGCCTCGCCACCCTGCTGGTCTGCGACGCCTCGAACGTGACCGGCATCGTGGACCGGCTGGAGGCCCGAGAGCTCGTCCGCCGCGAGCCCGACCCCGCGGACCGGCGCGTCAAGAACGTCGTGGCCACGGACGCGGGCCGCGAGGTGATCCGCCGGGTGCGCGAGGAGATGCAGGCCACGCACGGCGCCCTCGACGTCCTGGACGACACGGAGCGCGCGACGCTCCACGCGCTGCTGGAGCGGCTGCGGCCGACCCTGGAGAAGGACGCCTGAGGCCGGGTCCGAGCAGCTCGGACGCCACCCGGACGCCGCTCGGACACCCCCCGGACGCCACTCCGAAGCCGCATCTCCCGAACGCGTTGGCCAGGGGAAACACCACCTGACAGACTGCAACGGCTTCAGAACAATCCAGGAGGACGCATGTCAGAAGAATCAGACACCCCGCAGAACGAATCGCCGGCCGAGGAGGCCAAGCGGAAGTTCAAGGAGGCCCTGGAGCGGAACGCCGCCAATGCCCAGTCGCAGCAGGCCCACCAGAGCCGGGCGAAGATCCAGGGCGCCGGCGGCAACCCCGGGGGCAAGAACAAGAAGGTCCGCCGCAAGACCGGCTGACCGCGGCGGCGTCGCGTCTGCGCGACACCGCCCCTGCCGGCCCCGACGGGGTCCGGGACCCGCACACGGTCCGGATCCGGTCGGGGGCGGCACCCCCCAGCGCACGGGGCGCGAACCCGGGGCGCACGCGCACGTACGCGCCCGGGGATCTGGATCCGCCCGCCTGTCGACGTTGGGTCAATCGGCCGACGTCCGACCGCACCGGTGGAGTGCAAGGTTGGGCCACTCGGGTGATGGGTGATAACCCCCGGTGTCCACGGCAGTTGAGCAGCTCGTCCCGCCGAGGGCAGCTATCTCATGCGACAGTGCGACAGAAGAAGGATCTCCCACATGCTCAAGAAGTTCATGGCCACCGCAGCCGCCACCGCCGCCGTTCTGGGTGCCGGTGCCGCCGTAGCCTCCCCGGCGATGGCGATCGGCAACGACAACGGCGTCAACACGGTCAACGGCAACGAGTCCTCGCAGCTCTACGGCAACCAGGAGACCGCCGGCGCCATGAGCCCGCAGATGTCCGCCATCCAGGGCTCCCTGAACAAGCTCTGCGTCGGCCTGCCCGCGAAGGTCAACGCCCAGTCGATCCTGGCCCTGGTCAACATCGGTGTCCAGGACATCCCGATCGCGTCCAACCCGCAGAACCAGCAGTGCGCCGAGAACTCCACCCAGGCCAAGGGTGACGAGACCGCCTCGCACATCCTGGACAACATCCCGGTCCTCTCCGGCAACCTCTCCGCCGGTAGCTGACCCCGAAAACCCCAAGAACGCAGCGCCGGTGCACCGCCCTTCGGGGCGCGGCACCGGCGCTTCGTTTTGGTCTAGACCTTGACAGGTCCAGACCATCCTCGCTTCAGTGGGCGCAGTTGTCCCTTCCCGTTGCCCCCCACGGCAACTCCCCCCACTGAAGGAGAACTTCCGTGATGCGCACCCTGCACCGACGCGCCCTCTCGCTGGCCGCCACCGCGGCCGTCGCCCTCGGCCTCGCGATCGCCCTCCCCTCCTCCCCCGCCGCCGCGGCGCCCGCATGCGCCGGCGCGTGGGCGACCTCGGCCGTCTACACCGGCGGCATGAACGCCTCGTACGGCGGCCACAACTGGCAGGCCAAGTGGTGGACCCAGGGCGAGACCCCCGGCACCACCGGCCAGTGGGGCGTCTGGTCGGACCAGGGCGTCTGCGGAGGCGGGACGACCCCGAACCCGGACCCGACCACCCCCAACCCGTCCGGATTCGTGGTCAGCGAAGCCCAGTTCAACCAGATGTTCCCGAACCGGAACCCCTTCTACACCTACAACGGCCTGGTCGCGGCCCTGTCCGCCTACCCCGGCTTCGCCACCACCGGCGACGACACCGTCAAGCGGCGCGCGGCGGCGGCCTTCCTGGCGAACGCCTCGCACGAGACCGGCGGACTCGTGCACATCGTCGAGCAGAACACCGCCAACTACCCGCACTACTGCGACACGAACCAGCCCTACGGCTGTCCCGCCGGCCAGTCCGCCTACTACGGGCGCGGGCCCATCCAGTTGAGCTGGAACTTCAACTACAAGGCGGCCGGTGACGCCCTGGGCATCAACCTCCTGGCCAACCCCTACCTGGTGGAGCAGGACCCGGCCGTCGCGATGAAGACCGCGCTCTGGTACTGGAACACGCAGAACGGCCCGGGCACGATGACCGCCCACGCCGCCATGGTCAACGGCGCCGGCTTCGGCGAGACCATCCGCTCCATCAACGGCGCCCTGGAGTGCAACGGCGGCAACCCCGCGCAGGTGCAGAGCCGGATCAACACGTACCAGAGCTTCACCCAGCTCCTGGGCGTGACCCCGGGGAACAACCTGAGCTGCTGAGCCGGGCCGGCCCGGCCTCGGTCACCGCGTGCGCAGCGTGGTGGCCAGCTGGGCCCGGGACCGGACGTCGAGCTTCTGGTAGATCCGGGTCAGCCGGGCCTCCACGGTCTTGACGCTGACGAAGAGCTTCGCGGCCGCCTCCTGGTTGCTGGCGCCCTGGGCCACCAGCACCGCGAGGCGGGTCTCCGCCTCCGTGAGGGCGGCCAGGGGCCGGGCCCCTGCGCCGCCCTCGCATCCGGACGGGGACGGCTCCCGCGCGAGCTCCGCCCACGGGGTCGCACCGGCCCGGGTGAAGGCCTCGGCGGCCGCCGTCAGTGCGGCGCGTGCGGGTGCGCGCCGCCGGCGGCGGCGCTCCACCCGGGCGAGGGCGAGCAGCGTACGGGCCCGCTCCAGGGGCAGTTCGAGCCGCTCGAAGCGCTCGGCGGTGTCCTCCAGCAGGGCGACGGCCGCCTCGGCGTCGCCGTGCGCGGACAGGCACAGCCCTCGGGCCCGGTCGAGGGCGGCGATGACACTGGTACGGCCGAGTGCGAGGGCCGTCGTACGGGCCCTGGCCTGCACCTCGGCGGCCTCGTCGGGCGCGTCGGCGGCGACCAGGGCTTCGGCCAGCTCTCCGTGCCAGCGCAGGATCGAGGGGTCGACCACCTGCTGGGCGGCTTCCAGGTCGGCCACGCGGCGCAGGGTGGCGACGGCCTTCGCGGCCTCGCCGGTGGCCAGCTCGACCAGGCCGAGCACGTACAGGCCGCGGGAGAGGAAGACCTGGTCGTGCTCCTCCTCGGAGGCCTGGATGCCGCGCCGGGCATATCCGGCGGCGCGTGCGAAGCCTCCGCCCATGGCCTCGGCCAGGGCGGTGAGGTACCAGGCGGGGCCGGGCGAGAGGCCCGCCTCGACGGTCAGTTCCAGGGCGTCGCGGGCGTGCGCGGTGGCCGCCGCGCACCTGCCCCGGCGCAGTTCCACCTCGGTGAGGCTGCGCAGCACCTCGAAGACGTCCTCGGCGGATCCGGTGCGCCGTACGGCGGGCAGCAGCACGAGCAGCTGGCGCCGGGCGTCGGCGTTCCGGTCGTCGAAGAGGGCGTGGCGGACGGCGAGGTACTGCGGGGCGTTGCGCATGCCGAGGGGTACGTCGGGGGCGGGCAGGGCCAGGGCCTCGGCGAGGATCTCCTCGGCGTCCGGGTCCCCGAGGATGCGGCCCATGCGGGCCCGTACGGTCAGCGCCATGGCTTCGGCGACCTGGTCGCCGCCGCTGCGGGCCAGTACGCCGGCCTGCGCGGCGGCGTCGCGGGAGCGGACGGGGTCGCCGTCGCTGAGGTTGTGCTTCCAGGCGGTCCGCAACCGGACGGCGGCCTGGAGGGCGGGGTCGCCCTCGGCGTCGGCCTCGGCGTACGCGAAGGTCTCGTCGAGGGCCCCGAGGGCCTGGCCGGCGGCGTCGATGACGGCGAGGCGGGCCCGCACCCGGTCGCCGGGCGAGGCGTCGCGGGCGAGTACGGCGCGGGTGGCGCGGCGGGCGAGGTCGGCGCGGCCGGCCCAGCCCGCGTCCTCGGCGGCGGCGACGAGCCGGGCGAGCTCCTCTCCGGGCAGGTGGCAGGGGGTCCGGTCGGCCGCGAGCAGGCCGAGTTCGGCGGCCAGCGCCCGCTGGCCACGGCGCCTGCAGGAGGCGGCGGCCTCGGTGACCTCGGCGGCGAGCGCCTGGTCGGGGGCGTCCACGGCCAGCGCGCGGTGGCGTACGGCCTGGACGGGGTCGTCGACGGCGGCGGCGAGCGCGGCGTGTCCGGCGGCGCGTTCGGGCCAGCCCGCGTCGGCGGCCAGCGCGGTCGGCAGGGCCCCGGCCGTGAACCGGATCGTGCCGTCCTCTTCTACGGTGACCAGCGCGGCCCGCTCGGCCACGGTGAGCTCGGCCTCCGCGTCCAGGCGGCCGGCCCGGCGCAGCAGCGCGGTGGTGGGGCGCGCGGCGAGGGCGGCGTAGAGCAGGGTGCGCCGGGCCTGGGCGGGCACGACTCCGATGAGCCGGCGGGCCACCTCGCGGGCCTGGCCGGAGACGGGCAGCGGATCGGCGTGGTGGGCGCCGCCCTCGCGGGACCCGGCGGCTTCGGCGAGGGAGTGGCCCAGCGCCAGGGCCAGGCGCGGGTTGCCTCCGCTGGCCTGGTGGATCCGGCCGGCGAGGCGGGCCGGGAGCCCGCGGCGCACCAGCAGCTCGGCGACCTCGTCGGTGCCGAGCGGGGGCACCCGTATCTGGGGGGTGTCCGGTCCCCACAGGGCCTCGCAGAGCGGGGCTCCGCCCTGGACGCATTCGGCGGCGAGGACCCGTACCCGCGGCGGGGTCAGGCGCAGGGCGAAGCGCAGCAGGTCGGTGCTCTCCGCGTCGAGCCACTGGGCGTTGTCGAGCGCGAGCAGGACGGGGCCGCGGGCGGCGAGGGTGCGCAGCACCTCGACGACGGCGAGGCGCAGGGCGACGTGGTCGCGGCCGACGCGCGGTGCGTCGGTTTCCCGCCGCAGGAGGGCGATGGCGGTGCGTTGCGGTCCGGAGAGGCGTTCCAGCGCGTCGGCCGGGACGGAGGCGAGGAGGGCGGCGGCGGAGGCTTCGGGTATCCACCGGTCGGCGGCTCCGGGGGCCAGGCGCAGCACGGTCTCGTGGCGCAGCGCGGCTGCCTCGGTGAGGGCGTGCAGCACCTCCGTCTTGCCCGAGCCGGCGGGCCCGGTGACCAGGGCGCGTCCGTGCGTGGTCAGCGCGCGGTCGACCGCCTTGATCAGTTCACCGTGTCCGACGGTCGTGTCGGCGTGCCCCGTCGCCACCACCACGCACAGCACCAGCCTCTCGCTTGCCCGTTCCTGTGCCCTTCCTGTGAGACGCGACAATACGAGGTCGGATGCCCGGCGGGCCCGGATTGTGACGCAGAATTCAGTCACGTGACATGAAAACCCGCCCGGCCTGCCGATACGCGGTGTATCGGGAGGTCGGGCGGGCTGTTGGTCCGTACTATCGCCCCGTCAGGCCGAGTTGGGCCGCGGTGCGGATCGGGCTCCGGAGGTCGGACTCAGGGGGCCGGACTCAGAAGGTCAGGTTCCAGGAGTCGATCTTGCCGGTGTCGCCGCCGGCGTTGTCGTTGACGCGCAGCTTCCAGGTGCCGTTCGCGACCTCGGAGGAGGCGTTGACGGTGTAGACCTGGTTGATGTTGTCGGCGCTGCCGCCGGTCCGGTTGTGCACCGTGTAGACGGTGCCGTCGGGGGCGACCAGGTCGACCTTCAGGTCACCGATGTAGGTGTGGACGATGTTCACGCCGACCTTGAGGGTGGCCGGGGCGTTGCCGGTGACACCGGTGACGGTGACCGGGCTCTCCACGGTGGTGTTGTCGCCGATCGCGAAGTCCGTGGTGTTCTCGAAGCCCGGGGTGGGCGGGGTCGAGGTCACGGCGGCCACGGCCGCGGCGGCGTCGGCGAGGCCGGTGCCGCAGCCGCCGGTGCAGGTGCCGGCCAGCGGGCGGGTGGTCGTCTTGATCGCGGACTCGATCTGGGCCGGGGTCAGCGCGGAGTTCGCCGACTTCAGCAGGGCGGCGAGGCCGGCGACGTGCGGGGCGGCCATGCTGGTGCCCTGGTAGGGCTCGTAGTTCTCGGCGCCGGGGGTGGTGGCGCCGGTGTTCAGGGTGGACCAGATGCCGTTCTCGGGCGTGGTGATGGTGCCGGGCGTGTCGGTGGCGCGGCGGGTCTCACCGCCCGGGGCGGCGACGTCGATGATCGCGCCGTAGTTCGAGTAGAAGGAGCGGTCGCCGGTGCGGTTGCTGGCGGCGACGTTGATCACGTTGTTGCAGCTGGCGGGCGAGAAGCCGGCCGCGTCGGAGTTGCTGTTGCCGGCGGCGACGACGACGGTCGTGCCGCGGCCGACGGCGGCGTTGATGGCGTTCTGGTACGTGGCGGTGCAGGCACCCGAGCCGCCGAGGCTCATGTTGATGACCTTGGCGGGGGTGGCGTTGGCCGGGATGCCCGCCACGGTGCCGCCGGAGGCCCAGGTGATGGCGTCGACGATGTCCGAGGTGGCACCGCCGCACTTGCCGAGCACGCGGACGGGCTGGATCTTCGCGCCGTACGCGATGCCCGCGACGCCCTTGGAGTTGCTCGTGGCGGCGGCGATGGTGCCGGCGACGTGGGTGCCGTGCCAGGAGGAGTCACTGGCCTTGGAGCCGGTGCCGCACTCGCCGGCCGCACTCCAGTCACCCTGGTCGGCCGGGTTGTTGTCGCGGCCGTTGCCGTCGCGGGCGGCGGTGGAGCTGGCGATGAAGTCGTAGCCCGCGACCACGTTGGCGGCGAGGTCGGAGTGGGCGACGTAGCCGGTGTCGATCACGGCGACCGTGACGCCGGAGCCGGTGGTCGTGTCCCAGGCCGCCGGAACGTTCATGCCGGCGGTGGGCTCGAAGAGGTCCCACTGCTTCGCGTACTCGGTGTCGTTGGGGGTGACGGCGAGGGCGTAGGCGCGGGAGTCGGCCTCGACGTAGGCGACGTCGGGGTCGGCGCGGAACTGGGCCATGACGGCGGCGGCGTCGGCCGGGGCGCCGAGGGTGACGAGTGCGGCTCCGGTGCCGAGGCGACGCTCGAAGGCGGCCTTCTTCGAGGCCTTCTTGCCCTTGGCCGCCACGTCGGCGGCGGCGGCGGAGTTGGAGCCCGCCTCGGCGGCCGAAGCCTTGTACCCGACGATGAGGTTCTCGACGGGGGCCGCGGCGGCGGGGGCGCCGGCGGCCGGGAGGGTCTGCGAGCCGGGGGCGGGATCCGCGGCGGACAGCGCCAGAGAGGTGGTGGCGGAGCCGGCGAGCAGGGTGACGGACATCGCCACCACGGATATGAGCCTGCGTCGTCTGGATGCGTGCACGGTGTTCCCTTTCGCGGGCCGCCACAGGATGCGCCGGGACGGCCGGTTGGTGCAGTGTGGGAGGTTGACCGGCGGCCGCGGGACCGGAACGGGCTGGTCAAACCCGCCCGGCCACCGCTGCTGCACACCACGTCGCCCGCCGCAGCGTCGGGGCTGGGCAACGGTGGCACCGACGAAGAACCGAACGTCCAGCTTCACGCCATGTGGGGTGGGCGCGGGGGCTGTTCGGACGGGGAGGATCGCCGGTGGGCAGACAGTAGGCAAAGCGGCGATGAACGCGATACGGGGAAAACCCTTGTCCACACCCTGCCGGGGCCGCCGTAGGGTGGCCGGACCCCGGCGGGCCGGCGGCAAACGGCCGTCCGGAACGGGGAAATGAGGAGGTCGGGTACGTGGCAGAGCTCTATCCGCCGGTCGAGCCCTTCGACAAGGGGATGCTCGACGTCGGCGACGGAAACCTCATCTACTGGGAGGTCTGCGGCAATCCGGACGGAAAGCCCGCTCTCGTCGTGCACGGCGGCCCGGGATCGGGGTGCACCGAGAAGGCCCGGCGGCTCTTCGATCCCGCACGCTACCGGGTGGTCCTGTTCGACCAGCGGGGATGCGGCCGCAGCACCCCGCACGCGAGCGATCCGGCGACCGACATGCGGCACAACACCACCGGCCACCTGGTCGCCGACATGGAACGGCTGCGCGAGCACCTCGGCATCGACCGCTGGCTGCTGTACGGCGGCTCGTGGGGCTCCACCCTGATCCTGGCCTACGCCGAGCGGCACCCGGAGCGGGTCTCCGAGATCGTCATCGCGGCCGTCACCACCACCCGGCGCTCGGAGATCGACTGGCTGTACCGCGGCGCCGGCCGGTTCTTCCCCGAGGAGTGGGAGCGCTTCGTCGCCGGATCCGGCGTCCCGCGCGACGGCGACCTCGTCGGGGCCTACGCGCGTCTGGCGGCCGACCCCGACGAGGAGGTGCGGGCGAAGGCCACGGCGGACTGGTGCGCCTGGGAGGACGCGGTGCTGTCCGGGGAGACGAAGGGCGCCTCCCTGCCGTACACCGGCCGGCCGCCGGCGGCCCGGGTCGCCCTCGTCCGGATCTGCTCGCACTACTTCTCGCAGGGTGCGTGGCTGGAGGAGGGCGAGCTGCTGCGCGATGCCCACCGGCTGGCCGGCATCCCGGGCGTCCTGATCCACGGCCGGCTCGACATGGCCGGCCCCCTCGGCACGGCCTGGGAACTGTCCCGGGCCTGGCCCGGCGTGGAGTTGACCGTGGTGGAGGAGGCGGGGCACATGGGCGGAGCGGCCACCCTCGACCACGTGCTCGGCGCCCTCGACCGGTTCGCGGCCGGCGGCTGAGAGCCGCGCGGGTGTGCCCCTCGGGTGCGCCCCTCAGACGAGACCCCCGGACGAGACCCCCGGACCCTGCCCGGCTCAGGCGCTCGGCGGGTCCGACGGCGGGTTGAGCCTGCGGAAGTACGTCCAGCTGGTCTCGTTCGGCTCCGTCCACTTCTCGGGGGCGTGGGCGAACTCCGGGTGGCGGGCCGCGATGTACGCGCGGGTCCGCTCCGGTACCTCCGCGTGGGAGGCCAGCTTGCGGCCCCGGCAGTGGAAGGCGAGCCCGCCGGGACGAGGGCCCTGTTCCATCCACGGGAGCCAGGGCGACATCCGGGTCCAGGACATGGTGGACGGGACGCTCGGCGCGTCGGTGGCGAACACCGAGGCGGGGGCGAAGAACTGGAAGAGCTCCAGGGCCCGGTAGGTGTCTTCGGCCGAGTTCGCCGGGTACTGGGCGACGGGCAGCGGGGAGGGGTAGGCCAGCGGGATCTCCAGGCTGAAGCAGACCTGGTCGCCCAGTTCGGTCACGGGGACCGGGAAGGGACGCCACTTCTGGTTCGCGGGGTCGTTCCAGACGTGGACCACGGGCTTGTCCTCCCAGGTCTCCAGGATCTCCCGGGTCACCGGGTCCAGGTAGAACGCGGCCTCGCGGGTGAGGAGCCGGTAGGTCCCCGGCTCTTCGTCCTCCACCAGCCGGGCCACGTTGAGCCCTTCGAAGCCGAAGAGGCGTCGGTAGGGCTCACCGGGGGCCCAGGCGTGGACGTCGCCCGTCCACCAGAAGGTGACCTCGGCTCCGTCGAGGGAGGCGCGGGTACGGGCGAGGGCCTGCAGCAGGTCTTCTGGTGTCATACCCGGCCACTCTGCGCGGTCGGCCCGAAACGGGCAAGAAGGGGACCGGCCATGCGCGGCGGAAAAGCCTTTCCGCCGCCCGCCTCGCTCGAACTAGCTTTCGCCTCATGCCATCGACAGTTCGACTCCTGATCCTCATCACCACCCTTCCGGGCCGCGGCCTGGAGCAGATCGACGCCTACGAACGCCTCGCGCCCGTCGTGCGCGCCGAGGAGGGTTGCATCCGCTACGACATGCACCGGGTGAGCGGCGATCCCGACCGGTTCGCCCTCCTGGAGGAATGGTCCTCGCGGGAGGCGCTCGCCGCGCACGACGTCACCCCGCACATGATCGCGGCGGACGCCGCGAGCCCGGCGTTCCGTGCGGGACCCGCGGAGGTGATCGAGCTCGACGCGGCGCCGCTGGCTTAGTGGGCGCCTGGCCGATCAGGCCGGACCGAGGAGCTCGATCTCGCGGGCGGCGCGCGGGGAGTGGACGCCCCGGTTGAGGGCCTGCGCGTACCGCAGTTCGGCGGCAGCCTCCCGCTCGTGACCGCCGAGCCGGTACAGCCGGGCCCGTTCCACGTGCGTGAGCATGATCGCGCGTTCCTGCTGGGCCGGGCGGGAGGCCAGCGAGGCGTCCAGGGCCGCATGCGCCGCGGGATGGTCTCCGAGCAGGCCGAGGACCACCGCGCGCTTGAACTCCAGGGCGGCCGGGCGGTAGGTGTGGAAGGGATCCGGCTCCCCCGCCGCGGCCCCCTGCGCCAGGTCGGCGGCGTCGAGCCAGGCGAGGGCCTCGGCCCGATCCCCGAGGACCGCGTGCACCTGGGCCGCCTGGGCCGCGACGAAGGCCCGTACGGCGTCCGGCGCACGCGGGGCGATCTCCAGCGCCCGGCGCACGTAGGACAGGGCGACGGCCGGCTGGTTCTGGTCGAGCGCGTCCTGGCTGAGCATGCGCAGGGCGATGGCCTGGGTGGAGGGTTCCCCGGCCAGCTCCGCGAGGGAGGCGGCCCGGCTCAGGGTCCGCCGCGCCTCGGCGAAGGAGCACTGGTCTGCGTAACTGCGGGCCAGGAGCAGCACCGTGCGCGCCGCGTGGCCGATCTCCATGGCGGACAGGGACCTTTCGTCCCCGGTGGCGGTGAGGGCCGTACGGAAGGTGCTCTGGAGGTACGCGAGGAGTACGGGCGCGGTGGCGTCCCCGCCGAGGGCGTCGACCTGGCCGGTGAAGAAGTTCTCGGCGGCCCGGCGCAGTTCGGTGTGGGACAGGGCGGGGACCTGCCCGGCGTCGGGCCGGTCGCGCTGTTCGGGGACCCGGTGCGTCTCGCCGCCGTGACGGGGCCTGCGGTGCGGGTGCAGACCGGGCACGGTGGCGAGGAGCTCCGCCGCCAGGGCGTGGAGTCCGGGGGCCGGACCGCCGCCGGCGGGGTCGGCGCCCGGATGCGCCGGGGCGGTCTGGTGCGAGGCGGCCTGGTGCATGCCGGCGTGGTGCATGCCGATGTCGGCCGGGCCGACGGGCCGGTTCAGCCGGGCGGCGAGGATCTCGCAGAGGAGGCCGGGGACGGGATCGCGCGGGGTGCTGCCGCGCAGCCAGTGGGCGACCGAGGTGCGGTCGTAGCCGGTGGTGAGGCCGGCCGCCTGCGCGCTCGTGTTGAGGCGCCGGGCCAGGGCTTCGTAGGTCCAGCCGGTTTCCCTGATCAGGCGGTGCAGGAGGTGGTTGGCAACGGGCACGGCGGTGGTCCTTCCTTGCGATGCGGGTCGCTCGAGAAGGTTGCTTTGCCGTATGAACAGTCAAACGGGGGCAAAGGTTGCGGTCCCCGGCCCGCGGGGCCCGCGCGTGCAACGCCTTCAACGGCATCCAGGCGCCGCTGGCCGGGCGACGACCCCCCGGCGACCGCCCTGCGGACGCCCGGTTGACGCAGGCGGGGGTGGGCGGCAACCGTGACCCGCATGGGGAACGAACGCCGACTGCTCACGCTGCTGATCTGCCTGGTACTGGGCTCCGGGCTGACCGCCGCCGTACTGGGAGCCGCGCGCGCGGGCGGGCCGCGTCCGCCGGCGGGTGCGGCCGGGCCCGCGCCCTCCGACTTCGTGGACTTCCGGGAGGTCCCGCCGGGGCCCGCCGAGCCCCCCGCGGCCGGTCCGCAGGCCTCCACGGGCCGGGTGTCGGTGGATTGCGGGCGCAACGAGGAGGGCCACTACAACGAGGACAACCTCGTCGTCTCCCCGGGGCTGCGCTCCGGCGCCCACCACACGCACGGCTACGTCGGGAACCTGTCCACGGACGCCTTCTCCACCGACGCCTCCCTGGAGGCGGCCGCCACCAGCTGCGCGGGCGGGGACCGTTCCACGTACTACTGGCCGGTGCTGCGCCGCACGGACCGGCAGGGCGACCGGCCGCACGAGGGATCCGCGGGCCACGGCAACGCGGGGACGATCCTGCCGGAGGCCGCGGTGTCGGTGGAGTTCCTCGGCAGTCCGGTGAGCAAGGTGGTGGCGATGCCCCGGTTCCTGAGCGCGATGACCGGTGACGCGGTGGCCTTCACCGCGGACTCCGACGCGGACGTGCGGGCCCGCTGGGGCTGTTCGGGCTCCCCCGACCGGTCCACCACCCGCTATCCGCGCTGTCCCGGGGGCGAGCGCCTCACCCGTACGCTCACCTTCCCGAGCTGCTGGAACGGTCTGGACACCAGCAGTCCCGGGCACCGCTCGCACCTGCGCTTCCCGGCGGCGAACGGGGTCTGCCCCGAGGACACCTTCCCCGTGCCGCGCCTGCGGATCTCCCTCGCCTACGACGTGCCCGCGGGGGCGCCGATCGCGCTGGACTCCTTCCCGGAACAGCGGCACAGCCCCGGGACGGACCACGCGATGTTCGTGAACGTGATGACCGGCCCGCGGATGGACGCGGTCGTGAACTGCCTCAACCAGGGCCGCGCCTGCCGGACCTGAGCGGCGGAGCGAACCGGCCACGGGCCTCCGGGTGACGCAGGTCACGTGAACCCGGTGCCCGTGCGCGGCGTGTTCCGAACGCACCAAAAGAGCGAGGAAGACGGAGAGGGTGAGATGGCCGGACCACTGTGGCCCCGCACTCGGCGGGGCTCGACCGACGAGGCATTGATCAAGTCCGTGTACGAGCAGCACGGTCACGCCCTGCTCGCGTACGCGACCCGGCTGACCGGGGACCGGGCCGCGGCCGAGGACATCGTCCAGGAGACCCTGATCAGGGCCTGGCGCCACTCCGAGGTCCTGGTGAACGGGAAGGGCTCCGTACGCGGCTGGCTGCTCACGGTGGCCCGCAACATCATCACCGACCGGTACCGGGCGAAGGCGGCGCGGCCTGCGGAGGTGTCCGGATCGCCGGCGCATCCGCCGGTGGAGGCGGACCACGCCGACGCGGTGGTGGACACGATGACCGTACTGGGGGCCCTGGACCGGTTGTCACCGGAACACCGGGACGTACTGACGGAGTTGTACTACCGCCAGCAGAGCGTCGCCGAGGCGGCGGACGCCCTCGGCATCCCGGCCGGCACGGTGAAATCGCGCTCGCACTACGCGCTCAAGGCGCTCAGAGAAGTCTTCAGGGAAAGCACACGCACGGGCAGCCCGTCTCCGCGGCCCGGCGGACTGCAGGAGGTGGTGGCATGAACGGGCAGAGGCACGAGGAGGAACTGCTCGGCCCGTACGTTCTCGGCGTCCTGGACGACGCGGAGGTCCGCCGGGTCGAGGAACACGTGGACGGCTGCGTGCAGTGCCGTCAGGAGGTGACGGCCTTGCGCGAGATGGAGGCGGCGCTGGGCGAGGTGCCCCCCGAGGCGTTCCTCGACGGTCCGCCGCAGGGCGGAGACCTGTTGCTCCAGCGCACCCTGCGCCAGATGCGCCAGGAGGTCGACGGGGCGCGGCGGCGCCGCACCGCGCTCACCGGACTGGCCGTGGCGGCCTCGCTGACCGCCGTCTTCTGGGCCGGTACGCAGCTGGGCGGCGGGAACACCGCGGTCGAGGCCCGGCCGCTGCCGACGCTCTCGGCTCCGCCGTCGCCGCCTGCGGCGGGCACCAAGGTGGCCTCCGCGACGGATGCGGGCACGGGCGCGCGGATGACCGTACAGGTGACGCCCGCGGCCAAGTGGGTGCGGGTGCACGCCGCGGTGACGGGGATCCGGGCGGGCGAGCGCTGCCGGATCGTCGTGGTCTCCCGGGACGGTACGCGCACCACGGCGGGCGGCTGGGTGGTGGGCACCGCGGAGCACGGCGAGGGCAAGGGCGCGGCGCTGGACGGCTCGGCGGCGGTGGACCCGGCGGACGTCCGGGCGGTCCTGGTCGAGAACGAGTCGGGCACGGCCTTCGTCTCGGTACCCATGCCCGCATGACGTGACGGAGCCCGGGAGCATGTCCAGCTCCCGGGCTCCAGCTTGCCACCCAATTGCGCACACCGACGGCGTTTAAGAGCCGCGGGTCATTCTGAGATCGACGTGTTCTGCCGTTGAACTACAGCGCCACGAGAGAGGCGCCGAAGGGACTTGAACCCCTATCCGTCGATGATCGCCCGCGCTCGGTCGATCCGGTGTTCGGCGGCGAATACTGAGACTGGAGCGAGAATCTGAGATTTACGGGGCCGCCTCTGCCGGCTTGGGCCACCCCCGCACGTGTGCGGGGGGAGGGATTCGAACCCCCAACTGACACCCCATGATCAGCTTCAACATCAGTTTCAGCTTGCGCTCATCGCGCACCCCCCGTTCGCGACGGGGGGCGAATGTGGGGCTACCGGAAGAGGTAGCCGAATACCGCGTCGCCGATGCGCTGGTCGGTGACCTCGGTGTTGTTCGCCTCCTCGCGGGCGAACTTCACGGACTGCTGGAGCTTCTCGACCCGGTCGAGGAGCTCGTTGACCCGCCGGGCGGGCAGCGCGCCGGAGAACTTCACGGTGGTCCAGTAACCGACCGCCACGTCCTCGTAGTACACCTCGACCTGCGCCGGGTGCTTCTCCGTGGCCTCGGCCTTCACGTGGTTGCGCGGGACCTTCTTCGTGCGGATGGTCCGCACCGGGTCCGTCTTCCACGCGTCCGTCGAGGGGTCCAGGTTCCACGACTCGGAGGCGTCGAGCACCGGCAGTTTGCGCACGAAGGTGTGCAGGTCGGTGAGCTGCTTCTCCAGGAACAGCAGGTACGGGACGGGCACCTGGGGCAGCAGGACCGTACCGTCGACCACCACGTCCGCGACCGCGGACCGGTTCGCCCAGTCCTTCGTCGCGGTCACGTCGAAGAGCCGGGTGAGCGTCGAGGCGGTCGCCCGCAGGGCGTCCTCGGCCTTGATCTGGACCCGGGTGGACTCGGGCGGGAGCTGCTCGCCCTCCTCGTCCTTGGGCTGGTAGGTCCGGGAGATGCCGGCCAGCAGGGCGGGCTTCTGCACGTCCTGGTGAGCCTGCGTGAGCTCCTGGAGGGCCTTGGACTTGACGCCCTTTTCGACTGCGATGATCTGATTCAGCTTCGGCACACGGCGAACCTAACAACCGCGCCCCGTAAGCACATCCGATTAAATGCGCCGCCCCGCCCCCCGTGGGCCGAGGGGGCGGGGCAGCGGAGCTCAGGCCAGGCGGACCGGGAGGTCGAAGAGGTCGTTCTGGGTGAGGATCGGCTTGTTGCGGAGTTCGGTCGGGGGGACCGCCAGGGTGAGGTCCGGGAAGCGGGCGTAGAGGGCCGGGAGGGCCACCAGGGCCTCCAGGCGGGAGAGGGCCGCGCCGGGGCAGACGTGCGGGCCGTGGCCGAAGGAGATGTGCCGGTTCGGGGTGCGGGTGGCGTCGAACTCGCCCGCCGTCTCGCCGAACTGGGCCTCGTCGCGGCCGAGCGCGCCGAAGGAGACGATCAGGCCCTCGCCCTTGGGCAGGATCCGGTCACCGACCTCCACGTCCTCGGTGGCGAAGCGGATCAGGACGTGCGAGGTGGGGCTGGACCAGCGCAGGGTCTCCTCGATGACGTTCTCCCAGGAGACCTCGCCCTTGAGGACGAGGGCGCGCTGCTCCGGGTGGGTCTCCAGGGCGACGACCGCGTTGACGATCAGGCTGATGGTGGTCTCGTGGCCGGCGGCGACGATCAGCTGGAGGGTGTTGGTGATCTCCTCGGTGGTGAGGTGGTCGCCGTCCTCCGAGGCCTCGATGAGGGCGCTGGTGAGGTCGTCGCCCGGGTTCTCGCGCTTGGACTCGACGATGCGGGAGAACAGCGCGCCGAGGTCCGCCATCATCTGCGGCACCTCCTCGGGCAGCGTCTGCGTGGAGAAGAACTTCTCGAACAGGGCCTTCAGCCGCGGGTGTTCCTCGGCGTCGACGCCCATCAGGTCGCTGATGACGTTCATCGGCAGCGGGTACGCGAACTGCGCCTTGAGGTCCACCGTCTCGCCGGCCGGCAGCCCGGCCAGCTTGTCCAGCATGCCGGTGGTCAGGGCCTCGATCCCGGCGCGCAGCTTCTCCACCCGGCGTACGGTCAGCGCCTGCGCGACCAGGGTGCGCAGCCGGCGGTGGTCCTCGCCGTCGACGGTGAGCATCGAGCGGCCGGGGTTGGCGAGGCCGATCAGCGGCCAGTCCATCGGGATCTCGCCGCGCTGCCAGGCGCCCCACACGTCGATGTCCTTGACGATCCGGGGGTCGGTGAGCAGCTTGCGGGCCTCGGCGTGGTGCGTGACCGCGTAGACGGCCACGTCACCGGGGAGGACCACCTGGACCAGCGGTCCGGCGGCGCGCAGCGCGGCGCTCTCGGCGTCGAGGTCGGCGACGAAGGGGTCCAGGACGATGGCCGCGGGGCCGGAGTGGTCGATCGGGCACGTCATCGGGTGGCTCCAAGGGCGGGGGTCGGGGTGTAGGTGACGGGCAGGGCGGTGAGGCCGCGCAGCCAGGGCGAGGGGCGGCGCGCCAGGTCCCCGGCGGGCACGGCGAGGTCCACGTCGGGCAGCCGGTCGAGGAGCACCTCGATGCCGGTGCGCGCGATGACCTCGGCGACCTCCTGGGCGGGGAAGGGGCAGCGGTGTTCACCGTGCCCGAAGGAGAAGAAGGCGTTGTTGCCGCCGGTCAGTTCCCCGGCGTCGGTGCGCACGTGCGGGTCCGCGTTGGCGGCGCCGATGCCGAGCAGGACGAGGTCGCCGCCGGCGATGCGCTGTCCGCCCAGGTGGGTGTCGCGGGAGGTCCAGCGGCCGGCCACGTTCTGGGTGGGGGTGTCCTCCCACAGCACCTCGTTCATGGCCTCGCCGACGCTGTGCCGGCCGCCCGCGAGGGAGGCGGCGAAGCGGTCGTCGGTGAGCATGAGGCGCAGGGAGTTGCCGATCCAGTCGGCGGTGGGCTGGTGGCCCGCGGCCATCATGACCATGAGGTCCTGGGCGACCTCTTCGACGGTGAAGCCGGAGCGGTTGGCGAGCATCCGGGAGACCACGTCGGCGCCGGGCTCGGCGAGTTTGGCGGAGAGCAGCGCGAACATCGACTCGGCGAGGTGCTGCTGGCCCTCCAGGGCGCCCTCCCGCCCGTTGATCATGTCGTTCATGGCGCGGACGAGTCCGGGGCCCTGCTCGTCGGAGAATCCGTAGAGGCGGGCGAGGACGCGCAGCGGCAGCAGCATGGCGTACTCGCCGACGATGTCGCAGGAGCCCTTGCCGCACAGTTCGTCGATCAGCTCGTCGGCGAACCGCTCGGCGTGCCCCTTGAGTTCGAAGGGGTCGACGGCTTCGAGGGCCTCGGAGATGACGGCGGCCCGCTCGCGGTGGCGTTCGCCGACGGTGTAGAGGATCGACGGCTGGCGGCGGCCGATCATCGGGAGCAGCGGCCAGTCGGCGGGGATCCGGTCCCACTGGTTCCACAGCTCGGAGTCCCGGGAGAAGAGCACGGGGTCGCTGGTGACCTGGTGCAGCTCGCGGTAGCCGAGGACCAGCCAGGCCGGTACGTCTCCGTCGAGGACGACCGGGGCGACGGCGCCGTGGTCGCGGCGCATCTCCCGGTAGAGCTCGCCGGGGTCGGTCTGGAACCGGGGGCCGCCGAGGTAGACGGGCTGGTGCTCGGGGGCGGCGGGGCAGGTCACGGGGTGGGCTCCGGGGTCTGGGACAGGGGGCTCGGCTGGAGGCTCGGCCGGGCGTGCGACAGCGCGGCCGTCTGGAGGTGCTGGACGAGGGAGATCAGGACCTGCTTGCTGGACTCCCGGGAGCGGGCGTCGCAGAACACCAGCGGGATGTGGTCCGGCAGGTCGAGGGCGGCACGGATCTGCTCCGGGGTGTGCTCGGGGCCGCCGAAGTCGTTGCAGGCCACGACGAAGGGCGTGCCGTGGTGTTCGAGCCGGTCGATGGCGTACCAGGAGTCCGCCAGGCGCCGGGTGTCGACGAGGACGACGGCGCCGAGGGTGCCGGAGAAGAGCCGGTCCCACAGGAACCAGAACCGCTCCTGGCCGGGGGCGCCGAACAGGTAGAGCACGTTGCGGGCGTCGAGGGTGATGCGCCCGAAGTCGAAGGCCACGGTGGTGGCGCTCTTCCCGGCGATCCCCTGGGTGTCGTCCACGGCCTCGCCGGCCTTGGTCATGGTCTCTTCGGTGTTCAGCGGGCGGATCTCGCTGACCGAGCGGACCATCGTGGTCTTGCCGACGCCGAAACCGCCCACGATGACGATCTTCAGCCCGTTGTCGGCCGTGCTGCGCAGTGCCTGGCGGGGCCGGAGCGGTTCGGCCCCGAGGGGCACTGCGCCGGCCGGCGACGCGGCGTCGGGGATCGTCGCGTCAGAGATTGCGGAGTCCAACGAGCACCTGCTCCAGGATGTCGGGGTCGGTAAAGCTGTACGCCGAGTTCGCCGTACGCGGGTGGCGGGCGCGGATCCGTCCGGTGGCGAGCAGGTCGGCCAGCAGGATCCGTACGATCGACACCGGTAGGGCGAGCTCGGCGGCGATCTCCACGACGGCCGTCGGGAACTGGCACATCCGCAGGATCGCCGCGTGCTCGGACTGCATGCCGGGCACCGGATCGCTTTCGGTGACGACCAGGGTGACCAGGTCGAAGACGTCGGATCCGGAGCGGCTGCGGCCACCGGTGAGGGTGTAGAGCCGGTCTGGCGAGTCGTCCCGGCCCGGCCGGGGGCGGCTCATCCCCGGGGCCTGGCGATGAGGTGTTCGCCGAGCTGCTCGACCAGTTCGGACATGTTGTGGCCGACGAGTCCGGCGTCGGCGTCCTCGTTCGCGACGAGCGCGAGGTGCGCCCCCTCGCCGGCCTCGACGATGAACAGGATCCCGCCGTAGAACTCGGCCATGGCCGAGCGGACTCCGCCGGTTCCGTCGCCGAACTCGATGGACGCCCCGTGGGACAGGCTCTGGATGCCGGCGGCGATCGCGGCGAGCTGGTCGGCCTGGTCGACGGAGAGCTCGGGCGTGCGGCACAGCTTGAGGCCGTCGCGGGAGAGCACGAGGGCGTGGCGGGCGCCCGGTGTGCGCTCCAGGAGGCCTTCGAGGAGCCAGTTGAGCGTCTCGTCGGTGGTGAAGCCGGTCATGATCGCGTGTTGCCTTCCGGGTCTGTGGTGTGCGCGGGCTGCTGCTCGTCGCCGGGGGCGCCGGCTTCGCCTGAGGCTGCTCCGCCGCCCGGTGCCGCGGCGCCGCCGCGGACGGCCTGGCGGAAGCTGCCGAACCGCGCGGCCGACCGGGACGCCCCGCCGGGCGCGGAGGCCGCGTCCGGGGCCGAGGACGTACGGGCCTCGGTGGCCGCGCCGTCCGTGCCCTCGGGGTGGGCCGCCGCCAGGGTCCGGCCGCGGCGGCGCTGGGGCAGGCCGCTGTCGCCGAAGTGCGGGTGCTCGCCGGTGGATTCGGAGTCGACGCCGGTGTCCGCTGCGCCGGGGACCGCGGTCCCGCGGTCCACGGCCGTACGGTCCTGCGCGCGGACGGTGTCGTCCCGACCGGCGGCGGTGTCGTGCACGGCCTCGGGCTCGGGCTCGGCCGCGGCGGGGACTTCGGACGCTGCCGCCGCCTCCGGCGCGACCCGGGCGGACGCCTGCGCGGGGACCGCGAGCGGCGCGGCGGGGGCTTCGGCGGGGGTGCGGCTGATGAGCTCCTGCGGGAGCATCATCAGCGCGCCCGTACCGCCTCGGGCGGAGGGCCGGAAGGAGACGGTCAGTCCGTGCTTGCGGGCGAGCCGGCCGACGACGGCGAGGCCGAGCCGGGTGCCGGACAGCCCGGCCAGGTCCAGGGAGGCGGCGGTCACGGCTTGTTCGGCGCGGCGCAGCTGGACCTCGCTCATGACGAGGCCGCTGTCCTCGACGGTGATGACGATCCCGGACGGCACCTCCTCCACGTAGACGTGGACCTCGGCGGTCGGCGGGGAGAAGTTGGCCGCGTTGTCCAGGAGTTCGGCGAGGGCGTGCATGACGCCCTCGGCCGCGTGCCCGGCGACGGCGGCGTCGCTGGTGGAGTGCAGCCTGACCCGCTGGTAGCCGCCGATGCGGCCCATCGCGCCGCGCAGGATGGACTCCATGACGATCGGCTTCGCCCAGCGGCGGCCCGAACGGGCTCCGGTCAGTACGGCGATGGAGTCGGCGAGGCGGCCGGCCTGGGCGGTGCGGTGGTCGAGGTGGAGCAGGTCGCCGAGGACGTCCTCGTCGGCGTGCCGGTGCTCCATGTCGCGCAGGTCGGCGAGCATTCCCGTGGCCAGGGCCTGCATCCGGCCGGCGGCGTTGGCGGCCGCGGCCATGGCGGCTGCCCGGCCGGACTCGGCACGGCGCAGCTCGCCGCCGAGCCGCTCGCGGGAGGCGTTCTGGGCGGCGGCCAGTCCGTCGAGTTCGGCGGAGTGCGCGCTCGACAGGTGTTCCAGCGCGGCGGCGTGGTCGCCCGTCAGCCGATCCAGCACGGCGGCGTGTTCGGCGGTGAGGCGGGAGCGTTCGGCCGTGCGCGCGGCCGCGTCACGGGTCGCGTCGGCGATCAGCCGGGCGATGTGACCGTCACGGGCGACCAGTTCGGCGCTCAGGCCGGAGATGCGGCCGCGCTGCGTCCGGGAGGTGCGTGCGCACCAGGTCACCGCGAAGGCCGCGACCGCGAGCAGCAGGACGCCCGCGCCGGCGAACCAGCCGAGGGCGGTGGCGATGGACGACGGGGCCGCGGCCACCGCCGCCGTGGTGAGCGCGCCACCGGCGACTGCGGTGATCAGCAGGGCCAGCGCGGAGGGGCGAAGGGGGGAGGGCGACGCCGTCATCAATCAAAGCCTCATACCGGGCGTAAATGGAGGAGAAGGTTCCTGGCAACGAGGCATCACTATAGGAGAGTTACTGATCGTTTTGGGCAGCCTCTGACAAGTTTTCCACTCAACCGCGAGCGGTAAAGGTCCTTCTGTAGCGCTTTGGATGGAAGGAAAATCCGGCGAGCCTCGCCGTCCGCCCCACCCGCACCCCGCCCGCACCCCTCGCCGCACCCCGCCCGAATCCCGGCGGAGGACCGCGAGAGGACCGCGCGAGGACGGCGAGAGGACGACGAGGGGACGGCGCCGGGACCGCGTCCGGACGGAGAAGCCCGTCCCGGAGGCGCCGTTGCCAGTCGCGGCGTACACGGACCGATCATCACATTGCAGCCCATGACATCCTGTGACGTCACAACTCGCCGGACGGGATCGGCGGACGTCCGGGAAAAATGGGGAAGGTCCATGAGGCTCTGCTTCCTGGTGGAAGAGCACTACCGCCACGACGGCATGCCGAACGAGGTGGTCCGGCAACTGAAGGCCTGGGGTCACCGGGTGGAGGTGCTGCGGCCCGGGGGTTCGCTGCTGCGGATGAGCGAGGCGGTGGACGCCGGCGCCCATGACGCCTGGGTCCTCAAGACGGTGTCCGGTGGGCCGGGGCTGACCCTGCTCGAAGCCGCCGCGGCGGCCGGTGCGACCACCGTCAACGACGCCCGGGCGATCCGGGGCGTACGGGACAAGGCGCTGGCCGCCGCCATCGGGCGCGGCCGGGGGCTGCCGCTGCCGCCGACCTACGCGGCGGCCCGGCCGGAACTGC
This sequence comes from Streptomyces sp. NBC_00086, assembly GCF_026343255.1. Lineage (NCBI taxonomy): Bacteria > Bacillati > Actinomycetota > Actinomycetes > Kitasatosporales > Streptomycetaceae > Streptomyces > Streptomyces sp. NBC_00086. Next base: position 8,019,264 of record NZ_JAPELZ010000001.1, on the reverse strand, counting down.
TGGCCGAGATACCGGCGTCGCAGTACCCGCTGGTCGTCAAACCCGCCGACGGCAGCTCCGGACGGGCCGTGCACCTGGTCTCCTCGCCGGAGCGGCTGGCCGCGATGCTCCCCGAACTGGCGGGCGAGGGCATGCTCGTCGCGCAGCCGTACGTGCCGAACTCGGGCACCGACCTCAAGGTGTACGCGGTCGGCGGGGAGCTCTTCGCCACCGAGCGCCGCTCTCCCCTGCATCCGGACGCCTCCGTCCCGGAGCGCCTCGTCCCGCTGTCCGCCGAGATCGCGGAGATCGGCGCGCGGGTCGGGGAGGTGTACGGGCTCGACCTGTACGGGGTGGACGTGCTGCTGGGCCCCGACGGGCCGGTGGTGGTGGACGTGAACGACTTCCCGAGCTTCCGTCAGGTCCCCGACGCGGCGGCCCGGGTGGCCCGCGCGGTACTGGGCCTCGCCCGGGGCGCCGGATCGCGGCCCGGCTCCGGAGTGGGGGCCGAGCTCCCCGGCTGGTCCGGGCAGGCCGTGTCCATCCCCCTCCAGGCCACCGGGGCCACAGCGGCCACGCCCGCCGGTGCCGTCGCGGCCGTCACCCCGGCCGCCCCCGCGGGAGGGTCCGCATGAGGATCGGCCTGATCACGGACAACCCCGGGCATCCGCTGCTCTCGGCGGCGGCAGGCCTCCTACGGGCCGCCGGCCACGGGGTGGAGCTGCTGGATCCCGGCGCGCCGGACGCGGCGGCCGGGGCGCCGGCCGATGCGTACCTCCTCAAGGCGCACACCCCGCCCGGACTGGAACTGGCCCGGCGGCTGGAGCGGCTCGGGGCTCCGGTGGTCAACTCGGCCGCGGCGACCACGCTCTGCCAGGACCGCACCCTGATGGCGGAACTGGCGGTCCGGGCCGGGCTGCCGTTCGCGGGAACCCGTACCGTCGGCGCGCTCGCGTCCTGGGCGGCCGGGGCGCCGCTGATCTCCCCCGTGGTCGTCAAGAGCCGCCACAGCCGCCGCGCGGACCTCGTGGCCCGGGTCGACGACGCCGCGCACCTCGGGAAGCTGGCGCTCGACTGGCCCGACGAGCCGGTGGTGGTCCAGGACTTCGCCCCGAACAGCGGCTGGGACCACAAGCTCTGGGCGATCGGCGACCGCGTCTTCGCGGCCCTGCGCCGTTCGGAACTCTCCGCGCGGGGCCGCGGCCCGACGCTGCCGCTGCCCCGGCTCCCGGAGGGCTGGGCCGATCTGACCCGCCGGGTCGGCGAGGTCTACTCCCTGGACGTCTACGGCGTGGACATCATCGCCACGGCCGACGGCTCCCCCCTGATCGTGGACGTCAACGCCTTCCCCGGCATCCGCGACCAGCCGGGCGCCCCGGAAGCCCTGGCGGAGCTGGCCCTGCGCCGGGGCAGATGAGGACGGCAGCCGCATATCGGTGTCGAGGGGCTCGCCGGCCGAGGTCGGCTCCGCACCCTTCGTCGCGGGTTGGGAACCGGGCTCCGGCCGATCCTGTGACGGGCGCGGCTCCGGATCGTTCCGCCTGTCGCGGGGCGGGGTGTCGGGCCGTTCGTCATGGGCGCGTCACGGAACCGCCACAGCGGCGTGCAGCGGGAACCTGCTCGGGTCAGGGAACGTGTTCCTGCACGCGAGTGCCGGTGCGGGACCGGTCGTGAACCTCGGGGAGCACCCAATGCAGTACACAGCAGGCATCGGCCGGACCGCGGCGGCTCTGGCGACGGCCCTGGCGGCCGCAGCCCTGATGACGGGCTGCACGCCGACCGGCGACGGCGACGTCGGGGCCGGCGGCCCGTCGACGCCGACCGCGAGCTCGCGGCCGGCCGAGCCCACGGCCACCGGCGGCGACAAGGGCGGAACGACCAGCAGCGGCGCGAGCGGCGGCTCCACGGGCGGCGCGTCCCCCTCGGCCTCCCCCTCCGGCGGCGCGACGAAGAAGCCCTGCACGGTCGACGACATCAAGGTCTCCGAGGGGCACCAGGCCGACGTCCGCCCGCCCGGCACGGGGACCGGGGCCGCCATCGTCTCCGTCACCAACGCCTCCGCGTCCCCCTGCAAGGTGTACGGGTACCCGACGGTCGCGGCGGCGGGCAACGGCTCGCCGGAGAAGAACAAGCCGCTGGCCACCACCCACACCGGCCCCGACGCCGCCGACGTGGTGCTGGCCCCGGGCGCCCGCGCGTGGACGAAGCTCACGTTCGTGCAGGTCCAGGGCGAGGCGGACGGCTACTGCACGTCCGGCGCGACCCCGGACAGCTACCCGACCGTGGTCATCGGCGTACTCGGCGCCGGGAAGCACCAGATCGCCATGGACGACGGCGTGTTCGCCTTCTGCGACGGCAAGGTGACCGTCACCGCCTGGTCCTCCGTCAAGCCTTCCTAGGCCTGTCCGAAGCCGACGGGCCCCACCGAGCCGGGGGCGCAGGGCCGTGGGCCGTGCGTGTACGGCTCAGAGGGGCTGCAGGCGGGTGCGCAGGAGGCAGAACTCATTGCCTTCCGGGTCGGCCAGGGTGTGCCAGCTCTCGGCGCCGGTCTGACCGATGTCGACCGGCCGGGCGCCGAGGGCGAGCAGGCGCTCCAGCTCGGCGTCCTGGTCGCGGTCGACGGGGTTGACGTCGATGTGCAGGCGGAGCTTCCCCCGCCGCGGGTCGCTGTTCGGGCTGAGGACGAGGGTGGGCTGCGGACCTCCGAAACCGGCGCCGGGCGGCCCGATCTCGATGCTTCCGTCGTCCTCCCGGCCCAGCTCCACGTAGCCGAGGGCCTCGCTCCAGAACGCGGCGAGGCGCTCGGGGTCGGCACAGTCGATGACCAGCTCACTGATGCGGCTTACCATGCCCGCCAGTGTAGGAGACCTCCCGGGAGCCGGTCCGGCCGCTTTCGGCGCTACTTGATGACCTCGACCTTCTTGTCGCCCGCGGCCGCGTGCGCCGACGCGCTCGCGCCGAGGGCGGTGACGGTGAGGGCGAGCAGGACGGACACGGCGGCGGCCGTCGCGCGCTTGCGGGTCGTCTTGCGGTTCATGGGGTCCCCCTGATGGTGTGTGGTGGTCGTCCCGGCAGCTTCGCATCCGGGCCCGGGGCCGACAAGAGAGCCCGGGTCGGACGGCTCGGGCCGGTTCCGGCAGATCAGGCGACTGGAGGCGGTCGGCGTGCGCGCGGTGGTGTTCGAGCGGTACGGGGAGCCCGGCGAGGTGCGGGACGTGTCCGATCCGGTGCCTGCCGCCGATGGGGTGGTCGTACGGGTTGAGGCGACCGGGCTGTGCCGCAGCGACTGGCACGGGTGGATGGGCCACGACCCGGACATCACGCTCCCGCACGTGCCCGGCCACGAACTGGCCGGTGTGGTCGAGGCGGTGGGCTCGGGAGTCGCCAACTGGCGCGCCGGGGACCGGGTCACGGTGCCCTTCGTGTGCGCGTGCGGAAGCTGCGCCGAATGCGCCGCCGGGCAGCACCAGGTGTGCGCCCGGCAGACGCAGCCGGGGTTCACGCACTGGGGGTCCTTCGCCGAGTACGTGGCGCTGGAGCACGCCGACGTCAATCTGGTGGCCGTGCCCGAGGAGCTCTCGTACGACACCGCGGCCGGGCTCGGCTGCCGGTTCGCGACGGCCTTCCGGGCCGTCGTCGCGCAGGGGCGGGTGGCGCCGGGCGAGTGGGTCGCCGTACACGGCTGCGGCGGGGTGGGGCTGTCGGCCGTGATGATCGCGGTGGCGGCGGGGGCCCGGGTGGTGGCCGTGGACACCGCGCCGGCGGCGCTGGAGCTGGCGCGGGCCTTCGGGGCCGCGCACTGCGTGGATCCGGGGCGGGGCGACGCCGCCGAGGCCGTACGGGAGCACACGCGCGGCGGTGCGCACCTGTCGCTCGACGCACTCGGCTCCGCGGCCACGGCGGCGGCGTCGGTGTCCGGGCTGCGCCGGCGCGGTCGGCACGTACAGGTCGGGCTGCTGCCCGCGGCGCGGGGGGCCGCGGCGCTGCCGATGGAGCGGGTCATCGGGTGGGAGCTGGAGATCCTCGGCAGCCACGGGATGGCCGCGCACGCCTACCCGCCGATGATGGAACTGGTCCGCTCCGGGGCACTGCGGCCGGACCTGCTGGTCACCTCCACGATCCCGCTGGACGGGGCGCCGGCCGCGCTGGCGGCGATGGGCACGGCGCCGGGGCCCGGAATCACGATCATCCGGCCGGGGGCCGGCGGGCGGAACTGAGCCGGACGGCAGGGCTGCCGGTCGCGCGGGGGTTGTGGTGCGGGAAAGGCATGGCTACATTCCCTGATTACACGTGTAAGCACGAGATGTGGCCACACCTCGACCAGCCACACCTCCTGCACGCGCCACCCCTTCCCCGCGTTCCCCTCATTCCCCTCGTTCCCCCTCTTTTTCCACCCGCCGCGAGAGGCAGCACAGCCATGTCCACGATCCCCGTCGACCCACCCCTCGAAGCCGGCGCAGCCGCGTCCGCGACGGACCCGGGCAGCAGGAGCACCGGCCTCCTCACCCTCGGAATCGCGCTGCTCGGATCCGCCGCCGCGCTCGCGCTCGTCGTCCGCAGGGACGTCGCACGGCCGCCCTTCCAGGGCCTCGACGACCGCTGGCTGACCTGGATGGGCGGACCGCACGAGGGGTTCCCCTCCGTGGTCGCCACGCTGCTGAACTGGTTCGGGGGCCCGGTGGGCGCCGTCGTCCCGCTCGCCCTGCTGCTCTTCCTGCTCGTCCGCCGACGGTGGGTGTCGGCAGGGTTCCTCTTCCTCGTCTACATGGCCGGAAACATGCTCGTCGTGCAGAGCCTCAAGCACCTGGTGGACCGGCCGCGCCCGGAGAATCCGCTGGTCCGGGTCGACCACGGATCCTTCCCCTCCGGGCACGCTGCCAGTGCGGCGCTCCTGGTCGTCATCGTCGGCGCGCTCCTCGTCCCGGCGGCCCGGCGCCGGGCGTGGTGGATCGGCGGCGCGGTGTTCACGCTGGCGATGATGTGGAGCCGCACCTGGCTGCACGCGCACTGGCTCAGCGACACCGCCGCCGGGGCGGTGGCGGGAGCGGGGGCCGGGCTGGTCGCCTGGTGGCTCTGCGCCCCGGCGCTGGCCCGGGAGGCCGGGCGGGGCGCGGAGCGTGCGCGCACCCGGCGGCGGCCGGCGGAAGCGGAATCCGCCGCCCGCTGACGGCAGGAGCCGCGCCGGTTACACGTGCGGACTCCCCGGCACGGTGGCCGTCCGGCCGCGTCGCAGCCGCAGCGCGGTCAGGACGGCCGCCAGGGCGGCCACCGCGAGCGCGCCCCCGAACGCGAGGATCCAGACCGGTACGCCGCCGGCCGTGAGCAGCTCGTCGGTGTACTCGACCCTGCGGTACGGGGCGTCCGCGGCGGCGGCGCGCAGTTCGTGGTCGCCGTCGATCCGGGACGGGACCGGGAAGCTCTGGTCGATGGCCGTCAGGAACACCGGCTCCGCGCCCGCGAACGCGGCGACCGGTCCCGTCGGGGTGATCCGCCCGGCGAAGGTCACCTCGGGCGCGTTGCCGCCGATCGCGGAGACGGGTTCCATGCGGTGCTCCGCCAGGACGTACAGGCCCAGGGACTGGGCGGTGGCGGCCAGCCGCGACAGCCGCATCGGGTAGACGAGCCGGTCGCTCTCGAAGCGGATCAGGAGCGGGTCCAGGGTGCCGCGCAGGGTGGCACCCGGCTCGCGGGGGGCGAGCCGTACGGCGACGTACTCCCAGCGCTGGTCCACGTACGGCTCCAGCTCGGCGGAGAGGCGGTCGGGGAGCACGAAGCCGTTGGCCTCCAGCCAGTCCCCCAGCGCCCCGGGGTCGGTGGCGGTCAGGCGGGCCACGTCGAAGTCGCCGAGCTGCTCCCGGCCGACGACGCCGACCCGCGGCTCACCGCTGCCGGGCGGCGCGGCCCCGGCCGTGTCTCCCCGGCCGGAGTCGAGGGGCCAGTCACCGCGGCGGGGCCAGAAGTAGGTGCGGGTGCGGTACTCGGGTCCGGTCAGGTCCACCAGCTGCGAGAACAGCCCGCCGTCGCCGAGGCGCACCGTGGCCCGCCCCGGGACCGGCATGATCCAGGCGGCCCGTTTGGCATCGCCCCCGACCGTGAACCGCATCGCCACCTGCTCGGTCCGGCCGTCCCAGCGGACCACGGAGGCTTCCCGGGAGACTCCGAACCGGGAGCTGCCGTCGGGGACCATGGCCCCGCAGCCGCAGGCGTAGGCCGGGCTGACGAGGGACCCCAACTGGGTCGCGAGCAGCGCGAACAGCAGGAGTCCCGCCCTTCGCCTGATCCACGCGGCCGCCCGCACGCTCGCCGTCCGCACGCTTCCCGTCCGCACGCTCACCGCCGGCACGCTTGCTGTCCCCACGTTCGCCGCCCTCACCCTTGCCGCCCGCACCGTCTCCCCCACGCTCCCCGCTCATCAGCCCGCGGCGCATTGGTCCGCGGGCAGCCCCCCAGGGCCTGTCAGCCCCGGTCTCAGACGGCCGCCGCCCCGATCCGGTTCCGGTCACCTGTGCGCCATCTCCAGGTCACCTCTCCCTGCCACGCTGCGGGCACCTCAGAGTTGTATATACAACTTTCCCGAGCTTGGCAGGAGCCACGATGTCCGTACCGGCGATCACCCGCCCGCCCGCGCCCTGGCTGCGCGACAACTGCCCCTGTGCCGAGTGCCGTGACCCGCGCACCGGCCAGAAGCTGTTCCAGATCACCGAGCTGCCCGCCGGCCTGGCCGTCGGCGCCGTGCGCGAGGCGCCCGCCCCCGACGGCGGGCCCGGCTGGGAGGTGGTGTGGCGGCCGGACGGCCACCGCTCCGTGTACCCGGCCCGGTGGCTCGACGCCCACGCCCCGGACGGACCGGCGTACCGCACGGCCGGGGACGGGCGGACCGAGGCGGACAAGAAGCTGTGGGCCGCGGCGGACCTGGACGGGCGGATCCCACAGGCCGGCTGGGACGCGTACATCGGCTCGCGCGAGGTCCGCGGGCAGGTCCTCGACAGCGTGGTCCGGCTGGGCTTCGCCCTCCTGCGGGAGGTCCCGTGCCGGGACCGGATGGTGCTGGACGTGGCCCGCACCTTCGGTTTCGTCCGCGAGACGAACTACGGGGAGCTCTTCGAGGTCCGCGTGGAGGCCGACCCCAACAACCTGGCCTTCACCGGTGCGCTGATCACCCCGCACACCGACAACCCCTACCGGGATCCCGTACCGACCCTCCAGCTACTGCACTGCCTGCGCAACGAGGCCCGGGGCGGCGACTCCGGTCTGGTGGACGGCTTCCACGCCGCGGCGCTGCTGCGCGAGCGGGAACCGGAGGCCTTCGAGGTGCTGACCCGGGTGCCGGTGGAGTTCGCCTTCGCCGACGCCCACTGCGAACTGCGCGCCCACCGGCCGCTGATCGGCGTGGACCCGCTCGGGCGGATCCGCGAGGTCCGCTTCAACAACCGCTCCATCTCCACGCTGCACCAGCCCGCGTCCGTGCTGGAGGAGTTCTACGCCGCCTACCGCCTCTTCGGCGAGCTGCTGGAGCGGCCCGAGCTGCGGCTCGACTTCCGGCTCGCGCCCGGTGACTGCGTGGTCTTCGACAACACCCGCCTGCTGCACGCCCGTACCGCCTTCGCCGAATCGGGCGGACGCCACCTCCAGGGGACGTACGCCGATCTCGACGGGCTGCTCTCCACCCTCGCCGTCCTGCGCCGCGAAGGAGCCTGCGCGTGAAAGCCCACGACACCGCCGTCCCTCGCGACCTCCCCGGGGCCGGCGCCATCGACGCGCTGGCCCGCCTCTTCGAGGGCGAGGGCAGCGCCGAGTACTTCGGCGAGGCCGTCACCCAGGCCGGGCACATGCTCCAGGCCGGGGCCCTCGCCGAGGCGGCCGGGGCCCCCGCCCACCTGGTGGCGGCCGCGCTGCTGCACGACATCGGGCACTTCCACGGAACCGTGACCGGCCGCGACCTGATGGAGGGCGGGCAGGACAACCGGCACAGCCACACCGGGGCCGACTGGCTGGCCCGGTGGTTCGGGCCGGAGGTGACCGAGCCGGTCCGGCTGCACGTGGCCGCCAAGCGCTACCTGTGCACGGCCGAGCCCGGCTACTTCGACCTGCTGTCGGAGGCTTCCGTGCACACGCTGCGGGTCCAGGGCGGCCCGATGACCGCCGAGCAGGCGCGGGCGTTCGAGGCGCTGCCGGGGGCGGCCGACGCGGTGGCCGTGCGGCGCTGGGACGAGCAGGCCAAGGACCCCGAACTGGCCACCCCGGACTTCGACCACTTCCGGCCGCTGCTGGAGGGGCTCCTGATCGCGAGCTGATCAAGGGCGGAGCACGGTCCGGTCAGGTGCCGAGCAGCCGGCCCAGCGCGCTGGCGGCCGAGGTGTGCACGGTGAAGGCCACCGTTCCCGGCAGGTACCGGTCCTGCGACCACTCCACCGGAACCCCCGCCGGGTCGGTGGAGCGGCGCCGTTCGCGCAGCAGGGCCTCGCCCTCCGGGCAGCCCAGCAGCCGTGCGTCGTCCGCGTCGGCCGCCGCGATGTCGATGGTGTGGTGGGCATCGGCGAAGAGGACTCCGTGCCGGGCGAGTTGCTCGGAGTAGGAGACCGTGTCCGGCGGCATGCCGGCGACCAGGGCGCCGACCGGCTCCGGGTACGTCGTGCGCTCCATCATCACGGGGGCCCCGGACAGGGTGCGCAGCCTCAGCACGCGGTACACGGGGGCTCCCGCGTCGATCCGCAGCCGCTCCGACTCCTCGGCGTCGGCCTCGCCCCGGTCCACGGTTACGGTCCGCCCTCCGGGCTCCTCGCCGAGCGAGCGGGCCCACCGGGTGAAGCTACGGAGCTCCGCGACTCCCCCGGCCTCCCCCGCGCCGCCTCCGAGGACGACCCGGCGGGTGCCGCGCCGCGAGGTGATGAGCCCGTCGGTGCGCAGGGCGGCGAGGGCCTGGCGCACCGTACCCCTGGAGACGCCGTAGCGGCGGGCGAGCTCGTCCTCGGCGGGCAGTCGCGCGCCGGACCCGTACTCGCCCGCGGTGATGGCGGTCCGCAGGTCTCCGGCGACCCTCAGGTAGAGCGGTGTCCTGGGTGCTGGGTCGCGCGGTGCCTCGTTCACGGGGCCAGCCTGTCATGACCCGGCCCGGGCGAGCCGAAAGGCCCGGGAGGTCGGGACGTTCCGCCCGGTATTGAGATGATGAGCGTCGTCTAAATTCGAAACGTGACCGGAAGGACCGGTGGCCGTGGCCCGGCCCGCACGGCGGGGCCGCGCACCAACGCGTAGAGGAACCATCCATGTTCGGCATGACCATCGACACCACTCCCGACACCACCACCGGCGGCCCGGCGCTGCGCCTCGACCCCGAGGGCGGTCCCTTCCGCGAGCTCGCGGCGGTCCGGATCCAGGTGCCGGCCGGCGGGACGGTCCCGGCGCACGCGCACGGGGCGTCCGAGCTGCTGCTGACGGGCGTGGCCGGGGCGGTGGAGGCCTCCTGCGGATGTGGCGCCAAGACGGTGACCCCGGGCACCTTCGCGATGCTGCCGGCCGGGAAGGAGATCACCCTGGTCAACCACGGCGCCGAGCCGGCCACGGTCCTGGCGGTGTTCTCCCAGAGCGAGTTCACCGAGGGCCTGCCGCGCGCCGCGGCGAAGGGCTGCGGCTGCCAGGGGCACGCGGGCTGACCTCGGGGTCCCCTTCGGGCGGGCCGCTCTGGACGGGCCACCGGCCTGATCCCATACTTCTCCCGTGAGAACGACGGAAAAGCAGCCCCGCACCAGCCCGCTGGTGCCCGACGCGGTGGCCCGGGAGATCGCCCGGCACGACTGGAACTCCATCGAATGCGGCTGCGGTCGCCCGGCGGGGCATCTCGGCCACCTCGCGGACACCCTGTGGGACGCGGCCGAGGGACACCCGGCCGCGTTCCGCGCCTTGGAGGGCCACGCCTTCCACACCGGAGTGCTGCGGCCGCCCGCACCTGCGGTGTGCGGGGTCCTGATGGCCGTCTGGTTCGCCGGGCCGCCCCGGCAGTCGACGCGCGAGGCCCTGCTGTGGGCGCTGCTGCGCCTCCTGGGCTCCGAGGACGACGGTTCCTCGCACGAGGCCGGCCTGTACGGCCAGTGCGCCGCGCACATCCGCTCCGGCCTGCCCGGACTGCGCGACACGGCGACCCGTCGCCCGGGCTCGGAATCGGCCGCCTACGCGGACGGAATCCTGAGCCTGCTCGACCTCACCGTCTAGTGCTGTGGCCGGAGCGGTTCGGGTCTCAGTGATCGAAATGGATGTCGATCGACCGAGGTTGGTCGGCATACTCCGGATCATGACCATCGAAACGTCCCGCGAAGCACTGACCGTACCCGCCGCCCCCGGCACCGCCGCCTGCGCCGCCGCGCTCGAAGTGGCCACCGCCTACTGCACCCCGGCCCTGCTGAACCACTCGGTGCGGTCCTACCTGTGGGCCTCCAAGTACGCCGCGGACCGGGGCATCGAGCACGATGCCGAGCTGCTGTACGTGGCCGCGCTGCTCCACGACATCGGGCTGGCCCCGGAGTTCGACAGCCACACCGTCGCCTTCGACGAGGCCGGCGGGCACGTGGCCTGGGTGTTCGGCGCCGGGGCCGGCTGGCCGGTGGAGCGCCGGCAGCGGCTGCACGAGGTCATCGTGCGGCACATGTGGGACGCGGTGGACGTGCGGGAGGACCCGGAGGGCCATCTGCTGGAGCGGGCCACCGGCACGGACATCTCCGGGCGGAACGCGGACGACTTCACCGCCGCGTTCCGGGCGGAGGTACTGGCCCGGTACCCCCGTGAGGGCCTCGCGGACGAGTTCCTGGCCTGCTTCCGTGACCAGGCCGCCCGCAAGCCGGAGAGTTCCCCGGCCGCGTCCGTACGGGGCGGTCTCGCCGAACGCATCCTGGCGGACCCGCACCCCCTGGAGGCCTGAAGGGACCTGACGCCCTCCAGGGGTCGGGCCGGGCCCGATCAAGCCGGACCGGCGATGTCCGGCTTGATCCGCCGGTCCCGCGACTCCGGGTGACCCCGCCCCGTCAGACCCTCGACGCCACCGCCAGGCAGGCCCGCAGGGTGTCCGGGGTGACCTCGGTGAGGGAGGGCGCGAAGGTGCGTACCGCCGACGGGGGGACCTCCAGCAGGGACGGGACCACCAGGACCCCGCAGCCGGCCGCCTCCGCGGAGGCGGCGCCGTCCGGGGAGTCCTCGACCGCCACGCAGTTCCACGGCTCCGCGCCCAGGCGGGCGGCGGCGGCCAGGTAGGGGTCCGGGTGGGGCTTCGTCAGGGACGTGTCGTCGGCGGACACGGTGAAGGCGAAGGGGACGTGGGCCAGCGAGCCGCCCACCACCGAGTCCACGACCACCCGCGGCGAGGCGCTGACCAGAGCGAACGGCAGGCCTTCCGCCTCCAGGGCGGTCAGCAGCCGCTGCGCGCCCGGCCGCAGCGGCGCACCCTCCTCGACCCGGCCGAAGAAGCTGTCGGTCAGGGCCCGCGCCACCTCCTCGGCGTCCCCCGCGCGGGCGACCCGTACGAGGTGAGCGGCGGTGTCCTCCACCGCCCGGCCGACCACCTCGGGCGCGTCGGCGTCGGTCAGGGCGTAACCCAGGCCGGCGGCGATCTCCGCGGTGGTCTGCCACCACAGGACCTCGGTGTCGACGAGGGTGCCGTCCATGTCGAAGAGGACGGCGGCGAGTCCGGTCATGAAGCTTCCCCTGGGGCTGAGGCGGTGGCCGTGGCGGCCGCGGTGGCGACGACGAGGACGGGGCGTTCGGCCAGGCCCACGGCTGCCCGCGCGCCCGGTACGAGGGCTCCTGCCTCCCGCGAGGGCAGGTCGGCCTTGATCCGGATGCCGTCGGGCAGATCCAGGTGGAGCCGGGTCACCGACCCGAAGAACGAGGCCGATACGACGGTGGCCGCGCCCTCGGCTGCCGCCGTCACCGTGATGTTCTCAGGTCGTACGAGCACCTCGACGTCCGGGGTCGAAGGCACCGGGCCGTCCACCGGCAGCCGGGAGCCGGCCACTTCGACCGTCCCGGATCCGGACAGCCGTCCGGGGAGCCGGTTCATGGTGCCGACGAACTCGGCGACGAACGGGGTCGCGGGCCGCTCGTACAGCTCGGCGGGGGCGGCGCACTGCTCCAGGCGGCCCGCGTTGAGCACGGCGACCCGGTCGGCCATGGACAGGGCCTCCTCCTGGTCGTGCGTGACGAACACGGTGGTGATGCCCAGGGAGAGCTGGAGCCGACGGATCTCCTCGCGCAGGCTGGACCGTACCTTCGCGTCCAGCGCGGAGAGCGGCTCGTCGAGCAGCAGGACGCGGGGGCGCAGGGCGAGGGCGCGGGCGAGCGCGACGCGCTGCTGCTGGCCGCCGGACATCTGGTGCGGGTAGCGGTCGCCGTGGTCGGGCAGGCCGACGAGGTCGAGGAGTTCGGCGGCGCGCTCGCGGCGCGCGGCCGCTCCGACCTTGCGCACGCGCAGGCCGAAGGCCACGTTGTCGCGCGCGTTGAGGTTCGGGAAGAGGCTGTACGACTGGAACACCATGCCGGCGTCGCGGCGGTTGGCCGGAATCCGGGTGATGTCCTTTCCGTCGAGGAGCACTTCGCCGGAGTCGGGCTGCTCGAAGCCGGCGACGACGCGCAGCGCGGTGGTCTTTCCGCAGCCCGACGGGCCGAGCAGGGCGACGAGTTCGCCGGGCTCGATGGTGAGGTCGAGTCCGTCGAGGGCGACGGTGGAGCCGAACGCCCGGCGCAGGCCGCGGAATTCGACGCGCGCTCCGCCTCGGGCCGCTTCGCTTTCCGCGGACTTCCTTGCCTCGGGAAGGGTGAGGGACATGCGGGTCAGGACTCCTTGCCGGAGGTACGGGAGGTACGAGAACTGCGGGAGGTGCGGGAGGTGCGAGAGGTTCCGGAGCCGCGCGAGGGCCCGGCGGACACGGTGGTGGGGGTGGTGCCGGCCCGGGAGAGGAGGAGCAGCAACAGCCAGGTGATGAGGAGGCTGAGGACGGAGACGGCCACCGACATGCGGGCGTGCGCTCCGGAGATCGACACGATCCACACGGCGAAGGGCTGGAAGCCGAGCAGCGAGGCGATCGTGAACTCGCCGAGGACCAGGGCCAGCGTGAGGAATCCGGCTCCGGCGAGGGCTGCCCGCAGGTTCGGCAGGATCACGCGCAGGACCACGTACGGCCAGCTCGCGCCACAGCTGCGGGCGGCCTCGACCAGGGTCGGGACGTCGACGGCGCGCAGGCCCGCGTCGAGGGAGCGGTAGACGAAGGGCAGAGCGAGCACGGTGTACGCGAGGACCAGGACGACGGGGAAATCCGGGTTCTGGACCGCGAGGAAGGTCTGGTAGAGCGGGGTCCTGGAGAGGTGTTCGGGACCCCAGCGCAGCACCGTGGTGATACCGGTGACCAGGGCGATGGGCGGCACGACCAGCGGCATCATGCACATCACCTCCACGACCGGGCGCAGCCGCGGCGAGCCGATGCGTACGGCGACCAGCGCGGGCACGGCGAGGAGCAGCGACGCGGCGATGGTCGCGGCGGCGAGGCCCAGCGAGAGCAGCAGGCTCTCGGTGAACCCTTCGGCGGAGAGCAGCTGGGTGTACGCCTCGAAGCTGATGCCCTGGCCGGGGACGTGCACGGTGAACACGAAGGAGGCGAGGAGCGGGAGGACGAAGTACGCGCCCGCGAGCGCGAGGACGGCTCCGCGCCACACCCGGGGCCGGGAGCGGGGGCGCAGCCGGCGCGGCGTGCGGGCCGCGGGTTCCTGCCGGTCCCGGTCCCCGTGCCGGGCGGCGACGGCCGGACCGGCAGCCGAGGGGGTCTCGTCGTTCGAGGAGGCCTCGTCGTTCGGGGTGGGCGTCGGGGTCATCGCAGCCATCGGGCGCTCCGTCGCTGGAGGGGCAGGTAGACCGCCATGACCAGGCCGGCGATCACGATCATGTCGAGGCCGAGGGCCAGGGCCACGTTCTCCTGGCCGGTCAGCACGTTCCCGGACAGGGCGTCCGCGATCTTGAGCGTGACCAGGGGGACGGAGCCGCCGACGAGGGCGGCGGCCGTGGCGTGCGCGGCGAAGGCCGTGCCGAAGAGCAGCACGAACCCGCCGAGCAGGGAGGGCGCGAGGACGGGCAGGCCGACGTGGCGCCAGAACTGCCATCCGCTCGCCCCGTTGTTCTGGGCGGCCTCGCGCCACTGCGGGCGCAGTCCGTCCAGCGCGGGGACGGTCACCAGCACCATGAGGGGGGTCAGGAAGTAGAGGTAGACCACGGTGAGGCCGGTGAAGGAGTAGAGGTTCCAGCCGAGGCCGGTCAGGTCGGCGAGCTGGGTGACGACCCCGGAGATTCCGACGGTGGCGATGAACGCGAAGGCGAGCGGGACCCCGCCGAAGTTGGCGAGGACGCCGGAGGCGGTCAGCGTCGCCCCGCGCAGGGCGCGGGAGGGGGAGGTGACGACGGCCTGCGCGATGAGGACGCCGAGCACTCCGGCCACGAGTGCGGTGAGGGCGGAGAGCTGGACGCTGCCGATGAGCGAGCCGAGGTAGGGCCCCTGGAGAGAGCGGGCCAGGTGCTCGCCGGTCGCTTCGGTGGCGCCGCTCGCCGGGTCCGTACGGGTGACCGCGCCGAAGGCGATGGCGCCCAGCGGGACGCCGAAGCACAGTCCGGTGAAGACGAGGAGCGGGAGGGCGGCGAGCCAGGTGCGCGGGCCGCGCCGCCGGCGGCGGGTGGTGCCGCCGCCGGCGGTCCCCGTCGAGTGGGGGAGGGTGGAGGAGGCGGACATCAGCTGAGGGCCTTGTCCCACTTCTCGGCGAGGGTGGCCTTGGCCTTGTCCAGCTCGGTGGAGGCCGGGAAGGACGGGGTGCCCTGGACCTGCGGGAGCTTGGTGACGGCTTCCTTGTCGACGGTGCCGGCCTGGGTCATGGCGGGCAGCAGCACGGGGCGGGCGAAGCCCTTGAGCCACAGGTTCTGGCCCTCGGTGCTGTACAGGAACTCCATCCACAGGCGGGAGGCCGCCGGGTGGGGGGCGTCCTTGTTGATGGCCTGCGAGTAGTACTGGGCGTAGACGCCGTCGGTGGGGATGGCCACCTTCCAGTCGACGCCCTTGCCCTTGAACTGCTCGGCGTAGCCGGCGTTCAGGTAGTCCCAGTCGATCGAGATGGGCGTCTCGCCCTTCTCGACGGTGGCCGGGGTGGACTCGACGGGGATGAAGTTGCCGCTCTTCTTCAGCCGGCCGAAGAAGTCGATGCCGGGCTGGACGTCCGCGAAGGAGCCCTTGTTGGCGAGGGCCGCCGCGTAGACGCCGCCGAAGGCGGAGCCGGACTTGGTCGGGTTGCCGTTGAGGGCGACCTTGCCCTTGTACTCGGGCTTGGCCAGGTCGGCGAAGGACTGCGGGCAGTTCGGGATGCGGGCGGCGTCGCAGCCGATGGAGACGTAGCCGCCGTAGTCGTTGTACCAGCGGGCGTCCGCGTCCTTCTGGGCGGCGGGGATCTGGTCCCAGGCGGTGACCTTGTACGGGGCGAAGAGGTTCTCGGCGGCGCCGCTGCGCGCGAAGGCGATGCCGAGGTCCAGGACGTCGGGGGCGCGGGTCTGGCCCTTGCGGGACTTGACCGCGGCGATCTCGTCGGCGCTGGAGGCGTCCGGGTTCTCGGCGTTGATCTTGACCTTGGGGTACTTGGCCGCGAACGCCTTCTGGATCTCGCCGTAGTTCGCCCAGTCGGCGGGCAGCGCGATGACGTTGAGCTCGCCCTCCTTCTCGGCGGCCGCGACGAGGCCCTCCAGGCCGCCGAAGTCGGCGACCGAGGTGGCGGCGCCGGGCTGGGTCTTGTTCTTGCCGTCGCCACCGGCGGAGCCGGCGGCGTTGTCGGGTGCGGCGCCGCACGCGCTGAGCGTGGTGAGCACGGCGGCACTGAGCAGGACGGCCGCACCGCGACGGGCGGAGGAACTGAGCACGGTCTCTCCCGGAGACTGGATCCATGGCAGGTGGTTCACTTGTCTGAACAAGTTGGCTCCAGTTCGCCCTGGGGCACTGTACGGACGGTGAACGGAGCCTGTCGCGCGGTGCACGTCTCGACGAAGACCGGGATTGGCCGGATCCGATCGTGACCGCGGACCCGCATGATGATCTTCGAACACCCACATGCCTAGGCTGGCGGGCAGGACGAAGACCGACTACGCCGACGGCACTGACGGGACGGGGACGGGGACGACATGGGGACGGTGCGGTATCTGGAGATCGCCGAGGCGCTGCGCCGGGCGATCCTCTCCGGCCAGTACCCGGTGGGCGCCCAACTGCCCTCGGAGAGCGATCTGGCGGCGCTCTGGTCGGCCTCCCGCGGGACCGTCCGCCAGGCCGTGGCGACGCTCGCCGCCGAGGGGCTGATCGGTTCCCGGCAGGGGGCCCGCCGGATCGTCCTGCGCCACGAGCGCAAGCACAGTTTCGGCGAGCTCAACAGCTTCGCCCAGTGGGCCGAGGGGGTCGGCCACCAGGCCGCGAGCCGCTTCCTGTCGCGCACCCGCCGCCCGGCCACCGCCGAGGAAGCGGGGCGGCTGGCCCTGCCCGACGGCACGGAGATCCTCGCCGTCCTGCGGCTCCGACTGCTCGACGGGGAGCCCACGATGGTCGAACGGACGGCCTACGCCGACTGGGTCGCGGCGGCGGTCGAAGCGATGCCCGAGGACTGCCGCTCGGTGATGGACGGGCTGGCGAACGACTCGGGCATCGTCGCCCACTACGGCGAGCACCTCATCGACGCCCTGCCCGCCGGCAGCGAGGACGCCCGGCTGCTGGAAATCCGCCGCGGCAGCCCGCTTTTGCGCCAGCGGCACGTCTCCGCGACCCGCACGGGCCGCCCCATCGAGTGGTCCGACGACCGCTACCGTGCCGGAAGCGTCACTTTCAGTGTGAACAACTCGGCAGTAGCAACTCCACTGGAGCGGCGGTCCGGGGACCGCTAGTGCCGTGGCCGCCCAGGGCCAGTCGCCTCACCCCGCGGCCGGCCTCCGGACCGTAAATGCGTCGACAGCGTCCTCCGTCCCCCGGCAAAGTGGCCGCCCGTGACGAGCAGTGAGCTGTGGACCCGTGAGACCGCCGACCGCTACGACGCCGAGGAGGCCGAGAAGTCCTCTGCCGCCGCCCTCGGACCGACCCTGGACTTCCTCGCCGAGCTCGCCGGCGACGGCCGGGCACTGGAGTTCGCCATCGGGACCGGACGCGTGGGCGTCCCGCTCCGGGAACGCGGCGTGCCGGTGGTGGGCATCGAACTGTCCGAGCACATGGCGGCGGTGCTGCGGCGCAAGACCGACGAGAACACGCTGCCGGTCGTCATCGGTGACATGGCGACCACCGTCGTACCAGGCGAGTTCACCCTGGTCTATCTCGTCTACAACACCATCACGAACCTGCTCACGCAGGACGAGCAGGTCGAGTGCTTCCGCAACGCCGCACGCCACCTGAAGCCCGGCGGCCGGTTCGTCATCGAGCTGGGCGTGCCGTCGCTGCGGCGCCTGCCGCCCGGCCAGGCCGCGGTGCCGTTCGACGTGTCCGAGGAGCACCTCGGCTTCGACACCTTCGACCTGGTCGAACAGATCCTCGTCTCGCACCACTTCACCCGAGACGGCGACGGCGAGGGCGACGACGCCCGCTACCGCCGCGAAAACTCCCGGCACCGGTACGCCTGGCCGGCCGAGCTCGACCTGATGGCACGGATCGCCGGGCTCGAACTCGAACGCCGCGCCGCCGGCTGGGACGGGGCGCCGTTCACCCAGGACTCCGCGAAGCACATCTCCGTGTGGCGCAAGCCACCGCAGGCAGATCAGTGCACGCCCGAGGGTGGGGAAGGCCGCACGGGCGCCGTCGCGCAACTCCCCGCGGATCCCCGGGCGCTCTAGCCCGCGCGGAGCGCCGCAACGCTCTCCGCGATGGCTTCGGGGAGCCAGTCCGCGAGCCGCCCGAAGCGGAAGCCGAGCGCGGCGGCCCGGCCGTTGTCCATCGCGTAGGCCCGGTCGAAGGAGAAGGGCGAGGCCTCGCCCCCGGCCGCGACGGTCCGCAGGCGCGGCGCCCGTCCGACCCGTTCGGCGACGGCCGCGGTCAGCCCGAGCACGTCGAGCTCCCCGTGCGAGGCGGCGCTCACCGGCCCGGTGAAGTCCTGCTCCCCCGCCCAGTGCAGGAAGCGGGCGATCTCGTGGTGGTGGATGAAGGAGGTGGGGTACGGGGCTTCGTGCACGGCCACCGGGATCCCGGCGCCGATCCGCTCGACGTAGTGCGCGAGGCGGCCGGTGAACTCCGCCCGGCCGCCCCCGAGTACGTGCGCGGTGCGCACGACCGCGAGACCGAAGGCGGGCTCCGCCCCCAGGACCTCCTCGGCCCGCCGCTTGCCCTCGGCGTAGGCGCGCGCCTCGGGGGTGGGCGGCGCGGGGTCGTGGACCTCCATCGTCGAGGTCATCACGTACCGCCCGGTGCGGCCGGCGAAGACGCGGCGGGCGGTCTCCGCCTGCCGGGGCGTGTAGCAGACCTGGTCGAAGACCACGTCGAAGCTGCGCTCCCCCAGCGCCGCGCGGAGCCCCGCTTCGTCCTCCCGGTCGGCCATCAGGTGGGCGACGCCCCGGGGCGGGGCGGTGGAGCCCCGGTTGAGGACGGTCACCTCGTTCCCGGCGTCCCGCTCCAGGGTGACCAGGTGCTTTCCGAAGTAGCGGCTTCCGCCGATGACGAGGATCTTCTTCATGTCCGGGACTCTGCCGCTGTACCGTCCCCAGCAGAACTACCGGAATACTGTTCTCGTCGTAAGGAAAACTGATGATCGATGTGCAGCGGCTGCGCATCCTGCGTGCCGTGGCCGAGCACGGCAGCTTCAACAAGGCCGCCGGGGCGCTGCTCCTGACGCCTTCGGCCGTCTCCCAGCACATCGCGGCACTGGAGCGCGGCCTCGGCCACCCCGTCGCCGTCCGCAGTACCCGCGGGATCACGCTCACCGAGCCGGGCCGGCTGCTGGTCGAGGCGGCGGAGGCGGTGTCAGCGGAGCTCGACCGGGTGCGCCACGAGATCGACCGGGTCACCGCCGAGCGGCCGCGGCTGACGGTCGCCACCTTCGTGAGCGGCGGCCGGCGGCTCCTGCCGGGCGCGCTCGCCGGGTTCGTGGCCGCGCATCCGGAGGTGGAACTGACGGTCCTGGAGGCCGAGCCGGAGGAGGCGGTGCCCCTGGTCCGCTCGGGCGCCGCCGATCTGGCGCTGACCTACCACTTCGACGGGCCGCTGCCGCTGCGCCCCGGCGCGGCGCTCGACTGGCTGCCGCTGATGGAGGACCCGCTGGCGCTGGTCCTGCCCCCGGGGCACCGGTTCGCGGGGCGCGCGTCGGTCGCTCCGGCCGAACTCGCTTCCGACCGCTGGGTGCTGGGCTGCCTCAAGACCGAGGCGTACTTGCGCCGGTACGCGGAGCGGGCCGGTTTCGCCCTCCGGGTGGCGGCTTCCACCACGGACTACTTCTTCGCACGTTCCCTCGTCGAGGCGGGCGTCGGCGTCGCGCTGATCCCCCGGGTCGCCCTGCCGCCGGGGGACGGGTCCGCGGACGGAGACGGGGGGCCGGGCGGGGGTGCGGGCGGGGGCCCGGGCGGGAGCGGCGAGCGCGACCGGCGTGCCGACGGCGTGACCGTCGTACCGGTCGAACCCCCCTCCCCCGCACGGCACATCGGGGTGCTGTCCCCGCGCCGCCGCCGTCCCCATCCCTACGCGGCGGCCCTGGCAGAGGCCCTGACCGGGACGGTGCGCCGCTGAGCCGGCCCCCATAGGCGGCCTCGCCGCCGATCCGGGCCCGCCCGTCAAGGAGCACCGGTCAGGGGCACCGGTCAGGGAGCGGTCAGCGGTCCCTCCAGCAGGACGGGCTGCTCGCCCTCCGTGACGGCGACGGGGATGCCCCCGGTGGCCTTCTCCAGCTTCGCCTTGAACTCCGCCGACGCGGCGCCCTCCTTCGTGGAGGTGACCTCGACCGCCGCGCCGTGGCTTCCGGAAACGCTGTAGATCGGGAAGCCGAGCTTCTGACCGATCAGCTTGTCTCCGGCGGCCAGCAGAGTCCGGTGCGAGTACGTGCTCAGGTACAGGTCGGCCCGGGCCGGGTCCGCTTCCGGGTCCGCCGCGTGCGCCGCCGCCAGGAGGAGCCGGCCGCGGGCGAGGTCGGTGACGCAGAGGGCGACCCGGCCCACCGGGTGGTCCACGATCTGGGTGGAGTAGACGTCGGCGAAGGCGCCGTAGCCCTGCCCCCCGATGGCCTGCGCGAGCCGCTCGCCCTCGGGAGTGTTGGCCGGGGTGCCGTCGATCAGCGTCGGCGTCGGCTGCGGTTCGGTGGGCTCGACCACGGGGCAGGTCCCGTCCGTCTTGGCCGGCGCGGCCGGCTGGGACGCCGTGGGCCGGGCCGGTGCCCCGCCGGGATCGACCGGGTCGGCCACGACGGCCTTTCCGCAGCCGGTGAGCAGCACGGCGGCGGCGCCCACGCTCACGGCCGCGGCCACCGCGGCCTTCGCCTTCATCACCCGCAGGTAGCTGTCGCTGACTCGACGCATCATCGTCCCCCTCGTACTCCGGTGCCGGATCGGCACCGCTGTGACGCACGCCCGGCTCCGCCGGTTCCGCGTCCGCCCCCATGGTGATCACCCCCATACGGGCGGCTCCGGGTATGGGGGGCGACGCCGTGGGCGCCACCGGCGGCTCTCCCTACGCTTCGGGCCATGACGAGCGAACTTCCCTCCCCCACCGGTCTGCCGGGGCGCGTCGCCCTGGTGACGGGCGGCGGCAGCGGCATCGGCCGGGCCTGCGCGGTGGCCCTGGCCGAGGCCGGGGTCACCGTGCACGTGGCCGACGTGGACGCGGCGGCGGCCGAGGCCGTCGCCGGCCTCGTCGGCGGGCACGCCCACGTGGTCGACCTGGCCGATCCCGACGCCATCGGGGGCCTGCCCGCCGGCGTCGACATCCTGGTCAACAGCGCCGGGCTCCAGCACGTCGCTCCGATCACGGAGTTCCCGCCCGAGCGCTTCGCGCTGATCCAGCAGGTGATGGTCACCGCTCCCTTCCTGCTGCTGCGTCACGTGCTGCCGCACATGTACGCGGCCGGCTGGGGCCGGGTGGTCAACATCTCCAGCGTGCACGGGCTGCGCGCCAGCGCGTACAAATCGGCCTACGTGGCGGCCAAGCACGCCCTGGAGGGGCTGAGCAAGGTCGCCGCGATCGAGGGGGCCCCGTACGGGGTGACCAGCAACTGCATCAGCCCCGGCTACGTCCGCACCCCCCTGGTCGAGGGGCAGATCCTGGACCAGGCCGCCGCACACGGCATCGACGCCGGGGACGTGCTCCGCGAGGTGCTGCTGACGCGGTCGCCGATCAAGCGGCTCATCGAGCCCGAGGAGGTCGCGGCGGCCGCCCTGTGGCTGTGCGGTCCGCACACCGGCTACGTGACGGGCACCTCGCTCCCCCTGGACGGCGGCTGGAGCGCCAACTGACCCCGTCCGGGTGACAGCCCGTGCGCCGCGCCGCGGGGAGCGCCGGTGGGTCCCGTACGGTCCCGCACGTGAGCGAAGCGAACCAGCCCCAGAGCCCGAAGTTCCCGAAGGATCCGGCCGCCCCGGATCCCCTGAACGTCACCACCGGAGCCGACCCGCTACGGGTCCTCGTCCTCGCGGGGTCCTCCCGCGAGGGCTCGGTGAACGCCCGGCTGGCCGCGCTCGTCGCCGGTCAGGTCGAGCGGTCGGGCGCCGTCGCGGACCTCGCCCGGATCGGGGACTTCGTGATGCCCACCTATGACGGCGACGCCGAGCAGGCCGACGGCCAGCCCCCGGGGGCGGCCGCCCTGCGCGAGCGGCTGCTGGCGGCGCAGGCCCTGGTGATCGCCTCGCCCGAGTACAACGCCTCCGTGCCCGGCGTCCTGAAGAACGCCGTCGACTGGGTGTCCCGGTTCCGGCCGCAGCCCTTCAAGGACAAGCAGACGCTGCTGGTGTCCGCCTCCCCGTCGACGATCGGCGGGAACCGCGGGCTCTGGGCGCTGCGCATCCCGCTGGAACACCTCGGGGCCCGGGTCTACCCCGACATGTTCAGCCTCGCCATGGCGCACTCGGCCTTCGGCGAGGACGGCGAGCTGACCGATGCGGGCCTGCGCGAGCGGCTGGCCGACACGGTCGATTCCTTCCTCGCGCTCGCCGAGGCGGACACCCGCTACCTGTGCCTCCAGCGCCGCTGGTACGAGTTCCTGGGCGACGAGAGCACCGCTCCCGTGACCCAGCGCGCGGAGGGCTGACGGGCTGCTCAGGGGGTGGCTGACAGGGCGATCCGCGCGCGGGTTAGCATATGAGCGCCGCCTAGCTCGAAAGATAATTCTGTGACTGTCAATGACGACTCGTTCACCAACTGGAAGAACCGCGAGAAGATCGCGGAGTCGATGATTCCGATCATCGGCAAGCTGCACCGGGAGCGGGACGTCACGATCCTCCTGCACAGCCGCTCCCTGGTGAACAAGTCCGTGGTGAGCATTCTCAAGACCCACCGTTTCGCCCGCCAGATCGACGGCGAGGAGCTCTCGGTCACCGAGACCCTGCCGTTCCTGCAGGCGCTCACCACCCTCGACCTCGGTCCCTCGCAGATCGACCTCGGCATGCTCGCCGCGGCGTACGCGACGGACGACCGCGGTCTGTCGGTGGAGGAGTTCACCGCCGGCGCCGTCTCCGGCGCCACGGGTGACAACAAGATCGAGCGCGGCGAGGGCCGCGACGTGGTCCTCTACGGCTTCGGCCGCATCGGTCGCCTCGTCGCCCGCCTGCTCATCGAGAAGACCGGTTCCGGCAACGGCCTGCGCCTGCGTGCCATCGTCGTCCGCGGCGGCGGTGAGGCGGACCTCGTCAAGCGCGCCTCGCTGCTGCGCCGCGACTCGATCCACGGCCAGTTCCAGGGCACGATCACCGTGGACGAGGCGACCAGCACGATCATCGCCAACGGCAACGAGATCAAGGTGATCTACGCCAACGACCCGTCCGAGGTCGACTACACGGCGTACGGCATCAAGGACGCCATCCTCATCGACAACACCGGAAAGTGGCGCGACCGCGAGGGGCTCTCCAAGCACCTGCGCCCCGGTATCGACAAGGTCGTCCTGACGGCTCCGGGCAAGGGCGACGTCCCCAACATCGTGCACGGGGTCAACCACGACACGATCAAGCCGGACGAGCAGATCCTGTCCTGCGCCTCCTGCACCACCAACGCGATCGTCCCGCCACTGAAGGCGATGGCGGACGAGTACGGCGTTCTGCGCGGCCACGTGGAGACCGTCCACTCGTTCACCAACGACCAGAACCTGCTGGACAACTACCACAGCGCCGACCGCCGCGGCCGCTCCGCGCCGCTCAACATGGTCATGACGGAGACCGGCGCCGCCTCGGCCGTGGCCAAGGCGCTGCCCGACCTCAAGGCCCCGATCAGCGGCAGCTCGATCCGCGTCCCCGTCCCGGACGTCTCGATCGCCATCCTCAGCCTGCGCCTCGGCCGCGAGACCACCCGCGAAGAGGTGCTCGACTACCTCCGCGACGTGTCGCTGACCTCTCCGCTGAAGCGCCAGATCGACTTCACCACGGCGCCCGACGCGGTCTCCAGCGACTTCATCGGCTCGCGTCACGCCTCGATCGTCGACGCGGGCGCCACCAAGGTCGACGGCGACAACGCGATCCTCTACCTCTGGTACGACAACGAGTTCGGCTACTCCTGCCAGGTCGTCCGGGTCGTCCAGTACGTCTCCGGGGTCGAGTACCCGACCTACCCGGCGCCGGCGGTCTGATCCCCCAGGCCCCGTAGGACCGGATCCACCGAACGCCCCCCGAGCGACCCCAGGTCACTCGGGGGGCGTCCGTGCGTCCCAGGGCCTGTCGTCACACTCCCGTCGTCGCCCGCGGACGGGAGTGTGACGACAGGCCCTAGGACGGCGCCGCGGCGGCGCGGGCCGCCGCGAGCTGAGTGCGCGAGCGGACGCCGAGCTTGCGGTAGACGCGGCTCAGCATGCCCTCGACGGTCTTCACCGAGATGAACATGTGCTGGGCGGCCTGCTGGTTGGTGGCCCCCTGGCAGATGAGGTCCGCCAGACGCGACTCGGAATCGGTCAGCCTGCCCGCGCCGGGGGCCGGGCCGGTGGCCGGAGCCGATCCGCCCGCCCGGTCGAGCAGCTCCCGGGTGAGCTCCTGCCAGGGACGGGCACCGGTGTCCTCGAAGACGGCCCGGGCCGCCTCCCAGGCCGCGCGGGCGGCCGCCTGGCGTCGGCGGGCCCGTTCGACCCGGCCCAGGGCGAGGAGCGTACGGGCCTGCTCCAGGGGCAGCCCCAGCCGTTCGAAGGCGGCCGCCGTGCCGTGGAGCAGGGCGCTCGCCTCCTCCACCGCGCCGCCGCGGGCCAGCAGGATCCCGTGGGCGCGGTCCAGCGCCGCCCCCGGCCCCGAGTCGGCCCCGGCCGGGCCCGGAACGGACCGTGTGCGCTCCAGCAGCTCCCGGGCCAGGTCGAGCCGGCCCGCGCAGGTGAAGGCCTCCACGGCGTCCGGCTGCCAGCGGAACATGCCGGGGTCGGCCGAGGGGACGTGCCGCTCGGCCTCGGCGACGGCCGTGAGCGAGGCCACCGCGTCGGCCACGTCCCCGGTGTGCAGCTGGACCGCGCCCATGACCCAGAGGTTGCGCGACACGTACAGCCCGTCCCCCTCCTCCTGCGAGGCGCGGGCCCCGCAGGACGCGGTGCGCAGGGCGGCCGCGAACGATCCCGCGGCGCTCTGCGTCAGCGCCGCCGTGTACCAGGCGGGGCCCATGGACAGCCCCGCCTCCGTGGACAGCCGTACGGCCTGATCGGCCCACGCGAGCGCCGGGGAACACGCACCGAGCCGGGTGTCGACTTCGGCGAGGCTGCGCCAGATGTCGACCAGGTCCTCGGCGTCGCCCCCGTGCTCGGCGAGCGCGAGCAGTTCCACGAGCCGCTCGCGCGCTTCGGCCAGCCGGTCGTCGAAGACGGCGTGCCGGGCGGCGAGGTACTGGGCGCTGTTGCGGATGCCTGAGTGCTGGGCCGGTATCCCCAGGGCGAGGGCCTCGGCGAGGGTGCCCGGCGCGTCGGCGGTGCCGAGGACGCGCTCCATCCGGGCGCGCATGGTCAGGGCGGCCGCCTGCAGGGGGCGGTGGCCGCCGGCGGCGGCGAGTTCGGCTGCCCGGCCCGCCGCGCGCAGGGCCCGCTCGGGGGCCGAGTGCGCGACGTTGGCGGCGATGGCCGCGCGGAGCTCGACGGCGGCGAGGAGGTCGGGGTGACCGGCCGCCAGTTCCCGGCAGCGCGCGAGCAGCGGCTCCAGATCGGAGACGGCCTGGCCGTGGGCGTCGACGACGGCCAGGAGCGCGGTGACCTGGTCGGTGGGCTCGGCCCTGCTGGCGGTCAGGGCGTCGGCCGCCTGCCGGGCGATGTCGACGGAGCCGGCGCAGGCCGCCTCCTGGGCGGCGTACGAGAGCCTGCGGATGCGCAGGGCGGACCGGGCCGGCGGGGTGAGCTCGGCGGCGAGGAGGAACAGCTCGGCGGCCAGGGCCCGTTCGCCGGCCTCGCGGGCGGTGGCCGCCGCGGTCTCGGTGTCCTCGGCCAGCCCCTGGTCGGGCAGGTCCGCGGCCAGCGCCCGGTGGCGTACCTCGTGCACCGGGTCTCCGACGGCCCGCGCGAGCGTCAGGTGGGCGGCCGCACGCAAGTGCCTGGCCCCGGAGCGGGCGGCCGCCCGGGCCAGGGCCGTCGCCGTGAAGTGGACGGCGCTCGCGGCGTCCACGCTCAGCACCCCGGCGGCCTGGGCCTGGGCCAGGTGTTCCTCGGCATCGGAGCGGCCCGCCCGCAGGAGCAGCGGCAGCGAGGGCCGGCTCGTCAGGGCGGCGAGCAACAGGGTGTGCCGGGCGGGTTCGCCCAGCGTGGCGCGCAGCCAGGCTCCGGCCGCGTCGACCGTCTGCTCGGCCATGGCGGGCCGGTGCCGCTGCGAGGCGGGCAGTCGCGCAAGTGCCGTACAGGACACGGAGGTCAGCAGGGGGTGGCCGCCGCAGTGGCTCTGCAGGGGGCCCGCCCAGCGGGTGGGCAGGCCGTGCGCGTCGAGCAGGGTGGCCGTCTCCTCGGCGTCGAGCGGGTCCACGTCGACCTGGACGGGGTGGCCGCCGAGCAGCCGGGCTGCGCACTGCGCCCGGCCGTGGACACGTTCGGTGACGATCGCGGTGAGACCCGGTGCGGCGAGGGTGCGCAGGGCGTAGCCGAGGACGTCGGCGCTGGCCGGGTCGAGCCACTGGGCCCCGTCCACGGCCAGGATCCAGCGGTCCGACGCGAGCAGCGCGGTCACCGCGAGGCGGGCGGGCAACTGCTCGGAGGCGGCGAGCGGTTCGTCGGCGCCCCGGTGCAGGATCCGGTCGATCACCTCGTTCTGCCTGCCGGAGAGCGCCGCGAGCTGGGCGGCGCCGCAGTGGGACAGCATCTGGGCGAGCGCGCCGAAGACGTGGTCGCGGTCCTCTTCGACCGTCGTGACGCGCAGCACCGTCCGCCCGGAGCCGGGGCCGGGGCCAGAGGGCAGGGTGCCCAGTACGTCCTCCAGGACGGTGGTCTTGCCCGCGCCCCAGGGGCCGGCGAGCGCCACCCGCCCGTCGCGCTCCAGCACTCCGGCCGCGTGGGCGGCCGCGCCCGACACCGCGCGCCGGGCCCCCGCGCACGGCACGGGGTGGGCGGGGCCGTCGGAGTCGGCGAGGCCCGCGGGGTGGTCCACATCGCTGTCTGGCGTCACGAGGAGGCACCGTAGGCGGCGTCGGTTCCCGTGACAACGCCGGACGCGGCCGGGCCGGAGGATCAAGGGATTCCCCTGATGCCAAGGGGTGCCGCTCCCGGTGATGGTGGTGCGACGGCGGGCCGTCCGCGCTCCGGGTGCGGGGTGGCAGACCCGGAGCACCACTGCCCTCCACGGGAGGAGCGGGGGCGTGGTCCGGACGGCTCGCCGCATTCCGTGCCGGGCCCGGCACGACGGGCCCGGCACGCCGGCTCCGCGCGCGGCGCGGGCCGCCGCCCGCGCCGGGCGGGCATGCGCCGACCGGTCGACGTCGGCAACCAACGCGGGGCGGGACGTGCCGTGTTGAGTCAGCCCCGCCGAGTGGCCCTCGTGGTGCCCGCGGTCCCCGTACTCCGCGCGGTCGGCAGCAAGGGATTCCTCCGATGCTCCCGACACCGGCCCGGGATCACTCTGTTGGCCACCCCGGAGTGCGCGGACGCGGCTCCCCGGAATGCGGGCCCCGGGGTGTGAAACGGTCCCGTGCTCCCCCACGGGACCCGCATCCGTACCGGCCTACCCCTCCGGTCCGCCCCCATGAAGGGAATTCCGTGCGAAATCTGCCAATCAGGTCCAAGTGGGCCTCCGTTACGGCCGCCTCCGTCACGGCCGTCGTCGCGCTCGGCGGCCTGGGCGTCCTGCCCGCACACGCCACCGTGGCCGCGCAGCCCGGACCGTCCGTGTCCCCGCGGGTCCTCGAGGCCCTGCAGCGCGATCTGCACCTCTCCGCCGACCAGGCCCGCGACCGGATCGCCGACGAAGCGGCGGCCGGCCGGGCAGCCACCCTCGTCCGGGGCCGGGTCGGCGACCGGGTGGCGGGCATGTGGTTCGACTCCTCCACGGGCCGCCTGAACGCGGCCGTCTCCACTGCGGCGGACGCGGCGCTGGTGCGGGAGGCGGGCGCCGTCGCCCGACCGGCCCGCTACAGCCGGGCCGAACTGGCCGCCACCGCCCGGACCGTGACGCGCGACATCGGGTCCGGAATCGCGGGTGTGGTGTCGTGGGGTCCCGACGTACGGAACAACCGGATCGACGTCACGGTGGACCGGACGGCACGCAACGCCTCCACGGACGCCTTCGTGGCCCGCCTCGCCGCCCTCGGCGGCATCGTCCACGTCACGGAGACCTCCGACAGCCCGCGGCAGCAGGCCGACGTGACCGGCGGCGACAAGTGGGTGCCGGGCAGCGAGAGCCCGTGCTCCATCGGCTTCGCCGCCACCCGGGTCACCGGGGGCGCCAAGACCTTCCTGACGGCAGGTCACTGCACCAACGACGCCAACCAGGCCGCCTACGGCAAGGACGGGACCCGCGTGGGCACGTCCAACAAGGACGGGCAGAGCAGCATCAACGCCCGGGAAGGCGACATGGGCGTCGTCGACGTGGACCAGTCGGGGTGGAACCTCTCCCCTTACGTCGCGGGCGACTCCACCCACACCGCCATCGCCGTCACCGGCTCGGCCGACGCCGTGGTCGGCACCGCGATCTGCCGCTCCGGGCAGACCACGGGCATGCGGTGCGGCGAGGTCACCAAGGTCAACCAGAGCGTGGACTACGGAAGCGTGGTCATCGACGGCCTGTCGTACTCCAACGCCTGTTCCGCGGGCGGCGATTCGGGCGGCGCGTACGTCACCGCGACCGGCGGCAAGGGCGTCGGCCTGCACTCCGGCGGCGGCAGTGCCACCTGCACCTCGGGCAGCGGTGAGAAGTTCACCATCTTCCAGCCCGTGGTCGAGGCCCTGACCAGGTTCAACCTGGCCCTGGTCGTCACCACCCCGCAGCCCGGCAACGTCACCGTCGCCGCGGTCTCGGCCCAGAGCGGCGTCATCGGCGCCCGGATACCCGAGCTGCGCAACAGCGCCGAGGGCGGCACGGCCCCCTACACCTGGTCCGCGACCGGCCTGCCCGCCGGGCTGGCCATCGCCTCCTCGACCGGCACCATCACGGGCACCCCCACCACGGCCGGAACCTCCAACGTGACCGTCACCGCCACCGACAACGCCGGCAAGACCGGCTCCACCTCCTTCTCCTGGACGATCACGACCGCGGGTACGGCCCTGTCCGTGACCAACCCCGGCAGCCAGAGCTCCGCCGTCGGCGCCGCGGCCAACCTCACGGTCAAGGCCGCGGGCGGCACCGCGCCCTACTCCTGGTCGGCCACGGGCCTGCCCGCCGGCCTGAGCATCGGTTCCTCGACGGGCGCCATCACGGGCACCGCCACCACGGCCGGCACCTCCAACGTGACCGTGACGGCCACGGACAACGCGGGCAAGACCGCGTCGGCCACCTTCTCCTGGACCGTCAGCACCGTCACGGGCACCAGCCCTGTCCTGACGAGCCCCGGCAACCAGACCGTCTACATCGGCAAGCCCGTCACCCTCGCCCTCCAGGCCACCGGCGGCACCAAGCCGTACGCCTTCAAGGCCACGGGTCTGCCGGCCGGCCTGACCATCAACACCACCACGGGTGTCATCACCGGCTCGCCCACCACCTGGGGGTTCGGCGGCAGCACCCTGACCGTCACCGACGCGGCGGGCAAGTCCTCCTCGGTCAGCGTGACCTGGAACGTCTACTTCTGAGCCGCCGGTCCGAACCCATAGACCCCCGCCGCCTCCACACCCCCGGAGGCGGTCGGCACCACCCGGCGGGGCCCCGGCCGACACCTTGGCCGGGGCCCCGCCTCGTCGCGGGACCCGCCCCCGGTGCGCCCCGGCTCAGAGCCAGGCGGGCCGGTCCGTCCCCCAGCGGGAGGGGCCCCGCTCCCAGCCGCGGCCCCCGAGCGGCGAGGCCGCGTACCGCAGGGGTCCGTAGCCCGACGCGGTCTCGCGCAGCCACGGTTGCGGGGCGTACCCCGGTACGGCGGCGCCCGCCCCCGGGACCTCCCGGACCAGCCACGACGCCGTTCCCGCCAGGGAGAACCGCAGGGCCTGGCCACCGCCCTCCGCGAGGGCCCGTAGCACCCCGGCGGCCGCCAGGTACCCCGTGCCGTGGTCCAGTGCCTGCGCCGGCAGCACCCCGGGGCCGTGCCCGTCACCGCAGGCCGTGGAGATCCCGTACCCCGCCTGCACGAGCGAGTCGAAGCCCCTGCGGCCGGCCCAGGGGCCCCGCCTGCCCCACGCGCACAGCTCGGCCACCACGAGCCCCGGCCGCCGCGCGAGCAGTTCCTCCGCGCCCAGCCCGTACCGCTCCAGTGCCCCCGGCCGGTAGCCCGTCACCACCACGTCCGCGCCGGCCAGCAGCTCGTCGAACACCGCCCGGTCCCCCGTCTCCTCCAGGTCGAGGAGGGCGGAGCGCTTCCCGAAGCCGGTGTCCGCGTAAGCGTCGTCCGATTCGGGGAGGCCCGGTGAGTCGATCCGCAGGACGTCCGCGCCGAGCAGTCCGAGGGTCCGGGTGGCCACCGGCCCCGCGATGACGCGGGTCAGGTCGAGGACCCGCACCCCGGCCATCGGCAGCCCGGTGTCCGCGGCGACCGCCCCGAGGGGCCGTCCGCACCCGCCCGAACCGGTCCGTTCCACGAGGGGTTGCGGCGCGCCGTAGCCCTCCGTCATCACGGCCACCGCCAGACCGCCGGCCGCGTAGACCTCCTCCTGGACGTCCACCGCCCGCCGCCGGGCGATCGCCGCGGCCACGCCCTCCCGGGTCCCGGCACCCAGGACGCGCACCAACGCGGTCTCGTGGTGCGGATAGTTGGCGTGCGTACGCACCCACCCGTCGGCCGCGCGCCAGAAGCCCGACAGCGGCGCGAAGGTGACGGGCGTCCGGCCGTCCACCAGCAGGTGGCGCTCGCTGACGAACGCCGTGGCCACGGCCCCTTCGTCGACCAGCAGCGGAGCCACGTCGTCGGCGCCGCCCCCGGCCCGTACGGCGGCCAGTTCCGCGGCGGCCAGCGCGCACACGCCCACGGTGGCCCGCGCGAGTTCCCGTACGGGCAGCGGCCCGTCCCCCAGGCCGCTCGGCCCCTCGTAGCCGACCCGCCCCGCCAGCTCCTCCGGGCCGCCCAGGGCGGCCCATGCCTGTCCGGTCCCACCATCACGACTCGTCATACGCCCATCCTGCACACCGCGCCCCGGCCCTCACGGGGCGGGTCGGGTCCCCGATCGGGCGATGTAGCGCGCCAGGGCGTCTCGATTTCGCCCGTACGGCGTTACACGACCCGGAACATGAACATCGCCTCGGCTGCCTCGTCTTCCGTCGCGGCGCAGCCGGCGCGTGCGGGTCCGGGGGCGGCCGGTGGCCCGTACGAGGGAGCACGATGACCGACCCGACCGCGGTGGACACCTGGCGTGGAAGGCTTGCCGCACCTTGCCGCGACGTGTGCGAGGCGCCCGCGTTCTCGCTCACCGTTTTCGCGGTGATCCTCTTCAACGCCGCACTGCTGGGGGCCGAGACGTACAGCGGCTTCTCCGCCGAGTACGACGGCCTCCTTTCGGCGGCCGAGCGCTTCTGCGTGATCGCCTTCACTCTGGAGATGCTGCTCCGCCTCGGCGCTCACGCCGACCGGCCGAAAGCTTTCTTCCAAGACCCTTGGAACATCTTCGACTTGCTGGTCGTCTCCTCGGCCTTCATCCCGTTCCTCCGGGAGAACACCACGCTCCTGCGGCTGCTGCGGCTGGCCCGGGTCCTGCGCACCGCCCGGTTCATGCCCCAGCTGCGGGTCCTGCTGGTCGCGGTGGGCCGCAGCCTGCCCGGTACCGTCAGCTTCCTGTTCGTGGGCGCGCTGATCGTCTACGTGTACGCGATGATCGGCTGGATCTGCTTCGCCGACCACGACCCGCAGCACTACGGGTCCATCGGCCGGGCCGCACTGACCCTGTTCCTGCTGATGACGCTCGAAGGGCTCGGAGATGCCGTCCACGCGGGGCTGGCCATCTCCCCGCTGAGCCTCCTCTACTACGCCTCCTACGTGCTCTTCGGCTCTTTCGTGCTGGTCAACGTCCTGATCGGGGTGGTCCTCAACGCCCTTGAGGAGGCGCGGGAGATGGAGGACGAGGCCGAGAAGGAGGAGAAGCGCTCCCTGCTCCTGGCGAAGCAGTCGCCGCCGGACGCCGCCGACGAACTCCTGCTGCGGATCGCCGCGGTGCGCAGCGCGCTCGACGACATGGAGACCCAGCTCGACGCCGTACACGCCACGTCGGCGCCGGCGGCGACCGCCGCTCCGCCGGCCCACGCCTCGGCGGGCGCCCGCTAGGCCCGGCCGGAGCCGGGCCCGGCTCCGGCCGGGCCCGGCTACCGGGCGGCGCCGTCCCGCGGGGGCACCACGGAGCCGCGGCGGGCGTCGATGAGCGCGGCGAACTCGGCGACGGTGACGTCGCGGAGTTCCTCCTCGTCCACCTTGACGTCCAGCTTCTCCTGCAGGGCCATGGCCATCTCCACCACCATGAGCGAGTCGGTCAGCAGGTCCCCCATCCGGGCACCGGCGTGGACGTCCTCGGCAGAGGACTCCCCCATCGAAAGGATGATTTCGCCGATCAGATCAATCATCGATCCGGTCGATTCGGGGGCCGAACTGGTCATGACAGCTCCTGTTTGCGATATTGCGGCCCTTGCGCCAAGGTGGCGCCGATGACCGGCAGGAAAAGGAGAATACTCGTGTCAGAAAGCGTGACCGACGTGATGGAGGCGGGGGCCGCCGAGTTCCGCTACGCGAAGGAGCGGCTGGGCGAAGCCGGGGAGAGCGCCTGGGACCGCTTGCTCGACTGGCTGATGGAGGACTACTTCCGCCTGGAGGTCACCGGTTGGGAGAACATCCCGGAGGAAGGGCCGGCCATGATCGTGGCCAACCATTCGGGCGCCTGGGGACTCGATGCGTTCGTCCTCGTCAAATCCCTCACCCGCATTCTGAACCGCCCCCTGAACGTTCCGGCCGCATCTCTGACTTTTCGATTTCCGGTGATCGGTTCGTACGCCAGGAAAATGGGCGCCTTTCCGCTCGATCCGACACTCGGGCTGGAACATCTGAAGGCCGGGGAACTCGTGGGGGTGTTTCCCGAGGGAATTTCCGGTCTGGAGAAGCCCTTCCGCAGCCGCTACCGGCTGCGCCCGTTCAGCCCCGGGTTCGCGGCCACCGCCGTCCAGGCGGGGGCTCCCGTCGTACCGGTGTCCGTGATCGGCGCCGAGGAGGCGTACCCCAAGTTCGGTGACGTCCCCGCCCTGGCCCGCCTGTTCGACCTCCCCTACTTCCCGCTCACCACGCTCCTCCCGCTGCCGGCGAAGTGGCTCATCACCGTGGGCGAGCCCATCCCCGCACCGCCCCGGCCAGAGTCCTACTCCGTGCGCAAGGTTGCGGCCCGGCGGATGTGCGACCAGGCCCAGGAGGCCGTGCAGTCCCTGGTGGACCGGGAGCGCGGCAGGCGCGAGACGCCCTTCTGGTAGCCGGGCGGCGACCGTGCGCCGCCCGGGTCCCACCTCTCAGTCCGCCAGGCGGTCGGCCGCCCTGCGCACGCCGTCGGCCGCCCGCGCGCACCGTCCCGCGTGGTCGAGCAGGACCATGCGGAAACCCTCCCCCGCCTCGTCCCGGTCCCAGCCCTCGGCCCCGGCGCAGGCCGCGAGGCTCTCCGCGTGCGCCGCCAGGCGTTCCGCGCTGGTCTGCGCCAGGGCCCCGTAGGACCCGGACGTACAGCCGCGCACCGGGACCGGCAGGACCGACGGCCTGCCGACCGTCACCCGGCCGTCACCCCGGCCGCCCGCGAGTTCCCGGAGCGAGACGAGCAGCGAGCCCGCTTCGAGGGTGCCCGGCAGCCGGCCGGCCGTCAGCCGCGGCGAGACCAGGAAGGGCCGGGCGGCCGCGGTGATCGCGCGGACGAGCTCCTCGGCGACCAGCACCGCGAGCCGGGTCGCCGCGCACGCGCCGGGCGCCCCGCACAGCGCGGACGGCCAGGCGCCCGGCCCGGCGCCGCCCTTCGGCGCGGGGAGCCAGCCCGGCGCGCACAGGATCTCGGTCCCGGCGCCGATCCCGAGGCCCTCCCAGACGAACGGCGCGCGTACCCGGTGCACGGCGGCGGCCACCGGCGGGTAGTGGCGCAGCGCCCGGGCCACGGCCTCCTCCGGGGCGGCCGCCGGTTCCACCGTGTGCAGGGCCAGGGCCTGCAGGGTCGTGGCGGTGGCGGCCCCGGTGACCAGGGCGAGCGCGTGGGCAACCGCGGCGGACACGGTGTCCGCCGAGGCTCCCGCCGCGACCAGCCGGCCGACCAGGGAGTCCGGATCCGGGCCCTCCAGGTAGCGGGCCGTCCTGCGCCGCAGAGCGGCCTCGAAGTCCGCGCGGGCACCCCGGCCGTCCGCCGTGGCGGCCCGGGTGACGATCTCGCTCAGCAGGGTGTCCTCGGCGGCCGCCCCGCCCGCCACCAGGTGGCGGGCCAGCGCCGCCGTGGTCCGGCCCCAGGCCTGCCACTCCAGGGTGCCGTCCCCGCGCCGGCCCTCGACCGCCTCGTCGGCGTACTGGGTCACGAGCGTCGGCAGTTCACCTCCCGGTGCGACGCCCTCCCAGGTCAGCGCCGTGTGCGGGGACAGCCCGTACCGCTGTCCGGCGTCCGTGAGCCCGACCGCGGGCTCCAACGCCCGCTCCTCGTCCGCCCGGACGAGGAGGGATTCGGACGCTTCGGGGGTCAGCGGTACGAGGAAGTTCCCGAAGGGCGTCCGCAGCCGGACCGGGCGCCCGGAGCGGGTGCGCCGCAGGTGTTCCAGCAGGGCGCGCCGCACCCCTTCGCGAGTCAGGTGCTCCAGGCCGAGCGCGCGGGCCACGGCGTCCGTCCAGGGCAGGCGCTGGGCGACCATGGCCGCGGTGAACACGGCGTTCTCCAGGGCCCAAGCCGTCTCGGGGGGTCGCGGGGCGGTCTTGGCCGTGGAGTCGCCGTCGTGGTCGGAGGTCATCTCGCTGTCTCCCTGGGTCACTTGTCGCGCAGCATGTAGGGCTGGTTGCCGACGATGCGGCCGTCGTAGGCGCCGATCAGCGCGTTGACCGTCTCCCGGTGGTGCGCCATGGGGCCGCGCAGGGTGTCCGAGTAGGCCTGCGGAGCGTGCGACAGCGGGTAGTCGTACGACTCGTCCAGCCAGGCCAGTTCGACCCAGCTCGCGGGGATGTCATTGGGCGAGGCGGGGCCGCGGCCGTCGATCATCGGGATCACGTCGTGGTTGTTGACGAGGCTGATCACCCGGGTGGTGTGGTCGGCGGGCCGTTTGCCGTCGATGGGCGAGCCCACGGCGATCACGTGCGTGAGCTGGTAGCGGGAGGAAACCTCCACGTCCGCGGCGAGGTTCATCGCGGTCATGCCGCCCAGGCTGTGCCCGACGATCATGAGCTCCGACCCGGCCGGCACCCCGGCCCGCACCAGCAGCTTGCGCGCGGCGCGCGTGTACGTCGTATCCGTGCGCAGCAGCCCGTCGAACGCTCCGACCAGGTCCTGCGGGGTGCTGTTGCTCAGCAGGCCGAAGCTCGTTCCGGGCAGCAGCAGGACGTGCCGTACGACGCCGTCCGCGCACTCGATGCGGCGCAGCAGCACCAGCCCGTGATTGCCGAGGGCGCCGATGTCGTTGACGTAGCTGACGATGTCGTTTCCGGACGCGGCCAGCACCTTGTCCAGGATGGAGTCCGCGTCGGCCCGCTCGGCCCGGCCGGGGCCCGGGTTGAGGTACTTCAGCAGGGTGCTCGGCAGTCCGAGGAAGGGGTCGGTGACCGGCACTCCGCCGGCCAGCGTCACCCAGGAGAACTCGTCGTTGACCGGGTTCTCGTCGAGCAGGCCCAGCAGCGCGGACAGTTCCATGATCACAGGGCTCATCGTGGTCAGGGCCCGGGTGACTCCCAGGCGCTCGACGAGCGCGTGCGTGGCGCGCAGCGCCTCCAGCCTGTTCCCCGCCACCATGGCGTCGGTCAGCCGCCTGGCGAGCGGCGAGTCCAGATTGGGGTGATCGGAGGCGATCGCCCTGATCCGCAGGGCGAAGGCGTCCACGGCCATCGCCACGGCGGCCGGCCTGCGGTACGTCAAGTTTCCCGCGATCCGGGCCAGTTCCCCGGCCACTCCGCCGTTGGCCCCGAATCCGAGCCCCGCCGGGCTGGTCAGCGCACGTGCGCACGACACGGCCGTACCGAGCGCCCAGGCGGGGCGGCGCAGCGCCTCCAGTCCCACCCGCCAGCTGCTGAGGGCGCCCGTCAGCTCGGCGCCCGCCTGCTTCGCCGTGAGGGCGGCGTCCGCCAGCAGCACCGAGGCCGCGAGCAGCAGCTCCGGATCCGTGCGGCGCGGAGCCGGCCCGGAGACCGCCGCGGTTCCTGCCGCCCGGGTCACTGCGACCCTTGGGGCCGCTGTGCCCGTTGGGCCCGCTCCGGACCCCGCCGGGGTCGCGGATCCGGACGCGTCCGCGACCCCGGCGGGGTCCGCGGGCGCCTCCGCGGGCCTGCGCCCTGCGAGCGTCGAGCGAGCCGCCGTGCCCACCGCTTGAGCGGTCACGTTCCCACCTCCCGTGCCTGCGCAACGGCTTCGCCTGGGTTCCGTTGCCCGAACGGGCATGCTGGCATCGCGCGCGGTCCGTTCCGCGCGGCGATCCCCCGTCGGCGCGCGGCCCGCACCCGCGCCGTGGACGCGGGAAACCGCCGGATGCCCGTGGGGACCGTGGCCCTCGGGGCATCCGGCGGCGTGGCGGCACCCCCCGGGCCGCCGCCCTTTCGGTGATCACCCAAGGGTGAGCTCCGCGCTCGCGCGTTGACGCGCGCGCGGATCACCCCCGTACGGGGACCACCGGGTCTCGTCTCCCGCTCAGAGGGGCCGGGCGGGCTGGTCGCGCCAGAAGCCGCACTGGTGCTCGGCCGCGAAGGCCCGGTCGGGCCGGTCCCCCTCGGGCGCCAGCGTCAGTACCGTGCCGCCCGGTCCGGTGGCCGGCCAGGTGGCCTGGCCCGCGACCGCGGGAACACCGTGGCGGGCGAAGGCGCCCCAGTAGCGCTTCATCCTTGTCGCCAGGGCGACTTGGACGGAGCTGAGGGGCCGCTCGCCCATCGTGAAGTCGTGCAGGTAGGCGAGTTCGGCACTGTGCGCGTTCGACTCGTCCAGGCCGGGGACCTGCGCGCCCGCCAGGGTCGGCGAGTCGGGGTCGTCGAACTCGTAGGCGAAGGTGGGTACCTGGCGGGCGAACGACTGCGCCGTCCGGGCGGTTTCGCAGGCGAACGTCGAATCGGTCATGACCGCCGACAGCGCCAGGTACGGGGATCCGTGAGCGGCCACCGGGTAGCGGGCGAGGACCTCCGGCCCGGCCGCGCCGTAGCCCGCGAGGACCTGCTGCGCGTACTGCTCCGCCGTCAGGGCGGGCTGGGTCAGCGCGACGAACAGGCGCGCCTCGGAGCGGGTGCTCCCGATCAGGACCGGGACCTTGTTCCAGACCCCGGCCGCGATCGCGGCGGCCGGATCCCGCGGCAGCAGGCCGTCGCCCGACGCGGGACCCGACGTGGGCAGCGTACGGGCCGCGTCCACCAGCGACTGCCCGGAAACGGAGCGCAGGCACGCCACGACCCCGACCGGATCGGGACAGCCCGCGCTCGCGGCGAAGGCCCGCGCCTCGGACTCGGCCCGCGCGCCGTCGGGGGTGCGCAGCAGCGTGCAGGGCCCGCTCTGCAGGACGGCCCGGTGGAACAGCCCGGCCGCCGGCGGGGCGGCGAGCAGTCCGCACACCGAACCGCTGCCCGCGGACTGGCCGGAGACCGTGACGTTGCCCGGGTCACCGCCGAAGGCCGCGATGTTCTCCCTCGTCCAGCGCAGGGCCTGGATCTGGTCCATCAGGCCGAAGGAGCCGGAGCGCAGTGCGTTCTGGCGGCCCAGTTCGGGGAGGCCCAGGTAACCGAGCTGGCCGAGGCGGTAGTTGATGCTGATCACGACGGAGCCCGTCAGCTCGGCCATGGTGCGACCGCCGAACTGTGTGCCGGTGCCCTGGCTGTACGCGCCCCCGTGCATCCAGAGGATCACCGGCAGCCGGGCCCCCGCGCGGGCCCGGCCGGGCCGGTACACGTCCAGGTACAGGCAGTCCTCGCTGACGGCCGAGGGGTCGCGCAGCCCGAACGGCGAGAACTGGAGGCAGGCGGGGGCCTGTTCGACGGCCTCGCGCACTCCGTTCCAGCGCGGGGGCGGCTGCGGGGCGCGCAACCGGTTCTCCCCGACCGGTGCGGCGGCGTAGGGCACGCCGAGGAACTCCTGCGCCCCGTCGTGGGCGCGGCCGCGCAGCGCGCCCTGCGCGACGGAGACCACCGGGCGCGGCGAGCCGTCCGGCGGGCCGCCCGGAACTCCGCCGGGAAGCCCGCCGGGAGAGGCGGCGGCCGGGAGCGCGGTGGCGATCAGCGCGGTGAGGGCAAGTGCCGTGGCGAATAAGGGTCTTGCCGTTGCCGTGGAAAGCCGGGCGATCCGGTGCGAGAGCCGTTGCATCCGTACTCCTGGGTCGGGGACCGTCCGGGGGCGGGACGGGGCGCGGAACGCCCGCCCCGCCTCCGGAAGGCCGGCTGGTGTGGTCGGCGGGACTGCCGGGTTGCCTACGGACGGAGCCCGTTGAGCAGGGCGGCGGTGACGGCGAAGTCGACCGGTCCGGTGTTCCAGTCGGCGTTCATCGGGCTGACGGCGATCTTCCCGGCCGCCACTGCTTCCACGTCGCTGCCGCGGGCCGGCGTCTTCAGGTCCACCGTCACGCCGACCTTCCAAGTGCCGTCGCCGGCATCGGTGAAGTCGGCCTTCAGGAGCGCCTGCGCGTCCTGGAAGGTGGTGGCCACCCCGGCCGGGGTGCCCTTCCCGTCGGCGCCGATGACGGGGTGGTTGACGTTGAGGCCGACACCCTGGGGCAGCAGGGGGCCGGAACGGGCGCGCGAGCGCAGCCGGTCGATCAGCTTGACGGCGAAGTCGAGCGTCGGACCCATCGCGTTGACCGTGGTGACGGGGTCGGGGGCCGAGAGACCACCGGTGCTCAGGGCGATGGCGGGCACGCCGGCGTCCAGCGCGGCGACGGCGCCGCCGACCGTGCCGGAGTGGCTGGCGAGCGCGGCCACGTTCGGGCCGAAGTTGGTGCCCGACACGACGAGATCGGGCGCTCGCCCTTCGAACACCTCGGAGAGCCCGAAGTTCACCGAGTCGCCCGGGGTTCCGTCGACCGCCCAGACCTTCGGCTCGGGGTGGCGGACCGTGAGGGACGGGGAGTTGGACGTCTTCGTACCGGCGCCGCTCTGGTTGGTCAGCGGCGCCACGATGGTGACGTCGTGCCCGGCGGCGGTCAGCCGCGCGAAGGCCAGCCGGATGCCGGGCGCGCTGTAACCGTCGTCGTTGGTGAGCAGGATCCGCAGCGGGCCCGCGGGCACCGGTGCGGGCGCCGGCCCTGCCTGCGGCTCGGCCGCGGCGGCGGGCACCGTACCGGCGAGGGCCGGCGCGCAGAGCAGCAGGGCGGCCAACGGCAGAACTCGCTTGCTTTGCAAGGAACGCTCCTTCGGAGAGGAAGTGGAAACGGGGAACTGGAAACCGGAAACTGGGTAGGAAGAACCGGAATCGGGTGAGGGCGGCCTGGAAGGGGTGGGGCCCGGCGGGCTCGCGACCCTCGGCGCGAGCCCGCCGGAGTGCGGGCCGGGCCGCCGCCCGGGAGGGGCGGCCCGGAGGTTGGGGGCGGAACCCGAGGTCGGAGACCTTTACGGGGTCCGGTCCGGCCGGATCAGCGCACGCTGCGGATGGGGAGGATCGCCAGTGCGCCGATCAGCGAGAGCGCGCCGCCGACCAGGAACAGCGGGGTGTAGCCGCCCAGGGTGGTGACCACGGCCGAGGCGACGAACGGGGCGATGATCTGGGGCCCGGCGTTCGCGATGTTCAGTACGCCCATGTCGCGGGCGGCGTCCTCGGCCCGGGGCAGCACCAGGGTGACGAGCGCGGTGTCGACGGCCATGAAGCATCCGAAGGCCAGGCCGTTGAGCGCGCTGAACACGAGCATGCCCGTCCACGTGGGACTGACGACGGGGACCACCATGACCAGCCCGGCGAGGGCGGCCGAGACTCCGACGAACACCTTGCGGCGGTTCCAGCGGTCGGACAGCAGCCCGCCGACCACCGTGGAGACGGCCATCGCGACCATCGACACGGGGGTGAGCACCGCCATCGCGGCGGGCGGGGTCAGCCCCGCGGGGAGCGCGATGTGGTCGCCCAGGATGTAGAGCTGGTAGCCGACCACCGAGAAGTACCCGAGGACCATCAGGGCGCGCCCGATGAACGCCCATCGGAAGTCGTGGTTGGCGAGCGCCGAGAGGAAGGCCTTGATCTGGGCCCCGTTGGGAGCGGCGGGCGCGTCCGGGGCAGGCTCCGAGCGCGGCAGGTCCCGGCAGAAGGAGGTGAGGAGCAGCGCGGCTCCGGCGATGACCCCGCCGAAGACGAGGTAGCCGGTGCGCAGGTGCTCCGAAGTCTGGGAGGCGATCAGCACGCCGACCGTGCCGCCGATGGGCAGGCCCAGTCCCACCAGGGCGGACGCGGTACCGCGCCGGGCTGCGGGCACCCGGTCGGGCACGATCGCGGTGACGGCGGCCTGGTAGATGTTCATGGTCGCCTGCACCAGGCACCAGCCGATCCCGACGAGCAGCGCGGTACTGACGCTGCCGAGGACGGCGAGGCCCACGAGCGAGCCGATCGCACCGCCCAGGACCCAGGGGTTGCGGCGGCCGCTGCGGTCGGAGAGGGCGCCGGCGATCGGATTGAACGCGGTGGCGAAGATCGCGCTGATACCGCCGATGAGGCCCAGTACCGCCACCTTGTCGTCGCCGGCGATCGCGGCGATCTGGGTGGGCAGGAGGACGGAGCCGACGCCCATGTAGACGGCCATCATCGCGGAGTTCGCGACGAGCAGGAGCAGCAGGAGCCCGCGTCCGCGGGAGGGTTCGGGATCCGCCGGGGCGGGCGGGTCGATGATCTCGTTCGTAGCCATGACGACTCCTCGGGGGACGGAGCGGGGAGGTGGCGTGGGGGGACCGCCGGTGCGGTGCGCGGGGAGGGCGGAGACGCCGGGGGTGCGGTTGCGCACGAGGCGTCGCCTGGAAATGCCGCGCCGAGCGCGAGGCGGCTGACGCGGTGCGGTTGCTCGGCGCGGTGCGTGCGGTGCCTGCGGGCGGTGCGGTGCGGGGTTGCTGTGGTGCGGGGTTGCTGTGGTGCGGTGGGGCTGCCGTGCGGTGGGGCTGCTGTGCGGTTAACCCGATGTTGTTACACGTGTCACTTCAGGTGCTTGGACACTGTGTAGCACTCACTCACCGGTCTCGCCAAGGGTTGACGCAGAGCTCCGTACAGATCGTGACCCCTAGACGAAGTCCAGGTCGATCACGTGTAACCAACCAAATGCGGCCTACGGACGCGTCCGGCCCGGCCGAGAACCCTCTTGCACTTGTGGCGACGGTCACGCTTCCGCAATACTCCGTGCCGCACCGCGCCGACCCCACCACCACGCCCCGGCAGAGCCCGCCCACCCCTGCGGGGCTCGACCACGGCTTCGGCGCGCCTTCGGGCCGGCGCACCCTGGGACGCTCGGCCGACTCGGTGCGGGTCGGCCGATCCGGCCGGACTCGGCAAACCGGCCCGGGTACGCCCGCGTGGGCACGCCCACTTCCAGACGCCCACTTCCGCACGCCCGCTTCGGCACACCCAATTCCGCACGCCCACTTCGGCACGCCCACTTCGGTGCCGCTGCTTCGATGCGCCCGCTTCCGCTCGTCCCCGCGCTTCGCGCCCGTCCGCCGCCTTCCCGTGCGCCCCCACGCCGGGAAGGCGGCTGCGAAAGGTTCCTCCATGTCCGGCTTCTTCGGTCACGCCCCCACCCCGCCCCCGATCCCCCTCCAACCGCCCAGGAGACCCGTCCCCGCGGCTCCGCCCCGCCACGCCCTCGCCTGGGGCGTGGCACTCCTCCTGCTGTCCGTGCTGATGGGAGTACTCCTGCGCGTGGACGAACAGCCCTTCTTCCAGGGCCTCGACGATGCGTGGGCCGCTTCGCTGGAGGGCTCGCCCTCGGACACCGCCAGCGGGTTCGCCACCGTTCTCGACCGCCTGGGCGGGCCACTGGGCACGGTCGTGCCGCTGCTGCTGATGGGCTGCCTGTGCATGTACGGGCGCTGGCGGTCGGCGCTCTTCGTCTTCACGACCGCAATCGTGGCCAACGTGCTCCTGGTGCTGCCGCTCAAGGCGCTGGCCGACCGGCCGCGACCCCCGCACACCTGGGTTCTGGTCAACGACGGCTCGTACCCCTCCGGCCAGGTCTTCAGCGCGGTGGCCCTGGTGATGGCAGCCGCGGTGGTGCTGTTCCCGCCGGGTGGCCGACGCTGGTGGTGGCTGTTCGGCGCGGGCTACACCGGCGCCATGATGTGGAGCCGCACCTGGCAGCACGCCCAGTGGCTGAGCGACACCTTCGCCGGCGCCCTCGCCGCAGTGGGGGCCTGCCTGCTGCTGTGGCGGGCGTTCGCCGCCCTGCTGGAAACGGAGGCCGAACGCATGGCGGCCGACACCCTCTGGACTTAGCCGCCCTCCGCAACGGCCGGGCCGACGACCCGGCGGGCCGGTCGGCCCGCCGCAGCGGGCCGGTTCCGGCCGGGTGCGGCCGTGCGGGTCGCCGTGGTCACCCGACCGCCGGGAAGGCCACTGCCTCCGTCCCCTTGAGCGCCAGGCCGACGTACTCGTTGACCGCGTAGGGTGCGATGCCGGGGGACGTGGGCAGGCCCTCGCCCGTGCGGGCATCGAGAGCCACCGGGCCGTTCTCCGTACTGCCGTAGATCCGACCGTGCCACACGGCGGTCACGCGCGGCGCGATGCGGTAGGCGGTCCGGTTCGGCAACTTCCACAGCAGCTCACCGCCGGCGGCATCGAAGGCCCACACGGAGCGACCGTCCCGGCTCCCGAAGCAGACGAGTGCGCCGATGCCGTCGTAGGCACACTCGGCGGGTCCGAAGTCCTCCGGGAGGACGTGCCGGACCACGCCGGTCAGCGGGTCGACGAGCCGGCGACGGATCAGATCGAAGTCGGACGTGCTCCTCCACGAGACGGCGACGAGGTGCGGTCACCGGTGCCCACGGCCGGATGTTCGCCGTCCTCCCCGCGCCAGCGCCGGTCTCCGGTGTCCAGGTCGAATCCGGCAACGGCTCCGTACTCGCTCTCGATCCCGTCCTCGGTAATGCCCGCCACCATGCCCTTCGTGACCACCTCCGCCCTGAGCAGGTCACGCGTCCACAGCACTCGACGGCTCACGAGGTCGATGGCGTAGGTGGTGTGGGCGGAGGGCGCGAAGGCACCGATCCCCACGACTGCGACATGGCCCGAGCTACCGACGATGCGCGCACTCAGCGGGCTCCGCACGTTCTTCGCCCACTCCGGAACGGTCAACGACAGCCGCCATGCCACCCGTCCGGCGGCCGCGTCAACCGCCATGAGCTCCACGGAGGTTCGTGCGACCTGCGTTCCGGTCCCGGGCCGCTCCACCACGAACGAAGCGAGGACCAGCGGCTCCGCGCCCTCCGTGATCGCCACCGGGTACGCGAAGGACCCGCCCTGCGGATCCGTCACCGGGGCGACGTCCGGCGCAAGGGCGGTCGAGGCGCCGCTGGCGGTGTCGAAGACGAGCGGCCGGTCCCGCGTACCCACGTAGGCCTTCTCCCCGTAAAGCGCCACGGGACTCTTCACCGGCTCCGCCTCTTGCCCTTTGCGGGTGAAGAGCCCGGCGGTGGCCTCCTCGGGCATCGGAACACCGGCCTCGGCGTCGAACTTCGCCGGCGGTTCGAAGACCGCGCGGGCGGCCTTCGGCGAGGTGTTCGTCGGTCCGTTCTGCTGTGGGCCGCAACCCGTGACGGCAGCCCACAGGAGCAGCGCGGTGAGAACCCAACGGCCGACGGGGCGGCTCGACTTCACGCATGCCTCATCCGCTCGGTGACCAGGCGATCGCCCTACGGCGGACGGACGTGGAGGACAGCCGCACCCACCCGGGCGGCGGCACGCACGGCCCGAATCCGCCCCGCCCGACCATCCACCCCGCACGGGCCACACCCATCCCACCCACCCAGCCCGGTTATCGCGAAACATTGACGGTCGCAGATTTCACGCCATATTCTCGGCGGGTCGGCGCGCGTTCGGCGCGCGGCCCAGGAAGGATCGACTCATGGCACCCACCCCAGGACCCGATCAGCCCGATCAGCCCGTGGCACATCCGCCCGCGGGCCCGCTCCGCGGCGCGATCGAGGACGGGCTCGCCGTTTTCCGGGCCGTGCCCTACGCGGCGCCCCCGGTCGGCACGTCGCGCTGGCGGCCCGCGCGGCCGCATCCGGGCTGGAGCGGCACCCGGGACGCGACCGCCGACGGGCCCAGCGCCCCGCAGATGCACATGGAGGGTGGCGACCCCGTCCTCGGCGGGCACGGTGCGCCGCCCTTCGACGAGGACTGCCTGACCCTCGACATCTGGACGCCCGCCGTCGACGACGCCCGGCGGCCCGTGCTCGTCTGGATCCACGGCGGCGGCTTCGTCTCCGGTTCCGGGTCGCTGCCGAACTACTCCGGCGCGACCTTCTCCCGCGACGGAGACTTGGTCGTCGTCAGCATCAACTACCGCATCGGCCCGCTCGGTTACCTCCTCACGGACATGGACACGGACACCGACACCGAGGACGGGCCGGACGGCTCCGGCGCCAACCACTGGCTGACCGACCAGCTCGCCGCCCTGCGCTGGGTACGGGAGAACATCTCCGCCTTCGGCGGCGACCCCGGCTCGATCACCGTCGCGGGCCAGTCGGGCGGCGCGGTGTCCACGGCCGCCCTCGCCGGGCTGCCGGAAGCCCAGGACCTGATCCGGCGGGTGATCCTGATGAGCCCGCCCTTCGGCCTGGACCTTCCCGCACCCGACGCCTACCGGGAGCGCACCGCCGCGTACCTGGAGCTCGCCGGGGTCAAGAACCTGGCCGAGCTGCGCGCCGTGCCCTGGCCCGAGCTGATCGGCGCCATGGGCGGGCTCTTCGCGCTGACCACGCGCTGGGGGTACTGGCCCACTCCGTTCCTGCCCGTGATCGACGGAGTCACCCTGCCGCGCCACCCGGCGCAGGCCCTGCTGCACGGCGCCGCCGCGGGCATCGAGGTGATGATCGGCTGGACCCGGGAGGAGGCCAACTTCGGCTTCGCCCTCAACGAGGCCTACGCCGCGGCCTCCCG
The DNA here is from genome assembly GCF_026343255.1 of Streptomyces sp. NBC_00086. Lineage (NCBI taxonomy): Bacteria > Bacillati > Actinomycetota > Actinomycetes > Kitasatosporales > Streptomycetaceae > Streptomyces > Streptomyces sp. NBC_00086. The sequence continues at coordinate 7,974,354 of NZ_JAPELZ010000001.1, read as the reverse complement.
GGAGCAGGTGACCGACCGGATCGCGGAGACCTTCGGCCCCGAGGCGGCCCCCGGCGTCTACGCGGCGTACGAGCACGCGCGCCCGGGCGCCGGTCCGGCCGGCGTCCTGATGGACCTCATCACCGACGAGCTCTTCCGGGTGCCGGCCCTCCGGCTGGCCGAAGCGCGGGCAGCGGCGGGCCACCCGGTGTGGGCCTACCAGTTCGACCTCCCCGCGGCCGCATACGACGGCCGGCTCGGAGCGGCGCACTGCCTCGAACTGCCCTTCGCCTTCGCCAACTTCGACCAGTGGGCGCACGCACCCCTGGTGGCCGGCCTCGACCCCGCCGTCCGGGACGGCCTCGCGCACACCATGCACGAGGCCTGGATCGCCTTCGTCCGCACCGGTGACCCGAACCATCCGGGCATGCCGACGTGGAGCCCGTACGAGAAGGACACCCGCACCACGATGCGCTTCGACTCCGTGGTGACCGCCCTCGACGACCTCGCCGGGGACTCCCTGCGCCTGCACGAGGGGGCGCTCGACCCACCCCGGTGACGCCTCCGCCTCCCGGGTCCGCCCATCCGGGCGGACCCGCGCTCCCTTGATCTAACTCGTGTAACCTTCGAAAGGAAGGTATCGAGCCGATCAAAAGGAGCGTCGATCGACGTCATGGCCAAAGACACTCCCGTTCCGGCGTCCCCGACCAGCGCCGACGTGGCCCGCCTCGCCGGGGTGTCCCGCGCCACGGTCTCCTTCGTCCTCAACGACACCCAGGGCCACCGCGTCGGCGAAGCCGCCCGCGCGCGCGTCCTCGACGCCGCCCGGCAGCTCGGCTACGTACCGCACGCCGCGGCCCGGTCCCTGCGGGCCGGCCGCAGCAATCTCGTCCTGATGCCCTCGTCGATCTCCGCGGTCGGCCGCCTCGTCAGCGACTGGGTCGACGACCTGCACAGCGAGCTGGACCGGCACGGCTACACCGCGGTCCTGCACGCGGGTCGCTTCACCGACTCCCTGGACGCCGCCCGCGCCTGGGCCGAACTGCGCCCCGCGGCCGTCATCGCCCTCGACGGCGACCGCCTCACCGCGCAGGCCGCGGAGCTGCTGCGGCGCGCCGGGGTGCGGGGACTCCTCGCCTTCGCCTCCCGTCCCGTCCCGGGCGTGCACACCATCGGCTTCGACCACGCCCTGATCGGCGCCACCGCCGCCGAGCACCTGATCGCCCGCGGCCGGACCCGTATCGGCGTGGTCATGCCCCAGGAGCGCGGCCTCGGCCTGTTCGCCGCGCCGCGGCTCGCGGGCGCCGAATCGGTCGCCGCCCACCACATGGCCACGGTGACCCCGGTGGAGCTCTCGTACACCCGGGAGTCCGCGACCGCGCTGGCGAGGCGCTGGCGGAGCCTCGGGCTGGACTCCGTGTTCGCGTACAACGACGAGTACGCCGCCCTGCTCCTCCACGCGCTGCGGGCCGAGGGGATCTCCGTACCGCAGGACGTGGCGGTCGTGGGCTCCGACGACCTGGTCCTCTCCGCGCTCCAGGACCCCCCGCTGACCTCGATCCGCCTGGACCTGGCCTCGCCGGCCATGGTCGCCGACGCCGTGCACGAGCTCATCGAGACGGGCACCACGGCGCCCGTGCCCGAGATAGAGGCGGTCCTGATCCAGCGCGAGACCTCGTAGGCCTGGCGGGGCACGACCTGCGGCGTGCCGCGTTCCGTCACCCCCCACTCCGACCTGTCGGCCAGGCGGCGGTACCACCAGAACCGTGTCCGCCCCTGGCGCCGGTGCGCGAACGGGTCCGTGGAGAGTCCATGAATCCGGGACGGTGGGGTCGGCCCCCAGGTGCGGGAGAGCGGTTGTTCCGCGCGCAGTGCGCGTGGCCGTCCACGCGCCATGAGCCTTTCGGCACATGATCACACGAGCCATGGCGCCAGGCGTCCGTGTCCCGCTCCACCCGCTTGCGGCGTCCGTCGCGCCTACGGGCGGCCACCCGGAAGCGGCCCGGCACCGTGCCCGGCGCCCCGTGTCGGGGCGGCCGGTGCGGGGCCGGGCCGTTGACCTTTCCGGGGTTCAGGCGGTCAAGTGGCGGACGAGGAAGGCGACGCTGTCGGCGACGATGCGGTCTATGTCGGGCGAGCCCAGGAAGATGTGGTCGGCGCCTTCGACGGGAGTCAAGGTGACCTCGCCCCCGGCCTTCGCGAGAGCCGTGGCGAGCTCCTCGCTCTGGCTGTAGGGCACCAGTCCGTCCAGGGTTCCGTGGATCAGCAGGAACGGCGGCGGGTCCGAGCCCTCGACGGCGTACGTGACGGGGCTCGCGGCACGCGCCAGCTCGGGGCGTTCGGCGACGGACGCGCCGAGGAGGGCTTCGTACGGGTCGGGGAACTCGGCTCCGCCGGGCAGCGGCGGGAACGGCGGCATGGGGTGCTCGGCGAGGGTGACCAGGTCGGAGACCCCGTACCAGTCGACGACGGCCCGTACGGCGGTGTCGCCGGCGCCCACTCCGTGCGCGCCCTCCAGCTCGGCGGCGTCCGGGGTGTTCGCGCCGACGACCCCGGCCAGGGCCGCGAGGTGGCCGCCGGCGGACTCGCCCCAGACCCCGATGCGGTCCGGGTCGATGCCCAGGACGGAGGCGAACTGGCGGACGTAGCGGATCGCGGCCTTCACGTCGTGCAGCTGGGCCGGGAACGGGGCTTCCAGGCTGTGCCGGTAGTCGATCGAGACGAGGGCCAGCCCGGCCCCCAGTACCGACCCGTGCAGCAGCTCCACGGGCACGGTCGGCGGCGGGTAGCGCCGGTCGCCGTCCAGCCAGCCGCCGCCGTGGATCCACACCACCGCCGGGAAGGGGCCCTCGCCCGCGGGTACCCGGACGTCGAGCAGCCGCGGACGGTAGCCGGGCGAGGTCGCGTAGGTGATCCCCTCGAAGCGGCGGACCCCGTCCGCGTCCACGACGGCGGACTCGGGGGTCCGGTACGGCGGAGGCGGCCAGGTCATGTCCGCCGGATCGATCGCGGCGGGGAGCGATTGCGTCATTGCGGCCCTTCCAATCTGTTGGGCCCGGGGGCCCGAGGGGTTCAGGTGCGGGGTCCCGCCCCGGCCGCGCGAGCACCGAGTACTCGGCGCGGAGCACTGAGTACCGAGCGCCGAGGACTACGGACAAGGCTTCGTAACGTATGTCCGAAATGCTTGCGCGAGCCGGGGAGGAGGCCTAGCGTGTTACACGTGTAATCACGACTCTAGCGACGCGTTTCCGCAGACCACAAGAGCACGGGCAGTCCAAGTTCCTCGGCAGTTACACGAGCCACCGCGCGAATGTCGTCGCCTTCCCCTCCGGGAGCACGCCATGCCCACCTCCGCACCCCCCACCATCCAGCCGGTCGCCGACCAGGCCGCCGCGACCGCCCTGGCCTGCGCGACCGCCTCCCGGCCTCGCGGATTCGACCACTGGGCCGCGGAGCCCACCGCGGCGACCGTCCCCCTGATCCGCTCCCGCGTGCGCTCGGTGCTCGACGGCTGGGAGATCTCCGCGGAGATCGCGGACGTCCTGCTGCTGGCCGTGAGCGAGCTGGTCGGGAACGTCGTCCTGCACGCCGCCGACGCGGGCCGCCTGCGCGTCGGGATCTCCCTGCGAGGGGGATGGCTCCAGCTGGAGGTCGCCGACGGAGCCTCGTCCCTGCCGCGACTGCCGCACCCGCGGGGCGAGGTCGACCCGGACGCCGAGGACGGTCGCGGCCTGCTGATCGTGCACCTGATGGCCACCGAGGCGGGCGGTCAACTCAGCGTCCAGGCCGATGAGTTCGGCAAATCCGTACGGGTGCGCGTGCCGGCCGCCTGACACGAGTGCCGGTGCGGATCCGCGCGCACCGGGGGGCTCGGGGAAAGGGCCGAGACAGGTCCACCGAGGGGGTGACCCGCAGCCACTCGGGGGACGATCGCCTCACAAAAATATGGCGAGGAATTGACGGCCGCCAATTTATCGAGATACTTGCCCCATCTCCCCCGCTGCTCCCTGATTGAGGTGCCGCCCCATGGAGCTCTCCCCTTCGGCGCACGCCGATACCTTCTGCCGCGACCGGCTCCCGCCGTTCGACCTCTGGCCCGAACTCCACTTCGACCTCCAGGAGTTGGACTACCCGGACCGGCTCAACTGCGCCCACAGCCTCCTCGACGACGCCGTCGAGCGCTGGGGACCCGACCGCCCCTGTCTGCTGACCACCGAAGAGCGCTGGACGTACGGCGAGCTGCTGCTGCGCGCCAACCAGGTCGCCCAGGTGCTCACCGAGGACCTGGGCCTGCTCCCCGGGAACCGCGTGCTGCTGCGCGGCCCGAACAACCCCTGGCTCGTCGCCGCCTGGTTCGGCGTGCTCAAGGCGGGCGGAGTGGCCGTCACCACGGTGCCGCTGCTGCGCGCCGCCGAGCTCGCCGCACTGTGCGAGATCAGCCGCCCCTCCGTCGCCCTGTGCGACCACCGCTACATCGAGGAACTCCAGGCCGCGGCCGAAGCAGCCGCTGACGCCGCCCCCGAAGCCCACGCCGAAGCCGGCCCCGGCCGGGCCACCGCCCCGCGCGTGGTCGCGTACGGCGGCCCCGGCGAGGACGACCTCACCGTCCGCTGCGCGGCCAAGGCCGGGGTCTTCGCCTCCGTGGACACCGCCGCGGACGACGTGGCCCTGATCGCCTTCACCTCCGGCACCACCGGGCGCCCGAAGGCGACCCTGCACTTCCACCGGGACGTGCTCGCCAACGCCGACACCTTCTCCCGGCACGTCCTGCGGCCGCAGCCCGACGACGTGTTCACCGGCACCCCGCCGCTCGCGTTCACCTTCGGGCTCGGCGGGCTGGTGGTCTTCCCGCTGCGCGTCGGGGCCGCCACCCTGCTCGTGGAGACGGCGACGCCCGGGCAGCTGGCCGAGCTCGTGGCCGCGCACGGGGTGACCGTCCTGTTCACGGCGCCCACCGCCTACCGCGCGATCCTGGCCGCGGGCGCCGCCGACCGGCTGGCCGGGCTGCGCCGCTGCGTCTCGGCGGGCGAGCCCCTGCCCGCCGCCGTGTGGGAGGAGTTCCACGCCGCCACCGGGCTGCGCATCATCGACGGCATCGGCGCCACCGAGATGCTGCACGTGTTCATCTCCGCGGCCGACGGGGACATCCGTCCCGGCTCCACGGGCCGGCCCGTCCCTGGCTACCGGGCCGCAGTGGTGGACGCGGACGGGGTGCCCGTCCCCGACGGGCAGCCCGGCCTGCTCGCCGTCACCGGGCCCACCGGCTGCCGCTACCTGGACGACCCGCGCCAGACCACGTACGTCCGGGGCGGCTGGAACATCACGGGCGACACCTACGTCCGCGACGCCGAGGGCTACTTCTGGTACGTGGCCCGCAGCGACGACATGATCGTCTCCTCGGGCTACAACATCGCGGGGCCCGAGGTCGAGAAGGCGCTGGCCGACCATCCGTACGTGGCGGACTGCGGCGTCGTCGGGGTCCCCGACGAGCGGCGCGGGATGCTCGTCAAGGCGTACGTGGTGCTGCGCGCGGGCGTCCCGGCCGCCCCGGAGACCGTGCGCACGCTCCAGGAGCACGTCAAGGCGGCCATCGCCCCCTTCAAGTACCCGCGCGCGGTGGAGTTCGTCGCCGAGCTCCCCCGTACGGAGACCGGCAAGCTCCGGCGCGCCGAACTCCGCACCCGGGGAGGGGAACCGGCCGAAGCCGCCCCCAGCGCCCCGGCGGCGGACGACGGCGGCTGCGCCGCCGGGTGTCCCGAGGCGCAGGTGCCGGACCTGCCGAGCGTGGTCGTCGAGCGGCGGGTCGAGTGGACCGACACCGACGCGGCGGGCCACTACCACCACTCCACCGTGATCCGCTGGGTCGAGGCGGCCGAGGCCGTGCTGCTGCGCCGCCTGGGCCTGTCGCACCTCTTCGGCAGCACGCCCCGGGTCCACTTCGAGGCCGACTACCGGGCCCGGCTCTGGTTCGGCGAGGCCGTACGGACCGAACTGCGGGTCACCAAGGTCGGCACGAGCTCCCTCCACTACGCCTTCACCGTCCGCGGCGAGCCGGGCCCGGAGGGCCCCGAGGGCCCGGACGGTGCGGTGGCCGCCAGCGGCCGGATGGTCATCGCCCATTCCGCCGCCCGCGCGACCGGGACCACCCCGTGGCCCGCCGAGGTCCGCGAGGTCCTCACGAAGGCGGGCCGGCAGGCCCCCGAACTGATCGAGAACAACCGAGGAGGCGCCCCGTGCGCATAGCAGTCATCGGAGGCGGGCCGGGCGGCCTGTACTTCGCCGCCCTGGCCAAGCAGATCTCCCCGCACTGGGAGGTGACCGTCTGGGAGCGCAACGCTCCCGACGACACCTTCGGCTTCGGGGTGGTCTTCTCCGACGAGACCCTCGACGGCATCGCGCAGGCCGATCCCTTCGTGCACGCCGCGATGTCGGCGGAGTTCGCCCGCTGGAGCGACATCGACGTCCGCCACCGCGGCCGGACCCTCACCTCCGGCGGGCACGGTTTCGCCGCCCTGGGCCGCCGGAGGCTCCTGCAGATCCTCCAGGAGCGCTGCGCCGCCCTGGACATCGACGTCCGCTACCGCACGCAGTCCCCTCCGCCGGAGCAACTGGCCTCGGAATACGACCTGGTGGTCGCCTGCGACGGCGTGCGCTCGGCCACCCGGGCCGCCTACGCCGACACCTTCGGCACGGATCTCGACGAGCGCGCGGGCCGCTACATGTGGCTCGGCACGGACAAGGTCTTCGAGGCCTTCACCTTCATCGTCGAGGAGCGCGACTTCGGCACGCTCCAGGTGCACGCGTACCCGTACGACGACGCCCGTTCCACCTTCATCGTGGAGATGGACGAGGAGACGTGGCAGCGCGGCGGCTTCGCCGGTTCCGCCGGCCCGGACCTCGCGCCCGGCGCCAGTGACGAGGAGGGGATCCGCCGCTGCGAGGAGGTCCTCGCCGAGCACCTGGACGGCCACCGGCTCATTCCCAACAACTCCAAGTGGCTGCGCTTCACCACCGTGCGCAACCGCACCTGGCGCCACGGCAACACCGTGCTGCTCGGGGACGCGGCGCACACCGCCCACTTCTCCATCGGCTCGGGCACCAAGCTCGCCATGGAGGACGCCCTCGCGCTGGCCGCCTGCCTGCACGAGCACCCCGACGTGGAGAGCGCGCTGGCCGCCTACGAGGACGAGCGCAGGCCCGTCGTGGAGTCCACGCAGCGGGCGGCGCAGGCCAGCCTGGAGTGGTTCGAGAACATCGACCGGTACACCGGTCAGGACCCGCACCAGTTCGCCTTCAACCTGCTGACCCGCAGCCGCCGGGTCACCTACGACAACCTGCGGGTGCGCGACGAGGAGTTCACCACCGCCGTCAACGCCTCGGCGCCGGTCCCGCCCATGTTCCGGCCCTTCCGGCTCGGCGGCCTGCGCCTGCGCAACCGGATCGTCGTACCGCCCATGGCCCTGTCGACGGCCGTCGACGGAGTTCCCGGCGACTTCGACCTCGTCCACCTGGGCACCCAGTCCCTCGGCGGCGCGGCCCTGGTCATCGCCGGAATGACGGCGGTCAGCGCCGACGGCCGCACCGACGCGGGCTGCCCGGGGCTGTGGACCGACGAGCAGGAGGCCGCCTGGGGCCGGATCACCGCCTTCGCGCACGGCCAGTCCGACACCTGCCTCGGCATCCAGCTCACCCACGCCGGCCGCCGGGCCACCGGGGGCCGGCCCCTGGCCGCGTCCCCGCTGCCCTGGGAGGAGGGCGGCCAACTGCCCCGCGAGGCGAGCCGCACCGATATGGACCTGGTCGTACGGGACTTCGTGCGCGCGGCCGAGCGCGCCGACCGGGCCGGCTTCGACGTGCTGGAACTCCATTACGGGCACGGCCATTTGATGTCCGGGTTCCTCTCCCCGCTGACCAACCTGCGCACCGACGAGTACGGCGGGCCGGTCGCGAACCGGCTGCGCTTCCCGCTCGAAGTGCTGCGCGCCGTACGGACGGTGTGGCCGGCCGGGAAGGCCCTGCTGGTCCGCGTCTCGGCCGCCGACTGGGCCGCGGGCGGCCTCGACGAGGCCGACGCCGTGCACATCGCGCGCGCCCTGGCCGCGGCGGGCGCCGACGGGATCGACGTCTCGACCGGCGAGGTCGTCTCCCACGAGCGGCCGGCCTTCGGCCGCAGCTACCAGACCCCGTACGCCGACCTGATCCGCAACACCACCGGGGTGGCGACCATCGCCGTCGGCGCGATCTCCACCTACGACGACGTGAACTCGGTGATCCTGGCGGGCCGCGCCGACCTGTGCGCGGTGGGCCGCGCCCAGCTCCACGACCCGCTGTGGACCCTGCACGCGGCCGTGGCGCAGGGGTACCGCGGGCCGGCCGCGCCGTGGGCCCGGTCCTGGCGGGCCGGCAGCGCGCGGCCGCCGGCGGCGCGCACCGACCGGGTGCCGCCCCGCCTCGAACTGCTGCGGCGGCCCGCCGCACCGGTGCACCAGCGATGGCTGCCGCGCGTCGCCGCGCCGGCCCTCTGAACGGAACGGCCGAGATTCCCATGGAGACCCGTCCCCCGAACGACCTGCCCCGTTTCACCGCGGCCGCCGTCCAGGCCGCTCCCGTCTACCTCGATCCCGCCGCCACCGTCGACAAGGCCGTCGCCCTGATCGCGGAGGCCGCCGGGAAGGGCGCCGAACTCGTCGTCTTCCCCGAGGCGTTCGTCCCCGGCTACCCGTACTGGAACTGGACGATGAACCCGGTCCAGGGTTCGCCCTGGTTCGAGCGCCTGCAGCGCGCGTCCATCGACATCCCCGGCCCGCACGTGGACACCCTGCGCGCGGCGGCCCGCCAGTACGGGGTCGTGCTGGTCATCGGCGTCAACGAACGCGCCCCGCACAGCCTGGGCGTGCTCTACAACACGCTGCTGACCATCGGCCCCGACGGCGAACTGCTCGGCGTGCACCGCAAGCTGGTGCCCACCTGGGCCGAGAAGCTCACCTGGACCGGCGGCGACGGCAGTTCCCTGCGCGTCCACCAGACCCCCGTCGGCCCGGTCGGCGCCCTGGCCTGCGGGGAGAACACCAACACCCTGGCCCGTTTCACCCTCCTGGCCCAGGGCGAACTGGTGCACGCTGCCTGCTACATCGCCCTGCCCGTGGCACCCACCGACTACGACATGGCCGAGGCCATCGCCGTGCGGACCGCGGCCCACAGCTTCGAGGGCAAGGTCTTCTCCGTCGTGGCCTGTTCCACCGTCTCGCCCGAGATCGTCGACGCGGTCGCCGGTGAGGACGAGGAGGTACGGGCCCTGTTCGCCCGGCCGCGCAGCGCCCTGTCGGGCATCTTCGGCCCCGACGGCCGCCCGGTCACGGAGCCGCTCGTCGACGTCGAGGGCATCGTCTACGCCGAGATCGACCTGAACCGGTGCATCCAGCCCAAGCAGATGCACGACATCACCGGGCACTACAACCGCTTCGACGTCTTCCGCCTCGAAGTGGACAACCGGCCGCGCCGGCCGGTCAGTTTCACCGTCCCGCACACGGCCCTGCCGACCACCGCCACCCCCGAGGAGGACGCATGACCACCGACCAGGACGACACCGCGCTCGGCCGCGCCCGGGTCTCCGACACCCCCGAACTCACCGCCTACTACGGCGAGCTCGAAGCCCTGGAGGCGGGTGCGCTGTGGACGGTGGCCAACGACATCGAGCCCTGGTATCCGCAGCCCAAGTCCGTTCCGGCGCTGTGGCGTTACGAGGAACTGCGCCCCCTGGTCCACAAGGCGCTGGGCCTGGTCCGGGCCGACGACGCGGGCCGCCGCGTGGTGATGCTGGTCAACCCCGGCCGCAGGGACGTCAGTGCGGCCGCCGGCCTCCTCTACACCGGGCTGCAGATCATGGGTCCCGGTGAGGCGATGACCGCCCACCGGCACCAGGCGGCGGCGCTGCGCTTCGTGCACGAGGGCACCGGGGCGTGGACGATCGTGGACGGCCAGAAGCTGAAGGTCGGCCCGCGCGACTTCGCCATCACCCCGAACGGCACCTGGCACGAGCACGGCAACGACTCCTCCGACGCCCCGGTGATCTGGCAGGACGGCCTGGACATCCCGCTGGTCAACGCCTTGGACGCCGGGTTCTACGAGGTCCACCCCGAGCTGTACCAGCAGCCCGGGAAGGTGGTGAACTCCTCGGTCCTGACCTACGCCGCGAACCTGCTCCCGTACGGCTGCGAAAAGTGGACCCGCCCCTACTCCCCGCTGCTGGCCTACCCCTGGGAGCAGACCTACGAGGCCCTGCGCGGCCTGGCCTCGGCCACCGGGGGTTCCCCGTACGACGGGGTCATCGCGGAGTACACCAACCCGGTGACCGGCGGCTCGGTGATGCCCACCATGAGCGCCCACATGCAGCTGCTGCGCCCGGGCCAGGCCACCCTGGCCCACCGCCACACCGGGTCGGTGATCTACACGGCGGCGAAGGGGCGCGGTGTATCGGTGATCGCCGGGCAGCGCTTCGAGTGGAAGCAGGGCGACGTGTTCTGCGTCCCGTCCTGGGCCTGGCACGAGCACCACAACCTCGACCCGTCCGAGGACGCCTGCCTGTTCTCCTTCAACGACTTCCCCGTCATGCGGTCCCTCGGCTTCCACCGTGAAGAGGCGTACCCGGACAACGGCGGGCACCAGCCCGCCTCCTGAGCCGCGTCGCCGCACCGGACCGCCGGCCCTGACACCGGTCCCGGTGCGGCGGCGCACCCCGCGCCGCCTCCGTTCCGCCCTCTTCCCCTCCCTTCCGCCCTTCGCCTCTCCTCCAGGAGCCACCGATGCGACTGCTGACCTACACGACCGCGCCGATGACCGGCACCGCCGACCGCCTGGGCGCCCAGGTCGACGGCCTGGTGTACGACCTCGCGGCCCTCGCCCGGCACGCGGGCGTCGACCTGCCCGCCGACCTGCTCTCCTTCGTCCGGGCCGGCGCCCCCGCCCGGGAGGCGGCCGCCCGGCTGCTGGCCGGTGACCCCGCGGACCGGCCCGCCGGGGCCGTACACCGGCTGGAGGACGTCACCCTGCGCGCCCCGCTGCGCCCCGGCAAGATCATCGGGGTCGGGCTGAACTACGTGGAGCACGTGGAGGAGTCCAGCCGCAGCCTGGACACCGACAAGGACCTGCCCCCGCGTCCGGTGCTGTTCAGCAAGCCCGCCACCGCCGTCACCGGCCCCGGGGCCCCGATCCTGCACAACGCCGACCTCACCACGCAGCTCGACTGGGAGTGCGAGCTCGCCGTGGTCATCGGCCGGGCCGCCTTCCGGGTGACCGAGGAGGAGGCGTACGGCCACATCTTCGGCTTCAGCATCGTCAACGACATCAGCGCCCGCGACCAGCGCCGCTCGGGCCAGTGGTTCTTCTCCAAGGGCCAGGATTCCTACGCCCCCTTCGGCCCGGCCGTGGTCACCGCCGACGAGGTCCCGGACCCGATGAACCTCGACCTCGAACTGCGGGTGAACGGGGTCACCAAGCAGAAGTCCAACACCCGCCACATGCTGTTCCCCATCGCCCGGCTCATCGCCGACATCAGCTCGGGCGTGACCCTGGAGCCCGGCGACGTCATCGCGACCGGGTCCCCGTCCGGCGTCGGGGCGGGCATGGTCCCGCCCGAGTTCCTCGTGCCCGGCGACACCGTCGAGGCCACCGTCGAGATCATCGGCACCCTCGCCAACCCCGTCGTCGACGCCCGCTGACCCCTGCCGGACACCTGCCCCAACACCCCGTCCCGACCATCGAGGAGCCCCCGTGCCGCCCCGTACCTACCGCATCGGTCAGATCGTCCCGAGTTCCAACGTCACCATGGAAACCGAGGTGCCGGCGATCCTGCGCGCCCGCATGGAGGTCGCGCCCGACGACCGCTTCACCTTCCACTCCAGCCGGATGCGCATGACCCATGTGACGCCCGAGCAGCTCAAGGCCATGGACGCCGATTCCGACCGCTGCGCCGTGGAGCTCTCGGACGCGCGGGTCGACGTACTCGGCTACGCCTGCCTGGTCGCCATCATGAGCATGGGCCTCGGCTACCACCGCACCTCCGAGGACCGCCTGCACAGGCGCACCGTGGAGAACGGGGCCCCCGCCCCCGTGGTCACCAGCGCCGGCGCCCTGGTCCACGGGCTGCACACGATGGGCGCCAAGAAGGTGGCCCTGCTGGCCCCGTACATGCGCCCGCTCACGCAGACCGTCGTCGACTACCTCACCCACGAGGGCATCGAGGTCCTCGACTACCAGGCCCTGGAGATCCCGAACAACCTCGACGTGGCCGCCCACGACCCGGCCAGGCTGCCCGGTCTGGCCCGCGCCCTGGACTACGCCGACGCGGACGCGGTCGTCCTGTCGGCCTGCGTGCAGATGCCCTCGCTCGGCGCCATCGAGGAGGCGGAGCAGCTGCTCGGCAAGCCGGTCGTCTCCGCGGCCGTCTGCACCGCCCACCAGATGCTGCGCGCCCTCGACCTGCCGGCCGTCGCCCCCGGCGCCGGTCATCTGCTCTCCGGTGCCTACGCGGAGGCTCCCCTGCTCCCGGGGACGCCGGCCTCGGGGTGACCGGAGACGGCCCGGCCGCCGCCCCTCGATAGGATCACCACCCCACACCACGGGAAGGTGATCATGTCGGACAGCCCCCTCAGGCCCAGCTCGTTGATCAGTACGGTCTACGGGGCCTTCGTGCGCGGGAGCGGCGGCTGGATCTCCGTCGCCGACCTGATCACGCTCATGTCGGAACTCGGCGTCGAGAGCCAGGCCGTCCGCTCGGCCATCTCCCGGCTCAAGAAGAAGGGCGTTCTCGAACCGGAGCGCCGCGGGGCCACCGGGTACCGGCTGAGCCCGGCCGTCCATCCCGTCTTCGACGCCGGCGACCGGCGCATCTTCGCCAGCCTCGAACCGGCGGACCTGGGCGACGGCTGGGCCATGGCGGTCTTCTCCGTACCGGAGTCCGAGCGCGCCCACCGCTACCAGCTGCGCACCAGGCTGACCTGGCTCGGCTTCGGCAACATCGCCCCCGGCGTGTGGCTGGCGCCGGGCCGGCTCCTGGAGGACGCGCGCGACATGCTCGTCCGGCTCGGCCTCAGCGAGTACGTCCACCTGTTCGCCGCCGCCGACTACGCCGCGTTCAGCGACCTTCCGGAAGCGGTCAGCTCCTGGTGGGACTTCCCGGCGATCCAGGCCCAGTACGCCACGTTCACCGGCGCGTACGCACCGGTCGCCGCGAAGCTCGCCCTGCAGGAGGGCATCGACGCCGCCGAGGCCTTCCGCCACTACGTCCCGATGCTCACCGAGTGGCGCCGGCTGCCCTACCTCGACCCGGGCCTGCCCGCCGAGCTGCTCCCCCCCGACTGGAACGCCGTGGGGGCCCGGCAGGTCTTCCAGCAGCTGCACGAGGTCCTGGCGGGGCCCGGCCTGCGGCACGTACAGGACGTGACGGGCGCGTCCGGGGCGAGCGGGACCTGAGGGAGCGCTCCCTCAGGAGGATTCGCGGACCACGAGGGCGTTCGGCATGACCACCCGGTCCCTGGAGCCTCCCTCGATCAGGCCCAGGAGCAGCCGGACCGTGGCCGTGGCCTGGTCGGCCATGGGGCTGCGTACGGAGGTGAGGGCCGGGACGGTGTACGCGGCGGCCTCGATGTCGTCGAAGCCGACGACGGCCACGTCCTCGGGGACCCGCAGGCCCACCTGCCGCAGGGTGCGCAGGGCGCCGATCGCCATCAGGTCGTTGGCCGCGAACACCGCGTCCAGTTCCGGGTCGTCCTCCAGCAGCTGCCGCATGGCCTCGGCTCCGGAGGCCCGGGTGAAATCGCCCAGCGCCACGATGGACCGGCGGCCGGTGTCGCGCAGGGCGGCGCGGTAGCCGTCGAGGCGCTCGCGGGACTCGAAGAGGTCCAGCGGTCCGGTGATGGTGGCGATCCGGCGCCGACCCCGTGCCAGGAGGTGGCGTACGGCCAGCGCGGCGCCGGCCGCGTTGTCCAGCTCCACGTACGGCACCTCGGGGGCGCAGGTGCGGTTGAACGAGGCGACCGGCAGGCCCGTCCTGGCCAGGGCCGCGGGCAGCGGGTCCGTGCCGTGCAGGGCGACGAGCATGACGCCGTCCACGTGTCCGCCGGCCACGTACTCCTCGACCCGGGCCCGGCTCCGGTCGGATTCGGCGAGCATGAGCACGACCTGTTTTCCGGCGGCCTCCAGTTCCCTGCTGACGGCGCGGACCACGGTGGAGAAGAGGGGGTCGTCGGAGACCACGCCCTGGGGCGGGTCGGAGACGACCACGGCGACCGCCTGGGTCCGGCGGGTGACCAGGTTGCGGGCGGCGGCGTTGGGCACGTAGCCCAGTTCGCGCACGGCCCGCAGGACGACCTCGCGGATCTCGGGTGCGACCGTGGCCTCCCCGTTGACGACACGGGAGACGCTCGATCGGGACACGCCCGCGCGGGCGGCGACCACTTCCAGCGTGGGTCTTTTCATTCCGGCCCGTTCCGTTCGGCGGCGCCGCCGGGTCGGACGGACGGCTCGCGGGGGAGCGTTCTCCCGCGATGGTGGACCGGAGCCTGATCGACTGTCAACAGTCGCAGTTCCGCAGTGGGTTGCCCGTGCGTCCGGACCGGGTCGCGGCCCGCTCCGGATCCTGCCTGGTCAGCACGGCTCACCGCGGGTTGCGCGGGCATCGAGAGAACGCTCCATCAGGGGACGAACCGAAGTCGCCCATATGTCCACCGGATGACGGGACACCTTGACAGCCCTGGGGGGCCACCCCATCCTCACCCCTCAGGGAGCGCTCCCCAGCCCCCTCTCCGCCTCCCTCCACACTTCCCCTCCCCCCTCGTTTCCAGGAGCCGCCGTGCCTCCGTCGCTGCGCCGCCTCGGCTTACTCTTCGCCGTCGCCTTCACCCTCCTCACCCTCAGCACCCTCCCCGCCTCCCCCGCCCGCGCCGCCGAATCCCTGCTGTCGCAGGGCAGATCGGTGACCGTCTCCGGCAGCGAACCCGGCTACAGCCCCGCGAGCGCCGTCGACGGGAACGCCGGCACCCGCTGGTCCAGCGCCTTCTCCGACCCGCAGTGGATCCAGGTGGACCTGGGGTCCGCCGCCACGCTCAGCAGGGTCTCCCTCAACTGGGAGGCCGCGTACGCCAAGGCCTTCCAGATCCAGGTCTCGCACGACGCGGCGAACTGGACCACGGTCTACGGGACGACCGCCGGCGCCGGCGGCATCCAGAACCTGACCGTCTCCGGAACCGGCCGATACGTGCGGATGTACGGCACCCAGCGCGCCACCGGATACGGCTACTCCCTCTGGGAGTTCCAGGTCTACGGCGCCCCCGGCACCGGCGGCGGCGGCGACGCCCTCCTCTCGTACGGCAGGACGGGCGCGGCCTCCTCCTCGCAGGCCGACGGGAACTGCTGGGAGTGCGTCCCGGCCAGGGCCTTCGACCGCGATCCCGCCTCCCGTTGGGCGACCAGCCCCACCACGGGCTGGACCGATCCCGGCTGGATCTCCGTGGACCTCGGCGCACCCGCTCAGATCAGCAAGGTGGTCCTCCAGTGGGACCCGGCCTACGCGAAGTCCTTCCAGATCCAGGTCTCCCCGGACGGGAACGCCTGGACCTCGGTCTACTCCACGACGGCGGGCACGGGCTTCAAACAGACCCTGACCGTCTCGGGCTCCGGGCGGTACGTGCGGATGTACGGCACCGAGCGCGCGACCCCGTACGGCTACTCGCTGTGGGAGTTCCAGGTGTACGGCACCGGCGGCGCCCCGGTGACTCCCCCGCCGCTGCCCCCGGACCCCGCGAACCCGCCGAGGCTGGTGTGGAGCGACGAGTTCGACGGCCCCTCGGCCGGGAAGCCCGACCCGGCCAAGTGGCGGGCGGACCCGGGCACCGGACAGAACGGTGAGCTGGAGTACTACACCGACCACCAGAACGCCGCGACGGACGGCGCCGGCCACCTCGTCATGGAGGCCCGCAAGGAGGCCACGCCCGGCAAGGGCTGCCCGCCCGACCCGCTGACCGGCAGCACCACCTGCCAGTACACCTCGGCGCGGATGAACACCGGGGCCACGTTCCAGTTCACGTACGGGCGCGTCGAGGCCCGGATCAAGGTCCCCAAGGGCAACGGGCTGTGGCCCGCGTTCTGGATGATGGGCGGTGACTTCCTGACCGGGCGGCCGTGGCCGTACAACGGCGAGATCGACATCATGGAGGTCCTCGGCAAGGACGTGAAGACCTCGTACTCCACCGTCCACGCACCCGCCTACAACGGCGGCGGCGGGATCGGCGGCCCGTACAAGCTGCCGCAGGACGCGGACTTCTCCGACGACTACCACGTCTGGGCCGCCGACTGGACCAGCAAGGGCATCGTCTACAGCCTGGACGGGCGGACCGTCTTCACGCTCGACAAGGAGCAGGTGGAGCGCACCCGCGGGCCGTGGATCTTCGACCACCCCCACTACATGATCCTCAACCTCGCGGTGGGCGGTGACTGGCCCGGTCCGACGGACGCCACCACGCCGTTCCCGGCACGGATGCTCGTCGATTACGTGCGCGTCTACCAGTGACCCACCGGGGGCCGCCCGGTCCACCGCCCGGTGGCCCCCTTCCTCCGCTCCGCCCTCCCTCTCCCCCTCCCCCACCGGCAGGCAGGATTCGCCATGCGAAAACCCCGGTTCACGCTCCACGCCCTCCTCGCGGGCGCCCTGGCCACCGCCTTGGCCGCGAGCCTCGGAGCCACGGTGACCAGCACCCCCGCCCGGGCCGCCGACACCGTGCTCGTCCAGGCGGAGTCGTACGCGGCGCAGTCCGGCGTACAGCTCGAAACGACCGGCGACACGGGCGGCGGCCAGAACGCCGCGTACCTGGCGAGCAGTGACTGGATGCGCTTCGACAACGTCGACCTGGGCGCCTCCGGCCCCCTGACCGTCTCGGCCCGGGTGGCCTCCGCGGTCGGGGGCGCCGGCGCCGTCGAGCTGCGCACCGGGTCCGTGACGGGCCCGCTGCTCGCGCAGTTCGACATCACCGCCACCGGCGGCTGGCAGAGCTGGGCCACGCGGACCGCCGACGTGGCCGCCCATCCCGCGGGCCCCCAGTCGGTGTTCGCGGTCCTGCGCGGCAGCGGGGCCGGGGACTTCGTGAACATCAACTGGTTCTCGTTCGCCGCCGGTTCCTCGCAGGGCTGGGTGAAGGTGGACCAGGCGAAGTGGGACGCGCAGCTGGCCGGATTCCGGGCGATGACCCCGGCGCCCGTCCCCGCGAACGCCGTCCGGGTCCCGGAGTTCAACGCCACCTGCGTCTACAGCCATTCCAAGCCCGACGACCCGATCGTGGCCCCGGGCCTGCCGGGTGCGTCGCACATGCACAGCTTCTTCGGCAACCGCAGTACGGACGCCTTCAGCACGGCGGAGTCCCTGGCCGCGCACACCGCGACGAGCTGCGCCCCCGCCAAGGACCTCTCCAGCTACTGGATCCCGACCCTCTACGAGCGGGGGAAGGCCGTCGAGCCCGAGGGGATGATCGTCTACTACGGGTCCCGGCTGGCCGACCCCACGGCCACGGTGCCGTTCCCGCAGGGCTTCCGGATGATCGCGGGCAACGCCAGATCTCAGGTGCCCACTCCGGCCGGCTCGGTGAACCAGTTCTGGTGCGCGGGCGAGGGCGGCGAGATCGGCCGCAGCGCCGACGGCAACTGGCCGGTGTGCGCGCCGAACGCCAAGCTCGTGTACCAGCTCGTCTTCCCCGACTGCTGGGACGGCAAGCACCTCGACAGCCCCGACCACAAGTCGCACGTCTCCTTCACCACCGTCAACGGCAAGTGCGGGGGCGCCTATCCGGTGGCCATCCCCTCCGTCTCCTTCGTGATCGGCTACCCGACCGGCGGCAACCCGGACGGCCTCTCCCTGTCCTCGGGCATGGCCTCCTCCATCCACGGCGACTTCTTCAACGCCTGGGAGAACGCGGCCCTGGGGCAGCGCGTGAAGGACTGCGTCGTACAGAGCGCCAAGTGCAACTCCGCCGGTACGTTCTGAGCCGGCGGCCCGTACGGGTGCTGCTGCTCGCGGCGCTCCTGGTCACCGGCTGCAGCACGCAGCCGGTGGCCGGGACGCCGCGGGCCGCGGCCTTCAACGCCACCGATGTCGCCTGGATCCAGCTGATGATCCCGATGGACGAGCGGGCCCGGCTGCTGACGGATCTGGCGCCGGCGCGCACCGCGGACCCGGCGCTGGCGCGGTTCGCAGGGCGGGCGGCGGACCGGCAGGAGGCCGAACTGGCCGTGCTGCGCGGGCTCCTGGCCCGGTCCGGGGCGCCCGACACCCGCCCGCACGAGGGGCACGACATGCCGGGCATGGTGTCCGCCGACACCCTGCGCAGGGCCGGAGCCCTGTCGGGGGAGGAGTTCGACCGGCTCTTCGCCACCGCCTTGCGCGCCCACCTCGCGCAGTCCCTGCTGCTCTGCGCGGGTGAACGCGCCTCGGGCGGGGCCGGGGAGGCGCGGGAGCTCGCCGGTGAGCTGGAGAAGGCCGGCTCGGAACAGCTCGCCCTGCTCGACGCGGCACGCTCCGGTAAAAGTTGAGAATTGTTCACTTTCCATTGACAGGGCGGGTCCGGGGACCCGAAAGTGCCGTGAACGTCCCCGAGACCGAAGCGAGTCCGCATGACAGCGTCCGTACCGCCCACGCCTTCCGTGCCCCGTTTCCCGGCCGGCTTCCGCTGGGGGGTCTCCGCCTCCGCCTTCCAGATCGAGGGCTCGCCCACCGCCGACGGCCGGGGGCCCTCCTCCTGGGACGCCTTCACCCGGGAGCGGGGGCGCGTCAAGGACGGCTCGCACGCGGAGGTGGCCACCGACCACTACCGCCGCTACCGCGAGGACGTGGCGCTGATGGGTGGACTGGGCGTGGACGCCTACCGGTTCTCCGTCTCCTGGTCGCGGGTCCTGCCCGACGGGCACGGGGCCGTCAACCGGGCCGGGCTGGACTTCTACGACCGGCTGGTGGACGAGCTGTGCGCCGCGGGGATCGATCCGGTGCCCACCCTCTTCCACTGGGACACCCCGCTCGCCCTGGAGGAACGGGGCGGCTGGCTGGAGCGGGACACGGCCGAGCGTTTCGCGGCGTACGCCTCGGTGGTCGCGGAGCGGCTGGCGGACCGGGTGCCCATGTGGATCACCATCAACGAACCCGCCGAGGTGACCCTCCTCGGCTACGGCCTCGGCGAACACGCCCCCGGCAAGCAGCTCGTGTTCGACGCCCTGCCCGCGGCCCACCACCAGCTGCTGGCCCACGGTCTGGGCGTACAGGCCCTGCGCGCGGCGGGCGCCCGCAACATCGGGATAGCCGCCTCGCACAGCCCCGTATGGGCCGCCGGCGAGGGCGAAGAGGACCGGGCCGCCGCCGACTTGTACGACACCCTCACCAACCGCCTCTTCGCCGACCCGATCCTGACCGGCGCCTACCCGGACGGCCTGGAATCCCTGCTGCCCGGCCCGGTGGCCGAGGACCTCAAGGCGATCTCGGCACCGCTGGACTGGTACGGGGTCAACTACTACAACCCGATGCTCGTCGGCGCCCCCACCCCGGCCGCCGCCTCCGCCTTCGGCGGGATCGAGATCCCCTCCGGCCTCCCCTTCGCCATCCGGGAGATCGAGGGGTACGAACGCACCGACTTCGACTGGCCGGTGGTCCCGGACGGGCTGCGCGAGCTGCTCGCCACCCTGCGCGAGCGCTACGGCGACCGGCTGCCGCCGCTGTACATCACCGAGAACGGCTGCTCGTACGGGGACGGTCCGGATCCGGGCACGGGCCGGATCGAGGACGCGCGCCGGATCGCCTACCACGAGGGCCACGTGCGCGCCCTGCACGAGGCGATGGCCGAGGGGGCCGACGTCCGCGGCTACTTCATCTGGTCGATCCTCGACAACTTCGAGTGGGCGGAGGGCTACCGGCAGCGGTTCGGCCTCGTCCACGTCGACTACGAGACCCTCGCCCGGACCCCCAAGGAGTCGTACGCCTGGTACCGCGACCTGATCAAGAGCGGCAGGTGACCGCCGGGCCGAAGGCCGCGGCGGCCACGGAGGCCGCCACGCCGCCGGGCGGCCGGTGGGTGAGCGCGCTGTCCCTCGCCAACCTCGGGGTGTGGGTCGGCTGGTTCGGCCCGCTCCAGTTGCTGCTGGCACGCCAGGCCGAGTTCCTCACCCCGGAGAACAAGGCGTCCACCCTCGCCCTGGTGACGGGGCTGGGGGCGGCCGTCTCGATGGTCGCCAATCCCGTCTTCGGAGCGCTGTCCGACCGTACGACGGCGCGCGCGGGCCGCCGCATCCCCTGGGTGGTCGCCGGGGTGACGGGCGGGGCGGCGGGCCTGGTGGTGCTCGGGCTCGCGCAGAGCGTCGCCGTGGTGATCGCGGGCTGGTGCCTGGTGCAGCTCGCCCTCAACGCCGCCTTCGCCGCGCTCACCGCCGCCGTACCCGACCAGGTCCCGGTCCGCCGCCGCGGGCTGGTCGGCGGCTGGCTGGGCGTCTCCCAGGTCATCGGGATCCTGATCGGCACGGCGCTGGCCACCGTAGCGGGCGGGATCACCGCCGGATATCTGGCCTGCGCGGCCTTCTCGGTCCTCGCGGCCGTGCCGTACGTACTGATGCGGCGGGACTCGGTGCTCGCCCCCGCCGACCGGCCGGCCTTCCGGTGGCGCGGCTTCCTGACCGGCTTCTGGATCGACCCGCGGCGCCATCCCGATTTCGGCTGGGCCTGGCTGACCCGGTTCCTGATGAACCTCTCGTACTCCATCAGCACGATGTACCTGCTCTACTACCTGACCGACGCCGTGCGCTACCGGGGCGACGCGGACACCGGGGTCCTGATCCTCACGGCGCTCAACGCCCTCACCCTGCTCGCCACGGTGGTGATCAGCGGCATCCGGTCCGACCGCAGCGGCCGCCGCAAGTCCTACGTCATCCGGTCGGGGCTGGTCATCGCCGCGGCCACGCTGCTGCTCGCCGTCTGGCAGACCTGGACCGGCGCCATCGTGGCCTCGCTCGTCCTGGGCCTCGGCTACGGCGTGTACACGGCGGTGGACTTCGCCCTGCTCACGGACGTGCTGCCGACCGCCGAGGACCGGGGCAGGGACCTGGGCGTCATCAACATCGCCAACGCGCTGCCCCAGGTGCTGGCCCCGGTGATCGCGGCCCCGGTCGTCACCCACCTCGGCGGATACACGGCCCTGTACGCGCTGGCGGGCGCCCTCGCCCTGGCGGGATCGCTGCTGGTCAGGCGGATCCGCTCGGTTCCGTAGCGGGCCCTCCGGTGCCCGGATCGTGAGACCGGGCACATTTCTCACCCTTTTGGGTCGATTTGGACCAGACTTGTGTGGTTCGGATTCCGAAGCGACAGGGAGAGACATGCGACGCGCCCACGGCCGTACGGCCACCACGCGGATCGCCCTGATATCGGCCGGGACGGCCGCCGTGCTCGGCCTCGGCGGCCTGTCCGCCGGTACCGCGGCCGCCGCGGGTACGCCCGCCCCTGACCGCACCGCCGGGCCCACGGCCACGGCCGGCGCCACTACCCCTCCCCCTGCCCCTGCCACCGCCACCGCCGCCGCCCCGGCAGCCGTCGGGCAGCAGGTCCTCTCCACCTTCACCGTCGCCTATCCCGCCGCGCCCTACCGCACGCACAACATCGCGCGCGCCGTGGAGCTGATCAACGGGGCCGTCGTCGAGCAGGGCGACATCTGGAGCTTCAACCAGGCGGTGGGCGAGCGGACCGAGGAGAACGGCTTCGTCGACGGCATCATGATCAACGACGGCCGTTACGTGAAATCCCCCGGCGGCGGGGTCTCCGCGGTCGCGACGACCATGTACAACGCCATGTTCTTCGCGGGCCTGAAGCCGCTGGAGCACGGGGCCCACTCCTTCTACATCGAGCGGTACCCGGAAGGCCGCGAGGCCACCGTCGCCTGGGGCACCCTCGACCTGCGCTGGCAGAACGACTCGGGGCACCCCGTGACGGTCCGGGCCTCCTCCACCTCCACCTCGGTGACCATCACCCTGCTCGGAACGAAGCAGTACGACGAGATCCGCGCCACCAAGGGCCCGCGCACCCACATCACGCCGCCCGTGAAGCGCACCGTCACCGGCCCCACCTGCGAGCCGCAGACCCCACTGGAAGGCTTCGACGTCTCCGTGGACCGCGTCTTCGTCCGGGGCGGCCACGAGGTCGGCCGCGAGACGTTCCGTACGCACTACACCCCGCGCGACGAGATCGTCTGCGCCCCGGAGTCCCCGACGGCCACGCCCGGCGCGACTCCGTCGGGCCCTCCCGGCACTCCGTCGGGCTCCCCCGGAACCCCGGCGGCGCCGGCGGCGCCCAGCACGTCCCCCGCACCCAGCACGTCCGCCACGCCGAGCACGTCCCCCGAGGCCACCGCTCCGGGCACGTCCGCCGCACCCACGCCTTAGGGCGTGATCAGGATCTTTCCGCGCGCTTCACCCCGGTGGAGCCGGTCGATGGCCTCGGGGGCCTCGGCGAGCCGGCAGGTGAGGTGGACGGCCGGGGACAGGGTGCCGTCGTCGACGTGCTGCCCCAGGATCTTCAGATCCGCCTGACGCTCGGCGGAGACGAACCCCTTGAGGCCGTGGCGCACGAAGGGGTTCAGCAGCACGGCCCACAGGACCCGGCCCATGCCGCCCAGCCAGGGGCCGCCGCCCTCGCCGCCGACGATCACGAGCGTTCCGCGCGGGGTCAGGGCGCGCCGGAGGTGGGACAGGGCGCGGTTGCCCGCGATGTCCAGGATGAGGTCGTAGCGGCGCACACCGTCCGCGAACTCCTCGCGGGTGTAGTCGATGACCTCGTCCGCGCCGAGCCCGAGCACCAGCTCCGTCTTCGTGGTGCTGCACACTCCGGTCACATGCGCCCCGAAGGCCTTCGCCAGCTGGACCGCGAAGGTTCCGACCCCGCCCGCGGCTCCGATGACCAGGACCCGCTGCCCCGGCCGCACGCGCCCCGCGTCGCGCAGCGCCTGGAGGGCGGTGAGCCCGGAGATGGGGAGGGCCGCCGCCTCCTCCAGGGGCATCCCGGCGGGCTTGTGCGCCAGCTTGTCCTGCCGGGCCGTCGCGTACTGCGCGAAGGAGCCCTCGCAGATGCCGAAGACCTCGTCGCCCACCCCGAAGGCGCTCACCCCCTCGCCGACCGCTTCGACCCGCCCGGAGACCTCCCGGCCGCGTACGGGCACGCTGGGTGCGCGCAGCCCGTAGCCGAGGAGGCGCAGCAGGTAGGGCTTGCCGGTCATGAGGTGCCAGACCCCCGCGTCCAGGCCGGCGGCCCGGACGGCTATGAGCACTTCGCCCGTGCCCGGTCTCGGCGTTTCGACGTCCCTGAGCTCCAGTACTTCGCTGGAGCCGTACGTGTCCTGCACGATCGCCTTCACGGCGTCGTCCCTTCGTCGTCTGCGCTGCCTGCGTACTGGAATACCTGTTCGAGCGGTACCGCGAAGACACCGGCGATCCTGAAGGCCGTCTCCAGCGAGGGCGAGTAGCGGCCCTTCTCGATGGCGATGACGGTCTGGCGGGTCACGCCGATGCGCTCCGCCAGCTCCGCCTGCGTCATCTCACCGCGTTCGAAGCGCAGGATCCTGATCCGGTTCGTGATGCCGGTCGGCTTCACCACGACTGGAACCCCTCGCGGTAGGCCGCGAGCTTGACGGCCGAACCGAGCACCGCCGAGAGGACGAACCCGAGGTAGAGGGCGTTCGAGATCCAGAAGCGGTCCGCGCCGGCCATCGAGAGGATCAGCGCGGTCACGGCGCCGATGGCGAGGAAGGACTGCCCGGCGTGCTCGCCGAGGAGGCCGATCTCCTTGTCCCGCTGATCCTTGACGTCGGCCTCGCCCGGCTTGGCCACCGCCACGGCGATGTTGAGGAGGATCGCGGCGGCGATGGCGCCCCCGACCGTCCAGAGCAGCGGCATGACGTACGGGACCTCCGCGAGGGGGACCCCGTCGCCCGACCGGCCCAGCACGACGACCAGGTAGACCGCGTATCCGACGATCGCGACCACCCCCATGATCCATGCGCGCTTCTCTTCGAAGGCCACGACCGCACCCGCTCCCATGTAAAAGAACTTTGACATCACGAAGGTAAAAGAATCCATACCTCATGTCAATGATTCCTTACATCGACCCCACGGGGGCGGGGTCCGGCCCCCGTGTCACCCGGGCGCGCGGCCCCACTGGCACCACGGCCGCACCCCGGGCTTGCTGGACGCATGAGAGCAGAAGCACCGGGGACGCCCCCGGGACAGAGCCTGAGCACCCCCCGGGCGGCCGGGCTCGCGGGGATCCTCTTCGCCGTCCTCATGGCGGCGGCGATCGTGCTGGCCCGGATCGGCCTGCCCGAGGGGGGCGGCGCGGCCGAGATCGAGGTCACCTCGGGGCAGCGGGACGCGGTGACCACCGCGCTGGAGCTCGTCCCCTTCGCGGGCATCGCCTTCCTGTGGTTCATGGGCGCGCTGCGGGAGCACTCCGGCGAGGCCGAGGACCGGTTCGTGGCCACCGTCTTCCTGGGCAGCGGGCTGATCTTCGTCGCCAGCCTGTTCGGCGCCGCCGCGGCCGCCGGGACGGTGCTGGACGCCGATCAGCCCCAGGAGTTCGGCCGCCACTTCGCCTACACCCTGCTGACCACGTACGGGATGCGGATGGCCGCCGTGTTCGTGTTCGCGACCTCCACCATCGGCCGCCGGCTCGGGGCGTTCCCGCGCCCGCTGGCCCTGGTCGGGTACCTCGCCGGCCTGGTGCTGCTGGTGGCGGGCTCCTCCCTGCCCTGGTCCGAGCTGGTCTTCCCGGCCTGGGCCCTGGCCGTGAGCCTGTACATCCTGCGGTCGGGCCGGGGCCGCCCCGGCCCGGCCCCCCTTCCGGCCCCCTGACGGGCGCCACAACCTCACTCCAATGGCCGCCGCGGACGGGCCCCCCGGCGGCGCCGCGCGCACGCTGGTCCGGGAAGCACAGGGGGGCACCGAAAGGACCACACCTTGCTGAGGCTCGTCGTCGATCTCAACCGGTGCCAGGGATACGCGCAGTGCGCCTTCCTCGCCCCCGACGTCTTCGCGATGCACGGGGACGAGGGGCTCCTCTACGATCCCGAGGCCGAGGAGGCCCAGCGCGAGCGCGTGGCCCAGGCCGCCGCCGCCTGCCCCGTACAGGCCATCCTCGTGGACGATCTGGACCGGGCGGGCGACCACTCCGCACGCACCCCGGCAGCAGCGGCCTCCGGCACCGCAAGGGGGTCCTCCGATGGTTGACACCGCCCTGGACCAGCTCAGGCGCTCCGGCCGGATCGTGGTCGTCGGTGCTTCGCTGGCCGGCCTGCGCGCCGCCGAGGTCATGCGGCAGAAGGGCTTCGCCGGCTCGCTGACCCTGGTCGGCGACGAGCGCCACGAGCCGTACGACCGCCCGCCGCTGTCCAAGCAGGTGCTGCTGGGCAAGGCCGACGCCGACCACACCCTGCTCCCCCGGCGGCTCGACATCGACGCCGAATGGCGCCTCGGCGTCGCGGCCACCGGGCTCGACATGGCAGCCCGTACGGTCAAGCTCGCCGATGGCGAGGAGGTCCCGTACGACCGGCTCCTGATCGCCACCGGGGTCCGGGCCCGGCCCTGGCCGAACGAGGCCGAGGGCGAGCTCGACGGGGTCTTCACCCTGCGCACCCGTGAGGACGGGGCGGGCCTGGCCCGCGCCCTGGCGGCCGGACCGCGCCGGGTCCTGGTCATCGGCGCCGGATTCACCGGCTCGGAGATCGCCTCGGCGTGCCGGGAGCGCGGGCTGGACGTGACCGTCGCCGAACGCGGCGACGGCCCCCTGGTCGGCGCCCTGGGCGGGGTGATCGGGGCGGTCGCCGCCGAACTCCACCGGGAGAACGGCGTGGACCTGCGGACCGGAATCATGGTGACCGGGCTGGAGGGCGATTCCACCGGCCGGGTCAGGGCCGCACACCTCTCCGACGGCACCACCCTGGAATGCGACGTGGTGGTCGTCTCGCTCGGCGCGCAGCGCAACACCGAGTGGCTGACCGGCTCCGGACTCGGCGCGGGTCCGCGCGGCATCGCCTGCGACGCGGGCTGCCGGGCCTTCGACCTCCGCGGGATCGTCACCGACGACATCTACGTGGCGGGCGACGTGGCCCGCTCCCCGCACGCGCTCTTCGGCTACCAGTTCCTCTCCCTGGAGCACTGGGGCAACGCCGTGGCGCAGGCCGAGACCGCCGCCCACAACATGCTGAGCGAGAGCACCGACCGCCGGCCGCACCTGTGGGTACCGGCTTTCTGGTCCTCGCAGTTCGGCGTGAACATCAAGTCCGTGGGCGTGCCCTCCATGGGCAGCGAGATCATGTTCACCCAGGGGTCTCGGGCCGAGCGCCGGTTCACCGCGGTCTACGGCTACCAGGGCCGGGTGATCGGCGCGGTCACCTTCGACAACGGGCGCTGGCTGCAGTTCTACGAGAAGCAGATCGAGGCCTGCGCGCCCTTCCCGCCCCCGTTCACCACGGTGGACCGGCGCCCGGACGGGCAGCGGCCGATCCCGGCCGACTTCCCCGACCCCTCCGTGCCCACGCACGGCCCGACCATCACCCTCAGCGGGTACTCGCCGGCCGACCGCCGGATCGCCACCTTCACCCCCGCCGGGCACTGACCCGCACGTTCCCGGAGGACCCTCATGGCCCACGGCATCCTGAGCCAGATCCTGGACTATTCCAGCCGCGCGAACCCGTACCCGCTGTACGAGGAGCTGCGCAAGACCCCCGTCTTCCACGACGGGACCGGCCCCTACGTCATCAGCACCTACTACGACATCCAGAGCCTGCTGCACGATCCGCGGCTCAGCTCCGACGCCCGCAACCTGGCCGCCACGGCCGGGGACCCGCTGGCCGAGGGCGGGGAGGCGGAGGAGACGGCGCTGCCGCCGAGCTTCCTGAAGCTGGACCCGCCGGAGCACGACCGGCTGCGCCGGATGACCAACCGGCCCTTCGGGCCGCCGCACTCCCCGCACCGCGTGGACGGGATGCGGGGCGGGCTGAAGGACATCGTCAGCGGTCTCATCGACAACCTCGGGAACACGGAGGACATCGACCTGGTCGACCAGTTCGCGTACCCGTTCCCGGTGACGATGATCTGCCAGCTGCTCGGCGTACCGCGCGAGGACGAGCCCAAGTTCCACGTCTGGGCCGACACCCTCGCAGCCAGCCTGGACCCCGATCCGGACGCCGATCCCGCCGAGCGGCAGCGCAAGACCCACGACTCCCGCATGGAGCTGGGCATGTACCTGGCCGGGCTGATCGAGCAGCGCCGCAAGGATCCCGGCGAGGACATGCTCTCCCAACTGGCCGTGGGACACGGCCCGGACGAGTCCATGTCCACGATGGAGCTGCTGAGCACGGCGGCGCTGCTGCTGATCGCCGGCCACGAGACCACGGTCAACCTGATCACCAACGGGATGCTGACCCTGCTGCGCAACCCCGACGTGCTGGCGAACCTGCGACAGGAGCCCGGCCTCGCCGTGCCGCTGGTGGAGGAGCTGCTGCGGTTCGAGCCGCCGGTTCAACTGCTGCCGCAGCGGACCCCGTTGGTGGACATCGAGGTCGGCGGGGTCACCATCCCCAAGGGCTCCTCGATGTGGCTGATCCTGGCCTCCGGCAACCGGGACCCGAACCGCTTCGAGAACCCGGACCGCTTCGACCCGTACCGCAAGGACATCCAGCACCTGGGCCTGGGCAGCGGCATCCACAGCTGCTTCGGCGCCCCGCTGGCCCGGCTGGAGGCCCAGCTGGCGCTGACCGAGCTGGCCCGGCGGCTGGAGAACCCCCGGCTGCTGGAGGATCCTCCGCCCTACCGGCAGAACGCGGTGCTGCGCGGGCCCCGGCACCTGCGGATCGCCTGCGACGGGATCCGCGCCTGAGCGGGCACTGAGCCGGGGCCCGATCGCCGCTACCAGCCGAAGCGGCGGTCGACCTCGCGCTCGAACTCCTCGAAGGTCAGTACGTCGTCGCCGTCCGCGTTGGCCCGGTCGAAGAGGGCCGAGGAGGTGTCCACGTCGCCCACGGCCCAGAAGGGCAGATCGCCGTGGGCGGCGAGGGTCGGGCCCTTGCTGCGCAGGGCCGTGATCACCTCGACCCTGGTCAGGACCCCGTCGCTGTTCAGGTCGAGCGCATCGAACAGCTTGCGGGCCTTCTCACTCATGACGTGGTCCTCTCGACGGGCGGCTCGGTACCGGGAACACGGCTGGGCGGGCCCCCGGAGCGGTCAGCCTATGACCCGCCTCCCCGCCACCCGCCGCCGGTGTCCCCCACGCCCCGGGAGGGGGCGCGGGGCCATGCGGCGTCGTCCCGGTCCGCCCGCTAGCGGACGCCGTCCGCCAGGACGTCGACCGGCGCCTCGCGCTGGTGCGGGACAGGCGGGACCGGCGAGACCGCGACGAGCGGCACGGAGGAACGGACGTCCTCCTGCTGGAGCGCGACCGTCCGCGTGGGGGCGGGGATCGAAATGCCCTCGGCCCGGAACCGGCTGTGCAGCCGCTTGATGAACTCGTGCTTGATCCGGTACTGGTCACTGAACTCGCCGACGCCGAGGATCACCGTGAAGTTGATCCTGGAGTCCGCGAAGGTGTGGAAGCGTACGGCTCCCTCGTGGTCGGGGACCGCGCCGTTGATGTCCGCCATCACCCCGTCGACCACGTCGAGGGTCACCCGCTCGACGTGCTCCAGGTCGCTCTCGTAGCCCACTCCCACCTGGACCATGATGGACAACTGCTGCTCGGGCTGGGTGAAGTTGGTCATGTTCGTGCGCGCGAGCCGCCCGTTGGGGATGATCACCAGGTTGTTCGACAGGTTGCGGACCACCGTGTTGCGCCAGTTGATGTCGACGACGTACCCCTCCTCACCGCTCGTCAGCCGGATGTAGTCACCGGGCTGCACCGTCTTCGAGGCGAGGATGTGCACGCCCGCGAAGAGGTTGGCGAGGGTGTCCTGCAGCGCCAGGGCGACCGCCAGACCGCCCACGCCGAGGGCGGTGAGCAGGGGTGCGATGGACACGCCCACGGATTCGAGGGCGACGAGCACACCCATCGCGAGCACCAGGACGCGCGTGATGTTGACGAATATGGTGGCCGATCCGGCCACTCCCGTCCGCGCCTGGGCCACGGACTGGACGAGGCCGGCGACCACACGGGCCACGCCGACCGTGGCCACGAGGATCAGCAGCGCGGTCAGCGAGTGGTTCACCCACCCGGAGACCCGGCTGCTGAGCGGCAGCGTCGAGGCGGCCACGGCGGCGCCCGCGATGACGGCCGCCGCCGGAGCCAGGGTGCGCAGCCCGTCGACCATGATGTCGTCGCCGCTCCACCGGGTCCTGAGGGCGTGCTTGGCCAGCCACCGTACGAGGGCGCGCAGCAGCAGCCCGGCGAGCCCGCCCGCGGCCAGCGCGATTCCGGCGATCAGCCAGTCGTGCAGGACGAGGTCCCGGCTCAACGGACGTCCTCCGCCGCTCGGCGCACCGGGGAGGCGAGGGCCGGCCCTGCGGGCCGCGGGATGAGGGGTGTGGTCACCTTGTCACCTGTCAGTTCGTCGTGCGTGGGGCCGCGTTCGCGCATGCGTGCGCATACGGAACGAGGTGCCATCCTGCACCATGATCAACACGGCGGCGCAGGTGGGCTCCCGGCCCGGACCGGTGATCGGTGTGGTCAGGCGTCCCCGTCCGGTTGCCCGCCTTCGCCGCGGGCTCCGGGTGCCTCGGTCGCCGCAGGGTCCAGGAGCCGGTTGAGGAACTCCCTGGTGCGCTCCTGGCGGGGATCCCCCACCACCTGGGCCGCCGGTCCGTGCTCGACGACGACTCCGCCGTCCATGAACACGACCCGGTCCGCGACCTCGCGGGCGAAGCTCATCTCGTGGGTGACGACCATCATCGTCATGCCCTCGCCCGCCAGGACCCGCATCACCGCCAGTACCTCGCCGACGAGTTCGGGGTCCAGCGCCGAGGTCGGCTCGTCGAAGAGCATCACTTCCGGGCCCATCGACAGGGCCCTTGCGATCGCCACCCGCTGCTGCTGACCGCCGGACAACTGGGCCGGGTACGCATCGGACTTGTCGGTGAGACCGACGCGGCCGAGATTCTTCAGGGCCACGGCCCGGGCCTCGGCCTTGCCCCTGCCCAGGACGCGGCGCTGGGGCAGAGCGAGGTTTTCGAGCACGCTGACGTGCGGGAAGAGGTTGAACTGCTGGAAGACCATCCCGATGCGGCGGCGTACGGCGTCGATGTCGACGTCCAGGTCGGTGACCTCCGTGCCGCCGACGAAGACCCGGCCCTCGCTGGGCTCTTCGAGCAGGTTCACACAGCGCAGGAGCGTCGATTTGCCCGAGCCGGAGGGCCCGATGACGCACACCACCTCGCCGCGGGCGATGTCGAGGTCGATGCCGCGCAGGACGTGGTTGGCGCCGAAGGACTTGTGCAGTCCGCGGATCTCGATCTCCGGGCGGTCCGTGGCCGTCGTGTCCACCGCTGGGGTCTCCTGTGGCATGTCTTCCTCACACGGCCTTGTCCGCGCGGGCCTCCAGGCGGCGCACCACGAAGCTCAGCGGCACGGTCACCAGGAGGTAGCACAGGCCCGCGACCAGGATCGGGGTGGAGTTGGCGGTCTGGCTGGCGAGGTCCCGCCCGAACTTCGTCAGTTCGCGCTCCTGCAGCGTCACGCCGAGGAACAGCACGAGCGAGGAGTCCTTGAACAGCAGGACGAGCTCGTTGGTGAGGGGCGGGATGACGATGCGGAAGGCCTGCGGGATGACGACCGAGACCATGGCGCGGGCGTGCGAGAAGCCCAGCGAGCGGGCGGCTTCCATCTGCCCCTTGGGTACCGCCTGGATGCCGGCCCGAATCGTTTCCGCCATGTAGGCGGCGGCCACCAGTCCCAGACCGATGGCGACCTTGCCGTACGTGCCGCCGGGGATCTCCGTACCGGGGAACGCCAGGGGCACCGCCACGCCCACGAAGATGAAGATCAGCAGGGCCGGGAGCCCCCGGAACAGCTCGATGTAGACGCTCGCGACCCACCGGTACGGGGCCACGGAGGACAACCGCATCATGGCGATGACCAGGCCGAGGACGAGGCCGAGGAGGAACCCGGAGGTCGTGTAGATCACGGTGTTGCGCAGGGCCGTGGTGATGATGTCCGGGAAGAGCCGCAGCGCCAGGTCCTTCTGGGCGAACTGGTTCTGCAGCCTCCCCCAGTCCGCGGAGACGGCGATCAGCACCAGCACCGCGACGAAGAGCGCGTACTGCAGCCCCTGCGAGACCCGGCGGCGCTGGCGCCGGGTCAGCCGGGAGGTCACGGGGTGGTCGTGGGCAGCGGGCCGATCCACTGCTCGTAGAGCTTCTTGTAGGTGCCGTCGGCCTTGGCGTCGGTGATCGCCTTGTCGATCGCGGCCACCAGGGCGGTGTTGCCCTTCTTCACCGAGAAGCCGTACTGCTCGCCGGTCTCGATGTTCTGTCCGACGGTGAACTCGGCGGCGTTCTTGGTGTCCTTGAGCCAGCCCTGGACCACGGGGTAGTCGATGACGACCGCGTCCACCTGGCCGGTGCGCAGTCCGTTGAGGACCGCGTCCGAGCTCTCGAAGGCGACGGGGTCGAACCCCTGGGCCTTGGCGTAGCTCTCGCCGGTGGTCCCGGCCTGCGCGCCCAGCTTCTTCGACTTCGCCTTGAGGTCGGCCAGCGTGGTCACGCCGCTCTTCTTGGTGGCGAGCAGGGCCTGCGTGGCGTCGAAGTAGGGGACGGAGAAGTCGACGTTCTTCTTGCGTTCGTCGGTGATCGTCATCCCGGCGGCCGCGAGGTCGCACTCGCCTGAGTTCAGGAAGGCGCCGGTCTTGAAGTTCTCGAAGGGGGTGTCGAGGATCTTCTGCTCGACCTTGAGCCGGCTCGCCACCAGGTCGACCAGGGCCACGTCGAAACCGACGACCTTGCCGTCCTGCTCGAACTGGAACGGCGGATAGGGCAGGTGGGTGCAGGTGGTCAGCTTGCCCTTCTCCACGACGGGCACTCCGCCCGCCGCCTCGCCCGGGCCGTCGCCGCCCGAGGAGCATCCCGCGACGAGGAGCGCGCCCGCCGCCGCGGCCGCGGCGGCGACGCGGATTCGGAGGCTGCTGGGGCGCGTGCGGTTTCCTCTGGCCGTCCGGAACACGGTTGACCTCCACGAGTGCGGGGCGAGCGGCGATCACGGGACGGGACCGTCCGCCGAGATCGTAAGCCACGGGTGGCGCCCGTCGAGGGATCTTCGGCGATGCTTTCCGGGGACGCCGCGGCGTACCGCGCCGATCCGGCCAAGATCACTCGGACGCCCGGTGGTGACGGTCCGCCGGCCCCGCCGTTCCCTCGCGCGGACCGGGGGCCGGGGCGGGTTCGCACGACCCCGCCCCGGCGTCGCTCCCCCGCCGCCGGCGCGGTCAGCGCCGTCAGCGCCGTCAGGGGGTGAGTTCGCGGCGGCGCCGGCTGATGGAGTCGGGGTCCCAGCCCGGACGGGGTACGGAGGCCAGCAGCAGCCGGGTGTAGGGGTGCTCGGGGTCGGTGAGGAGCTCGCCCACGGGGCGGTGTTCCATCGTGCGGCCGCGGTACATGACGAGCGCCTCGTCGCAGACGTAGCGGACGACGGCCAGGTCGTGGCTGACGAAGACCAGGCCGATCCCGGTGTCGCGCCGGATGTCGGAGAGCAGGTTGAGCACCTGCGCCTGCACGGAGACGTCCAGGGCGGACACCGCTTCGTCGAGCACCAGGACGGCGGGTTCGACGGCCAGCGCCCGTGCGATCGCGGCGCGCTGGCGCTGCCCGCCGGAGAGCCGGCGGGGCAGGGCGGCGGCCTCGCGGTCGCCGAGGCCGACTTTGGCCAGCAATTCCCGTACCCGTGCTGCCCGGGCCGCACGGTCGGACATGCCGTGCAGTCTGAGCACGCCGTCGACGGTCGCGCCGATGCTGATCCGCGCGTCCAGGGAGAGGTAGGGGTCCTGGAAGACGATCTGCACCGCCTTGGCGCGGGCCAGCCGGGCCGGCCTCCCCCGTACGGAGGCCGCCAGCGGCCGGCCCTGGACCAGGATCTCGCCCGCGTCGGGGCGTTCCAGGCCGATCAGCATCCGGGCCGTGGTGGTCTTGCCGGAACCGGATTCCCCCACGATGCCGAGCGCGCCGCCGGCCCGTACGGAGAACGACAGGTCGTCGACGGCGACGACCTCCGTCCCGCCGGTCCGGTAGGTCTTGCGCAGTCCGCTCACCCGGAGGAGCTCGGGGGGAAGTTCCGGAGGAGGTCCCGGAGGAAGTCCCGGGGCGGGGTCTTTGCTCGGACGGTTGCTCAACTGTCCTCCTTCGGGCCGATTTCGGCGGTGCGGTGGCAGGCGACCTCGGCCGGGCCGTGCCGCACGAGCTCCGGCGCGGACCGGTCGCAGCGGCCCGGCTCGGCGAACCGGCAGCGGGATGCGAAGGCGCAGCCGGGCGCCGACTCCAGCAGGCCCATCGGGGCGCCGGGGATGGGGGTGAGGCGGGCCAGGGGGCCTTCGAGGGGCGGGGAGGATCCGAGCAGGCCCGCGGTGTAGGGGTGCCGTGGGGAGGCGAAGAGTTCCGCCACGGGCGCCGTTTCGACGATCCGGCCCGCGTACATGACGTAGATCCGGTCGCTGACCGAGGCTGCCAGCTCGATGTCGTGGGTGATGAGGAGGAGTCCGAGGCCGCGTTCGCGCTGGAGGCGGCCCAGGACGGCCAGGATCTCGGCCTGGGTGCTGACGTCGAGCGCGGTGGTCGGCTCGTCGCAGAGCAGGAGCCGGGGTTCGGCGGTGAGGGCCGCGGCGATCACGACGCGCTGGAGCATGCCGCCGGAGAGCTCGTGCGGGAACTGGTTCAGGTGGCGTACGGGGTCGGGCAGGCCGACCGCGTCGAGCAGTTCGGCGGCCCTGACGTTCGCCCGGGCCTTGGTCCAGCCGTGCACCAGGCGCAGCGGTTCGGTGAGGAAGTCCCCGACCCGGCGCACCGGGTTGATGGCGGCCCGGGGGTCCTGGTAGATCATCGCCGCCTTGTCGGTGCGGACCTCGCGCAGGCTCGCGGGGGTGGCGCCGACCAGGTCGGTGCCGTCCACGCGGACCCGGCCGCCGATCTCGGCGCCCTGCGGGAACAGGCCGAGGGCGGCGCGGGCGGTGACGGACTTGCCGGAGCCGGATTCGCCGACCAGGGCGACGACCTCGCCGGCCGCGACGGTGAGGCTGACGCCGTCGAGGAGGGGGCGGGCCATCGCGGGAAGGGTGATGCGCAGGGCTTCGTAGTCGAGCAGTGTCATCGGGAGTCCCTCCCCGCGAGCCGGTCGCCGAGGTCTTCCCCGACGACGTTGAAGGCGACCACGACCAGGACGACCGCCACGGCCGGCGCGATCGCGGAGAGCGGCTGGCCCTGCAGGACGGCCGCCTGCCCCTGGTTGATCATGGCTCCCCAGTCGGGGGTGGGCGGCTGTACGCCGAGGCCGAGGAAGGAGAGGGCGGCGAGGTCGAGCAGGGCGTAGCCGAAGTTCACCGTCGACTGCGCGAGCAGCGTCGGGGAGATGTTGGGCAGCAGCCTGCGGACGGTGACGTACAGGGGCGAGTGGCCCTGCACCTGGTAGGCGGCGATGTAGGGCCGGGACTTCTCCCGGACGGCCAGGCCCCGTACGAGGCGTGCGGTGTACGGCATGTAGGCGATGGCCATGGCGATGACCGGGGCCGTCATCCCCTTGCCGAACAGGGCCACCGCGAGGATCGCGAGGAGCAGCGCGGGGAAGGCGAACAGGACGTCGAGGACCCGGCCGACGGCGGTGTCGATCCAGCCTCCGCGCCAGGCGGTGAACAGGCCGACGGCGACGCCGAGGATCGTGGAGAACAGGACGACGGCGAGCGGTCCGGCCAGGCTGGTCCGGGCGGCGACGACGAGCGCCGAGAGGGTGTCGTGTCCGCCCTGGTCGGTGCCCAGCCAGTGCTGGGCGCTCGGCCCCAGGAGGGTGTCGCCGAGCTGTCCGAAGGTGGGGTCGTACGGGGCGATCCAGGGGCCGAGGATCGCGAGGAGCACGAACAGGACGAGGAGCGCCAGGCAGGTCCGCTGCAGCCGGCTGCCGCCGAGGCGGCGCAGCCGGGCGAGCGGAGCGCGGGGGGTGCGCGGGGTGCGGGGGGTGCGCGGGGTGCGGGTCGTGACGCCCGTTTCGGGAAGGGTGCTCATCGGGCGCTCCCCGCCGCGGCCGTGCGCGGATCGATCAGCGGGTGGACCAGGTCCACCAGGGCGTTGACGATGACGAAGGCGGCCACGACCAGCAGCACGATGGCCTGGACGACCTGGAAGTCGAGCTGGTCGACGGACTGCACCAGCAGGGAGCCGACGCCGGACATTCCGAAGGCGGTTTCCACGATCGCGGTGCTGACCAGCATGCCGGAGACCAGGAGCGCGGAGACGGTGACGATCGGTCCGAGCGCGTTGCGCAGGACGTGCCGCCGGATGACGGTGCGCCGTGGCGCGCCGCGGCTCAGCGCGACCTCCACGTGGTCGCGGCTCAGCTCGTCGAGCATGGCCGAACGGGTCACGCGGGTCACCAGGGCGGTGAAGGTGACGGACAGGGCCGCCGCCGGGAGGATCACGTGGTGCAGCCGGTCCATGAGGCCTTCGCCGTTGCCGATGGTGGGGAACCAGCCCAGCTGCACCCCGAACACCGACCGCAGGAGCAGGGCGGCGACGAAGGCGGGTGCGGCCGCGCCCACCGTGACGAGCAGCATCAGGGAGCGGTCGGTGCGCGAACCCCGGCGCAGCGCGCCGATGATGCCGGAGCCGATGCCGACCACGGCGATCATCAGGCCGGATACGGAGATCAGCAGCATGGAGGAGGGCAGCCGCGACCAGATGACCGCGGAGACGTCCTGGTGGAAGAGGTACGAGCGGCCGAAGTCGCCGTGCAGCACCCCTTCGAGCCAGTTCCAGTAGCGAACCAGGAAGGGCTCGTCGAAGCCGTACTGGCTGCGGAGCGCGGCCAGGTCCTCCGGGCTGGGGCTGCGTCCCTTGATGAGGAAGCTCGCCGGGTCGCCGGGGGCCAGGAAGAGGGAGGAGAAGACGAGGAAGGAAGTGACGAGCAGGGTCGCCGCCATGCCGGCGAGCTTGCGCAGCACCCGGACGGCGCGGGCCGTCGCGGCCGTCGCCGCGGCCGTCATCCCCTGGCTCCGATCTCGGCCGCCCACGGGTGGTAGAGGTAGGCGATGGAGGGCTGGACGCCGGTGATCTTCTTGCCCATGAAGACGCTGACGGGGAGGGTGTAGAGGGGCAGCCAGGGCAGTTCGCGCGAGGCGATCTTCTGCGCCTCGGCGTTGGCGGCCGCGTGCTCCGCCGGGTCGTGGGCCCCGACGGCCTTCTCGACGGCGGCGTCGAAGGCAGGGTCGGACCAGTTGCCGTAGTTGCTGAAGGCTCCGGTCTCCAGCGAGGCGAACATGTCCAGCGGGTCGGTGATGGACGTGTACCAGAAGGTGAGGAAGAGGTCGATGCCCTCGCGGGCCGCGGGGTCGGTGAAGAGGGTCGTGTACTTCTCCGCGGACAGGGAGTCGATCCGCGGCTTCAGTCCGATGGCGGTGGCGGCCTGGGCGATGGCCTGGGTGATGATCGTGGTCTGCGAGTCCAGCGGGCTGGTCGCGATCACGATCTCCTGACCGTTCACGCCGGCCTCGGCGGCGAGCGCCTTGGCCTTGGCCGGGTCGTACGGGTACTTCGGCAGGTCCTTCACGAGGGCTTCGCGGGTCGCGGGGGGCGCGTCGGCCCACAGGTTGTCGGTGACGAGCGAGTCGGAGACCTCGCCGACCCCGGCGGCGCCGGCCTTGACGATGCCCTTGCGGTCGGTGGCCATGAGGAGGGCCTGGCGGACCTTCGGGTTGCCGAGGGGGCCCTTGAGGTTGGCGACGACCTCGTCGGCGACGGTGGTGTTGCGGCCGAAGTAGAGCTTTCCGGCCTGGGTGGAGCCGAGTTGGGCGTAGGCGTTCGGCGGGACCATCCAGCCGCCGTCGACCTCGCCGCTCTGGAAGGCGTTGACGCGGGTGGTGGCATCGGCGAGGAAGACGAACTTCACCTCGCCGGACTTGGCCTTGAGCTCCTGGTTCCAGTACCCGTCGAACCGCTTGAGGGTGAGGGACTGGCCGGAGGTCCAGGAGGCGAAGGAGAAGGGGCCGGTGCAGTTCACACCGGTCTGCGGATTGCCGTAGTCCTTGCCGGACTTGGCCAGGGTGGCGGCGGACTCCACGGTGCCCGGGCCGGCCGCCAGGTACTTGTTGAAGGTGGAGTCCGGCTTGGCCAGGGTGACGGTGACTTCCATCGGGCCGGTCTTGTCTATGGACTTGACGTTCTTGTACTGGTTCGCCCAGACGCTGCCGGTGGCGGGGTCGAGGTTGCGGCTCAGGGAGGCGACGACGTCGGCGGCGGTGAGCACCGTTCCGTCGTGGAAGTGAACGCCGGGGCGGATCTGGTACACCCAGGTGGTGGGCGTGGGGTTGGCGTACGAGGCCGCGAGGCCCGGGGAGGTCGTCAGGTCGGGGTTCCAGCGCAGCAGGCTCTCGCAGACGTTGGCGAGGATCTGGTTGGGCGGGAAGTCGAAGGAGTACGCGTAGTCGATGGTGGTCGGCTCCGCGTAGACGGACCAGGTGAAGGAGTCCACGTTCCCGGCGGCGGCGGGCGTCTTGTCCGTGATCTTGTACGCGGCGGCCCGGTCCGCGTCCTTGTCGGGCGCGGCACCGCCGCAGGCGCTCGTGACGAGCACGGCGGCCGCGGCGAAGGCGGCCGCGGCGCTGTTGCGGATGCGGCGGATGCGGCGGCCGGGGTACTGCGGGGATCCCGATCGGGTTGATGGCATCGTCTGACTCCCTGAGGGATGAGCTCGGTGGGGTGGGTGACGCTCGGCCGGTGGCGGCCCGGCCGGTGGGGATTCGGACGGTCGCGACTCAGTCGGTCGCGGCGAAGACCAGTTCGCCGTCGATGTACGTGCGCAGCACGCGGGTGTCGGCGATCTCCATCGGGGGGTGCGCGAAGGGGTCCCGGTCGAGGACGACGAGGTCCGCGTACTTGCCCTCCTCGACGGTGCCGGTGACCTCGTCGAGGTGGTTCACCCATGCGCTGCCGGCGGTGTAGGCGGTGAGCGCCTGGGAGAGGGTCAGGGCCTGCTCGGGGAAGAACGGCGGCGCCGGTTCGAAGGTCCCGGTCGCGCCCGGGGCCTCGTCGGGTACGGAGCGGTTGACCGCGACGTGGATGCCCCAGAGCGGGTTGGGGCTGCTGACCGACCAGTCGCTGCCGGCGACCAGGCGGGCTCCGGCGCGCTGGAGGTCGCCGAACGGGTACTGGAGGCGGGCCCGTTCCGGTCCGAGGAAGGGGATCGTCAGCTCGTCCATCTGCGGTTCGTGGGCGGCCCACAGCGCCTGGATGTTGGCGGCCGCGTCCAGGCTCGCGAAGCGGGCGATGTCGTCCGGGTGGACGAGCTGGAGGTGGGCGAGGTGGTGGCGGTTGTCGTTGGTCCCGTTGGCCTCGCGGGCCTCGGCGAGGGCGTCGAGCACCTCGCGCACGGCCCGGTCGCCGAGGGCGTGGAAGTGGATCTGGAAGCCCGCGCGGTCGAGCAGGGACACGGCCGCGGTGAGCACCTTCGGATCGATGAAGCTGAGCCCGGAGTTGTTGGTGGCGCAGCCGCAGCCGTCGAGGTAGGGCTCCAGCATGCCGGCGGTGAAGTTCTCGGCGATGCCGTCCTGCATCATCTTCACGCTGGTGGCGTTGAAGCGGCCGACCTGTCCGGTGCGGCGGCGCTCCTCCAGGTCGGGTATCTGTTCCAGGCCGCGTTCGCGGTCCCACCACAGGGCGCCGACGACGCGGGCGCGCAGGGAGCCCTCGCGGGCGGCGCGCAGGTAGACGCCGTAGTTGTCGGGGTTGCCGGGGAAGGCGCCGATCATGGCGTCCTGCCAGCTGGTGACGCCGAGGGAGAAGAGGTGCTCCTGTGCGGCGAGCAGGCCGGCGAGCGCCTCGTCCGGGGTCGCGAGGGGCACGTGGTGTGCCACCAGCTCCACGGCGCCCTCCTGGAGGGTGCCGGCCGGGCTTCCGTCCTCCTCCCGCTCGATCCGGCCGTCGGCCGGGTCGGGGGTGGTGCGGTCGACGCCGGCGATCTCGAACGCCCGGGTGTTGACCCAGGCCCCGTGGCCGTCCCGGTTGGTGAGCAGGACGGGCCGGTCGGGGACCACCGCGTCGAGCATGGCGCGGGTCGGCGTGCCCCCGGGGAAGACGTCCATCGACCAGCCGCCGCCGCGGATCCAGGCCGCGTCGGGGTGGGCCGCGGCGAACTCCGCGACCACCGCGAGGTAGCCGTCGATGGTGCGCTCCTCGCTGAGGTCGCAGCCGAGCATCTGGACTCCGGCCACCGCGGGGTGCACGTGGGCGTCCTGGAATCCGGGGACGAGCAGTCCTCCCGCGAGGTCGACGACCTCGGTGTCGGCGTCCGCGAGCGAGCGGACGGTGGCCGCGTCGGCCACGGCGATGATCCGGCCGCCTCCGACGGCGACGGCGGCGTCGATCGGGGTGGGTGAGGTGCCGGTGAAGACGCGTCCCCCTACGAAGACGATGTCGGCACGCTGCCTGGTGTTGCCCATCGACGCATCCTTCGGCTCGGCGGGTGAGCCCCGCACGGCTGGTTCGTTGAGGAGGAGTGAACGGGAGCGCAACAATGTTGTCAACGGTGTTGCGCTCGCTCTGTTCCACATCGTTACACTGGCCCCACCATGCCGAAGTCATCCGACACACCCGCCCGGTCCAAGCGCGCGGGCAGCCAGCTCACACCCGACGCGATCATCGAAGCGAGCCTGCGCATCGCGGCTCGCGGCAGCGAGGACGCCTTCACCGTGCGACGTCTCGGCGGGGAACTCGGCGCCGACCCGACCGCGAT
This sequence comes from Streptomyces sp. NBC_00086, assembly GCF_026343255.1. NCBI lineage: Bacteria > Bacillati > Actinomycetota > Actinomycetes > Kitasatosporales > Streptomycetaceae > Streptomyces > Streptomyces sp. NBC_00086. The sequence continues at coordinate 7,934,417 of NZ_JAPELZ010000001.1, read as the reverse complement.
CTACCGGCACTTCCGCGACAAGGACGAGCTGTTGCTGTCCGTCGCCGACCGCATGCTCCGCGAGGTGCTCGACAGCATCCCCGAAGGGCTCGACTGGAAGGACCGGCTGCGGGCACTCGCCGAGGGTTCCCTCGAAGTCGCGCTCAGGTACCCGGTGGTCGGCTCGACCATGGCCAGCCGGACCACCCGCAGGCCCAACGAGTTCCGTGTCGTGGAACTGATCCTCGGCGCGGTGACGGAGGCCGGCCTCGAAGGGGCGGAGGCGGCCGTCCACTACCGGATGGTCGGCGACTCCCTCCTGGCCTACGTCGGCCAGCGCGCCGCCTACCTGCTGTTCGACGCGGACGTCCGGGCCGCCGACGAGTCCTCCTGGCACCGCGAGTACCGCCTGGTCGACCCCACGGGCTTCCCCCACATCACCCGGCTCGGCGCCCAGCTGGCCGAGGTCACGGAAGAGCAGATCTTCGAGGCCCGGGTGGAAGCCCTGATCAACGCGATCGAGACCCGGGTCGAGGTGCTCCGGGGAGGAAAGGCCCTCTGAGGGGGAGCCGGTCCCGCGCCGGGCGGCTCAGCCGAAGCGGACCCGGGCTTCGGCGGTGGGCTCAGCCGAAGCGGACGCGGGCTTCGGCCGTGGGCTCAGCCGAAGCAGACGCGGGCTTCGGCGGCCGGCTCGGCCGAAGCGGACCGGGCTTCGGCCGGCCGCTCCGGCGTCACGCACGAGCGGATGCCGGCGGTCCCCCGGAGCACCGGGGCCATCGGCGTCGCCACGTACTTGCCGACGTCCAGGTCGCCCGCCCGCACCTCCTGGGGCTCGGCGACACCCGGCACGAGCAACTCGACGCGGTCCCCGGGCCGCAGGCCCGACGCCCGCACCCACACGGCCTCGCACAACGCCCCGTACCGCAGCTCCAGTTGACGACCTCCGGGTCCCGTGTCGGTACGCAGATCGGTGACCATGCCCGCGCCCCCGCATCCCATGCGGACCGGGTCCTTGCCGGCGCAGCCCGCCCCCGCGCAGCCGGGGTTGCGGATCATCAACTCCGCCGACCCGGTGTCGTCGGCGGGCCGCGGTCCGGATCCCCGGGACAGCAGCAGACCCGCGGTCAGTACGAGGAGGACGCCGCCCAGGACGGAGCCCGTCAGGACCAGCCGCCGACGCCCTCCCGGCACGGAAGCACCCTCGGGGGCGGGGGCGGGCCCGGTGAAGGTGGGCCCGGTGAAGGCGGGTCCGGCAGGGGCGGGGGCGGATCCGGCAGCACGGGGGGCGGAGGCGGATCCGGCGGCACCGAGTGCGGAGGCGGGCACGAGGACGGCCCGCGGGGACGCGGGGACGGCCCGGCCGCTCCAGACGGTGTCCGCCAGCTCCCAGAGTGCCAGCAGCCTGCCCGGGTGCTGGCGGGCCACGGCGCACAGCACCTCGACCGCCTGCCGGGGCGGCTGCTGCTTGCCGTTGAGGTAGCGCTCCCAGGAGGACTTGCTGTACGGCGTGCGCCGGCCGAGGTCCACGAGGCTCAGCCCCGTCCGCAGGCGCAGCCGGCTGAGTTCGGCGGCGAGGTGCCCGCACTCCGCGGGCAGGGTCACTTGCGCAGCTCCGCCCAGGTCTTCGGCCCGACGATGCCGTCCGTGACCAGGCCGCGCGCGGCCTGGAACCGGATCGCGGCCTCCTTGGTGTCCTGGCCGTACAGTCCGTCGGTGGTCTTCGGGTCGAAGCCGTGCTGGCGCAGCAGGCACTGGACCTCGACGACGTCGAAGCCCGTGCTGTTGGTGTCGAGCAGGATCTGGCGGCTGGTGCTGTGCCCGGCCCGCCGCTCGCCGTCCTTGCGTTCGGTGCCGCACTCGTACGCCACTCCGCGGCGGTAGCCGGACGTACCGGCGTCCTCACCGCGCGGCGCCTCGTCGGCCCATGCGCCGCCGGTCAGCAGTCCCGCGCCGAAGGCCACGACCACGGCTGCCGCGATCCCGGCGAGGAAGGTGCGCAGCCGGACGATGCGCGGGGCCGGTACGGCTACGGGCTCCGGCCCCGGCGTCACACCGCCCGCCGGGGCGTTCGTCGTACCGCCCGTCGCCTCGGCGGCTACCTCGACCGGTGCGGCCGGAGCCAGCCGGCGCGCTTGTACGGCGACCTCGTGCAGGACCACCAGACGCGTCTCGTCCGCCCCGCAGAGCCGGGCCAGTTCCTCCACGGCCGCGCGGGGCACGGGCTGCTTCCCGTTGAGGTACCGCTCCCACGAGGAGCGGCTGTAGCCGGTCTTCGCCGCGAGGGCGGCCAGACTCAGCCCGCTGCGGTCCTTCAGTCGCCGCAACTCGGCGACGAGCCGGCCCTCCCGGCTGTCGAGCCCGGCGGGCAGTTCCTTCCAACGCGCCACTCTGGCTTCCCCCTCGATTCAGCGCACAGCATCGGGCCACCGCGCGGGGGCTGACCAGTGGCTCGCGGGCATTGGCGGAATCTTTCCCCTCCTCCCGGCATCCCACGAAAGCGTCCCGGCTCTGGACGTCCCAGCAGGTCAGAGCGTGGGACGTCCCGCGCTGACCCTGGTCTCCGGGCTCCCTGGACACCGCCGATGTTGGCGCAGGAGAGTCGCTGCCAGCACCGGGCCGAATACCCGGTCCTCGACAACGGAGGAAAGCAGAATGAACCTTCGCAAGCCGATCATCGTGACCTTGGCCGCGACCGTCCTCGGCAGCGGACTCGCCGTCGGTGGCACCGCCAACGCCGCCGGTCCGGCGTCCGCGACGCTCTCGGGGCAGAGCGCCGCCGCCGCCTGCAACTACTACACGTCCGGCACCACGCTCACCAAGACGGGGCAGACCGGCGACGCGGCGGTCAAGCGCATCAAGCAGGTGCAGTGCCTGATCAACTACAACACGAGCTACCCGACCTGGCTGGAGGAGGACGGCAAGTTCGGTCAGGCCACCTACAACGCCGTGAAGGCGGTCCAGCAGAAGGCCGGGATCCAGGTCGACGGCGAGGTCGGCCCCAACACCTGGAGCAAGCTGCGCGCCGGCGTCTGGTGGTAGACCGCACCTGACGTGCGCCTCCGTACCCCGGTCCGTTCGCCGAACGGTCTTCGCACCCGTTCGGCGAACGCGGCCGGTTCCCCGAGGTCACCTCCGGGAGGTCAGCCGCTCCCACAGGAAGGTGTGGACCAGCGCCTCGTTGTAGGCGGTCTGCCCGTGGTCGGTGGCGCCCGCATGGCCGCCGCCGAGGTGCTCGTGGAAGAGGACGGGGTGACCCGCCTCCCGCAGCCGGGCGGCCATCTTGCGGGCGTGCCCGGGGTGGACGCGGTCGTCGCGGGTCGAGGTCAGCAGGAGCAGCGGGGGGTACGGGGGTCCCTCCGTTCGGACCTGGTGGTACGGGGAGATCTCCTCCAGGTGGGGCCGGTCGGCCGGGTCGTCGGGGTCCCCGTACTCGGCGATCCAGCTCGCTCCGGCGAGCAGCTTGTGGAAGCGGAGCATGTCCAGCAGCGGCACGTGGGCGACGACCGCGCCGAACAGTGCGGGGTCGCGGGTGAGCATCGCGCCCATGAGCAGTCCGCCGTTGCTGCCGCCTTCGATGCCGAGCTGGGCGGGGGTGGTGACGTCCCGGGCGATGAGGTCCCGGGCCACGGCGGCGAAGTCCTCGTAGGCCCGGACCCGGTTCGCTCCGAGCGCGGCCTTGTGCCACTGGGGCCCGTACTCGTGGCCGCCCCGGATGCCCGCCACCACGTAGGTGCCGCCGCGCGCGAGCCAGGTGCGGCCGGTGACGGCGCTGTAGCCCGGGACCATCGAGACCTCGAAGCCTCCGTAGCCGTAGAGCAGGGTGGGGCCGGGGCCCGTGCGGTCCTCGGGGCCGACGACGAAGTACGGCACCTTCGTGCCGTCCGCGGAGCTCGCGAAGTACTGCCGGACCGCCAGGCCGGCAGTGTCGAAGAGCGCCGGGCCCTGCTTCAGGGTCTCGTCGGCGCCGGCCGGCGCCGTACCCCGGTAGAGGGTGGACGGCTGGAGGTAGCCCGAGACGTTCAGGAAGAACTCGTCGCTCACGTCCGGGTCGGTGCCGGTGACGGAGGCCGTGGACAACGGGGGTACGCCGGCCAGCGGGGCGCGGCTCCAGCCGTCGGGGCCCGGCCCGGGGGTCAGGATCTCCAGCCGGGAGGAGACGTCGGCGCTGGTGGTGAGGATCAGGTGGTGGCGGGTCCAGCTCCAGCCCGCGAGGGCGGTGTGCTCGTCGGGGGTGAAGAGCACCGCCGCTTCCCGGTCCCCCGTCCGGAAGGCCTCGAAGTCGAAGGCGAGCAGGCTGCCCGCGACGTGGCCGAGCCACGGCGACTTGGGCGCGACGATCAGCCACTCGCGGTGGACGGAGGCACTGGCGTCGTCCGGGACGTCGATCTTCTCGGGCCCGGCCGGATCCGGGGTTCCGGCCCCGGATCCGTCCCCAGCCCCTCCCCCGTGCCCGGGGAGGAGGAGCAGCTCCTGCTTCCAGAAGTCGATCTGCCGGTGGACGAAGTCCCGTTCGAAACCGGGCGTGTCGTCGTGCCAGCCGGAGGCGGACAGGTCCGTCGGCCGGCCCTCGTAGACCAGTTCCGCCTCCGCGAGGGGGGTGCCGCGGCGCCACCGGCGGACCTGGAGGGGGTAGCCGGACGCGGACATCGAGCCGGGGCCGAAGTCCGTGCCGATCCAGACCAGGTCCCGGTCGATCCAGCCGATCCGGGTCTTGGCCTCGGCGACCTCGAAGCCGCCCGGGACGAACTCCCGGTCCACCAGGTCGAACTCGCGCACCACGCAGGCGTCCGCCCCGTCCCGCGACAGCATCACCAGGGCGTGGCGGTGATCGGGGGCCAGGACGGCGCTGCCCGCCCAGGCCCACTTCTCCCCCTCGGCCTCGGCGAGCGCGTCCAGGTCCAGGACCGGCTCCCAGTCGGGCCGGTCCTTGCGGTACTCCTCCAGGGTGGTGCGCCGCCACAGACCGCGGACGTGGTCGGCGTCCTGCCGGAAGTTGTAGAGGTGCCGTCCCCGCCGGCGCGCGTACGGGATCCTGCCGTCGTCGTCGAGGACCTCGCGGACCTCCGACTCCAGCACCTTGAACCCGGGGTCCGAGGCCAGCGCGGACACCGCTTCTTCGTTGCGTTCGCGCACCCAGGACAGGGCGGCCTCGCCGGTGACGTCTTCCAGCCAGAGGTAGGGGTCTTCATCGCTCATCCGCCGATTGTGCAGGATCGGACGACGGGCCCCGGCCTGTCGTCGACCGAAAACCGGTTGCCCGGGAACGGGCGGGCGCGGACGATGGCCCGTCGTGAGCAGATCCCGTTTCGCCTCCGTACTGCCCGACCTCGGCCCGCTGCGGTCCAGCCCCGATTTCCGGGTGCTGTTCTACCAGGGCACGGTCACCTACTTCGGCTCGTTCATGGCGATGATCGCGCTGCCGCTGCAGATCAAGCACATGACGGACTCGCCGCTCGCGGTCGGTGCGATGGGCGCGGTGGAACTGCTCCCGCTGGTGGTCTTCGGTCTCTACGGGGGCGCCCTCGCCGACGCCGTGGACCGGCGGCGGATGATCCTGCTGACCGAGGCCGGACTCGGGGTGCTCGCCCTGGTCCTGCTGGTGAACGCGGCCCTGCCGAGTCCCATGCTGTGGCCGCTGTACGTGGTCGCGGCGTGCGTATCGGCACTGACCGGCCTGCAGCGGCCGGCCATGGACTCGCTGATGGCGCGGATCGTGCCGCACGACCAGCTCACCGCCGCCGCCGCGCTGAACGGGCTGCGCTACCAGTTCGGCGCCATCGCGGGTCCCGCGGCGGCCGGTCTGGTCGTGGCGTACGCCGGGCACGTTTCCGCGTACGCGATCACCGTCGCGGGGTTCCTCGTATCGGTGCTGCTGTGCCTGCGGCTGCGTCCGGCTCCGCCCGCGCGGGACGCCGAGCGGCCCTCGCTGCGGGGGATCGCCGAGGGGGCCCGGTACGCGTGGAGCCGGCCCGTGCTGCTCGGCACGTACGCCGTGGACATGGCGGCGATGCTCTTCGCCTTCCCGAACGCCATCTTCCCCTTCCTCGCCGACGAGCTCGACGCCGTGTGGGCGCTCGGTCTGATGTACGCGGCGGGCGCGGTCGGCTCGCTGGCGCTGGGCCTGACCAGCGGCTGGGCCTCGCGGGTACGCCGGCACGGGCTGCTGGTGGTGTGCGGGGCGGGGGTCTGGGGGCTGGCCATCGCGGCCGCCGGCTGGTCCGCGAACATCTGGCTCGTGCTGCTGTGCCTCGCCGTGGCCGGCGCGGGCGACATGCTCAGCGGGCTGGGGCGCGCCACCATCTGGAACCAGACGATCCCCGAGGAGCTGCGGGGCCGGCTGGCGGGCATCGAGGTGCTCTCCTACACCGTCGGCCCGCAGCTCGGCCAGGTCCGCGCGGGCGCGATGGCCGGCTGGACCGGCACCCGCTCGGCCTTCTGGAGCGGCGGGCTCGCCTGCGTGGCCTCGGTGGCGGTGCTGGCCGCCCTGCTGCCGAAGCTGATCTCCTACGACGCGGACACCGACGAGGACTCCCTGCGGCAGCGGGCCGCGAAGGAGGCGCAGCCGAGCGGAGCACCCGCCTGAGCCGGCGCCGTCACGCCTCGGGGGACTCCTCCCCCGCGGCGTGGCCCCGGCCCGCGAAGGCGGACGGGGCCAGGGCCGTGGCGGTCAGGGCCAGCAGCAGTCCGCCGGCCGCCGCGGCCAGCGCCGGACCCGGCCCCCACAGGGTCCAGGCGGCCCCGAAGAGCAGGGAGCCGGCGAACCGCGCCAGGGCCTGCGCCGTCTGGAGCACCGCGAGCCCCGTGGTGCGCAGCCCGGGGGGCAGCAACGGACCGGCGGCGGCCATCAGGACGCCGTCGGTGGCCGCGTAGAACAGGCCGAGCAGGCCGAGGACCGCGCACACGAGCGCGGGACCCGGCGGTACCGGGGCCAGGAGCAGCAGGCAGGCGCCGAGCAGCAGCAGGTGGCCGCCGAGGAAGACCCGGTGGCGGCCCAGCCGGTCGGCGAGCCGTCCCACGGGCACCGCGGCCAGCAGGAACACGGCCGCGGTGCCCACCGCCAGCAGCGGGAACCAGGCGGCCGGCAGGTCCAGGCGCCGCTGGAGCAGCAGGTAGAGGAAGGCGTCCCCGACGGTGAACACGCCGAGCACGGCGGCCGTCAGACAGAGCCGCCGCAGACCGGGGATCCGCAGGAGGGTGCGGGCCGCGGGCGTGCCGGCCGCCGGTGCGGGCGCGGGGCTCTCCCGTACGAACAGGACCAGCACCAGGACGCCCAGCAGGGCGAGGCAGCAGCTCACGGTGAAGACGGCCTCGTACCCGTCCACCGCCACCCACAGCACGCCGAACGCGGCCAGCGGTCCCAGCAGGGCCCCGGCCGTGTCCAGCGCGCGGTGCACGCCGAAGGCGCGGCCCTGCTCCCCCGGCGGGCAGGACAGTGAGATCAGCGCATCGCGCGGGGCGGTGCGCAGCCCCTTGCCGGTCCGGTCGGCGGCCAGGACCGCCGCCACCGACCAGGGGGTGGTGACCGCGAGCAGGGCCGCCTTGCAGACGGCGGAGATCGCGTAGCCGGTGCCGGCGACGAGCTTGCGGCGCTGCGTACGGTCGGAAACCCGTCCGCCCACGAGGCGCAGCAGCGCGGTGGCGCCCTGGTTGAGTCCGTCCAGGGCGCCGAAGGCGAGCGGGGACATCCCGAGTCCGGCCACCAGGTACAGCGGCAGGACGGCGGTGACCATCTCCGCGGAGACATCCGTGACCAGGCTGACCATGCCGAGCGCGAGCACCGTGCCGGGGACGGCCCGCAGCGGGCCCTTCGGAGCCGGAGGGTCTGCGGCGATGTCCGCCGCACGGCTGGTCGACAGGTACACGGGTGCCTCCTTCACGTTCACGACCAGATGAGTCGGAACCAGGTGAGTCAGAACCAGGTGAGGGTGAGGGGGAAGGTGGTGGTGGCGGTGGTTGGGGTGGTGTCGGTGGCGGTGATGGTGATCTGGATGGTTCCGGTGGCCCAGGGTTTGCCGGTGATGCGGCCGGTGGTGGTGTCGAGGGTCAGGCCCCAGGGGAGTCCGGTGGCGGTGTAGCGGACGGGGGCTTTGCCGCCCGTGGTGGTGAGCTGGATGGTGCAGTTCTGGTTGAACTTGCAGCTCTGCGGGCCGGGGTTGGTCAGCTTCAGCTCGGCTGAAGTCGGGGTCGGGGTCGGGGTGGGTGTGGGTGTCGGGGTGGGGGTCGTGGTCGAGGTGGGCGTCGGAGTCGGGGTCGGGGTCGTCGAGGCGAACACCTCGCTGATCGGCTGGACGTTGGCCGCGTTCCCGGCGTGCGTGGCCGTGCCGAACAGGTCCTCGAAGGTGCGCAGCAGGTGGTGGTGGTTGAAGGCCGTGGAGTACGTGCCCGTCTTGACGTTCGCCCCGTAGAAGACGGTGGCGATCTGGTTGGAGCCGAGGTAGTTGTCCTCGTCCCAGGTCAGCACCAGCAGGCTGTTGTTGGCCTTCGCCCACTGCGCGTAGGCGTCGATGTTGTTCTTCGTCCAGGTGTCACCCGTGCCGACCGAGCAGGAGTGCATGTCGTTGCACTGGTTGGGGACGACGAACGACAGGTTCGGCAGCGCCGCGAAGTTGTTCTGCGGGAACTGCGCCCAGGTCTTGCCGGTGTTCAGCGGCACGTTCTTGAAGGCGAACCACGGGTTGTGCTTCTGGGCGTACTGGCCGTTGGTGCAGGCCGTGGAACCCTCGCTCGGCAGGTCCTCGTTGTACGTCGCGAAGGTCTTGCCGGCCGCGATCAGTTCCTGGCCGAGGTTGGGCGCCGTCATCGACTGCGGGGTGTAGCAGCCGTCCCCGGTGATGCCCTGGGTGGCGCCGGAGAAGAGGTTGAAGTAGTTCGGCTGGCTGGGGTGGGTCAGCGCCTTCATTCCGGTCAGGCTCGCGCCGCCGCTCGCCAGCTGGTTGATGTAGGGGGCGTTGGCGCTGCCCATGATCTCGCCGTACTGCTTGTTCTCGTACACGACGACGACCACGTGGTCGTACGCGGGCAGTGCGGCCGCGGCCGAAGACGACGCGGAACCACTTTCGGCCGCTTGGGAGTTGGCGATGGTGAAGGCGCCCAGCAGGCCGAGGGCGCCGATGCCGGCGATCAGGGCGGACCAGCGGACCCGGTGTCTCGCGCGAGCGGTCGCGGGCGCGTTTGCGCTCGCGCTCGCGCCCGGTGTGGTCGGGGGACGGAGTGGCATGGGTGGTTCCTCCTCGTGATGAGTGGTGGGGTGCTCGGGGGGGGCGGTGGTCGATGGCCGGGGGCCGGGGGCCGGCGTCACGCCTCGCGGCGGGCCGCGCCGGCCACGGTGATGTTCAGGAACCGGGGCACGGGCAGCCCCCGGTCGCGGAAGTCCTCCGCGACCGCGGCCCGCACCGTCGCGAGCCGGGCTTCGGGCAGCAGGACCAGAACGCTCCGCCCGGGCCGCTCTCCGGGCTGCCAGGCGCTCAGGGCCCCGGCCCGCCGGGCGCACCCGACGGCCCGGGCCAGGTCGGCCGTACGGTCCTGCGTGCCGTCGGGGTCCGGCCGCAGGGCCAACAGCACCAGGCGTGCGCCCGAGTCGGCCGGGTCGAAGACCACGTACCGCTGGCGTTGCCGCCGGGGCTCCGGCCGGGGTGGACCCTGGCCGAGCAGCAGGGCCCTGCCCGGCCGGGCGAAGAGGGCGCCGCGGCGCAGCGGGTCGTCGCCGTCCGGCAGCGCCTCCGCCATCAGCCGGGCCAGCCGCACCCGGTCCGGGTCCTCGCCCGCCGGTGTGTGGACGTCGGCCACCGCGAGCGCCACCGCGCAGTCCGCGGCCTCCTGCGTGGCCAGCCCGGCGGCCGCGGTGAGGGAGCCCTGCACGTGCAGGTCGGTGCCGCCCCGGCCGTACCCGGCCCGGGCCAGCGCGCGCAGCAGTGCGTACGGGCGGGCGGCCCAGGCCGGGGTGGCGGGCGGCGGCCCGGACAGGGTCAGCGGGAGGTCGCAGCCGTCCGCCGGGTGGGCCAGGGAGCTGAGCCGTACGAGGCCGTCGGCGCGCGGGGCCGCCGCGGCCGCCACCGGCCAGCCGGCTGCCGCGACGAGGCCCGGGGAACCGAGGTGGAAGGTGTACGGGGCGCTCCAGACGGCGGCCGGGGGGCGGCCGTGGGCGGCCTCCAGGGCGTAGGCGACCAGGCGGAAGAGCGGGTCGGCGGTGGCCCGGCGGGCCAGGTCGCCTCCGGTGAGCGCCTCGGGGCCGGGGCCGGTGGCTGCCTGGCCGGTGGTGGGGCCGGTGGCAGCCCGGCCGGTGGCGGGGTCGGTGGTGGGGCCGGTGGCGGCGCAGACCGGGCCGGTCCGCGCGCCGGGGCCCGTCACAGCTCGTCCTTGCGGGCCAGCATCCGGTAGGCGTTGCCGCCGTCCGTGCGCCGGGCCGCGGCGGTGCGCAGTCCGTCGAGCACCGCCGCGGCGGCGAAGAGCGGCAGCGAGGCCAGGCGTACGGCGCCGGTCAGGACGCGTCGGCCGGTGGTGGCCGGGGGCCCCCAGGGGCGGTCCGGGTCGGGAGCCAGCCGGGTCGCGGTCAGGGCCACCGCGCCGAAGAAGTCGTTGCCCTGGTGGGCCGGCCCGTGTTCCTCGGCGAGGACGGTGAACCCCCGGTCGGCCAGGGCTTCGCGCAGGTTCGAGGAGGGGATCAGGTGCTGGTGCTGCGGCTGGAACCAGGGCAGCCAGGCCGGGCCGAGCAGCCGGGCCATCCGGGACTCGGGGTCGGGGAGTTCGATGGTGAGGTAGCCGCCGGGGGCGAGGACGGCGGCCGCCGTGTCCAGTTCCGCCAGCGGGTCCCGGGTGTGCTCCAGGTAGTGGTACATGCTGACCACCTCGTACTGACCCGCCAGTTTCACCGCGAACTCCGGGAACTGGCCCTGGTACCCCGTCTCCACCCAGCCGCGCCGCTCGGCCTCGCGGACCCCGTCGCCCATGTCCAGTCCGTCGAACCGGGTGTCGGGCCAGACGGCGCGGGCCGCGTTGCAGAAGTGGCCGTGTCCGGTGCCGACATCGAGCCAGGACACGGGATCGGTGTGCGGGCGGAGCATTTCGGCCCGGCCGTGGTAGGCGGCGCCGAGCCGGCCGAAGACGGTGGCCGCGCCCTCGCCGCCGCGGCCGTCGTAGAAGTCGCGGTAGTAGAACTCCAGACCCTCCGGGGAGAGTCGGGGGTTCTGGAAGACGTGCCCACAGGCTCCGCACTGTTCCAGGGTGAAGCGGCCCGGCTTGCCCTGGAGCAGGTCGGGCACCCGGACCCGCACGGTGAGGCGGCGCGAGCCGCACCAGGGGCAGTCCGGGCGGCGCGGTTCGAAGAACCGGTCGGTGCCGGCGGCCAGGTCGGCCCGGTACGCCTGGACGGCCTCGGCGCGGACCGACTCGGCCCGGTCCGCCTCGGCCCGGAGGGACTCGGCCCGGAGGGACTCGGCCCGAACCACCTCCGCCCGGACCCCCTCGGCCCTGACCCCCTCGGCCCTGATGCCGGTCCGGTCCGCGTCCTGCGCAGCGGCCGGGCCGTTCGCCGGGACGGCGGCCCCGGGTGGCGGCGTACGGGTCGTCGCGGCGGCCGTACGCACGGCCGCGCCGAGGGAGCGTACGGGCCGGGCGGCCGTGGCCCGGGCGAGGTCGCCGGGGCGCAGCGCGCCGGACCGGCCGAGGGCCAGGTAGGGCTGGATCCAGTACAGCCCCGCCGCGGCGGCGCCCCACCGGCCCTGGCGTACGGCGGCCCCGGCCAGCAGGGCCAGCCCGGCGAGCTGGGCGGCGGCGAGCGCCCCGGGCGGCAGTCCCTGGGCCCGCAGTTCGGCCGCCCGCGCCGGTCCGTCCGTGGCGGCGGGTGGTCCGCAGCTCAGGGCGGGTGCGATGGCCAGTCCCGTGGCATCGGCGGCGTATTCCTTCACGCGCCGGACGACGGCCATGAGTTCCGCCGGCGTGGCGTCCGGTCCCGGCAGGTCCACCCCGGCCCGGGCGAGCACCTCCTCGGCGACGAGCACGGCGAAGCCGGCCCCGCGCCCCTCGCCGAGCCGGTCCTGCCGGTAGCCGGCCGGGTCAACCAGGCGCAGCAGGCCGAGCACCCGCTCGGTGGGCAGGTCCCCGGGCAGCAGGTCCAGTACCCGCAGCCCCTCCCGGTCGGCGTACGCGCAGGCGGCCAGGAAGGTGACCACGTCGGGCTCGACGCCGCCGGCTGTGAGCAGCCGCCAGCCGGCGGCGCGCGGCACCCCGGCGTCCGCGGGGGCGGTCATGGGCAGTACCGGGACCGCCCGCAGGCGGCGGGCCGCGCGCACCGTGCCCGCGCCGAGGGCGGCGAGCAGGAGGACGGAGGTCCACCGGACGCCGGACAGCAGCGGGCGCGCGGTGCGGCGGATCCGGGCGGGGGAAGGGAGCGGGGAGCGCGTCATACGAGTTCCTCCAACCGGTCGGCCGCGGCGGCTGCCCCGCCGGCCGCGGCGAATGAGGCCTGGATCCGCCGGGCGCCCCGGCGGTGGCCGGGATCGTCCAGTACGGCCGTCAGCGCGTCGCGCAGTTCCTCGGCCCGGGTCCTGCCGAAGCGCACCCGAACCCCGGCCCCGGCCTCCACGACCTGGCGGGCGACGATCGGCTGGTCGTCGCGGATCGGGGCGACGACCAGCGGCAGCCCGTGCGCGAGGGCCTCGCAGACGGTGTTGTGGCCGCCGTGGCAGACCACGGCGTCCAGGTGTCGGAGCAGATCCAGCTGCGGCACGCTGTCGCGCAGCAGGACGTTCCCGGGGACCTTCCCGACCAGGGCGGCGGGGGCCGCCAGGACCAACTGGACTTCCTTGTGCAGTCGTTCGGCGGCGCCCAGCACCGCGCCGTAGAACCGGCCCCCGGCCTCCTGGTTGAGGGTTCCCAGTGAGACGAGCACCCGTCGCCGCTCCGGATCCAGCTGCTCCCAGGGGAAGCCGGGTACGGACGGCCGGGACCCGAAGGCCGGGCCTACGAAGGCGTAGTGCGGCGGGAACTTCCCGTCTCCCCCCACCAGTTCGCGGCTGGAGAACACCAGGACCAGCTGCTCCGAGAACCGTGGATCCCACGCCGCTCCGGCCGGCTCCGGCTCGGCCCCGCACTCCGCCAGCAGGCCGGCGATCTGCGCGGCCACCCACTCGCCGACCTTCGGGAAGTCCGCGAAGGGGAGGGTCAGTTCGGCCGAGGTGCTGGCGGAGGTCACCCAGGGAATCCCGAGCCGCCGCGCGGCCACCGGACCGGCCAGGGCCTGCTGGTCGGCGACGAGCACGTCCGGCTGGAAGGCGCCGGCCGCCCGGACCACGCCGGGGAGCATCGCCCTGGCCAGGGGGACCAGCGCCTCCTCCCAGAGGAACCGCAGCGCCCCGACTCCGCGCAGATCGCGCCAGCGGGTGTGCAGCATCGCGTAGTCGCCGCCCGCTTCGGCGCCCGCGGAGAGGATCCGTGCGTGCTCGGGCAGCAGCCGGGCCAGCGCCCCGGGCGGGCCGGTCCAGGCGACCTCGTGGCCGCGGGCGGCCAGTTCGGCGCCGACCGCCACGGTCGGATTGACGTGCCCCGCGAGCGGCGGCACCGTGAAGAGCACCTTCATCGGACCAGCGCTCCCGCCCGCGGCCGTACCGTCGATCTCGATGCCGATGCCCCCGTGAGTGCCCCCGCCGTGGCCGTCGCGTCGAGGTGGGCGAGTACGGCCGCTCGCAGTGCTCCGCTGTTCTCCTTCAGCACGTCGTGCCCCAGGCCCGGCAGGATCTCGACGGCGGTCACGTGCGGGGCGTGGCGGGCCAATTCCATTGCACCCGGGACCAGTTCGGAGTGCTCGCCGCAGACGATCAGGACGGGGCAGCGCAGTCCGGCGTAGTCGCCCGGGGTGAAGGTGCGGCTCGCGGCGATGTCGTCGATGAGGGTGGTGCGGTTGAGCAGGTCGTCGGCGATGGCCGTGAGGTTGGCCGCCTTGCGCAGCCGCAGGGTGAGCAGCTCGGCGGGTACCGCACTGTCCTCCAGGCCGAGGGCGGCCGCCGACAGGGTGTCCACCATGTTGTCCACCCATGCCCCGCTGAGCGGGGGTTCGAGCAGGGTGAGGCCGGCGACCAGGTCGGGCCGGGCGAGGGCGGCGTGCAGTGCCAGGGTGCCGCCGTAGCTGTTGCCCACCAGGTGCACCGGACGCTGCCCGAGGCCGAGTGCGCCGAGCAGGGCGAAGAGGTCCCGTACGGCGGTGCGGCTGTCGTAGCCGGTGTCCGGGCGCTCGGTACGGCCGTGGCCGCGCAGGTCGTAGAGGACCACCTCGTACCCGGCCCGGGCCACCGGGACGGCCAGGGGGCAGTAGAAGGAGGAGAGGTTGTCGACGACCAGCCCGTGCAGGAAGACGACCACGGGGCGGTCGGCGGCGTCGGGGCCGGCCGCGTGCGCGGTGGCCGGGAGCTGCTGGACGTGGAAGCGGACGGCGCCCGCGGGAACGAAGGCCATGGCGGATCAGCCGTCCGATCCGGCCGGGGCGGCGGCGCGGGCGGCACCCGCTGAGGCATGGGTGCGGGTGGCGTGCGTGAGGGAGGCGTGGGTGATCCGGCCGATGTGCGTGACGAGTTCGCCCACGGACATGGCGAGGATGCCGTCCATGTCCTTCTCGGACAGGAAGCCCATCAGGTCGACTTGGGCTCCGTAGCGGTGGTGGAGGAGTTCGGCGAGGGCGACGAACTCGATGCTCTCCAGGGCGAGGTCCTCGTTGAACGTCGTCTTCATCGTGACCTCGTCCGCGAGGAGGTGTTCGTCACCGACGATCTCCACGAGCATGCCGGTGATCTCGGCGAGGATGTCAGCTGCCATGACTGGTCTCCGTGAGGTGGAAGGGGACGGGGGACGGAATCGCGGGACGGTCGGTCCAGGCCACCACGTGGTCGGGGTGGGCGAGTGGCTCGTCCGCGAGCACGAGCAGGGTGGTGCGGACCGGATACGGCTGCCCGTCCGGGGAGAGCACTGTCAGCTCGCCGGAGCCCGGGTCGCCGGTGGTCCGCCAGTCGCGCGGGCGGCCTCCGAGTCCGGTTCCGGCGGCCTTGGCGGCCGCCTCCTTGGCGCACCACAGGGCGGTGAGCGCGGCCGGGAGTCCGGTGCCCTCCTGGGCCGCCAGCCGCTCGGCGAGGGCGAGTTCGCCCGGCGCCAGGGCGACGCGGATGAGCGCGTCCGGGTCGGTGGTCACCTGTTCCACGTCGATGCCGACCGGCAGGCCGTGGTGGGCGAGGGCGACCCCGATCCGGTCCTTGTGGGCGATGGTCAGGTGGACTCCCCCGGCCAGGGCGCCCCCGGCGAAGGGCCGCCCGGCCGGGTCGTTGCCGATCGGCACCTCGGCCGGGAAGACCGGCCCGGCCCCGCCGTCCCAGAGCAGGTGGCGCAGCGCGTCCTTGGCGGCGATCCGGCCCAGCAGCCAAGGCACCCGGGCGCGCGGCGCGAGCCGCTCGTAGGCCGCGCGCTCGGCGGCGCCGAGGTAGCGGCGCATGACCAGCTCCTGCGAGGCGGGGTCGGTCCAGCGGCGGCGGGCCAGGCACCAGCCCTCGGGGCGGGGTTCGCCGATGCCGCAGACCTCCGGGGTGAACTTCATCGGCCAGACCCGCTCGTCGGCGCCGAAGCGGCGGTACGTCCAGCCGTCGATCCGGGCCCACACCCGGCCGTCGGCCCGGAGCAGTTCGAGGTCGCCGCGCACGGTGACATCGCGCACCTCGCGGATCCGGGCCGTGGCCCCGACGAGCTCGTACGGGGCGGGCGGCGGCCCCGAGAAGCGGATGGCGTCCACGGTGGCCGGGAACACCAGCCGGTCCACGGGGAGCCGCAACTGCATCCAGTGCCCGAAGAGCTGCCCGGCGGCGTCGAGCAGTGCCCCCGGGTCGGGCAGCGCCCGCAGCACGCCCCGGATGCCGTCCTCTCCGACGGACCGCACCTCGTGCACCCCGGCGAAGCGGGGGCCGTGGAACATCCACCGGTACCGGTAGAGGGCCTCGGCACTGACGGGGGCCGGCCGGGGCTCGCGCAGCGGGGTGGTGTCGGGGCCGGGCAGGGCCTCGTAGCCCTCTCCGAGCAGTACGAACACGTCGGCGTACTCCCCGAGGGTGACGCGCACGCGGCCGGACCCGGCGGGCCGTACGGTGACCTCCACGTCGAGGGCCGGCTCCACGGGGAGCCAGCGCATGGCGCGTACCCGCTCGTAGCCGATGACGGCCAGGCCGGGGGGTGCGTCCCGCAGTGCGGCCTCGGCCGCCAGCTCCAGCATCGTCGTCATGGGGACCACGGGGAACCGGTCGGAGTCCTCCGGCCATGCGTCGGGCTGGAGGTAGACGCAGTGGTCCCGGACGTAGGGCAGCGTGGCGAGGGAGAGGCGCAGGGTGTGGGTCTGCGGCCGGGACCCGGTCTGCGTCGCGGCTTGCGTCTCGGTCGGTCCTTCGGTGGGGGTTGCGTCCAGGGAAGAGAGGAGGACCGGGCGGGGTTCCGCGGGCAGCGGGGCGGTCGGGGTGGTGGTGGTCTGGGTGGGGGCGGCGATCGGGGTGGTGGCCTGCGGCAGGAGGCCGGACAGGGTGGCGCGTGCGGCCTCGCCGAGGCGGACCAGCGGCGAGCCGAGGTCCAGCAGCACTCCGCGCCCGGCGGTCGGCACTGCCGGTGGGCCGACAGGTGCAGCACGTCCGTTGGCGGTCCGGGCCGGTCCACCCGTTCCGTCCGGGGCCAGTCGGTCCCAGCGCGGGGCGTGCCCCTCGGTCCACAGGGCGGCGCAGGTGCGCCGCAGGGCGGCGAGGCCGGTGAGCCGGGGGGAGGAAGCCGCCACCGAGTAGTGGGGGCGGTCGCGCAGGGTGTCCTCGATGAAGCCCGGCAGACTGCCCGGCCCCAGTGTGACGAAGCCCCGAACGCCCGCGTCCTCGTACAGCCGGAGCGTCAACTCGCGGAACCGGACCGGTTCCAGCAGATGGCGGACCACCAGCTCTCGTACGGCCTCGGGTTCCGGGGGGAACGGCGCGCAGGTGGTCGCCGACCAGAGGGGCAAGGTCCCGCGCTGGAGCGGCAGTCGGGCGAAGGCGGCGCGGACCTGGCCCAGGTAGGGCTCCCACATAGGCGTGTGGAAGCCGGAGCGGAAGGGGAGTTCCTGTCCGAGAACGCCCTCGGCCTTCAACCGTTCCAGGACGGTGGCGACTTCGGCGGGAGCACCGCAAACGACCGACTGGTGCGGGCAGTTGTCATGGCTGACCACCACCCCGTCCAGTCCGTGCAGCGCGGCTTCCGCCCGCCGGGTTCCGCACCCGAGCGCCGCGTAGACGAGGTCCGGCACCTTCACCGAGCCGGGGCGCAGCGAGTCCAGGAAGGTGTCGGCCGCGTCCTGCCGGTACATCCCGGCGGCCACCATCGCCGCCCACTCCCCCAGGCTGTGGCCCGCCAGCACGTCTGCCTGGATGCCGAGTTCGGGCAGCACCCGGGCGAGGAAACGGCCCGTCGCGATGGCGTCCAGGGCCCGCTCCGTCAGTTCCTCGCCCCGGGTCAGCCGGGGCCGCTCCAGCCCGAGCCGGTCCGCCACGTCGTCCAGCGCCGGGGCGAACTCCGGCTCCAGGCCGGGGAACAGGAAGGCGAGCCGGCCGCCCAGCGGCTCGGGCGTGAACCACACCTCGCCGCGCCCCCGCCACGCCCGGCCGCGCGCCACCACCTTCGCGGCAAGCGCGAGCCGCTGGGGCGTGGGACCCACGACGGCGAGCCGGCAGGGACCGTCTCCACCGGATGCCGGGGCGCCGGACGCCAGCCGGGCCGTCAGCTCCGCCGTGTCGGATGCCGCCAGGAGCAGTACCTCCTCCCGCGCGGGCGCCCCCACCGGCGCGGCCGCGCCGCCCAGCGGCAGGAACCGGCGTACGGGCGCTGCCGGCCGCGAGGGCGTCGTACGCCCCGAGGGCTCGGCTCGGCGCGCGGCGCCGGGAGCCTCCTCCAGCACCACGTGCGCGTTGATGCCGCCGAAGCCGAAGGCGTTCACACCGGCCCTGCGCGGCGCCGGCCCGCGTTCCCACGGCCGGGCCGCCGTCACCGGTCGCATCCGGGTCCGGGCCAGGCCGGGGTGCGGCTCCTCCAGGTGCAGGGTCGGCGGCAGCACCCCCTCGTGCACCGCGAGCGCGGCCTTGATCAGCCCGGCCATGCCGGAGGCCTGCATGGTGTGGCCGAGCATGGACTTCACGGAGCCGAAGCCGATCGCGTTCCCGCCGTCGAGGTCGAGGGCGGCGTCGAGACCGGCCGCGCCCCCCATCCCGGCACCCGCGTACGAGCCGAACACCTGCGCCAGCGTGTCCAGTTCGGCCGTGTCCCCCACCGGGGTTCCGGTACCGTGCGCCTCCAGCAGCCCCAGCGCGCCGGGTGCCCGCGGATCAAGACCCGCCTCCCGCCAGGCCCGTTCCAGCGCCCGCACCTGGCCCGCGACGAGCGGGCTCATCAGGCTCGCCGCCCTGCCGTCCCCGGCGACGCCGGTGCCGCGGATCACCGCGTAGATCCGGTCGCCGTCCCGCTCCGCGTCGGCGAGCCGCTTCAGCAGCACCACCCCGGTGCCCTCGGACAGCAGGGTTCCGTCGGCGCGCCGGTCGAAGGGGCGGATCCGCTCGCTGGGGCTCAGGGCGCGCAGCTGCGTGAACACGCTCCACAGGGTGGCGATGTGGCAGTGGTGCACGGCTCCGGCGATCACCGCGTCACAGCGCCCGCCGGCCAGCAGCCCCACCGCCTGGTCCACCGCCAGCAGGGAGGAAGCGCAGGCCGCGTCCAGGGTGTAGGCCGGTCCGTGGAAATCGAGCCGGTTGGCGGTACGGGCGGCCGTGAAGCTCGGCACGAGTCCGATCGAGGCGTCGGGCCGTTCGGGGCCCAGCGCCTCCTGAAAGGCGGAGCGCACGGCGGCGATCCGCCGCTCGCCGAGCTCGGGCGCCAGCTCTCGCAGGGTCTGCGCCAACTGGTGTGCGGTACGTACCCGTTGGTCGAGCCGGGCGGTGGCCACGCCCATGAAGCCGCCACGGCCCAGTACGATCCCGATCCGCGAGCGGTCCGCCGGCAGGCGGCCCTCGCCGCCCGCGTCGGCGATGGCCTCGGCCGTGGCGTGCAGGGCCAGCATCTGGTCGGGTTCGGCCCCTTCCACCGTGGCCGGCATGATGCCGAAGCGGGTCGGATCGAAGGCGGCAAGCCCGTCCACGAAGCCTCCGCGCCGGCAGTAGAACCGGTCGCCGGAGACCGGTCCGGCGGCGCCGCCCGGGTCGTAGTACACCTCGGGGTCCCAGCGCCCGGGCGGGACGTCGCCTATGCAGTCCGTACCGGCCAGCAGGTTGCGGCGGTAGGCGGCCAGGTCCGCGGCGCCCGGGAACACGGCGCCCATCCCGACGATCGCCGCGTCGGTGGGCCGCGGGCCACGGTGATGCCGCCGCTGGCCGGCGCCCCATCCGCCCGCCTGGCCCTGACCCTGGCCTTGGCCTTGGCCCTGTCGATGGCGGTCAGGCACGCCGCTCACCCCCCTCGTGCCCGTCGGCCGCCATCAGGACCACCTGTACGTCGGTCCCGTGCGCGAGTTCGGCGAGGAACGCGGCGCCGCCCGCCTCCGGGTCGATGAGCGCGATGCCCCGGCGGGTGTACGCGCGTGCCAGTTCGGGGCTGACCATGCCGCCCGCCTCCGCGGCCCAGGGGCCCCAGTCGAGGGAGAGCACCCGGCCCGGGAAGTCCTCCGCCCAGATGTGCGCGAGGCCGTCGAGGGCGTCGTTGGCGGCGGCGTAGTCGGTCTGTCCCCGGTTTCCGTACACGCCCGCGACGCTGCCGAAGAGGGCCAGGAAGCGGGGTGCGGGCGCCGCGCCGTGCTCGGCCGCGGCGGCGGCGAGGTGGCGCGCACCGGTCACCTTCGTGGTGAACACCGCGGAGAAGGAGGCCGGTTGCTTGTCGCGGAGCAGCCCGTCGTTCAGCGTCCCGGCTCCGTGCACGATCCCGTCCAGCCGGCCGTGGCGGGCCCGTACGGCGGCCACGACGCCCCGTACCGCCTGCTCGTCCGTGACGTCCGCGCAGTGGTAGCCGACGGACGCGGCCACGCTCGCGAGGGCCTCCAGGGTGGCCCGTACCTCGCGCTCGGCGAGGATCCGCGAAGCCGCGGCCTCGATCTCCGCGGGGGTGCGCAGGCCGGTGGCGATGAGGGCGGCGCGCAGGGCGACCCGATCGGTGGCGTGCCCGAACTCATCTGCCTCTGAAGATGGTTGAGGCGTACGCCCCATCAGCTCTACGTGGCATCCGGTGGCCCGGGCCAGCGCCAGGGCGGTCCGGGCGGTGATCCCGCGGGCCCCGCCGGTGAGCAGGACCACCGAGCCGGCATCGAGGGGCGGCGTCCCGTCGCCGGGGGCGAGCGGTGCGGGTACCGGCCGGGCGGTGACCCGTAGGCCCTCGGCCGTGTAGGCGATGGAGGCGGGGGCCTCCGCAGACCTGGTGGCATGGGCCGGGTCGGCCGGGTCGGCCGGGTCGCAGCTCAGCTCCGCGAGGAGCTGCGCCGCGATCCGCTCCGGGTCCTCCTTGGAGTGGACCTCCACGGCCCGGATCAGCCTGCCCGGGTATTCGAGGGAGGCGCTGCGGGCGAAGCCGTGCACTCCCGCTCCGGCGGACTCACCGCGGACGGTGACCATCAGGAGCCGGTGCACACCGCCGGTCAGGGCCCGTTGCAGCCCGGGAAAGGACTCGGGCAGGACGGGTTCCGCTCCCGGCCGCAGGGCGGACAGGTCGAGGACCGCGTCGAACCCTGCTTCCCCCTCGGCGAGTTGCCGTACGTCCGCCCCGTGAGACCGGAGGGCTCCGAGGACAGCGGGCACGACGCCCTGGCCGTCTCCTGCCTCCCCGACGACCCCGATCCGCAGACCTCGCAGGGCCTCCGGGTCCCCGGGTGCGGGCGGCAGAGCGTGCAGCTCCACTCGGAGCCGGCCGAGCGCGGGCGGGGCCGCTGCGGCTGCCGGGGCCTCCGCTTCGACGGCCGGCGGCTCGGGGTGGGCGGTGTGGCCGGAGACCCAGTCCACGATGCCGCGCAGGGTCTTGATCCGGGACAGCTCCTCGATCGCGGAATCGGCGGAGCCGCCCGCATCCTGGGGCAGGCCGATCCGGTCGGCCAGGGCGCCGATGATCTCGACCCGCTTGATGGAGTCGATGGACAGGTCCGCCTCCAGGTCCAGCTCGGGAGCGAGCATGTCCCGCGGGTACCCGGTCCGGGTGTGGACGATCTCCACGATCACGTCCATCACCTCCTCGGCGGACCGCGGCCCCCCACGAGCCGCGCCCCCGCTGTCGCCCGCACCCCGACGCTCGTCACCCGCGGACAGGCCGTCTCCCGGGACGCCGCCGGGTGTCGCCGACCCCGGGGTCGGACCGCCGGGCATCCCGTTGCCCAGGGCGACACCCCCGGGCATCCCCGAACCGGAGGCCGCACCGCCGGGCATCCCGGAACCCGGGGCCACGCCGTCGAACGCCGGCCCACCCGGAGCCGTCGGCCACGGTCCAGTTGCTCCGTCGCTCCCGACCTGAGCGGCGGGCCGGAAGGCGTCGGCACCCCCCAGCAGGCCCGCACCGTCAGACCGGGACTCGCCCCGCGCATACGGAGAGGCTGCGTCCGCGAGCATCCCCGGGGTCGCCCCCCGTCCGCCGGGCAGTCCGGCGCCCGGGGCTGCGCCGTCAGCTCCCGCCGGCCACGAGCCCGACCCCCCGGCACCGGGATCCGCGCCCGTCGGGGCCGCGGCATGGGCCCCGGACCAGGCGCCGTCGGCACCTCCGGGCAGGCTTCGCCCGTCCGGCCGGGGCTCGGACCAGAAGGCAGCCGGAGCTGCGCCCTGCAACACCCCCGGAGCCCCCTCCGCTCCCCGCGGGGCCGCGAACCCCTGTCCGGGACCCCGGTCCGGGGTCGCCCCCACGCCCTGGGGGTCCACGGGGCCAGGGGTGGCACCGAGGGGGGAGGACGGGATCGCGCGGGCAGGGCCGGTGACGGCGAACTGCCCGGGCGGAGCCTGGTCCGGGCCGCCCCACGGCAAGGCCGTCGCGGTCGACGCCAGGTAGCCGATCATCACGTCCCGCTGCGCCTGGACCAGTTCGCGCGAACCGCGAAGGTACTCCAGGACCGCCTCCTCACGGCGGTCCGCCGGGGCAGGTGCGGCGTGCTCGGCCGGCTGACCGGTGCGAGCCCCCGCCCAGGTGGCCGGGCCCGTCGGCAGCTCAAGACCTGCGCCCGGGCCGCCGTTCGCGGTCCAGAGGCGCCGGCCATCCGCACCCCCCACGACCGAACCGACCACGGGACCACCGCTCCCGGGGACGAACGGCGTCCCCTCGGCCGCCGGAGTCCCGGCCCGGCCGTTGCGCGCGTCCGCGTAGCCGCCCATCGGGCCTCCCACCGGACCGGAACCGCCACCCGAGCCACCCACACCCGGCCCCCCACCCGGCAACCGGTGTCCGCCTCCGGCAGGACCGCCGCTCCCCGGCCCCGCAACGCCGGCGCCCGATCCACTTGCGCCAGAGCCCGCGCCCGCGCCCTGCGACCAAGGACCACCCCCGACGGGACCCCCACTCCCCGGCCCCGCGAAGGGAGACTCCACGCGCCCCGCGACCGCACCCCCCGCCGGGTCGAAGCCCCCTGCCTGGCCACCCGTACCAGCCACCCCGCCGGCCGGCCAAGGCCCACCCCCGTCAGGGGCGGCGCCGTGCCCGTTGCTCGTGAAGCGGCCGTTCTCGCGGCCGTCCGCCATCGCCGCCTCCCGGGCGGGGCTCCAAGCCGAACCGGCCTCGGCAGGCAGCCAGTGCCCGCCCCCGGCAGGGGTCGGCAGGCTCGCGGGGGCGCCGTTCGCGTGGGCCCCCGGCTCGGCGGAACTCCCCACCTGACCGGTGCCGTTCTTCGGCTGCGCCATCTGATGGGCTCCCTTTCCTTCGGATACCGCGACGTGGACCCGGCGGGCCGGGCGGAGGCCACCGGGGACGGGGTTGCCGTCCCGGGTGCGGACCAGGTGGCCGTCCACCAGCCAGCCCGGGCGGCGTGGAGCGCGCTCGGGGAGCCGGGAGGTTCGGCCGCGGAACAGGGCTTCGGGTGCCACCGGGACGCCCGCCGCGACCAGTTCCGCCAGGGCGGTGACGAGGCGGAGCAGCCCGTGCTCACCCGGCACGTCCAGCGGCACCACCGTGTGCGGCCGGTCGCCCAGGATGCGGCCGACCAGGCCGGACAGGACGCGGCCCGGCCCGGCCTCCACGAAGGTCCGTACTCCGGCGGCGTACATGTGCTCCACCTGCTCCACGAACCGCACCGGCTCGCCGACCTGACGGGCCACCAGATTCCGTACCGCGTCGGCGGTCAACGGGTACGGGGCGGCCGTCGTGTTCGACCAGACCGGGACGGCGGCCTCGGCCAGTTCCGTCCCGGCGAGTTCCTCGGCCAGGGCCGTGGCCGCGCCGGCCACGACCTCACTGTGGAACGCGCAGGCCACGGGGAGCGGCGTCGCCGACAAGCCCGCCTCCCGCAGGGCGGTCACCGCCTCGGCAACGGCGGCGGAGGGACCCGAAATCACGCACTGGCGGGGCGCGTTGTGGTTGGCGATCACGCACCCGGCACGCGCGGCTATCTCCCGCACCTCCTCCGGCGCGGCGGTCACCGCCGCCATCGCCCCCGGATCCGTCCCGGCGGCCGCGAGGATGGCTTCGGCCCGGCGCGCGCTCAGCCGCAGCAGGCTCTCCTGGTCCCACACCCCGGCCGCCCACAGTGCGGTGAGCTCGCCGTACGAGTGCCCGGCCACGCAGTCCGGCCGCACACCGAGTTCCCCGAGCAGCATGTGCGCCGCCGAGCCCGCCAGCCCGAGGGCCGGCTGGGCCACCCGGGTGTCGGTGACCGCGGCGCGCTGGGCGGTCCGCCCCTGTGCGGTGAAGGCCGCCGGGGGGAACATCGCGGAGATCACCGTGCTCGGCGCCGCGTCCAGCAGCTCCCGGAGCGGCGGGAAGGCGGTGAACAACTCACCGAGCATGCCAGGACGTTGGCTGCCCTGGCCGGGGAAGAGGAAGGCCACCTGTCCGGGCGCCGCCGATTCCTCCCGTACGTGGACCCCCGCGCCCGGGGTGAAGGCGCGTGCCCGCTCAAGGCGGTCCGCCAGCTCGTCCAGGTCGGCGGCCACGACGGCGACCCGCACCGCACCCGCTCCGGCCGCGGCCTCGGCGGCGAGGTCGCGCAGCGCCCACGGGCGCCCGGCCGCGTCGTTCTCCTCCAGCCGGGCCGCCAGCCGGGCCATCGCCCGGCCCGCCGCCCGCCGGTCCTCGCCCCGGAAGCAGAACAGTTCGGCCGGCCATTCCTCCAGTCCGTGCCGCGGCTCCTCGGCTCCCGCGTAACCGGTCAGCACCGCGTGGTAGTTGGTGCCCCCGAACCCGAAGGCGCTCACCCCGGCGATGCGCCGTTCGGCGGGCACCGCCCACGGCCGGGCCCCGGCGTCGAAGGAGAAGGGGCTGGCCTCCGCGCTCCAGGCCGGGACCGGTGCGTCGAGGTGCAGGGTCGGCGGCCGTACGCCCGAGTGGACCGCCCTGACGGCCTTGATCAGTCCGGCGAGCCCGGCCGCGCACTTGGTGTGCCCGATCTGGGATTTCACCGAACCCAGCGCGCAGGCTCCGGGGGCGGCGCCCGATTCCGTGAACAGGGAGGTCAGTACCGCCAGTTCGGTGGTGTCTCCGACCACGGTGCCGGTGCCGTGCGCCTCGATGAGGCCGACCTCGGCGGGGTTGATCCCGGCCCGCGCGTAGGCCCGGTCCAGGGCCCTGCGCTGTCCCTCCGGCCGGGGGGCGGTCAGGCCCAGGGAGCGTCCGTCGCTGGCGGCGCCGACCGCCTTGATCACGGCGTACACGCGGTCGCCGTCCCGTTCCGCGTCGGCGAGCCGCTTCAGTACGAGCGCCCCGACCCCCTCCCCGAGGGCGATCCCGTCGGCGGCCGCGTCGAAGGGCCGGCAGCGGCCGCCCGGGGACAAGGCGCGGACGGAGGAGAACAGCAGGTAGTCGTTGATGCCGTTGTGCACATCGGCGCCCCCGCACAGCACCATGTCGCTGTCCTTGTCGCGCAGTTGGCGGCAGGCGAGGTCGAGTGCGGCCAGCGAGGAGGCGCATGCGGCGTCGACCGTGCAGTTCGCGCCGCCGAGGTCGAGCCGGTTGGCGACCCGGCCCGCGATGACGTTGGCGAGCACACCGGGGAAGGAGTCCTCGGTGAGCCGCGGGAGCTGCTCGTCCAGCTCGGGTGGGATCTCGCCCAGGTATCCGGGGTAGAGCGCGCGCAGCCCGTACGCGCCCGCCAGCTCGGTGCCGGCTTCCGCGCCGAACACGACCGAGGTCCGGGACCGGTCGAATTCCCGGCCCTTGCCGTACCCGGCGTCCGCCAGGGCCCGCGCGGAGATCTCCAGGGCGAGCAGCTGTACCGGTTCGATCCCGGCCAGGGAGGCCGGCGGGATGCCGTGCGCGAGGGCGTCGAAGGCCATCGGGCCGAGGAAGCCGCCCCAGCGGGACGGGGTGCGTTCACCGGCCCGTGCCGGGTCGGGGTCGAAGTGGAGCGCCGGGTCCCAGCGTTCGGCCGGGACCTCGGTCACGGCATCGCTCCCGTCCAGGATCCGCGCCCAGTAGGCGGCGAGGTCCGGTGCGCCGGGGTAGGCGCAGGCCATGCCGACGACGGCGACGTCCAGCGGCTCGGCCGGTGCGGCGGCGCCGCCGGCCATCGCGTCCGCGGCATCACCTTCGGGGTCGGGACCGGCGAGCTCCTGGGCACGCTGCCGCAGCAACTCGGTCGCACCCTGGGTGACTTCGGCGTGGAGTGCGGCGATCGTGGTGGTGCCGGTGCGCAGGGTTGCGGCCTGGCCCAGCATGAACAGCCCCTCGGATCCCTGCTGTTCCTCGCCCACGGGCTCCAGCCCGGAACCGTCGGGCCCGCGCCGCAGGCCCTTGCTGGCGATCCGGAGCCTTCCCAGGTTGAGCCGCTCCAGCTCCTCCCACACCTCGCGCGGTTCGGCGCCGCCTTCCGCGAGCCGCCGGCGGGTGGCCTCGAAGGTGTCCACGTACGGGGTGACCGCGCAGCGGGTGGCGTGTCCCGGCGCCGTGTGCAGCAGTACGGTGTCCGCGCACTCCAGCGCCGCCCGCTGGAAGCGGGGCAGGACCGCGCCCGCGGCCACCGCCTCCTCGGTGAACAGGTACGCGGTGCCCATGAGCACCCCGATGCGCGCACCCCGTTCGGCCAGCGGTGCCGCGGCCGCCGCGGCCATGGCGGCGGATCGGGCGTCGTGGATTCCGCCCGCGAACAGCACGTCCAGCGCGGCCGGTTCGGGGCAGGAGAGCAGCAGCTCGATCTGCTCCTCCCACAGGGGGAAGGAGGCGCGCGGCCCGACGTGTCCCCCGCATTCCAGCCCCTCGAACACGAACCGCCGTGCCCCGTCGGCGAGATACCGCTCCAGCAGGCCGGGCGAGGGCACGTGGAGATGGGTCCGGGTTCCGGCGGCCTCCAGCGGGGCCGCCTGCCCCGGGGTGCCGCCCGCGATGATCGCGTACGGCGGGCGCACCTCGGCGACGGCCGCGAGCTGCTCGGCCCTCAGCTCGGCCGGGGCGAAGCCGAGCATTCCCACGCCCCAGGGCCGCTCCCCGAGCCGCTCGGCGGTCTCTGCGAGGAGCCGGCGCACTTGCGGCCCCTCCATGACGGCGAGCGCCAGATAGGGGACCCCGCCGCCTGCGGCCACCGCTTCGGCGAAGGCCGCCTGGTCGCTGACCCGGGTCATCGGCCCCTGCGCCACCGGGAGCGGTCGCCCCGGGCCGTGGCCGCCCCCCAGCGGCCGGGCCCGTACGACGGCCGCCAGATGTCCCGCGACGGCCGACCGGATGCCTTGGAGGATGCCTCCGGTCGTCCGGTGGCGGGCGGCCAGGCGGGCCGCCGAGGCCCCGTCCTGCCCGACCGGGAGCAGCTGTGTCCGCAGGTCCCGGGCGCCCAGCAGGGTGGCCACAGGCCCCTGCGGCGGGGTCAGGTCGGGGCGCGTGTACACCCTGTGGCCCTGCAGCAGTCTGGTTTCGGAGCCGTCCATGGCCCGTACGGCCGCGTCCACTTCGGCGGGCAGTGCGACCTCCCCCTCAGGTGTGAGGGCCAGTTGTACGTCGACCAGCACGCCAGCGGCTCCGCCCGCGACGGCCGCGGCCGCCGTGTGCGGCCCGATCCCTCCGTACGCCCGAACGGGCAGCCCGAACCCGGGGTCGGCGAGAAGCTGTTGGAGGAGTACGAAGGTGGTGGTCCCGCCCACCCGGCCTCCCGCCTCGTGCCCCTTGGCCACGAGCGCCTTCACCCCGGCGGCCACCGCGGCCGCGGCTTCGGCCGGATCGGTGACCTCCGCCCACACCCGAGGCCTCCCGTCGGCGGCCGCCCAGCCGGCCACCCCTTCCGGGGTGTGGCCCGCGGGGTCGGCGAGCAGCACCGTGTCCACTTCGGCCGGCAGCTCCTCGGGCCCGACCGTGCAGCCCGCGGGCACGCGTACCCCGTAGCGGCCGGCTCCGAGGCGGCGGGCGATCTCGGCCATGGCGCTCCGCGCGGCCCCGGCGTCCCGGCCGAGGTCGAGCAGGCCCAGGGCTCCGGCGCGCTCGGCGGCGGTGACGATCCGCGGGTTGGGCTCCTCGAACGGGCTGAGCGCGACGACGAGGTCACGGTCGGCGGCGCGGAGCCGCCCGGGCCGTTCGTGCTGTTCGTGCTGTTCGTGCTGTTCGTGCCGTTCGGTGGGCGACGACTCGGGCCGCTCCGCGCCCGACGGCTCGGTCCGCTCCCCCAGCGGCGCGGACTTCTCCCCCGACCTCCCTGTCGTCGCGGCCGCCGGCGCCGATCGCCCGGAAGGTGCGGTCTGTGCGGTCTGTGCGGGCCGTGCCGGTCGCGGAGGCCGCGGGCTGCGTGAAGGCGGCGCAGGGCGCGGAGCCGGCGGGGGCTGGTGGGGCGGGAGGGCACGCGAGGGCTGGGGGGACGGCTCGGGCTGGGGGGACACGGACGCTCCTCTTCCAGTGCTGTGTGACATGGCGCAGTGCGGGAGGGAAGACCGGGGAAGGCGTGGGAGAAAGGCGGCGGACGAGGCGCCCTCCCGCCGGGGATCCGAGGTGGGCGACGCGCGAAACGGCCGGGCGATGCGGCGGGACAGGGTTGAGCGTTGGTCAAATTCCCTGGTGCCGGGATGCATCGTGCGGTGACGGCCCCGCACTGTCAACGGTCATCCGGAGCCGTTCACTTCGCAGTCAGGACGGCCACCGACCACCCGCACCGCCCCCCGGACACGCCGTCGGCACGCTGCCGCCGGGGCCATGACCTGCGGTGTTGCGCCAGGGCGGCCCGCCCCCGGACACCAGGCCGGCGTGCCTCGGCCGCCCGGGCTCATGCCGCATGGGTATGAGATGCCACCGGTCCGGCATGAACACCTTTGCGAAGTCTGGTGGTTGTTCACCCGACGCGGTCTTACAGGTACACCCTTGCCCGGTTACCTTCCGGTCATGACCCCCACCCTCGCCCAGCTCCGCTACCTCGTCGCCGTCGCCGACTGCCGTTCCATCACCGGCGCGGCGGCCTCCGTGTTCGTCGCCCAGTCCGCCCTGTCCCGCGCCGTCCAAGCCATGGAGCGCGACCTCGGCGTCGATCTCCTCGCCCGCCGGGGAAGGGGGGTGGACCTCACACCGGAAGGGGCCCGGGTCGTCCGGCTGGCCCGCACCGTGCTCGATGCGGTGGAGGCCATCGACGACATCGGCACTCCCCACGGGCTGGGCGCCAGGGCCGCCCTGTCCATGGTCACCACGCCCACCCTGGCCCTCGATCTGGCCTCCGAGCTGGTACACACCTTCACGGAGCGGCATCCCGGCCTCGACGTCAGGCTCCACCAGTACGACAGCCGCGAGGCCTTGATCCAGGAACTGACTCAGGGCCGGGCCGAGTTGGCACTGGTGGACCTCCCCCTCGACGGGGAACTCTCCACCCATCACATCCAGGAGCGCGAGGTCGTGCTCATCTCCCCCGTCGGGTCCGCGCTGCCCGACCCGTTGCCGTTCCGCGCACTCGACGGGCTGCCCATGGTGCTGCCCACGCCCGGGACCGGCCGGCGCACCGAGATGGAGGCCATGTTCAGCTGTCTGGGCGTGCGCCCGGTGCCCTGCCTGGAGGTGGACGAACGCCTCGGCTGGGTGACGGGGGTGACCGACGGCCGCGGCTCCCTCATCTGGTACCGCGACGTGGTCGCCAGGGCCTTCGGAAGCAGGGCGGAGATACGTTCCTTCACCCCACCGCTCCTGCGCCCGGTGGGCATCGCACACGCCCGCCGGCCGCTGAGCCGGGCCGCCCGCGCCTTCATCGCCCACGCCCGGCACAAGGCCCCCGTACGCGAGCCCTCCCGGTGACCGGACGGTCCGGACAGGACGGCCGAAGAGCCCCTCCCGACGGCCGGGACATGCCCGTCCGGCATTGAACGATGCTCAAAGGGACGCCGATTGACCCTGGCGCCAGAACCTGACACCCCCTCACATGGTGGGCATGTTACGACGACTCCTCACACCCCCGCGGGCCGCCGCCCTGGCCACGGCGGTCCTCGCCGCGGCCCTGCCGGCCGCGGCCTGGCTGACCGGACCCGCCGCCGGGCCCGCCGACGCGTCCACCCTGACGCCTGTGTCCGCACACCTCTCCCGCGCTGCCGGCGCCGCCGCGGCTCCCGAGCGCCAGTGCACCCTCCCGGGAGGCCTGGCCGAGCTCAGCGGGCTCGCCATGAGCCGAAAACACCCCGGCGTCTTCTACGCCGTCAACGACAGCGGCAACACCAACCAGGTCTTCGCCATCGACTGCAGTGGCGCCACCGGACTGCTCAAGGCCACGTACACGGTCTCCGGGGTCGGCAACACCGACTGGGAGGGGCTGGCCATCGGCAAGGACTCCGCGGGCCGCCCCACGATCCTGGTCGGCGACATCGGCGACAACTTCAGCGGCCGCGCCGAGATCACCGTGCACTCCTTCGCCGAGCCCGACCAGCTCGCCAACGCCTCGGTGACGCCCGTGACGTACCGCTTCACCTACGCCGACGGGAAGCACGACGCCGAATCCCTGCTCGCCGATCCCGTCACCGGGCGGATCCACATCGCGAGCAAACTCATCGGCGCGGCAGGCCAGTTGTACCAGGCTCCGCTGCCGCCCGTGCCGGGGCAACCGGGCACCCTGACCGCCGTCCGGCCGGGCCCGGTCTTCGCCACCGACGGCGCGTTCTCCCTGTCGGGGGCCTCGTACACCCTGCGCAGCGGCGGGCCGCTGGGGGCCAACACGGCCTCGGTGTACGACACCGCGGGCACCAAGCTCGCGGACGTGGCCCTGCCCGCCCAGTCGCAGGGCGAGACGGTGACCTACCTCGACTGCACCACCCTGCTCGTCGGCTCGGAGAACGACACCCAAATGTGGCGCGTCCCCCTACCCCCGGAGGCCACCCCGGGCTGCGGCGGCACGCCGACGCCGACCCCCACACCTACGCCGACTCCCACCCCGACACCCACACCCACACCCACCCCGACCCCGACTCCGACTTCGGCCGAGCTGAAGCTGACCAACCCCGGCCCGCAGAGCTGCAAGTTCAACCAGAACTGCACCATCCAGCTCACCACCACGGGCGGCAAAGCCCCCGTCCGCTACACCGCCACCGGACTCCCCTGGGGCCTGACCCTCGACACCACCACCGGCCGCATCACCGGCAAACCCTGGGCCACCGGAACCATCCAGATCACCATCACCGCCACCGACACCACCCCGACCACCGCCACCACCACCTTCCCCCTCACCCTCACCTGGTTCTGAAGGCGGCCGGATCCGCACTTCGCCGGGTCACCCCAGCCTCGACGCCGCCTCCCGGTCGGAGGCGACGACGAGGTTGGCGTGCGTGCGCAGGATCATGGCCGAGAACAGGAGCGGGCGCCACACCTGGGCGACCATGGCCACCGCCAGGGTCACCACGTGGGGGCCCTCCTTAGTCGAGGAACTTGGGGCTGCGGCAGCATGGCGGTGTGGCTGATCTTCTGTGGGATGACGTGAGCTGCTTCTTCGACCCGGACCTGATGGGGTCGCTGCCTGACGTGCGTGTCCCGGGCTGCTCGGTGGAGGACTGGCAGACGGTTCTCGACCTCGTCGAGGCGAGGGGCTGGAAGTGCCGGTACTCCGAAGGCGAGATGGTGCTTCCGGTGCCTCGGGCGGAGGCCGTGCTGTCCCGCCCGGCGGACGCCGAGTGCCCGACCTTGCGGGTCTGGCCGACTGCCGACGTGCTGGCGATCTTCCGTTTCCTTGACGATGGCGCCATCGACTTCGACGTTGACCTGCGGGAGTTGCAGGGCCAGGAGCGACTGGACGTGTTCTGCGGCTTCTTGCGGGAGATCGGGCGACTCTTGGGCAAGCCGGTACTGATGGATCCGGAGGGCGATTACGGCCATCCGGTGCTGGGCTTCGACGTCGAGGCCGATCGGGTCGTCCTCCTGGCCGATCCGCCGGTCATGTGACCGCCGCCGACCGGGGTCGGACGCCCTGACGATCGCTCGCCACCAGCAAGCCCCGGCCTCCGGCCTCATCGCCGACCGGCGCGGGACGCGAGCACGCGTACCGGCTGGTACAGGCGGCCGCCGACGGAACTGGCGTACAAAGGTCCCACTGGCCGGCGCCCTGGCGAAGCGCGCGGTCACCATCCCCGCAGGCCTCCTCGACCCCGGCGGTTCCTCGCCCACCGGAACCACCGCACGTCCCGACTCGAAGAACTCGGCAAGGACCGGTACCAGCATGTGGAAGTGTGAACAGGTCATCGGCAGCGCCCTCGACGTGGAAGAGGCGGCCGCCCTGTACCGGGCGTCCACCCTCGCCGAACGCCGTCCCGTGGAGGACACCCGGCGGTTCACCCGGATGCTCGCGGGCGCCAACCTGGTCATCGTCGCCCGCGACGAGGACGGCCGTCTCATCGGGATCTCCCGCTCGATCACGGACGGCGCGTACTCCACCTACCTCAGCGATCTCGCCGTCGACGCCGCCTACCAGGGCAAGGGGGTGGGCAAGGACCTCATCCGCGCCACCCGGGAGGCCGCACCCCAGGCCCAGCTGATCCTGCTGGCGGCCCCGGCGGCCGCGAACTACTACTCGCGCATCGGATTCACCGCACACCACTCCGCCTGGACGATGGACGGCCCGGCCGACCAGACCTGACCAGACCTGCCCCCATGCCCAAGCGCCGGGGTACGCGGTTTCAGCCCGCGTGCGCGGCCGACGCCGAGGGTGCCGTGGAGACGGGCGGGGCGAGTACGGAGTCCACGCGGCGGAGGGACGCGCGGCGCTGGACCATCGACAGGGCCGCGATCCCCGCGCCGAGGGCCAGCCAGCCCGCGGGCCCGGCCGTCATCACCAGCCCGGTCAGGAGCAGCGGGCCGGCGGACTTCTGGACGGACTGCGCCATGCCCGCCACTCCCAGGTACGACGCCCGCGCCTCCTCGGGGGCGAGCGAGACCGCCAGCTCCCAGGAGCTCACCGACCGCAGCAGTTCCGCCAGCGTGACCAGGACCGCCGCGGCGAGGAGCACCACCGTCGCCGTGACCGCCCCGGCCCCGGAGGTGAGGGCCAGGAGTGCGCAGCACGCGAGCATGGTCAGCCCGTACACGGAGACCGCCGCCGCGGCCCGGCGGGGTTCCTCGAACCTGGCCGAGACGCGGAGCTGGAGTACGACGACCAGCACGGTGTTGATGACGAGGAAGGCCGGGACCAGGGCGTGCGGTGCGTCGGTGTGGGCCACGAGCCACAGCGGCAGACCGACGGCCAGGACCGAGTCGTCGAGGTTCATCGGGATGTCGAGCAGGACGAAGCGCAGGTAGCCGCGGTCCCGCCAGGGGCTCGGCGCCCCCGTCCGACCGGGCGCGGCGGCACCCCCTGGCAACGCACCCCCGGCCAACGCACTCCCGGGCACCGCACTCCCGATCGCCGCACCCCCGCCCCCGGGCGACGCACCCCCCGTCGCCGCCATATCCCCCGCGCCCGCGGCCACACGCCCCTCCGCTCGCGGTTCGCGGGTGCGCCAGACCAGCGCGGCGGCCACCAGGAACGACAGCGCGTTGCCCAGGATCAGCGCCTGGTAGGCCTCCGACGTCCCGACCGCGAGACCGGCGGCGGCGATCCCCGCGCCCACCGCGTAGCCGGCGTTCGCCGTACTGCGTGACAGGGCCTGGTAGGTGCCGCGCCGCTCGCCCGCCACCCGTGTGGCGAAGAGCATTTCCAGCGCCTTGGCTGCCCGGTCGCCGAGGTAGGTGACGGCGACCAGCGGCAGCAGGACGTCGAAGCGGGTGACCGCGAGCAGCGCGCCGAGGGTTCCGAGGCGCAGCAGGTGACAGCCGATCAGCAGGGACCGCACCGGGAAGCGGCCCGCCAGGTGTCCCGCCAGGGGCGATCCGGCAATGCCCGCCACGGCCGCGGCGCCGAGCAGGAGGCCGATCCTCCCGGTGTCCAGGCCGATGACGAAGGTGAAGTAGAGGACCGAGGAGGCGGCCCACACGCCGGTGCCGGTGCGGTCGAGCAGCTGGGCGAGCAGCATGATCCGCGCGTCCCGGCCCCCGGGCGGATTCCGCAACTGTGCGACCAGTCCGAGCCGTTGACCCCGCTCCCGCTCGCGCTCCCGCCTCTGCCCCGGCCGCCCCCGCCACCCCTGCGAACCCTTCCGGATCCCCGTACCGCGCCGCCGCATCCCGCTGCCTCCGAGCCCCCGCGAAAGTATCTCGATGTCGAGATACCAGCGGAAGCCTGCCCGAGATCAATCTTGACGTCAAGATACTTTCGAATGCCGGCAGGAAATACGGGCTGCGGCGCGCCCCCGCCTCCCCCTCGCCGGACCGGGCCGCCACCTCCTGCATTCCGGCACCGGATCGGGGCAGAAGAAGCCTGCGAGACGGGAGAACAACATGATCGCGCTCGGCATTGTCCTACTGATCATCGGCTACCTCCTCGGCATCTCGATCCTCTGGACGCTGGGGATCATCCTCGTCGTCATCGGGGTCGTCCTATGGGTGCTCGGTTCCGTCGGACACGCGGTCGGAGGACGACGGCACTATGGGTAGCGCGGCCGCGCACGAACGCCCCACGGGAGACGGTTCCATGATCCAGATGTCCATACCGCTGATCCCCGCGGACGACGGCGCACTTCTGATTCCCGCGGATCACGTCACCGGGCTCCTGCGCAGCCTCGCAGCCGACTGGCTGGAATCGGAACACACCGGCGAGATGCGCGGCGACGAGGAGACCGTCCAGGACCTGGCGGGCGTACTGACCGAACTCGCCGACCAGATCGACGTCGAATGCATCGGCTTCAGGTCGGCCGCTCCACGCCCGTCATAGAGCCCGCGGAGTCACAGAGTCGCGGAGCCGCGGAGTCGCCGCGCCACAGACCCCGAGAACAGCCGCCGTTCCCCGCGCGAAGGTCACGGGGAACGGCGAGGCGCGAGGGACGGAGCCGGGCCGTCAGTAACCGAGCTCGCGCTTCAGTTCGGCCTTGTCCATGGAGGAACGGCCGTACAGATCACGCCGCCTGGCCTCCGCATAGAGCTGGTCGTACGTCGGCCCCTGCGCACCCCGGTGCGAACGCAGCCCGCCGCGCCTGGCCGAGGAGATGTCCTCGATGGAGCTCTTGCTCGCCGTTTCGGACTCCCCGGCACGGGCCCGCTCCTTGTTGACGGTCCGCGCGGCGATCTCCTTCGCCCGCGCGGCGCTCTCGCCACGCTTCTCGGCGCTCTCCTTGATGTGCTCGTACCGGCGTTCCCGCTTGGCACTGGAACCACGAGGCATGATCACTCCTCGGTCTGGGGGGCGTACGACCTACCGGGCGCTTACCCGGGGCCGCGTACCGCATTCCTCGCCGACTCCCGGCTCCCCAGACGGCCGAAAGGCGGGCAATTCGTCACATATTGCAGGCCACCGTCCCCTGACGCATGGTGGCAGCAGTACCCCCTCAGGAAGGAAGAACCCGTCATGGGCAAGGCAAAGGGCAAGGCGAAGCAGGCCAAGGGCAAGCTCAAGGAGAACCTCGGCAGCGCGATGGACGACAAGCGCATGCAGGCGGAGGGAAGCACCGAGCGGATGGCCGGGAAGGCCGAGGAAATGACCTCCGACGCCGCGGACAAGATGAAGAAGGCCAAGGGGCACGGCTGAGCATGCCGCACGAGCACGGCGCGCACGATCCCGCCGGACCGCCTCCCCCCGCCCGGCAGACGGCCGTGGTCCGTCTGTCGGGCGAGATGGACCTCAGCCGGGTCGACGAGGTGCGCGCCCTGCTGCTCGAAGCGGTGACCCGCGTCGGCGGGCCCGCCGACATCGTCGTCGACCTCAGCGGACTCACGTTCTGCGATTCCGCCGGACTGAACCTGCTGCTCCGTGCCCGCATGCAGGCCGTGGAGTCCGGCCGCACGCTGCGCCTGGCCGCGCCGAACGCCCAGATGCTACGGCTGCTGGATATCACCGGGTCCCTCCCGCTCTTCCCCATCGACACCCTCCCGCCCGGGTTTGGCGACCCCTGACGGGGTAGGCGCGAGACGTATCCGGTGTCGAGACCCGAACTCCACCGGGGGAAGGCGGTATGCGATGCCCTCCGAGGAGGATGACCGCCTCGCGGTCGACGTTCGCCCCCTCGACGGGGCCACGGTCCTGACCTTGGCCGGAGAGCTCGACCACGACACCGCCGAGCCCTTGCGCGAGGCTCTCGAAGCCGCCCGGGCGGATGGCGGGCGACGCCTGCTGGTCGATGTCACCGCTCTGGCGTTCTGCGATTCCACGGGACTGAACGTGTTGTTGCACAACCGCCTCGCCGCCCGGGAAACGGGCGGCACCCTTGAGCTGATCGGCCTGCGCAAGCCGGTCGCACGGATGTTCCACGTCACCGGCGCCGACGGGCTCTTCCCGCAGCACCCCGATGTGCAGGCGGCTCTGGCGAGTCGCTAGCGCGCTGAGCGGAGGAGCAGGGATGAGCGAGCGCCGGTCACCGGAGTGGACCCGGCGTCTCCTGTTGCACGGCACCACGGATCTCGTGGGACGCTGCCGCGACTTCACCCGCCGGGCACTGACCGAGTGGCAGTGGCTGCCGGAGACCGGCAGTGGGAACCGCAGCGGGAACGGCGGCGAGGACGAGGGCGGCGACGAGACCGCCGAAGCCGCGGACGACGTGCTGCTCCTGGTGTCCGAGGTGGTGGCCAACGCCTGTATGCACGCGGGCGGGCCGAGCTCGATGCTGCTGCACTGCACCGCCGAACGGCTCCGCATCGAGGTCACGGACTCCAGCCCGGTCCTACCGGCCTACCGCTTCCCCACCGACCCGGCACGCCCGGGCGGCCACGGGCTGCTCATCGTGAAGCGGCTGGCCCGCGCGTGGGGGGCGGATCCGGTCGACGGCGGGAAGTGCGTATGGGTGGAGGTCGCCACTCCACCGGCCCTGCGGGAGCACGGGGCGCCGCCCCGGGAACCACACGGGCGGACCCCGCCGTGGCCCTCCCGACCGCCCGGTCCGTCCTGAGGATCTCAGGACCGCCGGCGGTTGAGTACGCCGATGAGCGCGGCCAGGTCGGCGGCGCCCGCCGCGTCGTCCGCGTAGCGGGTCGTCTGCAGGGGCTCGACCTCGGGAAGGACGATGCCCTCGCGTGCCAGCACGTGGACCAGGGTCAGCAGGGCCGCCCGGGCATTGCCGTCGGCGAAAGGGTGGAAGAACGCCACGTCGAGGTAGGCCCGGGCCGCGCGGGCCGCCGGCGGGAGATCCGGATCGGTCGCCTCGCGCAGGCAGTCGGCGAAGTCGGCCCCGGTCCGTGAGGTCAGGGCGTAACGCTCGCGGCCGGCCTTCGCGTAGGCGTCGGCCGTACGGAACGGCGCCCGATCCACGCCGAGGACACGGCGCTGCCAACCGGCCAGCAGCGCGAAGTCCAGCGGGGCCCGGCGGGCGGCATCGGCCCGGGCCAGGGCGTGGGCGAGGAGAAGGCGCTCGGCTCGGACGGGATCGCGCCGGCGGACCGGCCCCTCGCACCAGGCCCGGAACCCGTCACGAGCGGTCGGCCCTTCCCGCAGGACGAGGACGGGTGCTCGGTGCCAGTCGGCTTCGCGGCGCACGCGCAGCCAGGTGGCGAGGCTGTCAGCGGCGGTCATGGAGGTCCTCCAGGTCCGCCCGCTCACGGTGGTCCCGGTAGGGCGCACGGCCGGTGAGGCCGACGGCGAGGTCCTCGCCGACGGATTCGATCAGCGCTCGTCCCGGGTCCACCCAGCTCTTGAACCGGCCGCCGATCGCGCGGTCGACCGCCTGCTCGGCCTCGGCCTGCCCCATGCCGGTGGTGGTGAGGAACCAGTGCAGGATTCGCGCGGCCTGCCGCTGCCAACCGGCCTCCGCCTCCGGGCCCAGCGCGACCGTCACGAGCCGGACGCAGGCCCGCTCCAGGTGCCAGCTGCGGTCCTCGGCAGACGCTTCCGGCACGGGCGCCAACTCTGCGAAACGCAACGCCATGCTCTCCAGCCACTCCCGCCACTCCAGCAGCGCGCCCACGACGCGCGTCGCCGTCTCATCGGGCGTCGTCACCGAGCCCTTCCCGTCGACCCAGCTGCCGATGGGCCCGCCGTACCGGTAGCACCAGTTCCACCCCTGAGCCCAGTTCCCGTACCGCTCCCGGATGATCGCGTCCACCTGGCGTGCGCACCAGTCCTCGCCCGCCCAGCCGCCCCTCATGCCGGAGAGCACGGGTGGCACCCACTCGCACACCAGCGCGCGCAGGCGGGCCTCCTCGTCCTCGTCCCAGGTGAACGGGTGGAGGTCCGGGTCGAGGCCCTCCCAG
Source organism: Streptomyces sp. NBC_00086 (assembly GCF_026343255.1). Lineage (NCBI taxonomy): Bacteria > Bacillati > Actinomycetota > Actinomycetes > Kitasatosporales > Streptomycetaceae > Streptomyces > Streptomyces sp. NBC_00086. The sequence goes on along the minus strand of NZ_JAPELZ010000001.1, from coordinate 7,896,626 downwards.
TGGCGCAGGCCCGGATCAACGGCGGGGGGCACGAGGTTCTCGGGCAGGGGCAGGGTATGCAGGTCGTACGTCAGTGCAGGCCGTTCTTTCGTCCGCCGTGATGGGCTCGTCCGCTGTGACGGGCTCGTCATTCTCGGCCCACCGGGCCCGGGCTGTCGAACGCCTTTCCGTGCCGGAGCCGGCTCGGCCACGCGTCTGGGCGCGCCGCCGTCGCGGGCGACCGGGATCAGCACGCGTCGCCGTCTTCGTGCTCGTCGTCGGCGTCCTCCAGCATCCCGGTCCGCAGCCTGGCCATGATGCGGCTCAGCAGCCGTGAGACGTGCATCTGGGAGAGGCCGAGCCGATCGCCGATCTCGGACTGGTTCAGCTCCTGACCGAAGCGCAGCGAGAGGATCAGCCGGTCACGGTCACTGAGCGTGGCGAGCAGCGGCTTCAGCGTCTCCAGGCATTCGATGCGGTCGTACGCCGCCTCCTCCTCCCCCAGCGGCCACCCCCGGGACCCGCCGTCCGCCTCGGGCCCCAGCGGGGCGTCCAGAGAGCCCGCGACGTAGCCGTTGGCCGCGCGGCGGCCCTCGTCGAGTGCCTCCGTGGTGATGCCGAGGTGCTCCGCCAGCTCCAGGTCGGTGGGGTGGCGTCCCAGCCGCTGTTCGAGCGCGTCGTGCGCTTTGGCGATGTCGAGCCGGAGTTCCTGGAGGCGCCTCGGGACCTTCACGGACCAGCTGGTGTCACGGAAGAACCGCTTCATCTCGCCGGTGATGGTGGGAACGGCGAACGTGGCGAACTCGACCCCCCGCTCGACGTCGTACCGGTTGATGGCCTTGATCAGGCCCACCGTGCCGACCTGGACGATGTCCTCCAGCGGCTCGGAGCGGTTGCGGAACCGGCGTGCCGCGTATTTCACCAGGCTGAGGTTGAGCTCGACGAGCGTATTGCGCACGTAGGAGTATTCCGGCGTCCCTTCGCTCAGCTGCTTCAGCCGCCGGAAGAGCGCGAAGGACAGGGTCCGTGCCTCCCCGGTACTGACGGTGAGCGGATCCTCCGGGACATCGGGCGTCCCGGTGCGGAGGTCCATGCGGAGGTCGATGCGGAGCGGATCCGTGGTGTCGCTGGAAACGGGTGCCATGAGCTTCCTCCGACGGGTTGGTGGGCACCGGCCGCCCCGGAGCGGGGCAGCGGGAACCGTCGTGGTCTTTCCGAGAGGGATATACCCCCATCGGGGAAGACCGACCCCCCTTCTACGGAACATCCCCGTCCGGTACGTGGACGTGCAGAACGCAGATGTCGTCGCGGTGGGCCGTGCCCCACGCGACGAGGGTGCGGGCGAGGGTTTCGCCGCGGCCCTCCCGCAGGAGTCGCACCGCCGTCTCCGCGAGACGGTCGAGGCCGGCCCCTATGTCCTCGCCCGGCTCCTCCACGAGCCCGTCGGTGTAGAAGAGCAGGTGATCGCCGGGCAGCAGGTCGATGGCGGCCTGCTCGTACGAGGCTTCGAAGGTCGCCCCGAGAAGGGCGCCCCGGGGCTGTTCGAGGAACTCCGCCCGGTCGCCGCGGATGAGCAGGGGCGGCAAGTGGCCCGCCCGTACCCAGATCAGCCGCCGGTCCCAGGGCTGGTAGCGGGCCATCACCATGGTGGCGGTGGCACTGCCCGACGGCTCCGAACCGGTGTGCAGCAGGAGGGTGTTGAGCCGGCTCAGGACGTCGGGCAGGGGCGAGCCGGTGACGGCCATGCCCTTGGTGGTGAACCGGAGCTGAGCCATGGTCCCGACGGCGGCCAGCCCGTGGCCGGCCACGTCTCCGATGACGAACAGGGCGCTCTCGTCGGGGAGTTCGATGGCGCTGTACCAGTCGCCGCCGACGTTGATCCCGCTGTCGGCGGGGACGTAGGCCACGTCGATGCACAGGCCGGCCAGTTCCAGCGACTGTTCGGGGATCGGCAGCAGCGTGTCCTGGAGGCTTGCGGCGAGCGCGCGTTCGGCCTGCAGCATGCCCTGCTGGAGGAGGACGGCCCGCTCGCTGTCGCGCAGGGCGAGTTCGACGTCGTGCTGTGCGGTCAGGTCCTGGAAGAAGCCGTGCACCTCGACGGGTGTGCCGTCGGCGTCCGTCTGGGCCTCGGCGACGATCCGCAGGTGCCGGACTCCGCGCCCGGTGGTGATCCGGAACGGCTGGTCGACGGCCTCCCCCTCGCTCAGCAGCCGTTCGACGGCGGCACTCAGCTGGTGGAGGTCGTCGGGGACTACGTGACCCCGAAGTTCCTCCAGTGGCACCGGCCCCCGGCCCGGATCCCGGTCGAAGATCGCATAGACCTGATCGGACCAGGTGACGGTATCGGTGACCAGGTTCCAGCCCGCCCAGCCGAGGTTGCCGAGGCGCTGCATGTCGGCCAGCCTGCGGATCTCGCGCTGGCTGCCGTCATGGCAGACCCAGGAGACCACCAGGTGGTCCCCGAGTCTGGACGCCCGGACCGAGTAGACGGACTGCCGGGGGACCCCGGCGACCACTTCCTCGTAGGTGAAGGGTTCCCCCTCGTACCTGGTTCCGGTGGTGAGCGCCTTGAGGTACCCCTCCCAGAGGTCGGTGCCCGCCACGGTGGGGTACGTCTCCAGGATCCGGCGGCCCACGAGCTCCTTGCCGCGCCGGCCGGCCACGTCCACGGATTCGGGCGCCGCCGCGTCGATGCGGTAGTCCTCCACCTCACCCGTCTCCGAGCGCAGGGGGGTGAGCAGGGTCGCGGGTCCGGCCATGGTGTCCAGGATCAGCTGGACCGTCGCCGCGTAGTCTCCACCGGCCGCTCCCTCGCCCTCCGGGTCGCGGGCTCGTTCCGGCGCCCCCAGCGGCCCCGCGCACAGCCGGGTGGCCTGGCGCAGCAACGCCCGGGTGTCGGCGGCGAAGGGGCCCGCCCGGGTGCGCAGGAACCCGATGGCCGCCCTCGCGGGCCCGTCGTCCGGCAAGGGGATCCAGGCGCGCGCCGGCCACCGCTCCGGCGGGTCCCCGATCAGCAAATAGCGCCGGGCGTCCTGTTCGGGGTCCTCCAGCCAGAGGGCACGGCGGCCGGCGATCGCTTCGAGGGCGGCGACCCCGCTCAGCGGCGGAATGTGGCGCCACTGCTCGGCCAGCGCCCCGTCGATTCCGGCGCTGCCGGCCAGATCCAGGCTCCCGGCGGCGGCCACGGTGTAGATCATCACCGCGTCCACGTCGGTGGCCCCGCCCAGTACGGTCACCAGCAGCTCCGCGATGTCATCGCCGCCGTGCGCCGCGGCCAGACCGTCGGCGAGCCGCGCCAGCAGGCCGTTCAGCTCGCCGCCACGGTCGTGGCGGCGACGCACGAGATGGCGGCGACGGCTCAGCGCCGAGGTGCTCGGCTGTTTCCCGGTACGCGCGGCCGAGGCCGTGGGCAGGGAGATCCTCGCGGTCCCCTGCGACCGGCGCACGCGGACCTGCCCCAGCGTGATCCAGCACTCCTCCAGGACGGAACCGCCGCGCCGGCCCGCCCGTTCGAGGAGCAGCTCGTAGGCCGATTCGGCGCTGACGCCCGCCTGGGCCATGAGTACGCCCTTGGCCCGCTCGACCACCGCCGAGGTCACGGCGACGCCTTCGAGGTCGACGACTTCCGACCGGAGTCTGGCCACGACCCTGGCGAGCGCCACCACCTCGGGTGCGGCGCCCTCACCCACGGGTGCGGCATCGCCCTTCACTCCTTGAGCATGGCACGCCCTCTCCCCGCCCGCCCGGATGCGGTCCGGCGGCCCTCACGCATCACGCGGGCCCACCCACCTCGTCCCCTTCCGGCTCGTCTTCCCGCCCGGCTTCTCGGGCTGCTGCGGACGGTCCAGCCTGCTGGCTTCGTCCGTGTCGGCCGCGGACGTGGTCCCGTCGTCGGGGCGGTCGGCCCGCGCCCCGTCCTCGCGGCGGCCCGCCCGCGCCGTGCGGTGCCGGTCCGGTTTCCGGCCGCCTTCCAGCGGCACTCCGCCCGCTCCACCCTGCTCGTCCATGGCCGTCCTCCTCGCCAGAGCTCTACGGGAGCCCCGCGGGCCGCGGCAGCCCCGCTCGAACGGCTGCCCCGCTCCGGGCCGCGCAAACCGGTGGCACGCGCACGGTCCTGCGTCGGCCGCGCCCGGCTGGGTAGGCGCCCACTGCGGGGTGCGGCCTCGGCCTCATGGCTGCGACGGGGGTCGCACTCCGTCGTCAAGGACGGACGGTACGCACGGAGAGGGGCCGACCATGAGCACGCACGACATCTGGGTCTGGGGTCACGAGGACACCACGGGCTACTCGAAGGGGATCGACCTCGTCGGGTACAAGGTGGAGGCCACCGACGGTGGCATCGGGAAGGTCGACAAGCACTCCGAGGAGGTCGGCGCGTCCCTCATCGTCGTGGACACCGGTATGTGGATCTTCGGCAAGCACGTCCTGCTGCCGGCCGGCGTCATCACCCGGATCGACACGGCCACACGGACCGTCCACGTCGACCGGAGCAAGGAACAGATCAAGGACGCACCGGAATTCGACGCTTCGGAGTACGACACCGGACCCAGCTATCTGGAGCAGTTCGCCCGGTATTACAACCAGCCCCACATGTGAGTCCGCCGACCCCTCAGTGGGCCCGGGCCTGCCCCGAGGTGGCGGGCCCGGGGCCGGGTGGCCGGGCTCAGGTGATGGGCTCGGGCGCCGGCACGGGTCCCGGGAGGGGCCCCGGCCGGGGATGCGGCTCGGGCCGCGGTACGGGCGACGGGACCGGCGCGGGCTGCGGAGGCGCCGGCGGGACCGGATCCGGGCCGGGTGCCGGTACCGGGCCCGGCAGGGGCCCGGGTTGCGGTCCCGGGCCGGGGCCCGGCGTCGGGGTCGGGCTGGGCGGCACCGGGTCGTTGGGCGGCGTCCCCATGGACGCCGCCGCGCCCGGTACCCGCTGGGGCGTGCAGCTCTTCGCGTTCGTCACGATGCGTCCGATCGTTCGTCCGGGAACCGGCGGCAGGCTTTCCGGCCGTGCACGGTCCTTGGTGCGGGCCGCGCGGTCCGCCGCCTCACGGCAGCACGCGCAGCATCCCGCGCCTACCCCCGGCGCCGAGGCGTAGACATCCGGACCACAGCGGGACCCGCGCGGCTGCCCAGCACGGGATCAGGCGACCGCCCCGCCCCTGACCCGGGTCACGTGGACCGCACGGTGCCGCCGAGCGGCCCTGCCGGAAAGCGCGTACGGGTGACAAGGGCAGCGGGGTGCGCGCGCTCACCGGCGGACGTGGCGAAGCATCTCTGGCGGCCGGTCACGCGCCGGCCCCGCACCGCCGATCCGGCCGGGCAACTCCGCGCCGTGGCACCGGTCCGTCGCAGGGAGTCCCCGTGCACGTCCTGCTCGTCGCGAGCGCCTTCAACAGTCTCACCCAGCGGGTCCACGCCGAGCTGCGCGATCGCGGCCACAGCGTCGCCGTGGAGCTGGCGCTCCCCCAGGCCGATCTGGCGGCGTCCGTCCGGCACCACCGCCCCGAGCTGATCGTCGCGCCGATGCTGACCTCGGCCGTACCGGAGGAGGTGTGGTCCGCCCACACCTGCCTGATCGTGCACCCCGGTCCGGTCGGGGACCGGGGTCCCTCCTCGCTCGACCGGGGGGTACTGGACGGGGTCCCGCGGTGGGGCGTCACCGTCCTGCAGGCCAACGCGGAGATGGACGCCGGCGACGTGTGGGCCTCGGTGGAGTGCCCCGGGCCGGACCCGGACGGGTCGAAGAGCACCTGGTACCGGGGCGAGGTGGCCGACGCGGCCCTGGAGGCCGTCCTGCTCGCCGTGGACCGCTACGCCGGCGGAACGTACGTCCCCGAGCCGCAGACCGAGGGCCTGGCCCGCCCCCTGCTGCGCCAGGAGCACCGGCGGATCGACTGGCAGCGGGACGGTACCGAGCGGGTGCTGCGCACCTTGCGCGCGGCGGACTCCCGGCCCGGTGTACGGGACGAGCTGCTCGGCGGCGCCTGGTACCTGCACGGCGGCCATCCGGAGGACCGGCTGCGCGGCCGGCCCGGCGAACTGCTGGCGACCAGGGCGGGGGCGATCTGCCGGGCCACCGTCGACGGAGCCGTGTGGATCCCGGAGCTGCGGGCCCACCGCTCCCCGGGGCAGCCGGCCGCGCCCAAACTCCCCGCCGCCCTCGCGCTCGGGGACCTGCTCCCGGAGCTGCCGGAGCTGCCGGAGCCGGCCGCCCCGGCGGAAGCCGGCCGGGGCCCCCGGCCCCGCACCTGGTCCGACATCGGCTATCACGAGGAGGGCGGGGCCGGGTTCCTGTCGTTCTCCTTCCCCGGCGGCGCGATGAGCACCGCCCACTGCCGGCGCCTGCTGGCCGCCTACCGTGCGGCCTGCGCCCGGCCGACTTCGGTGCTCGTGCTCGGCGGTGGACGGGACTTCTTCTCCAACGGGATCCACCTGGGCGTCATCGAGGCCGCCGCGGATCCCGCCGAGGAGTCCTGGGCCAACATCAACGCCATGGACGACCTGGTGGAGGCCGTCCTGACCACCACCGACCGGCTGGTGATCTCCGCGCTGGGCGGCAACGCGGCCGCCGGAGGCGCCGTGCTGGCCCTGGCCGCCGACGAGGTGTGGTGCCGCTCCGGTGTGGTCCTCAATCCGCACTACCGGCTGATGGGCCTGTACGGATCGGAGTTCTGGACGTACACCCTGCCGCGCCGGATCGGCTCCGCCGGTGCGGAGCACCTGACCGCGCAGGCCCTGCCGCTGAGCGCCGGGGCGGCCCGGCGGCTGGGCCTGGTCGACCGGACGGTCGCCTGCCCGCCCGCGCAGTTCGCGGACCGGGCCTCGGCCCTCGCCGCCCGGCTCGCCGGCCACCCCGCCACCGCCTCCCGGATCGCCGTGAAGAAGGCGCGGCGGGAGCTGGACGAGGAGCGGCGGCCGCTGGCCTCCTACCGGGCGGCCGAGCTGGAGCGGATGCGGCGGACCTTCTTCGACCCGCAGGCCCCGTACCACGCGCTGCGCCGGGCCTTCGTGGGCAAGGTGCGCCCGGACACGACCCCGCCGCACCTGACGCGCTCCGTACCGGCCCGGCACGGCGCGCCGCCGTCCGCTCGACCGGGCTCGTCCCCGGCCTCGTCCCCGGCCTCGTCACCGGGTTCGTCCCCGGGCTCCGTCACCGGACCGGGTGTACATGACGAGGCACCCCTCCCCGGCGGGTGCTAGCAAGAAAGGTGGGGCCGATGAGCCCCTCGCGGTGACGGGCCCCCTTCGCGGGCCCCGCCGCCGCTCCTCCCCCTCCCCCTCCCCAAGGAGGCCTCCGCATGGACGCAGCAACTCCGGCCCCGGTGGCAGACGACCCGCCGGCGGACGACCCCTTGATCCACATCCTCTGGATCAACGCGGGCCTGAGCTGTGACGGCGACTCCGTGTCCCTGACCGCCGCGATGCAGCCGAGCATCGAGGAGATCGTGACGGGGACGCTGCCCGGGCTGCCCCGGATCGCCGTGCACTGGCCGCTGATCGACTTCGAGTGCGGTCCCGTCGGGGGCGCGGACACGTTCATCGAGTGGTTCTTCAAGGGCGAGCGGGGCGAGATCGATCCGTTCGTTCTGGTGGTCGAGGGCTCCATCCCCAACGAGAAGATCAAGTCCGAGGGCTACTGGTGCGGTTTCGGCGACGATCCGGCGACCGGCCAGCCCATCACCACCAGCGAGTGGATCGACCGGCTGGCGCCCAAGGCCCTCGCCGTGGTGGCCATCGGCACCTGCGCCACGTACGGCGGCATCCACGCGATGGAGGGCAATCCGACGGGTGCGATGGGCCTGCCCGACTACCTGGGCTGGGACTGGAAGTCGCACGCCGGTATCCCCATCGTGTGCGTGCCGGGCTGCCCGATCCAGCCGGACAACTTCTCCGAGACCCTGACCTACCTGCTCTACCAGGCGGCCGGCTCGGCCCCGATGATCCCGCTGGACGACAAGCTGCGGCCCACGTGGCTGTTCGGCAACACGGTGCACGAGGGGTGCGACCGGGCCGGTTACTACGAGCAGGGCGAGTTCGCGGAGACCTACGACTCCCCCAAGTGCCTGGTGAAGATCGGCTGTTGGGGCCCGGTGGTCAAGTGCAACGTGCCCAAGCGCGGCTGGATGAACGGCATCGGCGGCTGTCCGAACGTGGGCGGCATCTGCATCGCCTGCACGATGCCGGGCTTCCCCGACAAGTTCATGCCGTTCATGGACGAACCGCCGGGGGCCAAGGTCTCCACCAAGGCCAGCGGCGCGTACGGCGCCGTGATCCGCAGGCTCCGGGCGATCACCCTGCACACCGTCGACCAGGAGCCCAAGTGGCGCCACACCGGCGAGAAGCTCACGACGGGCTACCGCCCGCCCTGGTGAAGCCGGGCCGTTCTGCCCCCGCCCACCCCGCACACCTCCTCCACCCGCGCTGACGAAGGGTCACGGCACACGATGCAACCGAAGACGAAAGCGGCCGGCGACGGCAGCGGCCTGGTCGAGATGGCATGGGATCCGATCACCCGGATCGTGGGCAGTCTCGGCATCCACACGAAGATCGACTTCAAGCAGAAGCGGGTCGCCGAGTGCTACAGCACCTCGTCGGTCTTCCGTGGCTACAGCGTCTTCATGCGCGGCAAGGACCCCCGTGACGCGCACTTCATCACCAGCCGCATCTGCGGGATCTGCGGCGACAACCACGCCACGTGTTCCGTGTACGCGCAGAACATGGCCTACGGGGTGAAGCCCCCGCACCTCGCCGAATGGATCATCAACCTCGGCGAGTCCGCGGAGTACATGTTCGACCACAACATCTTCCAGGAGAACCTGGTCGGGGTCGACTACTGCGAGAAGATGGTCCGCGAGACCAACCCCGGGGTCCTGGAGCTGGCCGAGCGGACCGCCGCCCCGCACGCGGGAGAGCACGGCTACCGCACCATCGCCGACATCATGCGCTCGCTCAACCCCATCGAGGGCGAGTTCTACCGCGAGGCCCTCCAAGTCAGCCGCTACACGCGGGAGATGTTCTGCCTGATGGAGGGCCGTCACGTGCACCCCTCCACGCTCTACCCGGGCGGCGTCGGCACCATCGCCTCGGTCCAGCTCTTCACCGACTACATGAGCCGCCTGATGCGGTACGTGGAGTTCATGAAGAAGGTGGTCCCCCTGCACGACGACCTGTTCGACTTCTTCTACGAGGCCCTGCCCGGCTACGAGGAAGTGGGCCGGCGACGCGTCCTGCTGGGCTGCTGGGGCGCCCTCAACGACCCCGAGTACTGCGACTTCACGTACGCCAACATGACCGACTGGGGACGGAAGATGTTCGTCACCCCGGGCGTGGTGGTGGACGGCAAGCTGGTCACCAACGACCTCACCGAGATCAATCTGGGCATCCGCATCCTGCTGGGCAGCTCGTACTACGACGACTGGCAGGGGCAGGAGCAGTTCGTCACGCACGACCCGCTCGGCAACCCGGTGGACCCGCGCCACCCGTGGAACCAGCACACCATCCCGGCCCCGCAGAAGCGGAACTTCGACGACAAGTACAGCTGGGTCATGTCGCCGCGCTGGTTCGACGGCAAGGATCACCTGGCCCTCGACACCGGCGGCGGCCCCATCGCCCGGCTCTGGTCCACGGCGCTGTCCGGGCTGGTGGACGTCGGCTACGTCAAGGCCACCGGGCACAGCGTGGTCATCAACCTGCCGAAGACGATGACCAAGCCCGAGACCACCTTCGAGTGGCGGATCCCCAAGTGGAGCAACGCCCTGGAGCGCAACCGGGCCCGCACCTACTTCCAGGCGTACGCGGCCGCCATCGCGCTGCACTGCGCCGAGAAGGGCCTCGCGGAGGTGCGTGCAGGACGCACCCAGACCTGGGAGAAGTTCGAGGTGCCGGACCAGGCGGTCGGCGTCGGCTTCACCGAGGCCGTACGGGGCGTCCTGTCGCACCACATGGTGATCCGCGACGGGAAGATCGCCAACTACCACCCGTATCCGCCGACTCCGTGGAACGCCAGCACCCGGGACACCTTCGGCACTCCGGGGCCGTACGAGGACGCCGTGCAGAACACCCCCATCTTCGAGGAGAACACCCCGGAGAACTTCAAGGGAATCGACATCATGCGGGCGGTCCGCAGCTTCGACCCGTGCCTGCCGTGCGGGGTGCACATGTACGTCGGCGGCGGCAAGACCGTCAAGAACATGCACGTCCCCACCGGCCTGAGCGGACTGGGCGGATGAGCGCCGCACGCACGGGCGTCGCGGTCGACGCCCGGGAGGCCGGGCGCCGGGTGGACGAGGTCCTCGACCGGCTCGCCGCCACGGGCGACCGGGCGGCCTGCGCCGCCGCCGAGGAACTGGTCCGCGGACTCATGGAGTTCTACGGGGCGGGGCTCGCCCGGATCACCGAGCGGCTCGGCGAGCACGGCCTGGCCCCGCTGCTGGACGACGAGCTCGTCGCGAGCCTGCTGGCCCTGCACGACCTGAACCCCGAGGACGTGCGCGTCCGGATCGGGCGGGCGCTGCGGTCCGCGCCGGACGCCGCCGAGCTGATCGGCTTCGACGCGGACTCGGGGGTCCTGCGACTGAGCGTCCCCGCCGGCGGCGGCTGCGGCTGCGGCGGCGCGGACGCCGACTCCACCGGAGTGCCGCGCGGGGTGGCGGACGCCCTGGCGGCCTTCGCGCCCGAAGTGACCTCCGTGGAGGTGGAGAAGGCGGCTCCCGCCCCGGCCCTCCTGCAGATCGGCGCCCGCCCGCAGACCCCGGCACGGGTCCGGTGACGGCGCCCGCCCCGGCCGCGCGCGGCCTGCGCCGGTTCGCCGGCGCGCGCCCGCCGCGCCCCGAGACCTGCGAACTGTGCGGGGTGGCGGTCGCCGAGGACGCGCACCGCCACTTGGTGGAGACCGAGCGGCGGGCCCTGGTCTGCGCGTGCACCGCCTGCGCACTGCTCTTCGACCGGCCCGGGGCGGCCACCGGCCGGTTCCGCGCCGTGCCCGACCGCTACCTCACCGACCCGGAGCATCCGCTCGGCGACGGGGCCTGGGAGGCTCTCCAGATCCCCGTCGGGGTGGCCTTCCTGTTCCGCAACGCCGCACTCGACCGGCTGGTCGCCCTCTACCCGAGCCCCGCCGGAGCCACCGAGAGCGAACTCGACGCCGAGACCTGGCAGCACGTGCTCGGCGCCGGGCGGCTGGCCGGCCTGCTGGAACCCGACGTGGAGGCCCTGCTGCTGCACCGCGCGCAGGGCCGTACCACCTGCCACCTGGTCCCCATCGACATCTGCTACGAGCTGGTGGGCCGGATGCGGATGCTCTGGCAGGGCTTCGACGGGGGCGCGGAGGCCCGGGAGGCACTGCGCGTGTTCTTCGAGCGGGTGGAGCGGCGGGCCCGGGTGCTCGCCCCGGCGGAAGCGCTGGATCCGGTGGATCCGGTGGATCCGGTGGAAGCGGGGCGGCGGCCGTGACGGACTTCGCCTTCGCCTGCACCGGGGTGCGCGCCGATCCGTACGCCGCCGGACCCACCCTGGTGTTCCGGCTGCGGCTCACCGCCTCGCCCGGGGTGCGCGTGCACGCCGTCGCCCTGCGCTGCCAGCTCCGCGTGGAGCCGGCCAAGCGCCGCTACGGACCGGCCGAGGCCGATGGTCTCGCCGACCTGTTCGGCGAGCCCTCCCGCTGGGGATCCACCCTCCAGCCGGTGCAGTTCGCGCAGGTCGCGGTGATGGTCCCGAGCTTCACCGGGGAGACCGAGATCGACCTCGTGGTGCCGTGCAGCTACGACATGGACATCGCGGCGACCCGGTACTTCGCGGCGCTCCGGGACGGTGAGGTCCCGATGCTGATGCTGTTCTCGGGGACCGCCTTCACCGGCGCGGGCGGCTTCCACGTCGAACCGGTGCCCTGGGACCGCGAGGCCTCGTACCGGATGCCCGTGGCCGTGTGGCGGGAGATGGTCGAGCAGCACTTCCCCGGGTGCGGCTGGCTGCGGCTGCCCGCCGACACGATGGCCGACCTGCTCGCCTTCCGCTCGCGGCACGCGCTCCCCTCCTGGGAGGCCACCGTGCGCACCCTCCTGGACACCGCGGCCGGGCCGGCGCCCGCCCCGTTCCGGCTGGGGGCGCCGCCGCCGCTCGTGACCGAGAGGACCGCGCCGTGACCACGACCGCCCCGGCCCCCGCCGGCGCCCCGGACTCCCGTTTCGCCACGGCCCGGCAGGTGGCCGACGCCGTCCTCTTCGAGGGGTACGTCCTCTACCCGTACCGGGCCTCCGCGGCGAAGAACCGGATGCGCTGGCAGTTCGGCGTGCTCGTGCCGCCCGCCTGGGCCCCCGCCCACGGGGAGCACTCCTTCCAGCGGACCGAGATCCTGCTGGAGCCCCGGCGCGCGGCGACGCTCTGCGTGGAGCTGCGCTTCCTGCACGCGCAGCGGCGTACGGTCCAACGTGCCCGAGCCGACGGCTCGTTCGAGGACGTGGCCGAACTCCAGCTGGCCGACCGGGTACTGGTCCCCTGGGACGAGGGGACCGAGGAACGGGTCGAGTTGTCCGTGACCGTTGCCGAACTGGCGGACGCCGAGGCCGTGTTCCCCTTCTCCCGGCCCGCCCGCGAGGAGGCCGAGCCGGTCCTCGACGCCGATGGACGCACGGTCGGCCGCCTGGTGAGGCGTACGGAGCGGATCGACGGGGTCCTGCGCCTGCGCACCGCCGAACTCGAAGGCCCGTACCGGGTGTCGAAGCTGACCGCCGTGGTGGAGAACACCAGCCCGTGGGCCCCGGCGGATCCGTCCGTGACCCGGGAGGAGGCGCTGCCCCGCTCCTTGGTCGCAGCCCACCTCCTGCTGGCGCTGGGCTCCGGTTCCTTCCTGTCGATGACCGACCCGCCCGAGTGGGCCAAGGGGGCGGTCGCGGGCTGCGAGAACCGCCACACCTGGCCCGTCCTGGCGGGCGAGCCGGGCCGCACGGACGTGGTCCTGTCCTCCCCGATCATCCTGGAGGACCACCCGGCCATCGCCCCCGAGAGCGCCGGGGCCATGTACGACGCCACCGAGATCGACGAGATCCTCGCCCTGCGCACCGCGGCCCTCACCGACCAGGAGAAGCGGGAGGCCCGCGGGACGGATCCCCGCGCGGCCGCCGTGATCGAGCTGGCCGATTCGATGCCGCCAGAGGTACTGGAGCGACTGCACGGGGCCGTACGGGGCCTGCGCGACATCACCGGCGAGGCCGCCGCGCCGGACGCGGACGAGCTGTTCCGGCCCGGGACGCCCTGGTGGGACCCGGCCGGTGCGGACTCCGCGGCGCCCGTACCCGAGCACGTGACGGTCGACGGCGTCCGGGTGGGCGTCGGAAGTCGTGTGGTGCTGCGCCCGGGGCTGCGGCGGACCGACGCCCAGGACCTGTTCCTCCAGGGCCGCACCGCCCAGGTGGAGGCGGTCCTGCACGATGTCGACGGAGGGGTGCACCTCGCCGTCACCGTGGAGGGCGATCCGGGCGCCGACATCCGCCGGGAACAGGGCCGGTTCCTGTACTTCCAGCCGGACGAGGTGGCCCCCGAGGAGCGGACGTGAGGGCCGGGGTGAGCGGCCGCACCCTGATCGCGGGCATCGGCAACGTCTTCCTCGGCGACGACGGCTTCGGCGTGGAGACCCTGCGGGCCCTGTCGGCGCACCCCCTGCCGCAGCACGTGGAGGCGGTGGACTTCGGAGTCCGCGGGGTCCACCTCGCCTACCAGCTGCTGGACGGCTACGACACGGTCGTCCTCGTCGACGCCACCGCGCGCGGCGGGGCCCCCGGCACCCTGTACCTGATCGAGGTCGGCGAGGAGGACGTGGGCGCTCCCCCGGGCGGGGCCTCCCTCGACGGCCACGACATGTCGCCCGCCACCGTCCTCGCCCTGCTGGACACCCTGTGCGCCGGAACCGGCGCCGAGGCGCCCCGGCGCGTGCTCGTCCTCGGGTGCGAACCCGCCTGCGTCGAGGAGGGCATCGGGCTGAGCGCGCCCGTCGCCGACGCCGTGCCGGAGGCCGTGCGCGCGCTCCTGGACCTGCTCGCGCAGGAGGAGCCGTACACACACCCGAGAGGGACGACCCGAACCGCCGAGAACTGAGGAGCACCCCATGAAGAAGGTCGTCGTCGGCGGGGCAGCCGCCCTGGCCCTGGTCGCCGTCCTCAAGCAGGTCCTGCCCGACATCAGGCGCTACTTGCGCATCCGCCGCATGTGAACGCGTACGCCCCGGCCTCCGAATGGAGTACGGGGCGTACGGGCTCCCGGCGTGCCCGGCCGTGCCGCCCCGGTCCTGCCGGTGTAATGAGCCCCGGCAGGACGGAGACCGAATCCGATGCACGAGATGTCGATCGCCATGGCCGTCGTGGGCCAGGTGGAAGAGGCGGCCCCGGAGGCCGGCAGCACCGTGAGCCGAGTGGAGCTCCAGGTCGGCGAGTTGGCCGGAGTGGTCCCGGACGCACTCGGCTTCTGCTTCGAACTGGCCTGCGCCGGAACGGTCCTGGAAGGGGCCGAGCTCGTCGTCCGGTCAGTGCCGGCCCGCGCGCGCTGCGGCGCCTGCACGGCCGACTGGGCCGTGGGGATGCCCCCCGACCTGTGCTGTCCCACGTGCGGCAGGGCCACGGAGGTGGAGCTGCTCTCCGGGCGCGAGCTCCGCATCCTGACGGTCACCTGGGAGGACGCGCCGTCCACCGAAGGTGCCGCGGCCGCCCTGGCCCCCTGCCGAGCCCCGATCTCCGAGGAGGCCTGACCCATGTGCCGAGTGGTCGACCTGCAACAGGCGGTACTCGCCAAGAACGACGGGGCCGCGCAGGCCCTGCGCGCCGAACTCACCGCCCGCGGCACGACGGTGGTCAACATGCTGTCCAGTCCGGGCAGCGGCAAGACCGCGCTGCTGGAGCGGGAACTGCTGCTCGCGGGGGAACGCGGGGTGGCCGTGGCCGCGCTGACCGCCGACCTGGCCACCGAGAACGACGCCGTCCGGCTGGCCCGTTCGGGCGCGCCGGTCAAGCAGGTGCTCACCGACGGGCTCTGCCATCTGGAAGCCGTGATGCTGGGCCGCCACCTGCACGGCTGGCTGCCGGAGGACACACGGCTGCTCTTCGTCGAGAACGTCGGCAATCTGGTCTGCCCGGCCTCCTACGACCTCGGGGAGTCACTGCGCGTGGTCCTCGCGTCCGTGACCGAGGGCGAGGACAAGCCGCTGAAGTACCCGACGGCCTTCGGGCTGGCCCAGCTCGTCCTCGTCACCAAGACCGACATCGCGCGGGCCGTCGAGTTCGACGAGGCGGCCTTCCGCGCGAACGTCCAGCAGGTGAATCCGGGGGTGGAGGTGGTCCTCACCTCGGCCCGCACCGGCGAGGGCCTCGGCCTCCTGCTGGACCGGGCGCAGGCGGTCGGAGCGGGAGCCGCGGCGCACACGCCGGTGATGGCCCGCGCGTGCGCTGCGCCGCAGAGCGGCGGTGCGGACGACGGCCACGGCCACGGCCACATCCACGGACACGGGGACGGGCACGGCGACAGCCACAGCCACAACCACCCGCACCTGGCCGGGGACGGGCACGATCACGGGCACGGGCACGGCCATGACCACGACCACGGCCCGGGCCACGCGACGACGCCGGCACCCGCTCCGGCGGCGGCGCGGGCACACGGGCAGATCCGCTGATGGAGTCCGTGCAGCGCCGCCGGGTCACCGTCCAGGGCGTGGTGCAGGGCGTCGGCTTCCGGCCGTACGTCTACGCCCGCGCGACGGGACTCGGTCTGGCCGGGCACGTCACCAACACGCCCGAGGGAGTGGTGACCGAGATCGAGGGGGCGGCCGCCGCCGTCTCCGCGTTCTGCGAGCGCCTCGCGGCGGACGCACCGCCACTGGCCGTGGTGGACACCGTGGACCACTGCGAGGTGCCGGTGGTCGGCGGCGCCGGATTCGCGATCATCGCCTCCCGGAGCGGCGGCCCGTCCCGGACCCTGGTCTCCCCGGACACGGCCACGTGCGCCGCCTGCCTCGCGGAAATGGCGGATCCGGCCGACCGCCGCCACCGCCACCCCTTCATCACGTGCACGCACTGCGGTCCCCGCTTCACGATCGTCACCGGACTGCCCTACGACCGCGCGCACACCACCATGGCCGGCTTCCCGATGTGCCCCGACTGCGCCCGCGAGTACGCCGATCCGGCCGACCGGCGCTTCCACGCGCAGCCCGTCGCCTGCCCGGCCTGCGGTCCCCGGCTGCGGCTGCTGGTCGCCGACGGCGGGCGGGACCGGTACGAGCTCACCGGTACGGATCCGGTCGCCGAAGCACGCCGCATGCTGGCCCGGGGCGCGATCCTGGCGGTCAAGGGGCTCGGCGGCTACCACCTGGCCTGCGATGCCACCCGTCCGGAGGCCGTGGCGGAGCTGCGCCGGCGCAAGTCCCGCGGTGACAAGCCGTTCGCCGTGATGGCGCGCGACCTCGCCGCGGCCGAGCGGCTGGCACACATCGGCCCGGAGGAGCGTGCCCTGCTCACCGGCGGCGTCCGGCCCATCGTGCTGCTCCGCAGGCGGGCCGGGGTCCCCGGAGCGGCCGAGGAGGTCGCTCCGCGCAGCCCCGACCTCGGCGTCATGCTCCCGTACACCCCGCTCCACCACCTGCTGTTCGGGCTGCCCGGCGATCCCCCGGGGCCCACCCTGCTCGTCATGACCAGCGGGAACCTCGCGGGCGAGCCCATCGTCACCGAGGAGGGCGAGGCCCTGGAGCGGCTGGCCGGGATCGCCGACGGCTGGCTCACGCACGACCGGCCCATCCACGTGCCGTGCGACGACTCCGTGGTGCGGGTCTGCGACGGCGCCCCGCTGCTGGTCCGGCGCTCGCGCGGCTACGCCCCGCTGCCGCTGCCGCTGCCGTTTCCGGTTCCCGCGACGCTGGCGACGGGGGGCGATCTGAAGAACGCCCTCTGCCTCGGGGAGGGCCGCCGGGCCTGGCTGTCCGCGCACATCGGCGACATGGACGACCTGGCGACCCAGATGGCCTTCGAACGGGCCGGAGGACAGCTGGAGTCCGTCACCGGGGTCGCGCCCGTCCTGCTGGCCGCCGACCGTCATCCCGGGTACCGGTCGGGCCGGTGGGCCGTCCGCAACGCGGGGGGCCGGCCGCTGGTGCGCGTACAGCACCATCACGCGCACATCGCGTCGGCGCTGGCCGAACACGGCCTGGACGGCGCCCGCCGGGTGATCGGCGTCGCGTTCGACGGCACCGGCTACGGGGACGACGGCGCGGTGTGGGGCGGCGAGGTGCTCCTCGCCGACTACGCCGGGTACACCCGCTTCGCCCACCTCGCCTACGTGCCGCTGCCCGGCGGCGACGCCGCGGTGCACCGGCCGTACCGGATGGCCCTGTCGCACCTGCGGGCGGCGGGCATCGCCTGGGATCCGGACCTGCCCTGCGCGATCAGCTGCCCGGAGGATGAATTCCGGCTCTTGGCAAGGCAGTTGGAGCTCGGCCTGAACTGCGTGCCGACCTCCAGCATGGGACGCCTCTTCGACGCCGTGTCCTCACTGGCGGGCATCTGCCAGCGATCCGGGTACGAGGCCCAGGCCGCCATGGAGCTGGAGTCCGCCGCACTGCGGGCGACGGGACGGGTGCGGCAAGCGGCGGCGGATCCCGGCCCCGGTCCGTACGCCTTCACCCTGGACTCCCCCGCTCCCGGCGGCGAGGGTCCCGTCACCGCGGATCCGGCGCCCCTGCTGGTGTCGGTGGTCTCCGACGTGCGGGCAGGGGTGGATCCGTCCGTGATCGCGGCCCGCTTCCACGACGCCGCCACCGCGCTCGTCGCCGACCTGTGCGTCCTGGCCCGCGAGCGGCACGGACTGGACACGGTGGCGCTGACCGGCGGGGTCTTCGCCAACACCCTGCTGTCCTCGGCATGCGCCCGCGCGCTGCGCGAGCGCGGCTTCACCGTACTGCGGCACCGCCAGGTCCCGCCGAACGACGGCGGGCTGGCACTCGGTCAGCTCATGGTGGCGGCCGCCCGCGGCGCCACCGACCCCCCACAGCGAGGAGAGGCCCATGTGCTTGGCGGTACCCGGCAGAGTGCTTGACATCGCGGACAAGGACGGCACCCGCATGGCCACCGTCGACTTCGGCGGCGTACAGAAGGAGGTGTGCCTGGAGTACCTGCCCGACCTCCGGGTCGGCGAGTACGCCATCGTCCACGTGGGCTTCGCCCTGCAGCGTCTCGACGAGGAGTCGGCCAAGCAGACTCTTGAGCTGTTCGCGGAACTCGGCATGCTCCAGGAGGAGTTCGGCGACCCGTGGGAGCTCGCGGCCGATGCCGCCGACGGTGGCGATGGCGGCGAGGGAGGTCCGCGGTGAAGTACATCGACGAGTTCCAGGATCCCGCCCTCGCGCGGCGGCTCCTGGACGAGATCCACTCCACGGTGACCCGGCCCTGGGCGCTGATGGAGGTGTGCGGCGGCCAGACCCACACCATCATCCGGCACGGGATCGACCAACTCCTCCCTGATCAAGTGGAGTTGATTCACGGGCCGGGCTGTCCCGTCTGCGTCACCCCGCTGGAGGTCATCGACAAGGCGCTGGAGATCGCCTCCCGGCCGGGCGTGATCTTCTGCTCCTTCGGAGACATGCTCCGGGTGCCGGGGACCGGCCGGGACCTGTTCCGGGTCCGCAGCGAGGGTGGCGACGTACGGGTGGTCTACTCTCCGCTCGACGCCCTGACCATCGCCCGGCAGAACCCGGACCGGGAGGTGGTGTTCTTCGGCATCGGCTTCGAGACCACCGCCCCGCCGAACGCGATGACGGTCCACCAGGCGAAGCGGCTCGGCATCCCCAACTTCAGCCTGCTGGTCTCGCACGTGCGGGTCCCCCCGGCCATCGAGGCCATCATGCAATCCCCCAGCTGCCGGGTGCAGGGATTCCTCGCCGCCGGGCACGTGTGCAGCGTGATGGGGATGGCGGAGTACCCGGAGCTCGCGGCGCGGTATCAAGTGCCCATCGTGGTCACGGGCTTCGAGCCGCTGGACATCCTCGAAGGCGTACGGCGGACCGTGCTCCAGCTCGAACGGGGCGAGCACACCGTGGAGAACGCCTACGAGCGCGCCGTCCGCCCCGAGGGCAATCCCGCCGCCCTCGCCATGCTGGAGGACGTCTTCGAGGTGACGGACCGGGCCTGGCGCGGGATCGGGGTGATCCCGGACAGCGGCTGGCGCCTGTCGGAGCGCTACCGGGAGTTCGACGCCGAGCACCGATTCTCGGTCACCGGGATCACCACGCGGGAACCCGCCGAGTGCCGCAGCGGCGAGGTGCTCCAGGGGCTCATCAAACCGCACGAGTGCGAGGCCTTCGGCACGCTGTGCACGCCGCGTAACCCCCTCGGCGCCACGATGGTCTCCAGCGAGGGCGCCTGCGCCGCGTACTACCTCTACCGCCGGCTCGACCTCCAGGCCGCGCCGGCCGCCCCGACGACGCCGCTGGAGGCGAGCCCCGTTGGCTGAGACCGCACCCGCCAGGACGGCACCCGCCGAGACCGCACCCCTGGACATCAACGGCTGGACCTGCCCGGCCCCGCTGCGCGACCACCCCCGGGTGGTGATGGGCCACGGCGGAGGCGGCGCGCTGTCCGCCGAGCTCGTCCAGCACCTCTTCCTCCCGGAGTTCGGCGGCCCCGCCCTCGCCCAGCTCGGGGACTCCGCCGCGCTCTCCCTCGGGGGCGTGCGGCTGGCCTTCTCCACGGACTCCTACGTCGTGCGCCCGCTGTTCTTCCCGGGCGGCTGCATCGGTGACCTCGCGGTCAACGGCACGGTCAACGACCTGGCCATGTCGGGGGCCGAACCGGCCTACCTCTCCTGCGGGTTCATCCTGGAGGAGGGCGTGGAGATGTCCGTCGTCTCGCGGGTCGCCCGCGCGATGGGCGACGCGGCCCGCGCCGCGGGCGTGGAGGTGGTCACCGGGGACACCAAGGTCGTGGAGAGCGGGCACGGGGACGGCGTCTACATCAACACCGCGGGCATCGGGATCATCCCGGCGGGGGTGGACCTGCGCGCGCAGCGGGTCGTGCCCGGCGACGTGGTGATCGTCAGCGGTGAGATCGGGCTGCACGGCGTGGCCATCATGAGCGTCCGCGAAGGCCTGGAATTCGGGGTGGACGTGGAGAGCGACTGCGCGCCGCTGGGGGGGCTCGTACGGAGCATGCTCGCGGTCACCCCGGACCTGCACGTCCTGCGCGACCCCACCCGGGGCGGTCTGGCCGCCGCGCTCAACGAGATCGCCACGGCCTCCGGTACCGGCGTCCTCGTCCACGAGGCCCGGGTGCCCGTGCCCCCGGCCGTCGCGAACGCCTGCTCGATCCTCGGCCTGGACCCGTTCTACGTGGCCAACGAGGGCAAGCTGGTGGCCTTCGTACCGCGCGAGCACGCCGAGGCCGTGCTCGACGCGATGCGGGCGCATCCGCTGGGCCGCGGGGCGACCGTGATCGGCGAGGCCGTGGAGGCCCACCCGGGCATGGTCGTGGCCCGCACCCGGCTGGGCGGCACCCGCGTGGTGGACCTGCCGCTCGGGGAGCAGCTGCCGCGGATCTGCTGAGCGGCACCCCGCCGCGGTGGCGGCCGCCTCGTGACGGGCCCCTTCCCGGGCCCGTCACGAGGCGGACCGGACAGTGGGCCCAGGACCGCGGACGCCCGCGGGGTTAGGCTCGGAACGAGGCCCTGAAAGGGATGGTTGCGCATGTGCCGGTGGCTCGCCTACTCGGGTTCGCCCATGCTGCTCGACGCCGTGCTCTACCGCCCGGAGCACTCGCTCATCAACCAGAGCCTCCACGCCCGGATGGGCGTCGAGGCGACGAACGGCGACGGCTTCGGCCTCGGCTGGTACAGCGGACACGCCGGAAAAGGGGACGGCACACCGGCGGTCTTCCGGGACATCGCACCGGCCTGGAACAACCGCAATCTGCGCGAGCTCGCGGCCCACGTGCGATCGCACCTGTTCTTCGCGCACGTGCGCGCGTCGACGGGCTCGGCCGTCCAGCAGACCAACTGCCACCCGTTCCGTCACGGCCGGTGGCTGTGGATGCACAACGGGGCCATCGCGGACTTCGAGCGGCTGCAGCGCGACCTCTGCCTGGCCGTTGACCCGGCCCTCTTCTCCTCCATCGAGGGGTCCACCGATTCCGAGGTGATGTTCTACCTGGCGGTGACCTTCGGGCTCGACCAGGACGTCCCGGGGGCGGTGGCCAGGATGGCCGGGCTCGTGGAGCGGCTGGGCAAGGAGCACGGCGTCGCGGAACCGCTCCAGATGACCCTGGCCATCAGCGACGGCGAGCGGCTCTGGGCCTTCC
Source organism: Streptomyces sp. NBC_00086 (assembly GCF_026343255.1). NCBI lineage: Bacteria > Bacillati > Actinomycetota > Actinomycetes > Kitasatosporales > Streptomycetaceae > Streptomyces > Streptomyces sp. NBC_00086. The sequence goes on along the minus strand of NZ_JAPELZ010000001.1, from coordinate 7,875,342 downwards.
GGTATTCCAGCCAGGGCGCCTCCCGGTCGCTCTTCTACAGCAGCCGCGCCGAGACCGTACGCCACCTCCACCCCGAGGTGGAGTACCTGCGCGAGATCTCCGACGACTCCCGCATCGTGGTCTCCGAGCCGCTGGGGGACCTGCCCGGCGTGTGGAACGAACTTCCCGAGGCCAGCTACACGGTGATCCCGTCCGACACGGAACGGGATTACCTGCCCTTCGCACCGGCGCTCGGCTGACGGCCCCGCCGGAGCCCGGCGGTGGCGGCGGTGGCGGCGGTGGCGGCGGTGGCGGCGGGCCGAGGCCGGGGGCGCCGAACGGCCGGGTCGGTCGGCCGCACGGGTCATGGCAGTTGTTCGATCCCTGAACCAGCGCGCCGCGCGGCCCGTGCTCAGACGGCGGGGCATAGCGTCCCTACGCGGACCCCCGCATCGTCCCCACCGAACCGGACCGGAGGAACCCCGTGCCGACACCCGGAGAACCCATTTCACCGACCCGACAGGCCGCCGCCGCCGCCCGAGCGCACGGGCACCCGGTGGCGGCGGGCAACTGGGCCGTCGGGATGCTCATGGCCACGACCCCCTGCTCGGCCCGTGACGCGCTGCGCATCCTCGCTACGGCCGCGGACCTGGCCGACGTCTCCGTCGAGGACCTGGCGTCCGCGATGACCGCCACCTCGTGCGGTGCCGCCCTGCCCGCCCGCCTCGAACGCGCTCTGCGCCGCGCCGTGGAGGCCGCCCGCACCCGCGGAACGCCGGCCGGCCCCCGCGCTGCCGGGCTCGCGCCGAACCCCGCCCGGATCGAGGAGGTACTGACCCGGCTGCGCGGCTGCCAGGCCCGGCTCGCGGCCTCGCCCCATGACCCGGCGGCCCTGCGGGCCATGGACGACACCGCGTACACCCTGTGCGTACTGATGGGCAGACCCACCGCCCTCGAAGCCATCACCGCGGCGGAGGAACAGCTCGCCGCCACAGCACTAGGGACCCCCTCGGGGTCCTCGGGTCAGCGTTGGGCGGTGTAGCGGACGCGTGCCCACAGGGGCAGCACGAACCAGCAGAGCACGTACCAGACGAACACCCCGCCGACGAGCCACGTCGCGAGGGCGTTGTCGGTCGCGACCCTGAGCACGAGGAGCAGGGCCGAGGTGCTCGTGGCCAGGAGCAGGAGGAGGCCGGTGAAGGTCAGGCGCGCGGCCCACTCGACGGCCTCGGGCTTGATCCTGCGCCCCGAGACGAGACGGTGGAAGGCCACGGGACCTATCAGGGCGCCGGTCGCCAGGGAGCCCAGGACGACCGTCACGACGTAGATCGTCTTCTCGGTCTGCGGGAGCCCCGCGAACACGGGGGCGAAGGCCACCGTCAGCAGGAATCCGAACAGGATCTGGACGCCCGTCTGGGCGACCCGGATCTCTTGGACGAGTTCCTGCCACTGCCGGTCCGCTCGTTCTTCCGGGGACTCGTCCCGGCCGTCCTGGTCCGTACCGTGCGCCATCGAACGCCTCCCTGAAAGGTATCCCCGGGCACTCGTCTGCCCCCGCACCCCGGCATCATGTCCGCGGCGCGGGACCCGGCCGCCCGGCTACCTGGTCGGGGGCGCCGGCCGGGGTTCGGGCATCGGCTCCGGGTTCGGGAGCGGCATCGGGACAGGCCTGGGCGTGTGCGCTGCGGTCGGGTTCGTCATGGTGACCCTCCGGCTCGTCTCGGACGGTGTCTTCACTCCGGCGCCTGCCCGCTCCCGCCCGGCCCAATCCCGGATGCCGGCCCCGCGGCGAGCAGTCCGGCGGGACCGGCCGGACACCGGTGTGGATGCTCTTGCCGCCCGGCGCCGGTGTCGGATCCGTACACCGCTGCCGAGCCGATGGACCAGGGCCCAGCCCCTCCACGTGCACGCTTCACCGGCCGGGCGCGCCCGGTCCGGCTTCCCCGGCGGCAGCCCGTTCGACGCGTTCCGGGTCGGAGGGCGGCGAGCTGGAACCGGTACCCGTCCGCGACGGAGCTCCCGGCGGGCGCCCGTGCTCGTCGACCATGGCGCCCTCGTCCGGCAGCAGCACCGGCCTGCGTCCGGCGTCTTGTCCGTGGTCGCTCATGGCTGTCTCCTCGGTCGTCGCCATTCGCCCCTTCCGAGCGCCTACCCCGCTCGACCGCGACCAGTCAGTGCGACCGCCCCTCCCCGCCCGGCACCCCGCCCCGCGACGCGGGCCGGCGGCTTCGGGGACGGGGGCGCCGGCGGCACGGACGGCCGGGGCGTTGCGAGGGCGTCGAGCGGGGCGCGCTGGACGGCTTCGACGAGTCGGCGGCTGTGGGCCCAGACCGCCGCGCGGGCGCGCACCGGGGAGCAGCCGCTCCGCTGGGCGAGCACGGCGCCGAGGACCAGCCTGCGGGTGCCGTCGACGTTCTTGTACGCGGCCCACAGGACGTTGCCCCCGGCCGGGGTGCTGGTGCCCGTCTTCAGTCCGACGACGCCGTGCCGGCCGAGCAGCCGGTTGGTGGTGAGCCCCTCGCCCCGGCCGCCCGGGAGGCGGACCGAGGGGGTGGCGACGATGGTCCGGAACGCCTCGTCCCGCATGACCGTACGGGCCAGGACGAGCAGGTCGGTGGCCGTGCTGGTGTTCCCCGTGTCCATACCGCAGGAGCCGGTGAAGGTCGTACGGGCCATGCCCAGGTCCGCGGCCGCCTCGTTCATCCAGCGCACGAAGGCCGCCTCGGACCCCGCGGTCCAGCGGGCGAGGAGCCTGGCGATGTTGTTGCCCGAAGGGATCAGCATGTAGGCCAGCAACTGTCTCAGGGGGAACTCCTGCCCCTCCTTGACGGGCACCACCGATTCGATCGTGGAGCCCGCCTCGCGGGCGGCGGCCCGGTCGGCACGGACCACGGGCCCGGGGTCCCCCGGACCGAGCGGGTGCTCGCGCAGGACCACGTAGGCGGTCATCACCTTGGTGAGGCTCGCGATCGGCACCGGTATCTGCTCGCCGACCGTGCCGAGGCTGCCGAACCCCTCCACCTCCACGCTCGCCTGGCCCTCGTGGGGCCAGGGCAGTGGCGCCGTCGACACCGCGCGACGGGCGGCGGCGACGGCGGCGTCACCGGCCCGGGAGGCCGCGAGCAGACCCCGCCCGGGCAGCTCGGCGGACCGTCGGAGGAACGCGTGGACAGACATGACACTCCCGGATCGGGTTCCAGCGGGGGCAGGTGCCCCGCCGTGCCCGGAACGGTCCGGGCCCCAGGTCACCCGGCAGCGGAGGGGCACACACCGGAGCATGGCCGCTCAACGCATCGGAACCCCGGCAGCTGTCCGGCGGCAGGCGCTCCACCGTGTATCAGTTCCACATCCGTCCTCGCCAGGATCGGAGGGCACACCACATCGGAGCGCACACCACTACGGCCACGGCCTCCGTCGTCCGTTTCCGGGCGAAGAGGCCGTGGCCGTACGCGTTCAGTGCTGGTGGAACCAACCTGCCGCGCTAGTCCTTGAGGACGTCCTTGGCCTTCTCCTTGGCCTGGCGGGCATCGCCCTTCATCTGCTCGGCACGCCCCTCGGCGGTCAGGCGCTCGTTGCCGACGGTGCGGCCCACCGCTTCCTTGGCCTTGCCCTTGGCCTGTTCCTTCTTGGCCTTCATCTTCTGCTCACCCGACACGGTTCTCACTCCGATCGTTGGCGATCGTCTGACGTGCTGCGTCTGTCCGCATGCCCGTCCGGTAAACCTTTCGCCCGCGCGCCCATCGCGCTACTGCGATCGCGCTACGGACATCGCGCTACGGACCGTTCGAGCCGCCGGCACGAGGTGGCCTTGCGCGCAGTGCGGCCCCCGTCCCGAGTGGAAGGGTGGGAAGCGGGTACCCGTCGGAGTGGAGGCCCTACTGTGCCCACCTCGGATTGGCTCCTGGCACCTGGAGAACGCGGCAATACCGCCACCCGGCTGGAGCACCGCCGGGCGGACGGGGCGGCCTGGTCCGAGGGCAACGAAGCCCGGCCGCTCGTCCACGGCGCCACCTACTTCGCCGAGCTCCTCGTGCGGATCCGTGCGATGCGCGCCGGCGACCTGCTCCTGTTCACCGACTGGCGCGGCGATCCCGACGAGCGGCTCCGCGGACCCGGTACGGAGGTCGCGGCCGTACTGGGCGCGGCGGCCGAGCGCGGAGTCGTCGTCAAGGGCCTGCTGTGGCGCTCCCACCTGGACGGCTTCCGGTTCAGCGCGGCGGAGAACCGTTCCCTCAGCGAGGACCTGGCAGCAGCGGGCGGTGAGTGCCTGCTCGACCTGCGGGTGCGGCCCGGAGGCTCGCACCACCAGAAGATGGTGGTGCTGCGGCATCGCGGCCGACCGGAGCGCGATGTCGCGTACGTCGGCGGGATCGACCTCTGCCACAACCGCAACGACGACGCCGACCACCGCGGCGACCGCCAATCGCTGCCCCTGGCGCCCCGGTACGGCCCGCACCCCCCGTGGCACGACGTCCAGCTCGCCCTGAGCGGGCCCGTCGTCGGCGACGTCGAAGCCGTCTTCCGCGAGCGCTGGGAGGATCCGGCGCCGCTCAGCCGCAGTCCGCTGATGCGCCTGCGGGAACTGCTGGCGGACGAGGACACCAGCGCGGACGAGCTGCCGCCGCAGGGGCCCGATCCCCCGCCGTGCGGCACGCACGCCGTCCAGGTGCTGCGCACCTATCCGAACCGTCTGCTGCGCGGCTATCCCTTCGCCCCCGACGGAGAGCGCAGCATCGCCCGGGGCTACCTCAAGGCGCTGCTCCGGGCCCGGACCCTGATCTACGTCGAGGACCAGTACCTGTGGTCCCCGCGCGTGGTGGACTGCTTCGCCCGGGCACTGCGCGCGCGTCCGCGGCTGCGGCTGGCCGCCGTCATCCCCTCCGTACCGGAGCAGGACGGCCTGCTCACCGGACCCATGAACATGATCGGACGGGTCTCCGCCCTGGAGGAGCTGCGCAGGGCCGGAGGAGACCGGGTCGCGGTGTACGGCCTGGAGAACCATGCCGGGACCCCGGTCTACGTGCATGCCAAGGTGTGCGTCATCGACGACGTCTGGGCCGCCGTCGGGTCCGACAACGTCAACCTGCGCTCGTGGACGCACGACTCCGAGCTGAGCTGCACCGTCCTGGACCGGGCCGCCGATCCGAGGCAGCCCCGCGACCCTGGCGGACTGGGGGACGGGGCCCGCTCCTTCGCCCGCGAGCTGCGCCTGGAGCTGATGCGCGAGCACCTCGACGCGGACGAGGGGGTCGGGCTCGGGGCGCGGGGCGGGTCCCCCGGGGAGGAAACGCCGGTGGAGGACGCTCTGTGCGACCCGTCCACCGCGTTCGACCGGCTCGGCGAGGCCGCCGCGGCGCTGGACGCCTGGCACACGGCCGGGCGGCGCGGCCCGCGTCCTGCGGGGCGTTTGCGCCGCTACGTCGCTCCGCAGCTGCCGACCGTCCGGCGCCTGCTCGCCACCCCGCTGCACCACGTCCTGGTCGACCCCGACGGCCGCCCCCTCCGCATGCGGCTCCGCGGCGAATTCTGACGTGACACCCATGCCCGGCGGATGGAACACCGTCGGCCGGCGGCCGGCGCACGGCAGACGTTTCAGCCGGCCGTCGCCGGGCAGGCGCCGGGCATGACGTTGGAGCACCCCTCGGAAAAGGGCAGATCAGGGCGGCTCGGCCGCTTCGAGAAACTGGCGGAACTCGCGTCCAATTTCACGAGTTCAGCGCTCTTCTCCGTCCTGTGCGTCCTCCTGGTGGCGGTCTTCATCGTCGTGCACCTCTTGCACCTGCCCGTGGAATGGCAGCACCTCGCCGGTGACGCCATGGCCGCGGTGTCCCTGCTCCTGCTCGCCCTGCTCAAGAACTCCGAACGCCGGGCCGAGCACGCGATCCAGCGCAAGCTCGACGCCATCGGCCGCGTACTGCTGGAGGAGCGGGAGGGAGCGTCGAGCAAGGCTCACCGGGAGCTGGAGGAGACCATCGGGATCGAGGAGCAGGAGTAGACGCCGAAGACCGCGACCCCCGTCAGCCGGTCCTCTTCCAGGTCTGGCACCCCGTGGTCTTGAAGGCCTTGTCGGCCGCGGAGATCGTCACGGTCGTCGGCCCCTCGCTGTTGTCGTTGGCGATGATCTCCTTGAGCTCACCTGACGTTCCGCTCAGCCGAGCCCAGTAGCAGTTCGGAAAGGCATCGTCCTCTTCGGCGCCGGCGGTCCGGTAGGTGCCGGGCCTGATGTCCTTGCCGACCACGTACGTCCCGTCGCCGGGGATCTCGCCGGCCGGCGCCTTCTCGACCGTGCTGGGCGTGGGGGTGGGCGTGGAGGTGGGCGCCTGCCTTGCCGGCAGGGCTGCTGTCCCGGTCGCGGTCACCGTCTTGGTGGCCGTGACCGTCGGGGACGGCGTGGCGCTCTTGCCACCGGAGTTGTCCGCGCCGCTCGAACCGATGCCTGTCCCGATGACGAGGCCGATGACGGCGGCGGCCGCGTGCGTGAGCAGACCCTTCACCGGTCTCCGCTTGGCCGGCGGGGGTGGCGGCGGGGGTCCCCACTCGGGTCCCCACTGTGGAGGCTGCCCCGACGGGCCCCCTTGCCGACCTGAGGCGTCCTGGCCGTTCATGCCTTCAGCGTGCCCCCGTTCGGGGAGATCCGCACGACGGCTCCACGGTGAGTGTGGCGGCGCGGAAGGCGTGGAACACATTGCGCCGACCGTTCCTGTCGAGCCGACCCCTTCCTGCCGAAAGGCCGCCCCATGCACTTCACGCTCCGCAAGGACCTCGGACTGCTTTCCCTGCGCCTCGCGGCAGGCGGTGTCCTGATGGCACACGGCACGCAGAAGCTCTTCGGCTGGTTCGGCGGTGGCGGCATCGAGGGCACGGCCCGGGCGATGGAGCACATGGGCTTCACTCCGGGCAGGCGCAGCGCCATCGCCGCCGGGCTCGGCGAGGCGGGTGGCGGTGCCCTGCTCGCGCTGGGTCTGGCCACCCCTGCGGCCGGCGCCGCCGCGGCCGGAGCCATGGCAGGGGCCGTCTCGGTCCACGCTCCCGCCGGCTTCTTCGCCCAAGGAGGCGGCTTCGAGTACCCGGCCCTGCTCGGCACCGTCGCCGCCTCGCTCGGCGTCACGGGGCCGGGACGGATCTCCCTCGACCACGTCAGCCGACACCGGCTCGACCGTCCCGCCGTCATCGTGGTGGCGTTCGCCCTCAGTGCGGTCGCGGCCACCGTCGTCGTCAACCGGCGGGTCGCCGCGATGGCGCCCCCGGCCGGAGGCGACGAGGACTGATCCGGCCCGCCCACGGCGGACGTGGCCCGCCCACGGCGGACGTGGCCAGGCCGGCCTGCGTGTAGTGCACGTCGGTGGCCCGCCGGGAATCCTCGGCGCGGCACACGGAGCGGGCGCGCGCTGAAGCTGGTCGGGCCGCGGGCTGCGGGATGCGGGATGCGGGATGCGTAGACGTCAAAAGTGAACTGGACTAGCGTTTCGCGCATGGACCCGGAGCGTGCCGCACCGCCCGACAACATCCGTACACCGCGCGGCCGTTACGCGAAGGGGGTCGTGCGCCGCGACGAGATCCTCGCGGTGGCGCTGGAGGTCTTCGCGATGATCGGCGAGAAGGGCGCGCTGATCAAGGAGATCGCCGACCGCGTGGGCATGTCCCAGGCCGGCGTCCTGCGCTACTTCGGCTCGCGCGAAGGCCTGTTGATCAGCGCCCTGGCCGAACGCGACCGGATCGCCAAGGAACGGACGGCCCGGGAACCTTGCGCGGACCCGATCTCGCCGATGGCCGCCACCCTGCGCCGCAGCGGCGACGTGGCCGGTCTGGTGCGCCTGTACGTGAGCATGGCGGCCGCGTCCGGTTTCCCCGGCCACCCGGCGCGCGAGTTCTTCCAGGTCCGCGACGGCGACATCCTCGCCGCCCTGCGCGACGGCCTCGCCGAACTGCAGCGCGAGGGCCGCATCCGCCCCGGCATCGCCCCCGACGCGATCGCCCGGCTCGCTCTGGCCGCCGCCGACGGCATCCAGCACCAGTGGCTGCTCGACCCCGACGTGGACATGGGGGGCGTCATCGACACCATCGTCGCCCTGGTCGTGAACGTCACCCCACCGCCCGGGGAGCCGGACGGCGAGGATCACCCACCGCCGCCCCCCTGAGGAACAGCGCCGCAACCCGGTACGAGAGCCTCCATCCGGCGGCGCCGCACGGCGGCCGCGTACGCAAAGGAGACCGTCCTTGACGCACGGCCTGAGCCACCCTCCCGGAACCGTGCGAGCGACCCCCCTCCCGGCGCGCGGTCGGCCGGACCCGCAGGGCGAACACAGCTGTGCCGCAGGGAGGTTGGTGCGGGCTTTCCGTTGGGCCGTCATCGGTGCGATCGCCGCGGCACTGACCCTGTCGGGCTGCACCCGCGGCGGCGCGCCACAGGGCCCCGAGCGGCGGATGACCGCGTCGCCGTCCGTGCCCGAGGGCGACGCGTTCTACGACCCGCCGAACCCACTGCCCCCGGGCAAACCCGGCACGGTGATCCGCCAACGCCCGTACACGACACCGGAGGCGAAGCTGACACTGCCGTCGCGCACCTTCCTGGTGATGTACCTGAGCACCGGGACCGATGGCAAGCCCGTGGCCGCGAGCGGGCTGGTGAGCGTTCCCGACGGGCCGGCACCCGCCGGTGGGCGACCCGTGGCCGCGGTGAACCACGGCACCATGGGCATCGGTTCGGCGTGCGCCCCCTCCCGCATCCCGGCCTTCGCCGGGCTGCAGGACTCCAGTCCGGTCGGGAAGCTCCTCGCGCGCGGGTTCGTCGTCGTACAGCCCGACTACATCGGCCTGGGGGTGACCGGGGTCCGACATCCCTACCTCAACGGCAAGTCCGCCGCGTACGCCACTCTCGACGCACTCCGCGCCGCTCGCGGGATCGACCCGGGATCGGGTGCGACCACACTCGTCTACGGCGGATCACAGGGTGGGCACGCGGCACTGTGGAGCGCGCACTACGCCGCCGAGTACGCCCCCGACGTCGATCTCAAGGGAGTGGTCGCCAACGCGCCGGCGGTCGGATTCGAGTGGATGCCCGCCCTGTTCGCCGCTCAGAACGAGACCGCCACCCCCTACACCGGAATCCTGCTGACGCTCCTCAACGGGGCCGCGGCGGCCGACCCGGCGGTCAAGCCCGCCGAACTCCTGACCCCCGCGGGCCTGGCCGCGGCGGACCGGATCTGGACACAACCCTGTATGGGCGGGGACTCCGATCTCCCACCCGCCACCGACATCCTGCGGCCCGGCGCCGATCTGGCACCGCTCAACGCCGCCCTCAAGGCCAGCGCCACCGGTGAAGTCACCGTCAAGGTGCCGGTGTTGTTGCCGCAGGGCGGAAACGACGTGCTGAGCAACCTCAACCAGACGCTCGCCCGGGAACTGTGCGACAAGGGCGTGAGCCTGGAGTTCAAGTACTACGCCGACCAGGGCCACACCATCGAGGACGGCCCGCTGGACGACGCCATCGCCTGGATGGACGCCCGTCGCGCCGGTGCGCCGCTCGCCGCGAGCTGCGTGTTCTGAGCGGCGGCACCACGCCACGGGCCCCGTCGGCACAGCCTGACGGGGCCGCTGCCTCTCCCTCAGATGTACATGTTCTTCTCGTCGTACGAGGGCCCGTAGTAGCGCTCCAGCTCCTCCAGGGACTCGTGCGTACGCTCCAGGCTCTTCGAGATCCTGGCCCTGGACGGGGCCGCCTCGGGGTTCCAGGTCTCCGGCTTCCACAGGGCGGAGCGTACGAAGGCCCGGGAGCAGTGGAAGTAGACCTGTTCGACCTCCACGAGGAGCGCGAGCGCGGGGCGGTGTCCCTTGACGGTCAGGTCGTCGAAGAAGGGCGCCTCGCGGAGCAGCCGGGCCCGGCCGTTGACGCGCAGGGAGTCGCCGCGGCCCGGGATCAGGAAGAGCAGACCGACGTGGGGGTTGGTGAGGACGTTGCGGTAGCCGTCCGCCCGGCGGTTTCCGGGGCGGTCCGGGATCACGAGGGTGGTGTCGTCGAGGACCTTGGCGAAACCGGGCGGGTCGCCCTTGGGCGATACGTCGCAGGTGCCGTCGGCGGCGGAGGTGGAGATCAGGCAGAGCGGGGACCGGGCGAGCCACTGCTTGTGGTGGTCGTGGAGGGTCTGCCGTTCCTTGCCGAGCGCCACGGCGGTGGGTTCGCCCAGCAGCTCGCGCAGCTCCTCCTCGGTGCTGATCTCCTCGAACGCCCGTGTGTCCACTGCCCGCCCCCGTCTTCGCGGACGGCCGGTGCGCCGCCCTGCTGCGACTATGCCACGGGCGTCCGTGGCAGAGGGCAGCCCGCAGCCCGGATGCACGGCCCCCACCCGCCCGGACGCCCGATGCCCACCGACCCGGACACCGGTCCCGCGTAGCGGAATGGAATCAAGGAGCGGAAACCCCTGTCTGACTCCGGCTCCGGATGGCAGGCTCTACTCCTCTAAGCGCAGTCCTGGGGGGGATCACACGTCATGGAGCCGGGTACGGGCATGGGCCTGCGGGGCCGCAGCGGCATCCTGTCGCTGGTCGACGCGTGCCTGAAGGAGAACCCGGCGGCCGAGCGGCCCCTGACCATGCTCCTCGGCCCGGCCGGCAGCGGAGCCAGCGAGGCGCACAGCGCGCTGATGGAGCGCTTCGGGCCCGACTATCCCTTCGCCTTCGTCAACTTCGGCGGGGCCCAGTCCCTGCTGCCGCGCTACGCACTCGGCCTCCTGGCCCGCCAGCTCGAACGCAAGCTGCCCCGCTACGGCCGCTCCCACTTCCCGCTGCTCAGCCTCGGCCTGCTCGCCTCCGACCAGGAGCTGCGCATGCGCAACCTCGCGGAGGGGCGGCGCGCGGTGCAGCGCCAGCTGGACCGGTTCCAGGAGGAGAACGAGGCCCGGCACGGCGACTACCTGGCCGCCTTCTTCGAGGTGGGCATGGGTGCGGTCGGCATGCCCGAGGGCGCCTCCAGCGCCGCGCTCGCCCTCTTCCAGGACGCCCTGCGGCGCGGCCGCCGCACCGTGCCCGGCCTGCTCGGCGGCCGGCTGGGCAGCCGGCTCACGGCCGGGGCCCACTGGTACGGACGCCACCCCATGACCCGCAGCGCGGACCCCATGGAAGCCCTCGTGGAGCTCAACCTGTGGCGTCACGAGGGCGACGAGAACGAACAGGAGCGGCTCGACCTCGTCCTCTTCTCGGCCTTCCTGGAAGATCTCAGGCGCAACACCGCCCGCAATTTCATGCCCCGCTCCTACCTGCTGCTCCTGGACAACTCCCACACGGAGTACGGGCGCCACTTCCTGGACCTGTTACTGCGCTCCCGGCACGACCAGACCGTCGTGGCGGGGCACGCCAGCGATCCGCTGACCGTCGTCGCCAGTTCCAACCGCTGGCTGCCCCGCTGGGGTCCGGCCACCGGGGACTCCTGGCCCTGGCAGCTGCGCGGCCCCGACCGGGCCTCGCTGGCCGACTGGCACGCCCACCGGCCGCCCCGCGACAGCGAGGACAGCTGGTGGTACCCGCTGCGCCTGCGCGACCTCAATCTGGACGAGGTGCGGATCCGGATAGAGCTCCAGCTCGGCGGGAACAGCGACCTGGCCCCGCTGACCCGCCTCACCCCCTTCGTGCACCGGCTCACCGGAGGGCTGCCGCGCGCCGTCCACCAGGTGCTCGACGTACTGCGCCAGGCCGGTCCGCTCCCGGACTCGGGCCCCCAGCAGGACCGCTGGCTGCGCACCCTGCCCGACCGGCCGCTGCGCACCGGGGAGAGCTCCGCCACCCTCGCCGACACCGCCCTGGGCCATCTCCTGCGCGATTTCGACGGGACACAGCGTGCGGCCCTGGCCGATTGCTCCGCCGCCCGGGACTTCTCCGTGGCCACGCGGCTGCTCAGCCCCGACGACTCCCTGTTCGGCGAGATCCGGGCGCGCTGGCTGCTGACCGGGCCCGTCGCCATGGTTCCCGTACTCCACCCGTGGCTGCGCCGGCTGCTCCTGTGGCGGCTGGCCGCGCGCCCCGAGGGGTGGGACGCCGCGCACGAACTCCTCGCGGAGCACTACCGCGGCGAGGGCAAGCCGGTGCAGGAGATGTACCACCAGCTCGCCCGTGGGCGGACCGAGGAGGTCACCGCCCATCTGACCCGGCGCTTCACCGCCGTACCGGCCGCGCAGTGGATCTCCGAGTTCGACGCGATCACCTCCGCCCCGAACCGTCTCCCCGCCGGCAGCGGGCCGCTGGAGCTCCTCTCCGGGATCGTCCCGCGCCGGCCCGGGCGGGTGATGGACACCGAGTCCGTGATCCACACCCTGGTGACCACCCGCTGGGTGTGGAGCGATCCGCTCGCCGACCCCGCCATGCGACTGGGGAACCTGATCGCCGACGGCTACACCCAGCTGTCCCAACTGCGGAGGAACGACATCGTGGCCCTGTTCAACGAGGCCGAACGGTACCGGCTCTGGCGCGATCCCCAGACCGCGGGCTGGGAGGGCTGAGCGCATGCCCAGACTCGAATGGCCCCTGCACGTCGTCCGCCGCGTCGCGCTGGCCACAGCGGCGGCCGTCACCCTCGTCGCGGCGCTCTGGCTGGGCGTGGGCTGGCTCCAGGAGCGTCAGGCCAGGTGCGCCGACGGGGTCGTGGAACGGGGTCCCGACGACGAGTGCGTCGGGGTGAGCGACGGCTCCTACGTCTTCGCTCCGCACCTCGATGCCGTCAGCGCCAAGATCGAGGTGGAGAACCGACGGGTCCTCGCCAACGCGGACAAGGAGCCGTACGTCAGCGTCGCCTACTTCACCTCGTTCACCACGACCGCCGCGGACAGCAACTCCGCCGAAGGCGTCCGCCACGAGCTCCAGGGCGCCTACCTCGCCCAGTACCGGCACAACCAGGGCGACCTGGCCGCCGTTCCCAAGATCCGGCTGCTCATAGCCAACCCGGGCAGCAAGTCCGCGCAGTGGAAGCACACCGTCGACGAGCTGATCGCCCTGAAGGACTCCCCGGACCGGCTCGTCGCGGTGGCCGGCCTCGGCCCCAGCACCAACGAGAACCTCTCGGCCATCAAGCGATTCTCCGAGCACGGGATCGCCATGGTCGGCGCCACCATGACCGCCTCGGACATCAAGGACATCAACGGCTTCGTCCGGATCGCACCCACCAACGAGGACCAGGCGTACGCGGGCGCCGGCTACCTCAAGCGGCGCGGCGTCACCACCGGCGTCGTCATCCAGGACGTGGCGCGGGGAGACCTCTACTCCGCCACCCTCGGCTCCGCCTTCACCAAGGCGTTCCAGGACGACACGCACAAGCTCGTCGCCGAGAGCATGACGTACGACTCCTCCGTCAGCAGCGCCTGGCAGAACGAGCTGCGCTACATGCCGGGCCAGTTGTGCCAGCAGCGCCCGCAACTCGTCTACTTCGCGGGCCGCGGCCTGCAGCTCACCCGCTTCCTCGACGCGCTCGCCAACCGCAGTTGCACCGAGCAGCGGTTCACCGTGTTCACCGGGGACGACACGACCAACCTGAGCCCCGAGCAGCTCGCCCGCGCCGCGGAGACGGGCATCGAGGTGCTCTACACCGGCCTCGCCCACCCCGACATGTACCGGGCGGCGCCGCAGACCGTGTCCGCGCCCTCCGCGAAGAACTTCCAGCCGGGCGGGCTGATGGACCAGTGGTTCCCGAACGACCCCCGCGGGGACGGCGGGGCCCTGATGGGCCACGACGCGGTGCTCGCGGCGGCCCACGGCATTCAGATGGCCGCCCGCTGGCAGGGCCAGGTGGCCGGCGACGCCGTGGCCCGGATGTTCCACCAGATGGACGGCACCCAGCAGGTGGCCGGGGCCAGCGGGTTCATCTCCTTCCAGAACAACGGCGATCCGCGCAACAAGGCCGTCCCGGTCCTCCGCCTCAACGCCAAGGGCCAGGTGGAGTTCGTAGAAGTGTCCGCGGCGGAGGGCAAACCACCGCAGGGGCAATGACGCGCCGGGCCGCTCCGGGCCGATCCGGGCAGGGCTCACCCCGGGCCCTGCCTGTCGCCTATGTCCGCGCAGCAGCGAACGAAACCCCCGACCGGCCGAGGAAGACATCACACTCGAGGGGAAAACGTGAGACAGGGCAAAGACGTTACCGGCTCGTTATAAAACCGGGGGTGGGGTGAAGATATCGGCATATGCCACGACACATCGGCCGCATCGCCGGACCTTCCGAGCCCTCCGCAGGGCATCTCCATCTATCACGAAAGACATCCGCCCCGTAACCCCTTGGCCCCGTGCAATCCGCTCCAACCCTCGGTAGCTTCGGCCCGCATGACTGCTCATGCAGAACTGGCCCATTACCGGAAGACCACACCGTCCGTACCGACCGCCTCGACCACCTCCACCACGCACATCGACCGCCCCCGCCCCAGCGACGGCCGCCAGCTGTGGCGCCTCGCCCGCGATTCCAGGACGCTGGACCTCAACTCGGCCTACAGCTATCTGCTCTGGTGCCGTGACTTCGCCGGCACGTCCGCGGTGGCCCGCGACTCCTCCGGGCGTCCCGTCGGATTCGTCAGCGGATACCTGCGCCCCGAGAGCCCCGGAACCCTGCTCGTCTGGCAGATCGCCGTCGACGAATCCGTCCGCGGCCTGGGCATCGCCGCGGACCTGCTCGACGGCCTCTCCGCCCGGGTGGCGGCAGAACACGGACTGAGCTTCCTGGAGACCACCATCTCCCCCGGCAACCTCGCGTCGGAGCGGCTCTTCGCCTCGTACGCCGCCCGGCACGGCGCCACGCTCACGCGCAAGGTGCTGTTCGCCCCGGAGGAGTTCCCGGACCGCGGTTACGCCCCGGAGGTCCTGCACCGCATCGGGCCGCTGCACTTCTGATCCCGGTCCGAACGCCTCGTACCGGAAGCCTCGTACCGATGCCTCGCACCGAAGGCCTCGCGCCGAACGCGCGGCACACACCACCCCACGCTCATTGGAGAGTCCCCTTGACCATGACCGAGCCGGTCCTGTCCGTCTTCGAGACCCTGGAGTCCGAGGTGCGCAGCTACTGCCGCGCCTGGCCCGTAGTCTTCGAGCGCGCCACGGGAAGCCGGCTGTACGACGAACACGGCTCCGGCTACCTGGACTTCTTCGCGGGCGCCGGGTCCCTGAACTACGGCCACAACAACCCCGTCCTGAAGCGCGCCCTGCTCGACTACCTGGAGCGCGACGGCATCACGCACGGGCTCGACATGGCGACGACCGCCAAGCGGGCCTTCCTCGAGACCTTCCGGTCCCACGTCCTCGAACCCCGCGCACTGAACTACAAGGTGATGTTCCCGGGCCCCACCGGGACCAATGCCGTAGAGGCGGCGCTCAAGCTGGCGCGGAAGGCCAAGGGGCGCGAGTCGGTCGTGTCCTTCACCAACGCCTTCCACGGCATGTCGCTCGGCTCCCTCGCCGTCACGGGCAACGCCTTCAAACGGGCCGGCGCCGGCATACCCCTGGTCCACGGCACCCCGATGCCCTTCGACAACTACCTCGGCGGCAGGACCCCCGACTTCCTCTGGTTCGAGCGCCTGCTGGAGGACCAGGGATCCGGCCTCAACCACCCGGCCGCGGTCATCGTCGAGACCATCCAGGGCGAAGGCGGGATCAACGTGGCGCGCGCGGAATGGCTCCGCGCCCTCGCCGACCTGTGCCGACGCCGCGACATGCTGCTGATCGTCGACGACATCCAGATGGGCTGCGGCCGGACCGGCGAGTTCTTCTCCTTCGAGGAGGCGGGCATCACCCCCGACATCGTCACGCTGTCGAAGTCCATCAGCGGCTACGGACTCCCCATGTCCCTGTGCCTGTTCAAGCCCGAGCTGGACCTGTGGGAGCCGGGCGAGCACAACGGCACCTTCCGCGGCAACAACCCGGCCTTCGTCACCGCGACGGCCGCCCTGGAGACGTACTGGGGCGACGGCGTCCTGCGCGAGCGGACCCTCATGCAGGGCGCGCGCATCGAGGGCGCGTTGCACGAGCTGTGCGGCGAACACGCCCGGCTGGGCGCGACGTACCGGGGCCGCGGGCTGGTCTGGGGCGTGGAGTTCGCCCACAAGGAGCGCGCGGCCGCGGTGTCCCGGAGGGCTTTCGAGCACGGTCTCCTCATCGAGACCTCGGGCCCCCAGGGCGAGGTCGTGAAGCTGCTCCCGCCCCTGACCGTCACCGGCGACGAACTCGACGAGGGCCTCGACATCCTCGCCCGCTCCGTCCGCGAAACCGCCTGACCAGCACTCCGCCACACACCACGAAGGGCACCAACATGATCGTCCGCTCGTTCCGGGACATCGAGGGAACCGACCGCCACGTCAAGGCGGCCTCCGGCACCTGGGAGAGCAAGCGCATCGTCCTGGCCAGGGAACGCGTCGGCTTCTCCCTGCACGAAACCGTCCTGTACGCCGGCACGGAGACGTCCATGTGGTACGCGAACCACGTGGAGGCCGTGGTCTGCACGCAGGGAGAGGCCGAGCTCACGGACGACGAGACGGGTCTGACGTACACGATCACGCCGGGAACCATGTACCTCCTCGACGGCCACGAGCGGCACACCCTGCGCGTGAAGCACGAGTTCCGCTGCCTGTGCGTCTTCAACCCGCCCGTGACGGGCCGGGAGGACCACGACGAGAACGGCGTGTACCCGCTGCTCACCGAACCCGAACCCGGGCCCGACCACGGCTGACGTACCCACACGCTCGCGCACTCGCACTCGCACACGCACTCACACGGAAGAGAAGGGAGAGGCAGGCACCGCCATGACCTCCGCATCCATACGCACGGTGAACGACCTGTATCCGACCCGGGGCTCCGAGGAGGTGCTCAGCGGCCGCGTGGACCCCGTCGTCTGGTCCGATCCCGGCACGCCGGGCCCGATATGGGCCCACGAGCTGGAGAGCTACGAGCGCGACGGTTTCCTGTCCGTCGAGGAACTCATCACGCCCGAGGAGACGGAGGTCTACCGGGCCGAGATGGACCGGCTGCTCCGTGACCCCTCGACGCTCGCCGACGAGCGGTCCATCGTGGAGCCGAAGTCACGGGAAGTGCGCTCCGTCTTCGAAGTCCACCGGATCAGCGAGGTGTTCGCGGCCCTCGCCGCCGATCCGCGCGTCGCGGGGCGTGCGCGGCAGATCCTGGGATCCGAGGTGTACGTGCACCAGTCCCGCATCAACGTCAAGCCCGGTTTCGGCGCCAGCGGCTTCTACTGGCACTCCGACTTCGAGACCTGGCACGCCGAGGACGGCCTGCCGCACATGCGCACCGTGTCGGTGTCCATCGCCCTGACGCCGAACCACTCCACCAACGGCGGCCTGATGATCATGCCCGGCTCCCACCGGAGCTTCCTGGGCTGCGCCGGTGCGACGCCGAAGGACAACTACAAGAAGTCCCTCCGGATGCAGGACGCGGGCACCCCGTCGGACGAGGCGCTGACCCAGTTCGCCTCGGCCTGCGGCATCAAGCTCTTCACCGGCAAGGCGGGTTCGGCCACCTGGTTCGACTGCAACGCGATGCACGGTTCGGGTGACAACATCACGCCCTACCCGCGCAGCAACGTGTTCCTCGTCTTCAACAGCGTCGAGAACCGCCCGTCGAAGCCCTTCGCCGCCCCGGTGCGCCGCCCCGGATACATCGCCTCGCGGGACTTCACCCCGGTGAGCTGACACGTCCGGCCGACCCGGCGCTTGCCCGGCCGGGTCGGCTACCCGGCGGGGGTGATGGGCGGACCCCTACCGGGGGTCTGCGGTGCTGCGTAGACTCCACCCGCATGACTGCGGGGATGGGCGCATCGGTGCTGGTCGGACGGGATGCGGAGATTCGGGCGATGCGTACGGCGCTGGCCCGGCCGCCCGCCGTGGTGCTGATCGAGGGCGAGGCCGGGATCGGCAAGACGCGGCTCGTGCGCGAGGTGCTCGCGCGCAGACCGGACCTCAGGGCGCGGGTGCTGTCGGGGAGCTGTCCGCCGCTGCGCGAACCGTTCCCGTACGGGCCGCTGTTCGATGTGCTCCGTACCCTCGCCCACGCCGTGCCGGCCGGGCTCAGCCCCGTGTGCGGGGCCCTGCGGCCGTACCTGCCGGAGCTCGCCGAGCGGCTTCCCCCGCCCTGCGAGCCGTTGCACGACCCGGCCGCCGCCACGCACCGGATCTTCCGCGCGGTGGGAGCGCTGCTGGCCGCCGTGTGCCCGGCCGTGCTCGTCGTCGAGGACCTCCACTGGGCCGACGACGGCACCCGCGACCTGATCCGGTTCCTGATCGAGGATCCGCCGCCGGGGCTCGCCGTCGTACTGACCTACCGGCGGGAGGACCTGCCCGCCCCCGGGTTGCCGCTGGGGCGCGCCTACCGGCGGGCGGCCGGTCACGAGTCCCTCCTGATGCGGCTGGAGGCGCTCGACGCGGGCGAGGTGCGCACCCTGGCCGCCGCGCTCACGGGCGGGCCCGTATCCGCGCGGCTGGCGGACGAGTTGCACGAGCGGACCGCCGGGATCCCCTTCGTGCTGGAGGAGTTCGTGCGGGGTCCGGGCGCTCCGACGGCCGTGCCCGCCCTGCTCCAGGAGGCGATGGCCGATCGGACCGCCGGACTGGACGCGCCGGCCCTCGCGGTCGTCCACGCGGCCGCGGTGCTGCGCGATCCGGCGCAGGAGGCCCTGGTCACCGCCGTGGCGGGGCTCGACGAGGAGGCCGGGGCCGCGGCCGTGGGGGCCGCGCTGCGGGCCGGAGTGCTCCACGACTGGGGCGAGGACCGGTACGGATTCCGGCACGGACTGGCCCAACAGGCCGTGTACGAGGCCCTGCTGGGCCCGGACCGGCGGCGCCTGCACCTGCGTGCCGTCACCGCGCTGGCCGCGCTGCCCGCGCCGCCACTCGTACGGCTGGCCTACCACGCCCGGCAGGCCGGCGCCGTGGAGGCCTGGCGGCGCTACGCGGAGGACGCCGCCGAGCACGCCCGGGAGATCGGCGACACGGCGCTCGCCGTGGAACTCCTCGAAGGGCTCCTCGACGATCCCGGGCTGCCGGCCGAGGACTGCGCGCGCCTGGCCCTGCGGCTCAGCCGCGCGGCCACGATCGGCCTCACCCACCGGCGCACCGCCCGGCTGCTGCGCCGGGTGGTCGACGACGGCGGGGCGCTGCCCGACGCCGTGCGCGGGGACATCCGGCTCAACCTCGGGCTGCTGCTGAACAACCAGGCCGGCGACCACCGCCAGGGCCGGCTGGACACCGTCCGCGCCGTCGCCGAGCTCCGCGAACGCCCGGCCCGCGCCGCCCGGGGCATGGCCGGACTCGCCATGCCGACGTGGGGCGAAGAACCGTACGCGGTCTACCAGGAGTGGATCGGCCGCGCGGAGCGGATCGCCGCCGCGCACGGGGACGAGGCGCTGCGGCTCGCGGTGCGCGGCAACCACCTCGTCCTGCGGATGGCCCTCGGCGAGGGGGCGGTGCGCGCCGAGGCGGAGGCCCTGCTCGCCGCCGGCGCGGCGGACCGGGCGGGCCGCCTGGAGCTCGCGCGGATGTGCGGGAACCTCGCCGACGCCGCGGCCTGGCTGGGCAAGGACCCGGAGGCCGACCTGTTCCGCCGGGAGGGCGACCGCATAGCCGCCGCGTGCGGGGCCCCGTACCTGCGCGGGATCATCGACGCGACCGTGCTGCGCCTGGAGTGGAGCCAGGGGCGCTGGGAGGGGCTCGGCGAGCGCGCCCGGCAGGTCTGGGAGGCGGCCCAGGGCGCCTACGGCATCGAGTCGGAGGCGCGCCTGGTCCTGGGGCTCCTGGGCGCCGCGCACGGGGAGTGGGAGGAGGCGGCCGAGCACCTCGCGGCGGCCGCTCTGGACGATCCGCACAACGCGGCCTCGCCGGTCCTGGCCGCCGCGGGCGCGGCGGCGGTACGCATCCACCTCGCGCGGGGCCGGGCCGGCGCGGCCTGCTCCGAGGCCGACCGGGGACTCGCGCGCGTCCGGCACAAGGGGCTCTGGGGCTGGGCCGCGGACCTGGCGGCGGCCGGCGTGGACGCGTACGTCCGGGCGGGCCGGATCGCCGACGCGGGACGACTGACCGGGGAGTACGCGCAGGCCATCGCGGGACGCGACCACCCCCTGGCGCTGGCGGCGCTGCCGCTGTGCCGGGCGGCCGTGGCCCGGTCGGCCGGTCAGCCGCAGGAGGCATCGGCGCACTACCGCCGGGCGGCTGCCCAGTTCACCGCGCTGCGCCGGCCGCACAGCGCGGCCCAGGCCGTGGAGGCCGCGCTGGAATGCGTACCGGACGCCGACGAACTGGCGCTCCTGGCCGCCGAGTTCGAGCGCATCGGAGCCGTGCGTGAGGCGGCCCGCTGCCGGCGGGCGCTGCGCGGCAGCGGGCACGTGGCGGCGGCCCGGCGCGGCCGGGGCGGCTACGGCGAGGGACTGTCGCCGCGGGAGGCGGACGTGGCCCGGCTGGTGGCCTCGGGCCGGACCAACCGGGAGATCGCCGAGCTGCTGTTCCTCTCGCCGCGCACGGTGGAGCAGCACGTGGCGAAGGTGCTGCGGAAGCTGAAGGTCAGCAGCCGCACGGAGGTACGTACTCCGTAGCGCCCGGGGCGCGCGTGACGGCTGCGAATAGGTACTCCTACGGACCCGGGTACGGATTGCCGTGCTCCCCCGGTGTCACGAGGGTGATCCCCGTGCCCCGGCCCCCACGCCGTGGCATCCAGGAACCCGATCAGTAGGAGCAGTTGGATGCGTGCACAGCGTGCGGCAAGAAGCACCCGGCTCGGGGCCATATGTCTCGGTGCCGCCACCGCGACCGTCCTCGGCCTGTTCGGCGCCGCCACCCAGGCCCACGCCGGACCCGCGGAGGGCCGGGTCCTCGGCGAGGGCGCGGCGGACACCGTGAGCGGCCGGTACCTCGTCGTCCTCGACGGCGCGCCCTCCCTGCGCGCCACCGCCACGGCCGAGACCGCCGGGGAGGCGAAGACGCTGACGGACCGCCACGGAGGGGCGGTCCGTCAGCTGTACACGGCCGCCCTCAAGGGCTTCTCCGTGAAGGCGACCCCGGCGCAGGCCCGGCGGCTCGCGGCCGCGCCGGGCGTGCGCTACGTCCAGGCCGACACCGTCTTCCGCGTGTCGGGGACCCAGCCCAACCCGCCGTCCTGGGGCATCGACCGCGTCGACGGAGCGAAGGACGGCTCCTACGCCTACCCGAACGACGGCAGCGGGGTGACCGCGTACATCGCGGACACCGGCCTCTACCGGCAGCACTCGGACTTCGGCTCCCGCGCCTCCTCGGGCTACGACTTCATCGACAACGACGCGGACTCCGCCGACTGCCACGGACACGGCACGCACGTCTCGGGGACCGTGGGCGGCAGCGCATACGGCGTCGCCAAGAACGTGAAGCTGGTCGGGGTGCGGGTGCTCGACTGCCAGGGTTCCGGGTCCACGGAGCAGATCGCGGCCGGCATGGACTGGATCGCGAGGAACGCCAAGAAGCCGGCCGTCGTCAACATGTCCCTGGGCGGCAGCGCCGACCGTGCGCTCGACGACGCCGTGGCCGGCGTGATCAACGCGGGCGTGCCGGTGGCCGTCGCCGCGGGCAACGACAGCAAGGACGCGTGCAACACCAGCCCGGCGCGCCTGCCCGCGGCCATCACCCTCGGCTCCACGGACAGCAACGACGCCCGCTCCAGCTTCTCCAACTACGGTTCCTGCCTCGACCTGTTCGCCCCCGGCGGCTCCATCGTCTCCACCAAGATGGGCGGGGGCACCCAGACGATGAGCGGCACCTCCATGGCCACTCCGCACACGGCGGGAGCGGCTGCGATCTACCTCTCGGCGCACCCCGACGCCACCCCGCAGCAGGTGCGCGACGCGCTGGTGGACAACGCGCAGTCGGGTGTGGTGACCGGGGCCGGTTCGGGCTCCCCCAACAAGTTCCTGAACGTGACCAAGCTCGGCGCTCCCACCCAGCCCGGTGAGCCGGTCGCGGACTTCGCCGCCCAGTGCTCGACTTCGGCCGCTTCCTGCGCCTTCGACGCCTCGGCGTCCAAGGACCCGGACGGCTCGATCGCCTCGTACGCCTGGGAGTTCGGCGACGGTGCGAAGGGTGAGGGCGTCAAGCCGTCCCACGAGTACTCCGCCGCCGGCACCTACTCGGTCAAGCTGACCGTCACCGACGACTCCGGCCGCACGGCCACCGTCACCAAGCCCGTCACCGCCGGGACCACGCAGCCTCCGACGGGCACCCCGCCGACCGCGGCGTTCTCGGTGTCCTGCTGGTACCAGGACTGCTCCTTCGACGGCTCGGGCTCCAAGGACTCCGACGGCTCGATCGCCTCGTACAAGTGGAAGTTCGGCGACGCCGCCACGGGCACCGGAGCCACCGTCGCCCACCGCTACCCGGCCGGACAGCGCAGCTACACCGCCGAGCTGACCGTCACCGACAACTCCGGCCTGACGGCCACCGCTTCGCGCCGCATCGACTGCTACGGCTTCGGTACCGGCCAGTCCCTCTGCTTCGCCTCCTGACCCGTCCCGTCCCGCGCGACCCGGCCCTCCCCCTCCCCGGGGAGGTCCGGGTCGCGCGCATGCCGGTCGAGTGGCGACGGCTCCTTGACCCCGGCAGAGGCGGCGCGTTAGGTTCACGCCACGGGAGAGCGCTCTCCCCAGTGGATCCGTCAGACGCTCCGGACCGGAGGACACCCGCGATGCAGCGGACCCTGACCGACGAACAGATCACGCGCGCGGTCGCGCACGCCCAGGACCCGGACACCAGGGTCCTGCGCCACCGGGAGCTGGCCGGCGGCACCTTCAACTCGGTCCACCTGCTCACCCTGGCCGCCCGGCCCGGCGGACCGCGGGACCCCGGCCCGGGAGAGCGGCCGGTCGTGCTCAAGGTCGCACCGCCGGCGGGCACACCGCTCATGACCTACGAGAACGCGCTGATGCGCACCGAAGCCGAGTTCTACCGGCGTGCCTCGACGGTGCCCGGCCTGCCGGTGCCCGGAGTCGTGGCGACCGGCTTCGACCGGAGTGCGATCGGCGCCGACTACCTCCTGATGACACACCTGGAGGGCGAACCCTGGGACCGGCTGCGCGCCGGGATCGGTTCCTCGGACCAGGCAAGACTGCGCACCGACCTCGGCCGCCTCGTCCGCGGGCTCCACCGCGTACGGGGTTCCTCCTTCGGCTATCCGTACGGGAACCCGCCGGCGGGCGCCGGCACGAGCTGGCGGATCGCCTTCGAGGGCATGCTGGCCGATGTCTGCGCGGACGCCCGCCGGTTCGGCGCCCCGCTGCCCGTCGACCCCGGCCTCGTCCTCGGCCTCGTCCGTGAGCGGGGCCGGCTCCTCGACCAGGTGACGGCCCCCTCGCTGGTCCACTTCGACCTGTGGGAGGGCAACATCCTGCTCGCCGAGCGGGACGGACGCCTGGAGATCACCGGGATCATCGACGGCGAACGGGCGTTCTGGGGAGATCCGCTCGCCGACCTGGTGTCCACCGCGCTCTTCGACGACATCACCCGGGACCCGGCCTTCCTGTCCGGCTACCGCTCCGGCCCGCTCACGGCCGACGAACGCCTGCGCATCGCGATGTACCGCGCCTACCTGGCGCTGATCGTCCTGGTCGAAGGCGTCCCCCGCGGCTACGACCCGCAGGCGCGGGCGCCCCTCACCGACCTGGCCGCCGCCGACTTGGCGACGGCGCTGGACCTCCTGAGGCAGGCTCCGCCCGTCTGACCGTCCACCCGCCCGTCCACCCGCTCGTCCACCCGCCCGCCGGCCGGGCCGCCCGTCAGGCCGTAGAGCGGGTCGAGCCAAACGGGTGACTTAGCGCCACATCTGCAAGGTCTCAGGCGTTGCCAGGGCGAAATGACCGACGGGTACCACCCCGCTCCAACGAAGGATCTCCAGGTAATGCTGAAGAAGATGATGGTCACCGCAGTCACCACCGCCGCCGCGATCGGCGCCGGCGGCGCCATGGCCGCTCCGGCCATGGCCATCGGCAATGACAACGGGATCAACACCGTCAACGGCAACGGCGCCGTGCAGGCCTACGGCAACCAGAAGACCCACGGCGCGATGAGCCCCCAGCTCTCCGCGGTCCAGGGCACGCTGAACAAGCCGTGCATCGGTCTGCCGGTCAAGGTCAACGCGCAGTCGCTCGTCGCCGTCCTCGCGAACGTGGGCGTCCAGGACATCAACGTCCTGTCCAACCCGCAGAACCAGCAGTGCACCGAGAACTCCACCCAGGCCAAGGGCGACGAGGCGCTCTCCCACATCCTGGACAACATCCCGGTCCTGTCGGGCAACCTGTCGCAGGGAAGCTGACGGCCCGCCCCTGACTGGCTGAATGACTGACTGACTGACCGACTGGCCCGGCCCGGCCGCGGACGCCCGCACGAGCGCTCCGCGGCCGGGCCGTCGGCCGTCCGGGCCCCAGACCGTTCAGGCCCCAGGTCGTCCGGGCCCCGCGCGAATCGCTTCGATCAGCTGGCCGGAGCCATGTCGTAGGTGACCCACATCGTACGAGTCGCCACTTGGTCGTACTTGGACCGGGCGCGGTGGTTGTCGTCGGCCGTGATCCAGCGGACGACGCTCCAGCCGCGTTCGGCAGCGATCTCACCCAAGGCCGTGAGCAGCTGATCGGCGGCGCCGGAGCCGCGCCGGGCGGGGTCGACGAACAGGTCGTCCAGGTACCCGCCGGTGGTGGCCGAAAGGGGGCGGGCGAACGGGCGGTAGTGCGCCAGGCCGATCAGCCGGCCGTCCACGTCCTCGGCGACGAGGGCGTTCACCTCGTGGGCGGGGTCGTTGATCCACGTCCACACGCGTTCGGCGGCCTCCTCGGTCTGCTCGACCCGGTAGAAGTCCGCGTAGCCGCGGTACAGGGCGCGCCACTGCGGGAAGTCCGCGTCGCGGACCGCGCGGACGGTGATGGTGGTCGACATGATGCGCACTTTCGTCGTCGGTAAGGGTCTTCGACCAAGGATCATGCCCGGCCCCACCGATCTGCGGCATCGCCCGAATGTCGAAGCCCGCGCCCACCCGGGGACGCGGCGTCCACTTCCGGGACCGTCGGCGCCGAGGACGGCCCGCCGCGCCCGCACGTCGCGCCCAGCGCCCAGCGCCGCAGCGCCGCAGCGCCGAGTGCCCGGTGCCCAACGCCCTTGCATCGACCCCCGCCACGGCCCGGTGCCCCGTCCGACATGCCGGACACCGCTCCGGAGGACTTGAGCCCCTCCCGGCCCGCCATGGAGCATGATCGACTTGGGCACTTATGCCCCTGTACTGAGGGATTTGCCGCTCATGCTCCTCATGCCACCGATCGACTTCACCGAGATACCGCCGGCGGCGGACTGCCCCTGCCCGGGGTGCCGTTCCGATCGCCGCTCCACCGCCGCCCGGCACACGCCGCGCGGGCGGGTCCGGGCACTGGCCGTCGCCACCGTCGCCGGAGCGTGCGGCCTCGCCGTCACACCGGGGACAGCCGCGGCCGCACAGGCCGTCGAAACGGGGCGCGCCCCTTCGCCCGACGGCGCGCAGTCCACTCCCCAGGGACCGACCGGCCCCCTGGTGCGGGACTCGGCGGGGCGCCTGAGCGCCCCGGGGGCCACCGCCACCACTCGGGCGGACATCATGCGCCGGGCCCAGCAATGGGTCGACGCGCAGGTCCCGTACAGCATGAACGCCTACCGGAACGGCTACCGGACGGACTGCTCCGGCTTCGTCTCGATGGCCTGGGGCCTCGGTTCCAACCAGTGGACCGGCAGCCTGGACCAGTTCGGGCAGCGCATATCCAAGTCCGAGCTGCGGCCCGGCGACATGCTGCTGTTCCACAACCCGTCGGACCCGGGCGCCGGATCCCATGTGGTGCTCTTCGGCGGCTGGACCGATGCGTCCATGAGCCGTTACACCGCCTATGAGCAGACCCGCCCGCACACCCTGAAGCGCACGAACCCGTACGCGTACTGGAACAACTCCTCGCGCTACGTGGCCTACCGCTACACGGGCCTGCGCGAGGGCGGCGGCGAGGAGGACTCCGGCGCGTTCCCCGGGGCGGGCGCCTTCGGCCCCGGGGCGAACGGTCCCCACGTCACCCGGCTCGGCGAGATGCTCGTGGCGCGCGGCGCAAGCCGCTTCTACGCCTCCGGCCCCGGGCCGGTGTGGGGCTCCGCGGACCGTGCCGCCACCAAGGCCTTCCAGGAGGCGCAGGGGTGGCGCGGCGCCGAGGCCGACGGGATCCCGGGGCCGGCGACCTGGACCCTGCTCACCGGCGGCAAGGGGCGGAACATCCCCTCCGGGGGCGACGGGTCCACGACCGGCTCCGCCTTCCCCGGCGGGCAGTACTTCCGCCCCGGTCAGTCCAACGACCACGTGGCCCGGCTGGGCCGCCGTCTGGTCGAGCGCGGCTACGGGCGGCACTACTCCGAGGGCCCCGGCCCCCGTTGGTCCGAGAGCGACCGGCGCAACGTCGAAGCCTTCCAGCGGGCACAGGGCTGGCGGGGCGCGGAGGCGGACGGCTACCCGGGCCCGGAGACCTGGCGCCGCCTCTTCGCCACGACCGGCCGCTGACCTGCCCGTCCCTTCCCCCCTGCCCCCTCTCCCCTTCCCCACTGCGTCCACGGCACGGGGGAAGGGGGGACCTGCCCAGCCACGGCAGTGGGTTCCTGCCGGCTCCGCAGGGGTTCTCGGCGTACGGGAAACCCTGCACCTTATAAGCGGGCCCGGCCCGATGCGGGCCGGCGCGCCCGTTGCCGTGCGGCGCACGGGAACCTCGGCGATTCGGCCAACCCCCTTGGGTGGCAGTGCCGTTATGGGAGACGGGTCGGTGTAGTTCGCACGCTCCCCCGCGCCCGTCATTCCGGGATTCCAGGGCCGACCGAAAGACGTGTGTTCGAAAACCTGGGGCCGTCGTTGAGCTCACGACAGCGTCCGACCGGCGACCCAGGGGGCCCCGATGACCACATCCCGAGCACACACCAAAGCGGCCGGCGCTCCGCCCCCTCCGCCCCCGGCGGAGATCACTTACGGCGGGAAGTTCGCCGTCAATCCGCTCGCCGAGGTCTCCTTCCGGACGATGTGCGCCACGCTCCCGTCCGTCCTGGCCCGGATCGGCCGCCTGTCCTGGCGGACCGACCGGCGGGCCGTGCGACTCCTGATCGGATGCCAGGTCGTCACGGGCGTGTCCGCCGCGGTACTGCTGGCCGCCACCGCCCGCGCGATGGGGCCCGTACTCGGCGCAGGCAGTGCGGCCGACCGCCTCCAGGGGGCCCTGCCCGCGCTGCTCGTCGTCGCGCTCGCCGCCGCGATGAACCGGGTCGCCGGGGCCGTGGCCACGTACGCCGAGCGGCGGATCACCCCGTTGCTCACCTCGGAGACCGACAGCACTCTGGTCGAGGCGGTCTGCCGGGTCGAGGCCGTGGCCTACGCGGGGGACGGCTTCTCCGACCGGCAGGAGGCGGCCGAGATGGGGGTGGTCCGCACCCACGTGATGGTCACCGACGCCCAGCGCTTCATGTCCTCGCTGATCCGCCTGGTCACCGCGGGCAGCGTCCTGTCCCTGCTGAACGTGATGATGTTGCCCCTGCTGCTCCTCGCCGTGCTGCCCGCCGGCATCGGCGCCGTCCTGACCGCCCGCGTGGACTACGAGATCCACTACGCCAACATCAGCGACCGCAACGTCCGCGGGATGATGCGCTGGTGGGCCACGGCCTCCCAGTACGGCGACGAGGTCCGCGCCAACTCGATGACCGACTACCTCGTCTACTGGTACCGGGCCCTGTCCGACCGTTGCGACCGGCGGAACCTGGCCGCCGCGCCCCGCACCCTGCGGATCTCCCTGCTCGCCGCGCTGGCCGGCGGCGTCTTCCTCCTCGCGACCTGGGGGGCGCTCGCCTGGCTCGCCGTGACCGGCCGGATCGAACCCGCCATCGCCGCCACGGCCGTCATCGCCGTCCAGACCGCGCTCGCCGCGCTCTCCCAGGTCATCATCAACGGCGCCGCGGTCTTCCACACCAGCCTCTACCTCACCGACATGCAGTCCTTCCTCGACGAGGCCGCCGCCCGTGCTCCCCGGCGCGGGCCGCGCGAGATCACCGGCCCGGTGGAGCGGATCCGGCTCGACGAGGTCGTCTACCAATACCCGGGCAAGGACAAGCCCGCGGTGGACGGCGTCTCCCTCACCCTGGAACGCGGCCAGATCCTCGCGATCGTCGGAGCGAACGGCTCCGGAAAGTCGACCCTGACCCGGCTGATCACCGGGATCTACCTCTGTGACAAGGGCAAGGTCACCTGGAACGGAAGCGACCTCGCCGACACCGACCCGGACACCGTCTGGCGCCTCACCGGCCTGGTGCCGCAGGACTTCGCCAAGTGGCCGCTGCGGGTGCGCGAGAACATCACCCTCGGCCAGCCCCGCACCCACGACGACGGACCCGTGTGGGAGGCCATCGACGCGGTCGGCCTGCGCGAAGCCGTCGAAGACCTCCCTCACGGTCTGGACAGCCTCCAGGCCCGCGACATCTGGGGAGGCGTCGAGTTCTCCGGCGGGCAGTGGCAGCGCGAAGCGTGCGCCCGGGCCCTGTACCGCAAGCCCGAGTTGCTGATCCTGGACGAGCCGACTTCGCAGATGGACCCGCGCGGCGAGCACCTGGTCTTCGAGCGGATCAAGGCCATCGCCGCCGACCGGATCACCATCATGGTCACGCACCGGCTGGAGAACACGAAGATCGCGGACCACATCATCGTGCTGGAAGGCGGCCGCATTTCCGAACAGGGCCGCTACGACGATCTCGTCCACGGCGGCGGAACCTTCGCCGAACTCCTCGCACTCTCCCAGGACCGCTGACCGGCCGCGCCCGCCCAGCCCCACCCGCCGAGCCCAGACACGCCGCACGCCGCACGCCGCACCCCGCACCCCGCACCCCGCACCCCGGAAGAAGGCGCCACGCCCATGCCCCCCTCACCCACCCCCGACCGGCCCTCCCTCCTCGGAGTGTTCGCCCACCCGGACGATGAATCGCTGCTCGCCGGCGGAGTGCTCGCGCAGCACGCCGCCGCCGGTTTCGACACCGCGGTCGTCACCGCGACCTGGTCCCGCGACAGCCACCGGGCCGCCGAACTCGCCGATGCCCTCCAGGTCCTGGGCGCTGGAGAGCCGCGGATGCTCGGCTACGCCGACGCACGCGTTCCGGAGTCCGCCCCGGGCCGGCCGAGGCTGTGTGACACACCCATCGACGAGGTCGTGGAGATGCTCGTGGCACACATCCGTGCCGTACGGCCGCAGCTGGTTCTGACACATGACGCGTACGGCCAGCTGACCGGCCATCCCGATCACGTCCGTACCCATCAAGCGGCCGTCCTGGCCTTCCACGCCGCGGGCCTGGAACACCACTACCCGGACGCGGGCGCCCCCTGGCAGCCCGCCACCCTGTACGCGGCCACCCACCCCGACTCGGGGGTGGGCGAGCTGGGCCCGTTGTTGTCGCGGGTGGGGAAGAAGGTGCTGTCCGTACCGGACGGACACATCACGGCGACGGTCGATGTGAGCGCCTTCCTCACGCAGAAGTGGGCGGCGATCCTCTCCCACCGCAGCGAGGCCGCCCGAGAGCGGCCCCTGCCCGGAATCCTCGCCCGTCTCCCCCAAGAGGTACGGGAGTCGATCATCTCGACCGAGTACTACACCCGCCTCGGCGCATCGCCCCTGCCGGACGGCCGGTGCGACCACCCGTAGGTCGCTCTTGAGAACGCGGCCGGGCCGCCGGGGACGATCCGCCTCGACGGCCCGGCGAAACGATCATTCCCGCGCGGCGGTCCCCTACCGTGGGTGAGGTGAACAGGTTCCTCGTCGCGTTGTCGGCGACCGCCTCCTTGCTGCTCCTCGCGCCCGGTACCGCGCATGCCGTCGATCCGGCGCCGTGCGTCAAGCCGGAGTCCGAATCGAAGTCCCGGAGCTCCGTCGACGAGGGCGAGATCCGGTACACCGACTCCTCGCAGTACGACCCGGAGATCAAGCACGCCATCGCGGCCTGGCAGTACTCCGGCGCGAAGATCAAGATCGTCGGTGACACCACGAGCACGGTCAACGACCTCGACTTCCAGGACTTCAACGACTCCAAGAGCACCGCGGCCGGCATCTGGAGCTACAACGCCGCACCGGCGTGGACGGACTACATCCGTTTCAACAAGGCGAAGATGTCGTCGTATTCGGCGAAGAAGCGCCGGAGTGTCGCCGCCCACGAACTGGGGCATGCGCTCGGCCCCTGCCACAAGGACTTCGAGACGACGAACTCGCTGATGTGGCCCCAGGTCCAAGAGGACTTCGACGTACCGCAGGCCGTGGACAAGGCCAACTACAAGAAGCTGTGGGGCTGATCATGAGTCCACGGATGTGGGCCGCGGCGGGCCTGACCGGGGGGCTGCTGCTCGCCGGTGGCGGCTGGTACTCGGTCGCCGGGACGGAAGGCTCCGGGCACGCGTCCTGTGGTGCGGACCTGACGAAGGACCCCGTGGTCGCCGATGAGTTCCCGGTGATGGCCGTGGTCGAGACGGTGAAGAACACCCGGGCATGGGAGGCGGACGGCAGCTCGTACCTGTCCAGTCAGGTACGCGTACTCAAGGGATTGAAGGGCGCCCCTCCCGAGTCGTTCACGGTCACCCAAGGGATCGAGAGCGGCGGCTCCCCGGGCCGCTACGCCACCGTGGATCCGGAGTTGTACGCCGTCCTGGAGCCGGGCCGGCGGTACGTGGTGGGGGTCGAGACCATGGACAACGAAGGCCAGGGGCCGTGGGTCGGCTACGTAGCGCCGGCGAAGCGCGGCGTGGACGGGGAGGCCGCCCACTGGAAGGACGCGCAGCGGGCCGGGGCGCCGGCTCCCGCGCCCTGCGACGACGTGCGCGTCGGCGGGTAGCCCGCCGGAGCGCCCGCCGCTTTCAACGCAGCGTAACCAGCGCCCCATCGGCACGCGAGTCGGACCCGTGGACCCACGACAGCCGCGACTGCGCGGTTCCGCGCATTCCTGCAGGGGCGGATGCCCCGCCCGGAGGGGTTGCGGGCCGTACATCCGGGGCCGGCCGTGCACCGGCGCACGAGGCCGGACCCGCTCGGGAGGGCGGGACGCTCGCCCCGGTGAACTGTTGGTTTCCACGTTCGCCGGCGCATTCGCGTCCCTGCGAACCCCGGACGCGGTGCACCTGGGCCCGCCTGCCGCAACCGAGCCGCCAGCCCCGTCCGGCACCGGGCCGGATCGTTGCCCCGTCTCCCCTGGACCACCTTCGAGTGATGCGGGGACCCATCCGACCGGTGCCGCAACCGCCTGCCCCCGTCACGTTCCGTGCCGGAGGCGTCCACGCCTCCCCGACCGACCAGATTCAGCCGATCTGCCGCTGACAGCATCGAGATTGATGATCCGTCAGGGGCGATCAATCACGGATCTTTCGGCGAGCCCCGGGACAGATCGACACGCCGGCGACGACCGTTTCCAGCCCCCGACGGCCCTTGACGGTGATTGGGCGTTGTGCGAATCTCTCGACAGGTCTGGACCAATTGTCTTCATCGGGCGGGGGCCCGAACAGCCAGACGTTCCTGGGGGTTCCGGGACGTCCGGCGGTCCTGACCACTCACGGCCGTCGGCCGGTCCCCGGGGGAGGACCGGATGCACGGTGGCCCGCATTTCACCGAACCAGGTTGCCTGAGCCCGCCGTTGGGTCCCGAAGCCCCGACGTGCGGTAGCCCGCACCCGATGCCGCGTCCGCACGCTCACCCGTGCTGCACCTCCACCCTGCTCCGACGTCCTAAGTGAGCCGCTGAATGTCCGAAGTCCTCCCCCTGCCCGACCGCAGACCCGCCTCGCCGGCCCAGCAGGGCGTCTGGCTCACCGAGCGGCTGGGACTGGCCCGCGAGGCGTTCCACATGCCGGTGCGGATCTCCTTCGACCGGATCGACACGGCGGCCCTGGTCCGCGCGGTGGCCGCCGTCATCGGGCGGCATCCGGCTCTGGCCGCGCGGCTGGTCGAGTGTGACGGCCGGGTGTGGCAGGAACCCGCGGCGCAGCAGCCCGAACTGGTGCAGCTCGAAGCGCCCGAAGACGAGGCCGACCTGGAGAAGCGGCTGGAGGAGGAGGCTGCCCGTCCGTTCACCCTGGAGACCGGCCCGCTCAGCCGCTTCACCCTGCACCGGCGCTCCGACGGCAGTGCCGAACTGCTGGTCACCGCGCACCACTCGGTCTTCGACGGCAACTCCAAGGACGTGCTGACCCGGGACCTCGCAGCCGCGTACGGCGCGGCGCCCCTTCCCTCTCCCTCGACCACCGCACCCGCCTCACCGGCCGAGGATCCGGCCACCGTACGGAGGGCTGCCGAGTGGTACGGGCCGCGTTGGGCCGCCGCCACCGACCCGGTGCTGCCCGGTGTATCGCGCACCCCGACCGTCGCCGGGGCAGGCGAGACGGTCGAGTGGAGTCTCGACGGCGCCGAGGCACGCGAGTTGGCCGCCACGGCCGCCCTCGGCGGCACCACGGTCTTCGAGTTCCTGCTCGCGGCCCTGCACGGGCTGCTGCGCCGGTACGGCGGCGAGGCGGTTCCGGTGTCCGTTCCGCTTTCCACTCGGACGCGCGAACTCACCGGGGAAGTAGGGCTGTTCGTCAATGAACTGCCCGTCCACGCGCCCGCGGCCGATGCCTCACAGACCTTCACGGCCTTCGCCGCCGCCGTACGGGCCGAGTTGCGGGCCGGCTACCCGTACCGCGGCGTGCCCTTCGGCGCCGCCGTCTCCGGGCTGAGCCCCCGCGTCGGCCTGACCGCCGTCTCCCTCGGTTACCGCCGGCGCGGCCCTGACCCGGACTTCGCCGGCACCGGTGCCCGGATCGCCTGGGCCGTGCACCACCGCACCGCCCGCAACACCCTCCACCTCCAGATCGTCGAAGCCCCCAAGAGCGGCGACGCCCTGAGCGGCGGCCTCGACTTCAGCCTGCAGTACGACCCGGCCGTGCTCGCCCCGGACGCCGCCCGCCGGATCGCCGGCCACTACAACACCCTGCTCGCCGGGGCGGTCGCCGACCCCGGTGCCCGGCTGCTGGACCTGCCGCTGCTGGACGCCGCCGAGCTCCGGGCCGTCACCACCGGGCCGAACGCCACGGCCCGCCCCTATCCGACCGACCGGACCGTGCTCGACCTGATCCGCGCCCAGGCCGCCGCCACCCCCGAGGCGATCGCGGTCAGCGCTGCCGGCCGCCACCTCGGCTACCGCGAACTACTGGCCCGTACAGACCAGTTGGCCGCAGCACTGCGCGCCGGCGGCGTCAGACCCGGCGACCTGGTCGCCGTCCACCTGGACCGTACCGCCGACCTGCCCGCCGCGCTGCTCGCCGTCCTCGCCACCGGCGCGGCCTACCTGCCGCTGGACCCGGGCTATCCGGCCGAGCGCCTCGCCCTCGTCCTGCGCGACTCCGCAGCCGTTCTGGTGCTCGCCGACCGCGAGCCCGCGCCACTGGTCGCCGCCGCCGCTCCAGCGGTCCTACGGCTCCCGGCGCCGTCGGCGCAGGACCCGGCCGAGGCCGCACCCGACGCCGACCACGGCGCCGCCCCCGGTCCGGACGATGTGGCGTACGTCCTCTACACCTCGGGCTCCACGGGCCGCCCCAAGGGCGTCGCGGTCGGGCACCGGGCACTGGTCAACCTGCTCACCTCCTTCGCCGACCGGCTCGACTCGGGCCCCCGGCACGCCTGGCTCGGATTGACCTCGCTCTCGTTCGACATCTCCGCGCTGGAGCTCTACCTGCCGCTGATCACCGGTGGCCGCCTGGTCCTGGCCCCGGACGGCCTCGCCGTCGACGGACCAGGCCTGCTCGCGCTGATCGGCGCCGAGGACGTCACCCATGTACAGGCCACCCCGTCCGGATGGAGGGTGATGCTCGCGGCGGGGAGCGCCACCGACGCCCTCGCCGCCGTCACCGGCCTGGCCGGCGGCGAGGCGCTGACGCTGCCGCTCGCCCGCGAACTGCGGGCGCGCACCGCCCGGCTGTTCAATGTGTACGGGCCCACCGAGACCACCATCTGGTCCACCTGCTCCGAGCTCCCCGCCGATCCCGGCCACGTCAGGATCGGCACCCCGATCGCCAACACCCAGGTCTACATCGTCGACGAGCAGCTGAGGCCCACCCCGCTCGGCATCCCCGGAGAGCTGCTGATCGGCGGGGACGGGGTCGCTCACGGCTACCTCGGCCGGCCCGAACTCACCTCCGAGCGCTTCGTGCAGAGCCCGTTCGGCCCGCCCGGAGCCCGGCTCTACCGCACCGGGGACCGCGCCGTCCGGACGCCTGACGGCGAGCTCGACTTCCTCGGCCGGATCGACGACCAGGTCAAGATCCGCGGCCACCGGATCGAACTCGGCGAGATCGAGTCCGCCCTGCTGGAGCACCCGGCCCTCGCCCAGGCCGCCGTGGCCGTCCGCACCGAGGAGGACGGCGAGCCGTTCCTGGCGGGCTACCTGGTCCCGGCCGCCGGCGCCCCGGCGCCCGCCCCCTCCGATCTGCGCGAACATCTGCTGCGCACGCTGCCGGCCGCGATGGCGCCGCAGCGCTGGCTCACCGTGGAGCGCCTGCCGCTCACCCCGAACGGCAAGCTGGACCGGCGGGCCCTGCCGGTACCGCCGCGCGAGGCGGCGCCGGCGCCACGGGCAGCCGATGCCGGTGACGAGACCACCGGAACGGTCCGCCGGATCTGGGCCGAGGTGCTGAACCTCCCCGACGTGGGCCCCGAGGACGACCTGTTCGACCTCGGCGGGCACTCGCTGACGGTGATCCAGATCGCCTCCCGGATCCGTGACGCGCTCGGCGTGGAACTGGACTTCGACGTCTTCTTCGACGTTCCGACCCCGGCCGGCATCGCCGCCGCCGTCCGCGAACGCCTGTAGGCCCCGCGCCCCGTACACCGGGCACGGCCCACTCGGCCGTGCCCGGCCCCCGCCGCGCCCGCACCCTCCGAATTCCCCCGCCCTCCGATTCCCCCATCCTCCGATTCCCCCTCCGCATGCCCGAACAGGAACTCGATGACGGATACCCAGGACCTGCCCGCCGACTGGTCCGCAGTCAAGCGCGCCCTCCTCAGCCGGCGGCTGCGCGGCGCCTCGGCCCCCGCCCGGGTGGTGGACCCCCGCCCGACGGGCAGCGCACCGCCGCTCTCCAGCGGCCAGGAACGGCTCTGGTTCATGGACCAGTTCGCCCCCGGCTCCACGGCATACACACTGGCGCCGGCCCGCCGGCTCCGAGGCCCCTTCGACCGCGCCGCGCTGGACGCCGCGCTGACCGGCCTGGTGGCCCGGCACGAGAGCCTGCGGATGACCTTCCGCACCACCGAGGCCGGCACCGCCGAGGTCCGGGTCGCCGAGCCGGCGCCGTTCGCCGCCCAGCACCTGGACGCCGTCGCGGACCCGGATCCGCAGGCACGCGCCGCCGCCGAACTCGGGGCGATGATCGCCGAACCCTTCGACCTGCAGACCGGTCCGCTGCTGCGCGCCCTGGTGGTCCGGATCGCGGAGGACGACCACGTACTGGCCCTGGTGATGCACCACATCATCTGCGACGGCTGGTCGATCGACCTCCTCAACCGCGAGCTCGACCTCCTCTACGCCCACCACGCCCACGGCGCCTCTCTCGAACTGCCAACCCTGCCGGTCCAGTTCGGTGACTACGCGGCCTGGCAGCAGGCCCGTCTGGCGAACGGGCAGCTCGCCGCCTCCCGCGAGCACTGGCTCAGGGAGCTCGACGGCGTCCCGGCCCTGGAGCTGCCCACCGACCGGCCCCGCCCGCCGCTCTTCACCTTCGACGGGGCCGCCACCGAGTTCCACTGGAGCCCCGAACTATGCAGCGGGATAGGCGAGTTGGCCCGCGCCTACGGGGCCTCCACGTACATGGTGCTGATGGCCGCGTTCCAGGCCCTGCTGGGCCGGCACGCCGGCCAGCGCGACTTCGCCGTCGGCTCCGCCGTCGCCGGCCGTCTCCACCGTGAACTCGAAGGCGTGGTCGGCGCCTTCGTCAACATGCTGCCGATCCGCGCCCGGCTCTCCGAAGGGCTCGACTTCGGCCGGCTGATCAGCCGGGTCCGCGAGACCACGCTCGACGCGTACGCGCACCAGGAGGTGCCGTTCGAGCAGATGGTGGGCGATCTCGCGGTGGAACGCGACGTCAGCCGCGCCGCCGTCTTCCAGACCACCTTCGCCTTCCAGAACTACGGCGACCGCGCCACCACCCCTGCCGGGGGCCTGGACTCCGAGGGCTTCGGCTACGAGGCCACCACCACCCACGCCGACCTCGCCCTCTACATGCGCGAGGAACCGGACGGCGGCCTCTACGGTCTGTTCACCTACCGCACCGACCTCTTCGACGCCGGCACCGTCGAGCGCCTCGCCGAGCGGTTCGAGCTGCTGACCGCCGCCGGCGTCGCCGATCCGGCACTGCCGGTCGACCGGCTCCCGCTGCTCGGCGCGGCCGAGCGGACGGCCGTACTGGAGACCTGGGCCACCGGCCCCGCGCTACCGGTGGACGGCCCCGCCACGCTCACACAGGCGCTGGCCGAGGCGGCGGCCCGGACGCCCGAGGCGCCCGCACTGGTCTTCGAGGACCGCACGCTGACCTACGGCGGCCTCGACCGGCGCGCCAACGCGATGGCCCGGCGCCTGCGGGCGCTGGGCGTGGGTGCGGACGACCGGGTGGCCGTCTGCCTGGAGCAGTCCCCCGAGCTGGCGGTCGCCCTGGTCGCCGTGCTCAAGGCCGGTGGCGGCTACCTGCCGCTCGACCCCGAGCAGCCCCCCGCGCGGCTCGCCCGCCTGGTCGCCGATTCCGGAGCCAAGGTCCTGATCACCGACGCCGTGCTGCGACCGCGGTTCGGCGACCACCCGGCCGTCGATCTGCTGACCGGCGACACAGGCGCCGACATCGGCGACGGTGACGGGGGCGACGCGGACGACGCGGCGGAGTGGGACGGAACGCCGCTGGAGGAGGTCTCGGGCGCCGACCACCTGGCGTACGTGATCTACACCTCGGGCTCCACCGGAGCACCCAAGGGCGTCGCCGTGCAGCACCGCCAGATCCTCAACTACCTGGCGGGCGCGGGCGATCGGCTGCGGATCGAGCCCGGGGGCTCCTTCGGGCTGCTTCAGTCGCTCTCCTTCGACTTCAGCATGACGATGCTCTACCTGGCGCTCACGACCGGCGGCCGGGTGCACCTGCTGCCGCGCCGGATCGCGGGCGTGGAACTGGCCGCGGAGATCGAGCGGGCCGGCATCGACCACCTGAAGATGACCCCTTCCCACCTGGCCGCGCTGACCGCCGACGTACCGCTGGAGCGGCTCCTGCCGCGCCGTACGCTGGTCCTCGGCGGCGAGGCGAGCAGCTGGTCCTGGGCGGCTGGGATCGCCGCACTGGGCCGTTGCGCGGTGTTCAACCACTACGGGCCGACCGAGGCGACGGTGGGGATCACCGTCCACGAGGTCACCGCCGACGGCCTGAACGCGCCGGGCAGCACCCCGATCGGCAGCCCGCTCGCCGGCGCGCGCTGCTACGTGCTGGACGAAGCCCGCAACCCCGTTCCGCCGGGCGTCACCGGTGAGCTGTACCTGGGCGGGGACCGGCTGGCCCGGGGCTACCTCGGGCGGCCGGACCTGACCGGCGAGCGGTTCCTGCCCGATCCGTACGCCGCCCCCGCCGGAGCGGAACCGGCCGTAGCGGAACCGGTAGAAGCGGAAGCGGCCGGAGCGGAGCCGTCCGCGGCCGACCCGTACGGCGCGGGCCCAGGGGGTGCGGCGACCGGCGGCCCGCGGATGTACCGCACCGGCGACCTGGCGCGCTGGCGCGCGGACGGAACCCTGGAGTACCTCGGCCGCGGCGACGACCAGATCAAGGTCCGCGGCTACCGGGTCGAGCCCGGCGAGATCGAGGCCGCGCTGACCGCGCTGCCCGGGATCACCCAGGCGCTGGTCATGGCCCGCGGCGAGGGCGTCAAGCAGAACCTCGTCGCCTACCTGGAACGCCCCGCCGGCGGCGAACCTCCGGCCGCCGCCGAACTGCGCGCCGTGCTGGGCGAGGTGCTGCCGGACTACATGGTTCCGGCCCGCTACGTGGTGCTGGAGCGGCTGCCGCTGCTCGCCCACGGCAAGGTCGACCGGAAGGCGCTGCCGGCGCCTGCGGACGGCCCGTCCGCAGGCGGCCACGTAGACCCCGAGGAGGGGACCGAGCAGGTGATCGCCGCCATGTGGGCGGACCTGCTGGACCTCCCCCGGGTCGGCGCACTGGACGACTTCTTCGAGCTCGGGGGCCACTCCCTGCTCGCCACGCAGGTGGTGGCCCGGATGCGCCGGGCCTTCCCCGACCTGGCCACCCCGGTCGGCGTGATGGACCTCTTCAAGTACCCGACGGTCCGCCGGCTCGCCGAACTGGTGGCCACGCCCGAGGCGGACCGCGGACCGCGCCGGCTGCTGCACCTGCTCACCCCCGAGCGCCGCAAGGCGGCCGCCACCGTCGTCTGCGCCCCCTACGGCGGCGGCAGCGCACTGATCTACAAGCCGCTCGCCGACGCCATGCCGGCGGACTGGGCCCTGCACTCCATCGCCGTCCCCGGCCACGAGCTGGGCGAGGAGGCGATGGACATCGACGAGGTCGCCCGGCTCTGCGCCGAGGAGATCGTCGCGAACGTGGCCGGACCTCTGGTGCTCTACGGGCACTGCGGGGTCGGCGTCCGGCTGACCGTGGAGATCGCCCGCCGGGTGGAGGCGTCCGGCCGGGAGATCGACGCCGTCCACCTCGGGGGGATCTTCCCCTTCGCCCGCCCGAAGGGCCGCGGCGCCGCGATGGCCGAGCGCTTCGCCGAGCTGGCCGCCCGCCTGCGCAGCGACCAGGGCATGATCAACGCCCTGGCCTCGGCGGGCCTGGACGTGGACGAGGTCGACGAGGAGCAGCTGCGGCTGATCGTGCACAACCGCCGGGTCGGCACCAAGGGCGCCGAGCGCTACTTCGGCGAACTGTACGAGAGCGAGGGCGGCGCCATCTCGGCGCCGGTGATCGCCGTCTGCGGCGACCGCGATCCGGCGACCGAGTTCTACCAGGAGCGGTTCCGCGAGTGGCACCGGATCACCGGGACCGCCGCCGTGGTGGTCCTGGACGAGGCCGGGCACTTCTACCTCAAGTACCGCGCCGAGGAGTTGGCCGACATCCTGACCGGGGTGCACCGCTCGATCGCCGCCGGCGAGGAGGCGCGGCACGGGCCCACCGCCGACGCCACCTGGTGGCTGGCCGGCCTCTCCCGCGACACCACCGGAACGGATCCGGCTCTCGCGCCGGGACACGTTCCGGAACCCGAGCCTGGACACGTTCCGGCACCCGAGCCTGGACGCGTTCCGGAACCCGAGCCGGCGCCCGGGAAGCCGGGCGCATCCCGCAGGGCACGCGAGCGCCGCCCCGTCCGCCCGACCATGGGCCGGTTCCTGGCCATCGCCACCGGCCAGCAGCTCTCGATGATCGGCTCGGCGCTCACCGAGTTCGCCCTGCCCATCTGGATCTACCTGCAGACCGGCTCGCTGTTCCAGCTCGGCATGCTCGCCGCCTTCGGCCTGGTGCCCGGCATCGTGGTCGCCCCGCTGGCCGGCGCCATCGTCGACCGCGGCGACCGCCGCCGGGTGATGCTGTGGGGCGACGTCGCGGCCGGCCTGACCCAGGCGGCCCTGCTGGTGCTCTACCTCAGCGGCTCGCTGGAGATCTGGCACTGCTACGTGATGATCTCCCTGCTCTCCGCCGCACTCGCCTTCCAGCGCGTCGCCTGGGGCTCGGCGGTACCGCAGCTGGTGCCCAAGCGCTTCCTCGGACGCGCCAACGGTGTGGTCCAGATGGCCCTCGGCCTCGCCCAGTTCCTCGTACCGCTCATCGCGGTCGGCATCCTGCACGTGATCGGCCTCGGCGGCATCCTGGTCTTCGACGTCGTCAGCTACCTGATCGCCACCGGGGTCACCCTGGCGGTGCGCTTCCCCGACGTGATGGCCGCCACCCGCCGCGAGAGCGTCGGCGCCGAGATCCGGGCCGGCTTCCAACGGGCCCTCGGCAGCCGCCACTTCAGAGCCATGCTGTTCTGGTTCGCGGCGCTGAACATCTTCCTCTCACCCCTCTTCCTGCTCATCACCCCGCTGGTGCTCTCCTTCTCCTCGACCGCCGCGGCCGGCTGGGTCTCCACCGCGGCCGGCCTGGGCGCGGTCCTCGGCGGCCTCACCCTGCTGGTCTGGGGAGGCCCGCGCCGGATGCGCCTGCGCGGAGTCCTGTTCGCCACCCTCGGTCTCGCCGCCGCCTGCGTCGTCACCGGCCTGCGGCCCTCGGTGACCGTGGTCGCCGCGGGCGCGTTCGGCATGACCTACGGTCTGGCGCTGCTCAACGGCATCTACGCCACGGTCATCCAGACGAAGGTGCCCATGCGCTTCCACGGCCGGGTGATCGCGGTGAACACCCTGGTCGCCTGGTCCACCCTGCCGATCGGCTTCGCCCTCGTCGCCCCGGCCGGCCCCGAGCTGCTCCAGCCCCTGATGGACGAGGGCGGCGCGCTGGCCTCCAGCGTCGGCGCGCTCATCGGCACCGGTGACGGGCGCGGCATCGGCCTGCTCTACCTGGTGTTCGGCCTCGCCATGGCCGCTCTGGTCCTGATCAGCCTCTGCATCCCCGTCCTGGCCCGCTTCGACCGGGAGGTCCCGGACGCCGAGTCCGACGACCTGATCGGCCTGGAGACCCTGCGGGCCCGCGCGAAAGGCGAGACGAACGCATGACTTCCCCGATCCCCACTCCGACGCCGACTCCGGCCCCGACTCCGGCCCCGGCCCCGATCGCCCGCCATCCGCTGACCGACGAGCAGCGCCGCCTCTGGTTCCTCCAGCAACTCGCTCCCGAGGACGCCGGGTTCAACATGTACCTGAACCGGCGCTGGAGCGGTCCGATCGACCCGCGGGCCCTGAGCGCGGCCCTCACCCGGCTCACCGAGAGGCACCAGGTGCTGCGCACCCGGTTCGCCCTGGACGGCGAGCATCCCGTCCAACTCGTGGAGCCCGTACGGGAGGTCGTACTCACCCTGGTCCCGATACCGGACACCGCCGAGGAGTCCTTCACCGCGGCCTGCGCCCCCTTCGTCAACGCCCCCTTCGACCTGGGCGAGCGCCCGCCGCTGCGGGTCGTCCTGGTCAGCGCCGGCGAGCAGGAGCACGCCCTGAGCGTGGTGGTCCACCACATCGTCTCCGACGGCTGGTCCTTCACCGTGCTGTGGCGCGAACTGCTCGCGCTGTACCGCGAGGAGATCGGCGAGGGGCGGGCCGAACTGCCGGAGCTCAAGCTCCAGTTCGGCGAGTTCGCCCTCGCCGAACGGACCAGGCTGGACGGCGGCGCGGCCGAGCAGGCTGTCCATCACTGGAGCGAACGACTGGCCGGTGTCAGCGCCCTGCGGATGCCGCTGGACCACCCCAGACCCGCCGAGCCCACGCACCCGGCCGGCTTCGCCGACCTCGCCCTCGACCCCGGCCTCGTCGCCGGACTCGACGCCCTGGCCCGCGAACAGCGCTGCACCCCCTTCATGGTGCTGCTCGCCGCCTACCAGAGCGTGCTGGCCCGCTGGAGCGGCTGCTACGACTTCGCCGTCGGCACCCCGCTGGCAGGCCGTAACGAGACCGCCCACGAGGCCCTGCTCGGCTACTTCTCCCGCACCGGGGTGATCCGCGCGGACCTCACCGGCGAGCCCGATTTCCGTACGGTGCTGCGCCGGGTGCGCTCCGCCACGATGGCCGCGCTGAACCATCAGGACATCCCGGTCGAGCGGGTGGCCGCCGAACTGGGACTGCCCGTACTGCCCGGCGTCGGCCCGCTCTACCAGGCGGTGTTCGTCCACCAGAGCCA
Source organism: Streptomyces sp. NBC_00086 (assembly GCF_026343255.1). NCBI lineage: Bacteria > Bacillati > Actinomycetota > Actinomycetes > Kitasatosporales > Streptomycetaceae > Streptomyces > Streptomyces sp. NBC_00086. The sequence continues at coordinate 7,833,499 of NZ_JAPELZ010000001.1, read as the reverse complement.
ATACGAGCTGGCCGGCGCCGACGAGCGGACCTTGCTGCCCACGGGCGTCCGGACGGCGGACATGGACTCCGGTTTCGACCGGGCCAAGACCGATCTGCTGTTGGACAGTTGGCGCACCCCGGACGGCGGGATGACGCTGTCGTTCTGCTTCGACCGGGAGCTCTTCGAGCGCGCCACGGTCGAGGCCCTGGCGCGCCGGGTCCGCGACCTGCTCACCCGGGCCGTCGTGGACGTGGAGGTCGCGCTGCACGGCGACTGGCTGCCCGCCCCCGAGGAGCGCGCCGCGCTGCTCGCTCTCGGCGCCGGACCCGCCGTCGCCGAGGACGCGCTCCCGATCCTGCTCGGCTTCGCCGGTCAGGTCGCGGCCCATCCCGACGCCCCCGCTCTGGAGTGTGCCGGCCGCGTCCTCACGTACGTCGAACTCGACCGCTCGTCTGATGAGTTGGCCCGCCGACTGGGCCCGGTGGCCGGCCGCGCCGTGGGCGTCCGGATCGAGCCTTCCTTCGAACTGGTCACCGCCCTGCTGGCCATCTGGAAGGCCGGCGCCGGCTACCTGCCGCTGGACCCCGCGCACCCCGACGAGCGCCAGCGGCTGATGCTCGGCGAGGCGGAGGCCGCCCTGCTGCTCACCGGAGGCGAGCGTCCGGACCTGGGAGTCCCGGTACTGGACGTCCGGGTACGGGAAGTCCCGGCACCGGATGTCCCCGTACAGAAGGCCGGCGATCCGAGGACCGAGACCGGGCAGGCCGGGCCCGCGGGCATCGAGCCGGGGCGCACGGCTCCCGCGGGGACCCCGCTGCCCGGAAGCGCCCCGGACGGCCTCGCGTACGTGCTCTACACCTCGGGTTCCACCGGCACCCCCAAGGGCGTCGCCATCGAGCACGCCTCCCTGGCCGAACGCGTCCGGTGGATGGCCGGACCGGAGGGCTACCGGCTCCGGCCGGGCGACCGGATCGTCCAGTTCGCCTCCATCGGCTTCGACACCCATGCCGAGGAGATCTGGCCCGCCCTCACCGCGGGCGCCTGTGTCGTCCTGCTCCCCGGCGGCGGCCGGATGCTGCCCGACCTGCTGCGCAGCGAGGCCGGACGGTCCGTCACCGTACTCGACCTGCCGACCGCGTACTGGCAGGAGCTGGTGTCCCTCGGTGAGCAGACCCCGTGGCCGCCGGCGCTGCGCCTGGTGGTCCTCGGGGGGTCCGAGGCGCAGGCCGTCGCCCTCGCCCAGTGGCGGGAGCTGCACGGTGACGCCGTCCGGCTGGTCAACACCTACGGCCCGACCGAGGCCACCGTCATCGTCACCGCGGGCGAGCTCGCCGGCGGTCCCGGCGGCGACGTAGCTGCCCGCCCGGGTCGCGGGTCCGCCGCCGATCGGCGCCCGCCGCTCGGGCGTCCGCTGCCGGGGGTGCGGCTCTACCTCCTGGACGAGCGCGGCAGCCTGCTGCCCGCCGGCTCCGAGGGCGAGCTGTACATCGGCGGCAGCGGCCTCGCACGCGGCTACTCGGCCCGGCCCGACCTCACCGCGGAGGCGTTCCTCCCGGATCCGTTCACCGACGCCCCGGACGGCCGGATGTACCGCACCGGCGACCGCGCCCGGTGGCGCGCCGACGGGCAGCTGGAGTTCCTCGGCCGCGCCGACGGTCAGGTGAAGATCCGCGGATACCGGATCGAGCCCGCCGAGATCGAGGCCGCCCTCACCGCCCATCCGGCGGTCGGCCGGGTGGCCGTGCTGGTCCGCGACGGCCGCCGGCTGATCGCGTACGCCGTCCTTCGGCCGGCCGCCGGACACCGGTCCGAAGCCGCGCCGGGGGCGGGCGAACTGCGCGAGTTCCTGGCGCTGCGGCTGCCGGCCTTCATGGTGCCGGACTCCGTGCTGCTGCTGGACACCCTCCCGCTGACCACCAACGGCAAGCTCGACACCACGGCCCTGCCCGACCCGGACCCGGCGGGCGGCGCCGCAGGATACGTGGCGCCCCGCAGCGATGCGGAGGCCCTGGTGGTCGAGCTCTGGCAGGAGGTGCTCGGCCTACCGAAGGTCGGCGTACTGGACGACTTCCTCGCCCTCGGCGGGGACTCGCTCCTGGTCACCCGGGTCGCCGCGCGCATCCGGGCCGGCGTCGGTCTCGACGTGTCGATCCGCGACGTCTTCGAGAGCCCCACCCCGGCAGCCCTGGCGGCCCGGATCGAGGCCCTGCTGGTCGCGGAGATCGATGCCCTCAGCGAGGAGGAGGCCGCCGCCCACCTGGACTGATCCTGCCCGCCCCGTCCCTGAACACTCCCCACGAATCACACCGGAGCCCGCCATCGCCACCACCCTGCCACCCGCCGCGACGACCGTCCCGGAGCTCCTCGACGCGCGGGCCGCCGAACACCCCGACCACCTCGCGCTGCAGGTCGTCGGCGGCGGGGAACTCAGCTACGGCCGTTGGCGCGAGGAGGCGCTGCGCGCCGCCGTCGGGCTGGCCGCCGCCGGGGTCGGACCGCAGGACCGGGTGGTGCTGCGGTTCTCCAACGCCCGCTGGGAGCGGTACGCGGTCGGCTTCCTCGCCGTCCAGTACGCGGGCGGGGTACCGGTCCCGGTCCGTGAGGACCTGTCGGAGGCCGATGCCGCCGCCCTGGCCGCACTGGCCGGAGCCGGCACGGTCCTGCGGGACGGTGACGACGAGGGAGAGGGAGAGGGTCAGGAGCGCGTAGGCGGCCTGCCCACCATTCCGGGACTGGTGGACCTGCGGCTGGACGACCTGCTGGCGGCGCACCCCGAGCCGCCGGCCGGTCCGCCGCACCGGGTCGGCCCGGCCGACCCGGCCCAGGTGATCGGCACCTCCGGCACCACCGGCGCGCCCAAGGGCGTGCTCGCCGCGCACGGAAACCTGACCGCGGGCCTGGACGCCCGCCCCCGCCGCCGCGCCTACGCACACTCGCGGTACGCCCTGCACGCCTTCCCGATCGGGACCAACGCGGGCCAGGTGATGCTGCTGGGCGCGCTGACCGCCGCGCCCACGCTGCTCAGCCTGCCGCGCTTCGACGCGGACCGGTTCGGCGGCGCGGTCGAGAAGTTCGGGATCGGCACCGCCTTCCTGGTGCCCTCGATGGCGATCGAACTGGTCAACGCGGGCACCGCGGGACGGTACGACCTGAGCAGTCTGCGCCTGGTCAACTCCTCCGCCGCCGCACTGCCCGTACCGGTGGCGGCCGCGCTGGCCGCGGCGTTGCCGGGCGCGACGCTGGTCAACACCTACACCTCCGCCGAGGCCTCGCCCGCGCAGATCTCCACCGTGGTCGACACCCGCCGCCCCGGCTCGCTGGGCCGCCCGGCGAACCCCGGTGACCTCCGGATCCTCGACGCGGACGGGCTGCCGCTGCCCGCCGGGCAGGCCGGCGAGGTCTGGCTGCGCCAGCCCGGACCGCCCCGCGGCTACCTGGGGGCCGCTGCCGAGAGCTCCCGGGTGTTCCAGGACGGCTGGGTACGGATGGGCGATGTCGGCCGCCTCGACCCGGACGGCTACCTGTACCTGGTCGACCGGGAGAGCGACGTCATCAAGAGCGGTGCGCTGAAGGTTTCCACGCTGCGGATCGAGGAGGTCCTGCACGAGCACCCCGCGGTCGCCGACGCGGCCGCGCTCGGCCTCCCGCACCCCGTGATGGGCGCCGTCCCGGTGGCGGTCGTGGTGGCCGGGCCCGCCGGTCTGGACCTGGACGAGCTCCGGCTGTTCCTCAGCGCCCGGTTGAGCCGGCCCGAACTGCCGGTCCGGATCCTGCTCGCCGGCGACCTGCCCAGGAATCCGAGCGGCAAGGTGCTCAAGCACCGGCTCCGCCCGCTGTTCGACGCACCCGCGGAGTCCACCGGTACCGCGGTCGCCCCGTCCTCCCCTACGGAACTGCGGCTGGCCGGACTCTGGCGGCGCCTGCTCGGCCGGCCGGTCACCGACGTGGCGGCCGAGTTCTTCGCGCTCGGCGGCGACTCGTTCCGGGCCGTCCAGCTCGCCACCGGCATCAGCGGCGAGTTCGGGGTCCGGGCGAGCACCGCCCTGGTCTTCGAGCGGCCCTCGCTGCGCTCCCAGGCCGCTTGGCTGGACCACCCCGACCGGCGGCGGAATGCCGCTGACGGCGGGGCTGCCGGAGAAGCTGCCGGAGAAGCTACCGGGACGGAAACGGCCGTGACCCCCTACCTGGCCGCGCTCCGTGCGCAGCCGCACGCCGTCGCGCTCACCTCGCAGCAGGAGAACTTCTTCCGCTGGATGGCCGAGGCCCCCGGGCGGGACGCCGGCGCGGTGACGGCACTGTTCCGGGTCACCGACCGGCTCGAACCGGAGACCCTCGGCCGGGCGCTCACCGAGGCGGTCCGGCGCCATCCGGCGCTGCGGACCCGGTTCGAGGCGGCGGGGGAAGGCGTCGTACGGGCGGTGCTGGACGAGGAGCCCCGGGTGCGGATCACGCTGACCCGGGCCCCGGGGGCCACGGACGCGGAGGTCGACGCCCTGCTGCTGGTCGAGCGCGACCGTCTCACCGACCTGGCCCGCGACCCGATGGCGCGCCTTCTGGTGGTCAGCCGGTCGGAGACCGACCACGTGGTGCTGGTCGCGGTGCACCACATGGTCTCCGACGGCTGGTCGGTCGGTGTGCTGCTGGCCGACCTCGGGGTGTTCTACTCGGCACTGCGGCGGGGCCGGTCGGCGCCACCGGCCCGCTCGGGCCCCGGCTACCAGGAGTTGGTGGACTGGGCGAACGCGCACTGGCCGGCCTCACGGGCCCACTTCCAGGCCGCGCTGGCCGGGGCGCCGGAGGCCGTCGAGCAGTTCGCCGGCCGCCGCGCGGTGGACGAAGTGCTCACCCAGGCGCACGAGTTCGAGGTACCGGCCGCACTGGCCGAAGCCCTGCGGGCCCGGGCTGCCGAGCTGGGCGCCACTCCCTTCCTGGCCGTCACGGCGGCCTGGACCGGACTGCTGGCGAGCCGCAGCGGCCGCCCCGACCTGGTGGTGATGACCCCGGTGCCCGGCCGCCCGCGCCCGGAAGCCGAGCGGACGGTGGGCTGCTTCGTCCAGTCGCTGCTGCTGCGTGTGGACGCGAGCGGCGGACCTGGTTTCGCCGAGCTGGTAGACCGGCTGCGGGCGGTCTACAGCGAGGCACTGGACCACCAGCTGTACCCGTTCGCCGAGTTCAGTCCGTCCGTGCCCTTCGCGGCCTGGCTCCGCTACGAGGCGTGGGCCGCGCCCGCCCAACTGCCCGGCCTGGCCTGCGCACCCTGGGAACTGCCGCGCGGGAGCACCGTCCCCTGGCCGCTGCCGGGCGGCGACCGGGGGGTGCCCGAGCTGACCGTGGTCGAGCAGCCGGACGGCGGCCTGCGGTGCTGGCTGCAGTACAACGCGCTGGCCTTCGACCTCCCGGTGATCACCGAACTGGCCGCGGAGTTCACCGCGGCACTGACCGCGGCCTGCGGATGACCCGCTGCCGGCGCCGGTCGGGGAGTCCCTGACCGGCGCCGGCAGCGCCGCCTTCGGAGAGCAAGGGGATCCGGATCAGGGGGATCCGGATCAGCGGGTGGCGCCGAAGTCCTGTGTCCAGTAGTGACCGGGCTGCGCGAGGCCGATGCCGATCTCCTTGACGTTGCAGTCGAGGATGTTCCGCTTGTGCCCCGGGCTGTTCATCCAGCCGTCCATGACCTTGGCGGCGGTGTCGTAGCCGTACGCGACGTTCTCGGCGTACGTCCTCCACTGGTACCCGGCGCGGGTGATCCGCTGACCCGGGTCGGAGCCGTCGGAGCCGGTGTGGGACATCTGCGAGTGGGCGGCCATGTCCTCACTGTGGTCCTGCGCGGCCTTCGTCAGCTTCGCGTTGACGGTCAGCACGGGGCACCCGACCGTGGCCCGCTCCTTGTTGACGAGCGCGAGGACCTCGGCCACCGCACCGGAGGGTGCCGCGGAGTCCGAGGGCGCGGGGGTCCCGGCCGGCTCGGCGGGCGGCTGGACGACCGGGGGCTGGACGGCCGGCTGCTCGACGATCTCGGCGGGGCCGCCGGGCTGAACCGGGACCTCGACGGGCTGCTGCGCGCCAGGGTCTCCGTAGGGGTCGCCGTAGGAGTCTCCATGGAGGTCGCCGTGGGAGTCGGCGTCCCAGGGACCGCCCTGCTGCTCGGCTGCGACGGGCCGCATCGGGCCGGTCGCCTGGGGGTCGAGGCAGGCCATGGCGGTGGTGGGGACGGCCACGAGGGCCAGTACTCCGACGGCGACGGCTATTTTCCTTTGGTGCGTCTTCTTACGGTGCTTCTTCATGCGGGACCTCACTCGGTGATCGCGAAGCTCCCGGCGCCGGACCGCACGGGCGCCGGAGGACCGGAGGAGTCGCCATTCTTAGAAGCCCTCCGACGGCCTGGCAAGCGACCGCCGCTCAGCCCCGCGGGACGCTCGGGCCATGGCTTGAAACGGCCGGAAGATCGTGCATTCCCCCGTCGCCGCCACTCCGGCACCCGCCTGGCCCGCCGACAGAATCCCTCCCCGTCAGCCCTGTTGGCGACGAGAAAACCGGAGGGTCAGATTCCATTTCTGGTGGAGTACGGCATGTCAAGGCCAAACAGTGACATAGCGCGAAATGTCGCGAGGTGCAGGATCACCGAGGAGGCCACCGAGGCGCCGTGCGGGCCGTGCGGGTCGTGATGCATATCACGGCCCGGAGGAGGAACCGCACGGCGTTGCCATCGCCGCGCCGCACTCGTCGAGCGGGTACCCGCGCATCGCGGATCTACGGGGTGGCGAGCTTCGGAAAGGTGAAGGTGTAGCCCCGCGCCGTGAGCCACGGCAGGTATTCCTTGAGCGCCGCGACCGTCTCGCTGCGGTCTCCGCCCCCGTCGTGGAAGAGGACCGTCGGCTGCGCGGGCAGGCTTCCCTCCACGGTGGCGACGATCGCCGGCAGGCCCGGCCTGCTCCAGTCCTTGGGGTCCACGCTCCAGCCCAGCGGCCGCATCCCGCTCGCGGCGGCTATCGCACGGCTGTCCGGGGTGAAGGCGCCCCCGGGAGCGCGGTAGTAGCGGACGGCGACCCCCGGCGCCGCCTGCTCGATCATGGACTTGCCATCGATGATCTGCTGCCGCTGGTACGCGACGGGCTTGTGGTCCATGGTCACGTCGTGGTCGACCGAGTGGTCACAGAGACTGTGCCCCTCGGCGGCGACCGCCCGCACCAGGTCCGGGTACTGCTGCGCGCGGGTTCCGATCATGCAGAAGGTGGCCTTGACGTGGTTCTCCCGCAGCACCTGGAGGACCTGGGGCGTCCAGCGCGGATCCGGACCGTCGTCGATGGTGATGGCGATGTCGTGACCGGGGCCCTGCGCCAGCCGGGAGATCCCCAGCGGCACCTGAGCCGGGCCGTAGGCGCTCACGGCTGACGCGGGGCCCGCCGCGGACCGCCCGGCCGATCCGTCGGCCGGGGCGGCCGGGCCGCTCGGGGCGGCGAAGGCGGATGCGCCGGCGGCCGCCGACAGGACGAGGGCGGCGGCAGCCGCGACGACGGATCCCGCACGAAGACGGCTTGCGGAACTGCGGGTGATGCCCATGGAGGCGCTCTTCCTTCGGACTCGGCCCCCCGGTCTCCCACTCCTGCCGGTCCAGGCTAGGCCGTCCGATGCGGCGCCGTCCTCCCCCGATCGGCCCATACGGAGGCCCGGCGCGGACGGGACGTACGACCCGCTCCAGCGCCGGTGCGCAGCAGGACCCGGCCGGGGCCTCCTCGTCCCCGGCCGGGTCCTGTCTTCGGCTCCCCTGGGGAGCCGGCGTTGCTGTCGGACAACTCGGGCCACTGCCCGCCACCGACCCGCGTACGGGCCTGCGACCTCCTCGGCCGCACTCTGCGTGACCGGCCGGCGGCACCGGGTGCCCGCTCCTGGCGGAGCGGGGTGCCCGTGCCGCGCCCGGCCCGGTGCTACCTCCGGGTCAGCCGCACTGCAGGCCGGTCTGGGCGCTCGCGACGGCCGTGTCGAGCTTCTGCAGGTCCGGGGTGAGCTTGGCGAGGACCTCGGCGCCGGTGGTGTCGCCGGGCAGGTCCTCGTACGTCTTCTTCACGTCGTCGGCGGCATACTTGACCGCGTCCTTCTGGGCGGCGTTGAACTGCGCCGTGGACTCGGCGACGGTCTTCCAGTCTTCCTGGACGGCGTTGTGCGCGTCCTTGATCTGGTCCTTGGTGGCTGTCGCCGGGTCGAGCGTGCGCAACTTCGCGTTGTCGGCCTTGAGTTCGGTCAGACTGCTGCACAGCTTCGTGGTCGCGTCGTCGGTGGGCCCTGCGGCGAAGGCCGAGGCTGCCCCACCGCCCACGAGAAGCGCTGCGGCGGCCGTGCTCACGGCCGTGGCGAGAAGTCGGTTCATCTGTGATGCACCCCTTCGGGGAAGACGCCCCCCGGTCCAGCCCCCACTCGTACCAAGCTGACACAGGCCCCCCGGGCCCGCATCCGCACACCGCACCCCCACACCCTCGGAATTCCGAATGAAACCGCAGGTCAACCACGGTGCACGGCCAGCCCGACGGTGCCGATTCCACAGACCTCGCGCATACGGCAGCCCCGGTCGGGACGGGGCCGCCCCGACCGGGGCAACCCGGCCCGTGCCGACGGGCTCGGCACGTACCGGAGCCGTCGGCCGACGCCGTCGGCCGGAGCCGTACAACGGGGCAGGCGGGCGCCTGCGCGCACTGGCGCCTGCTGGTGGACACGGCAGTCCGATACATGCCGTACGTGTTGATCGGCAGCGGGCGCCGCGCGGGAAACTCATCGCGCCGGGGAAGCCGTTCGCGGAACTTCCGGGTGTCGAACCGGTCGACGGCCTCGCCATCCGACGTGCACCGGTCACCGGCTCCGGGACACGCGATGGGCCGACGATGACGGCTGGTGAACTACCTCCCCCGAGCGGTGAGTTAGCGATGGCACCACCGACGATGGAGCACCAAGAGCCGACCTGGCGGGCGTCCGGTCGACACAGCTCCAACAGAGCTGCGGAGCCGCTCTGTTGGAGCGCTCCCGTCAGCGGCGTCGTGCGCAGGTCCAGGCCCCCATTCCCTGGATCTTGGCGAGCCTCCTCGCCACCGCGATCTGCTCCGCCTTCGTGGCGAGGTCAGCGCGTGGTGCGTACTTGCGGCCTCCCGCCGCCTTCCAGCTCGACTGGGTGAACTGCAATCCGCCGTAGTGGCCGTTGCCTGTGTTCGCACGCCAGTTGCCTCCGGATTCACACCGGGCGATGGCATCCCAGTCGGGGCCCTGTTTGGAGTGCACCGCGGCGGCGTGAGCCCCGGAAGCATCCAAGAGCGGAACTGCCAACACCATGACCAGGACGAGCAGTTGACCGAACCTGCTCCGCCTTCGCCGGTCCTTCGGATAGCTCGACATCAGTCCTCCTTCGCTGTTGGGGCCAGACCTGCCGCGAACAGCGGGCGGGCCCGCGTACGACCGTGTTCGGGTCGTGGCCACAGCACAGCACGGACCGGTGTACTTCCAGGCGCACTTACCACCGGCGAGGGGGCAACGCCACCCGAACGGACGCTCTACGGCCCTCACACAGGCGCGATCACCCTCCGATAGCGGCCGGATCGAGGCCTTGCCGCTTCGCCGACCGGGCGCCCAGATCCCATCGATGCTCCCCACGGCAGGATTCCGATGGCCGCGACGGAAGCCAACACGGAGGCCCGAGGGAGCGGAAGCTCGGAGAGCACACAGCCGCACGGGTGGTGCACGTCGTGCGGGCCGGCGTCCCGGCCGCGTAGTGGCGAGGGGGGGAAAGCCACTACGCGGCTCGGGCCGCTCGGGAGTCCCACGCCGCTCACCGCCGCGGACTCCCTGTCCCGCTTATGGCCCGTTCCGCGCGGCCCAAACGGCCAAGGCGAAAGCTTTTTCCCAGCACTCACGACGTCCCGCCCACCCCCCGGCCGGGCCGACCGGAGCCCTCCGACCCACCCCCCACGGGCACCGACGGGTTTTCTGACGATTTTCACCCTATTGCTGCATGCGGGTTACTCGTGATCTTCCTCATGATTTTCCGTGCCTATGATTCCCGCGCCATGACAGAAAGTCAGAATCTTCCAGGATTACGGGCATCGGCCGATGTGCTCGTGCTCGGCGCCGGCCCCGCCGGCTTGGTGCTCGCCAACCTCCTGCTCGCCGCCGGGATCGACTGCGTCGTTCTCGAGCGCGCCGACCGCTTACACGTCCAGACCCGGGCCCGGGCCGGCTTCCTCGCTCCGAACACCGTACGGATCCTGGACCGCCACGGCCTCGCCGACGGCTTGCACCGGCACGGACGCACCCACGGTGTGTGCGAGTTCCGTACCGGGGACGGCAGCTTCCGCCTCGACTACGGCTCCCTGGGACGGGCCGAGCAGCACACCGTCTATCCGCAGCAGAACCTGGTCACGGACCTCCTGACGCACTACCTCGACGCCGGTGGCAGGATCCACTTCGCGACCGAGGCGCTGGCGGTCCACGACGCCGACGGCCCCCGGCCGTACGTCACCGCCCGGGAGCCGGACGGCCGCCCCGCCCGATGGGACGCCCGGTACGTCGCCGGCTGCGACGGCCGCCACGGAGCGTCCCGCCGCTCGCTGCCGCCCGACGCGGTCCGCCACCACCACGACCTGGGCGTGAGCTGGCTCGGTCTGCTCGCCGAAGCTCCGCCGAGCATCGACGCCGTCGGGTACGCCGTCCACGACCGCGGCTTCGCCGGCCACATGGCGCGCAGCCCGCAGGTCACGCGGTACTACCTCCAGTGCCGGCGCGGCGCCCCGGCCGACGCCTGGTCCGAGGAGCGGATCTGGGACGAACTCGACCTGCGGATGCGCGCTGCGGAGCACGGTCCGCTGCGCAGGGGGCCGATCATCGAGCGCGGCGTCGTCGACCTCGCGTGCGACGTGGTCGAACCGCTGCGGCACGGCTCGCTCCTGCTCGCCGGAGACGCCGCGAGCCTGACCGCGCCGGCCGCCGCGAAGGGCGCGAACCTCGCCGTACTGGAGGCGGAGATCCTGGCCGGAGCGCTCGCCGAGACCCTCGCCACGGGAGACGGCACGGCCCTCGACCGCTACTCGGCGCAATCCCTGGCGCGCATCTGGCGCGCGCAGGAGTTCACCCAGTGGATGACGGGGCTGCTGCACACGATCCCGGCCCCGGACCAGTCAGGCGGATCGTTCTTCCAGGCTTCCCTGCGGCGCGCCCGCCTCGACTCCCTGCGCACCTCCCGCACCCACCAGGACTGGTTCGCCGAGAACTACGTCGGCATGTGACCGCCCCTCTTCCCCGCACCGCCCCTCTTCCCCGCACCGCCCTCCCTCTCTCCCGCGACCACCGCACAGCCGGTCCACCATGCTCCGTTCCGCCGGAGCACCCGCCCCAGCACCGCCCGAGGAACCTCTGCGATGACGACGACCCTCCCCGACCACGCGACGCGCCCCGCCGGACCGCCGCTTCGGGGCGAAACGATGCTTCCCGACGACACGGCCCGCCTGCGCGCGGCCGTCGCCTTCGTGCGGGAGCACGACACCACCACCGTGCTGTCCCTCCTGCTGCCCGGTCTGCACGGCCCGGAACTGGAGTCCCTGGCCCCGCACTGCCGCTTCGCCCACGCCGGCCTGCTGCTCTTCCCCACCGACCCGCAGGACCTGCGCCGCCGACTCGCCGACTGCGGGCTCGCCGTCGACACCCCGTCCCAGCCCAGCGTCGTCGTGCGCGAACGGCTGGCCCGGCGCCACCGCCGGGACCTGGCCGAGCTCGACGTCCGCATCCTGCGTCCCCGCGTCCAGGGCCCGGCCGGAGAGCACCGCGCGGTCGAGGTGTTCGCCCTCACGGTGCCCGCGCACTCGGGCCTGGAAGCGATCGCCGCGTACGAACGCGCCCGGGGTCACGAGGCCCACCTGGCCCTCGAACTGGAGCACCCGGACCCCCTGGTGCTGCGCGGCCTGTGCGCGGTGCTCGCCCGACACGGCGCACGCCCCGACGGCGGCGGGTACAACCCGCACGAGGACGGCACGGTCCTGTACTTCACCACCCCCGCGACCGGAGAGTGCGGCTACCGCCGCCTGGAGCTCTACACGCCCGGCGACCACCGGGACGCCCTCGCCGACCACCTCCGCGCTGACCCCCGGGAGCGCCCGGACCCGGACCGGCCCGCCGAGACGCTCCTGCGCCTGCTCACCGGTGCATGGACCACCCAGGCGCTCGGCGCGTTCGCACGGCTGGGCCTGCCCGACGCCATGGACCCGTACGAGGCCACCGGCACCCGGGAGCTCGCCCGGCGTACCGCCACCCGACCCGAGAACCTGGCCACGCTCCTGCGCTACCTCACGATGCTCGGCGTCGTGGCCGGGGACACCACGGACACCGGAGCCGAGGCCGCCGGGGAAGAGGAAAGCTTCCGTCTCACGCGGCTCGGAGCCCTGCTCCGCGCGGACTCACCGGACACGATGCGGCCGCTGGCCCTCATGTACGCGGGCCCCTTCTACCGGTCCTTCGCCGAACTCGACCACACCGTACGGACCGGACAGCCCGCCTTCGACCACCTCTTCGGCGAGAACCACTTCGACCACTTCGCGCGCGATCCCGAACTCGCCGACCTCTTCGACCGTTCCATGGCCGCCAGTTCGCGCATGTTCCGACCGCTGCCCGCCCACCCCGTGATCACCGCCGCGGCCCAGGCGTCCACCCCGCGCACCGTCGTCGACGTCGCCGGCGGCAACGGCGAACTCCTCGGACGCATCCTGACCGCACACCCGGGGCTGCGGGGCACGCTCCTGGAGCGCCCGCACGCCGTCGAGGCGGCCCGCCGCTCGCTCGACGCCGCGGGCTGCGGCGCCCGCTGCGACTACCGCAGCGGCGACTTCGCGGACGTACCGCACGGCGGCGACGTGTACGTCCTCTCCCGCATCCTGCACGACTGGGACGACGACCAGTGCCGGGAGATCCTGCGCCACTGCGCCCGCGCCATGCCCGCCCACGCCGACCTGCTGATCATCGAGCGGCTGCTGCCCGCCGACGGTTCCCCCTCGCTGGCCACGGCCTGGGACCTCCACATGATGTGCAACGTCGGCGGTCGCGAACGCCGCGGCGAGCACTACGCCCGCCTGCTCGCCGACGCCGGACTGGAGCTGCTCGACCACACCCCCCTCCCCCTGGAGGCGTACGTCCTGCACGCGCGCAAGGCCCCGTAGGCGAGCCCCCGTGCGGGTCACGGTCGCCCCCCTATCGGGCGAACGTGCCCTGTGTTCCTGTGCGTTCCGGGGCCGCAGGACCCGCTGACCGGGACCTCGCGCGCTGACGGTCCGGTAGATTCGGCGGTGCGGCTGATCTTCAGGGCAGCGGCCGGGGGGCCGCGCGGGGACACGGGGGCAGTGGGTGCGGAGCGGACACGCGCAGGACCGTCGGCGGCAGGCTCTGCTGGAGTGCTGGCGCGCGATCGAGCTGTTCAGTCCGCCGACCATCCCGGCGCTGCCCCGCCAACGCCCCTCCGCGCGTTCCGGGCAGCGGGACGAGTACGTCATCGACCTGACTCCGGAGCCGGGCCGGGTGGCCCCGCTCCTGCCGTGGGATCCGGACCATCCGCAGACGGGGGCGCGCCGGGCACCGTACCGCTGGACGTGGCGGCACGAGGTCTACTGCGGGGTATTCGACCTGGAGCTGCTCCGCCAGGCCATGATCGCGGTGCTGCCCGCGGGGACCGATCCCGATCCCGGCGTACCGCAGAGCGAGCTGGTGCTGTCGGGCCAGAGCGCGATGTTCGCGCTGGTGCTGGACGACGAGGGCCGGCCCGTCGAGGACACGTCCGTGGTCTCCGCGTGCGCCTGGGCGACCGGCCGGCTGTTCGATCCGGGGCCGTCCGCACCGGGGTGGCTGACCGGCTTCGAGGAGCTCGACGAGGCGTTCGGCACCGCGATCGACGAGCTCACCGCCACCGCGATCCCCTACGGTCCCGCCGCGCCGGCCACCGGAGCGGCGTACGAGCGCCGGCCGGGCAGCGCGGGTGGGCCGGAGGCCGGCGACGGGAGCTGGCAGCGGCTGCTCGCCGAGATCCTGGGCGGCGCCGCCGTCGGAGCCGTCGGGGCCCTCTTCGGCGAGGTCGTCGGCGCCGCGCTGCAGGGCGCCGCGGAGCCCCTGGTCCGCCGCGCCGCGAACTGGGTCGCCGCCCGCCGACCTGCCGGGGAGCAAGAGGAGTCCGGGCGGCCGGACGGCACCGGGGGCGTTCCCGAGCGTGCGCCGGCCGACGGTCCCGGCGCGTCGCCCGACGCGTCGGCGGAGCACGGGGCCGACACCGGTCCCCGTGCGCTCGGGTTCGTGGATCTGGTCGCCCTGACGGCGCAGATCGCCGACCTGTGCGGGGTACGGGACCACCTGCGGCCCCAGGTGGTCCGGGTCCGCAGCAGGCTGGTCCGCCGGCCCGCGGACCCGAAGGCGAAGCCCACTGCCACGGCGCCGTTCCTGAACAGTCTGCTTCCGCCTGATCTGGCCCGGGTGTCCGCGGCCGTGGGCGAGGGGCTCGGTCCGGCGCTGGAGGCGTACCTGACCGAGCTCGACGCCGTGGACGTGGGGGCCCGGACCGATGTGCGCCAAGAGCGCGGGGTCGTCCTGGACGGGGTGGCTCCGGAGCTCGTTCCGGCCGGCCGCTGGCCCGCGCCGGCGCGGTTCCCGCTCGCCCTGAGCCAGCAGTTCGCGGTCGACCGCATGCTCGCCGACCGGGCGGGGACCGCGGGCGGGATGTTCTCCGTGAACGGCCCGCCGGGCACGGGCAAGACCACGATGCTGCGCGACCTGGTCGCCGCGCTGGTCGTGGAACGGGCTGCGGTGCTGGCCACGTTCGACCGGCCCGACCAGGCGTTCACCGGTCCGCCGTGGCGGGGCCTGGACCGCCAGGGAAAGCGCCCCCGCTTCGTGGCGCGGCTCGACCCGCGGCTGACCGGGTTCGAGATCGTGGTCGCCTCCTCCAACAACGGCGCCGTGGAGAACATCACCGCCGAGCTGCCCGGCATCGGCGCGCTCGGCGAGCACTGGCACGGCGGACCCGACCACTTCTCCGACCTCGCCTCCGCGCTCCTCGGCGGGCCGGCCTGGGGGCTGGTCGCGGCGGTGCTCGGCAACAAGGGCAACCGCAAGGAGTTCGGCAGCCGGTTCTGGTGGGGGCAACTGCCCCAGGAGGAGATCGACGCCCGCTCGGCCGCCGGCCTTCCGCCGCTGCGGGGCATGCGGGAGGTCCTGAGCGACTGGATTGCGCCCAGGCCTCAGCCCGGTGGCCGCGGTCCCGGCACCCCGGCGGACCAGGTTGCGGCCGCCGGGCCCGCCCTGCCCGTGCCCTCGTGGACCGACGCCGTCGCAGGGTTCCGTACCGCCCGGGCCGAGGTCGAGCGGCTGCGTGCCGGCCGCGCCCGGCTGGCCGGGGCCCTGGCGGCCGTCGGGTCCCCGTCGGCCGGGCAGCGGATCGCGGACCTGGAGGCCGCCGTGTCCCGGGCCGACCGGCAGGTCGCCGCCTCCACGGGGGTCCTGGACCGGGCCGCTGCCGCCACCGCCACCGCCCGGGCGGCCACGATGGCGGCCGAGGCCGGATACGGGGCGGCCTCCGAGCTCGTACCGCGGGCCCGCCAGGAGCTGGCGGACGTCCGCGCGGAGCTGTCCGCCGCCCGTGAACAGGCCGCGCACCAGAGGGAGTACGTGACCGCGCTCAGCGTCCGCCACGAGGCGCCCCCAGCCCCCGAGCGGGGACTGCGCGGCGGGCTGCGCCGCCTGCTGCAGAGCCCGGCCGAGCGGCAGGCCGCCGAACGGCAGCAGGAACACACCCAGGCCGAGATCGCGTCCCTGCTCGTCCGGCAGCGCGCCGCGCTCCACGACTCCCTGGAACAGGTCGCCTCGGCCGCGCGCGAAGAGTCCCTGGCCGCTGCCCGGCACGCCCGGTCCGGCGCCGCCGTCGACGAGGCCGCGGCCGGCCTCACCGCTGCCCACGCGTACGAACGGGCGACGAGCGAGCGGGAGGCCGCCGCGGCCACCGCCCTCCGGCACGCCCGGCAGGCAGCCGACGGCTCCCGCCGCGAACTGCGCGCTGCCGTGGCCGAACTCGACGATCGCCACCGCGAACTGCGGGAGGCGGCGCGCACCCTGCCCTCCCTGCCGCTCGGCTGGCCCCAACTCGACGAGTCCGAGCAGGAATTGGGCTCGCCCTGGTCCGACGAGGCGTGGTCCACCGCGCGCAGCGACCTGTTCCTGCGCGCCCTCGACCTGCACCGCGCCTTCGCCGCCGGGGCCGCGAAGAAGGTCCGCGGCAACCTCCAGCTCCTCATGGAGCTCATGGCCGGGACCAACGGGCCCGTCCCCGACGAACAGGTCGAGCACGCCTGGCAGACCCTCTTCCTCCTGGTGCCCGTCGTCTCGACCACGTTCTCCTCCGTGGGCAGCATGTTCGCCCGCCTCGGCCGGGAGTCGATCGGCTGGGTCCTCGTCGACGAGGCCGGGCAGGCCACCCCGCAGGCCGCCGCCGGGGCACTGTGGCGCGCCCGCCGTGCCGTTCTGGTCGGTGATCCGCTCCAGCTCGAACCCGTCGTGACCATGCCCACGGCCCTGCAGCGCCGGCTGCTGCGCGCCCACGGCGTCGACGAGCACTGGCTGCCCTCGGCCACCTCGGCCCAGGCCGTCGCCGACCGGACCAACCGCTACGGCACCTACCTGCCGGCCCCGGACACCGAGGACGAGCAGGTCTGGGTGGGCTCACCGCTGCGCGTGCACCGCCGCTGCGAGGAACCGATGTTCACGGTCAGCAACGAGGTCGCGTACGGCGGCCTCATGGTCTACGGCACCGAGCCCAAGGCGTTCCCCGATGCGGAGCGGGGCGGCCTGCTGCCCAGCCGCTGGCTCAACACCGACGACCCGGCCCGCCCCTCCGACGCCCCGTGGGGCGAACGCGACCGCCGGGCCTTCGAGTTCGTCCTCGACCACTTGCACCGGCACGGAGTGGACGTCGAGCGCGTGCGCGTCATCGCCCCCTTCCGGGCCCTCGTCGCCGAATGCCAGAAGGTCTGCCGCGGCCGTGCGGGCTGGACGTCCCCACTGATCGAGGAGCGCTGCGCCACGGTCCACCGGGCCCAGGGCAAGGAAGCCGACGTCGTCGTCCTCGTGCTCGGCGGCGGCCGCCCCGGCGCCCGCGAGTGGGCGGCCCGCACCCCGCACCTGCTCAACGTCGCCGCGAGCCGCGCCAAGCGCCGCCTCTACGTCATCGGCGAGCGCAGCCTGTGGGCCCCGCTCCCCCACTTCGACGTCCTCGCCTCCGAACTCACGGAATTCCACCACCTCCGCGACCGCGGCACCTGGCCACCGGACACCGAGTGACCGCCGCCGGGCCGCACTCGCCCACGCGCGGCGGGCACCGCACGTCCAACGGGTGAGACCTCACGCGGCGGGCGGATCCGGCGTGGCAGTATCCGGTGCGCGAACCGTTCCCCCGTTACCCGCACCGGAGCTTCCGCCGTGACGATCGTCGACATCCCCGGGTCCAAGTCCCTCACCGCCAGGGCCCTGTTCCTGGCCGCCGCGGCCGAGGGCACCTCGACCCTGCTGCGACCGCTGCACTCCGACGACACCGAGGGCTTCACCGAAGGCCTCGCCGCCCTCGGTTACCGCGTCGAGCACGCGCCGGGCCGCTGGCTCGTCGAGGGGCGGCCGGCCGGCCCGCTGCGGGAGGTGGCCGACGTCTACTGCCGCGACGGCGCGACCACCGCGCGGTTCCTGCCGACGCTGGTGGCGGCCGGGCACGGCAACTACCGCTTCGACGCCTCCGACCAGATGCGCCGCCGTCCCGTGGCCCCGTTGACCCGTGCGCTGCGTGCACTGGGGGTCGACGTCCGGCACGAGCAGGCCGAGGGGCACCATCCGCTGAGCATCGCGGCCGACGGCGTCAAGGGCGGTGAACTCACCCTGGACGCGGGCGAGTCGTCTCAGTACCTGACCGCACTGCTGATGCTCGGACCGCTCACCCGCGAGGGGCTGCGCATCACCGTCACCCGCCTGGTCTCGGCTCCGTACGTCGAGATCACGCTGGCCATGATGGCGGCCTTCGGGGCGACGGTGGACCGCGGGCCGTCGCCCGACGGAGAGGTCTTCGACGTGCGCCCCGGCGGCTACCGGGCCGCCGAGTACGCGATCGAACCCGACGCCTCCACCGCGAGCTACTTCTTCGCCGCCGCGGCGCTCACGGGCCGGGAGGTCACGGTCCCCGGCCTGGGCCGGGGCGCGCTCCAGGGAGATCTGCAGTTCGTCGAGGTTCTGCGGCGGATGGGGGCAGGAGTGCGCGTCGGCGATGCCGGCACAACGGTGTCGGGCACCGGGAAACTGCGCGGGATCACGGTCAACATGCGGGACATCTCCGACACCATGCCCACGCTGGCGGCCCTCGCCCCCTTCGCCGACGGGCCGGTCCGGATCGAGGACGTGGGCAACACCCGGGTCAAGGAGTGCGACCGGCTGGAGGCCTGCGCCGAGAACCTGCGGGCGATGGGGGTCGAAGTCGCGACCGGGCCCGACTGGATCGAGATCGTCCCGGGCGCCGTGCGGCCGGTCGAGATCGCCACCCGCCACGACCACCGCATCGCGATGTCCTTCGCCGTCGCCTCGCTGCGCGCGCCGGGCATCACCTTCGACGACCCCGGGTGCGTACGGAAGACGTTCCCCGGCTTCCACGAGGCGTTCGCGGCCCTGCGTGCGGGGTGGGAAGGGCGTGTCGCGGAAGTGCCTGCGGCGGCGGACCTGGCGTAGTACTCCTGGGGAGGCATGGAGACACGTTCGTTCTCACTTGGAGTCGTCGATGGCCGTTCGCCGTGTCGTGCCCAACATCCGGTCGGAGGCCGCGGAGGAGAGCCGGGAGTTCTACGGCCTCCTGGGCTTCGAGGAGGTCATGAACCACGGCTGGATCATGACCCTCGCCTCCCCGTCCAGCCCGGCAGCGCAGATCAGCGTCATGACCAGCGACAAGACCGCACCCGTCGCCCCCGACATGAGCATCGAGGTGGACGACGTGGATGCGGCGTACGCGGTCATGCGGGAGAGCGGCGCCGAGATCGTGTACCCCTTGCAGGATGAGGAGTGGGGCGTGAGGCGGTTCTTCGTCCGCGACCCGAGCGGACGGGTGGTCAACGTACTGGGCCACCGCTGACGCAGGCGCGCCAGCGCGCGAAACGCGAACGCGGCGGGCTCGGCGAGAATCGTCGGCGGTGACTGCCGCTCTGCCGACGGGCCGGCCCGGCGTTTCGCGCTGGACGGCCGTCAAGGCCGCTAGGGGCGGACGGTGCGGGCCGGCATCGACCAGCGCGTAGACCGACGCTCCGTCCGGCCCGGCCACGCCCATGGTTGCGGCCCCGGCCAGCACCAGCCGCCACAGAACCGGGTGACGTCGCAGAGGGCGGATTCCCTGGCGGCCTGGGCGCCCCATCGTCGGGCCTCAGCGGGGCCGGGCCGCCGAACTGGACGAACTGCAGCGCACCCAGGAGCGGGGGCGACCAGTACGTGGATGCAAATTGCACTGACGGATCGTGCCCAGGGTCTTGCGCGACACCCCGTTCCGTTTCTACTCTCCCGGCCAATGGTTAGGAAATATTCCTAACCATTGGCCGGTGCTCCGGATCGGCCGCTCCCCCCACTCGCGCAGCACTCACCCGAGGACGCCCGATGTCACGAGCACATCAGCAACGTTCCGCGCACAGAGACCGGCGCCGCCCCCAGTGGCACCGCCCGCTTGCGGCCTTCGCCGCCCTCGCCGCCTCCGTGGCGGGCCTCACGGCCCTCAGCGCCCCCACTTCGACGGCCGCCGCAACCACGGCCACGGCGGCCTTCGGCGCCACCGCCGCCGTCTCCGTCACGCCCCTCGGCCCGGGTGACACCGCCCCGGTCCTGGTCTCGCAGGGCAAGCCGGTGACGGCCTCCTCGGTGGAGGCGAGCGGCTTCCAGGCCGGCAAGGCCGTGGACGCCAACGCCGCGACGCGCTGGGCCAGCGTGGAGGGCGTGGACCCGCAGTGGATACGCATCGACCTCGGAGCGGCCCACACCATCAGCCGGGTCAAGCTCAGCTGGGAGGCCGCGTACGCCAAGACGTACAAGATCCAGACCTCGGCTGACGGGACGAACTGGACCGACGTCCACTCCACCAGCACCGGCGACGGCGCGACGGACGACCTGACCGTCACCGGCACCGGGCGCTACGTCCGGATGTACGGGACCGCCCGCGGCACCGCCTACGGCTACTCCCTCTGGGAGTTCGAGGTCTACGGCTCCCCCGCCTCCGGCGGCTCCGACACCACCGCGCCCAGCACTCCGGGCAGCCTGCGCTCGACGGCCACCACCGCGAACAGCGTCTCGCTCGCCTGGAACGCCTCCACCGACAACGTGGGCGTCACCGGCTACGACGTCTACCGGGGCGCCGCGCGCGTGGCGACGGCCACCGGGACCTCGTACACGGACACCGGCCTCACGGCCTCCACCGCCTACGGCTACACAGTCAAGGCGCGGGACGCGGCGGGCAACGCATCCGCGGCGAGCAACACGCTCAGCGTCACCACCCAGCCCGCGGGTGGCTCCGGTCCGGCGGTTCCGTTCGGCAGCCACGCCCGGCCCTACGCGGCCGGGACCCTGAAGCCGACCGGCGCCCAGGGCACGCTCGACCAGAAGACCATCGACTACTACACCGCCTGGAAGTCCGCGTTCGTCCGGCAGAACTGCGGCAACGGCTGGTACCAGGTCATCTCCCCCGACGCCGACCACCCGTACGTGGCCGAGGCGCAGGGGTACGGCATGGTGATCGCCGCGACGATGGCCGGCGCCGACCCGGACGCGAAGAAGATCTTCGACGGTCTGACCAAGTGGACGATCGACCACCCCTCGGCGGTCAACCCGGATCTGCTCGCCGCCGAGCAGGACACCGCCTGCCGGAGCGTCAACGGCGGTGACGGCGCGACCGACGGCGACATGGACGTCGCGTACGGGCTGCTGCTCGCCGACAAGCAGTGGGGCAGCGCCGGCACGTACAACTACAAGGCGCTCGCGATCAAGCACATCAACGCGATCAAGAAGGACGAGCTCAACCCGTCCACCCACCTGCTCAAGCTGGGCGACTGGAGCAGCTCCGGCGACCAGTACTACTACATCTCCCGCACCTCGGACTGGATGGTCGACCACTTCCGGGCCTTCCGGACGGCGACGGGGGACGCGGCCTGGGACACGGCCCGTACCGCGCACCAGAACCAGATCACCAACCTGCAGGCGTCCTACGCGCCGAACACGGGCCTCCTGCCCGACTTCGTCGTCAACACCAACACCACCCCCAAGCCCGCCCCCGGTCAGGTCCTTGAGGACCCGAACGACGGCGCCTACTGGTGGAACGCCTGCCGGACCCCGTGGCGCATCGCGGACGACGCGGTGACCAGCGGGGACGCCAAGTCCCTCGCGTCGGCACAGAAGCTCAACAGCTGGATCAAGGGCAAGACGGGCGGAGACCCGAACAAGATCGCCATCGGCTACAAGCTCGACGGCACCCAGATCTCCTCCGGGAGCGAGGCGGCGTACTTCGCCCCCTTCGCCCTCGCGGCCATGACCGACCCGTCGAGCCAGGCCTGGCTGGACGCGCTGTGGAACAAGATGCTGGGCGCCCCGATCGACACCAGCAGCTACTTCTCGGCGAGCATCCAGCTCCAGGTCATGATCACCGCCTCCGGCAACCACTGGGTCCCGTAACCCCCTGACGCACTGACCGGCCCGTCCCCACCGGGTCGGGCCGGTCAGGGAAGGAACGTCACTGCCGGGAAGGCCGGGGACGGCCCGTCGAGCAGGTGCCCCGGACGGCGGCGCAGGTGCTCGTCGAAGAACGCGAGCGGGTAGGCCTGCTGGATCCTCACCGCCTGCTCGGGGTCCAGGGTGCCGATCACGTCCTGGAGTTGCTGCCCGGTCCATCCGTACAGCTTCGCCACTTGCGGGAACAGCGCCTCGTTGTCGCCGTAGGAGATGTGAGCCGCCCCCTCTGCCCGGATGTCCAGCCGCCACCCCCGCAGGTGCGACCAGAACGCGGCGACCGCGGGATCCGTGGCCCGGCCGAACTCGGCGGACATCATCATGAACGGCCGGTCCAGGTCGCCGGCCAGCGGCGGATTCATCTGCATCGGGCCGTCGAGGCTCAGCCCGGCCCGGATGCGCTCGTCCGCGAGCGTGGCGCAGGCGGTGGCCGTACCGCCCTTCGACCAGCCGAAGGCGCCCATGCGCCGCGGGTCGAGTGAGCCGAGCAGCCCGGCCGGCAGCCTCTTGCGGTCGACGTCCGGATTGCACCCCGCGGCCATCTGCTCGACGCAGTCGAGGACGAAGCGCAGGTCGGCGGCAAAGTCCCCGGGCAGCGTCGGCGCATCCCGGTCCTGGAGCGGAACGGTGACCCGGCCGTCCGGGAACTCGGTGTACGTGTCGTACTGGTGAGCGATCGTGACGGCCGCGTATCCGTGGCTGGCGAGCTCCTGGACCACGACGGTGTGGTCGCCCTGGTGGCTGTGCGCGCCGTGCGAGAACACGACGACGGGCAGCCGCCGGTCCGACCTGTGCACCGGAGCGCCCACATGGCCGGCGGTGAGCGGCCCCAGGGAGGCCAGATCACCGAACCCGGCGTCGTCGACGAACGCCTGAAAGGCCCCGGCCGGCATCCAGGGCGCCACCGGGTACCGCCGGACGTCCCGGGCGGGGTACCAGACGGTGGCCATCAGCTCACGGAAGTTTCCGGGGTCCGCGATGGCGTCAGGGCGCGACCGGTCGACGAGGTGCAGCTGGACCGTGCCCACGGGGTGCGGCCCGGTCGGCGCGGGCAGCGTGAGCCGCTGCGAGGCCTGGGCGGTCGCGGCCGGGGCGGCCCACGCGGGGCCGGTGGCGGCCAGCGGCACGGCGGCGCCGACGGCGAGCGCGGCTCCCAGGACGCGGCGGCGCGTCACGCCCTCGCGGTCGGTGAACGGTGTGGTGGTCATGGACCCTCCCCTTGCTGACGCATCGTCAACCGTGCCTCGACGGACGGTCCGTGGGCACAGGGGAACGCTGTCACGGGCCGTCTCGCACGGCATCGGCTCACCGATGTACAACGGGCGAGGCCCTAGACCCCCGGGTTTACGTCCCTGGGCCGATGCGGTCCGCGATGGCGTCCGGTAGCCGGGCGCCCTGCGCGGCGCGAGCCCGCGTCCACTCAGATCAGCTCGCTCAGCTCAGTTCAGCTCAGTTCAGTTCAGCTCAGTTCAGTTCAGTTCAGTTCAGCTCCAGATGATGCCGGGCGGGCGCACCGCGGCGCACACGGGCATCCCGCAGCGGTCCGTCAGTCCCAGCTCCCCTTCGGCTGCGCCCCGTTCGACGAGCTGCGGCGGGAGATCGTCGAGCATCAGCTTGGCGCGGCGGAACATCGTGAACGCTCCGCCGTGCGGCAGTTCTCCCCACGTCAGGTACAGGAACCGGCCCCCGCGCCGTCCGTGGACGTGGGGCCCGCGATAGTCCCGAGCCCCGTCCGGCGCGGCGACCACCTCCACGGTGAACTCCCAGACCGCCTCCGCGGCGTCCCCGGGAACAGCTCCTTCGGGCTCGCGCCCGCGCTGCACGGCGACATGGACGTCCCGGTATCCGCCGCATTCACGACCCGGGAGATCGCGGCCGACGATACGAAGCGAGAGTGATGGCATACGCACCACCCTGCCACGCATCCTCCGCCCTCCTCGGCCAGGGCTTCAGGGGTCGGAGCGTCGGCTCTGCCCACCGGAAAGGAAGTCCCGGAACACCCGCGAGGAGCGCGGATTCTGCCCGCACTGCCACACCCCGTGCGGGCAGAAGTCCGTGATGCTGTGGTAGAGCGGCCTGTGCTCTTCGATCCATTCCAGCATGCGCCGCACGTACTCGGCGTTGTCTCCGTGCCGGAACAGCCCCCACTCGGGGTACGAGATGTCCTTGCCGTGGGCCCTGGCGAAGTCGACCTGATGCCGCAGCCCGTACGGCTGGGCGACCTGCTCGTCGAAGGTCCGGCCGGGTTCCTGGTCGTACGAGTCCATCCCGACGACATCGACCACGTCGTCACCCGGGTAGCACCGGGTCCACGCGATCGCGTCGCCGCCACGGTTGGGGGCGAAGTCGAAGCGGAAGTCCTGCCCCTCGACGGAGCGCATGGCGACCACGATGCGCCGCCAGTACTTCTTCCAGTTCTCGGGGTCGGGCCGGCACCGGTGGGTGTAGTCGAAGCCGTTCATCTCCCAGCCGAGCACGATCACCGTGTCCGGCACGTCGAGGTCGACCAGACGCTGGGCCAGCCGCCGGAAGTGGTGGTCGTGCGTGCCCCGCGCACCGGTGCGGATCAGCTCGGCGACGCGGGCGTCGGCAAGGCGGGCCTCGTTGCGCTCCTGCATGGGCACGTTCAGGACGAACAGCCGGTCCGCCTTCTCGTTGCGCCACCGCGCCCAGGTGCGCAGGGAATCGGGTGCCCCCTCGATGTTCGCCCAGGTGTCGCCCGGCAGGTAGGTGTGCCCGGCGCGCAGCTCCGTACCCCCCAGCCAGCGCGAGAGCTCCTGCATCCGCTCGACGCCGGGCGATCCGTAGTGCAGGTAGGCACCCACCGCGATCTCACTGCCGGCGCTCGTCCCGGAGTCCTCACGATGCGGCGTCTGGACGCCCTGGGCGCCCCCGGTCAGGAGCAGACCGATGGCGACCGTAGTCGCGCAAACCCCCGCCAGCAAGCTGCGTCGACGGGACATGGCACCTCCACAAGCTGCGCGAGCACCGATGTGTCTGGCAGCGACGTTAGGCATCTGATCCGATGCACGGCCTGTCCAGTGTCCCGATGCTGGGCCATTCGCCGCACCCACCCGCCCCCGCTTGACCCGAACGGATGAAGCCTTACCGGCACACCGGGCAGGCACTGGACACGGGCGCCCGGTGGTGTGCGGCCGGGCCCACGGTTCCCGCTGCCGGGGCCCGCTCCGGTAGCGTGGCCGGGTGATCTCCGGTGACACCCTCCTGAAGCGGCTGCGGGAGCTGGCGGCCCGAGTCCCGTTCGACCTCGCGGTACAACCCGGCGTCGCGGCGGCCGACTTCGGACGCTGGCCCGTACCGGTTCCGGCCGAGGCCCGCGAACTGCTGGGCCGGCTCGGCGGCTTCGCCGTTCCGCCGGTGGAGTTCACGCTCACCGGCCACCCCCGCCAGGCCGGCGACCACGGCCTGCCGCACCCCCACTGGCTGGTCACCGACGACGGGGGCGGCGGCGTCACCTGGGTCGACATCGAGGCCGACGGCCGGTGGGGTCAGGTCCTGATGCAGTACCGCGAGGGAGGCCTCCACGTCGAGGCCGATTCGCTGCCGCACTGGCTCGACCGGCTGATCGGCACGGCGGAGGAATTGGTCGAGGAGACCGGCTTCGAGGAGGGAGTCCAGCCCTACGCCGACGATTTCTGGGACCTCCTGCACCTCGACGGCCCCGAACTGCCGGTGCACCTCGCGGCCGAACTCCGCGGCAGTCCGGACCCGGTGGTCGCCCGCCTCGCCGCCCGCGTGCCGGACGGCGCGCTGATCGCCGACCTCCGCGGAGCCCTGCCGGGCAGCCGCGCCCGCTTCGACCGGAAGCTCAGGAGCTATCGCCTGGCCCGGGCCGTGGGCGGCCCGGTGTTCGCCGCCGTTCCCGGCGAGGACTGACCCCGGGGCCCGTAGGAAATCCGGTCACGCAGGCATCCCCCGGGGACCTGCCGCGGCCACGACAGGCGAACGGCGTCCGGACGAGCCGGGAGCACCGGTCCACCGGTGACGTCACGGCACAGGCACGGGCACCCGCACCCGCACTGCGCCAACCCGGCAACGTGTGACGGCCGCATACCGACGGACACCCCCGTGACGGCCTTGTCCGGCATACGGTCGAGTGACCGGCCGACCCCTGCCGGCAGCACCGGAACAGGAGCAGCCCATGCTTCTCTACGCCCAGACCCCGGCACGGCGGAACCGACAGATCCTCGCGGACCTGGTCGCCGTCCTGCTGATCGCCGCCACGGTGACGTTCGCCCTGACCGTCCACGGCGCGATCATGCGGCTGGCCGAGCCCGGACGCAAGGTCGAGAGCTCCGGCGAAAGCCTCGCCGGCGCCCTCGCCGAGGCCGGCGACACCGCCGCCGACGTGCCGCTCGTCGGCGGCCTCCTGAGGAAGCCGTTCCGGTCGGCGGCCGACGCCGGCACCGGACTCGCCGACGCGGGCCAGTCGTTGCAGGACGTCGTCAGCCAGGTGGCCACGCTGGCCACAGTCGCCCTGATCGTCCTCCCCGTGGCCTTCATCCTGCTGCTGTGGCTTCCCCTGCGCGTGCGCTGGATCCGCCGCAGCGCCACCATCCGGGACCTCCTCGACGCACCCGGAGGCGCCGACCTGCTCGCCCTGCGCGCCCTCACCGGACCGCCGCGCGCCCTCTCCACGGTCCCCACCCCCGCCGGCGGCCTCGCCGATGCCTGGCGCCGCGGCGACCCGCAAGTCATCGCCGACCTGTCCGAGATCGCCCTCAGGCGGGCGGGCCTGAAGCCCTGACGGGCGCAGCGGGGAAGAGGACCGGGCCGGGAGGAGCGGTGCGGACCCGTCGGAAAATGCCTCGACACGCATCGCGCTGATCAGGGATCCTTCGCGCGATGACAAGAATCGACGACACGCCGCCCGCGTGGGACGAGCGCACGCAGCTCACCACGTTCCTCGACTACACCCGCAGCACCGCCCTCGCCAAGTGCGCAGGCGTCTCCGCGGAAGACGCCGGCAAGGCACTCCTGCCGGGCTCGCCGCTGATGACCCTCAGCGGATTGATCAACCACCTGCGCTGGGTCGAGTACTACTGGTTCCAGGTGGTCTTCCTCGGCGAGGAGGACCACGGCCCCTGGACCGACGAGGACCCCGACCGCGAGATGCGCATCGCCGTCGACTTCCCGCTCACGCAGTTGCTCGACGAGTACGCGGAACAGAGCGCCCGCTACCGCGAGCTGGTCGCCGGGAACGACCTGGACAAGCAGGCCCAGCGGCCCATCCGCGACGGCCGCCACGTCGACCTGCGCTGGATCCTCCTCCACCTCACCGAGGAGACGGCCCGCCACAACGGCCACCTGGACATCCTGCGCGAGATGCTCGACGGCACGACCGGCAGCTAGTGCTGTGACCTGAGTCGGCGCGGTCCTCGCCCACCAACCCTCCCCGTGCCGTGGTGGGGATGGTGGGCGCGCCGCGGGTGACCGCTACACCGCCCGCCCCTCGAAGTCCTCCTCGAAGTAGCTGTCGTGCCGCACCCGGAACTCCTTGAGTTCCTCGCTGCCGCGCTGCGCCATCTCCGCGACTCCTTCGAAGAACTCCTCGCGCGGGGCACCCGGGGCGAAGAGCATGAGCATCGACGTGGGCTCGTCCGTCACGTTCTTGAAGGCGTGCAGACCGCCGACGGGAACGAACAGGAAGTCACCGGTGCGGCCCGTCACCCACTTCTCGCCGTTGAAGAGCTCCAGCTCTCCGGAGAGGACGTAGAAGGACTCCGACATCGCCTTGTGGAAGTGGGTCTTGGCGCCGGCCGCCCTTGCCGCCAGATCCACCTTGTACAGGCCGTAGTCGCCGCCGGTCGACGCGTGCGTGGCGAGGTAGCGGTAGGCGTCACCGCCGGGCGAGACGAGGTCCGGCGGGGTGTCGGCGGTGCGGAAGGACGCGTTCACCTCGCCCCTGTCCCCTTGGTAACGGGCTTCGGGGTACTGCGGGTGCTGCGGGTACGACATCGTGCTCGCTCCTGTGGTTCGGTTTCGGCATTCCGGCGCTTGGTCGGACGGCCGGTGGAAGATCAGGCCCTCACGCCGGCGTGCGGGGTTCGTGGTCGTCTTCCCCCACCTGTCGCACGACGCCGCAGGGCAGTCGTTCAGGCTTCGAGGAGCTCGGAAGGACCGGTCTCGAAGAGGGTGGCGTTCGCCTTGGAGCCCGACTGCCGCAGGGCCTTGAGCTCCTGATACTCGGGAGCGTCGTACCAGCCGCGGGCGGCGGCCAGGTCGGGGAACTCTATGAGGACGGGGTAGGTCAGCATCGGCTCTCCCTCCACCGGGTCGATTCGGCCTCCGACGGCGAGGTAGCGGCCGCCGTGGCGCTCCACCACCGCGCGCACGCGCCCGGCGTACTCGGACAGCGCAACCGGGTCGGTGACCTCGATGTTGTCGAAGAGCGCGTACGCGGTCATGGGAATCTCCTCGCGACTGTGGCAACATCGTCCCGGTCGGGACAGTCCCGAATTTACTACCGATCGGGACAGTTCCGCAAGGAAGATTCACGGACGGCAAGGTGGTGAAAGCGATGGACGGAACAACGGACGGCTCGACCGCTGACGCGATGGACGAGCTCTTCGGCGACCCCCGCTGGGAGGCCTACGGGATGCTGCGCGAGGCGTACCTGGCCGTGACCAGGCGCATCGACGGGGAAGTCAGCCCGGGCGGCGACCTCGAAGCGTCGATCTCGGACCTGCTGTTCCGCCTCGCACGCACCCCCGGGCACTCCCTGCGCACCGTCGACATCACGCGGGCCCTCGCGACCAGCACGACGCGAACCACACGTCTGCTGGACACGGCCGAGAAGCGCGGCCTGGTGACGCGGGGGGCCCATCCGACCGACCGGCGCGTCACTCTCGTCATGCCGACCCCTGAAGGCCTCAAGGAGGCGCGCGCCCGGGGGAACCTGGCCCTGATGTCGACCCAGCGGCACATTCACGACGTGCTGACGGCCGAAGAGATCTCCGTGATGATTCCGATCCTGAGGAAGATCCGCGACGCCAACCAGTGAAAGGCGGCCGAGCGCGGCGACGTCGTCGTGGTACCGCCCGGGCGGCAGCACGCCTTCGCCGCGGCTCCGGGCGCGACTACCCGTCGGTGACGGCGGCCCGCGTCCGCTCGGCGAGGTCTTCGACCAGGGAGATGCCGGCCTTCTGCGAGGCCTGACCGTCGCAGAGGACCGCGAGCAGCAGGGTGTGGCCGTCCGCCTCCACCCGGCCGATGCTGTTGACCACCCACAGGCCGCTCTCACTGCGCGCCAGCCAGCCGTTCTTCAGGTGCACGGACCCGGATGCGTCCAGGCCCGCCGATATCCCCCAGTCCTGGTCGGGGGCGATCGAGCCCATGAGCCCGCGCAAGTACGCCCGGGCATGGGCGGAAAGCACCGAGTCCTCGCCGAACACCGCCTGGAGCAGGCGCACTTGGTCGGCGGGCGTCGTCTGCGTCAATCCCCAGTACGCGCCGTGGCCCGGCGTCGTCTCGGTGAGGCCGAGCCGCAGGTTGGCCTTCGCCAGCCCGTCCGCGCCGCCGATGGCATCCCACAATGCGTTGGCCGCCGCGTTGTCACTGTTCTCGATCATCACGGTGGCCCAGCGCTGCTCCTGGGCGGTCAGTACCCGCCCCGCGTCCGAGGCTTGCAGGAGCAACGCGGCAAGGATGTCCACCTTGACGATGCTGGCGGTGACGAAACCGTGTGCGGCGCCGACCTGGGCACTCGCACCGGTGGACGGGTCCAGCACGGCGACGGCCGCGTTCCCTTGCGCTCCCGCCAGCACCTCACGGACCGCCTCCTCGACCTTCACCTGGGCAGATGGGGTGGGTGATGCGGTCGGCACCGGGGTTGCCGCCGTGGAGGCCGCACGCGCGAGCGTGACGTCCTGCGGGTCCGAACGCGCATGGGCGAAGGTGATTCCGCCTACGAGCAGGGCCAGGGTTGCGAACGTCGCGAGCCGACTGCGGGTTCGCGAAGGTGATCTATGCAATGCCATGAAGCCGAAGCTAGGAGGGCAGCATGGGGATCACATGGGAGCCACCTCTCGATCTCCTGTGAAGCCCGGTGCCACACGGGGCCCGGCTCCATGGCGGCGCGCACCCCGGAGCCGGCCGCCCCGGCGCCGGGCCCCCGCAGGATCCGGCCCGGCCCTACGGGGCGTTGCCTCCGCCGGGCGCGCCGCTCGGCGGCTGGCCTCCGCCTCCCGGGGCTCCGCCTCCCGCGTTCTCCGCGTCGGGGTCGATGCCGAGGGTGAGGGTGCCGACGTACCCCTGGGTGGTGTCGCCGGTGACGGTCATCAGCCCGTCACTCGCTCCGCCGCCGCCGTAGACCATGTCGTCGGCGAGTTTGGTGGGGGTGCCGCTGTGCTGCGCGTACGGGGACAGCGCGTACACGGCCTCCCCGTACTTGTCGTCGAAGAAGAGCTGGCCGGTGTAATTGACCTTGCCGCCCTCGTAGGAGCCGTCCGCCGCCGCACCGCCGGTGTGCACCTTGAGGTGGATGTGCGTGACGCGTGGCGTGTACCAGCCGGGGAAGATGGTGGTGAACTCGACCACCCCGTCCTCGCCCGCGATCTGGTAGCCGCGCAGGTAGGTCTTGTCGTCGGCGCCGCTCGTGTCCTCGCTTTCGGCCGGCGCCTTGCCGCCCGGATTGGCGGTGGTCCAGCCGGAGTAGTAGCCCCAGGCATCGCAGTGCCAGATCTCCACGGCCGCCCCCGCGACGGGGGCGCACGATTCGGTGGTGTCCTGCACCGTCAGCCGCACGGTGAGCGGCACACCCTTCTTGCCCTCCCCGATGTCCTTGCGCACCAGAGCTCCATCGAGGTAGTACGGCCCCTCGGTCACGTTGGACATCAGTACGCACTGCCCCGTCCCCGAGGACACCGCGCCCGACGAGGAGGCGGAGGCCGAGGAGGAAGGAGCCGCGGTGGTCTCGCCGGAGCTCCCGCAGCCGACCAGCGCGGCTCCGGCCGCGCCGACGGCAGCACCGCCGAGCATCAGTACGCGTCGCCTGTTCATGCTGTTCTCATCCATGTCCGGCACGCTAGGCGGCCTCCCCAGGCGCGCACTGTCCCTGGCCTGTGGCACGGCTGTGGACTCACCCGGCCGCTTCCGCGAACCTGAGTACGCCTACTCATGCCGGCCCGGACCGGTCGGAGGAGCATGGGCGGTCCGGGCGTGCGGGCGGAAGGCGGGGGCATGAGCAGGTCTCTGGGGGTGGCGGCGGCCGTCGTGACGGCGGTCGCGGCACTGGTCTTCGCCTACGCGACGGGGGCGCCGACCGCGGTGGTGTTCGCCGTCGGGGCGGGCTCGCTCAGCCTCCTGTGGCTGCTGCTCCTGCTCACACTGCCCTGGAACCTGTACTTCCGCGCCCATGCGGTGCTCGCCGAGATCAAGGTGAGCCGCGAGAAAGGCATCGAGGTCTCCCCGGCCCGGGACGCCGAGGCCGCGCGCATCGCCCGCACCATGCTCCGCGCGGCCATCGCGGGCCACGTCCTGACGGCCGCGGTCGTCCTCGCGGTCACCTGGGCGACGGGCGAGTTCACGGGCTACTGGTTCGCCGCGTTCTTCCTGCTGAGCACCCTCTTCCGGCCGGCCGGTGCCTACTTCGGCCAGCTCCGGCGGCGCCTGGGCACCCTCCTGAAGGACGTCACGTACCCGCGGGACGACGTCGTCGAACTGCAGGCCCGGCTGGGCCGGGCCGAGGCCGGGACACGGGCCCTGGAAGAGAAGGCGGAGGAGCAGTACCGGGCCCTC
Source organism: Streptomyces sp. NBC_00086 (assembly GCF_026343255.1). Lineage (NCBI taxonomy): Bacteria > Bacillati > Actinomycetota > Actinomycetes > Kitasatosporales > Streptomycetaceae > Streptomyces > Streptomyces sp. NBC_00086. The sequence continues at coordinate 7,801,981 of NZ_JAPELZ010000001.1, read as the reverse complement.
GCCGAACTGCGCCGCACCATGGACGCGCTGGCCCTGAGCTCCTACGAGCGGACCGAGGAGACGAACCGCAGGATCACGGCCCTGGGCAGGGAGTTCGAGTCCACGGTGAACCGCCTCACCGACAACCAGGAGATCATCGCCGGCGTGAAGGCGTTCCTGCGCCTGCTGCGCTCCCCCGACGCGACCGACGACGCCCCGGCCCCCTCATAGCGTGCCGCCGGGCAGGAGCCGGAAGGGACGCCCTACGCCGATTCTCGGTGGACCAGCTCCGTGGGCAGGATGACCGCGGCCGGCTCCTCCCCCGCGATGCGGGCGAGGAGCATCCGCACCATCTCGGAGCTGATCCGGTCCCAGGGCTGGCGGACCGTCGTCAGCGAGGGGCGGGAGGAGAGCGCCGCCGGGGAGTCGTCGAAACCTCCCACCGCGATGTCCTCGGGGACCCGGCGGCCCGCCCGGGCCAGGGTGTCGAGGACGCCCTGGGCCATGAGGTCCGAGGCCACGAAGACGGCGTCGAGGTCCGGGGCGCGGTCCAGGAGCAGGCGCGCCGCCTCCTCGCCGCTCGCGCGGCTGTAGTCGCCGGTGACGATCAGGGCCTCGTCGACGGGCAGGCCGTACTCGGACAGGGTCTCCCGGTAGCCCGCGAGGCGTTCGACGCCGCCGGGGGTGTCGAGCGGGCCGGTGACGGTGGCGATCCGGCGCCTGCCCGACTCGTACAGGTGGCGCACCATGTCGCGGGCGCCGTCCCGGTCGTCGGCGGCGACGTAGCCGATCTTGGCGGTCTGGCCGAGCGGTCTGCCGCAGGCGACGACCGGGACGCCCGCCTGGTGCAGCCGGGCCACGACCGGGTCGCCGTAGTGGCTGGAGATCAGGAGGACTCCGTCCACGTGACCGGCTTCGATGTACCGCAGGTTGCGCCGGCGTTCGTCCTCGGTGCCCGCGATCATCAGCAGCAGGGGCACGTCCTGGGCGGCGAGCGCCTGGCTGCAGGCCCGCAGCAGCACGTTGAAGTTCGGGTCCTCGAAGAACCGCTCCTGCGGCTCGGTCAGCAGGAAGGCCACCGAGCCCGACTTGCCGGTGATCAGCGAGCGGGCGTGCCGGTTGACGACGTAGCCCGTCTTGCGGATCGCGGCGTCGACGGCCGCTTTCGCGGTGGGGCTGACGTAGTGCCCGCCGTTGAGGACACGCGAGACGGTACCGCGCGATACGCCCGCCTCGGCCGCCACGTCGTGGATCGTCGCCGGGCGACGCCTGCTCGCTGCTGTGCTCATGCTGTGTTTTCCCTCCATCCCCTGTGCTTCAGGACTTTACGGCGCCGGAGAGCAGGTCGAGGCTCCAGAACCGTTGAATGACCAGGAAGAGGGCGACGAGCGGGACGATCGCGAGGAGGGCACCGGTGATCACCAGGGTGTAGAGGGCGGGCTGGCCCGCGCCCTGCTTCAGCAGGGTGAACAGGCCGACGGTCACGGGGAACTTCTCGTCGTCGCCGAGCATGATGAACGGAAGCAGGAAGTTGTTCCAGATGGCCACGAACTGGAAGAGGAAGATCGTCACCAGCCCCGGGGACATCATCGGGACCGCGATCCTCAGGAAGATGCGCCACTCGCCCGCGCCGTCCATCCGGCCCGCTTCGACGAGCTCCATGGGCAGGGCCGCCTCGGCGTAGATCCGGCCGAGGTAGACGCCGTACGGGGAGAGGATCAGCGGCAGCAGGACGGAGAGGTACGTGTCCGTCAGGTCGGCCTGCGCCATCAGCAAATACTGCGGGATGGCGAGGATCACCGGGGGCATCAGGACGCCGGTCAGGATCGTGTTGAAGAAGGCCTCGCGGCCGCGGAAGCGGTAGACGGCCAGGGCGTAGCCGGCGAACGCCGAGACCACCGTGGACAGGACGGCGCCCAGGCCCGCGTAGAAGACCGAGTTGGCCATCCACCGCCAGTAGAGCCCGTCGCGGTAGGCGGCCAGGCCGGCGAGGTTGTCGCCGAGGGCGTCGCCGGGCAGGAACGTGAAGGTCGAGAAGAGGTCCGCGCCCGATTTCGTGGAGGCGACCAGGACCCAGGCGACGGGCAGCAGGCAGTACAGCGCGCCCAGCACCAGGGCGGCGGTCGGCAGCAGCGCGGTGCGGCGCGGGCGCGGCGGTCCCTGGGAGGTGCCGGGGGTGGTGCCGGGGGTGGTGCCGGCGGCACGGCCCGCGGTGGTGGCGGCCTTGCGCGGCGGCGCCGGGGTGGCGAGCCCGCTCATCGGGTTGCTCCTTGCTTCGTGCGGCGGTTGGAGACCCTGAGGAGGGCGAAGGACAGCAGGAAGGTCGCCAGGGCCAGGACCACGGCGGTGGCCGAGGCGGCGTGGATGTTCCCGCCGACGAAGGCGTCGTTGTAGACCTTCATCAGGGGGCTCCAGGTGGTGGGGATGCCGTTGGTGAGCGGCCGCAGCGTGGTCGGCTCGTTGAAGACCTGGAGGGTGGCGATGACCGAGAAGAAGAAGGTCAGCACCAGCGAGGGCGCCACCATCGGGATCTTGATGCGCAGCGCGATCTGCAGCTGCGAGCAGCCGTCGAGCCTGGCCGCCTCGAACACCTCCGGGGGAAGGGAGCGCAGCGAGGTGTAGATCACGATCATGTTGAAGCCGGTGCCGCCCCAGACCGCGATGTTGGACATGGCCAGGTAGAGCGGTCCGCCGTCCATGAGGTCCGGCTGCGGCAGCCCGAGGGCTTCCAGCAGGTACGAGAAGGGGCTCACGTCCGGCAGGTAGAGGAACCCCCACAGGAGGGCCGCGATGACCCCGGGGACCGCGTACGGCAGGAAGATCGCCAGGCGCGAGACGGAGCGGGCCCGGACCCGCTCGGAGTCCAGCAGAAGGGCGAACAGCAGGGCCAGGCCCAGCATGACGGGGACGACGATCGCTCCGTAGCCGAGGATCCTCAGGGCGCTGTGGCCGAGTTCGGAGTCGGTGAGGGCGGCGGTGTAGTTCGACAGGCCGGCCCAGACCTCGTCCTTGGCTCCCTTGCCGAGGCCGAGGCCCTTGACCTCGATCCGGTGGAAGCTGAGCCATATCGCGTAGCCGATGGGCAGTGCGAAGAAGAGCACGAAGAGGACGGCTGCCGGGAGGAGGAAGCCGTACGGGGCCGCCTTGGCCCCGTACGACCGGCGCACGCCCGTGGGGGCCTGTGTCACTGGGCGACCTCGAAGCCCTGCTTCTTCAGGTCCGCGATGGTGGCGCCCTGCATGGCGGTGAGGGCGGCGCCGAAGCCCGACTTGGCCTTGGCTGCCTTGCCGAACTCGTCCTTGAAGGCCGTGTAGGCCACGTTCACGTTGGGGCCCCAGGCGGCGGGGGCGGTGGTCTTCGCGATCTCGGCGGCCTTCGTGTAGAAGTCGGGCTGGTCGGCGAAGAAGTCCGGGGCCTTGGCGAGCGCCCCGCCGGTCTGGGCGGCGGTGGCGGCCGGGTAGATGCCGCTCTCCTTGACCAGCGCGGCCAGCGCCTGCGGGTCCGTGTTCAGCCAGGTCGCGAACTTGGCCGCGGCGGCCTTGTGCTTCGAGTCGGTGGTGACGGCCGTGGTGGATCCGCCCCAGCTGCCGGTCGCGGGCTTCGAGGCGTCCCACTGGGGCAGCGGGGCCATGCCCCACTTGCCCTTGGTCTCGGGGGCGGCGGTGGTCAGGACGCCCGGGGCCCATACGGCGCTGACCCAGCCGATCTGCTCGCCGGTGTTCAACGCCTTGTTCCATGCGGGGGTGTACATCGGCTGGTTGTCTATCGCCCCGTCCTGCACCAGGCCGCCCCAGAAGTCGGCGACCTTCCTGGTGGCCGCGTCGTCGATGCCCACCTTCCATTTCTGCCCCTCGGTGGTCCACCACCCGGCTCCCGCCTGCTGGGCCAGACCGGCGAACAGGCCGGGGTCGTTGGAGGAGAAGGTGGTCAGCGCCTTGTCGGGGGCCTTGGCCTTGAGCGCCTTGGCCGTGGCGGCGAACTCCTCCCAAGTGGTGGGCACGGTCAGGCCGTACTGCTGGAACAGGTCGGTCCGGTAGAAGAACATCAGCGGCCCGGAGTCCTGGGGAACCGCGTACACGGCGTCGCTGCCGAGCGTGGTCTGCTGCCAGAGGCCGGGGGCGAAGGCCTCCTTGGCGCCGGCGACCTCCTTGGAGATGTCCGCGAGGGCGTCGTTGCTGACGAGGGTCGGCAGGGCCTGGTACTCGGCCTGGACGAGGTCGGGGGCCTGGTGCGCCTTGGCCGCGGTGATGATCTTGGTGACCAGGTCGTCCCCGGAGGCCTGCTTCTGGACCGTGACCTTGATGTTCGGGTTCTTCTGGTTCCAGAGCTCGGCCACCTTGTCCAAGTTGGGCGCCCAGGCCCAGTAAGTGAGCGCGACGGGGCCCGAATCGGCCGCGGCGCCGCCCTTGTCCGCGGGGTCGGAGGATGCGCAGGCGGTGAGTGCGGTGGCGCCGAGGAGGACGGCGATCGCGGCGGCGAGGCCGCGGTACGTCGCGTGGGGCATGCGGTACGTCGCGTGGGGCATGGGGCACTTCTCCCTGACCTAAAGGGCCTCACCCTCAGGCGGGGAGACCAATCATGCGTCTGTGAGCGTTCACAGTAGGGAAACACTCCGGACACTTGTCAATGGTTGTTCCCCTACGGTTATCTTGCGTTGACATGGAGCGAGCCATTGTGTGAACGTTCCCAGTTCTGTGAGACTTTCAAGCCCCGACACCCAGGAGACACCCATGCCGCAGACCACTTCGAAGGGCCTGCACCGGCTCGCGTTCGGCGGGGACTACAACCCCGAACAGTGGCCGGAGAGCGTGTGGCAGGAGGACGTCCGGCTGATGCGCGAGGCCGGCGTCACCCTGGTGAGCGTCGGGATCTTCTCCTGGGCCCTGCTGGAACCCGCCCCCGGCCGGTACGACTTCGGCTGGCTCGACCGGCTCCTCGACCTGCTGCACGAGCACGGCATCCGGGTCGACCTGGCCACACCCACCGTGGCGCCGCCCGCCTGGTTCTACCGCGCCCACCCCGAGGCGCTGCCGGTCAGCCGCGAGGGCGTGCGGTACTCCTTCGGCTCGCGCGGGGCGATCTGCCACAGCTCCCCCGCCTACCGCGAGGCCGCCGCCCGCATCACCACCGAGCTCGCCCGCCGCTACGGCGACCACCCCGCGCTCGCGCTCTGGCACGTGCACAACGAGTACGGCGTCCCCGTCAGCGCCTGCTACTGCCGCGGCTGCGCCGCCCACTTCCGCCACTGGCTCCGCACCGCGCACGGATCCCTCGACGCGGTCAACGAAGCCTGGGGCACCGCGTTCTGGGGCCAGCGCTACACCGCGTACGAGCAGATCGACCCGCCGCGCGCCACACCCACCGTCGGCAACCCGGCGCAGCAGCTCGACTACCGCCGCTTCACCGACGCCACCCTGCGCGAGAACTTCGTGGCCGAACGGGACATCCTGCACCGGCTCGCGCCGGGCATCCCCGTCACCACCAACTTCATGACCGCGCTCAGCCAGTGCGACTCGATCGACTACTGGGCCTGGGGCCGCGAGGTCGACCTCGTCACCAACGACCACTACCTGATCACCGACGGCCGGCGCACCCACGTCAACCTCGCCATGGCCGCCGACCTCACCCGATCCGTCGCGGGCGGCGCCCCCTGGCTGCTCCTCGAACACTCCACCAGCGGCGTCAACTGGCAGCCCCGCAACCCCGCCAAGCGCCCCGGCGAGATGGCCCGCAACTCACTCGCCCACGTCGCCCGCGGCTCCGAGGGCGCCATGTTCTTCCAGTGGCGCCAATCCCGGCGCGGCGCCGAGAAGTTCCACTCCGCGATGCTCCCGCACGGAGGCACCGACACCCGGATCTGGCGCGAGGTGGTCCGCCTCGGCACCGACCTCGGCAAGCTCGCCGAAGTCCGCGACACCCGGACGGTTGCGGACGTCGCGGTGCTGTGGGACTGGCACTCCTGGTGGGCGCAGAGCCTGGAATGGCGCCCGAGCGGGGCCCACGAGGCGAGCGAGCGCGCCGACGCCTTCTACGAGTCGCTGTACGACCGGCACCTGACGGTCGACTTCGCCCACCCGGAGGCCGACCTGTCCGCCTACCCGCTGGTGGTCGTTCCCGCGCTCTACCTCGCCACCGAGGCCGCCGGACGGAACCTGCGCGCGTACGTCGAGAACGGCGGCACCCTCGTCGTCTCCTACTTCTCCGGAATCGTCGACGAGCACGACGCCGTGCACCCCGGGCCCTACCCCGGCGCCCTGCGCGACGTGCTCGGTCTGACCGTCGAGGAATGGTCGCCGCTGCTCGACGGCGAGGCCGTACGGATCGACGGGCCGGGCGGCGCCTCGCTCAGCGCCGACGTGTGGACCGAGTTCGTCGTGCCCCGCGGGGCCGAGACCGTATGGACGTACGCCGACGGACCGGCCTGCGGCGGGCCCGCGGTCACCCGGCACCGGCTGGGCCGGGGCACCGCCTGGTACGTCTCCACCCGGCTTGACGCGGCCTCGCTGGGCACGATCACCGCCGCCGCCTGCGAGGACGCCGGGATCGGCGCGCACGACGCGCTCCCCCGTGACGTGGAGGTCGTGCGCCGCAGCGGGGAAGGCGGCCGGTACCTCTTCGCCCTCAACCACTCCGACCAGGAGGCCGAGGTGCCGCTGGAGAGCTCCGGCACCGAGCTCCTCGGTGCCGGGCCGGTGAGCGGGAAGCTCACCGTCCCGGCCGGTGCGGTCCGCGTCGTGCGACTGGACGCCTGACCGCACCCACGAATCCCCGCGGGGCTCCCGCCCCGCGGCAGCCGCCGTCGAAGGGACATCGACGATGCACACCGTACGAAGCACGCCCCCGCGGAACCTGCTGAGAGAGCGGTACGCACCGAGAGGGACCTGGCTGCGGGCCGCCGCCGTCACCGCGCTCGCCACCCTGCTCCTGACCCCGCTGCCCGCCCAGACCGCGCGGGCGGCGACCACTCTGGCCAACACCGGCTTCGAGGCCGACGGCACGGGCACCGCCACGCCGGCCGGCTGGACCGCGTCCTCGACGACCGGCCAGAGCGCCGCCTCGTTCACCGAGTCCGGCGGCCGCAGCGGCGGATACCGGCTCACCCACTGGTCCTCCTCCGCGTACAAGGTGGAGACCCGCCAGTCCCTGTCCGGCCTCGGCGCGGGCAGCTACACGCTGACTGCCTGGGTCCGCTCCAGTGGCGGCCAGAGCTCCGCCTATCTCGCCCTGCGCGACTGCGGCTCCGCCGAGCAACGCACCGACCTGCCGCCGACCTCCGGCGGTGCCTGGATACGCCTCGTGACCTCGGTGAAGGTGACCGGTGGCGGAGGGTGCACGGTCAGCATCAACTCCAATGCCAATGCGGGCAATTGGCTCAACGTCGACGACCTGGCGTTCACCGCCGGTTCGACCGGGCTCGCGGTCAAGGGGGTCGACGTCTCCTCGCTGGAGAAGAGCGAGGACCTGGGCGGTGTCTACCGGACGAGCGGAGGCACCGCCGGCGACGCCCTGACGATCCTGAAGTCCGCCGGCGCCAACTACGGCCGGCTCAAGGTGTGGGTGAACCCGGCCGACGGCTACAACGACAAGGCCCACGTCCTGGCGGCGGCCAGGCGGATCAAGGCCCAGGGCATGAAGCTCCTCGTCGACTTCCACTACTCCGACATCTGGGCCGACCCCGGCGCCCAGACCAAGCCGGCCGCCTGGTCCGGGCACTCGTACGCCCAGCTCACGACGGACGTCTACCAGCACACGTACGACGTGCTGAACGCCCTGAAGGCGCAGGGCACCACCGCCGACCTGGTGCAGATCGGCAACGAGACCAACACCAGCATGCTCTGGCCCGAGGGGTCGACGGACAACTGGCAGCAGCTCGCGGGGCTGCTGAAGTCGGGCGCCTCGGCCGCCAAGGCGGTTTCCTCCTCCACCCAGGTGGCGCTGCACCTCGCGCACGGCGGCGACAACTCCCTGTACCGCTGGTGGTTCGACAACGCCGCCGCGCAGGGCGTGAGTTATGACGTGATCGCCTTGTCCTTCTACGGGTACTGGCACGGCGCGCTGTCCTCGCTGCAGGCCAACCTGGATGACATCTCTTCCCGTTACGGCAAGAAGGTGCTGGTCGTCGAGACCGCCTACCCCTTCCGGCTCGACAGCGAGGACTCCCACGAGAACATCATCGACACCACGGCCGAGCTCGTCACCGGCTACCCGGCGAGCACGACCGGGCAGTCCGCCTGGCTCCGGGACGTGATGAACATCGTCGAGGCGGTACCGAACGCCCGCGGCCTCGGTGTCGTCTACTGGGAGCCGGCCTGGACCGCCGTCGCCGGCAACGGATGGGACCCGGCCGATCCCGGATCCGGCAACGGCTGGGAGAACCAGGCCCTGTTCGACTACGACAGCAAGCTGCTGCCGGCGGCGAACTGGTTCTCCCACCGCTGATCGGCTCCCGAGCGGCGGACGATCACCGGTCCGCGGCCGCGCCCCCGCTCAGATGCCGCGGGTGGCGGTGACGGCGCCGTCCGCGATGGCGGCGGTGAGCGCGGCGTGGTCGCGGACGGTGCGGTCGGCGTACTGGAGTGCGAAGGAGGCGACAGCGCGGTCGAAGGTGTCGGCCTTGCCGAGGTAGCCGGCGATGGCGATGCGGTCTCCGGAGCGCGCGTGGGCGCGGGCCAGGGCCGTGCCGCACAGCCCGGCGTACCGGCGGAGCATGCCGGGGGTCATGGTCTCCACGGCGGCCGACCCCTTCATGTCGCGCAGCTGCCGGCCGTAGAAGTGGCGCCCGGCCGGTCCGCTCATCCAGCCGAGGAAGATGTCCGAGGCGGACTGCAGGAGTCGCTGCCCCGCGACCACGCGGTGGCCGTGGTGGCCATGGCTGTCGGCGGGAAGATGGTCTTCCAGGACAGAGCGTCCGGCCTCCTTGATCTGCAGGAACAGCGGGTCCTGCTCGTCGCGGCCGTTCAGCAGGACGATGAAGCAGCGGGTGCCGACGCTCCCGACGCCGACGGCCTTCCGTGCCGCGTCGACCACCTGATAGCGGTCGAGGAGCAGGCGTCGCTGCTCGGGGAGCGTGCTGCGGTACTCGCTGAAAACCTTGCCGACGGCCCGCATCCCGGCTTCTTCGAGGGGTTCGAGCAGTGGCGGGTCGTGGATGATGCGGCGGCGGCCGTCCCGGATCTCGGTCAGTTTGGCGAGGGCCTGCAGGCTGGTGCGCCGACGGGCGCGCGCGAAGCTCGCCTCGACCCGGCTTCGCAGCTTGGCCTCGCGGATCAGCGGGAGCACCTGCGCCGTGTCGGACCGCTCGTACCAGACGGCCAGTTCACCCTGCTCGGCCAGCCGCCGCATGGCCAGGCGGTACGCCTGCGCGGCGGCGAGGGCCGTCCGCCACGCGCGGTCGTCGCCGTGGCCCTTGTCTCGGGCGGCCACGGCCGTGCTGGCGGCGAGCCGCTTGACGTCCCATTCGAAGGGGCCGGGCAGGGTCTCGTCGAAATCGTTGAGGTCGAACAGCAGCGCCCGCTCCGGCGAGGCGAAGAGGCCGAAGTTCAGGAGGTGCGCGTCGCCGCAGAGCTGGACGTTCAAGCCGGTGTTCGGCTGGGCGGCCAGGTCTGCGGCCATCACGGCGGCCGCGCCGCGCAGGAACGCGAACGGGGAGGCCGCCATCCGCCCGTAGCGGATCGGCAGCAGGCGGGCGACCCGGTCGGCGGCCTGCCGCTCCAGCACACCGATGGGATCGGGCCGGTCCGTCGCCTCGGTCCATTGCCCGAGCGAGGCCCGCCCGACCTGCTTGCGGGCATCGCGCCCACGTCGCGCCCTCTCGGCCGGACCAGTCATGCTCCACTCCCTTTCTCGCCGTCCTCGCACTCACCGCACTCACCGCACTCACCCCACTCACCGCACTCACCGCACTCACCGCACTCATCGCGATGTTCTTCACCCGGCGGATCCCGACGACCCGGTCACGCTCCACGGGAACCGGCGGATGACCGCCCTGCCTACGGGGAGGGTGCGGGTGGCCTGCTGCCGTCCCCCGGCCCGTCCGGCCTCGGGCCCACCCGACCGCCGGCCGCCAGCAGGGCCAGTACGGCGAGCAGTGCGAGCAGGATGAGGGCCAGGAGCAGGACCGTGAGCACCGTGGGGTGGTTCCACAGGGCGAACACGAGGGCGAGGAGCAGCAGCACTCCGACGGTGAGCGGGCGCCGGTGGGCCTGCACCCACGTGCCGACCCGGCCGGTGTGCACTCCGTGGGCGGCTCCCCAGCCCGCCGCGGAGTCGGCCGCGCGCTCCGCCGTACCGCGCACACCGCGGGGCAGCCGGCCGGCACCGGACAGGTAGGCGCCGAGGGCCACCACGACCCCGAGGACCATCGCGGTGCGCAGGCTGACCCTCAGGAACCGTACGAGCGTGTCGAAGATCGCCGCCGCGGCCGCGGGCGACTGGACCTGCTCCGGGAGGTGGTCGAGGTAGTAGCGGCGGGCGACGGCGAGCCCGATGGCGAGGATCAGGCAAGCGGCGGCCGCGCACAGCATGGTGGTCACCAGCGCCCTGCGTCGGCGCCGTGCGAGCAGCACCCCGATGGCGCCGAGGACCACCGTGAGGACAGGAAGCCAGTTGCCGAGGACGTCGAGGAGGCGGACCGCGCCTCTGATCTTCGCCAGCTCGTCGGACTGGAAGAGCACCATCTGCTTGTCGACCTCGGGGATCTTCGCGGCCGGGGCGAGCCCCGCCTTCACGAGGTCCTGCTTGACCTTCTCCACGGCATCCCCGATGTCGAGCGTGACGGTGCCGCCCTCGACCTCCAGCGCGCCACGGCCCTCACCGGTCAGCGCCCGCACCACGGCGGAGTGCGCGGCCCGGTTGGCGGTGGTCCAGAGCTTCTCGAAGCGGTCGCTCTCCACGAACCGGGTCGCCACCTTGGAGACGGCCGCGTCGGCGGCGGAGTCCAGCTGCGGGCCCAGCGCCTTGACCGCCGTGCCGACGCGGGCCGGCAGCCCCTGGGCCTGGAGCCAGGCCGCCAGGTCGGAGGTGACCTGGGCCCCGTCGACCCGTACGCCGGCCGCCTCGGTGATGCGGTGCGCGGCGGCCGCTTCGATCGCCGGGTCGGAGGCGAGCGGGGTGACCGTGGACACGTACCGGTCGGTGTCCAGCACGATGTCGTGCACCCAGACCGTGAGGAGCGAGACCGGTACGAAGATGCACGTCAGCGTGATCAGTACGGCCGAAAGCGTACGCGTCAGGATCCGCCGGGCACCCCCTCCGCCCTTCCCGGCCGGTGCGGGCGGCACATCTGACGGATCGGGCGGCACACCCATGGCGCTCCCTGGGGGACGGGCAAAAGACCGGGTCCCGGCCATTGGACACGTAGCACGGCGGGTCCGCGCGTTCAGTTGCGCCCACCGAGGAGGATCGGCAGCCGTTCTCCGTCACCTCGCCGGGGAGCTCGCGGGCGTACGGAGCCAGCGCGTCGGCAGGGGCTCGCGGGCCACCACGTACCCGATGGCGATGGCGGCCGTGGCGACGATGAAGTAGACGATCAGCCAGGACAGCAGGACGAAGACCGGACCGAGGTTTCCGAACTGCCGCAGGCCGCGCTCCACGGCGTGGGGCAGGTAGATCCTCGACCACCAGGAGAGCAACTGCACCCCGGACGCGACGAACAGCGCACCGGGCAGCAGTGGCAACCACGGAATCCGGCCCGCGAGCAGCAGGTGCTGGGTCCACCACCACAGCAGCGTGTTGCCCGCCAGCGCGAGGAAGAACCCCCCGACCAGACCCGCGCCGAAGGCGTCCTGCAACGCCCCCTGGAACAGCACCACGCCCAGGCAGACGGTGAGCCAGGCCAGCCACCGCCAGGCGGCGAGCCGGGCCTTGGCCTTGGGCAGGTGCCAGGACCGCTCGCACGTCATCTGCATGGCCCGGCTCCACGCGGTCGCCGACAGCAGCGTCACCGCCATTCCCACCCCGCTCACCGAGACCGTGCCGCCGGTGGCGGAGTACACCTCCCGCACCTGGTCCACCCCGGCGCCCTGGAGCCCCAGGGTCGTACGGAGGGAGGAGGCCACCTGCTCCCCTAGCCAGTCGGGGGCGAGGGAGCCGATGACGACGAGCGCGGGCAGCGCACCGAGAAATGCCTGTGCGGCCAGCCTGGTCGCACAGTCCAGGACGTTGACGGCGGCGAGCTGTTCGAGGATCCGGCTCAGGAACGGCGCGTGCCTGCGCATCCAACCGGGCATGGTGAGCCGGCGCGGCCTGCCCTCTGGTTCAGACACGGTGGACTCCTCACGAGGAACGGTTCGCGACGGCTGCGACCACCCTTCCACGAGAGATGCCGAAATGGCCCATATCCGGCATATGACGGGGAGTGGCACCCATCCGCTCACATCTTTTGCATCCGACCGCGTGGAGAGCGACGGTGAGCGTATGAGCGCCGCCTCCCTGACACCTGACGAACGGTCGATCCGGCACGGGGTGTGCGGCGGACATGCTGCTTGACCTGTTCTTCATCGGGCTCCTCCTCACAGGTGGCGAACCGCCCCGCCCCGGTCGCCGCCCTCCGATGCCGCGCACGCGGCAAAACTGGCGATCGGCATCGGTCTCGTCCTCTACAGCGCGCACCGGCGCCGCGGCCGCCCTCATGCCCCAGCTGCCGCCGCTGCCCCCGCCGCCCCGGCACCTTCCCGGTCCGGTTCCTCCGGTGGCGGCTCGCTCGCGTCCCGGATGGACCAGGCCACCGCATGGTCGGCGGCCTGGCTCGCCGTGCTCCTGCAGCCCTGGGGCATGGTCGGTGCCGGAGCGGCCACCGTCGTCGAGGCCGACCTCTCCCACAGCGGCTCGTATCTGGCCCTAGGTGAGAGGTGCGGGAGACGCAGGAGATGCAGGAGATGCAGGCCGCCGCGACGGATGCTGGAATGACTGCAGAGCCCTGCCCGCCCGGGGATGTGCGGGAAGATCCCGGTCCGCTGCGAGGAGTGGTCATGAGCGACGACGGGAGTGGCGGGCTCCCACCGCGACGACGCCGCCGCAGGCTGCTGGCGGGTTGCCTGCTCCGCTCGGCCGCGTCGGTCGTCCTGCTGACCGCCCTGTTCTATTTGGCCCCCCTGGAGCGTGGGTTCGGTGTCCTCACCGTCGCGCTCCTGGTACTCGGCCTCGCGCTGTTCGGCGGTCTGGTCGCCTGGCAGGTCGCCGCCATCACCCATGCGGAGTACCCCCGGCTGCGCGCCATCGAGGCACTGGCCACCGCAGTGCCGCTGTTCCTGCTCCTCTTCGCCGCGTCGTACTTCCTGCTCGCCAAGGAGGTGCCGCAGTCGTTCTCTGAGCCCCTGAGCCGGACCGACGCGCTGTACTTCACGGTGACGGTGTTCGCGACCGTGGGCTTCGGGGACATCGCCCCCACCACCCAGGCCGGCCGCGCCCTGACCACCGCGCAGATGATCGCCGACCTGATCGTCGTGGGAGTGATCGCCAAAGTCCTCTTCGGCGCCGTCAGGATCGGGATGCGAAGGTCATCGAGGGGAAGGGAAGAGAACCCGTGACGCAGCCGCGCCCTCGACCCGACCCGTCCGTCGCCGGGACGCAGCCCAAGGAGGCGGACGTCCTGCGGGACATCCTCCGCAGCCCCGGCTACCTCAAGGCGCTCGCCCTGTGCGCCCTCGTCGGCATCCCGGTGTCCCTCGCCGCCTTCTGGTTCCTCGTCATGCTGCACGAACTGGAGCACGCGCTGTGGGCGGACCTCCCCCAGGCGATGGGCTGGGACACCCCGCCCTGGTGGTGGCCGCTCCCCCTGCTGCTCGTCGCCGGAACCGCGGTCGGCCTCGTCGTCACGCACCTGCCCGGAGGTGGCGGCCACGTCCCGGCGTCCGGACTGCACACGGGAGGCGCCTCGCCGGCCACCCTGGCCGGAGTGCTGCTCGCCGCGGTGGCGAGCCTGCCCTTCGGCGCGGTTCTGGGGCCGGAGGCCCCGCTGATCGCACTCGGCGGCGGCCTGGCCCTGATGTTCCGCGATCTCGCACGGGCACCGGCGACCCCGCAGAGCACCGTGCTCCTGGGCGCGGCCGGAGCCGCTGCGGCCATCTCCGCGATCTTCGGCAACCCGCTGATCGCCGCGGTGCTGCTGATCGAGGTGGCGGGCGTGGGCGGGCCACAGCTGTTCGCCGTCATGCTCCCGGCTCTGCTGTCCAGCGGGGCCGGGGCCCTGGTCTTCACCGGTCTCGGACGATGGACAGGACTGACGACGGGGAATCTCTCCCTGAAGCTTTCCGTGCCGTTCCCGCGCCTGGACGTGGCGGACGTGCTCTGGGCGGTGCTCATCGCCGTGGCCCTCGGCGCCGTACTGCACCGGCTGCTGGCCGGGGCCCGGGCGATCGCCGGGTACATCGCGGCACGGCCCCTCGTACGGACCGTCCTGTGCGCCTTCGGCGCAGCGGCCTGCGCCGCCCTCTACGCACTGATCACCGGGCGCTCACCCGGCGACGTCGCCTTGTCGGGCCAGGCCGGACTCGCCCAGCTGGCCGCGGACCCGCACGCCTGGGGCGTCGGCGCACTGCTCGCCGTCCTGCTGTTCAAGGGCGCCGCCTACCTGCTCTGCCTCGGCAGCCTGCGAGGCGGCCCCGTGTTCCCCGCGCTCTTCCTCGGAGCGGCGGCGGGCGTCCTGCTCGCACCCCTGCCGGGCCTGGGGGTCGTACCCGCGATGGCGGCCGGCATGGCGGCGGCCTCGGCCACCACGCTGCGGCTGCCGGTGAGCAGCGTGGTGCTGGTGATCCTGCTGCTGGGCAGCTCGGCGATGATGCCCATCGTGATCCTGGCGGCCGTGGTCGCCTTCATCGTCACCGAGCTGCTGCCTCCCGGGCCCGGCGTGGCGTAGCGGACGCCGGGAGAGCGTCAGGCGCCTGTCAGGTGGTGCAGAATTCGGCCGCCAGCATGCCGTTCAGGCTGTACAGCTCCCAGAGCGGCCAGTCTCCGTTCATGTTGAGCACGAGGGCGTGGGAGCCGTCCGCCGTGGAGTAGAGGTAGCTCAGCGAGCCGAATCCGCCGCCGTTGTGCCCGTACAGGACGACCGTGGAACCGTTCTCGCAGGTGATCGTGCGGCGGGTGAGCCCGAGTCCGTAGTCGGCCTGGACGGCCTTCCAGGGGCGGCTCGCGTACCAGTAGCCGGGAGTGGCCTTGTCGCCCGAACTGACCGTGCTGATCGCCGGGTTGACGATGCACTCGGGCCAGGCGCGGGCCGGGTCGCAGGGCACGCCGGGGAGTTGGGAGCCGGGGGTTCCGGCTCCGGTGGGGTTCAGGTCGGTCATCATCTGCGCGAGCTGTTCCGGGGGCAGGAGCCGGCCGGTGAGCAGGGCGCGGATGAAGGTCATCAGGTCACCGCTGGTGGACACGACTGCTCCGGCCGCACCGCCGATGGACGGGTTCCAGTCGGCGGCCGGACGGGAGAAGTGGCCGAACAACCCGCGCGGTCGCAGGTAGTTCGTGAAGAACTGGTCGTGCGGCGTCGGCAGGGTGGACGCGGATCCGGGGAGCACGGTGCGGGTGAGGCCGAGCGGCTGGATGACCCGGCGGGTGACCTCGTCGGCCCACGGATGTCCGGTCACCCGCTCGATGACCATGCCGAGCAGGACGTAGTTGGTGTTGCTGTAGTGCATCCCGGAGCCCGGCGCGAACTGCGGTCCGTGGGAGGCCCCTTCGTCGACCAGCTGCTGGGCGGGGTAGTCGGGCAGGTTGGGGAAGCTGCTGCCGGCGCTCGCCAGCACCCCCAGGTCGCCGAGGTAGTCGAAGACGCCGCTGGAGTGCTGGAGGAGGTTGCGTACGGTGATGGGCGGGCTGCCGGGCGGCGGGTTGAAGCACTGCCCGGTGCTCGGGTTGCAGCCCGCGACGAGGTTGGTCTTCAAGACCGGTCCCAGCAGGCCGAAGACGTCGTCGTCGAGGCTGACCCTGCCCTCGGCGACGAGCTGGAGCACGGTCGTCGCGGTGAAGGTCTTGGTGATCGAGGCGGCCCGGAAGGGACTGTCCGGGTTTCGTACGGGCGTTCCCGCGTCCGTGGCTCCCGTACCGGTCCAGGAGACTCCGTCCTTGTAGGTGCGGGCGATCACCCCGGGGATGCCGTCGCCGCCGACGGCGGTCCCCGCCTCCGCGCGCATGGCGGAGAGCAGGGGTTCGTGGCTGTCGTGTGCGGCGGCCGGCGTGGACGGCAGGCCCATGGCCACGACCAGGACGGTCGCGGCGGCCACCACGAGGCGGCCCCGTGTGGTGCGTGTGACGCGTGTGGTGTGTTTGGCGCGTGTTCTGCGTATGCCTCTCATCGCTCTCCCCCGTGTCGATGCTGCCGGGCGGTGCCGCCCGGCTGCGGCGAAGCTACGCAGGGCCGGCCGACAAGGGAAGGGCCGCGGGCCGGACCTGGTCAGAGCCTGCCGGCCACCCTCCCGTCGGACGCGGCGGGCGCGGTCCGGCCGGCCCGTGCCGGCGGCCGCCCGGACTGCGCCCGCCGCGGTGCGGACCTACGCTGATCAGGTGACGGCCGCGCCGGAGGCCACGGCACTGGCGAATGCCCTCCGGAGGCGGCCAGAGGGAGGTGAGGCCGGATGTCCGTACCCCGGGCAGCCGCGGCCCGCTGCGCGGCCGCCGGAGCCGTCTGCTCGTTGATCCTCGTGGGCGCGGGACCTGCCGCGGCCGATGACAACGACATCGCCGACAAGAGCCCCCAGGCCATCGCGGACGCGTCTCGTGAGGCCATGTCCGGCGTCACGTCCATGCGCATGGTGGCCAAGGTGACCGACAAGTCGGGCACCACCGATCTGGACCTCCGGTTCGACGAGCGGGGCAACTGCGTCGGCAGCGTCAAGCCTCCCGGCAGTTCGGGCAGGGCCGACATCATCAAACGCGGCGACGACGTGTGGATGAGGCTCGACGATGCCCTTCTGCGGTCCCAGATACCGGGCTTCGCGGCCGATGACGCGATCGCGCTCGTCAACGGCCGCTATCTGCACGGCACTACGGACAGTTCCCTGTTGCGGGGCTTCGCCGAAGTGTGCGATCTGGACTTCTTCAAGAAGGAGTTCTCCTCGAAGCCGGCACACGAACAGCTGGCCAAGGGATCGCGGACCGACGTCGACGGCCGTCCGGCCATCACGGTCACGAGCCGCCGCGACGACGAGACGGGCACGTACCAGGTCTCCACCGAGGACAAGCCGTACCTCCTGCGGATCCAGGGCACCGAAGCGCCCGACAAGCGGGTCGAGGCATCCTTCTCCGCCTTCGACGAGCCCGTACCGGCCGAGCCCCCCGCCCCCGCCGACTCGGTCGACGTGTCCCGACTCCAGTGACCGCGCCGTCGCTGCCCCTACCGGCCGCCCCGGTCGCGCAGGGGCCGGGCCGATCGGGTGAGGTGTGGCGCGGCGCAAAGCCCCGGGGCCATGGAGGCGTTTAACGTGACGTGCCGCGCCGCCGGTGCGTCCCTTCCATCCCCCGCACCAGTGGAGCAGGCTTCATGAACGAGAACCTCCCCTCGCTGACCGGCACCTACGTGCTCGACCCTGCCCACACCCAGATCGGCTTCGTGGCCCGGCACGCGATGGTGACCAAGGTGCGGGGTGTCTTCACGGAGTTCGAGGGCACCGCCCACCTGGACGGCGATGACCCCTCCAAGTCGTCGGCGTCGCTGCGCATCAAGGCCGCGAGCATCGACACCCACAACGAGCAGCGCGACGGCCATCTGCGTACCAATGACTTCCTGGACGCGCAGAACTTCCCCGACATCACCTTCGCGTCCACCGGCGTACGGCAGCTCGACGACACGCGTTTCCAGGTCAGCGGGGACTTGACGATCAAGGATGTCACCCGTCCCCTCAGCGTCGACTTCGAGTTCCAGGGCAGCGCCACGGACCCCTACGGCAATCTTCGGGTGGGCTTCGAGGGCTCGGTGCCGATCAGCCGCAAGGACTACGGCGTCACCTGGAACGCGGCCCTGGAGGGCGGCGGCGTCCTGGTGGGCGACAAGGTGATCCTGGAGTTCGAGCTGTCCGCGATCAAGCAAGCGTGACGACCCGCGCCGGTCAGCGGCCTGAAGGACCAGGGCGCCGGGAACGCTGCGGGGACGGCGCGCGTGCGCCGTCCCCGCGGTAGGTCCTACGCGAACCCACCCCACACGGCTGCTCCGCCTGCCGCGACGCCGGTGGCGGCATCGATCCGGTACGTGTCGTCCTTCGCGTCGCGGCCGCCGGGAGCGTGGTCGTACTGGCCGGCGAAGACGTGCTCGCCGGACGGGACCGTCCTGCCGGGCTTCAGGGTCCACCGGTAGACGAGGAAGCCGCCTTCCCGGCGGGCGGAGAGGTCGAAGTCCGCGGCGGGCCGGGTCCGCCAGCTACCGGTGTCCCGCACCCCCTGGGTGAGGGCGATGCGCAGCTCGACCACGAGCGAGGTGAGCGGCTCCCTCGTCTTGAGGGTGACGTTGCTCTGTGCCCAGTAGCTGTTGCTGTGGGGGTCGACCGAGCCGTCGGCCCACAGCGGACCGTCCTCGGTCCGGCTGCCCTCCACCGGCGGCGCCGGGCGGTCGGCGGAGGACGGGGCGGAGGACGGGGCGGCGGCCGTCGGGTTCCGTGGCGGGTCCGGGGCGTGCACGGCGCTGACCACCGTGAGGGCGCTCACCGTCAGGGTTCCGGCGGTGGCCAGGGTCGCGAGGGCGATCTTCGGCCAGGACAGGGCCCGGACGCGGACGCGGACACGCTCTCCGTTCCGCGGCAGAGGGGCGGTGCCGCGCTCGACCCGGGCCAGCATGCGGGCCCGGTCGGGCTGGTGGGCTTCGGCGCTCTCCCGCAGCAGTCCGCGCAGCTCGTCGGTCACCGGCTTCCCCTTCCCACCAGCTCGTCGGCGGCCCGGTCACCGAGCAGCCGCTGCAGTTCCGCCGTCCCCTTCGAGGTCTGGCTCTTCACCGTACCCACTGATATCCCGAGCGCCGCCGCGGTGTCCTTCTCCGAGAGGTCGAAGGCGTACCGCAGCACCACGCAGGCGCGTTTGCGGAACGGCAGCCTGTCCAGCGCGGCCCGTACGTCCATGACGGCGGCCATGTCCGGCCCGTCGGTGCGCTCCGGCCGGTGCGACCAGAACAGCAGGACCCGCCGTCGCTCGCGCACCGTGCTCCGGATCCGGCTGCGGGCGAGGTTCGCGACGATCCCGCGGGCGTAGGCCGCCGCGCTGTCGGCGCGGCGGGCCCTGTCCCAACGGTGCCAGAGCGCGACCATCGCGTCCGCGGCGAGGTCGTCGGCGGCGTCCGCCTCACCGGTCAGCAGGTGGGCCAGGCGGGAGAGTTCGGCGTGGTGGCGTTCGAAGAACGCGTGGAAGTCCGCGGCCGCCTCGTCTTCGGTCATGGCCTCGGTACGGCCTCTCGGTGCGGCGGGGGCGATCTCAGGAAGGTACCGGAGAGTAGCAGTCCGTTCGGGTGATCGTTCGGACGCCTCCGTCCGCCCTGGTCCGGTCAGCACGGTGGCGCCCGTCAGCCGGTCGGGTTCCAGCCGTCGGTCCCGGCCAGGTAGGCGCGGGCGGTGTGGCGTGCCGCCTGGTCCGGGCCGAGCTGGGGCCGGTTGGGGCCGGTTCCGGCGCCGGGGCCCGTGTTGGCGTACTCGGCGAACCGGGCCGACTTCCAGGAGAAGCCCCCCATGTCGGTCCACGGCCCCTCCGTCTTCACGGCCGCGGGCAGGCTCGTGTTGCGGACGACCAGCTGGCCGACCGCGCTCGCACCGGGGTGCCAGGGGCGGCCGAGGTAGTAGGTCCGGGGCTGGGCGGGGCTGCTGATCGTGCTGTCGGTGATGAGGATCCCGTACGGCTTGGCCGAGTCGGTGTTCGGTGCGGCGAGGTAGCCGTTGTGGCCGCCGGCCGCGGCGCCCCGGTCGCGCAAGGTGATGTTGACGTGGTCGTAGACGGCGGTGGCGTTGCCGAAGACGAAGTCGACGTCGCCCGCGACGAAGCAGTGGCGGAAGTACTGGCGGTACTGGCCCGTGGCCGAGGGTGCCCAGTTCAGGACGGTGTCCTGGTGCCCGATGAAACGCGAGTTGAGGTACTGCTGGCGGTCGCCGGACGCGTTGAGCGCCACCGCCTGGGTGTCCTTGACGCCCGGGTGCGCCGACCTCTGCCAGGTGTTCTCCACCGTGACACCGGTGACGGTGATGTCGTTCGCCGAGAAGGTCGCGGTGGCACTGCCCGCGGTTCCGTACGTACCGCCTCCGGGCTTCGGTGTGCCGGAGGCGTTGTCGTAGGTGATGACGACGTCCTCGGCGTTGCCGGTGGCGCCCTTGAGCGTCAGCCCGCGCTTGGAGGCGGGGACGTTCACCGTCTCCCGGTAGGTGCCGCGCGCCACGAGGACGGTGTCGCCCGCCGCGGCGGCGTCGACGGCGGACTGTACGGAACGGTGGGCGGCGGATCCGTCGGCGGCGACCGTCAGCGTACGGCCGCCGGTGGGACGGGACGGCGCCGGAGCCGACGGGGCGGAAGCGGACGGGGTGGGCCCCTGGCCTCCGGTCTCGGTGAGGACGCCGGCGCCCGCCGTCGCCGCGAGCTTCTTCGGCAGTCCGGCGGCGGGCTCCAGTCCGGCGGTGAGGGTGGGCTTCCAGCCGACGGTGGTCTTGATCTTCTTCCCGGGGTGGGCGGCGTTGTAGGCGGCGACCAGGTCCGCGGGGGCGCCACCGACGAGGTTGCCGCTGCCCGCGATCGCTCCGGTGCCGTCGCCGCTGAACAGCTGGGAGGTCTTCCGGTCGGAGGAGAGCTTCCAGTGGTTGTTCTGCGCTATGACCTGGGCGCCTGCACGGGAGTTGACGCTGTAGCTGTGGGCGTAACCCTCGGACGCCGTGGTGTCGTAGTAGTTGTCGTACAGGTGGATCCGGCCCACCCGGGCGAGCGGGGCGCGCTGGACCACGCCCTGGAAGACGTTGTGGTGGAGCGTCACCCGCAGTTTGGTGTCCTGGTCGCTGCTGCCGATCAGCATCGTCTTGTCGTGGTGCGCGAACCTGTTGTATCCGACGGTGACCAGGTCGGAGGCGTTGGTGATGTCGAGGGCGCCGTCGTGGACCTGGTAGTGGCGGCCGAAGCGGACCGGGTCGGCGGAGTCCGGGTGCGGGAGGTCGGAGAAGCTGTTGTGGTCCACCCAGACGTGGGTGGCGCCTCGCAGGCTGACGGCGTCGTAGGCGGAGTTCCAGTTGCCGGTGGAGCCGTCGGTCGGATCCCACTGCGGGAAGCAGTCCCGGACGTCGGTGAGCGCGAGGTTGCGGATGATCACGTTGTCGGCGTTCTTCACCACCAGGCTGCCGCCGGTGATCCCCGCTCCGGTGCCGGGCACTCCGATGACGGTGGTCCGCGCCGGCACCGTGAACACCATGCGGGCGGCCTGCTTGGCCTGGGCCGCCCTGCGGGCGTTCTCCTGGGCGCCGGACGGCAGTTTGGTACGGCCCCAGACCGCGGGATCGTACGCCTTGAGGTAAGAGTCGAGCGAGTAGCCGGTGCCCGCGGCGTAGTCGGCGCAGTTCTGGCGCTTCCCGTTGTCGTCGGTGTTCGCGTCGATCAGGCCCTTCACGCGGACGATCCTGGGGGCGTCGGCCGGGGTCGCGGCCAGGGCCTTCGCCAGCTCGGCGCGGGTGGAGACGGTGAAGACGCGCGCCGCGGCCGCGTCCCGGCCGCCGGTGGTGCCCGAGCCGCTCGCGGCCCAGCCGTCCCGGGCGGGCAGGACGCCGTGGGCGAGGTCGGCGGGTGCCACGGCATCGGCCTTCACGACGAGCGGTACGGCGCCGAGACCGGCGGCGACCAGGGTGGCCGCGCCGGCCAGGACGAGCCTTCGGCGCCCTGTGGCGCGGCGGTGGGGGGAAGCGGACATGGGGGTGGCTCCTTGGGACGAGATGCACTGTTCACCCCTCAGTTGCCGCCGGAGCCCGAAAGGTTGCCGTGCACCCCGCCGAAAGGTCCGCCCAACCTGGCGGGAGACGTTCCGGGCTGCCGGAATCGAGTACGTCGTCCACCGCTTCGGTGGCGGAAGCAGCCGCGCCGAGTTCGCCCTCATCGTCGGCGCGGGCGGCGGCAAAGCCCTCGATGCCGCGCGTGCCGCAGCGGACGACCTCGATCTCCCCAGGGCCAGTTGTCCGACCGCGGCCCCCGAACCGCACTCCTACCTGCACGGTGAGAAGGTCGCCTCGGCGTACTCACCCCACTCGTCCGCCGGTCTCGTCGCGGGCCCACATCCCACCCGAGATGTGGGCCCGTTCGCTTCCGTCGGCCGCGCACGCTCTACCAGGACGACTTCGTGACTCCGGGCAGGAAACCGGCGTGCGCCTGTTCACGCATCCGCACGCGGGACAGTCCGAACTTCCGCAGGTGTCCGCGGGGCCGCCCGTCGACACCGTCCCGGTTGCGCACCCTGGTCGCGCTCGCGTCGCGCGGCTGCTTGCGCAGCTCGGCCACGGCCGCTCCCCGTTCGGCATCCGTCGAGGACGGCCTCCGGATGATCTCCTTCAGCTCCGCCCGCCGGGTGGCGTAGCGCTCGACGACGGCCTTGCGCTTCTCGTTCTGCGCGATCTTGCTCTGCTTCGCCATCAGACCTTCACCCCACGGGCGCGGATGCGTGCCACCGCGGCCTCGACACCGATCGCGTCGATGGTCTTGATCGCCCTGGCGCTCAGCTTGAGGCGGACATGGCGCCCCTCGCCGGGAAGCCAGTACCGCTTGCTCTGGATGTTGGGGTCGAAGCGGCGGGAAGTGCGCCGGTGCGAGTGGGAGATGGCGTTGCCGAAGCCCGGCTGGGCGCCGGTCAGCTGGCAGTGGGCGGACAAGGGGTTACCTGCCTGTCTCTGAACGGGGATCGTTATTGGAAATGATTTCCATTCCCGTATAGTAGCCCCATGGCACGCACCGAAGTACGCCCGATCGTCAAGCTCCGCTCCACCGCGGGCACCGGCTACACCTACGTCACCCGCAAGAACCGGCGGAACGATCCCGACCGGATGGTGCTGCGCAAGTTCGACCCGGTGGTCCGCCGGCACGTCGACTTCCGCGAAGAGCGCTGAACCCCGTCCCCGCTCCCCCGACCCCTGCCTGAAAGACACGCCATGAAGCCTGGAATCCACCCCGCCTACGGACCCGTCGTCTTCCGCGACAAGGCCGCCGACTTCGCCTTCCTCACCCGCTCGACCGCCACCAGCGACAAGACGGTGGAGTGGGAGGACGGCAAGACCTACCCCGTCATCGACGTGGAGATCTCCTCGCGGAGCCACCCCTTCTACACCGGCACCGCCCGCGTCCTGGACACCGCCGGCCGCGTCGAGCGCTTCGAGCGCCGCTACGGGGGCGGCAAGTGAGACTGCCCGTCGTCATCATCGGCGGGCTGCACTCCGACGCCCGCAAGGAGGTCGTGGACCGGCTGCTCCGGTCCGTGCCCGGCAGTGTCGCGCTCCACCACGACCTGGCCACGGCGCCCACCGGCACCGTGCTGCGGATCGTGCGCGACGCCTCGGGCGAACTGTCACGAGGTGAGGCGCCGCTCTTCAACGACTGCGCCTGCTGCGCGCTCCGCGAGGACCTGGTCCCCGAGCTCGAACGGCTGGCCGGCAGCGGAATGACGCGCCTGGCCGTCGTCGAGCTGTGGGACTCCGTCGAGCCCAAGGCGATGGCCGAGGTCGTCGCCGGGCACGGCGGCGACGACCTCGATCTCACCGGCGTGATCACCGCGGTGGACCCCGCGCTCGTCCTGCCGTATCTCGTCAACGGCGACGATCTGGCGGATGTGGGCCTCGCGGCGGCCGCCTCGGACCGGCGCACGGTCGGGGACACCTGGGCCCGGCAGCTGGAGTACGCCCCCGTACTGGCCCTCGTGGACGGCAAGGACGCCGACGAGGAGGACCTTGCCCTCTTGGCCCAACTCCATCCGACCGCCCGCCGGGTGTCCGCCGGATCCGGGGAACTGGCCAAGGTCGCCTTCGCCGGCTTCGACGTGGAGACGGCAGCCGCCGCCCA
The DNA here is from genome assembly GCF_026343255.1 of Streptomyces sp. NBC_00086. Lineage (NCBI taxonomy): Bacteria > Bacillati > Actinomycetota > Actinomycetes > Kitasatosporales > Streptomycetaceae > Streptomyces > Streptomyces sp. NBC_00086. The sequence continues at coordinate 7,778,032 of NZ_JAPELZ010000001.1, read as the reverse complement.
GCACCCGGCCTGCGCCTTGCTGCCGCAGGAGGCGGAGGAGGCGGGAGTCACCACCCTCGTCTGGCACCGCAGGCGCCCCTTCCATCCCGAGCGGCTCTACGAAGCCCTGGAGGACCTCTGCTGCGCCGCTGCCCGCAGCCGCGGCCGGTTCTGGCTCGCCGACCGGCCCGACACCTTGCTGGCCTGGGACGCCGCGGGCGGCGCGCTGTGCGTGGAGAACGCCGGGCCCTGGCTGGCCTCCCTCCCGGACGCCGCCTGGGAGTTGGTGCCGCCGATGCGCAGGGCGGCCGCCTCGCTCGACTGGCATCCGGAGCACGGCGACTGCTGCCAGCACCTCGTCTTCACCTCGCCCGGCCTCGACCGCGACGGGCTGGAGCGGCTCCTGGAGTCCTGCCTGCTCACGGACGCCGAGTACGCCTCGGGGCGCGAGGAGTGGCGGAGACTGCCGGCCGCCTTCGACTCGCTCCTCGACCCCGTCTCCTGACGCCCCACCGACCAGCACCTCGACCGCACACACCGCTCAAGGAGCCCTCATGGCCCGCCGCCAAGCCCCGCACAAGCCGCTGAAGTCCCGCCCCAACCCCCTGGACGCGGCAAAGATCACGTACATCGACTACAAGGACACCGACCTGCTGCGGAAGTTCGTCTCCGACCGCGGCAAGATCCGCAGCCGTCGCGTCACCCGGGTCACGGCGCAGCAGCAGCGACGGCTCGCCGCCGCGATCAAGAACGCCCGCGAGATGGCCCTGCTCCCGTACGGCAGCAGCCGGTAGGGCCTCGCACGCACTGCGCGGCGGCGACCGCGCGCACGCATCGGTCTGAGCGACCCTGCTCCGCCCCGAGGGCTGAGCGGCCACGCACGCGTACGACCGAGGCGAACTCGTCTTCATCGGCACCGCGTTCCGCGCGGAAGCTGCCGTCAAGGTGGCGGCAGCTTCCGGTCGGTGGCTCACACGGCGACCTGCGGGGTGTCGGTGGCGACGCCGTGGTGCTCGCCCTCGGGGCGTCCTTGCCGGGGCAGCAGGAAGGTGATGGCGAGGAACGCGACCAGCAGGCACGCCTGGACGACCAGGGCGTAGTGGAAGCCGCCGGTGAACTCGCCGGCCTTGGCCCGGTCGAAGAACACGGAGCCGAACACGGCGACACCGAGGGAGCCCCCGATGGACTGGACCGCGGACAGGACTCCGGAGGCGGAGCCGATCTCGTCGTCGTCCACGGCGGCCAGGATGAAACTGAACAGGGCGGCGATGACCATGCCCGCGCCGATGCCCGAGACGGCCACGCCCGGGGCGATGTCCCAGATCGAGAACGAGGCGGCGCTCAGGCCGTCGAGTTCGAACCAGAGCAGGGCCGCGCCGGCGAGCTGGACGAGCGGGCCGATCTGGAGGACCTTGCGGCCGATCCTGTCGGCGAGGACGGCGCCGCTGACCGCACCGCCGATGGCCGTGCCCACCGCGAGCGGCAGGTTGCCGAGCCCCGCGTCGCCGGCGGTGAACTGCCGGCCGATCTGCAGGTAGAGGGTCAGCACGAGCTGCGTGCCGACGAGCCCGGCGAAGAACAGGGCGATGGCGCCGAGCCCGACGCTGAAGGCGGGCTTGCGCAGCAGGCCGGGGGTGACCAGCGGCTCGCGGCCCGCCGCGGCCGTACGGCGCTGCTGCAGCGCGAAGAGGGCGAACGCGATGGCCGAGGCGGCCATGGACAGCCAGGTCCACAACGGCCAGCCGTCCTCCTGCCCCTGGTTCAGCGGCAGGACGAGGAAGGTGCAGGCCATGACGATCAGCGCCGCACCAACCATGTCGATGCTCACCGTCCGGTCACCGGCCTTCTTCGGCACGCACTTCGCGGCGACGATCAGGGCCGCGATGCCGATGGGCAGGTTGATCAGGAACACCGACCGCCAGCCGAGGCCGAAGAAGTCGCCCTCGATGAGGAAGCCGCCGAGGACCGGGCCGATGATGCCTCCGAGCCCCAGGACGGGCCCGAAGATCCCGAAGACCTTCGTGAGCTCGCGACCCGAGAAGTTCTCCCGCAGCAGGCCGAGCCCCTGGGGCAGGAGCATCGCCCCGGCGGCGCCCTGCAGCAGCCGGAAGGCGATCAGCGACCCGATGTTCGGCGCCAGCGCGCACAGCAGTGAGGTGGCGGTGAAGGCGGCCAGGCCGAGCAGGAACATGCGGCGCCGCCCGTAGCGGTCGCCGAGCCGGCCGCCCAGCACGAGTCCGGCGCCCAGGGTGAGCGCGTAGCCGCCGATCACCCACTGCAGGCCGACGGAGCCGGCCCCGAGGGACCTCTCCAGGTCGGGACCGGCGACGTTGACGATCGAGGCGTCCAGGAGATCCATGATCTCCGCGACGAGCATCACCACCAGGATCAGCCACCGCCATCGGTAGGGCTCGGTGGTCTCGTCGGGGGTGGGGGACGGATCATGCACGCCAGATACCTCCATCATGGAATAGTTCCACCGTGAAGGTAAAGTGGTGACGGTAGGTTGTCAAAAGCAGACCGCCGAGGCGGAGCACGCGGCAGGAGAGAAGGGCGGAGGGCCTCCATGGAGGAAGCGCAGCGCGACGACGTCGCGGCGCAGCACGAGCGGCTGATGGAATCGCTGAGGATTCACGGCCGCCACTACGCCGAACTCAGTCGGCGCTTCGCCGCCTGGCTGGGCCTGCACTCGACCGACGCGACCGCCGTACTGGAGATCGCCGCCGCGGAAGAGCGCGGCACTCCCCTGTCGCCGGCGCGGCTGAGCGAACGCATCCCCCTGTCCACGGGGGCCACCACCGCGCTCCTGAACCGTCTCGAAGCAGCGGGGCACATCACCCGCGTCCGCGAACACTCCGACCGGCGCGTCATCACCCTGCGCAGTGGCACGCACATCCAGGAACGGGCGGACGAGTTCTTCGGCCCGCTCGCCCACCGCCTGGACACCACGATGTCGCACTACCCGCCGCAGCTCCTGGAGCAGTTCGACTCGTTCATGGCCGACCTGAACTCCGCCATGGACACCCACCTCAGCGAGCAGGACGCGGCGCCGCCGGCTCATCCTCCGGCGTGACGTGGGCGAGGAGGGCCAGCGCCGTCCGCGCGGGTGAGCCGGCCTCCGTGGTGGCGACCACGAGGACGTCACCGCGGCGGCCGGTCACGATCGCCGGAACGTGAGCCAGTGCCTCCAGCAGCTGCCCGGTGGCCCGCGTCACCCGCTTCGGGGCGGGCCGTCGGCGCCGACCGGGGCCCTGGGCCGTCCGGGCCGGGTTGTGCAGGTGCAGGCGCTCGGTCTCTTCCAGCCGCAGGGCCCGGGCAAGGGCGTCCAGCACCTGCGGCGAGGCGTTCAGGGAGTGCCCCTGCAGAGGTCGTGTTCCCGGGTGGTGGCGCTCAAGGCGTGCTCCTCGATGGGTGGGGTGGTGCCATGTCGGCCGAACCCACGTCACCACCGGTCCTGCCGGGGAGCCAGACCCGCTGGTGCCCATCCACACCGGGGACAGGCTGTGCGGTGGGGATCGGCCCATACTCGGATCCTGCTGCCCCTCGCGCAATGGATCGCCGAGGAAGTATGAGACGCAGGCCGGAGCCCCGCCGGCCTCGCCCGGACACGTGGACGACGTGCTGCGGTGGATTCCCGGTCGGGAGGGTTCTACCGTGAAAGCAACACCTGGAGCGGCCATGCCCATGCCCATCGCCCCATCCCCGGCCCGCCCGTCCCGGTCACCGCAGCCGCCGACGACGCCCGGGCGCGCGCCGGTGAGATGACCGGGTCCGGCAGGACCCGTCGGCTGTCGCCCCTGGGACGGATGCGCAGCGCGGCCCGGCGCGCGCGGGCCGGACGCCGCTGGGTGCACGTCCGGGACGTGGACCTGTGGCAACGCTCCCTCGGCTTCGCGGCGCTCGGGTTCCTGACCCTGGTGCCCCTGCTCATCGTCGTGTCCGCGGCGGACACCCGCAGCGGGCAGGGGTTCGCGCAGTGGCTGGGAGACGGTCTCGGCGTCTCTCCGGCCGCCAGGGCCGAGATCGAGCGGCTCTTCGCCCTGCCCGGCCAGGCGTGGCGGACCACGACGGCCTTCGGCCTCGCGCTGCTCGCCGTGTTCGGCCTGTCCTTCGGCACGATGCTGCAGAGCGGCTACGAACGGGTCTGGGACCTGCCCCCGTCCCGCTGGTGGGCCCGCTGGCGTCACGTGCTGTGGCTGAGCGTGCTGGTGGGGGCACTCTTCCTCTCGGCGATCGCCCCGCCGTGGCGCGACTCCCCGGCCCGCGGCTTCGTCACGGCCGCGATCGGAACCCTCTTCTTCTGGTGGTCCCAGCACCTGCTGCTCGGCGGCCGGGTCCCGTGGACCGCCCTGCTCCCCGGGGCCGTGGCCACCATGTTCGGGCTGCTCGGCCTGCGGGTCTTCTCCCGGCTCGTCTTCTCACCGCTGATCGCCTCCAGCGCCGTCACCTACGGCCCCTTCGGAACCGTCCTCGTCATCCAGACCTGGCTCGTCGGCGTCGGCGTGGTCGTCTTCGGGGGCGCGCTCGTAGGCCGGTTCCTCCACGACGAGCTGCAGCGCCGGGCGCCTCCGGTGGCACCCGGGCAGTGAGGCGGGAGGCGGGCCGGCCGGGGTCCTTCACCGGCGGGATACGGGCGCCGGCCAGGTGACGGATCACCCGGACAAGGGCCGGGCCGTGACCCCGTGAGCCGGTTCCTGACCGGCCCCGGTGGCCAGCACGCGCACTTCCGACCGGTTGCTGATCTCCGCCTGGATGATGCCCGTGGCGTCCTCGTAGACCGGGTGGCCTCCCGGCCCCGTCCGGTCCGTGACGGTCACCCGCACGACGTCCTGGCCGCCCTCGGTCACGCCGGGGAACACCAACTCGTACGCTCGCACCAGATCCGTCCGTCCCATCACCCTCTCCCCTCTGCGCCGGTACCGGCGCGGGGCAGTCGCAATGAGTCCTTCCGTTTCATCCTCCCCCTGCCGGACCGATGGCGCCGATCGTGGGCTCATGGCAGTGGGCCCGGACTCTGGGAGTCCGGGCCCACTGCCTTTGATCCGATCAGGCCGGCGGGATGCCGAAGGGGCTGCTGGTGGCGTAGTAGGTCCGCAGTTCCTCGCGGTACCCGGGGTTGGTGAGGTGCTTGTCCCGGTGGAACTCGGGCGCGTTCTTGATCTGGCCCATCGTCCGGTCGACCAAGACCTTCCGCTCCTCCGGGACGATGCTCACGACGGTGCTCGCCGGCAGCAGGACCTCCTTCCCGAAGATCCACACGCCGGTGTCCACGACCAGATAGGCGTCACCGACCTCGTCGGAGTGCTTGTCGACCTTGCCGATGCCGCCGTCGGTCGCCTCGACCTTGTAGCCGGTCAGATCGACACCGGCCAGGTGACCGGCGGTCGACTTGTAACTCCACACATGTTCAGTCACGCGAAAACAACTCCTCCGGTAGGGGAGGCGGGCAGGCGATTCCCTGCCGCCGTCCTTTCTCCGTACGTACTGCGGGGGAACTCTCCGGCCCGCTACCAGCGGTACCAGCGACCGCTGCCGCCCTTGGGTCGGGCGACGAAACCGAGCAGCCACAACACCAGTACGGCTATGGCCACCCACCACAGGATCTTCAGTGCGAAACCCGCACCGACGAGAACCAGGATCAGAAGCAGAACGAGAAGAAGGGGAACCATGATTATCGACCTCCGAAAGGCCGTCTGCCCCGCTCCCGCCCGCTCACACAGGCGAATTCGTGAATGCGTCGTCACCGGTACCACAGGCGCGCAGGATTTCACCCCCGGCCCGTTCCCCTCCGCGCAGCGGAACCCTCGCGCCCGTCCGGCGTTCACAGGCCGAGGTCGAGGAGGGCCTTCTCCACGAGCTCGGTGAGCGCCGGGTGGATCCAGTACGGGGAACCGGCCAGGGTGCGCGCGTCGATTCCCAGGGTCATCGCCAGGACGAGGGGCTGGATGAGGGTGGCGGCCTGCGGGCCCATGAGGTGGGCGCCGAGCAGGCGGCCGGTGCCGCGTTCGGCGAGCACCTTGCAGAAGCCGGTGGTGTCCTCCATCGCCCAGCCGTAGGCGATGTCCGCGTACCGGGCCTCCCCCACCAGCGGGTTGAGGCCCCGGTCGCGGCAGTCCTGGCCGGTGGCGCCGATGGAGGCGATCTGGGGGCTGGTGAAGACGGCCGCGGGCACCAGGTCGTGGTCGGCGGCGATCAGGTCGTCGGGGTGGCGGAGGTTGTGGGCGACGACCTGCGCCTCGCGGTTCGCCACGTGCTTGAGCGGCACCGGTGTGCAGATGTCACCGAGCGCGAAGACCCCTTGCGCGGTGGTGCGTTGGTGCGCATCGACGACGATGCGGCCGTCGCCGTGGGTGGCGACGCCCGCGGCGTCGAGGTTCAGCCGGTCGCTGTTGGGCACGCGGCCCGCGGCGACCAGCAGCGTGTCCGCCTCGACCGTGGAGGCATCGTCCAAGGTCAGCCGTAGGGCGCCCGGGCGGCCGCCCACCGCGGTCACTTCCCGGCCCAGTCTGAGGTCGTAGCGGGAACGGGCCAGTTCGGTGAACCGTTCGGCGACCGTCTCGTCCTGGGGGCCGAGCAGCCGGTCCTCCTTCTCCACGATGACCACGGAGCTGCCGGCCGCCGCGAACACCTCCGCGAGCTCGGCCGCGATGTAGCCACCGCCGAGGACGGCCAGGCGGCGGGGCGGCGCGTCGATCCGCATGACGGTGTCGGACGTCTCGTACGGCAGCCCGGAGTCGAGGACGGGCGGAGGCACCAGTGGGCGGCCGCCGGCGGCGATGACGAGCTGCCGTGCGCTGATGTCGACGAAGCCGCCGCCGAGGTCCGCGAGGTCGATCCGCAGTTCGCGCGGGCCGGTGAAGCGCGCCCTTCCCTCGTACACGGTGACGGAGTCCGACTCCCGGCGCCCCCGGCGGCCCTCCTCGCGGTCGGCGTCCAGGCGCCCGAACACCCGGTCGCGCAGAGCCCGCCAGCGCACGCCGAGCAGCTCCGCGCCGACGTCGTACGTACCGGCTTCGCCTACGGTCCGGGCCACGTGGGCGGCGTAGGCGAACATCTTGCTCGGGATGCAGCCCGCGTTCAGGCAGGTTCCGCCGAACCACTTCTCCTCGACGATCGCCACGTCGAGACCGGCGAAGGAATCGTCGATGACGGCGTTGCCGGATCCCGCACCGATGACGACGAGATCGTGGTGCCGCATCGGGTCACGTCTCGGTGGTGCGGACCTGCCGCACGCGGGGCTGACGGAGCGGGGCGCCGGCGTGGTGGAGGCTGGCGAGGGTCTGCCGGTAGGAGTTGATCAGGCTGGTCTCCAGGTAGCTCACTCCGAGCTCCTGGCAGTGGCCGCGGACGATGACCTGGGCCCGGCGCAGGTGCGGGCTGGGCATGCTCGGGAAGAGGTGGTGCTCGATCTGGTAGTTCAGGCCGCCGAGCACGATGTCGGTGAACCGGCCGCCCCGCACGTCGCGGGAGGTCAGCACCTGGCGGCGCAGGAAGTCCGGCCGGTCCGCGCCCCGCAGGGTCGGCATGCCCTTGTGGTTCGGGGCGAAGATGGATCCGAGGTAGATGCCGAAGAGGCACTGGTGGACCACCAGGAACGCGATCGCCTTGCCGGGCGGCAGCACCAGGAACAGCGCGCCGAGATAGACCGCGAGGTGCGTGAAGAGGAGGGTGCCCTCCCACGCCCGGTCCTTCAGGGCGCCGTCGGCCAGGGACCGGATCCCGGACACGTGCAGGTTGAAGCCCTCCAGCGTGAGCAGGGGGAAGAACAGGAACGCCTGGGAGCGTCCCAGGAGCCGGGGTAGCCCCTTGGAGGCCCGGGCCTGGTCCTGTGTCCAGACCAGGATGTCCGGATCGAGATCGGGGTCGAGGTCCTCGTGGTTGGGGTTGGCGTGGTGCCGGCTGTGCTTGTCCTGCCACCAGCCGTATCCCATCCCGATGCCGAGGTTCCCGGCGAGCCGCCCGGACACCTCGCTGGACCTGCGCAGGCGGAAGACCTGCCGGTGCGCGACGTCGTGCGCCAGCAGAGCCACCTGGCCGAAGACGAAGGCCAGGAATCCGGCGGTGATCAGGTTCCACCAGCTGTCCCCGATCAGCACGAAGGCCGTGCAACCGAGGGCGTAGAGGGTCGTCACGACGGTGATGCGCAGTGCGTAGTAGCCCGGGCGCCGGCCCATCAGGCCGGCCGCCTGGATCTTCCTGGACAGCCGGGCGAAGTCGCTCCCCGTTTCCGCCCCTGCGGGCGGGGGTCGCACCTTCTCCAAAGAGTTCATGGCCGGTTACCAGTAGTGGCGACGTCCGCCGACCGCGTGACCGACCGAGCCCAGAATCCACAGCACCGCGCCCACCACGAGCAGAATGATCCCGATGGTCCACAGGATGGAGATTCCGGTCAGGAATCCGATGAGCAGGAGGATGAGTCCGGCGAAAATCATGGTGGCCTCGTTCTCATGTGGGGAATTCGACGGAACGGTTGATCCGCCGTGGCGCTTTGGATCGCGTCTACCCGGGAAATCCGTCCTTAGCTGTCGATCGGCCCCGAACTTCTGCGGAGGAAATTCCGCCGCTCATCCAAGGAGCTTTCCGTGACCGGACCCGGAATGGACGGCTTCACCGACGTCCTCGATTACGCGATGTACGTCGTGACGGCGGCGGCCGACGGAGAACGGGCCGGGTGCCTGGTGGGATTCGCCTCGCAGTGCTCGATCGACCCGCCCCGTTTCATGGTGTGGATCTCCACGTCCAACCGGACGTACCGCGTCGCACGCCGCGCCTCGCACGTGGCGGTCCACGTGCTGCGCCGCGAGCAGAGGCCCACGGCGGACTGGTTCGGCGGGCGGACCGGCGACGACGTGGACAAGTTCGAGCGGGTGGACTGGCGGCCCGGAGAAGGGTCCGCACCGGTCCTCGCGGACTGCCTCGCCTGGTTCGTCGGCCGGGTACGAGGGCACGTGGAGGGCGACGGGGACCACGTCGGCTTCCTGCTCGACCCGGTGGAGCAGAGCCCGCCCGGGCGGCGCGACGAGCCGCCCCTGCTCCGGTTCAGCGATATCGCCGACATCTCACCGGGGCACCCTGCTTGATGGCCGGCGGCCGGCAGCCTCGTATCGGACTGCGGTCGGTGCACACCGGGCAAGGCGATCAGCCGCGCCCGGGCGTCTGCGCTGGTCAGGACCGTGTCGGGCATCGGGCACCTCCGGGGATCGGACGCGGTGATCCCCGCTGGGCGGATCGCGTCGGTGGACGGAACGACTGGCGACTGCCCGGACAGCGGAGGCCTACCCAGGGCCTGCCGATCTTCGGAGGAACACACGAGGATCTTCGGCACCGTGCACGGGCCTGCCGACGGCCGTCGCGGCGGAGCCCCGGGCGGCCGCGGCCCGGCCCCGTGGCTGTCGGGGGACGGCGTGCCGAGACCCCCTACGGGATCCCTGCGCGGGGAAAGGGTCAGCCCTCCCCGTGAGGGGGTATATAGCCATCGGGAAGACGACGACGGTCCCCGCTGCGCCTGCCGGCTTCAGCCCCATCCGTCAGAGGTTTCACATGTCACCCACCACCCGCGACACGGCGGACCCCCTCCATACCGGGCTCCTCCCGGACCTCCTCGGCCTCCCCGAGAACCTCCCCGAGAACCTGGTCGGCGTGAGCACGACGGACGCCCGGACCCTGTCCACCTCGCTCTTCCGGCGTCTTGGCACCCTGGAGGAGGGCACTGCCGAGTTCTCGTACGTGCGCAACACCCTCGTCGAGCTGAACCTCAGCCTGGTGAAGTACGCGGCCCGCCGCTACCGCGCGCGCAGGGAACCGCTGGAGGACATCATCCAGGTCGGCACGATCGGCCTGATCAAGGCCATCAACCGGTTCGACGTGGAGCGCGGGACCGAGTTCGCCACGTTCGCGATCCCCACCATCACCGGTGAGATCAAGCGGTTCTTCCGTGACACCAGCTGGTCGGTGAAGGTCCCCAGGCGTCTGCAGGAACTCCGGCTCGACATCGCCAGGACCTACGACGCCCTCGAACAGGGGCTGGGCCGCCGGCCGTCCGAACACGAGCTGGCACACCGCCTCGGGATCACCGACAGCGAGCTGGCCGAGGGCCTCCAGGCGAGCAACGGCTACACCGCCGGGTCCCTCGACGCACCGCTCGGCGAGGACTCCGACGCGTCGCCGCTGACGTCTTCGCTCGGCGTCGAGGAAGCCGCGTACGACCGCATCGAATGCCTGGAAACCCTCAAGCCCCTGCTGACGACCCTCAGCGACCGCGATCGCCGGATCCTGGCCCTGCGCTTCGGCGAGGAACTCACCCAGTCCGAGATCGGCGACCGGCTCGGCCTCTCCCAGATGCACGTCTCCCGGCTGCTGAGCCGGATCACGGAACGGCTGAGGACGGGTCTTCTGACCGACGACGGCGTCCCTGACGACTCCGTGTAGGCCGTCCGCGCCGCGCGCGATGCTCGTGCGGTAGTGGCGCCCTGCTCACCTGGACGTGCGCGGGGCGCGGACGACCAGGCGGTCGGGCGCCGTCGCCAGCGGCGCGGGCAGGCTCCGGCCCACCGCGCCGGGTGTGAGCGAACCGAGGACGCTCGGGTGCCGGGCGCCGGTGCAGGAGGGGAGGGTCGCGGGCAGACCGTGCGCGGTGAGCCAGCCCAGGACCGCGAAGGCGTACGCCTCCTTCGTGCCGGACGGCAGCCCCAGCTCGTCCGACGTACGCAGCGCCGCGCCCGCGCCGCCCCCGCCCAGTTCCTCCCGCAGCCACCGCATCAGCACCGGGTTGCGGGTGCCGCCGCCCGATGCGATCACCTCCGTCGGCCCGAAGGGCCGGACGGCGTCGGCGACGGTCCGTGCCGTGAGCCGGGTCAGGGTGGCGACGACGTCCTCGGCGGACAGCGGCCCGCAGGTGTCCAGGGCCGCGCGCAGATAGGGCAGGTGGAACAGTTCCTTGCCGGTCGTCTTCGGTGCGGGCAGGGCGTAGTACGGCTCGTCCAGCAGTTTCCGCAGCAGCCCCGGGTGCACGGTGCCGCGGGCGGCGAGCACGCCGTCCACGTCCATGGACGGCGCCCCGCCCGGGGCGCCACCCCCTGCGAGCTCCCGTACCGCCGCGTCGATCAGCGCGTTGGCGGGTCCGGTGTCGAAGGCCAGCGGTGCGCCGCCCGCCCCGTCCGCGACCACCGTCACGTTGGCGATGCCGCCCAGGTTGAGCGCCACGGGGACGCCCGGCCGCCCGCGCAGCCACATGACGTCGAAGACGCTCACCAGCGGCGCACCCTGTCCCCCGGCGGCCACGTCCCGCGTACGGAAACCCGAGACGACCGGCCGGCCCGTGGCCTCGGCGATCCAGGCCGGCTCGCCGATCTGGAGCGTGCCGTACACGCGGCCGGACCCGGTCCAGTGGTACACGGTCTGCCCGTGGGAGGCCGTCAGATCGCTCCGGCCGCCGCACAGTTCGAGGTCGGCCCGTACGGCCGCCGCGGCGAAGGCCTGTCCGATGCGCGTGTCGAGCCTGCACACCGTGGCGAAGTCCGTCGCGGCGGGTGGCAGCGCCCCGGCCAGCTCCGCCCGCAGACCGTTCTCGTACGCGGTACTGATCATGCCGAGCGGCGTGAGCACCAGCGTGTCCCCGTCCAGGGCGAGGTCCGCGGCGGCCGCGTCGATGGCGTCGTACGAGGTGCCCGACATCAGCCCCACCACGCGCAGGTCGCCCGCCCTGCGGACGCCCGCCGGCGGGCCGCTCACCGCAGCGCCCGCTCGTGGTCGTCGCCGCGCAGGGTCAGCAGCGCGGCGACGCTGACCGCGCAGGCGGTCGCGGCGTAGTACGCGGGGATGTCGGCGTCCCCGGTCCACGCGACGGCCCTGGTGATGATCAGCCCCGCACATCCCGAGAACACGGCGTTGGACAGCGCGTACGCGAGCCCCAGCCCGGTGTAGCGCACCGTGGTCGGGAACATCTCGGACAGCATCGCGGGGCCTGGTCCGGCCATCAGCCCGACGGCGGCGCCCGCGGCGAAGAGCGCGGCCCCCTTCGCGTACACCGGTGCGCCCGGGTCCTGGACCAGGTTCAGCAGCGGCAGTGCGAGCACGGCCACCAGCAGGGCTCCGGCCAGCATCACCGTCCGCCGCCCGAGCCGGTCGCTGAGCGCGCCGGCGGGCAGGATGGTCGCCGCGAACCCCAGGTTCGCCAGCACGGTCGCCACGAGGGCCTGCTGGAAGGTCGCGTTCAGGGTGTTCTGGAGGTAGGAGGGCAGGACCACCAGGAAGGTGTACCCGGCCGCCGACCAGCCCATGACCCGCCCGGCGCCCAGCGCGACGGCCTTGACCGTCTCCCCGGCGGGCGGTCGCCGTGGGGGTCCGCCCGCCGGGGTGACGGCCGCGACGAAGGCGGGCGTCTCGTCCAGGCGCACGCGCAGCCACAGTGCGGCGAGCCCGAGCGGCAGCGTCAGCAGGAAGGGCACCCGCCAGCCCCAGGCGTTCAGCTCCGAGGGGGTCAGTACCGTCGCCAGGAGCGCCGTCGTAGCAGCGCCCGCGAGCAGGCCGAGCGCGACCGTGAACGACTGCCACGCCCCGTACCGCCCCCGGCGGCCCGGCGGCACGCTCTCCGTCATCACCGAGACCGCTCCGCCGAACTCCCCTCCCGCCGAAAGCCCTTGCACGATCCGCAGCAGCGTCAGCAGCCACGGCGCGGCCGCGCCGATGGTCGCGTACGTCGGGAGCGCGCCGATGAGCGTCGTGGCGCCGGTCATCAGGCAGATGACCAGGACGAGCGTCGGCCGACGGCCGATCCGGTCACCGAGCCGCCCGAACACCGCAGCCCCGACGGGCCGGAAGAAGAACGCGAGGGCGAAGGAGGCGTACGTCTTGACGAGCCCCTCCACCGCGCTGCCGCCCTCGGGAGTGAAGAAGTGCGCCGCGATGACGGTGGCGAGGTAGCCGTAGACGCCGAACTCGTACCACTCGATGAAGTTGCCGACGCAGCCGCCGAGCAGCGCCCGGCGGGAACGGGCCCGCCGGTCCGCTCCCACAGGGGAGCGGACCGGTCCGGGGGCGGGTGAGAGCATGGGGCAAGCCTGCTGAGCGTGTGGCCGCTCCACAAGTTCCGTCAGCCATCTGCCGCGAACGCGCAGGCAGACCGCCCTGATCAGTGCCCGCATGGTCGGGGTGGGGCGGGGCAGGTGCGGGGCGATGTGAGCAGTGGATCGATGTGAGCCACGGATCGGTGTGAACAGCGGATCGGCGGGCGGCGGCATGCGAAGCGTAGGCGTGGAAGAAGAGCTGTTGCTGGTGGACGCCCGCACCGGTGAGCCGCGGGCCCTCTCGGGGGCCGTGCTCGCGGCTGCGGACCGGTCCGTCGTACGGCCTGCGGGGGGCGACGAACCGCAGGGGCACGCCTTTGAGAAGGAGCTGCAGGAGGAACAGCTGGAGTTCGCCACCAAGCCGGTGACCGAGATGGGCGAGCTCCAGAAGGAGATCACCCGCTGGCGCGGGGAAGCCGCCCGGCACGCCGCGTCCGCAGGGGCGCTGGTCGCGGCCCTCGGCACCTCGCCGCTGCCGGTCCGGCCCTCGTTGAGCACGGGCAAGCGGTACGAGTGGGTCGGCGAGCAGTTCGGTCTGACCGCGCAGGAGCAGCTGACCTGCGGCTGCCACGTCCACGTGTCGGTCGAGTCGGACGAGGAGGGCGTCGCCGTCCTGGACCGGATCCGCCCCTGGCTGCCCGTACTCACCGCGATGAGCGCGAACTCTCCGTTCTGGCAGGGCGAGGACAGCGGGTACGCCAGCTACCGCAGCCGGGTCTGGAACCGGCTGCCGTCGGCCGGGCCCACGGACCTCTTCGGGTCCGCCGACCGCTATCACGAACAGGTGCACGCCATGCTCGGCACCGGCGTGCTGCGCGACGAGGGGATGATGTACTTCGACGCCCGGCTGTCCGCCGCCTACCCGACGGTGGAGGTCAGGGTCGCGGACGTCTGCCTGGAGGCGTCGACTCCGGTCCTCCTGGCGGCCCTGGTACGCGGACTGGTCGAGACCGCCGCGCGCGCCTGGCGGGACGGACAGCCGCCGGCCAGGATCGGTACGGGCCTGCTGCGGCTGGCAGCCTGGCGCGCCGGCCGCTCCGGGCTGGACGGCCCGCTCATCGACCCCCGCACGATGCGCGAGACGTCGCCCGCCGTGGCCGTCGGGGCGCTCCACGCCCACGTACGCGAAGCCCTGGCCGACCACGGCGACGACGAACGCGTCCGGGAGGGCATCGCCCGTCTCCTGGAGCACGGCAACGGGGCGCGCGTCCAGCGCGGGCTGCTGCGTACGGAGGGTGCGCTCGGCGCCGTGGCCACCCGCTGCGCGGAGATCACCGCCGGAGTCCGCGCCTGAGCGGGGCGGGCGACCGGATGCCGCTCCGGGGAGGTCAGCTCGTGGTGGGCCGCCAGGCGGCTTCGGCGGCCTCGGCGGTGGGGTGGGTGGCGAAGACCTGCTCCAGGCCGATCATGCGGAAGATCCGGCTGACGCGTTCGGGGACCGCGGCCAGCGCGATGGTCGCGTCGGCCGCCAGGGCGTGGTTGCGGGCGGCGATGAGCGCGGTGATGCCGCTGGAGTCGCAGAACGTGACGGCGCCGAGGTCGAGGGTGAGCTGCTGGCCCGGGCGCAGCTCGAGTGCCGGCAGGGCGGCGCGGACCTCGGGTGCGGTGTGGTAATCGAGGTCCCCGGCCAGCTCGACGACCGTTCCGGCGGTGCTGGTGCGGGTGCGGAGTGTCAAGGGCTGGGTCACGGCTGCTCTTCACTGGTGGGTCGGGGCACGTGGATGGCCAGGACGGCGACGTCGTCGTCCACGCCGGTGCCCAGGGTGTCGAGCAGGGACCGGACCGCGTCGATGACGTCTGTCGCGGTGGTGGGGGCCAGGGCGCGGCCGAAGCCGAGGAGGGCGTCGTCGCCGTAGCGGTCGCCGCCGCCTCCGGCCGTGTGGGCTTCGGTGAGGCCGTCGGTGTGCAGGAGCAGGGTGTCGCCGGAGGCGAGGTGCACGGTGGTGGCGGCGATGTGGGCGTCGGGGAGGACGCCGATGAGCTGCCCGCCGGGGGTGGGCAGGTAGTCGGCGGTTCCGTCCTCACGCATCAAGAGGGCGGGTGGATGTCCGCCGCTCGCCAGGGTGATGCGGAAGCCGCCCCGGTCTCTGTCGGGGGTGAGCAGGCCGAACACGACCGTGCAGAAGCGCGGATCGGTGCCGTTGTACTCGTGGTTCAGGACCGTGTTGAGGTTGCCGAGGACGGCGACCGGGTCGGGGTCGTACACGGCTGCGGCGCGCAGCGTGTAGCGGGCCAGGGAGGTGACGGCCGCGGCGGCTGCGCCCTTGCCGCACACGTCGCCCAGGAACAACCCCCAGGCGCCGGCGGCCAGGGGGAAGAGGTCGTAGAAGTCGCCGCCGACCTCGTCGGCGGAGGCGACGTGGTAGTGCGCGGCCACGTCCAGGCCCGGTACGCGTCCCAGCGTCGGCGGCAGCAGCGTCTTCTGCAGCGTGGCGTTCAGCCGTTTCAGGCGATCGCGCTCCAGGTCGGCTTCCTTGCGGGCGCGCAGCAGCTCCGCTTCGTAGGCCCGGCGGTCGCGGGCGTCGAAGACGGTGGTGCGGATCAGCAGCGGCTGCCCGTCGTCGCCCGATTTCACCGTCGAGGTGATCAGGGCGGGCAGACGGGAGCCGTCGGCGGCCTTCAGTTCCAGGGCGATGCCGTTGACCTCGCCCTGCATCCGCAGCAGCGGGGCGAAGTGGGTCTCGTGGTAGATCCGGCCGCCGACGGTCAGCAGGTCGGAGAAGTGCTTGCGGCCCACCAGGTCGCCGCGTCCGTAGCCGAGCCAGTTGAGCAGGGTGGCGTTCACCTTCGCGATCCGGCCGTCCATCAGCGTGGACAGGTATCCGCACGGCGCGTGCTCGTACAGATCCTCGGCGCTGTCCTCCAGCAGGGCGGAGAACCGCGCCTGTTCGTCCGCCGGTCCGCGTTCTCCTGTGGGGCTTTCCTCTTCCGCGTCGTCGGTCTTGCACATCATCGGGCCGCTCCGGCGAACGCGCCGATCGCCGCGGCGGTCTCTTCGGGGGCGGAGAGCTGGGGGCAGTGGCCGGTCGCGCTCAGGGTGACCAGCCGGCTGCCGGGAATCCGCGACTGCACGAAGGCGCCCACTCCGGGCGGAGCGATCGCGTCACTGGAGCACTCCGCGACCAGAGTGGGAACCGTCACCTTCGCGAGGTCCTCGCGGTTGTCGGACAGGAACGTCACCCGGGCGAAGACCCGCGCGATCTCCGGATCGGTGCGGCAGAAGCTGTTGGTCAGCTCTTCACCCAGCTCCGGACGCTCCGGGTTACCCATGATCACCGGCGCCATGGCCCCCGACCAGCCCAGATAGTTCGCGTCCAGCGACTCCAGCAGCTCCTCGATGTCCTCGGCGCTGAACCCGCCCCGGTAGCCGGCGGCCGGATCGTCGATGAAGCACAGTGAGGGAGCGAGCAGGACCAGACCGGCGAACGCCTCCGGCTCCCGCGCCGCGGCGAGCACACCCATCATCGCGCTCACCGAATGCCCGACGAACGTCACCGGCCCGAGGGCGAGCTCCCGGCACAGCTCCCGTACGTCCTCGGCGTAGCCGTCCAGCGTCGAATAGCGCTCCCGGCTCCACGCCGACAGGTCCGACCTGCCCGAACCCACGTGGTCGAAGAGGACCACGGTGAAGTCCTTCTCCAGGGCCGGCACCACGAGACGCCACAAGTTCTGATCGCACCCGAACCCGTGCGCGAGCACCACCACCGGTCCACCGGCCCGCCCGGTCACCGTCACGTGATTCCTGCTCCTTACATCCATGGGGCGCATCCTCCCAGACCGCGCCCGGTGGTCCGCGTGACGACATCGCTCACGCGGAGCCCACTCGAAGCTCACGCGGAGCCCAGTCGAACCTCACGGGAAGCTCACGCGAACCGTGCAGCCGGGACCGTCGAACCGGGCAGGACGGCAGAACGCGCGCTTCTTCACGCGGCGGTCAGCGGGATGAACGCCGTGATCGTCTTGCCGCCGAAGCCGCAGAGGGTCTCCGTACGGTCGGCGATCCGGTTGACCAGCAGCCAGCCGAATCCTCCCGGCATCCCGACCGGCTTGTCCGGCACGCGGGGGCACAGGGTCGACGCGTCCGACACGTCGACCGCCACGCAGTCCTGGAGACGCCGGACGTGGAAATCGGTCACCCCGCCGGCGTGACGGACCGCGTTGGACACCAGCTCGGAAACCACCAGCAGCACGTCGTCCACCAGGCACTCCCCCAAGCCGTCGGCCGACAGGACGTCGCGGGCGATCAGCCGGGCCTCTTCACATCTCAGACCGGCCCTCCGACGCGCTGTACCTGACATCGCCCCTCCTTTCACACCTGGCGTCTGCCCTCTTCTCCGCCACCAATCCCGTTCAGGGCCCACATACTCTGCGGGCAGCGCCAAGGAGACCGGACCGGGTGCGTCCTGTGGGCCTGCCGGGTGCGCACCGACAGGAGGCGGCTTCGCCGAGCGCGCCCGTCAGCGTGAACGGCACGGTGTACGTCGCTCGATTGACGTCCGCCGCGAGCCCGGACGCTCCGTCAGTGCGCCGTGGAGCGCGCCTCCGTGTTGCGCCGGGCCGACCGGGCAGCCCCTTCCTCACGGGTCGTGACCACAGGAATTCGACAGGTAGTAATTAGGTGAATCCTTGACTGAATTCCCGTCAATAGGACCCCACTTGTTATCTCGATTAGATAACGACTGCCCCCGATAAGGCCTGGACCATTAGCGCGTGACGCGCGTAACTAGCTTTATTTCATTAGCTCTTGAGTGTTCATCAGATCTGACGGACAGGTAACGGAACGATTTCTCGAACCGCGCCCCTCTTTGTCCGAATTCTCCGCGGCATTCGTCTGGCAGGCTTCCGCGCACCCACTCATCCGACGTTCACTTGAGGTGCCCATGACAGAACGACGCAGACGGCGTGAACACCGCCGCAAGCCGCGGCGGTTGATGCTCCTCACCGCCGCCATGGCCTCGGCGGCGGTGATCGCCGCCGGCATCGCCTACTCGGGACTGGGGGATGACGCCCGGGCCGTGTCCGTACAAGCCGGTACGGAGGCCGCCGCACCGGCCTCCGCGCCCGCCCGGGACCAGGAGCCCGAACCCCTCGCGGCCGCGCCCGCCAACGAGAGCGCGCGCGGCATGGTCTACGACGGCCTCGCCCCCGCGCCGAAGGGCGACCGGTGTGCCGGGGTCTACCGGACCGGCGCGGGTCTGTGCACCCACGGTCCCGACGCCCCGCCCAAGGGCGTCGACATAACGAAGGACATCGCGCCCGCCGTCAAGGCCTCGGCGCCCGCGGCCGACCCGGCCCGTCCCGCCGCCGACGACCCGGCGGCCGCCGAAGGAGGCGCGCGTCCTCAGGACGCGCCCGCGGCCGACGCCGACCGCGCGGCCGACAAGTCCGCTGCGCCCGCGCCCTCGACCGCCGGTCAGGCCGTCGCCGCCGGCCCCGCGGGCCAGACCGTCCAGTGCGACGGGGACGGCAGCACGGGCAACCGCGTCCAGGTCGTGTACGTCCACGGCCCCGGCCGTGACCGCTACGCAAGTTACGTGGCGTCGTTCCGCAAATGGGCCGCCGACGCCGACCTCATCTACGCCGCCAGCGCCCAGGAGACCGGCGGGGTCCGGCACATCCGCTACGTGACGGCCGCCGACTGCACACCGACCGTGCTCAACATCGAGCTCCCGGACTCCGCGCTCGCGGAGTTCAGCGCGACCAACGCCGCGCTCGCCGGCAAGGGGCTCGACCGTCGCGACCGCAAGTACATGATCTTCGCGGACACCAAGGTCTACTGCGGCATAGGCACCTTCAACGGCGACGAGCGGCCCGGCCAGGCCAACATCAGCAACTTCGGTCCCTCGTACGGACGTACGGACTCCGGCTGCTGGGGCGGCCACACCGCGGCGCACGAACTCGGCCACAACCTGGGCGCGGTCAACAACAGCGCCCCGAACACCAGCCGCGGAGCGCACTGCACCGACGAGTTCGACGTCATGTGCTACTCGGACACCCCGTACTACCCGCAGATGCGCAACATCTGCACCAACCAGGCCTCCGAGAACATCCTGGACTGCAACCACGACGACTACTTCCACACCAGCCCCAGGGCCGGCAGCTACCTGGCCACGCACTGGAACATCGCCGACAACCAGTTCCTGATGAAGAACAAGGGCGGCGGCGGCACCGACCCCGGTCCGAACCCCAGCCCCTCGCCGACCAAGAAGCCGTCGCCCAGCCCGACCAAGAAGCCCACGGGCGGACCGGCCGTGACGGTCGGCCAGGTCCAGTCGGACTCCGCCGTCGTGAGCTGGCCCAAGGTCGAGGGAGCAGCCTGGTACCAGGTCCTGCTGAACGGCAAGCACCTGGGCTGGGTCCAGTCCCCGGTGCTGCGCGTCTACAACCTCCGGCCCGACACCTCCTACACGGTCGCCGTCTCCGTCCGCGACAGCGCCGGCCGGGACAGCGGAGCCGGCAAGGCCGCGTCCTTCCGTACGAAGGGCACGGGCGGCGGCGCGACCACCCCCGGGACCCGGTACCTGCTCGGGAACGGCAGCACCGGCATGGCCGCCGAGGTGTGGGGCGGGCGCAGCGCCGACGGCACCGTGCTCGTCGGGGCCCGCTCCAACGGGTACGCGCAGCAGCAGTGGTACTTCGACGACGCGGGCGGCGGACTGGTCCGCATCCGCTCCGCGGTCTCCGGCAAGTGCCTGCAGCCGGGCGGTACTCCCGCCGCGGGCATGTGGATCGCGCAGCAGCCCTGCGGCCGCACCGGTGCACAGAGCTGGAAGCTGACCACCCGCGGTGGCGCGGTGAGCGTCACCGACCCGAGCGGCGGCTTCGCGCTGACCGTGAGCAGCCGTCCCTACTACGGGAACTGGCTGCTCGACCTCCAGCGCACGGACGGCCGGGCCCCGCAGGTCTGGACCGTGCAGAAGGCCGGCTGACCCAGACAGCCCCCTGAAGTGCCCTCCGGCGGACGGCCGCACCGTGCGGCCGTCCGCCGCCCCTCACCCCACCCGGAGCACGCCACGATGCGCATACGAATCGCTTTCCAGGCAGTCCTCACCGCCGTCGGCCTGATCCTGCTGTCCCCGGCCGTGGCGCACGCCCACGGCGACACCGTGAAGGTGGTGGTCACAGGGCAGCGGGATGGCCACGTCACCGCGGACGTCACCTGGGAGAACGACGGCGACGCCGTCGAAGAGGCGGTCGCCGCCACCGTGAACGCGGTCAGCGCCGACGGCGCCCGCACGCTGGGGCCCTGGCGGCTGGTGCGCGATCCCGCGGCGACGCCGGCCGGCTGGACCACGACCGAGTCCCTGCCGCCCGGTGCCTGGAAGGTCAGCGTGGACGTGGGCTTCCCCGCCCTGGGGCACGGCGAACTCGAAGTCGGCGTACCGGTGGTGGACCCGGCCCCGACCACCGGCACCCCGGGCACCCGCCCCGCCGAGCCGTCGTCCGCGCCGACCGGGACGCAGGCTCAGCCCCCGACGCCGACACCTGCGACGGCCTCGGAGACTCCGGCGGAACCCGGCACGGGTCCCGCCGTCTGGTGGACGACGGCGGGAGTGGCGGCAACGGCCCTGGCCGGAGCGGCCGTCGGCATCTTCCTGCGCCGCAGGCGGGCGGCCTAGGTCGTCTCTTTCGGCCTGGACCTGCGGCTTTCCGATGTGCCGGCCGGGAGCGTCAGCTCCCGGCCGCGGGGGGCGGGCACCCCTGCAGCGCCGGGCGGTCCTTCGTGCGGACGGCGGGGAGCCAGGCCGTGGGGGGTGTGGAGCCGGATGGGAGGCGGACGAGGAACCAGCGGGTGGACTGCAGGTCCGCCTCGTCGATGATGGCCCGGCCGTCGGGCAACTGGCAGTCGACGGCCAGGACGTCGCCGTGCCACACCCGGGTCGGCACGACGTTGTCCGCGGCGTACGGGCGCATCGGATCGATCGCCAGGCCCAGACTGCACTGCGGTTCCCGGTCGGCCCGCTCCTGGCAGCCCTTCTCCGCGTTGAACACGCGGATCGTGCCGGCCGCCGCGCCCTCCGGGCCGTCCAGCGCGGCGGAGCCCGACCGTGCCGCGTCCGACCACAGGGTCGTACCGGCGATCCCGCACAAAGCGGTGGTGAGGATCGCGGCGCGGGCCCGGCCCCACAGCCGTCGCGCGCCCCTCCCGCGCCCCTGCTGTTCGGCGGTGATGCGGGCGAGCAGGCTCTCGGCGGTGTGCGGGGCGCGCGCCGCGTGGGTCGGGGCGAGGCAGTCCGCGGCGAGCTCGCGCCAGAACGGCGGCACGGCCTGGTCCATGCGCAGCGGCGCGCGCCCTTCGCCGTACTCCTGGACGGCGGCGCCGCGCGCCATGGGCGTGGCGCCGGAGAACGGGGAGGCGCCGGAGCCGAACACCTCGTGGATGATGATGCCCAGGGCCCAGATGTCGGCGCTCGGGCGGACCTTCACGCCCAGCTCCCCGAGGGGTGCCCGCCAGCGCTCGGGCGGAAGGTAGTCCAAGGTGCCCATGGGGGGCGCGTACCCGTACGTTCCCGTCATCTGGGTGGCGAGCCCGAAGTCCGAGAGCTTCACGCAACGGCCGCCGTCCAGCAGGACGTTCTCCGGCTTGAGGTCGGCGTGGACCCAACCCGAACCGTGGAGGTGGGCGAGTCCCTCGCAGATCCCCGCGATCAGCCGGGCGCGGTCGGCCTCGGCCACCCCGGCGTCGAGGAGTTCCCGCAGGCTGCCCGCGGCCCGTTCCATGACCAGGACGATCGCGCCGTCCAGGGCGGGGCGGTCCGGTGCCTCGAGGACGAAGGAGTCCAGCAGGCGGATCAGCCGCGCGTGCCCGGCCCTGCGTCCCAGTTCAACCTCCCGGCGGGCGGACTCCACGATCCTGCGTGTCTGGCGCGGGGCGTACCCGGCGGTCGGCATGATTTTGAGAGCGATGTCGGCGGGTGCCGCGGACGGGTGCGCGGGGGCCCGGCCGGTCCGGTCCGGGTACGTGTCGGCGGGTCGTGCGGCGTAGACCGTGGACCAGCCTCCGGCCCCGATCAGGCCGGTGATCGTCCAGCCCCGCACCCGGTGGCCGGGCGGGAGCAGGTCCGTACCGTCGCATTCCGTGACGTCGCGCAGCGTGTGGGGCGTCGTCATCGCGCGGTCTGCCGCTCCCGCCCGCCGGCCCCCGTCAGGGGTGGCAGCAGCGTCAGGTGCTCCTCGCGCACGAGCCCGAACCGCAGGGCGAGCCCGACGATCTCCTCCCGCTTGCCGTTGCGGCGGTCGCCCTTGCCGGGTTCGCGCGGGTCCGAGGCGCCGATGCGCAGCTTCTCCTCGGCGAGGTAGTCGATGTGCGAGCTGACCGCTCGCGCGGTCAGGGTGGCGCAGGCGACGTGGCCCCTGAGCCGTTCGACGATCTGGGGGGTGGTGGGGACCGCGACGCGGGACTGGTCGCGCAGGCGCGGTTCGCAGAGCGCGAGGAGGACGAGGAAGTAGGTGGCCGTCTCGTCCAGCGAGTAGGCGGTGACCGTGAGGCGGCCCCAGGGGGCGCCCATGGCCTCCGGGTCCAGGTAGACGTGATCGGGAGCGAACACCTGGAAGGAGACGGGGACGTCGCTGCGGGTGGGCAGCACGACGCGCGAGAACTCGAACGGGACGGGTGCCCCGACCCGGCGGGGCGGGACCCGCAGGTACTCCCCGGCGCCCTCCGGGTTCTCCACGAGGTAGCTGTGGGTGGCGCTGTGGTTCGTCAACTGCCAGTGGTCGTCGGTCACGCGGATCTCCCCGGCGAGCCGGGAGATCGCGGCGTCGGCCAGGCGGAGTTCCACGGGAATCTTCGCGGATCCGCGTCCGAAGCGGGCGACTTCGCCCGGTCCGAGCCGTAACGTCACCGCATCGCCGTACGGTTCGCCGCCGTCGGTGCCACTGCACCCCTGCGGCAGATGGACGACTACCCCGCTCACCGCTCCCCCCGTTCCACGCGTCGTGCCGGACCGACAAGTGGAACAATACTCATCTCTCAAGGGAGTTCATCGGCGCAGTTCGGCCACTTCGGCGGGGGCGGCCCGTCCGGCCGGACACCCCGCAACGACTGCCCCGGGAGGCTCTCCGATCCTCTTGCCGGGAGGTTCGCCGGCCCTCTCCTCGCGGGCGGCTCCCCCTGTGTCCCCGGTCACTCCGACCTTCGTGCGGCGATGGCGGTTTGGGGTCGTTTTCGACTCTCTGGCGAGCGGTTCAGGGGAAGTTGTCGTGCCGCGGCGTGTGAGCGCGGCGTACCGCCCCCGCGGGCGTCCGTGCGGGATCGGGCCCTGCGCCCCCGGTCGCGGACGTCGCGTACGGGACCTGCCGGGGTGGGGAAGGTCACCGTGCCCGGGGGGTCACGGCCCTGCGGAACCGCCCTTTCGCCCCTTTCACTTGGCGCGATCCGCACTCCGGGTTCAGAGTGCGGGACGGCCCGATACGACGGGTGCGATCCTCCGGTCGCCGAAGGCGGTCCACGGCCGCCACCCTCCGCTCGGCCGGTCCTGGACGCGGGTGCGCATCCCGCCTTCGGTGGTGACGGCGAAGACGTGCGTGCGCCCGGTGGGATCGGTCGCGACGGCGGGCGTGGCGGCGAGCCTGATCCCCGGCTCCCCGAACTCCCCGCCGGAATGCCAGCTTCCACCGGGGACCGTCTGCCAGCGGTGACTGAGCCGGGCGCCACCGGGCGCCAGCGAGAACGCCTCCAGGCGGCCGTCCGCGTTGGCGGCGAACGCCGGGGCGGCGGCGCTCCAGCCGAACATCGGCAGCCATTCGTCCCAGCCTCCGTTCGGCACGGACTGCCGCCGGCTGAAGGTTCCCACGCCCGACGGTCCGATCGCGGCGACGGTGAGCCGGCCGCTGCCGTCCCCGGCCACGCGCGGCGCGGCGCCGGACGCGGTGCCGAAGCGCTGCCAGGCGGGGGTCCAGGTGCCGCCCGGGGTCTCCTGCCACCGGTGGAAGATCCCGGCGCCGCCGGGAGCGAGGGCGAAGACCTCCAGGCGGCCGTCGGCGTTGGCCGCGACCACCGGTGGCGCGCCCGCTGCGCCGCCGAAGCCCACCTCCCACGGGTCCCAGGCCCGGGATTCCGGTGCCGCCTGCCTCCGCCGGGCGACGGACGCGCCGCCGGGGCTCAGGGCGAACGCCTCCAGCCTGCCGTCGGCGCCGCGGGCGACGGCGGGGGCCGCGCCGGCCGGCCCGCCGAACTCCTCCCAGTCGTACCAGCCGCCGTCCGGCCGCTGGGCCCGGTGGTGCAGGTTGGCTCCCTCCGGGGCGAGCGAGAACACCTCGAGCGCGCCGCCGGCGTTGCGGCCGAGCGTGGGCACCGCACCGGCCGGCCCGCCGAACGTCTCCCACGGCGACCAGGTGTCGGTGTCCGCGTCGAGCTGGACGCGCCGGAGCATCGAGTGGTCGGAGGCGTCGAGCGCGAACACCGTGAGGCGGCCGGCGGCATCGAGTCCGGCCACCGGGTTGTCCGCGCTCTGCCACGGCGGTGGTGTGTCCCTCCACTGGAGGGGCGCCACGTGCAGCCCGTGGCGGAACCAGCCCGCGGCGCCGGCGTACCAGGCCTCCCCGTCGGTGATCACCTCCACCGCGTGACCGGCCACGTGGCCCGCGTACCCGGCGAGGTCGAAGTGGAAGGGATCCCGGGACGCCAGCACGTCCGTACCCTCGTAGCCTCCCCTCGGACCGATGAACAGGTAGTACCAGCCGTCTCGTTCGACGACGTACGGCGACTCGGTGACCGAGACGGTCGTGGCCGTGGTCGCGTCGGCGAATGCGACGCCCGGCTCGCTCCAGTGCACCAGGTCGGCGGAGCGCCTGTGGGCCACGAGGTGCCGGCCGCCCGGGCTGGAGAGTTCCGTGTAGTACATGACCCACTCGCCGCCGGCCCGCAGCACCATCGGGTCGCGGGCCGCGATCCCGCGGAAGAGCGGGCCGGACGGCTCGCGCGTCCAGGTGAACAGGTCGTCCGACGTGGCGAGGCTGATCGCGGCGCCGCTCGCGCCGCCGCCCGCGTAGAACATCCAGAACCTGCCGCCGGCCTCGATGACGTGCGGGGCCCACAGGTGCTCCTCGCCGTGGTAGCCCGGGTCGACGGTCAGCGCGTCGGCGTGGGTGGTCCAGGGGCCGTACGGGGATGGCGCCGAGGCGTGCGCGAAGGAGACCTCCGCGGCACTGTCCGGTGCCTCGCCGGTCGCCGCGCTGTCACCGACGATGCTGAACAGGTGCCACCGGCCGTTCGCCCGGATCAGGGTGTGGTCGTTGAGGTAGCGGCGCCGGCCCGGCGTGGAGGGGTCGTAGACGTGGGTGAAGGAACCGGCGCCCACCCACTGGGACGCCGTACCCGGGACGGAGGCCGCTGCTGCGGCACGGCCCGAGAGCGGGAGCACGAGGGCTCCCGCTCCGGCCGCGCGCAGCAGGTGACGCCTGCTGAACGGATGCACGAGAAGGCTCCAGAGGAACGTTTGCCGTCAGTTGATCGCGGGGCCGGCGGTGTCCTTGAGCCAGCCCCACTGGGACCAGTCGGAGAAGCCGGTCTGCCAGCGGTGGTAGACCCCGGTGGGATTGGTCCCGAAGACCTCGATCCGACCGTCCGCATTGGCTACCGCGGTGATCTCCGTGCCACCGCCGCCGAAGGACTCCCACGCGTGGTACGGACTGTTCACCCCGGTCTGCCACATGTGCTGGGCATCACTGCCGTTGAGAGCGAACACCTCGACCCGCCCGTCCACCGCGCGCTGACTCGTCAACTGCGCGTTCGCAAGACCACCGGTCCCCTCCCAACCCGACCAACTGGCAGGACCGGTCTGATACCGGTGGAAGACACCGACCGGCCCGGAAGCAAACACCTCAAGCCGACCGTCCTGGTTGTGGTCGACGGTCAGGTCATGACCACCGATACCGAAGTCCTGCCAGGCGGACCAACCACCATTCACGGACTCCTGATACAGATGCCGGAACACCTCACCGTTCAGAGCGAACACCTCAAGCCGACCGTCCGGCGCCTTCGCCAACTCGATACGACTCTCCCCCGGACCACCGCCCGTTCCCTCCCAGCCCGACCAGCCACCATTGGGCGCCGTCTGGAACCGGTGGAACACGGCCTGGGGGCCGGAAGCGAAAACTTCAAGCCGTCCATCGCCATTCGAGCCCACGGCGACGTCACGGCCACCCTCGCCGAAGTTCTCCCAACCCGACCAACCACCGGACGGCTGCCGCTGGTAACGGTGCTGAAGAATCTGCCCGTTGATCGCGAACACCTCCAGCCGCCCGTCGGCATTCGGCCCGATCGCCAACTCCGCACCCTTCGGCCCGGCGATGAACTCCCACGCCGACCAAGCACCATTGACACTCTCCTGCCAGGCATGATGCACACCATCAGCCCCGGCCGCGAACACCTCAAGACGCCCGTCCACCGACCGCGCCGACACCACACGACCCGACTCCGCCGGATACACCAACGGCCCAGGACCAGGCCCACTCCCGGGCACACAGGGCATGTTGATGCCACGTTCCGCCAGGTAGGGAATCGGGTCGACACGCACGGACGCGCCCGCGTTCCCCCAGACCCGAAGGTGCAGATGAGGCCCGCTGGACTGGCCCTCGCTGCCCATCAGCGCAATCTGCTGCCCGGCACTGACGCGGTCGCCCTCCTGGACATCCCGCTGGTACATGTGGCCGTACTCGGTGATGGTGCCGTCGGGGTGCAGAATGCGGATCCACTGCCCGTAGCCGGGTTCGTATCCCGAGATGGTCACCTCGCCGTCGCCGACCGCGTAGATCGGGGTGCCGCGGTCGTTGGCGATGTCGATGCCGTTGTGCTCCCAGCTGTAGTCCTGGGTGATGTCGCCGGCCGCCGGGCAGGCGGCGAGATCGGCGGCTCGGGCCGAGACCGGGGAGGGAGCGGTCTGCGCCCCGGCCGGTGAGGCGACGGCGAGCCCCGGTGCGAGGATCACGGTCAGCGCGAGAAGAAGCCCGAGCACCCGGCCGGGCAGTTGCCCGGACTCGCCTCGGGAAAGGACGGACATCACGCGAGGTTCCCCCGTCACGCCTTGCGCAGGCGGTCGATGATGCCGTTGATGTCGTCCTGCAGCAGATTCCGGCGGACGTAGTGGCCGCCACCCACCTCATGCTGCTCGTAGGGGATTCCCACGCGGTCGAGGTTCCACTTGAACTCCCGCTGGGTGGCGAGCACCAGTGTCTCGTTGGCGTAACCCTGGATGTCCTCGGGGCTGGTGCCGGCGACCAGGAAGACCCGCTTGTGCCGGTAGCTCTCGATGCGCTCGCACGGGTTGTCCGCGCTGACCCGGGCCTGGTCCCAGAAGGGCACGCCGTAGATGCTGCCGCCGTTCAGTTCCACGGCGGCGGAAGAGGCGTTGGCCCAGTGGGTCACCAGGTCGCCATTGCCCCCGCGCAGGTTGGCCGGGCCGGAGTGGGCACTGACCGAGGCGAAGTGGCCGTAGTACTTGGCCGCGTACTTCAGGGCGCCGAAGCCGCCCATCGAGAACCCGGAGACGGCACGGCCGTCGTACTCGGCGTAGGTGCGGAAGTTCGCGTCGATCCAGGGGATCAGCTGCCCGATGTGGAAGTGCTCCCAGTTCCGGGCTCCGATGTTGGAGCTCACCGCGTTGGAGTACCAGCCGGCGCGACCGCCATCGGGCATCACGACGATGAGGTCCTTCCAGGCGGTCAGACCCCGGATGTCGTGGAACCGGTCGAAGGTGATGAAGTCCTCCAGGCCACCGTGGAGCAGGTAGAGGACGGGGTAGCGGCGCCCGCTGGTGTGGTAGCCGTCGGGGAGCAGCACGTTGACGGCCGGGGTCCAGCCGCCGATGGCGGAGGTCTGGAACCGGTAGTACCACATCCGGTGATCCTGCTCGTTGCGTTCCGTGATGTGCAGGTCGGGACCGTCGCCGACCGCCGAGGCCGCCGACGCCGACGCGAGAACGCCGCCGGCCCCCAGGGCCACCGCGGCGGAAAGCCCGCCGGCGGACTTGAGGATGCTCCTGCGGGTGGGGTGCTGCGTGGTCAAGGTGGCCTCCTGTGGGCGAGCTGGCTGGTGACCCGGCTGCCGCCCCAGCGGCACCGGCGGTTTGGAAGCTAGCGACCCCGGCCCGGGAGGAGTATCCGGAACCTTACGGACTGACAGAACCGGCTCGCGTCCTCTAGGCCACTCCACGAACGCTTCCGCATCTGACGGGCCTGACGGGCCTGACGGGCCTGACGGTCAAAGCGTCGAGCCTTAGCGGGAGGGGCCGCGGGTGACCATCCGTAACTCTCCGGATCCCCGGGCCGTGTCCCTCTCGGTAGCTTTCGGCGCGATCACACCGTGACCCGGCGCGACCGCGGCGGGTCCCCCTTTTCCGTAAGTGCCTCGTACCGCTACCGATCAGGAGCCCGTTGTGAGCGCACACCATCCCTCCCGCCGAGCGCTTCTCAGAGCCGCCGGTGGACTTTCGGCTGTGATATCCCTCGCGAGCGCGAACGTCCTCGCGACGGGATCCGGTGCCAGTGCCGCCGGCAACGGCATCGGCCTCCGCTCCGCCCAGACCATCCAGTCGGACGTGGGCGGCCCGATCACCCGCGACGAGATCCTTGTCCGTGCCCAGCACTGGGTGGACCTGAACGTCTACTACAACCAGGGCGACTCCCACCCGGACCTGGAAGGCAGGCACTACCGCACCGACTGCTCGGGCTTCGTCTCCATGGCACTGCACTTGCCCTCGTCTCCCAGTACGGTCACCCTGTCCGAGTTCCTGGACCCGATCGCCTGGGAGGACCTGAAGCCCGGTGACGCCGTCGGCACGCTCGGGCCGGGAACCGGCGGCGACGCGGGACATGTCGTGCTGTTCGCCGGCTGGGCCAACCAAGCGCACACCCGCTTCTTCACCATGGAGGAGATGGGCGGGGCAGGGTCCGTCCGATATGAGCGGCCGATCAACTACACCACGAGCGGGGGCCAGTTCACGGCCAAGCCGTACCGCTACAAGAGGGTTGCCGAGGCTCCTTCTCGCCACGCCGTCAGCCCGGCCGATACGGGCCGCGTGGTGTCGGCACGGTCGGCCGACGGCCGGCTGGAGACCTTCGCGGCCGGAGCTGACGGGGTGTACCACGCCTGGCAGACCGAGGTGAACGGCGGCTGGTCGGCCTGGCGGCCGCTCGGCGGTCCGCGAAACGCGCAGATGACGATCGTGCCCAACGCCGACGGTCGGCTGGAGCTGCTGGCGATCAACGCGGACACGGCCCAGCACATCTATCAGACCGGCCCGTCCGGGGACTGGTCCGGCTGGCAGGGATTCGGCACCGGTGGTCGGCACATCGCCGCCGGAACGAATGCCGACGGCCGTATCGAGGTCTTCGCTTCCGGCCCGAAGGGCCTGTACCACCGGTACCAGACCGCGCCGAACGCCGGCTGGTCGGGCTGGGAATTCACCGGCGGTGGTCCCGTGGACGCCCGTCTGGAAATGGAGAAGTCCCCCGACGGGCGCCTTGAGGTATTCGCTCTCAACAGCACGGTCTTCGAGCACCAGTACCAGCTCGCCCCCAACGGTGGTTGGTCCGCATGGGAACATTTCGGAGGCGGCGGCCACGATCTGACGGTGGACCACAATGCCGACGGGCGCCTTGAGGTATTCGCCTCCGGACCGGAGGCCATTTTCCACCGATTCCAGGAAAGCCCGACCTCCTGGTCGGGCTGGGTGAGAACGGGCGGCCCGGCCAACTCGAAGCTCACCAGCGAGCGCACCGCCGACGGCCGGGTGGAGGTCTTCGCCATCAGCAACGAGATCGCCGTCCACTCCTGGCAGACCGGGATCAACGCCCCCTTCAGCGACTGGGTCACCGTCGGCACCGGCGGCACGGACATCACCGCCACCACCAACGCCGACGGCCGCATCGAGGTCTTCGGGACCAGCCATGCGGGCGTCTACCACACCTGGCAGACCGGCTTCACCGACTGGGCCCAGTGGGCGTGGCTCAACGGCCCAGGACCCGCGATCAGTTGACAGTGGTCGGCGGCCGGGCCGGAGCATTCCGGCAGGGTGGTGAAGACACCGGCGTCCCGCCGGACGCGGAAGCGTTCGTGGACGGTGCCCCCCGCTGTCACTCCGGATGGTTCCGGGTGTCCTGCCCCTGCCCCGGCTCCTAGTTTGTGGCCCGGCCAGTTCCACGGACCCGAAGGAGACGACGGATCACATGCGCGTCACGACAACGCTTCTGCTCGGCGGGGCCCTTGCCCTCACCTCCCTCACCCCGGCGACCGGCGCTCTGGCCGCCACCTCCGGCCCTGCCGGCCAGGCGAGGACGAACGACGCCGTCCAGTCCTTCCAGAACCAGGCCACGGGCCTGTGCCTGGACGACACCAGTAACGGCTTCCGCGTCTGGAGCTGCAACGGATCGAATCCGCAGCGGTGGAGCGTGCACGTCTGGGGTGACGGGACCCGCCAGTTGATGAACATCAACACCGGCCGCTGCATCGAGAACACCAACAGCAGCTTCCACACCGCGGCCTGCAACTCCAGCCCGGAGCAGAGCTGGTGGGTCACGGTCTGGGGCGACGGCACCGTCCGCTTCCAGAACCAGCACACCTCGCGCTGCATCGACGACAGCTCCCAGGGCCTGCGGACCTGGACGTGCAACAGCCTTCCGTACCAGAGCTGGTCCTGAGCCCGATGGGCGACGCCCGGCGAAGCCCCTTCCCTTCCAGCGATTCCAGCGATGCCCGTACTTCCGGCAGACGATTCCCTCCACGAGGAGCAGGTCCGATGAAGTTGAAGCTGACCGCATTACGGTTCTCACTCGTCCTCGGTGTGGCCGGTGCGCTCCTGGCGGTGCCCACAGCCGCACAGGCACAGGCACAGGCACAGACGCCGTCACAGACCCAAGCCCAGACCCCGGCCCAGGCCACCGCGGACCACTCCGCCACCCTCGCGGCCCTGAACGAGCTCAAGGCGGGCGGCGGTCCCGGGGCGGGCGTGTACGCGGGGACCCGCGACGCCTCGTGGAGCCTCTCCACCGGCACGGCCACCATCAACACCAACGATCCGATCGGCCCGGACGAGTACTACCGCATCGGAAGCCAGTCGAAGACCTTCACCGCCGTCGCCGTACTGAAGCTCACGGAGGCGAACGGGATCGGCCTCGACGACCCCATCGAGCAGCACCTGCCCGGTGTGGTCTCCGTCAACGGCTACGACGGGAACCGGATCACCATCCGGCACCTCCTCCAGCACACCAGCGGCATACCGGTGAACGGCCTCCCGCTCGCGCAGGCCCGACCGGACGGCTCGTACACGCTCGCGGCCCTGGTGAAGGACGGGCTGCGCTTCGCCCCGGCCTCCCAGCCGGGCGCCGCCTTCCAGTACTCGAACACCAACTACGAGATCCTCGGCATGCTGGTCGAGAAGATCACCGGGCTGCCCCTGCACCAGGCCGTCACCCAGCAGGTGATCCAGCCGCTCGGCCTGGCCCACACCCGCTTCCCCGCCCCCACGGACCGCGCAGTGCCGAGCCCGGCGATCCACGGCTACCGGGGTACCCGGATCGGCTCGTTCTTCTTCTGGCTGGACGGGACGGCGTTCGAACCGTCCACCTTCTATGCCTCGGGCGCCGTCATCTCCACACTGCAGGACATGACCACCTTCTTCCGGGCGATCGTCGACGGCACTGCGCTCTCGCCCGCGAACCTCGCCGAGATGGAGAAGGCCTTCGAGCTCGGGCAGCCTGGCTCGGGGAACGGCTACGGCCTCGGGATGCTGAAGTTCGCCCTGCCCTGCGGCGGCACGGCCTGGGGACACGACGGAGCCGTCCCCGGCTACTACTCGCAGACGCTCGTGACCGAGGACGGACGGCACGCCTCCGTCGTGACCAACGCGCATCTCGTCACGAACATCCCGGGCGCGCAGATGTACAAGACCCTGACCAGCGCCCTGTGCGAGACGCCGTCCTGACCCTGACCCTGCCCCCGACCCTAACCCTGGACCTGACCCCGACCCCGGCCATGGCCCTGCCCCTGACCCGCGACAAGACCAGCCTCACAGAAGAGAGAACCTCTGTGCGATCCCTGCTCACCGGCGCGACCGGCTTCCGCGCCGCGCTACGGGCCACCGCGCTGACCGCCGCCGCCGTGGCGACGGTCGCGGCGACCGCCCTCACCGGCTCCGCGGCCCACGCCGCCGGCTTCGCCGACGCCCCCACGATCCCGGCCTTCACCGACGGGCAGGGTCTGACCCAGGTCGCCGGAGCCACCGAGGTGCGCTCCGAGACCGACTTCACCCTCACCGTCACCACGCCGCAGCTCTCCGGCCGGCACAAGGTACGGGTCTTCCTGCCGAGCGGCTACTCCACCGAGCCGGGCAAGCGCTGGCCGGTGACGTACTTCCTGCACGGCGGCAGCGGCACCGTGGACGACGCCGCCGCGGCCCCGGCCCTGCGGGACGACCGGACGATCACCGTCGTACCGGACGGCGGCCTGAAGGGCTGGTACGCGAACTGGCACATGCAGAACACCGCCGAGGGCGCCGCCAACTGGGAGACCTTCCACCTCCAGCAGGTGGTCCCCTTCATCGACGCCAACCTGCGGACCCTGCCCGACCGCAGCCACCGTGCGGTCGTCGGCCTGTCCATGGGCGGCTTCGGGGCCCTGCACTACGCCCAGGCCCGCCCCGACCTGTTCGGGCACGTCGCCTCCCTGTCCGGGGGCATCGACTTCGGCCTGTGGGAGGTCCGTGCCGCGGTGCTGGCCACGGAGCTCAACCTGACCGGCGCCTGGTGCGCCTCCACCACCTCGGGCACCGGCGATTGCACCGGGTACGGGCCGGTGGTGGACAGCGACGCGATCTTCGGCTCGCCGTACGCGATCTTCAACGACCGGATCTGGAACGAGGTCAACCCCGCCTCGCTCGCCAACCTGGGCAAGCTCGCCAACACCGGGGTCACCCTCTACACCGGAAACCAGGGTCTGATCGACGGCAAGACGGCGGTCGCCTCCACCAACGTCGCGAACCGCCTGAACCAGCTGGGCATCCCGAACCGCTTCGTCAACTACGGCAACGGCAGCTCCCTGTCACCCACTTGCAAGGGCGACCACACCTACGGCTGCTGGGCCCCGGCCCTCGCCGACTACATCCCCCGCCTCGCGAACGAGTTCGCCCAGGCTGGCTGAAGCACTCCGCCCCACCCCACCCCACCGGGCCCGCACCAGCGGGTCCGGTGGGGTGTCGTTCCTCCCCCGATCAGACGACGGCGGGATGGTGCCGCGCCCCGGCCTCGGTGCCCTGCACCTGTCCGCCTCCTCGGGACGAGCACCCTGACACGGCCCTGTTCTCGCATCGCCCACGCTCCCCGCCCGGCCCAGAGCGCAGAAGGGGCCGACCGGCCCCCATTCGGGGACCGGTCCTGCCCTTCCCGCCCCCGGCCCCGTAAGAGCACGGTTCACACATCGGCTCAAACGGCGTACGACCCGGACTGCGGTGAGAGGGAACACTCATGACGACCACGTACCGGATCGCGGAGCTGGACGCGCACTGGCGTGCCGCGAACTATCTGGCCGTCGGCCAGATCTACCTCATGGACAACCCGCTGCTCGCCGAGCCGTTGCGGCCGGAGCACATCAAGCCGCGGCTCCTCGGCCACTGGGGCACCGCGCCCGGCCTGAACCTCGTCCACACCCACCTGAGCCGGGTGATCAAGGAGCGTTCGCTTGAGGTCCTGTGCGTCTGGGGGCCCGGCCACGGCGGTGCGGCCGTCCTCGCCAACTCCTGGCTGGAGGGCACGTACACCGAGACCTACCCGGACATCGGCCGCGACGCGGACGGTATGCGCAAGCTGTTCCGCCAGTTCTCCTTCCCGGGCGGCGTGCCGAGTCACGTCGCGCCCGAGACACCGGGCTCCCTCCACGAGGGTGGCGAACTGGGCTATTCGCTGGCCCACGCGTACGGTGCCGCCTTCGACCATCCCGGCCTGTTGGTGGCCTGCGTCATCGGCGACGGCGAGGCCGAGACCGGGCCGCTGGCCGCCTCCTGGCACTCCAACAAGTTCCTGGACCCGGTCCACGACGGAGCCGTCCTGCCGATCCTCCACCTCAACGGCTACAAGATCGCCAACCCGTCGGTGCTGGCACGGATCCCCGAGGCCGAGCTCGACACGCTCTTGCGCGGCTACGGGCACGACCCCCTCTACGTCTCCGGCAGCGACCCGGCCCTCATCCATCGAGCCATGGCCGGCGCACTGGACCAGGCCGTCGACCGCATCCACGCGATCCAGCGGGAAGCACGGGCCGCAGGCACCGATCCGCGCGGCGGGCGCGCGAACTGGCCGGTGATCGTCCTCCGGACACCCAAGGGCTGGACGGGGCCCGCGACCGTCGACGGCCGACCCGTCGAGGGGACTTGGCGCGCGCACCAAGTGCCACTGGCGGGGGTCCGTGAGAACCCCGAACACCTGCGGCAGCTGGAAAGCTGGATGCGCTCGTACCGGCCCGAGGAGCTCTTCCGCACCGATGGCCGTCCGGTCTCCTCCGTACTGGCCTGCGTCCCCGAGGGTGAGCGCCGTCCGGGGGCGAGCCCGTACGCGAACGGCGGGCGGCTGCTGCGCTCGCTCCCCCTGCCCGAGCTCGACGCGTGGGCCGTGCCCGTCGAGAAGCCGGGGAGCACCCTGCACGAGCCGACCCGCGTCCTGGGCCGCTATCTCGCGCAGGTCATGAGCAGCACGGCGGGGC
This sequence comes from Streptomyces sp. NBC_00086, assembly GCF_026343255.1. Lineage (NCBI taxonomy): Bacteria > Bacillati > Actinomycetota > Actinomycetes > Kitasatosporales > Streptomycetaceae > Streptomyces > Streptomyces sp. NBC_00086. Next base: position 7,743,298 of record NZ_JAPELZ010000001.1, on the reverse strand, counting down.
GGCGGGACTTCCGGGTCGTCGGGCCGGACGAGACGGCGAGCAACCGCCTCGACGACCTGTACCAGGTGACGGGCAAGGCCTGGCAGGGCCTGACGGAACCCACCGACCGGCACCTCTCCCGGGACGGCCGGGTCATGGAGATCCTTTCCGAGCACGTGTGCCAGGGCTGGCTGGAGGGGTACCTCCTCACCGGCCGGCACGGCCTGTTCTCCACGTACGAGGCCTTCGCCCCCATCGTCGACTCCATGGTCGGCCAGCACATCAAATGGCTGAAGAGCTCGCGCGAGCTGAGCTGGCGCGCGCCCATCGCCTCCCTCAACTACCTGCTCACCTCGCACGTCTGGCGCCAGGACAGCAACGGCTTCTCCCACCAGGACCCCGGATTCGTCGACCACGTCCTCAACAAGAGCCCTGAAGTCGTACGCGTCTACTTCCCGCCGGATGCCAACACCTTGCTCGTCGTGGCCGATCATGCGCTGCGCAGCCGTGACCGGGTCAACGTGATCGTCGCGGGCAAGCAGCCCTGCTTCGACTGGCTGTCGATCGGGGCGGCCCGCGAGCACGTGGCTCGCGGCGCCGGCGTCTGGGAGTGGGCGGGGACCGACGACGGCTCCCGCGAGCCCGACGTCGTGCTCGGCTGTGCCGGGGACGTGCCCACCATGGAGGTCCTGGCCGCCTCGGCCCTGCTCCGCGAGCACCTCCCCTCGCTGGCCGTCCGCGTCGTCAACGTCGTCGACATCGCCCGGCTGATGCCCCACGAGGAACACCCGCACGGCATGACCGACACCGAGTACAACTCCCTCTTCACCACCGACAAGCCGGTGGTCTTCGCGTACCACGGCTACCCGTGGCTGATCCACCGCCTCGCCTACCGCCGGACCGGCCACGCCCACCTGCACGTCCGCGGCTACAAGGAGTCCGGGACCACGACCACCCCCTTCGACATGGTCGTGCGCAACGACCTCGACCGGTACCGGCTCGTCATGGACGTCATCGACCGCGTCCCCGGCCTCGCCGGCCGCGCCGAGGGCCTGCGCCAGGCCATGGTCGACCAGCGCATCCGCCACCACGGCTGGATCCGCGAGCACGGAACCGACCTGCCGGAAGTCGCCGACTGGTCCTGGCCCCACTGATCGCCCCGCCCGGGTGGGACGGGTGGGCCGCCCGGGTCGCAGAGGGTACCGATCGGCCCTTCCCGGGTCGTCGCCACCGGCGGAGAGTGGAGGCGGACCCGAACGGAGAACCGCCATGAGCACCACTTCCTCTCACCGGCTCACCTCCTCCCCCAGCCGCTTCGACCACGCCTTCTCCCCGGACCAGCGCGACGGCCTGCTGGCCCTCGCCCACGAGGCGGACTTCCCCGCCGGCGCGCGCATGTTCGACCAGGGCGGGCACACCGGCCACTTCTGGGTCGTCCGGTCGGGGAACGTCGGCATGGACGTGCACGTACCCGGCCGGCAGGCCGCGGTGGTCGAGACGGTCGGTCCGGGCGAGCTCGTCGGCTGGTCCTGGCTGTTCCGCCCCTACACCTGGCACTTCGGCGCCGAGGCCATGACGCCGGTCCGTACCGACGAGTTCGACGCCGCCGCCGTGCGCGAGCTGATGGACGGCGACCCCGCGCTCGCCTCCGCGATGTGGCAATGGGTGGGCCAGGTGCTCGCCCACCGGCTCGTATCCGCCCTCATCCGGCTCCTCGACCTTTACGCACCCCACGGCAGCGGAAGCCGCATCTGAGACAATCGACCCGAGACGTATCCCGACCCGAGGGTGTGGCGTGGATGTCCGATGGACCAGCTCCCGCCCCGGCGCCCATCCGGGTGTTCCTCCTCGACGACCACGAGGTAGTCCGGCGCGGCTTGCACGATCTGCTGGACTCCGAGCCGGACATCGAGGTGGTGGGCGAAGCGGCGACGGTTGCCCAGGCCCTGGCCCGGGGCCCCGCGCTCAGGCCCGACGTGGCCGTGCTCGACGTCCGGCTGCCCGACGGCGACGGCATCAGCGTCTGTCGCGAGCTGCGCTCGCGCATGCCGGATCTCGCCTGCCTCATGCTGACGTCCTTCGACGACGAGGACGCCCTGCTCGACGCCATCATGGCCGGCGCCGCAGGGTACGTCCTGAAGCAGATCAAGGGCTCCGACCTGGTCACCGCCGTACGGACGGTGGCGACGGGCCAGTCGATGCTCGACCCGGCGACCACCGCGCGCCTGATGAGTTCGCTCCGGAACCCGACCGCCGGGAAACCGCCCGGGGACGAACGGCTGACGGTCCTCTCCGAGCGCGAGCGTGCCGTGCTGGAGCTCATCGGCGAGGGCCTCACCAATCGTCAGATCGGCAAAAGCCTCTTCCTGTCCGAGAAGACGGTCAAGAACCACATCTCCCGGCTCCTCGCCAAGCTGGGCGTCGAACGCCGCGTACAGGCCGCCGTCATCGCCGCCGAGGTGCGCGAGCACGACGAGACCGGCCGCTGAGGCCCGCAGTCACTGGGCCCGTCTGATCGGGATCCGCCAGTCCAGACGCGTTCCGCCGCTGTTGGGGCGCGGCGAGACGGACAGTCCGCCCCCGTGAGCCTCGGCGCGTTCCGCGAGGTTGCGCAGACCGCTCCGACGGCCACCGTCCGTGACGCCCACGCCGTCGTCGCTCACCGTCACGGCCAGTACGCCTTCCGCCAGGACGATCCCGACTTCCGCCCGCGCCGCCCTGGCGTGCCGGGCCACGTTGGTCAGGGCCTCCCCCAACACGGCCACCACGTCGTCGGCGACCGGGCCCGGCACATCGGTGTCGATCAGCCCCTCCATGCGCAGCGCGGGCACGAACCCGAGCACCGCCGCCGCCTCGCCCACGGCCCGCACCGCGCGGACCCGGAGCCTCGGGGCGCTGCCCGCCGCCTCGTGGTCACGGAGTCCGAAGATGGTCGTACGGATGATCTTGATGGTCTCGTCCAGGTCGTCGATCGACCGGCTGAGCCGCTCGGACGCCTCGGGGTGTTCGACGAAGCGCTGCGCGCTCTGCAAGGTCATCCCGGTCGCGAAGAGCCGCTGGATCGCCAGGTCGTGCAGGTCGCGGGCGATCCGGTCGCGGTCCGCGAGCAGGCTCACCTGCTCGGTGTCCCGGCGCCGGTCGGCCAGCTCGAGCGCCAGGGCCGCCTGCCCGGCGAAGCCGGGCAGGGGCGCGACCTCGGCCGCGGCGAACGCCCGCCGGCCGGTACGCCGCGCCAGCATCAGTACCCCGCGCAGCTTCGCCCTGGTGCCCACCGCGACGGCTGCCGCCGGTCCGAAGCCCGTCCAGACGTCCGGCTGCGCCGCGATCCGGGCGTCGGTGGCCACATCGGCCAGGGTGACCAGTCCGTCCCGCGCCGGGACGACCGCGGCCAGGATCCCCTCGCCGCCGGGCAGCACGATCCCGCGGTGCGCTTCGGCCCCCTCCCCCAAGGCCAGGGAGCCGCGCAGCTCGCCGCCGGGCCCCACCTGGTAGAAGACGCACATCTCGGCCGAGATGATGTCGCGGGCCCGCTCCAGCATGCCCTCCAGCACCTCGATCTCGGAGGAGCCCGACAGGAGGGCGCTCGTGAAATCGGAACTGGCCGCCAACCAGCGCTCCCGGAGCCGGACTTCCTCGTACAGGCGGGCGTTGTCCACGGCGACGCCGGCGGCGACCGCGAGGGTGGACAAGACCTCTTCGTCGTCCGCGTCGAAGGCCTTCCCGCCCCGCTTCTCCGTCAGGTAGAGGTTGCCGAACACCTCGTCCCGGACCCGGATCGGTACGCCGAGGAAGGAGCGCATCGGTGGGTGGTGCTCCGGGAAACCGGCGGAGGCCGGATGCTGCGAAAGGTCTCGCAGGCGCAGCGGCCGGGGGTGCCTGACCAGCTCGCCCAGCAGTCCGTGTCCGGTGGGAAGGGATCCGATCCGCGCCCGGAGCCGGTCGCCGATGCCCACCGGGATGAACTCCGCGAGCTTCTCGTCGTCCCCCACCACCCCCAGCGCGCCGTACTCCGCGTCCACGAGAACGACCGCGGCCTCCACGATCCCGCGCAGCACCTGGGCCAGGTCCAGCTCCTGCCCCAGCGACATGACCGCCTCCAGCAGCCCCTTCAGCCGGTCACGGGTACCCCGCGCGTCGGTGATCTCCGCCTGGAGGGCGTCCAGCCTCGGCTGCGGAATCCGGCTCGCCGACGCATCTCGATCGTCCCCGACCATGGACACCTCCGGCGGCGAGGGGCTCTGCGCACCCGCCCGGACTTCAGCGTAGTCCCCTGGCCGCCAAGCACCGCCTCGGCGACCGCACAGCGCCGGGGTCTGGTCAGTCCTGACACAGGACCCGTTCGGCCCTCGCACCGCGGGCGTACGCGGCGGATGGTGGCTGGTGAGGGCGCTCCGCACGGCGTGCTCACTGGCCGAAGGCGACAGGAGGGCCACAGATGAAGCACGCCAAGGTCGGCTTCCTGATGACCGACGAGGTCGTCTCCGTCCTCGGGGGTACTCAGTGCGCGGACGTGGCCGCGCTGCTCGTCGAACACGACATCGGCGGCGTGCCGGTCGTGGACGCGGACGAACGCGTCCTCGGCGTCATTTCGCGGTCCGACCTGCTCACCCAGGACCGTCTCACCGCCCAGGACCTGATGACCGCGCCGGCCGTCACGGTCCACGCCGAGCAGACGGTCACCGAGGCCGCCCGCCTCATCACCCGACGGGGCGTGACGCGACTGCCGGTCATCGACGATGAGGACCGTCTGGTCGGCATCGTGACCCGGCGGGACCTCCTGCGTGTGTTCCTGCGCCCGGACCGCGAGATACGCCGGGTGCTGGTCGAGGAGGTGCTGACGGACACGATGGGCATCGACGCCGACGCCGTGCGCGTGCGCGTGGTGGACGGGGTCGTCACCCTGGACGGCCGACTGCCCATGAGCGGCCAGATCCCCGTCGCGCTCCGTCTCGCCGGACAGTTGGACGGCGTGGTCGCGGTCATCGACCGGCTCACGGCCCGCTCCACGGACTCCCGCACTCGCATTCCACCGGACCGCGGCACCGGAGACGCACCCCTCTGATCCAGGATGAGGATGCGGACCGTTCGGCCCCGCCCACCGAACCCGTACCGGGAATCAGGCCGCGACGAGCTCCCGCTCGCGGTCCGGCGTCTTGACCTTGGGCTTCTTGTTCGGCAGCGACAGCCGGAAGACCTTGTGCCACGCGGAGAACACCTGCTTGGGCAGCGGCCCGGTGACGTACTCCAGCTCGTACTTGTCGAACAGTGCGCGCACCTTCACCGCGACCTCGGCGTACCGGTTGCTCGGCAGGTCCGGGAACAGGTGGTGCTCGATCTGGTGCGACAGGTTGCCGGTCATGAAGTGCATGGCCTTGCTGCCGCTGATGTTCGCCGAACCCATCATCTGGCGCAGGTACCACTGGCCGCGCGTCTCGCCCTTGATCGACCGGCGCTCGAAGACCTGCACGCCCTCGGGGAAGTGCCCGCACATGATCACCGAGTGGGTCCAGATGTTGCGGACCAGGTTCGCGGTGAACGTGGCGGCGAGCGTGGGGAGGAACGACGGGCCCGACAGCAGCGGGTGGATCACGTAGTCCTTGAGCACCTGCTTGCGGATCTTGCGGCCCACGGCCTTGGCCCGCGCGCGGAACTCCGGGTTCTTGCGGCGGCGCTTGCTCAGGTTCCTGCCGAGCTCCAGGTCGTACGCCGCGATGCCGTACTCGAAGAAGCAGGCGTTGAGGAAGTTCCACAGCGGCTGGCCGAGGTGGAACGGGTGCCACCGCTGGTCCTCGTCGACGCGCATGATGCCGTAGCCGAGGTCGTTGTCCTTGCCGATCACGTTGGTGTAGGTGTGGTGCAGCTCGTTGTGCGAGTGCTTCCACTGCTCGGACGGCGAGACGTGATCCCACTCCCAGGTGGTGGAGTGGATCTTCGGGTCCCGCATCCAGTCCCACTGGCCGTGCAGGATGTTGTGGCCGATCTCCATGTTGTCCATGATCTTCGCCACGGACAGGCCGGCGGTGCCGATCAGCCACGCGGGCGGGAAGATCGAGAACAGCAGCACGCCCCTGCTGACCAGCTCGAGCTTGCGCTGCGCCGAGATGACCTTGCGGATGTAGGCGGCGTCCTTCTCGCCGCGGCCGGCGATCACCTCGTCGCGGATCGCGTCGAGCTCGCGGCCGAGCTCCTCGATCTGCTCCGCGGTCAGGTGGGCGGTGGGGTCGGTTGCGGTCAAGGGTGGTCCTACCGTTCGATGTCGCAGGGGCCCGCCGCGGCGGACACACAGGTCTGGATGAGGACGCCCGGCTCGGCCTCGGTGATCTCGCCGGTGCGCAGGTCGCGGACGGCGCCCGCCTTGAGCGGCGTGACGCAGCCGAAGCAGATGCCCATGCGGCACCCGGAGGGCATGAGAACGCCGGCCTCCTCGCCGATGTCCAGCAACGGCGTGGCGCCGTCCGCGTCGACGGTCTTGCCGGTGGCGCTGAAGGTGACCTCGCCGCCGTCGCCGGTGACGACGATGCCGGGCCGGAAGCGTTCGGTGTGCAGGCGCTCTCGTACGCCGTGCGCGGCCCAGTGCTCTTCGGCGGCGTCGAGCAGGCCCGCGGGTCCGCAAGCCCAGGTCTCGCGCTCGGCCCAGTCGGGCACGAGTTCGTCGAGACGGGCGATGTCGAGCATGCCGTCCGTGTCGGTGTGCACCTCGGTGAGCCGCAGCTTCTTGTCCGCGACCAGGTCGTGCAGCTCGCTGCGGAAGATCACGTCGTGCGGCTGCGGCGCGCAGTGGACCATGACGGCGTCGTCGAACTCGATGTCGCGCAGCATGCCCATCACGGGCGTGATGCCGCTGCCGGCCGTCAGGTACAGGACCTTGGCGGGCTTGACCTGGGGCAGCACGAAGTCACCGGTCGGCTGGTCGAGCTGGATCAGCGTGCCCGGTTTCGCCGTGCGGACCAGGTGGTTGCTGACCTTGCCGTCCGGGATCGCCTTCACGGTGATCGTGACGCGGCCGTCCTGGCGGTTGGTCGGCGAGGTGAGGGAGTAGGCACGCCACAGGCGCACCCCGTCGACGTCGACCCCGATCCGCACGTACTGACCGGCCGTGTGGCCGCGCCAGCCCCGTCCCGGCCTGATCACGATGGTCGCGGCGTCATCCGTCTCGGGGTGCACGGCCTCGATGCGCCCACGCAGGTCGGCGCCCGCACGCAGCGGGCTGACCAGGTCGAGGTAGTCCGACGGCAGCAGCGGCGTCGTGACCATCTCCAGCAGTTTCCACGCCCTGCTGCGAAGGGCTGTACTCGTCATGGCCCCAGCTTGGTATGCCTCAGGGGGTAAAGTCCTGACCGCAGGACGTAAATCTGGTCGGCTGAATTGTTCGCAGGGAACAAAAACGTGAGTCATGCAATCCGGAGGGCCAGCGAGCTGACCCTGGACGAGACGACGGTCACCGCATTGCGGGCCGCGCTGAAGACCACCGCCGACGAGGTCGTCCAGGCGATCATCGACGAGGTCCATCCCTACGCCAACGCCCTTTCGGGCCGCATGGGCGCCACCATCCGCCGATCCGTCCGCACCGCCCTGGGGCACTACCTGGACCTCGCGAGCGGGAACGCCACGGGCGGCGACGGCGGTGACGCAGCCTACGAGCTGGGCCGCGGCGAGGTGCGCGACGGCCGTTCGATGGACGCCCTGCTCAGCGCCTACCGCGTAGGTGCCCGCGTGGCCTGGCGATGCCTGGCAGCGGGTGCCGTACCCGCAGGTCTGCCGGCCGCCGAGGTCGCCAAGTTCGCCGAGCTGACCTTCGCCTACATCGACGAGCTCTCCGCCGCGAGCGCAGCGGGCCACGCCGACGAACTGGCCGCCCGGGGCAGGGCCCACGAACGCCACCTGGAACACCTGGCCCGCGACCTCCTCGCCGACGCCGGCCCGGACGTACTGCTCGCCTCCGTTCAACGGGCCGGATGGCAGCCTCCGGTTTCCCTGACCGCGGTCCTGCTGCCCGCCGCCCAGGCCCGCCCCGCCTACCGCGCGCTCGACCCGAGCACCCTCGTCCTCGATGATCTGCCGGACGACACCGGTGTACTGCTCGTCCCCGATGCCGACCGACCACATCTCTTGCGGCAGCTGACCGAACGCACCGCCGTGGTCGGCCCGGCCCGGCCCTGGACTCGTGCGTCCGCCTCGTACGCACGCGCCGTACGCGCGCGCTCCCTCTCCCCTGATATCCGCGATACCGAGGACCACCTGCCCGAGCTGGTGCTGAGCGCCGACGCGGACGCGTTCGCGGACCTGCGCGCCCGATCCCTCGCACCGTTGCGGACCCTGCCCGTCGCGACCGCACGGCGGCTGGAGGAGACGTTGCGGGCGTGGCTGCTGCACCAGGGCAGGCGGGACGAGGTGGCGGCGGCGTTGTTCGTCCATCCCCAGACGGTCCGGTACCGGATGTCGCAGCTGCGGGAGCTGTTTCCGGATCTCGCATCGCCGCAGCGGGTCCTCGAACTGACCCTGGCGGTCGGTCTTCGGGTCACCTGACGCTCACAGGAAGCGGCGCACCGGCTGCACGGCGAGTTCCCGGGCTCGCTGGAGGGCGGAGCGTCGCTTCCAGCGCCCTTCCCGGATCAACTCGCTCACGGCCAGGTCCTCGTCGAAGTGTCCGTCGAGGACGCCGGTGACCTGCTCGTCGAGCACCGCGAGCATGACCTCCTCGTCGTGATCGAGGGAGCGGCGGTTGAAGTTGGTGGACCCGATCAGTGCGGCGACGCGGTCGACGGTGATGACCTTCGCGTGCATCATCGTCGGCTGGTACTGGTAGATCTTCACTCCGCAGGCGATGAGCTCCGCGTAGTGGTGCTGGCCGGCGAGCTGGCAGACTCGTTTGTCGGTGTGCGGGCCCGGGAGCAGGATCTCCACCTCGACCCCGCGCCGGGCGGTGGCGCAGAGCAGCTCGACGAAGTACGCGTCCGGTGAGAAGTAGGCGGTGGCCAGGCGGAAGCGCTCCTCGGCGGACTCCAGCATGACGCGCATCAGCGTCTGCATGTCCTGCCAGCCGAAGCTGGCCGAGCCGCGCACGACCTGGACGATCGCGTCACCCTGTGGGCGGTGGTCGACGAACCGGTCCCGGTCGTCGAAGAGTTCGTCGTGGCACTCGGCCCAGTTCTGCGCGAACGCGGCGGCGATCCCGTCGACGGCGGGTCCGCGGACCTCGACGTGCGTGTCGCGCCATTCATGCGTGTCGCGCGCGTTCCCGCACCACTCCTCCGCGATCCCGACCCCGCCGGTGAACGCGGTCTCCTCGTCGATGACGAGGACCTTTCTGTGACAGCGGTGGTTCTGCTTGAGCGGTGAGAGGTACAGCGGCTTGCGGAACCACGCCACCTGCACGCCGGCCCGCTCCATGTCGTCCAGCAGCTCCCTTTCGATCAGACGGCTACCGAAGCCGTCGAGGAGCAGCCGCACCCGCACTCCGGCGCGGGCCCGCTCGGCGAGTGCCCGGGCGAAGTCGCGGGCGATTTCGCCCCTCCAGTACACGAACGTCATCATGTCCACCGTGTACCGGGCACCGCGGATGCCGCGGAGCATCGCCGCGAAGATCTCGTCCCCGTTGCGCAAGGGGGTGAGCGCGTTGCCCTCGGTGGCCGCGATCCCTATCAGCCGTTCCAGGCGCCGCCGCAGCCGCGCCACCCGCACCTCTGCCGACGGCGCCCCCGGCGACCGGGTAGTGCTCGCGACCGGACCGGCCGACTCTTTCGTACGGGACATCGGATCTCCTGGACTTAACGCGAGGGGGAACATGGCGGGCGGGAATGTCAGCGCGGTGGACGCAAGGACGGTCGGCCCGACTGCCTTCGCGTTCGGGCCGGTTGGCATACGTGTGTCCCGTGCCGCCGGTTCCATGCGCCCGCGGCCCGCTCGGTCGCGCGGCGGGAGGTACCGGATCAGCGGGTGTCGCCGAAGTCCTGCGTCCCGTACGGGCAGGCAGGCTCAGACCCGGCGCCAACAGGCCATGGCCCAGGAGAACAACCCGAACAGCACGAGCCCGACGGCGACCACCACGAGCAGCCACGGGCCCGCGGGGGTCTGGGTGAACGCACGCAGGGTGTCGTCGACCCCCTTCGCCTTCGCCGGGTCGTAGCTCACGGCGGCGTGCACGGCGAAGGCGCCGGCCGCGGCGAAGACGGCGCCGCGCGCCACACCGCCCACCACCCCGAGGACCTCGACCGCCGTACGGACCCCCTCGGGCTGTCGTTCCATCGCCAGGTGCTTGCGGAAGGTGCGCCGCGCCGCCTGTACGGCGATCACGACACCGCCGATGGCGATCCCCGCGCCCGCTGCCGCCACCCACCACGGACCACCGGGCACATCCAGCACCCGGGCCGTCACATCGCGCGACTGCTCGTCGCCGGACTGGCCGCCCCCGCCGGTACCGGCGGCGAAGGAGAGCACGGAGAACGCGACGACCCCGTAGAACACGGCCCGGGCCGCCGCGGCCAGCCGCTTGCCGGGCTTGTCCCCGTCGGGGCCGGCCGCACCCAGGGCCGCCTCCGAAAGCCGCCACAGCGTCATGCAGACCAGCCCGATGCCGACGGCCCATACGAGGACACCGCCGAAGGGCTTGTCCGCGAGCTCCTGCAGTGCGCCCGTCCGGTCCGCTGACCCGCCGCCGTTCACACCGAAGGCGACGCGCACCGCGAGTACGCCGATGAGCACGTAGAGCAGCCCACGCGTCCCCAGGCCGCACCGGGCCAGCACCCCCCGTGCCTTGCCGCCGCTCGAAGCGGTCTCCACACCCTCGCGTACCGCTCCGCCAGCCGTCATGCCCCGCGAGTACCCCGCATTCCCCGCTCCATGCCCTGCCCATCGGGGCCGGGGCCGGCGGCGTGGGGCGTGGGGCGTTGGGTGTTGGGTGTTCCATAGGGTGAGCCCATGTCTGACACGCTGAGTTCGAGAAAGACGGCGTCCGCGCTACGAGCGTCCGCACGGGTCTGTGCCCAGTTGCTGCTGGTCCTCGTGATGGCTGCCGTGACGTTGTGGCTCCTGGGCCGGATGTGGTCGGTGCTCTGGCCGCTGGTCGTGGCCCTGCTGCTCACCACGCTGACGTGGCCCCTGGTCGCCTTCCTGCGCCGGCGCGGGTGGCCTCCGGCCGTGGCCGCGTCCTTGGTGACCGTACTGTTCCTCGTGGTCGCCGCAGGTGTCGTGGCGCTGATCGCCGTGCCGGTGGCGTCGCAGGCCGGCGAGCTGGGCGACGGCGTGGTCAAGGGGATCCAGCAGCTGCGCGGGTGGGCTGCCGGGCCGCCGCTGAACATCGGCGACGCCCAGATCACGGCGGCGTTCGACACCGCGGTCGACCGCGTCCAGCACAGCATCGGCACCACGGTGTCCACGGTCGTCACCGGCGTGAGCACCATCTTCAGCGGCCTGGTCACCGCCGTCCTGGCCCTCTTCCTGATGTTCTTCTTCCTCAAGGACGGCCCGCGGTTCCTGCCGTGGCTCACCCGGCAACTCCCCGGCCGGCTCGCCACCGACGTCCCCGTGGTCGCCGAGCGCGGCTGGGAGACCCTCGGTTCGTTCGTTCGCTCGCAAGCGTTCGTCGGTCTGCTCGATGCCGTCTTCATCGGGCTGGGGCTGTGGATCGTCGGTGTTCCCCTGGTGTTGCCCCTGGCGGTGCTGACCTTCGTGTCCGCGTTCGTGCCGATCGTGGGCGCCCTGTTCGCCGGCCTGGTCGCGGTGCTCATCGCGCTGGTCTCGAACGGTCTGACGGACGCGCTGATCGTGCTGGTGATCATCGTCGTGGTGCAGCAGCTGGAGGGAAACGTCTTCCAGCCGATGATCCAGAGCCGCGGTCTCGGGCTCCACGCGGCGGTGGTCCTGCTGGCGGTGACCCTGGGAGGCAGTCTCGCCGGAGTGGTCGGCAGCCTGCTGGCGGTTCCCGCCGCGGCGCTGCTCGCGGTGGTGTGGAGGTACCTGCGCGAGCAGCTCGTCGAGCCGCCGGCCGGCCCGGAGACCGACCGTTCGACCCCGGCCGCCGCTCCCTCGTAGCGACCCGGGTGTACGGGTGTCGACCCCGTCGAGCACCCCGTCGTGCACGCCCGTCGTGCCAGGCGGTGATCACGGGATTCACGTGCAGACGGCCGCCGGTCCGCACCGGGGACACCGACGCCGGCCCGGGCTCCCCGCCGGGCCGGCCGTGCGATCAGGCTCCGAGCGCCCGGTGCAGTCCGAGCCGGTCGGTGCCCAGTTTCGTGAAGACCGCGGACAACAGCTCGGACACCGCTTGGGCGTTGGTGTGCATCGCCGCGGCGATCGCCCTGTTGTCCATCCCGTCCGAGGCGTGGCGGGCAGCCGTGAGCTCGGCGACGGTCAAGGTGTCCTGCTCGGAGGTGCGCAACCGGCGAGGCCGCAGACCTGCCGAGGCCAGCTGGGTCCTGGCCCGGCTCACGAGCCCTTCGGCGCCGCAGTCGGCGGCCACCTCCATGCCCCGGTAGGTCTGTTGGGCCGCCAGGTGCGGGGCGCCGATGGCGTGCAGGGCCATGCCGTGGTCGATGAGCGCGTGCGCGAGTTCGCAGGCGGCCGGAGACTGTTCGAGGTGCTCCACCGCCTCCTGCAGCAGGCCCGCCGCCTGGGACGGGTCCGTGGCCGCGGCCGCGACGCGCAGGGCGTGTCCGATCACGCTGGACGTCCCGAACGCGCGGGCCCGTGCGACCGCTTCGGCCGCCGTGGCCCGTGCCTGCTCGGGCGCGTGCGTTGCCTGCGCGAGCGCCAAGTCCAGCTGCCAGGGGCTCCACGAGGGATTGCGCGTTCCGCGCAGATCCAGGCGCCGGCCGGCTGCGGTGAGGTGGTGCTCCGCCTCCTCGATCCTGCCCTGGGCCAGGAGCAGTTTGCCCCACACGGCCTGCGGATCGGGATAGACCACGGCCTGCGGGAAGCCGTCGGCCAGCTTGTAGGCCTTGGCGATGCGCTGGGCCTCGGCGGTGTTCCCCCGGGCGAGCAGGGTCTCGATGAGGGTACCGATCGCGTACCACTGCGCCGGGATCCCGGTGCCGACGCGGTCGGCGATCTGCAGGCCGTTGCGTACGAAGTCCTCGGCCTCGGCGAGCTGCCCGCGCCGGTAGCGGACGTAGCCGAGCAGGGTGTAGACGAACGACAGGTGTGCGCCGCGCCAGCCCTTCCCCTCGAACTCGACGATCGCCGTGTTGAAGAGGTCCTCGGCCCGGCCGGGCTGGTCGCAGTACATGAGCGTGACCGCGAGGACGGCGGGCACCTCGAAACCGAAGTCCTGGTCGGTCCAGCTCATGCCCCCGTCGAGCGCCTGCTCCGCGTACTCCAGGGCGGTGGAGGCGGGCTCGCCGCGCATCGCGGCGTCCCAGGCCCGCAGACCGAGGATGTGCCGCTCGGGCAGACCCCGACCGGTGAGCCGCTTGGCGAACTGGGCGAGGAGCCGGGAACGAGCGGGCGAGTTCTCCTCGTCGAACCTGACAGCGTTCCATTTGAACTGCTCGGCCTGCATGCGCAGCCGCGTACGGGAGCTCGTGGCACGCCGGGCCTCGTCCGCGAGGAGCCCCGCCGCCAGACCCAGCTGACCCGTGTGGCCGAGTGCCTGGGCGAGCCGGTACGTGATCGCCTCGCGCAGGGCCTGGTCGGTCTTGGGCTCCTCCAGCGCGGCCCTGAGCTGGTTGATCGTCGTCGCGGGCTCGTGCAGGAGGTTGGCGGATCCGAGTTCGAACAGGACCTCGGCGCGGTCCTCCACCTCCGGGGGCTCGCGCAGGGCACGTGCCAGGTAGCGGCGCGCGGCATCAGGAGCACCCGCGGAGAAGCTCTCTCGCGCCGCCTGGCGCAGCTGCTGTACGACCCACGGGTCGCCCTCGGGGTGCATCTCCAGCAGGTGGCGGGCGGCGGCCGCGGAACCCTGCCCGTCGTCGATCACGGCCTGGGCGGCCATCCCGTGCATGCCCACGCGTACACCGGGCGGAATCGAGCGGTACACGGCGGTGGCGATGAGCGGGTGGAAGAACTCCACGACTTCCTTGCGCCGTACGCCCGTGAGGACGGTCAGGATGCGTGCGGCCCGCAGCCGGTCGATGGCTTCGGCGGCCTGCGCCTCACCGAGGGCGGCCACGCCGGCGACGATGCCGAGGGGGACCGCGGTGCCGAGCACGGCGGCGGCCCATGCGAGCCGGACGGTGGACGGGCCGAGCTGTTCGAGCCGGTCGATCAGGCCGCTGCCCTTGACCGCGGAAGCCAGGTCGCGCAGTTGGGGGATGTTGCCCTGGTACGGCTTCATCCCGCGGTCGCGGCCCTTCATGACCAGCTCGACCACCTCGAAGGGGTTTCCGCCGGTGATCGCCCAGCATTCGCGGCAGAACACGTTGTCCGCGTTCTCGCCGAGGGCGTCACGCACGATGCGCGCGACGGCGCTCGTGGTCAGGGGTGCCAGCTCGTGCGGGCGCGCCCCCTGGCGTCCCATGAGGGCGCGCAGCGCGCCGGCGTCGGCGGGGATCTCGTCGGGCCGGCAGGCCACCAAGATCAGCATGGCCAGTTCCTCGGCGCGCGCCGCGAAGGAGGTGAGCCAGCTCAGGGACTCCGCGTCCGCCCAGTGCGCGTCGTCGACGATCAGCACGACGGGGGCGTTGCGTACCGCCAGGTGCGTGACCACCCAGTCGAGTCCGTCGCGCACGCCCTGCGGGTCGGGCCCCGTCGGCCCCTTCGGGGCGGCGGTCAGCCCGAGCGCGGGGGCGATGATGCCGTACCAGTTGCCGAGCGCGTCGCGCCGTTCGTCCTCGCTCATGGCGGCGAGGGCCGGCTGGATGAGCTGGCGCATCACGTGGAACGGAACCTGCCGCTCCTGCTCGCCGCCGCGCGCGAAGAGCACGGTGCAGGAGCGGTCGGCGGCGTGGCGGCGGGCCTCGTTCAGCAGGGTGGTCTTTCCTATGCCGGCCGACCCGGCGAAGGTCAGAACACCGCCGCTGCGGTTGGCCGGGCCGTTGCCCGAGATGCCGCAGAGTACGTCCACCGCGCGCTGGATCGCGCGGACTTCCGCCTCCCGCTCCAGCAGGGGCTGAGTGTTCCAGCTTCTCGGTTCCGTGACCTGCGACATCCTTTGCCCCCTCTAGCACGTGCGGCAGAGTGTACGGGCCGGAGGAGGAGTTGATGTTGTTTCAGCACACTATTGCGGTATCTCCTCACTCGTATGAGAAGAGTGTTGTATCTTCCGCGCCACGGGAATCATCGGCAGTTCGCTGGGCTGCGGGATCCCTGCGGGAAGCTCGCGCACGGTGATGCCCGGGGCGGGCTTCAGGTGCCATCGCGAGGCGACGGTCGCCACCGCGGTCAGGATCTCCGCCACCGCGAAGGAATCGCCGATGCACTTGTGCTGGCCGGCCCCGAACGGAACGTAACTGTGAGTACGGGACCGCTCCTTCGCCCCCTTCTGCCAGCGGTCCGGGTCGAAGACGCCGGGGTCGGGGAAAAGCACGGGGTCCCGGTGCAACGCGTACGGGCTGTAGGCCAGTTCCGCGCCGGCCGGGATCGAGATTCCGCCGAGGGTGAGGGGGGCCAGGGCCCTGCGGGTGAAGAGCAAGGGGGAATGCAGGCGCAGGGCCTCCTGGAAGACGTCGTGCGTGTACGTCAGCGCGGGTATGTCTTCGGGACGCACGGGCCTGGACCCCACCACCGAGTCGACTTCGGCGTGGATGCGCGCCTCCACCTCGGGGTGCCGGCCGATCTCGTGGAAGA
Organism: Streptomyces sp. NBC_00086; assembly: GCF_026343255.1. Classification (NCBI taxonomy): domain Bacteria; kingdom Bacillati; phylum Actinomycetota; class Actinomycetes; order Kitasatosporales; family Streptomycetaceae; genus Streptomyces; species Streptomyces sp. NBC_00086. The sequence goes on along the minus strand of NZ_JAPELZ010000001.1, from coordinate 7,727,596 downwards.
TCCAGGACAGGGTGGTCGCGGAGGTCTCGGTGCCGGCGAGCATGATGGCGATGACCTCGTCCCGCACCTGCTCGGCATCCATCGTCGAGCCGGTCTCGGAGTCCACGCCCGCCATCAGCAAGGAGAGCAGGTCGTGGCGGTCACCCCGCTCGGCCGGCTCCTCGGCGCGGTACTGCTCGATCACCTCGTCGATGGTCCGGCGCAGCCGGGCGGCCGCGCCGTCGAACCGCCGGTTGTACGGAATGGGCAGCCGGTCCAGCGACTTGGGCATGACCGCCCGCACGAGCATGCCCTCCAGGACGATGGGCAGCGAGCGGTGCACCTCGTCGACGGCGGGCCGGCTCAGTTCCCCCGAGAAGATCATCTCGGCGACCGAAGACATCGCGTAGCCGCGCGCCTCCGTGACCATGGAGATCTCACGGCCGGCCGTCCACGACGCGGACATCGCCTCCGCCCGCCGGCACATCACCTCGGCGTACTCGGCGATGTGGTTGCGGTGGAAGGCGGGTTGCATCATCCGGCGCTGCTTGCGATGAAAATCGCCGTCGGTGGTCACGATCCCGTTGCCGAACACCGGGCGGAGCCTGTCGAAGATCCTGCCCCGGCCGAACTGCTGCGCCTGCTGGACCAGTACGGAGTGGACGTGCTCCGGGCTCGTCAGGACGTGGACGGGCCAGGTGCCGATGTCGAGCCGTACGATGTCGCCGTGTTCCCGGAGCGACTCCAGGAACGCGATCGGCCGGCGCCACAGTTGCAGTGCGTGGCCCAAGAGCGGTAACCGCCCTGGGGCGACCGGAGCATGGACCTCGGGACCGGAATGCGCTTCAGTTGCCATGAACTGACTTTCCGTCACGCCGCGGAGACAAGATCCGGGCGGGTGTACGCAGACTCCAGTCCGGCCGCGAACCGTTCGTCGCTGTACCGCGTGCACTCGTAACGCTGCCACAGATCGGCGCCGATCATCCAGTCCTCGTAACTGCGCACGCAGCGGGAGACGGCGTCAACCAGCGACGGTTCCGTCCCGGGGAGCGCGTTGACGGCCTGAATCAGACGTTGTTCTTCGGTCAGATACTGCTCGATGCGCTCCTGAATGCGTCCCTCGACCGCCTGGACGGCGTCAGGGAGGGAGCACCTCTCCCAAAAGGAGACGAGGGAGACGAGGTTGTTGGTGTCCCCACAGGCGTGCTCCTTCGGCAGGGAGAACACGTCGTTGCCCCACGAGATGACGTCGAGCACGCTCGCGGCGAGGGCTTGGAACTCGGGGAGGTCGTGGACGTTCTGGGGGAGGTCGATCCCGAGCCCGGCCTCCACCATGTCCATCATCGGAAGGATCTGGGAGCTGTGGCGGCGCATGAGGACGTACTCCTGGACCCCCGGGCGCTGCGCGGCGGCGCGGTTGCCCGCCTCTTGGTCCAAGGAGTGCAGCATGAGGGGGACATGGGTGCGGTACCGGGCCGCGGTCCCCTCGGACATGCCGGCCAGGATCCGGTCGCACAGGTCGACGAATCCCGTCACCAACGGATTTCGGCCCGCTGCCGACGTCTCGATCCGCCCCGTTCGCAGATAGCCGGTGATCGCGTCGGTGACGGGCCGCCAGGCCGCGACCTCTCCCGCCCTGATGAGGTGGTCGTGCTGGTCGTCCAGGACGAACGACCAGGCCATCCACTCGGCGAGCAAGAGGACCCGCTCGTAGGGGACGTCACCGCTCACCCGGCCGGCCAGGTGGCCCACGCCGATGCCCGAGAACTGCTCGGCTGCCGCGGTCACGAGCTCGTGCTGCAACACCCACGAGGTCGCCTCGGCGTTCGCCCGGGCGGCCCCGGGATGCTTGGAGTTTCCGAACGGAAGGTGGAACTCGGGGACGGAAAAAGAACTGAGCTGGGCCATTGATCCCCCACGGAAGAATCGGATGCGTCAATACCCGCTCACTACACGACCACGCTGTACACCCGCGACCCAAACACCCCTCTACTGCGACATCGCCACGGCCACACCAGGTGACGGGTGGAATGAACCGGTCACGGAGTGGCCTGATCCAGCCTACCTGCGACCACATCAGGCCACCTGTGAACTCATTTACCCTCAAGGCGCAGCACGCTGTCAACGTTGGGAGAGTGAACGCGGGTAATCCATCCCGGAATTGCCGAAATCGCATTCCTTTTGAATGTGCAATTGGCATAGTCGATTGCGTTCGGGGCGCCTGGGCAGGGACGCCGCGCAGAAGGCTGCCGGGGCCGGCCGGGTGGCCGAAGAGCGCCGTCGGAGCGCGGGCCCCTGCCTACACTGCACAGGGCAGCGGCCGTTGGGGGAAGGGCGGAAGCATGACCGAGAACCATCCGCCGGACCCTGGAGGACCTGGAGCGCAGGAGGATCCCGGTGGGTCGGAAGGCGGCCGGGAGGCCGACGTCCTCGGCGCCCATCTGGAGTTCTTACGGACGCGGTTGGGCGGGGAGCGGTTCGAGGCACTCGTCCGAGCCGTCCAGACCACTTGCACGCTCCTGGCCGAGGAACAGCAGGTCCTCCTGGGAGGGCCGCAGGAGGGCGAGCTCACCCCCGACCTCCGGGGAGAGTACCTGTCCCTCATGGCAGTGATGATCACTGGACACCTCGACCACCACCTGGTCGAGTTCAGAACCTTCGACGGCGGCAGGGGCTGGGCGGTCGTGGAGAACGTCCGCACCCGTAACCGACACCCCGGCGGTCCCCCCGGCGGTCCCCCCGCCGCTCGCGACGCGGCGCGACACGCGTGGATCGACGGCCGCCCCGACGGCATCGCCCGCACGACCGACTCCCCATCTCCCTGACGGGACCCCCGGAGGCCTCCAGCGCGGTCAGCGCGCCCAAGTGATTGACGGTTCATCAGATACCAATGACAGTACGGCCCATGATGACCCAGGCGAAGCGTCAGCCGTACGGCTCCGGCCGACGGGCGTGGGGTGCGGCACTCGCCGTCCTCGCCATGTCCTCTCTGTACGCGGGAGCCCCGGCGCACGCCGCCGGGTCCGTCCCGTACGACGCACGGGCGGCCGAAGTGACCGTCAGCGGAACGCACTTCGTCGACGGCTACGGGCGCGAGGTGGTCCTGCGCGGGTTCAACGTCTCCGGCGAGACCAAGCTGGCCGAGAACGGCGGGCTGCCCTTCGCGAGCGTCGAGGACGCACGGAAGTCGGCACGGGCCCTGCGCGAGCTGGGCGGAGCGAACTCCGTCCGCTTCCTCCTGTCGTGGGCAGCGGCCGAGCCGGCCCGGGGGCAGGTCGACGAGGTCTACCTGAGCCGGGCGACGGCGCAGATGCGGGAGTTCCTGGCCGTCGGGCTGCGCGTGTACCCCGATTTCCACCAGGACCTCTTCTCGCGGTACGTCTTCGACAAGGACAGCTGGTACTCGGGCGACGGCGCACCGCGCTGGGTGGTCCAGGCGGGCGGCTACCCGAGGGAGTTCTGCGGGATCTGCGCCCACTGGGGCCAGAACATCACCCAGAACCAGACGGTCAAGAGCGCCATGCGCGACTTCTGGATCAACCGGAACGGCATCCAGGACGCCTTCCTAGACACCGCCCAGGCGACCATGACGTACCTCGCGGCTCATCTCGACGCCACGGAGTTCGCCGCGGTCGCCGGGTTCGACCCGTACAACGAGCCCTACGCGGGGCAGTACGCGAGCGGCGAGGACGGCGCCGCTTGGGAGCAGGGACGCCTCTGGCCGTTCTACGAGAAGTTTCGGGCGCGCATGGACGCGGCGGGCTGGCAGGGCAAACCCGCCCTCGTCGAGCCGAACATGTTCTGGAACTCCAACCTCGCCTTCATGAAGCAGACCGGTGGCCTCGGCGGCGTCGGAACCCTGGGGCCGCGGTACGTGTTCAACACGCACTTCTACGACCAGGCGCGGATGTCCGGCTTCTTCAACCTGTCCAAGGCCAAGGACGGCGCGTACACCGCGGACTTCAACTCCGTGCGCAACAAGTCCACCGCTCTCGATTCCCCGGCCATCGTCAGCGAGTTCGGCCATCCACTGACCGGCACCTCGTCCGACAAGGCCCCGTCCGTGGGCAAGGGCCAGTACCAGGCGCTCGACAGCGGACTCGGCGGCCGTGCCTGGTGGCAGAACCCGGCCGCGGCCGGACCCGTCCTGTCCGCGAACCAGTGGCAGTGGGACATCTACAGCGGCCGCCACCACGAGGCGATGAACGACAACCCGGGCAAGATCCGGACCACGGGCGACGCCTGGAACGACGAGGACCTGTCCGCCGTACGCCTCGACGACAGCGGCACCCCGGTGCTGCGTCAGGACGCGCGACTCCTGGACCGGCTGTACCCGACCGCGGTCGCCGGCCACACGCTCGCCTTCCTCTACGAGGACCGCTCGCGCGACGCCGGTACCACTGTCACCTGGAGCCAGATACCCGCCGGCATGCCGGAGTTGGCGCGCTTGACCGGCTCCGAGCTGCCGTACGGAGTACTGGTGTGGCGCGGCGGGAACGCGAGCGCGCCGACGGAACTGCACCTGCCCGCCGGCTTCGATCCCGCCACGACCACGGTCGTCTCGGACCTCGGCACGGTCACCGGCCCCGGAACCACCGGAGCCATCGCCATCGCCCCCGAGCCCGGCGGCACGAACGCCCGCCGCATCCTCCTGTCCGGCGCCGCCGAAGGCCTGCACTTCGCGCTGATCAGCGCGGCCCCGGCGACGGCCGGGCAGCGTACGGCCGTACAGCAGGAACTCGGCCGATGGGCGGCAGCGGCCGGCCTCGGATAGCCCGGGGTCACACGGTGGGGAGCGGGTTCCGGTGGTGGCGCTCGGCGCCGTCCCGGGCCGCCTCACGGACCGCCGTGCAGGCGTACGCGACCATGTCGGAGAGGCTGACGGCGTAGCCGTTCAAGGCCGCCTTGTACGTCTGCTGCACCGTGCCGCGGGAGCCGTATGCGGGGGCGGTCCCGGAGCACTCCCCTGTCCGATGAGGCAGCCCGACTCCCCTGAGGCAGCCCGACGAGCGGTCTCGGGGCGGACGCCGGCCCCGGCTTGGGGGGACGGCATCCGCCACAACGAATCGGGGCCCCGGGCCCCGGGCTCAGTCGTGCCCGGGGCCGGCGAGCCGGGCGAGGCGGGCCAGGTGTTCCGCCTGCTCGGGGCGGCGGGCCTTGAGGTAGGCGTACTGGCGCCGGGGGGTGCAGCCGCGGGAGAGTTTCACGCGGTCGGATCCCGTGGAGTAGTGGAGGTGGGATATCCCTTCGGCGAGCGCGATGCGCAGGAGCTCGTAGTAGACCAGCCCGAAGTAGACCGGGAGCTTCCCCTGCGCCTCGTAGTCGAAGCCCGCCTGCCGTGCGTACATCTCGCCGCCGTGCGTGAAGGTGAGGACGAAACCGATCAGCGCACCGTCGCGGTGGGCGGTGGTCACCCGGGCCGCACTTCGTCGTCCTCGTCGACGTAGAGAAAGGAGACCGACTCCATCCCCGTCGCCCATGCCTGCCGTTCCGCCGCCTCGACGACCGCCTCCACCGCTTCGCGCTGCCGGCGCGGGCCGAGCCCTGCGGCCACGCCTGCCTTGGTGTGGGAGGGGTTGCGGCCGCCACAGGCCAGGGCCGGCATCAATCCCGCCGCCCACAGGGCGTCGTCCCCGGTGGCCTGCCGGTACAGGAAGTCGACCACCGTGCCAGGACTGCAGAAGACGTAGGGGGTGTCCTGTTCCAGCTGGTAGGCGGGCAGGGCGCCGACCCATTCGGGTCCGTCGGCTGCGGTGAAGTAGTACGGCGCGGTGGCGGCCGTGGCCTGCGCGTGGCGGAGCCACGGGCTCGCCGAGTAGAAGCCGCGCGGTCCGAACAGCGCGTCCCAGCGCTCCGTACCGAGGTCGTCGAGGCGGGAGAGGTGGGCGAGGTCCCGGTGTGTGGTCACCTCCAGCAGCGCCGGTCCGTCGGCCCCGCGCGCCGCGCTCAGGAGGCAGCACCGAGGTGGTCGCACGGAAACGGAAAGGGGCAGACCCTGGTCCGGGCCTGCCCCCCGTAACACCGCGGTGTGCTGGTCAGTCCTTGAAGACGTCCTTGATCTTCTCCTTGGCCTGGCGGGCGTCGCCCTTGGCCTGAGTCTTCTCGTCACCGGACATGGTCATCACTCCAAGCAGTAGGAAGCGTTCCGCCACGGCGTATGCCCCGCCTCCCCCACCCAAACATCACCCAGCGTGTTTAGTTGTCCGGGATTCGGTAACACCAAGTAGCTACAGGCAGTCAGAAGCCGACGGAAGGCAGGAACATGACCCTCATCACCTTGATCATCATCGGCGCGGCCTTCGCGGTCATCGCCCTCCTCGCCCTGGCCCCCAGCGTCCCCGCACGACGCAACCCCTTCCCCGGCCGGCGGCGCCGGGGGCCGGCAGCCCATCGCCGTACCCGGACCCCTCGGCTGAACCACGTACCCCACCAGTAGCAGCTCCGGTACGGCCGCCCGGCTCCGGCGAGCGCCCTCGAACGTGGTGCCGCTCAACAGCCGCCCCCAACGAGGGATCAGGCCGCGGCGCGGTCAGCGCCGGCCTGGTTCCCGCGGTCCCCCGGGAACCGGCCGAGCGCCCACTGGACCGCGCGCAGCGACGACCAACGACCCGGGAGACCCGATGAACACGATGCGCATCACCGTCGCACCCGCCTGCGCCACGGCATCGGTCGCCGGCGCACGCAAAACCACCCGCCACTTCCTGCACGACCTCCTGCCGGTGATCGCAGCCGAAGCAGCTGACACCGTGATCCTGGTCGTCTCCGAGCTCGTCACGAACGCCCTGCGGCACGGCGGTGGCACTTGCACCCTGGACCTGACCGCGCACCCTGGCGCCGTCGAGGTCGCCGTCCACGACGACAGTCCGCGGGCCCCGCGCATGCGCTGCCCTGATCTGAACGGTGGGGCCGGAGGATTCGGCTGGCCCATGGTCAACCACCTCGCCCGCGCCACCGCCGTCACCCGCCACCCGACCGGCGGCAAGACCGTCAGCGCCCTCCTCGACCGGTAGCACCACGGCGCCGCCGTACGCGAAGCCCTGCCATCCAGGGATCGGTCACATCGGACAGCTCCCTGGATGGCACCGGGCCGGGGCGTATGCCTACGGGACACGCCAGACATTGGCGAAGGCCGCGTTCTCGATGGAACGCCGCTGTCTCACGGCTTCGAGCTCCGTCACCGCATCGCTGACGATCGCCAGCACGGTGGTCACCGCTTCGTCCTCGACGACCGGCTCGTTCGCGCGCTCGCCTCCGTCCTCGGAGCGGCTCGCCTCGATACCCACGACCGAGGCGAGGGCGACGAGAGTGGGCTCACCCGCCTCCCACCTGCTTCGGGCCCGGCGCCGAACGGGCGTCTCGGCGACTTCCAGGCGGTCGTTTCCGAAGGGCAGCAGGGCGCGCCGTCCCCGTGTCAGCTGGCCGGCCGCTTCGAGGGCGGTCTGGTAGGCCGTGGACAGCTCGCGGCCACGGCGCCACAACCAGTCTTCGACCCCCTCGTAGGGCGCCTGCCGAATGAGCGCCTCCGACGCCTCGGCCACGAGTTCGTCATGCGGCTCGCACGGACCGCCCGGCACGATGGAGTCGCCGTCCAGAGAAGCGGCCTGCACCGCGAGGAGATCGATCAGTTCGGCGCCCGCGAGCGCGAGCGACAAGTCACCCTGCCCGACGCCGACCCCGGGCCGTTCGTCCATGGCGATGAGGAACAAGTCTTTCGCCGTGCTCATGAGCGCTCCCCTCGAAACCTTCGGAAATAGGACCCCCGGTGCGGCTCCCACCCTCACACCAACGCCCGCGAGGACTCCCTCGTTCCCCTCGCACCACGGGCGCACCGGCTCCATGCTGTACTCGCTCGCCAGGTAGCGGCCGGTACCGGGACTTCCACACACCGTGGGAAGCCTGGGCAAACACCTGGATCGCCGCCTTCGACCACACCCAGCCCACCGGCAACACACTCGTGTGGCAGGCCGAACTCCTCGCCATGCTCGTCGGCATCGCCCTGCTCGTCCCTCTCGTGCAACGGCGCCGCGACCCTGAAGCCCCGTACACCGGACTCAGGCTGTCCGTTGATTCGGGCCTTCGCCCAGATCTACCCGGCCGTCGCCGTACCGGAGCGCAGGCGTAGGCGTGCGTCGCGAAGGCTGGCTGCCGGGTCGGGTCTCAGGCCCCCGGGCGCGCTTTCGACCGTCCGCCCCGCCGTCGCTGGAAACGACCGTCCGATCTACGGCTCACCTCGCCAGACGGTGCACAAACGATGCGAGAGGCGCGAGGCGGACCGTCGCAGAAATATGGAAGGGGCGAAGGAAAGCACTGAGTCGAGGAGGCACCATGAACTCGTACGGTGTCACGCCGGAGGAAACCCCATCAGGTGAAGGCTGCACCGCCGAGGCGCATCAAGAGCGGCCAGACGGTGGCCTCTGGGAGCACCCCTGGCTGTTCTTGGGATTGATAGCCTTCGGCGCAGTCCTGGTGGCGGGCTTCTTCGCAGCCCGGATCGCCGGGTTGTGATCGCGTGCGGCATCGGACTCGCTGGGCATGCCGGCGCGAATGGGCTGCCCGGGAGGCCGGGGCGCGCAAAGGCCCCTTGGTACGGCCATGACCGCTAAGGGGATTGAGGGAGCACGGCTGTTGGTCGTGGGCGCCACAGGGGCGCTCGGCCACCTCGCTGCTCAAGAGCTCCACGCCCGGGGTGCCCTCCTAGCCCTGGCAGGGAGGAATGAGCAGCGATTGGCCGCCTGCTCCGAGGCTCTCGGCGGTCCCGCTCGGTTGATCGACGCATATGACCTCGACGGCTGCGCCGCTCTCGCGCCTTGGGCCCTGCAAGAGTTGGGTGCGCTGAACGGGGTGCTCGTTTTGGTGGGGGTAGCCGGTTTCGGGCGGGCCGAGGACGTACCTGATGCGGTGGCCGAGCATGTGTTCAGCGTGAATTTCCTGTGCCCCGCAGCGGTGTTGCGCGGGGCGGTTGCCTGCGTGGCGGAGGGAGGCTTCCTGGCCGCCGCGACGGGCGCGATCGTGGACCGGCCGATGCTGGGAACGGCCGATTACGCGGCGTCCAAGACCGCTTTGAGTTGTTGGCTCGGTGTCGTGGCGCGTGAAGGGCGCGCACGGCGTCTACAGGTGCTCGATTTCCGGCTCCCGCACCTGGAAACCGGTTTCTCGGACAGGCCGGTGACAGGGAGCGCGCCTGCCCTGCCGACGGGAGCCGACCCCGGTGCGGCCGTCCATGCGATGGTCGGCCAACTCGCGGAAGCAGCCGACCGCGGAGCAAGAGCCTGAGGGCCGCGGTGAACACGCTCAGCCAGCCTGTGCCCCCGTGGGCCGAGGAGAGGAAAGGAAACGAGTTGGATCACATCGGCGCCGACCGCGAGAGTCTGCGACGACCACTCTCCTCATGGGCGGTATCGCCTGACGGCGGCCGTCTCGAAGAACGTACGTGTTCCCACCTCGCCGCGCTGCCCAGCCGGCCGGCGATACCTGTGGGAGTGTGTGCGGAGTGCCGCGAACGCGGGTGGACTTGGGCCCGGCTGCGGTGGTGTGCGACGTGCAGGCACGTTGGATGCTGCGACAGTTCGCGAGGGCGCCACGCGTACGCCCATCATGCGCAGACGGGACACCCCGTGGTCCTGTCGATGGATCCCGACGAGGCCTGGGCGTGGTGTTTCGTGGACGAGGTCTTCCTCGTTCACGTGCCCGGGGGATAGCAGTGGCCGGTTCCCCCACAGCTTTGCCGGCCGACGACCAGATCGGCTCAGGGGGGTGTGTCGCCGACGGCGCGGTGCGCCCGGATCACCTGCTCGACGTCGCCGAGCCGGTCCAGGCCCTTCACGGCTCGGGCCATGCGGGGATTGCCCTCCAGCCTTGCGCGATGCCGATTCAGAAAGGACCAGTAGCCGACGGTGAAGGGACAGGCCCGTTCGCCACTGCGGTCCGTGGGCCTGTACCGGCAGCCCTCGCACAGGTCGCTCATCCGGTGGATGTAGGCGCCGCCCGAGGTGTAGGGCTTGGTGGTCATCAGCCCGCCGTCCGCGTACTGGGACATGCCCACCACATTGGGCAGCATCACCCAGTCGTAGCCGTCCACGAAGCACCGGTGGAACCAGTCCGTCACCTCAGCCGGGTCCCAGCCCCGCTGCAGGGCGTGGCTGCCGAGGACCATCAAGCGGGGGATGTGGTGCGTCCACCCCGTATCCCGAACCTGCGCCAGCACCGTAGACAGGCAGCGGGCCCCCACCGCGTCCGCATCCAGCTCGGCGAACCATGCCGGGACCGGTGTGGTGTGGCGCAGTTCGTTGCGGTGCCGGTAGTCCTCGCCGAGGTGCCAGTAGAGGTTCCACACGTACTCGCGCCAGCCGCACACCTGCCGGATGAAGCCCTCGGCGCTGTTGAGCGGTACCAGCCCGGCCCTGAAGGCCTCCTCCGCCCGGCTCACGCACTCCCACGGGTCGAGCAGGCCGAGGTTGAGGGAGGAGGACAGCAGACTGTGGCTCATCACGGGGTCGGCGGCCAGCATGGCGTCCTCGTGCGCGCCGAAGTCGGCGAGCCGGTGGGTGACGAAGTGGTCGAGCGCGGCCAGGGCCTCGCGGCGGCTCGCGGGGAAGAGGCGGGGGCCGTCGCGCCCCACGAAGGTGATGCCCTCCTCCCGCTCCCAGCGGTCCAGGTCCCGCCGGACTCCTTCGTCGATCTCGTCCTCCCGGGGCCGGTACGGAGGCGGCGCGCCGAGCGTGGTCCGGCCGCGGGGCGGTGGCTCGCGGTTGTCGTGGTCCAAGTTCCACCGCCCGCCCGCCGGCCCGTCTCCCTCCATGAGGATGTCGTGGGTGCGTCGGGTGTGCTGGTAGAGGTTTTCCTGCAGGAGCCGCCGGCCCTGCTGCCGCGCGGCCCAGTCGGCGAACTCCCGGTGTCCGACCAGAAAGCCGCGGGCCGGGTGGACGGTGACCTGCGGGAGCGAGGTCACCAGGGCGAGGGCGGCACGGGACGTGGGGTGGTGGACGGAGACCGGTGCGTCACCGACGGCCTGCATCAGCCCTTCCCGGTAGGTCTCCGCCCTGACGTACTGGGCTCGCTCACCCAGGTCCGCGGCCCGGTGGCGCATGGCGCTGAGCACGAGATGGGCCTTGGCCCGGTGGAACCGGCGCCGCCGCAGAACGGCGCGGGATTCGATCAGCAGCCACCGGACGTTCCTCGGCGTCCCGCCGCCGGCGGTGGCGGTGAAGTGCGGGCCGAGCTGGTCTCCGAACAGCCAGTGCACTGAACTCATGCCCGCATCCAACCAACTCGGACCATGCCGACGGCGAACGACGCGACCGATCCACACCTTCGTACGCTCACGCTCACCGTCCTCTTCGCAGGCAGTCGGGTCACATCGGCGTGAGGACGGTGTCGATGATGTTGACCGTGGCGTTGGCGGTCTGGACGTCGCCACAGACGATCTTCGCCGTGCCGTTGACGGTGAAGCTCTCTCCGGATCCGGCAGTCGTCAGGGAACCGCCCTCGAGGGTCTTGAAGGAGCCCTTGGCGAGCTGGTTCGGTGTGATCTTCTCGCCCACCACGTGGTAGGTGAGGATCTTGGTCAGTTCCGCCTTGTCGGCCAGGATCTTGTCCAGGTCGGCATTCGGGATCTTCGCGAACGCCTCGTTGGTCGGAGCGAACACGGTGATGCCCTCGGCGTTGTTCAGGGTGTCGACCAGGCCGGCCTTCTTGACGGCCGTGACCAGCGTCGACAGGGCCGGGTTGTTGGACGCCGCGGTGGCCACGGGGTCCTTGGCCATGCCGGCGAGGCTGCCGGAGCCCTCCTTGGGGACCGATGCGCAGGCCGGCCCGTACGGGTCCGCCTGCTGGGAGTCGGCGAATACCGGGGTTGCCACGCCCAGAACCAGGGGGAGAGCGAACGCTGCTGCCGCGAGTGCGGCGGTGCGGCGGACGTTTTGGATAGCCATGGCTTCCTCCTCCGAAGGGATCTTCGCGCTCTGTCGTTCGCTGGGGCGGCGCCTCGCGGCGCAGAGCGCCTTCACTATGGGTTCGTCACCGGGGACAGGACCGATTGGTCCAGGAGCCCGCGGGATCTTCATCGCTCGGAAGCGGCACGGATGGGGGGGGTCCGTCACCCGTGTCGGGCCTCGGCCGCGATGGGCAGTCGCTCCGCGACCTTGTCCGCGAGCGCCTCGAACTCCGAGCGCAGGAAGGGTTCGGCGACTCTGGCAAGGCCCTTGAACCGCAGGGAGGCGGTGTAGGTGAGCCGGGTTTCGGTGGCCGATCGGGGCTCGAACTTCATGACGTCCCTGGCGACCACGGTCTTGTTCGTCCCCGCGAAAACGAGCTGGTGCGTCTCGCGGGATTCCAGGACGTAGACCAGATCAGTGGTCCGCCCGCGGAAACGAGAGGTGTTGTGCCAGGTGGCCCCGGGCCGCACCGGCCCTTCGCCGGTCCGGACGCACCGTACGGTGCCCGGGTCCCAGTCCTGGGCATGGCCGAAGTCCGCAAGGTAGGCGACAAGGTCTTCGAGCGGAACTCCGACGATGAAACTGCGCTGCACCGTGATCACTGTCTTTCGCCCCTTTCTCCCGCCTCCGTCTCTGCCGGAGCGTTTCGAGACTGCATCTACTCTTCGCTCCGCGGTCCGGCACCGGATGCATCCGGCTCGGATGGTTGCATCCTGGGGAGCGCGACGTCACGGAGAGCTGTGGGGCACGTCCGCTGAGTGATACATGTACGACCTCCGCGGCTTCCCTCGGAACCGGAGCGGTCATGTCTTGGGAACGGCGGTGTTGATGCCGGGCAATTCGGCGTAGACGGAGGCGAAGGCGGACGCCGCGGCGTCGATCGAGTAGCTCGCACGAACCGTTGCCCGAGCCCGGCGCGCCATGGCGTCGAGAACCGCAGGCTTCAGGGACAGCAGTGCCTCCAGCCCCTCAGTCAAGCCCTTGGACGAAGAGGTATCCAGGAGTAGACCGTTGACCATGTCCTCCACATAGTGAGGAATTCCGCCACGGCTCGTGGCTGCGACCGGCAGGCCCGCATCCATGGCTTCGAGCACGGCGATGCCGAACTCCTCCTTCGCGCTCGGGCAGACGTAGTAGGCCCGGCCCCTAGTTCCAGAGCGGGCCAGCGCCCGCTCCAGACGGCGGACTTCGGTGTTGGGCATCGCTGCCACCATGGCCAGCCGCGCAGACGCCGCCGGGGTCGCCGCTACGAGATCGGCGATCGCCTTCCGCACTTGGCGCTCTCCCGAATCCGCCCGATCCGCGCGAGGGGATCCGCCCACGAGCACGAGCGTCGAGCGGAGATGCAGTCCGGACTCGATCCATGCCTGCACCAACACGTGCTGCTGTTTGAGCGGGTGAAGGCGCCCCACGGTGAGCAGGATGGGCTGTCCGCGCTCGTCAGCTTCGAGCGCTGCGGGCAGTGCGGTCTCGAAGAGCCTTTCCAGCAGGCGCTCGCATCTCTGGGGTTCGTGGACGGCGGGCTGATAGGCGGTGATCCCCTCCGGTGGCGCGATCGGTCCTCGACCACCGCGTACGGCTGCGAGTTGGGGAAGGTAGCGGACCAACTCGGCTGTTCCGCCGCGGCCCGGGATGCCGATGACGGCGTCGGCGCGATCCACGAGCCTGTCGGCCGCGAAGACGCGGTGCAGGTCTTGGCGCAGGTCCTCCATTGGGGTGTCGCCGGTGACCGTTCGTCCGGCGTGCCGCTCGCTGACACGGCGGTGCGGGTCGGGTGTCGCGGTGAAGACCAGTCGGGTGCCGAGCTCGCGCGCTGCTTCGGCGACTGCCAGGGATCTGTCGTCGGCGTACCTGACATGGACAAGGTCGGGCCGCCTTCCGAGCCCTTCGAGGAGCATGCGCGTCCACCAGGTGAGCGCACTTGCGTCGCCCACTGGTCCCATCCCTGGAGTGGTAGTGGCGTGTGGGTCAGTGGGCAAGCTGAGCGTCCAGTGTCCCGGTCCCCGACCTCGCAGGAGGGTGGGCTCGGCCAGGAGCTCACGCGCATCCTTCGTCACGAGGGTGATGACGGCATCGATGCGCTCCGTCCGCGCGAGCGCATCGCCCAGGCCCGCGAGGAGGACTCCGAGACCTCCGCTGCTCCCCTCTCCCGGGGTGTCCATCTCACCGAGCAGCATCGACTGAACCACGAGCAGGCCGGCTGCGTGCGGCAGCGCAGGAGGTTCGACGAGGCGCTCGCCTGTGGCGGCCGTGAGGAGCAGCCGTTCGTAGGCCTCGGTCGCGGTATCGGGCTTCGGGAGCAGATGCCGACACGGGGGTTGGAGCGCGAGGTGGCGCCACAGGGCCAATCTGGCCGGCCTGTTGTTCAAGGGGCTTCGTCGGGCGAGGGAAGCCCACCCGGCTGCATCCATGATGTGGAGCCGACCCGCGGTGGCCAGGTCGATCAGGTGAGCCAAGGTTTCGGGGTCGGTACAGTCCAGGATTTCCCGGGTGAGTGTGCGGCGGACGGACTCGGTTCCGTGACGACGTAGCGACAGCGGCCAGGCTTCCGTGACGGTGCTGCGCAGCCGCTGGTCCGCGTTCAGGGTGGCGGCCAGGAGTTCTTCGGGGTCGACGGACCCACACAGGCGCAGGGTGCGACGCAGGAGGGCCGTCTTCCTGTCGCCGGGATCTGGCAGGGGGTCCGCCGGATGGTCGTCGTGCCACGGGCGGTACTCGGCGTTGAGGAAGGAGGCCAGTGTTCCGAATGTCGCGGGTGTCCGCGGCGCTTCTTCGGTGTCCCAGAAGCCCTGTCGGGCCACGACAAAGGGGTCGGGCCCTTCCTGCGGGGTGGTTGCGTCCATGGGGCGCTGCTCTCGCTCGGGCGGATGGTCACCGCTGATTCCGCCGCGTTCACGGCTTTGGATGCGAAGGAGGGGGCAACCAGCCACCGTGCTGCCTCCGGATGCGCGCCTCCGACCGAAGAGGGCAGGACAGTCCTCTGCCGGAAGTGAGGCCTTCGTGCCGCGTGTCACCGTGATCGCTCCACCGTTCCACTCGCACGCGGCCCCGCTGTCCGTGCTGGCGGGAGAGCTCCGTACAGCGGGGGCGGAGGTCACTTTCGCCTGCGCCGAAGCGTTCGCACCTCTGGCTGAAGCAGCGGGGGTGGATTTCACCCCGCTGACGGTCACGCGCAACGCGAACACCGGAATCGCCCGGAGCACTGTGCAGGGTCAAGCCGAGTCGCGGCGCTTGGAGGAGTTCCTCGATGCCACGCTCGCCGGGGCTGTTCCCGCGCTGCTGGTTCAGGCCCGCCATCGCAGGGTCGACATGCTCGCCGAACCAGCGCGGGTGCTGGAGGACCTGCGGTCACTGCACGCCCGGCGGCCGGCGGACTGGTACGTGGTGGACCAGCTGAGTTACTCCGTCACCCTCGCGCTGCACTGCCTGGACCTGCCGTACGCGACGTTCTGCCCGGGGCATCCCAGTTATCTGCCGGCCGCGCCGGACGCGCTGTTCGGAGTGCCGTATGCGTGGCCGCACGCTGTAAGGCCGGCGGCCGCCGGGCTGAACGCGCTGCGCCGGGAAGCACTGGTGAACGACCGCTCCTTCACCGCGCTCTTCGCACGGTTCATCTCCCTTCACGCACCGCACCGGCCGGTACCGAGGAGGGCGTTCTCGCTCTGTTCGCCCCGAGCAGTGGTTCTGCACTATCCGCGCCTGGACTGGCTCCCCCCGCGCCCCGAAGGCCCGGAGTACGTTTTCAGCGGGCACTTCACTCGCGCCGAACCGGCAGGGCCCGGTCCCTTCTGGGAGTCCGAACTGCGCAGGCTGAGGCAGGGGGGCCGACGTGTGGTGCTGGTGGCGCTGGGAACATTCCTCTCGGCCCGGCATGACGTACTGGAGGCAGTGGCCCGGGGGATCCTGGCCGAGTGCGAGGACACCTCGGTGATCCTCGCCGCCGGGGACCGTGCTGGTGCGCTGGCCTCCCTGGCCGGCCCTCGGGTCTCGGTCGCGGCGACCGTACCGCAGCAAGCGCTGCTTGCACGAGTGGATGCGATGGTCCACCACGGCGGCAACAACTCCTTCACCGAGTGCCTGGCCGCCGGCGTGCCCGCTCTCCTCCTCCCCTTCTCCAGCGACCAGTTCTCCATCGCTCACGATGCCGAAAGGGCGGGGGCGGCCCTGTGTCTCGACCCGAACGGGTTGGACGCTGGCAGGGCGGGCCGTGCCGTCGCCACGCTCCTGGACGCACCCCGGCACGCCCTCGATGAACTGTGCCGGCACGTGCGCTCACGCGGCCCCGCGCAAGCGGCCAGCAGACTGATCCATGTGATGACCTGAACCTCCCCCGGCCCGGAGACGGACGAGGAGGCCAGGACGAGTTGGCCGGAGGATTGTGGAATTCAGTACAGACCCATCCGGCGGGCGGTGTCCTCTCCGTGCTGCATCCGCTGGCGGGCGCCTTCACCGAGGGCGGTGAGCACGCCGGCGACGACGGTTTCGATGATGGCGAGGGTGGGGACGAGGCTGTCGTAGGGGGAGGGTGCGGCGACCTGGCTCGGCAGGACCACCTGTGCGTGGGGGGCCGCGGGTGAAAGCCATACGTCGGTGAACAGGATGACCTTGCCGCCCTGTTCCTGGACGAGTTCGGCCATGGAGACCTTGTCCGGCTCGTAGCGCCGGTAGTCGAACAGGACGAAGACATCACGTCGGTTCACCGCTGCGAGCTGCGCGGTCCGTTCGACGTCCCGGTCCGGCAGGAAGCGGACGTCGTCGCGTACCTGCATGAGGTGCAGACCGAGGTATTGGGCGAAGAGGTTCGTGAACCGACCGCCGGCCAGGGTGATGCGGCGTTTACCGTCGGAGAGCAGTGCGATCGCGTGTTCGAGATCGTGCGGGGGCAGTTCGGCGAGGGTCTGGGCCACAGCGGCGCTGAAGACGTTGCTACCGCGCTGGAGGAGGGAGAGGTCCTCGATTCCGCCTTGGCTGCGGCCGTAGTCGGTTGCCTCGTAGAGGGAGAGGGGAGAGGCGTTGCGTTCGTCGAGCTCCGCGCGGAGAGCGGTCTGGAAATCGGGGAAGCCGCGGTAGCCGAGCCGGTTGATGAAGCGCAGGACGGTCGGGGTACTGACGGCGGCGCGTTCCGCGAGGACGGCCATGGTTTCGAAACCGGCTGCGGGATAGCCGGCGAGTAGCACGCGTGCGACCTTGCGTTCGGCAGGGCTGGCGTCGCCCAGCTTGAGGCGGATCTCGTCGGCGAGCGTGCCAGGGGCCATGCGCTGGGTCTTCCTTCGTATGCGTGGGTGCTGGGGTGGGTCGAGGTCGAGCTTAGTGTCGAGCGTGAGCAGGTGAGGCCGGCCGGCACCGCAGGATTCCGGCCGGCCCCTGTCGACCGGAGTGCGTCAGGGCAGAGTCACTCCGGAGCGACGGCTATCCGCAGGCCGGTGACGGTGTGCGCGGTTGCGCCGTCGCTGGTCCAGGCGGTGAATCCGGGTTGCTTGGTGAAGGTGACGGTGAATCGGGGGCCGCTCTCGAAGGTGCCGGCCGTGGTGGTGCGCTGGGTCGTGGTGGCCAGGGCGCGGGCGGTGTTCAGGAAGGAGTAGGGGACGCCCGCGGGGTTGGCCGGGGAGTAGAAGACGTCCGAGTTGGCGGGTATCGGTGAGGCTGTCAGCGGTATCAGGGGCCGCTTGCCGCTGGCGGGCTGGATGTGCCAGCGGTGGGGGTCGTAGCGGTCGCCGTTGGAGAGGTAGGTGTAGCGGGCGCCTGTCAGGGCCCATCCGGCCTGTGGGTTCTTGTGGGTTCGGGCTTGCCGGAGGTCGAGGATGGCGACGCCTTGCGGGCCCAGGACGCGCAGTCGCTCGCGGGGGGTGCTGGGATCGTCGACGACGAGTGCGGTGTTCTCTTCCAGTGCGTACACGCGGTCGTGTCCCGTGTCGGCGGCGAGTCGCAGGGCCCTGCCTTCGCGTCCGTTCGTACCGGTGTGGGTGTCGATGAGTCCTGAGCGGAGGAAGCCGAAGCCGCCTTCGGGGAGGTATCCGAGCCGGGCCGGGTCCTCGAAGTAGCCCGGGCTGCTGCCGTCGCGCAGTCCTTCGTAGGAGTCTCCTCCGGTGACCATGTCGGCTCCGGCCGCGATCTGCGCTCCGGCGCTGGATCCGGATACGACCGCCCCGGCGGCGAGCTTCGCCCTCATGGCGGCGAGCACCTTCGAGTCGGTGTGTGCGGAGCCGTGGAGCAGGGTGGTGACGTAGCGGAACTGGTCGCCGCCGCCGAAGAAGAAGCCGGTCATGGAGTTGACCTGCCGCACGACCTCGTCGGAGTCGGCATTGGTGATGTGGTCGAGGTCGATGGGGATCCACTGGGCGTCGGCGGCACCGTGGTGCTTGAAGAGTCCGGCGTAGTAGGCGCCGTTGCAGGCGGAGTTGCTGCAGTTCTCCGGGTCGCCCGCCTCGGGGTCCTGGCTGGCGGGGATCGAGGCGGCGGTGAGGACACCGATGCGCGCTTTTGCTCCACCTGCGCGCTTGATGATCTCGCCGTAGACCTGCGTGTTGTCGGCTTTGAGGCCGCCGCCGATCAGGACGAGCGAGCCGCGGCCGCCGGCCGGCGCGGCGGTGTGGGCGTGGGCGGCCGGGGCGAGGGTGAGTCCGAGAAGGAGAGCGGTGCTGCCCGCCAGTGCGGTACGGCGGGCTCCGGTCGGGACGGGCATGGGGATGCCTCCAGTAGGTGGGATCGGGTGGTGGCCGGGACCGCAGCGGCGGGTGGCTGCTGCGGTCCCGGCGCGGGCCGGCAGCCCGGTGCGTGGTGGGAGGGGCTGCCGGGGCTGGGTCCCGTACCGGGCAATGGCGCGATCAAACCGGTACGGGACGTCGGGGGGTGTCAGCCGGTGCGGCTGTCGCCGAGGTCGGCGATCAGGGAGGCCAGGAGAGCGACGCGGGCCGGGACGGTGGAGGTGTCCAGCCATTCCTCCGGGGCGTGGTCGGCGCCGCCGACCGGGCCGAGGCCGTCCAGGGTGGGCACGCCGAGACCCGCGATGAAGTTGGCGTCCCCGACGCCCCCGGTCGCCGCGCCCGACAGGCTGATTCCCAAGCCTGCGGCTATGCGTCTGGCCTGGTCGAACATGCGGCGTGAGGCGGGTGTGTCCTCCATGGGCGGGCACAGGTCCAGCTGCTCGACGGTCGCCGTGGTGCCGGAGACGGCGGGCCGTGCGGCTGCGGACTCGATCGCACGGTGGGCCGCTGCGAGTCCGGCGGCGGTGGCCGAGCGGACCTCGACGCGCAGCTCGGCTTCCGGGCAGACGATGTTGGTGCGGCTGCCGGCCCGTACGACACCGACGTTGACGGTGACGTCGTCCCAGTGGCCGTTGAGGGACTGCAGGGCCACGACCAGGTGGGCGGCGGTCAAGGCGGCGTTCGCTCCGCGCTCCGGCTCGATGCCGGCGTGCGCTGCCCGGCCGGTGACGCTCACCCGGAAGTCGGCGACACCTTTGCGGGCGATGACCAGGTCGCCGTTCTCCCGGGCACACTCCAGGGCCAGCGCGTAGTGGACTCCACGGGCCGCTGCTTCGGTCACGGGGCGGCTCGCCGGCGAGCCGATCTCCTCGTCCGGGGTGGCGAGGAAGACGAGTTCGGCGTACTGCCCTGCCCGAGTCTCTTCCAGGATCTCGAGAGCGGTGATTCCGGCCAGCAGGCCGGCCTTGTCATCGCTGACACCGGGGCCGCGCGCCGTGTGGCCGTCGAGGTGGAAAGGCCTCGCTGCGGCGGTTCCGTCGTCGAAGACGGTGTCGAGGTGCGCGACGAGCAGGAGGCACCGTCCGCCCTGCTCGACCGGAAGGTCGCCCAGCTTGCGGGCGAGGATCACATCGCCGACGGGGTGCCCGTGGGTGGGGTCGGGAGCGACGCGCTCCACGTCGAATCCGAGCCGCATGAGCCGGTTCTGGGTCCAGTCGGCCATCCGGTTCACGCCGGCCGGGCTGTAGGAGCCCGAGTCGATGGCGACCAGGCCGGCGAGGTCGGCGAGGTAGCCTTCCAGGCGCGCTTCGGCGTACGGAAGCAGCGTGTTGGTGTGCAGCTGCTCCCGTGAGGGGGCGGTCACAGGACCTTCGAGAGGAACGCGCGGGTGCGTTCCTCTCGGGGTTCGACAAGGACCTGGCGCGGGTCACCGGATTCGACGACGACGCCGTCGTCCATGAAGACGGCGGTGTCACCGACCTCGCGGGCAAAGCCGATCTCGTGGGTGACCACGACCATGGTCATGCCGTCTGCCGCGAGCCGGCGCATCACGTCCAGGACGTCTCCGACCAATTCCGGGTCGAGGGCGGAGGTGGGTTCGTCGAAGAGCATGAGTTTGGGTTTCATCGCCAGGGCTCGCGCGATGGCGACGCGCTGCTGCTGCCCGCCTGAGAGCTGGGCCGGGTAGTGGCCGGCCCGGTCCCCGAGGCCCACCTGTTCCAGCAGATGGTGGGCCTCGTCCCTGGCCTGCGACGTGGCGGTCTTGCAGACGTTGACGGGGGCTTCCATGACGTTGTCCAGCGCGGTCATGTGCGGGAAGAGGTTGAAGCGCTGGAAGACCATGCCGATGTCGCGTCGCCTCGCGGCGACTTCCTTCTCGCGCAGTTCGTGGAGCCGCGATCCGCTCTGGCGGTAGCCGACCAGATCGCCGTCGACCGCGAGCTTCCCGCCGTCGACGCGGTCGAGGTGGTTGATGCAGCGCAGGAACGTCGACTTGCCTGAGCCGGAGGGGCCCAGCAGGCAGCACACCTGGCCGCGTTCGACGGTCAGGTCGATGCCTTTGAGGACTTCGAGTTTCCCGAAGTGCTTGCGCACGCCTTGGGCGCGGACCATGGGAACGTTCACGCGGCCGCCTCCTTGGTGTTCTTCTTCGTGCGGGCGGGCTCGGCCGGTGCGCCGGCGAACATGCGGCGGAGAGGTGAGATGTGGCCGCCGCGGTCGGAGCCGCGGCCGTAGCGGCGCTCCAGCCATGCCTGCGGGATGCCGAGCAGGGTGACCAGTCCCAGGTACCAGAGGCTGGCGACGACGAGCATGGGGATGACCTGGTAGTTCTGCGCGTACACGTCCTGGATGTTGGACATCAGGTCGTGCGCCGAGATGATCGACACCAGGGCGGTCATCTTCAGCATGTTGATCGTCTCGTTGCCCATCGGCGGGATGATCACCCGCATGGCCTGGGGCAGCACGATCCTGCGCATGGTCTGGGCGGGCCGCATGCCGAGGGAGTGCGCCGCTTCGGTTTGGCCGGGGTCCACCGACTGGATGCCGGCCCGGACGATCTCCGAGGCGTACGCGGCCTCGTTGAGGCCGAGGGCCAGCAGGGCTGCGATGGCCGGGGTGAGGAGGGAGTTCGTCTCGACCTGGAAGAAGGTGACGCTGGTGAACGGGATGCCGATCTTCACGTACTGGTAGAGGGCGGCGGCGTATCCCCAGAAGATGATCTGGACCAGCAGGGGGGTGCCGCGGAAGAACCAGACGAACAGTGAGGACATGCCGTAGAGAACCGGGTTGGACGACAGCCGCATCACTGCGACCAGCGTGCCGAGGACGAGTCCGAGGGCCATGGCGGCCACGGTGAGCCACAGGGTGGTGACGAGTCCGGAGAAGATCAGGTCGGCGAAGAGGAAGCGGCCGATGATCTCCCAGTGGAGATTGCCGTTCTTCGCCAGTGATCCGGCGACACCGACGAGTGCGGTGATGGCCGCAACAGCGGCGATCCAGCGGCCGTAATGGCGCAGCGGCACGACGGTGAGCTGCTCGGGGGCCGGGCGGTCGATGTCCGCCGGGGCTGTGGTGGTCGTCATTTCTAGTCCACCGCCGCGTTCTTGGTGGCCTCCTTGACGGCGATGGATGCGACACCGTACTTGTCGAAGATCTTGGTGACGGTTCCGTCGTCGATCAGAGCCTGCAAGGCCTTGTGGATCGCGTCGCTGAGCCGGGGCAGCTTCTTGGAGACCGCGATGCCGTTCGGCGAGGCCCCGTAGCCGCCCGATGCGGCCGGGTCATCCACGACCTGGAAGGCATTGCCACCGTCGGCGGTCTTGGCGGTCCAGCCCGCGGCGGGCTTGGTCTGCACCTGGGCGACGACCTTGCCGGAGCGCAGGGCGAGCTGCGCGTCGGAGTCCTTGGGGAAGGTCTGGATGTCGATCTCGCTCTTACCGTCGGCCTTGCACTTGGCCTGGTGTTCCTTGAGGAGGTCGAGCTGATTGGTCGCCGCCTGCACCGCAACCTTCTTGCCGCACAGGTCGTCGAGGGTGGTGATCTTCTCGGGGTTGCCCTTGACCACCATGATCCCGGAACCGGAGACCGAGTAGTCGACGAAGTCGACGACCGCCTGGCGCTCCTTGTTGTCCGTCATCGCCGACATCGCCGCGTCGAACTTTCCGGCCTGGATGGCCGGCACGATCCCGTCGAACTTCTGGGGCGCGAAGGCGAACGTCACACCCAGCTTGGCCCCCAGCGCCTGCCCCAGGTCGTAGTCGAGGCCGGTGAGCTCCGGCTTGCCCTCGGCCACGAACATCTCGAACGGCGCGTACGGCACGTCCGTGGCCACGCGGACGGTGCCCGCCTTCTTGATCGCGTCGGGCAGTGCCTCGTGCAGCGCAGTGTCCTTCGTGACCGCTACCCCGGCGATGGTGGCCGGCTGTCCGCCGGTGGCCTCGGCGGTGTCGGCAGCGGGGTCCGAACAAGAAGTGAGCGTGGCCAGCGCGGTCGCGGCCGTCAGCGCCGTGATCAGGTTTCGGGACAGACGGGTGTTCATCAGGCGTATGCCTCTCCGGTCTTCGGGGCCGACGGGGTGTTCGCCGTCGACTACAACACGGAAATTACAGAATCGCTCGCCTGATGGCTAGATGTATCGCTCCTTACATTGCGGTAACGGGCACCCCTTCTGCCACGAGACCACGCAGCGCGGGCCGTTGAACTGACCAAATCACCCACTCCTCCGAAGGGAAGGGTGATTCACGCTCTACATCTACCGTTCATTCGGCTCGGCTTGTAAGTTCCGCTACTGCATCCCCCTACAGGACGGCGCACCTCCCACAAGCGCCGCTCAGGGCGTCGCCACGCCCTGCCCCCTGCAGATTCACCAACCCCTCCCCCACCCCTTGGAGAAGCCATGGGCACACGGTTCAGGCACGCCTCGCCGGCCTCGACTGCCGTAGCACTGCTCACACTTGCCGCCACGCTCACTTCGACCTCCAGCGCGCAGGCTGCCGCCACACGGGTCCGCTTGGGCAGCGGCTCGGACGTCAGCCGCACGTCATGGCAGGGCCCTGCCTTCACCATGAACGGCGACGGCAAGATCATCCCTGGCTCCATGTCCGCTGCCATCGACGCCGTCCGCGGCGGCACCGGAAGCCTGGACGTCGTCGTCCTGGCCGGCTCCGCCCCCACCTCGGGCAGCACCACCCCCGAATGCGATGCCGCGATGGCGCTACCCGGCGTCAACTCCTGTACGACCTGGACCCTGACCGCCGCCGCGGACGGCAACAACAGCCAGGTCAACACCGATATCCGCAACGCCGAGTTCGTCTACTTCGCCGGCGGCGACCAGTGCCGCTACGCCGCCTGGAAGGGCAGCGCGCTGGAGGCGTCCGTCGAGTCCGTCGTGGCCAAGGGCGGCGGCTCGGGCGGCGGCAGCGCCGGCCACCACATCAACAGCCCCGTCGTCTACGACGCCTGCAAGGGCAGCGTCACCAGCGCGGAAGCCCTCGCCAACCCGTACGACAGCTACATCACCTTCACCACCGGCATGTTCGACTGGGCGAACTACGGCGGCGTCATCAACGACTCCCACTTCACCACCCGCGACCGGATGGGCCGCACCATGGCCTTCGTCGCCCGCGCCATCAAGGACGGCCGGACCTCCGGAGGCAAAGCCTGGGGCGTAGGAGTCGAAGAAGGCAGCTCACTGCTCCTCGACAAGAACGGAACAGCCACCCTCTACGGCAAGGAGGCCTACGTCGTCCTGGGCGACCACCAGCCGGAGCAGGCTGCGTCCGGCAAGCCCCTGACCTTCTCGAACTACAAGATCTGGCGCCTGGGACCCGGGCAGACCTACGACTTCAGGAACCGCCCCACCTGCGGCTACTACCTCCGCAGCGTCACGAACGGAGTCGCCGACCCCAACCTGTACACCGGCACACCGCAGACCGGCTGCACCCCACCCGGAGGCGCGAACACCCTGGCGGAAACCGAAACGAACGACACCCGCGCCACCGCTGACGACGCCGGCGCCCTGACCTACCCCGCCTCACTCACCGGCAGCATGAAGTCGACCACCGATCGCGACTACTTCCGCGTCTCCTTCTCGGCCGGCGAGCGGGTCGCCATCCAGTGCACCATTCCGGACGGAGCCTATGACGCCGACCTCTACCTGCTCGACTCGGGCGGGAGCACCATCGACCGGTCCGTGAACGATGGAGTGGGCATGGACGAGTCCCTCACCTTCACCCGAACCGCCGCCGGAAGCGGCACCTACTACCTCGAGCTCGACGCATACCAAAGCTCGGGCAGCTCTCCGTACACCTGCACCCTGACGAAGAGCTGAGACATGGCGGGTGCCGGAGCCTTCCCTCTCCGGTTCCGGCATCCGCCGCCTGCCCGAGCCCGTGGTGGGCGGCTCTGCACATCGGCTCCGCCACACCAGAAGGCGGGGAAGGCGCGACCCCGAAATTGTGCATAAACGGTGCAAGTCGCCCGTCGACTCGGGCTGCGGATACGTTCGGCTGGACCGGCCACCTCGCCGGAGGTGTCGCTCACCCGAAACGATCCGAAGGAGCCTTCGAGAAGTGAAGCATCCCGTCCACACCAGCTGAGGAGCCCGGATGAAGCTGAGCGACGAACTCTCAGTCGATCACAGGCTGGCAACCGTCTACCGCTATGGCGCCCTTCTCTGCGGGCTGACCCTGATCGCGTTCGGCGTGCTCGGCTTCGCCGATGCCCTCCGCCCCTTCGACACGCAAGGCGAGACGATCGCGGGCCTGACCACCAACACCACCCTGAGCGTCATCTCCGTCGTCGTCGGGCTCGCGCTCGCCGCAGGCGCCGTCATCGGCGGCAACTTCGCCTCCACCCTCAACATCACGGTGGGAGCGCTGTTCCTGCTCAGTGGGTTCGCGCACATCTTCATCCTCGACAAAGGCGCCAACATCCTGGGATTCGGCATGACGAACGTGATGTTCAGCTTCGTCATGGGCTTGATCGTCATGACCTTCGGGATGTACGGCCGCGTCTCCAGCAAGCTCCCCCACGACAATCCGTACTGGCAGCGCCGTCATCCCCGGCATGAAGGCGGCCGGGATCCCCAGGCCAGCCGGGCCATCGCTGTCGACTGACCGCGTACGGCGGCCGGCGGCCGGCGGGGCGACCCGGCCGTCGACCGGGTACACCTTCGCGGCGATCCAGCGCCAGAGCCGATACCACCGAGCTCCTGCGGTTCCTGGACGGCGCGACATCAGGCGATGCGGCCGGTCAGGCGCGGTGCGGGCGCGTGGCGGTGTCCAGATAGAAGGCATCGATGCTCTGGACGGCCTGCTCGAACTCCTCCAGGTTGACCGGCTTGGTCACGTACGCGTTGGCGTGGCTGGTGTAGGCGCCGACGACGTCGTCGGGTGCGGAGGAGGTGGTGAGGACGACGACGGGGATGGTCCGGAGGTCGGCGTCGTTCTTCAGGATGCGCAGCAGGTCGCGGCCGTTCATGCGGGGCATGTTCAGGTCGAGCACGATGAGGTCGGGGCGCGGACTGTCGGGGTCGCGCAGGTGCTCCAGGGCCGCGACACCGTCTGTGGCCTGGACGAGATTGCGGGCCCCGCGCTCGGAGAGCGCCTCCTCGATGAGCATGGCGTCCGCGATGTCGTCTTCCACCAGCAGCACATCGAACGGTCGGGCGGGGTCGTTCATCGTCATCTGCTCCGTGGGTGCATCGTCGGTGTGGTTGAAGAGCCCGGGCCAGCGGCGGCGGGCTCCCTGACGGGTCACGCCGCATGCGCGGCCGATTTGGGGGTATCCGGCTCCCGCACGCGCGGCGTCCGTGGCCGCTCCGCGCTGCAGTCGTTCCACGGCCCGCTGAAGGTGGTCGAGTACATGCAGGCGTACCAGGGCCTGCGCGCGGTCGTCCGCCGCAGGATCCGAGAGGTCCTTCTGCAGACCGAGCGCCAGGCGACGGGTGAGGTCGGCCACGGCCGCGTCGGCGACGGCGGCCGTCTCCTTCGGGGTGGTCCGCAGGTGGAAGTTGGTGCCGGGCATACCCCGAACCCTAGGCCCTGATCCGGCGTGCGACAACAATTGTTGTCAAGGCCCTCTACAGTGTGCGCTGCGCCCTGTTCAAGGCGGCTGTCTCGGGAGGGGAATCAGAGGATGACCGGCATGTTGACACCGTCGGGTGCGCGGAGGTCCTCCGCGTGGACGACCCGGCGGTGGCTCCGCGTCGGGGTCGCCGCTTCGCTGACGGTGCTGGCCCTGCTCGGTGTGACCGGGGCGTGGGTGCTGGGGCGGACGGCATCGATCAGCGAGGAACTCGTGGACGTGCGGGTGCCCGCGCTGACCACTTCCTTCCGCCTGGAATCGGCCCTCCTCAACCAGGAGACCGGCATCCGCGGCTACGGCCTCACCGGGACCCCGGAGTTCCTCCAGCCCTATCAGCAGGGGCTCACCGATCAGGACGTGTACGCCGTGGAACTCGCGCGGCTCCTGGACGGCGACGGCCGCGCGCTCGCGGACCTGAAGGCGCTCCAGGACGCGGTCTCCACATGGCAGGAGAGGATCGCCCGTCCGATCGCCGCCTCGCCGTCCGGGGCACCCTCACCCCTGGCCACCGCACGCGCCGCGGAGGCCAAGACGTCGTTCGACGCCCTGCGTCAGGCCATGGCCGGCCAGCAGGAACAGTTGCTCGCGGAGCGGGACCGGACCCGAGCCGATCTCGCCGCCACCATGAGGCTGCGGAACTGGCTGTTCGCGACGATCGCGGCCGTGGTCGCCCTCATGGCCGTCCTCGTCTTCGAAGGCCTGCGCCGCGGGATCAACCGGCCGCTGGAGCAGCTGGGGGCGGACGCCCGCACCGTCGCCGGAGGTGACTTCGACCACCCCATCAGCTCGGCCGGTCCGGCGGACCTGCGGCGACTGAGCGGCGAGATCGACTTCATGCGCCGTCAGCTCGTGCGCGAGCTGGCCTTCAGCGAGGAGGCCCGGCGGCGCCTGGACACCCAGACCGCCGACCTCCAGCGTTCCAACGCCGAGCTGGAGCAGTTCGCGTACGTGGCCTCCCACGACCTGCAAGAGCCGCTGCGCAAGGTCTCCAGCTTCACGCAGCTGCTCCAGCGGCGCTACGGAGGGCAGCTCGACGCCAAGGCGGACCAGTACATCGCCATAGCCGTCGACGGCGCCAACCGGATGCAGACCCTGATCAACGACCTCCTCGACTTCTCCCGGGTGGGCCGCGTCCACCACAATCCCGAGAAGGTCGACCTCGAAGCGGTCATGGAACGGGCCCTGTCCGCCCTGAGCCTCGGCGTCGAGGAGTCGGGCGCATCGATCACGCACGATCCGCTGCCTTCCCTGGTCGCCGATCCCACCCAGATGGGCATGCTCTGGCAGAACCTGATCGGCAACGCGGTGAAGTTCCGCCGCCCGGACCTGGCACCGGAGATCCGTGTCGGCGCGGTCCGGGAAGGGGAGCTGTGGCGGTTCACGGTGACCGACAACGGCATCGGGATCGAACCCGAGTATGCCGACAAGGTGTTCGTGATCTTCCAGCGGCTCCACACCAAGGACGTCTATCCCGGCAGCGGAATCGGCCTGGCGATGTGCAAGAAGATCGTCGAGTTCCACGGCGGTACCATCGCCGTCGACCCGGAGTACCGGGACGGGACGCGCATCACCTTCACCCTCGCGCCCGAACCGCCCCCGGCCCCGTCGGCCATCGCGGAAGCGACCCGGGCCGGCGTGGAGCCGGCGCCGTGACCGCGCCCCTCCCCCACACCGGCGGCCTGGCCGTGACCGAACCGGTCTACCGCATCCTCCTCATAGAGGACGACGAGGCCGACGCCCTGCTCGTCGAGGAGCTCCTCCACGACACCGAGCTGCGCTTCGAGCTCACCACGAGCACCTCGCTGGCCGACGCCCACTCGGCTCTCGCGGCCCGCACCGTCGACTGCATCCTCCTCGACCTGCACCTGCCCGACGTGTCCGGCACCGACGCCGTCACCACCGTCCGCGCCATGGCCCCGCACACCGCGGTGATCGTGCTGACCGGCCTGTCCGAGAAACAGGCGGGCTCCGAGGCGATGGCCGCCGGTGCCCAGGACTACCTCGTCAAGGGCAAGGTCGAAGCCGACCTGCTGCGCCGCACCGTCCGCTACGCCGTCTACCGCAGCCACACCGAACGCGCGTCAGCCGAAGCCCAGTCGGCCCGACTGCGCGCCGAGGAGAACGCCCGTCTGGAACGGGGCCTGCTGCCCCGGCCCCTCCTCGAGACCTCGGCCGTCGTGGTGACCACCCGCTACCTGCCCGGCGTCGAACAGGCTCTGCTCGGCGGCGACTTCCTTGACGTCGTCGAGGGCGACGGAGGGCTGCTGCACGCCGTGGTCGGCGACGTCAGCGGCCACGGTCCCGATGCCGCGGCCCTCGGCGTCTGCCTGCGCATCGCCTGGCGCTCGCTCGTCCTGGCCGGCCACCGCGGCACCGATCTGCTGCACCTGATGGAGCGCCTGCTGGTGGCGGAGCGCGGCGACCAGCCGCTGTTCGCCACCTGCACGCTCCTCACTCTCGACCAGAAGGCCGCCACCGCCACCCTCCACCTGGCCGGGCACCACGAACCGCTCCTCACCACCGCGGAGGGGACCCGGGAGGTGACCGCCGCGCACGGAATCGCGCTCGGCATCATGCCCGGCCACCGCGATTGGCCCGCCACGCTCATTCCACTCCCGGAGAGCGGAGCGCTCACCCTCTACACCGACGGCCTCACCGAAGGGCACAACGGCGACGCCGACGGCCGGCTCGGCATCGAGGGGCTCCTGCCCCTGATCAACACCACACCGTCCGCGGACCCCGCGGCGCACCTGGACAGCCTCATCCGCCAGACCAGAGCGCTCAACGCCGGAAGACACACCGACGACCTCGCTGTACTCCGCCTCGGCTGGGGGTCCCGAGGCTGAGGCCCGCCCCGCCTCGGCGGGGCGGCTCACGCCGCCTCAAGTCGGCCACCACCTCGCGCACCGGCTCCGTACCGGGCGCCATGGCACCCGGTCGACGGATGTCCGTTCGAGTCATCCGCCAGCGAGGAAGCACTGGGTTCAGGCGGCAACAGGGAGCGGAATGAACACCGTGATCGTCTTGCCGCCCGCCACAGGGTCGGATCTCCGTACGGTCGGCAATCCAGTCGACGAGCCAAAACGGGCATATACCGCTGTTCGACGCCCGCAGCGCGGCCGGTCCAGCGCGGGCGGCTGCGGCTGCGCCAGGTCAGGTCAGGTCAGGTCAGGTCAGGTCAGGTCAGGTCAGGTCAGGTCAGGTCAGGTCTACGGCGTCTGTGCCGCGAGGGCCTGCGGGAGGGCGGCGCGGATGGCGGTGATCAGGGTGCGGCTGGAGTCGAAGGCGGCGGCCATGCCGGCGGTGGGGTTGGTGTCGGCCCGCTGGTGGAGGACGACTCCGAGGATGAGGCGGGGGACGCCCGCCACCTCCTGGGTGGCGGCCCACATGAGGTTGCCGCCGGCCGGGGTGGAGGAGCCGGTCTTCAACCCGATGACCCCGTCCTGCCCGAGAAGCTTGTTGCTGTTGTGTATCTGCACGCCGACGCCGGGGGCCGTGACGGCGGGCGTGGCCACGATCTGACGGAAGGCCTCGTTCTTCATGACGGCGCGGGCCAGCTTCAGCTGATCGGCCGCTGTGCTCTTCGTGCTGGACTCGATACCGGAGGCCCCGGTGTAGGTGGTGCGGTCCATACCGAGTTCCGCGGCGGCCTTGTTCATCTTCCTGGCGAACTCTTCCTGGCCGCCCGCGTCCCAGCGGGCCAGGAGCCTGGCGACGTTGTTGCCGGAGGGCAGCATCAGGAGTTCCAGGAGCTGGCGTTGGGTGTATTCGTGCCCGGCCACGACGGGAGCGGTCGACTCGGTCGCGGAGAACGATTCGTCGGCGGCTTGCTGGTCGGCGATCACTTTCGCGCCGGGTGCGTCGCCGGGCATCGGGTGGCCGGCGAGGATCACGTAAGCGGTCATGACCTTGGTGACGCTGGCGATCGGTACCGGCGTCTGCTCGCCCTTGGTGCCGAGGCTGCCGATCCCCTCGACCTCCGCGCTCGCCTGGCCTTCCGTCGGCCACGGCAGGTCCATCGACCTGGCCAGGGAGGTCACGAGGGCAGCCTTCGGGCTGGGGTACTCGTTGCCGCCGAAGGCGTACCAGGTGCCCGCACCGGTCACCAGGACGGCGGCGGACAGCGAGAGGACGAGCGACCTGCGCAAGCCGGAGCGGCGGCGGGTGGCGGACATGAGGGGCACCTCCAGAAGGAAACGAGTGCGGTTCCCGCACCCGAATTCACCTTCGAGGAGACGTGCTTCCGGACCGGTGCGCCCCTGCTTCCGCCGCCATGAGGTCCTGTTGCGGTTCTGTTTCAGTCCGGTCCGAGAGGCAGGTCGAGGGTGGCGACCGCGCCCCCGTCCGGGGCGTTCGCGAACGTCAGCCGGGCCCCGAGGACGCCGGCCTGCCCGAGCGCGATGGTGAGCCCGAGACCGTGCCCGCGACCCCGCTCGGCCGATCCCGTACGGAAACGCTGCGGGCCCTCGTCGAGCAGCGCGGCGGGGAACCCCGGGCCGTGGTCCCTTACGACCATCCGTGCGCCGGTCACGGTGACCTCGACGGGGGCCGCTCCGTGGCGGTGCGCGTTGGTCACGAGGTTGACCACGATCCGTTCCACCCTGCGCGGGTCGGTCTCGACGACGTGGGCGGCCCCGACCGTGACGACGGTCGGCGTCTGCGTCCGGCGGACGACATCGGCGACCAGCTCGCCCAGCGGCACCGCATCGGTCCGGGCCTGTTCGCCCCCGGCGTCGAGCCGGGAGATCTCCAGGAGGTCCTCGACCAGCCCGTTCAGGGCCCGGGCCCGGTCGCGTACGAGTCCGGCCACCTCGTCGTCCTCCGGAAGCAGCCCGGCGGCGGTGGAGAGGCCCATCAGCGGGGTGCGCAGTTCGTGCGCGACGTCCGCCGTGAAACGCCGCTCGCCCTCCAGTTTCAGCTGCAGGGCCGCGGCCATCTCGTCCATGGCGGCCGACATCTCGGTGATCTCGTCCCGGGCCCGGCCGCCGGGGCCGATCCGGGCGTCGAGGTCGCCGGCGGCGATGGCCCTGGCGGTACGAGAGCCACGGCGCAGCCTGCGGTTCATCGGCTCGGTGGCCAGGGCGGCGAGCGGCACGACGACCAGGAGGGCGGCCAGCACGGCCTTGATGATGCTGCGGTCCAGGAGCTGGAGGCCGCGCACCTCGGCACTCATGTCCGTCCGGGCGACCAGCACCCGATCACCCTCGACGGGCATGGCCGCCCACAGCCAGTACCAGTTGGGGGGTTTGCGGTCGTACCAGGTCGCGTACAGGCCGTTCTTGTCCTTGCCGGCCAGCGCCCTCGCGAGCGGCTCGGCGAGTTGCCCCGGTGTCAGGACCTCGACGTCGAGCGGCGCCGTGCCCGTGCGGGTGTACTCGCGTTCCGCGGCGGCCATCCGGGCTGCGATGCGGTCGTGGCCGGTGCGCTCGCCGCGTTCGGCCATCGCCTGGTGGACGAGTACGCCGATCACCGCGGCCACCGCGCAGCAGGCGGCCGCGGTCAGCGCGGCGATCTTCCAGCGCAGGGCGCGCGGGTTGAGGAATGCCATGTGCCGACCGGCCCCTCAGGTGCGGACGAGCTTGTAGCCGAAGCCGCGGACGGTCTCGATCCGGTCGGCGCCGATCTTCTTGCGCAGCCGCAGCACGCACAGGTCCACGACCCGGGTGTCGCCCTCCCAGCCGTAGTCCCAGACGTCGCGCAGCAGCCTGCGGCGGTCCAGCACGGCGCCGGGAGCCGCGGCGAACTCCAACAGCAGGCGCAGCTCGGTGGGGGTCAGCGGGACGGCCCGCCCGCCCCGGCGCACCTCCAGGCCGAGCGTGTCAACGGTCAGGTCGCCGAAGGCCAGTACCCGGGCGGCCTTCGCGGGAGATTGGGCGTCAGCGGAGGGGGCCTCCGACTCCGCCGAACCCGCCTCGGGCTCGGCCGGCCGGAAGGTCGCGCGGCGCAGCAGCGTACGGATGCGGGCGACGAGGACGGAGGTGTCGACGGGTTTGACGACGTAGTCGTCGGCGCCCGCCTCCAGCCCTGCGACCACGTCCAGGGCGTCACCGCGCGCGGACATCATCAGGACCGGGACCAGGCTCTCCTCGCGGATCCGGCGGCACAGCCCGATGCCGTCCAGTTCCGGCAGCATCACATCCAGGATCAGCAGATCGTGCCCGCCGGCCCGGAACGCCTCCAGGCCGCCGAGTCCGTCCGCGGCCACCGCGACCTGGTAGCCGTAGCGCTCCAGGGACAGCTGGACAGCGCGGCGGATGGTGGCGTCGTCCTCGACGACGAGTACGTTGACTGGGACGGGTACGGGGTCGGGGACCCGGGTTTCCAACACGCCACCTACTCGCTCATACATGGACATACATTCCGGCCATCGTAGTCAGTGCGTGGACCGTGCGGCCCCGGTCACAGCCGGACGGAGGCAGCGACGGGCAGGTGGTCGCTGCCGGTGGCCGGCAGGGTCCACGAGGAGACCGGGCTCACCCCCTTCACCAGGATCTGGTCGATGCGGACCATCGGGAACGAGGCGGGCCAGGTGAATCCGAAGCCGGCCCCGGCCTCCCGCTGCGCCGAGCGGAGCGGTGCGGTCACCGGCCCCAGTGCCGAGTCCTCGGCCGTCCCGTTGAAGTCGCCCATCACGACGACCCGGGGCAGCACCTCGGCCCGTACGGCCTCGGCCAGCTTCCCGGCCGACTCGTTGCGGCGCGCGGTGGTGAAACCGGCGCTCGGGGTCACCCGTACCGAGGCGAGGTGGGCGGCGAACACGGCGACGGGCCCGCTCGGGGTGTCGACCGTGGCCCGTACGGCGCGTGTCCAGGGCATGATCGGCACCGGCTCCACGCCGTGCAGCGGGTACTTGCTCCACAACCCGACGCCCAGGTGCACCGAGTGGTACGGGTAGCGGGCGGCCAGCTCACGCTCGTACACGGGCGTCGCCTTCGTGGACAGCTCCTCCAGCGCGAGCACGTCCGCGCCCGACCCGGCGAGGGCCTGCGCGGTGCGCAGGGGGTCGGGATTCTCCTCGTCGACGTTGTGGCTGACCACGGTGAGGTCCCCGCCCGCGGCGCGCTTGTCGGTGAGCATCCCGCCGAAGAGGGAGACCCAGACGACCGCGGGCGCCAGTACGGCGACCGCCGCGAGCCGTGAACGTCTCACCGCCGCCAGCGCCAGCAGCGCGGGGACGCTCAGCCCGGCCCAGGGCAGGAACGTCTGGAACAAACTACCCAGGTTCCCGAACCCGTTCGGGACGTGGGCGTGCAGCGCCATGACCAGGGCCCCGCACAGCGCGGCGGCGGCGACCAGCCACCCTCGTCGGCCCCTGGCGCTACGGCGCCCACGAGCCCCTTCGGCGCCCCGTGGCCCGGCGCCGGACCCCACCTCGACAGTGGGCCCGGTACGGTTCGAAGTGCTCAGCACGACAACGGCCTCCCGGCATCACGTACACCGGGGATCGGGTACCGCCACAGATTCGCGCCGTCACACTTCCAGCCGATCAGGGCCCCGCTTCGAGCACCGCACGGCTGTGTTTCAGGTAGGTATCGGCACATCCGCGCCGGCTTCAACATCGCACTCGAATGCCGGCTAGGGCCTCATATCGCGACACCCGGCGGACCTGCCGAACTGTCACCACAGCCAGCGTGGGTCCCGGCAGGCCGGGCACCGGCGCCATCAGCCTGGGATCATCTGGGCGCGGCCTCAATAATCAAGATGGGCGGCAGGAAGCTGCTCACCCACGTGCCACGGTACGCGCTCGTGCGCTCCCTGCCGCGCCGGGACCAATGGGGCCATCCTGGTGACATGGCGACCCTCCCCAAGGCTCCTTGCCCCTCCTGCTCCGTTCCGCACGCCTTGCTGCCCACCAAACGGATCGGATACGGCTCGGTCAAGGACCACAAGCTCGAACCCCGGGCACTGGTGCTGTGCCCGGGCAGTGTGGTCCACGTCAGCTCGCGAAGGTCACCAAGCCCTGGCATCCCGCCGACGCTCAAAGCCTCCCGCCCCGGGCGACGGCGGCTGCCGTGAGTGATCGAGAGACGTCACTGAAGGGCAATGCTCCACCTCAGCATCGGGTTGCCGGGGCCGTTGTGGTTCATGAGGGTCGAGTACTGCTCGTACGGCGACGAGTTGCAGAGGGTCAACTCTTGTGGCAATTCCCAGCGGGCAAAGTCGAACCGGGTGAGTCGTGCGACGAAGCCGCCGTCCGCGAGACAAAGGAGGAAGCCGGCCTGGACGTGGTCCCCATTGTTCGGCTGGGCGAGCGGATCCATCCCCTCACCAATCGGCAAGTGTCCTACACAGCCTGCAAGGTGGCCGGCGGAGCCGCGCACGTGGCGGACCATGACGAAATCGCTGAGGTTGCGTGGGTGACCCTGTCGGAGATCCCGCAGTACATCCCGTACGGACTCTTCACGCCGGTCCAGCAACACCTGGACGTTGTCCTTCGATCTTGACCACATCAACCAGGACGAGAACGTCTCGACCCCCGGAGCAGCAGCCCATGGGCCTGGTACCCCCCTCTCGGATAGATCAGGCGCAACTCTGCAATTCCGACAGGGACTTCCCGCCCGCTTCCGGAGGGGGCCAAGGGGATCGGTTCGGGCCGTATGGTGGCGCTGCACACTCAGGTGGGGTTGATTGTGATGGCGCGCCACATATACCGCTGACCTGCGGACTTCTACGTTGTGGCCACACCCGACGTCCCCGCAGACATCCTGGAAGTGGTTCACATGGCCTCCACCGCAGCCGATCCGAAGGCTCCATCCGGAATACGGCGGATCGTCGCCGCCAGTCTCATCGGGACCACCATCGAGTGGTACGACTTCTTCCTCTACGGGACCGCCGCCGCCCTGGTCTTCAACAAGCTGTTCTTCCCCACCGCCGATCCGCTCACGGGCACCCTGATCGCCTTCCTCACCTACGCCATCGGGTTTCTCGCCCGGCCGCTGGGCGGCGTGGTCTTCGGGCATTTCGGGGACAAGGTCGGGCGCAAGAAGCTGCTGGTGCTGAGTCTGCTGATGATGGGCGGGGCGACCTTCGCGATGGGGCTGCTGCCCACCCACGCGAGCATCGGGGTCGGGGCGCCGATCCTGCTGACCGCGCTGCGGCTGGTGCAGGGGTTCGCGCTGGGCGGCGAGTGGGGCGGGGCCGTGCTGATCGTGTCCGAGCACGGCGGGGCCGAGCACCGCGGGTTCTGGGCCTCCTGGCCGCAGTCCGGGGCGCCCGGGGGGAACCTGCTGGCCACCGGGGTGCTGGCGCTGCTCGCCGGCGTGCAGTCGGACGCGGCGTTCCTCGCCTGGGGCTGGCGGATCCCCTTCCTGCTCTCCGGGGTCCTCGTGATGGTGGGGCTGTGGATCCGCATATCCGTGTCCGAGTCGCCCGTCTTCCTCGCGGCGCAGGCCGAGGCAGCCGCCTCAGGCCGGGGTGAGGAGGAGAAGGCACCCGTCGTCCAGGTGTTCCGCAAGGACTGGCGGCAGGTGCTGGTCGCCATCGGCACCCGGTTCGGCGAGAACATCTCGTACTACGTCCTCACTTCCTTCCTCCTCGTCTACGTCACCACCCATCTCGGGCTCCCGAAGACCACCGCGCTCAATGCGCTGCTCATCGGCTCGGCCGTGCACTTCCTGACCATCCCGGCCTGGGGCGCCCTGTCGGACCGGATCGGGCGCCGGCCGGTGACGCTGATCGGTTCGGTCGGCATGGCTCTGTGGGCGTTCGCGTTCTTCGTGCTGGTGGACTCCGAGTCGTTCACCGTCATCACCCTCGCCGTCACCGCCGGACTGCTGCTGCACGGGGCCATGTACGGGCCGCAGGCCGCCTTCATCTCGGAGATGTTCGACACCAAGGTCCGCTACTCGGGCGCCTCGATGGGCTCCCAGCTCGCCTCGATCATCGCGGGGGCGCTGGCCCCGATCATCGCCGTCGAGCTCCTGAAGGACTACGGCTCCTCCGTGCCGGTCTCCGTCTACCTGTCCGCGGCCGCCCTCGTCACCACCCTCACGGTCCTGTTCGCCCGCGAGACCCGGGGCCGCGACCTGTCCGTTCCCAAGGCGGGGGCAGCGGCGCCGGCAGGGGTGTCCGCGGGAAGCGGGTACGCCGCCAAGGTGTCCGATCCCGCCTGAGCCCGCCCGCGCCACGGGCCGCCCGCCGTGACCGGTACGTCCGGTCGGGCGGGCGGACCCGCTCGCCCTCCCGTACCGAAGGGCTGTCAGCATGGCCCCCGTGAACGATCCCACCGCGCCCGCGTTGCGGCAGCTCCTGGACCTGCTCGCCCAGGGCGCGCCCGCCGAGCACTTCGCGCGGCCCGGCGCGCAGGCCCGTACCGCCGGCGTTGGAGCCGTCGAGCAGGCCCTCGTGGAGGAGGCGACCCGGGTGGCCCTCGACATCCGGCGCACCCTCGACCAGCACCGCAGGCGCGAGGCGGAGCTCACCGCCCTCTTCGACACGGCCGGCGACCTCGCGGCGCTGCGCGATCTCGACGCGGTGCTACGGGCCATCGTGCGGCGGGCCCGGACCCTGCTCGGTACGGACTGCGCCTACCTCACGCTCAACGACCCCGTCGTGGGCGATACGTTCATGCGGGTCACCGACGGCTCCGTCTCCGCCGCCTTCCAGCAGCTGCGCCTGGGCATGGGCGAGGGGCTCGGCGGGCTGGTCGCGCAGACGGCCCGGCCCTACGCCAGCGCCGACTACCGCGCCGACGACCGCTTCCGGCACACCAGCACCATCGACGCGGGGGTGCGCGAGGAGGGGCTGCGGGGCATTCTCGGTGTGCCGCTGCGCGTCGCCTCGCGGGTCATCGGGGTGCTCTACGCCGCCGACCGGTCGGTCCGCGATTTCGCCCCCGACGCGGTGGCACTGCTCTCCTCGCTGGCCGACCACGCGGCCGTCGCCATCGACGGGGCGCGGCTGCTGGAGGAGACGCGTACGGCGCTGGTCGAACTGAACGCGGCCAC
Organism: Streptomyces sp. NBC_00086; assembly: GCF_026343255.1. Taxonomy (NCBI): domain Bacteria; kingdom Bacillati; phylum Actinomycetota; class Actinomycetes; order Kitasatosporales; family Streptomycetaceae; genus Streptomyces; species Streptomyces sp. NBC_00086. The sequence continues at coordinate 7,690,447 of NZ_JAPELZ010000001.1, read as the reverse complement.
CGAGACCGCCCGGGCCCACAGCGAAGCTGCGCGGCTGGCCACCGAGACCCACGACCGGCTCACCGATCTGGTCCTGCGCGGCGGGGACGTCACCGATGTGGCGCGGGAGGTGGCCGCGCTGCTGCGGGGCGGACTGGTGGTGCACGACGCCGACGGCACCGAGCTGGCCCGGGTCGCCACCGAACCGATCGGCGCGCCCGCCCAGGGGGTGGCGGCCTCCCGTGCCGGCGGCCGGGCCGTGCCGGTGGACGGCGTGTGGGTCTGCGCGGTCCTGGCCGGGCCCGAACTCCTCGGCAGCATCGCGCTGACGGGCCGGGCGGAGCTGTCGGACAGCGACCGGAGGCTGTTCGAACGCACCGGCCTGGTCACCGCGCTCCTCCTGCTGCTGCGCCGCTCGGTGGCCCACGCCGAGGACCGGGTGCGCGGTGAGCTCCTCAGCGACCTGCTGACCCCGCGGAGCGCGGGGCACACCCCCCACACCGGCAGCCGGACGATCAGGGCCCGCAAACTCGGCGTCGACCTCGCGCGCCCGCACTCCCTGCTGGTGCTGCACTGCGACGCGGCGCTGCGGCCCCGGCTGTCCGCGGAGGCGGCGCGCCGCGCCCGCGACCGGGGCGGCCTGGCCGGGCTGCACGAGGGCCACGTCGTCCTGCTCACCCCGGCCGAGCGGCCCGGGGACCTCGCGCGTTCCCTGGCGGCGGAGTTGGGGCAGGCGGTGGGCACGCCCGTCACCGTGGGCTCCGCCGGGCCGGCGGGCGACCCGGGCGGCCTGCCGGGCGTGTACGCCGAGGCCGTGCGCTGCCTGCGGGCCCTGCACGCGCTGGGCCACACCGGCCACGGGGCCGCCCTGCCCGATCTGGGCTTCGTCGGCCTGCTGCTCGGGGACCACGGTGACGTCGGCGGGTACGTCGAGCGGGTGCTCGGCCCCGTCATCGACTACGACGCCCAGCGGGGCACCGAGCTGGTCCGCACCCTGCAGGCCTACTACGTCCACGGGGCGAGCCTCTCCAAGGCGAAGGACGCGCTGCACATCCACGTGAACACCGTCGTGCAGCGCCTCGACCGGATCGGCCGACTCCTGGGCGAGGACTGGAACAGCCCCGCCCGCGCTCTGGAGCTCCAACTCGCTCTGCGCCTGCACCTCCTGGCGAACTCCGTCCCGCCCACGGCCTGATCCGAAAGACTCGCCCCCTGTACTCCGCCCGTGGTGCGCGGTGATCCGTGGGGCAGAGTGAGGAGCATGACTACGTACGAGACGATGGCGTACCACCTGGAGACCGAACGGCTGATACTGCGGCCGTGGGCCGAGTCGGACGCCGCCCAGCTCCGCGACCTGGTGGCTGAACGCGGCAAGGGGGTGGGCACGGTTGAACAGACCCAGACGGCCATCACGGAGCTGCTCGCCGCGACGGAGACCACGGGGATCGCTCTGCTGCCCGTCCAACGCCGTGAAGAAGGCGACTTCATCGGCTACTGCGGACTGATCATCGGCCGCTCCACCCTGGAGGAGCCGGAAATCGCGTACGAGCTGTTCCAGAGCTCGCACGGCCACGGCTACGCCACCGAGGCCGCCCGGGCCGTGGTCGATGCCGCCATCGCGACCGGGCGGAAGCGGCTCTGGTCGACCGTCGGCACATGGAACACACCGTCCTTCCGTGTCCTGGAGAAGATCGGCTTCGAGCGGCATCACGTCGCCACCGACGACCGCGGTGAGCATGTCTGGCTCACACGCGAGTTGCCGTGACCCGAGTGGGGCCGGGTAAGTTCGCGCGGAACCGTGCTGGACTTCCCTAGGCCACCGCCCCCGGGGTGACCAGGCCCGTCTCGTAGGCCAGGACCACCGCCTGGGCGCGGTCGCGCAGGCTCAGCTTGGCGAAGATCCGGGCCACATGGGTCTTCACGGTGGCCTCGCTGAGCGTGAACTCCCGGGCCAGTTCGGCATTGGAGAGGCCGTGACCCATGAGGGTCAGCACCTCCCTCTCGCGCGGGGTGAGGGCGTCCAGGTCGGGGTGCGACGCCGGAGCCCCGCCGCCGCGCGCGGCCGATGCCGAGGCACAGCGCTCCACCAGTCGGCGGGTGATCGACGGGGAGAGCAGCGCGTCGCCGGTGTCGACGAGCCGTACGGCGTTGGCCAGGTACTCGGGGGTGACGTCCTTCAGCAGGAACCCGCTGGCTCCGGCGGCGAGGGCGGCATAGACGTACTGGTCGAGGTCGAAGGTGGTCAGCATGATCACCCGGCATTCCGGGGCCGCGGCGAGGATCTGGCGGGCGGCCTCCAGTCCGTCCAGCCGGGGCATGCGTATGTCGAGCAGGACGACGTCGGGGCGCAGACGGCGCACTTCCGAGACGGCTTCCACCCCGTCGGCGGCCACCCCCACCACGTCGATCCCGCGGGCGGTGAGGATCATGCGGAATCCGGTGCGGACGAGTTCCTGGTCGTCGGCGATGACCACCCGGGGCGAGGTGGCCGAGGCGGCCCTCGGGTCCGGCTCGGCGGCCGGGGCGTGCGTGGTCACGGCCGCTCCAGCGGGAGGCGGGCTCGGACCCGGTAGCCGCCACCGAGGCGGCGGCGTGCGTCGAAGTCCCCGCCGTACACGGCGACCCGCTCGCGCAGCCCGACCAGCCCGTGCCCGGCGCCGTCCGCCTTCGGGCGCGACGCGGTGAGCCCTGTGGACGCAGCCGGGGCGTGCTCCCCCGCCTGCCCGGCCGTTCGGTCCCCGGACAGGACGCTCGGTCCGCTGTTGAGCACCTCGACCCTCAGCGCCTGGTCCGCGTACCTCACCGTCACCTCGGCTTTCACCCCGTCCCCGTGTTTGAGTGCGTTGGTCAGCGCCTCCTGGATGATCCGGTAGGCGGTGACGTCGATCCCGGCGGGCAGCGGCCGCGGGTCGCCGGATATCCGGACCTCCACCGGCAGCCCGGCGAAGGCTATCCGGTCGATGAGCGGGCTGAGTCTGCTCAGACTGGGCTGCGGCGCCAACTCCGCCACAGGATCTCGTCTTTCAGCGGCCCTGGCCCCATACGGTTCGTCATTTCCGTCCTGGGCGGGCGCGAGCAGGCCCAGCAGGTGCCGCAGTTCGGTCATGGTCGTGCGCCCGGCCTTCTCCACGGCGGCCATGGCAGCCGCCGCCTCCACCGGCATCGTCGCCAACACCTCGCGGGCGGCACCGGCTTGGACGATCATCAGGCTGACGTTGTGGCTGACTATGTCGTGGAGCTCCGCCGCTATCCGGGCCCGCTCCGCGTCCACCGCGGTGCGGGCCGCGGTCTCCCGCTCCCGCTCCAGCAGCCAGCCGCGCTCCTCGATCGCCGCCCGGTGCGCCGCGCGGGCCCGCAGGAGCGCCACGGTCAGCCCGAACCCGGCCGACACCACGCACACCGCGCACACCGCGCACACCACGGCAGCGACGCCCCATCCCGTCGTCACAGCAACTCCCCCTCCCCCGACCATGATCCTCTTTCCAAGATTCTTCCACCCGACCTTCGCAGGCACCCCGTGTAGTCCACATCCCTCTCCCGGTTCGGTCCCGCGTACATCCCCAGGATGACCCCGCTCGCCGTTTACATCCGGGGGGTGACGCAGCGCCTCCGACCGGCCTTCTAGGTTCGTGCCATGACACCTCATCACGACAGCGCCGACCGGAGCGTCGTCCGACTGGACCGCGTATCGAAGGAGTACGGCGACACCCTGGCGCTCGACGCCCTGTCCCTGGAGATCCGCCGGGGCGAAGCCGTCGCCGTGATGGGCCCCTCCGGCTGCGGGAAGTCCACGCTGCTCAACATGGTGGCCGGCCTGGACCGGCCGACCGCCGGAACGATCAGCGTGAACGGCCAGGACCTCGGCAGCCTGACCGAGACCGGCCTCGCACTCTACCGGCGCCGCGACGTCGGCATGATCTTCCAGTTCTTCAACCTCATCGACGACCTGCCGGCCCTCGACAACGTCGCACTGGCCGCCCAGCTCACCGGCACCTCGGCGCGCCAGGCCCGCCGCCGCGCCCTGGAGCTCCTCGACGAGCTCGGGGTCGCCGACCGCCGCAACAACTACCCGACGACGCTCAGCGGCGGCGAACGCCAACGCGTCGGTGTGGCGCGCGCCCTGATGAACCGTCCGGCCCTGCTCCTGGCCGACGAGCCGACGGGCGCCCTCGACAGCCGCTCCGGCGAGCAGGTGATGGACCTGCTGATCGACCTCAACCAGATAGGCCAGACCCTGCTGATCGTCACCCACGACCCGCACCTGGCGACCCGCTGCGCCGGCCGGCTCGTCGAGATGGCCGACGGCCGCATAGCCCGCGAACGCGCCCTGGACGGCGAGACCGTGAACCACCAGACCGTGGACGGCGAGACCGTGAACCACCAAACCGCGGACGGCCAGACCGAGGACCACCAGGCCGTGAACCGCGAGACCGTGGACGGCCAGGCCATGGACCGCGAGACCGTGGAGCGTTCCGCATGAGCGCCGTGTGGCGCGCCTCCCGCGCAGCCGTGAAGCGCCGCAGGGTCCAGACCTTCGTCATCGGACTCGTCGTCCTCTGCTCCACCACGACCGTCCTGCTCGCGCTCGGTCTGCTCGCCGCCGCCTCGGGCCCCTTCGACAAGGCGTACACCGCGCAGCGCGGCGCGCACACCGTGGCCACGTACGACCCGGCGAAGGTCTCCGACACCCAGCTCGCGCAGACGGCGCACCGCCCCGGTGTGGCCGCCGCTGCGGGCCCGTTCCCTCAGGCCGTCGTCGACGTGCCCGACAGCTGGCTCTGGATGCCGGCCGGCCCCCTCACCGTGGTGGGCCGCGCCGATCCGGCGGGACCGGTGGACCGGGTCGACGTCCTGATGGGGCACTGGGCGCAGGGCCCCGGCGAGATCGTCGTCAACTGGGCGGTCGACGGAACCCCGTACGCGGACCTCCTCGGCACGAAGCTGGAGGTGCCCGGGCGCCCGACGCTCACCGTCGTCGGCTTCGCGACGAGCATGAGCAGATCGGCCGCCGCCTGGGTGACGCCCGAGCAGGCCGCGGCCCTCCATCCCACGTCCACGCAGATGCTGTACCGCTTCACCGACCCGTCCACCGGTGCGCACCTGCGCGACTCGCTCGCCCGGGCCACGGACGGACTCCCCGCGGACTCGCTGACGGCCGCGCAGACCTACCTCACCCTCAAGAAGGCCTTCTCCGCCCGCGCGGACGCCTATCTGCCCTTCATCGCCCTCTTCGGCGTCCTCGGCCTGCTCGTCTCCGCCCTGATCGTCGCGAACGTGGTCAGCGGCGCCGTGGTCTCCGGAAACCGGCACATCGGCGTGCTCAAAGCCATCGGCTTCACGCCGAACCAGGTCGTCGCCGTCTACCTCACGATGGTCTCGGTCCCCGCCGTGGCCGGCTGCGTCCTGGGCACCCTCCTGGGCAACGCGCTGGCCGCGCCCATCCTGCAGATCGCCTTCTCCGGCATCGAGACGGGGATGGCGGGCGTGGGCACCGTCTCGCCCTGGCTCAGCGTCGCGTGCCTGACCGGGATGCCCGCCCTGGTCGCGCTGACCGCGCTCGTACCGGCCCTGCGCGCGCACCGGTTGTCGGCCGCGCAGGCCATCAGCGCGGGCGGTGCGCCCCGCACCGGGCGCGGGCTGCGCGTCCAGCGCCTCCTGGCCGCCTCGCGACTGCCGCGCTCCGTCAGCATGGGCCTCGGGCACCCGTTCGCCCGCCCCGGCCGCGCCTTCATGACCATGGCGGCCATCGTCCTCGGGGTCACCACGGTGACCCTCGCGACCGGTCTGACCAGCACGATGGTCTCGTACGCGCAGACCGGCCGCGGCCCCGGCGGAACGGTGGTCCACGTCCAGGTCGGGGGCCACGGCAACAACCCCGTCGAGCCGCTGCTGAGCGACGCGCAGATCGAGGAGCGGCTGCGGTCACTGGGGGCACAGGAGCTGCAGGCCCGGGCGCTGATCCAAGTCGGCCTGGTCGGCCACACGCAGCCCGCGTTCGGGACCTTCTACCGGGGGAGCCTGTCCCCCGCCGGTGCCGCGTTCGTGGAGGGCCGGCCGCCCAGCGGACCCGGCGAGATCGCGGCGGGCCCGGGCTTCCTCACCGAACGCGGGCTCGCGGTGGGCGACCGGGTCACCCTGGAGGCCAACGGAAAGCGGGCGGCCGCGACCGTCGTCGGCCAGCTGATCGACAGCGACGCGCGCTCCCTGGAATCCACGTGGGAGACCCTCGGTCAGCTCGCCCCGGACAGCCGCCCGGTCGAGTACACCGTCCGGCTCGCCCCCGGGGCGGACGCCCGTGCCTACGCGGACACCGTCGACGCGGCCGACCCCGGACTGCGCGCCGAGGTGGTGGACTCCGCCAAGGTGAACGCCGCCACCACCACCGTCGTCGGCTTCTCCTCGGTGTTCTCGGTCATGCTGGCCCTCGTCGCCTCGCTCGGCGTCTTCAACACCGTGCTGCTGAACACCCGGGACCGCCGCCGCGACCTGGGCATGCTCAAGTCGATCGGCATGACCCCGCGCCAGGTGGTCACGATGACGGTGACCTCGGTGACCGGACTCGGGCTGGCCGGCGGACTGCTCGGCATTCCCCTCGGGATCGTCGCGCACCGGCTCGTCGTGGACAACGTGGGCATCGTCGCCTTCCCCGAGTCGATGAAGGACGTCTGGCACGCGCCACAGCTCGCCGGAATGCTCTGCGCGGGGGTCGCGATCGCCGTCCTGGGCGCGCTGATCCCGGCCCGCTCGGCGGCCCGGATGACCATCGCCGCGGCCCTGCACACCGAGTAGGACCCGCCGACCGCCCCGCCCCGCCGGGCCCAGCCCCGCGGGGCCTGCGGGGCTAACGGCGCCTGCGAGCCGACCGGGCCTACCCGGCTACCTGGCTACCTGGCTACCTGGCTACCTGGCCTACGGTGCCTCAGCCGGCTCCCCGGCAGCCGCGGCGTCCTGCGCCGAAGCCTCCACGATGCGCCCGTCGCGCAGTTCCACCACCCGGTCCGCCAGTTCCATCAGCGCCGGGTCGTGCGTGGCGACCAGCGCCGTGACCCCCTCGCTGCGCACCACCGCGCGCAGCAGCCGCATGATCTGCCGGCCGGTGTCCGAGTCGAGCTGGCCCGTCGGCTCGTCGGCGATGATCAGGTCGGGCTCGTTCGCGAGGGCCCGCGCGACGGCGACCCGCTGCTGCTGGCCGCCGGAGAGTTCGCCGGGGCGCTGCTGGGTGTGCTCGGAGAGGCCGACGAGGGCGAGCAGGGTACGGGCCCGCTCCTCGCGCTGCTTCGCCGGTATCTTGCGCAGCCGCATCGGGACCCCGACGTTCTCGGCGGCGGTCAGGGCGGGGATCAGGCCGAAGGACTGGAACACGAAACCGATCCGGTCGCGGCGCAGCGCGAGGCGGCCGTCCTCGTCGAGGCCGGCCAGATCGGTGCCGTCGAGGGCGACGCTGCCGCCGGTCGGGGTGTCGAGGCCGCCGACCAGGTTCAGCAGGGTGGTCTTGCCGGAACCGGACCTCCCCTTGAGCGCGGTGAGTTCGCCGCGGCGGACCTCGAAGGACACTCCGCGCAGGGCGTGCACCGCCTGCTGCCCCGTCCCGAAACTGCGCCGCACGTCGTCCACGACCACCATCGGCGGCGCCCCGGCACCCGGCCCCGGTTCGCTTCCCGACGCCTGTCCCGACGCCCGTCCCGACGCCCGTCCCGGCACCAGCTCCGACACCAGTTCCGACGCCCGTCCCGCACCCGCTCCCGACCCCTGCTCCGGTTCCTGTCGCCGTTCCTGGTCCTGCGTCATGCTGCGGTTCCCCCTCCAAGCGGATGAGCGGATGAAGGCCGAGAACAGCCTTCTTGCGGTCCCGCCCCCACGATTTGTTCATCCGTTGCACTATTCACGCAAGCCCCTTCCACTGCTTGTTCGAATCTGGCAGCATCGTCCGGTATCCGGGGACACCAGTCCGGTGCGGGGGAGGAACAGGCACATGCTCGGCTTCGTCGTGCGCCGGCTGCGCGGGCGATTGCCGCTCGCAGCCGCCGTACTGCTCACCGTTTTGATCACCACGACTGTGCTCACCGCGCTCTTCGCCTTCACCCGTGGAGTCGGCGACGCCGGCCTGCGCCAGGCCCTCCAGGGGCCCGGTCTCACGCGCGGCACCGTCCTGGTCACCGGTTCCCACCCGACGGCCGACCGCGCCAAGGACGACGAGGCCGTACGGGGCTTCGCGCGCGAGCTGTTCGGTCCCCTCCCCACCGGCACCGAGAGCGTGGCGCGCAGCCGGTCGTACGGGCTGCCCGGCCCGCACACCCCCGGCAAGGACGCCGACCTGACGCTGTTGGCGACCTTCGCCAAGGAGCGCGTACGACTCCTCGCGGGCACCTGGCCCCAGCCCGTCGCGGGGCCGGTCTCCGACCGGAGCGCCCCGGTTCCCGTGGCCGTGCCGAAGACGGCGCTGGACCGGCTCGGGCTGGCCGAGGGAGCGCTCCCCGCACAGGTGCGGCTCGACGACCGGTACGGCGGCTCCCCGCTGACCGTGCTGGTGACCGGCGTCTACCGGGCGGCCGAACCGGACTCCCCGTACTGGCGGCTCGACCCGCTCGGTGCGCGCGGCCTCCAGGTCGCCGGATTCGCCACCTACGGGCCGCTGCTGGTGGACGATTCCGCCTTCACCGCGGGCGGGCTGGCCCAGGACAACCGCGCCGTGCTCCTCACCGCGGACTTCTCCTCCGTGGACGCCGCGACGGCCGAAGCGGTCCGCGGCCGGTCCGCGAAGGCCCTGGAAGCGCTCCAGCGGGATTCCGGGCTCCGGCACTCCACCGAGCTGCCGGCGCTGCTCGGTGAGTTGGGCTCGGGCCTGACCGTCGCCCGCTCCACCCTGTTGGTCGGCGCGCTGCAGCTGGCCGTGCTCGCCGGTGCGGCGCTGCTGCTCGTCTCGCACCTGCTGACGGAGCGGCAGGAGGGCGAGCGCGCCCTGCTCGCCGCGCGCGGCGCCTCCCGCGGCCGGCTCGGTGTCCTCACCGCGGCGCAGTCGCTGCTGCTGGCGCTGCCCGCCGCCCTCCTCGCGCCCCTGCTGACCCCGCCGCTGCTGCGCCTGCTCGGCGGCTACGGCTCGCTGGCGCACGTCCCCTTCACGGTCACCCGGAGCTGGCTCCTGTGGCCCGTCGCCGCGGCCTGCGCCCTCGGGTGCGTCGTGCTCACCACCCTCCCGGTCGTCCTGCGGGGCGCCGCCGCGGCCGCCCTGCACCGGACCGGCCGCCGACAGGCACTCGTCGCCGGCGCCGCCCGCTCCGGCGCGGACCTGGCGCTGGTGGCCCTGGCCGCGCTCGCCTACCAGCAGCTCTCCCGCTACGGCGCCGGCGGTGCGGGCCCGGCCGCGCACTCCGGCGGGCTGTTCGGCGTGGACCCGGTCCTGGTCGCCGCCCCGACGCTGGCGCTGTGCGCGGGCACCCTGCTGGTGCTGCGGCTGCTGCCCTTCGCGGCGCGGCTCGGCGCGCGGATCGCCGCCCGGGGCCGGGGTCTTGGTCCGGCGCTCGTCGGCTGGCAGCTGGCCCGCCGGCCCGGACGGGCCACGGGGCCGGTGCTGCTGCTCGTACTCGCCGTCTCCAGCGGGGTCCTGGCCCTGGGCCAGCACACCGCGTGGTCCGAGTCCCAGCGCGACCAGGCCGATTTCACCACCGCCGGGGGCCTGCTGATATCCGACAGCGGCCTGCCCCCGCTGGGCCGGGGCGGCCGGTACGCGGCGCTGCCGGGCGGCGAGCGCGTCCTGCCGGTACTCCGTACCCAGCAGGCCCTGCCTGGCGGGCGCACCGGCCAGCTGATGGCGCTGGACGCGGCGGCCGCCGCCGACCGGCTCGCCCTGCGGGCCGACCTGCGCGACGGGCGCGGCATGCGGGAGCTGTTCACCCCGCTGGTCCCCGCCGCCTCCCCCGGCGCCGCCGCTTCCCCGATCGCCACCGGCGTCCCCCTCCCCGGCGATCCGCAGCGCATCGACCTCTCGGTCTCCGTGCGCTCCAGCGGCGCGGGCGGCCGACCCGGGCTCGGGCTGCTGCTGCGCGACCGGTTCGGCATCACCTACCGGGCCGCGATGGTGCAGCTCCCGGAGAGCGGTGACACCACCGTGTCGGTGCACATCGGCACGATGCTCGGAGCCCCCATCGGGTCGGCCGCCACCCCGCTCAGGCTGGCCGGGCTCGTGTTCTCGTACGACCGGGAGGGACCGCTCCCCGGTACCGACCCGAACGCCGATCCGGGCCCCGCCGAGGCCGGTACCGCGGTCAAGGTCTTCGACGAGCTGACCGTACGCGGCCTCGCGGTCGCGCAGACCCGGGACGGCGCGGCCGCGCCGGTGGCCGGGCCCGCACCCGACTGGAAACTGTCTGCCCCCAAGCTCGCCGACGGCTCCCCGGCCGCCGAACTGCCCACCGGCTCCGAGCCCGCGCCGGGCGCCCCGACCCTGCTCAAGCTGCGCTACCGGGACGGTTCCGGCGAACGCGGCGGCGTCCAGGCCGGCCTGACCCCGGGGCCCGCGCCGGCCGCCGAGATTCCGGGGATCGCCACCCGGGCCTACCTGTCCGCGATCGGCGGGGCCGTAGGCGATCTGGTGCCGGTCAAGCTGGACGAGGTCACCCTCCCGGTACGGGTCACCGCCGCGATCGACTCGCTGCCCGTGGCCGGCGACACCGCGATCGCCGTCGACCTGGCCACCGCCGGCAGGCTGCTCGCGGCGGCCGGCCGGGAGCTTCCGACGCCCGGTGAGTGGTGGCTGCCGGCCGCCTCCGCCGACGACCCCGCACCGGCCCGCGCCGCCGCGGAACTGCGCGCGGGCGCCGGCTCCCAGCAGGTGCACCTGCGCGAGGAGGTGGCCGCGACCCTGCTGGACGATCCGCTCAGCGCGGGCCCGCAGGGGGCGCTGGCCGCACTCGCGGTGGCCTGCGCGGTGCTCGCGGCGATCGGATTCGCCGCCTCCGCCGCGGCCGCCGCCCGTGAGCGGGCCCGGGAGTTCTCGGTGCTGATGGCGCTGGGCGCCCGGCGCCGGGACCTGGCCCGGTCGGCCACCGCCGAGAGCTGCGTGCTGGTGGGGCTCGGCACCGCGGTCGGGCTGGGGCTGGGCGTGGTCATCGTCCACCTCGTCGTACCGCTGACCGTGCTCACCCCGGCCGCCGGCCGCCCGGTGCCCGAGGTCCTCGTGGACCTGCCCGCGGCGCGGACCCTGCTGCTCGCCGCCGCGATCGCCGCCGTACCGCTGCTGTCGGCGGTCTTCGGCGGCCGGCGCAATCAGAACCGCTCGAAGCCGGCCGACCGGCTGCGGCACGTGGAGGACATATGACCGGGCCGGCCGCGACCAACGCCGACCGGCGCGCCCCGGACGGGACCGGCGCGCGGGCACCGCAGGGGTCCGCCCCGCACGCCGTGCCCCCGCCCGCGCCCTGGGTGCGGACCCGGCTGCGCGCCACCCCGCTGAGCGCCCTGCTCGGTGCGGCCCTGGCCTTCGTCGCCGTCCTGCTCTCCGCGGCCCTGCCGCGGGCCATGGACCGGGGCACCGACCAGGCGCTGCGCTCCTTCCTGGAGTCGCGCGGGCCGAGTCAGACCAGCCTCTACGTCAGCGCGCGACCCCGCTACGGGGAGCAGAGCCCGCAGGACCTGGACGAGGTACTGGCCACCCTGGTCTCCCGTACCGCCCCGAGCATCGGGGTCGCCGCCGCCGGTCCCGTCCACGGGGTCGTCGCGGGTGGCCGTTCCCTGGCGACCCCCCGCCTGGCCGCCCCCGACGGGATCCCGCCCCAACTGGCCCTGTACCACCTGCGCGAGGCCTCCGAGCACGTACGGCTGGTGGAAGGGCGCTGGCCGGGCGCCGCCGGCGGCGCGCCCGGGAGTCCCGTGCCCGTCGCGCTGTCGCAGAGCGCGGCGAAGACGCTCGGCGTCCGGCTCGGCATGGTGCTGGAGACCACCACCGGCCAGGCCCTGACCACGATGAAGGCGGAGGTCGTCGGCCTGTACGCCGCGAACGACGAAGCCGAGGACTACTGGATCGACGACCTCGCCTGCCTCACCCGCGCCTGCCTCACCCAGACCCCGAGCCGTCCGCCGCAGTCGTTCTGGCTCACCGGGGCCCTCGTCGGCCCGGAGGTGCTCGACCGGCTCGTCCTATGGAGCGAGGGGCACACCCAGGACTTCTGGCGGATCCCGGTGGACACCGCGACCCTGCGGGCCGACCGGCTCCCCGCCACCGCCAAGGCCGTCGCCTCCTACGTGACCGGCCCCACCGCGGCCCGCCTGAGCCGGGAGACCCACCGGAGCGATCTGCGCATCAACTCCCGCCTCCCGGAGCTGTTCACCCAGGCCGAGGCCCGGCGCCAGGCCGCCGCGCCGCTCGCCGCGATGGGCCCGGCCGGGGTGGCCGGAGTGGCGTTCGTGGTGTTCTGCCTGGCCGCCGGACTGACCGGTGACCGGCGGGAGGCCGAACTGCGGCTCCTGCTGGCCCGCGGCGGTTCCCGCGCGGGCATCGTGCGCCGGCTGCTCGCGGAGAGCGCCGTCACCGTGCTGCCCGCCGCCGCGCTCGCGACGGCGCTCGCCGTGATCCTGCTGCCGACGCCCCGCTCGGCGGGCACCCTGCTGGCCGCTTCGGCCGCAACGCTCCTGGCGCTGCTGGCCGTTCCCGTACGGGCCTTCGTGCTGCTGTCGCCGAAGCGCCGGCCGGGCCCCCGGCGGCGGCTGGTCGCCGAGCTGCTGGCCCTGGCTGCGACCGCGGCCGCCGTGTTCGAGGTCCGTTCCCGCGGGGTCGCCCCGGCCGGCGCCGGTGTGGATCCGCTGCTGGTCACCGCCCCGCTGCTGCTCGCCCTCTGCGGCGGCCTGCTGCTGGCCCGGGTCCAGCCCGCCCTGGTCGGGGCGCTGGCCCGGGCGTCCGGGCGGGGCCCGGGGCTGATCGGTTTCCTCGGGCTGGCGCGCGCCGCCCGGGGCACCGGAGGCCGGACCCGTCCGTCCGTACTGCCGCTGATCGCGCTGCTGCTGGCGGTCACCACCGGCGGCTTCGGTGCCACGGTGCTGACCGCGATGGCCGAGGCGCGCTTCGAGGCGGCCCGTACGGCCGTCGGCGGCGACGCACAGGTCTCGGCGCTGGGGGGCACGCTCCCGGAGTCCCTGACGGCGGCGGCCGCCGCGCTGCCCGGCGTACGGTCCTCGGTGAAGGTGTGGAGCGACGACAACGTGTTCCTCTACGGCACCAAGAACGGCAGCTCGCAGATCTCCGTGGTCGTCGCGGACCCGGTGGAGTACGCGAAGCTGTCCGCGGCGGCCGGCAGCGGCGGGTTCGATCCCGCGCTCCTGGCGAAGGGCGCCGCCGGCACCTCGGGCGCGACGGTGCCCGCGCTGATCAGCCGGGACCTCGCCGACGACGACACCTCCGACTACCGGCTGCGGCTGGAAAACGGCGGGGAGCTGAAGCTCACGACCGTCGGAGTGGTCGACGGCACCCCCGCCCGGCCCGGCGCGAAGTCCACCACCGTGGTGCTGCCCGCCGCCCAAGTACTGGCGGCGATACCGCAGATGGGGCTGCCCAACACCTGGCTCGCGCTCGGCGCGGTCGACCAGCACCGGCTGGAGCGGGTGGTCCGCACCGCGGACCCGGCGGCCGCCGCGGAGCGCTACCGCGTCCGCACCAGTTCCGCCACGGCCGCCGAACTGGGCTCCGACCCGCTCCAGCGCTCCGCCGAGCGGCTGTTCTGGGCCTCGCTGGTCGCAGCCGCGGGCTTCGCGCTGCTGGCGGTCCTGCTGACCCTGGTCCGGGCCGCCCCCGACCGCGCCGCGCTGCTCGCGCGGCTGCGCACCATGGGGCTGCGGCCCCGGCAGGGGGTCCTGCTGATCCTGGTGGAGTCGGTGCCCCTGGCCCTGGCCGCCGCGCTGGGCGGCGCACTGCTCGCGGCGGGCGCCGTCGCGCTGCTGGGCCCGGCCGTGGATCTGTCCACGCTGGTCGGCACCCGGGTGCCGGCCGGTCTGCAGGTCCTCATCACGCCCGTACTGACCCAGGCACTGGGCCTGGCCGCCCTCGTCGCGGGGGCCGTGCTCGCGGAGGCGGCGATCTCCGGCAGGCGACAGATCACGACCGAGTTGAGAGCGGGAGACCAGCGGTGAACAGCGATCAGCCCACCTACGAGGAGCTGCAGCGGCAGGCCCTGGCCGCCGCCGAGCCCCGCCGCCACGGCGCGGACACGGCCATCGCCTGCGACCGCCTGGTGCGGATCTTCAGCACGGACGGGGTCGAGGTGCAGGCCCTGCAGGGACTGGAACTGACCGTGGCGCAGGGCGATCTGATGGCCCTGGTCGGAGCGTCCGGCAGCGGGAAGTCCACGCTCCTGAACATCCTCGCGGGACTGGACGTGCCCACGGCCGGCACCGCCAGCGTCGGCGGCTACGACCTGCTGGAGATGTCGGCGCGCGACCGGCTGCGCTACCGGCGCGAGGCGGTCGGCTTCGTCTGGCAGCAGACGGCCCGCAACCTGCTGCCCTTCCTGACGACGGCGCAGAACATCGCCCTGCCGATGCAGTTGAAGGGCAGCCGGCGCGCGGCCGCCAAGCGCCACGCGGTCCGGACCGGCGAGCTCCTCGAAGCGCTGGAGATCGGCGAGCTGGCGAACCACCGCCCCGCCGAGCTCTCCGGCGGCCAGCAGCAGCGCGTGGCCATCGCGGTGGCGATGGCCAACGATCCGGCGGTGCTGCTCGCCGACGAGCCGACCGGCGAGCTGGACTCCGAGACGGGCGGGGCGATCTTCGAGGCCTTCCGCACCGTCAACCGCGAACTGGGCGCGACCGTGGTCATCGTGACCCACGACCCGCTCGTCGCGGGCGAGGTCCGGCGCACGGTGGCGATGCGCGACGGCCGCACCAGCAGCGAGGTGCTGCGCCGTACGGTCACCGACGAGCACGGCGCCGAGTCGGTGAGCGAGCGCGAGTACGTGATGCTCGACCGCACGGGACGCGTACAGCTCCCGCACAAGTTCCTGGAGGCCCTGGGCATGGAACACCGGGTGGCGGTGGACCTGGCCTCGGACCACATCGAACTGCGCCCGGACGACGCGGCCGCCGCGGCGGCGGACGGCGGCGGCGTGCAGGAACCGGCCGCGGGCTGAGACACCCCGGGGAGCGCTCCCGGATCAGTCTCTTCGGAGCCCCGTTCGGCCCGTGGGTGAGCTCCTCGTCCGCGTACCATCTCTCGACCTGCTCGGCGCGCGGGTGGACCACGCGCAGCGGCTGCGGGGCCGCGGCGGCGGTCATCGTGTACCGGCCGGGGGCGAGGAGGCGCAGCAGGGGCCGCAGCCGTTCCGGGTCCGGCGGCAGGAAGTTCCCGGTGAGCGGGTCGACGGCGAGCTCCGGCGCGGCCAGCCATGCGGTGAGCGCCTTGGTCTCCGCGGTGATGGGAGCGCCCGGGCCGGTGGCGCGCGAGGCCAGCCAGCCGACGCTGCCGCAGAAGTCGCTGCCCTCCAGCACGACGGGCCGGCCCCCGAGGAGGAGCACGCTGACGTCGTCGTACCCGGTGACTTCTATGAGACCGAGGCCGTCGGGGACCTCGCAGACGACGGGATCGCTGGTCATGGGCCGAGTCTGCCAGAGTGCGGGCCGGGCGAGAGAAGGGTTTTGTGAGGTCGGTCGAGCCGTGGGTGACCGGGCTGCCCGTCGCACGGGAAGCCCCGCGTCCGAAGGGTCTGCGGGCGCTCCCGCACCGCTTGCGGTGAACCCGGCGGGGCCCCGGGCCGCAGCCGTTCGCCCGCACGTACGCCCGGTCCGCACGGCGCGCCTGCCGGTGAACCTCCCGGCGCGCGTCACTTCCGTGGCCCGGGTGTCGTTAGGCGCTCGGGGTTGACTCGGGGGTCGAAGGGATGACGGAATGCGGCAGTTTCCTCTGGAGATGAACCACATGGCACCCGGCCGGGTCGTCGAGTGGCGGTTGCGGTCCACGGCCGGGGTGCAGTCCCCCGGCCCGGACGGCGCGGCGGACAGGAGGGCCTCCTTCAACCAGGACAAGCACTTCACCGTCGCCGAGGAGAGCCGCGCGGCCGACGACCCGACCGCGTCGTGGATCGCCGTCACCTTCGAGGTCGAGGGCCCGCTGGACGAGGAGGCCCTGACCGGCTCGCTGCTGGCGTTCGTACGCCGCCACGAGGTGCTGCGCTGCGAATTCCGCCGCCTGGCAGGCGAGTTGGCGTGCGCTCCTATCCCCGCCGCCGAACTGGCCCTGGACACCGTCCAGGTCGCCGACTTCGAACGCACCGAAGAGGTGACCGGCTTCCTGGTGGAGCGGTTCAAGCGGAGCATCGACACGCTGTCCTGGCCGCTGTTCACGATGGGCGCCGTCCTGCGCGAGGACTCGGCGACCGTCTACCTGGCCTTCGACCACATCGTCTGCGACGGCATGTCGATGCCGATCGTGGTCCAGGAGGTCGAGCACGGCTACGAGGCCCTGTGCCGGGGCGAGTTGCCCGACCCGGCGCCCGCGCCGAGCTATCTCGACTTCGCCGAGGAGCAGCGCGCCCGCTATCTCTCCATCGACGCGGACGACGAACGGCTCGGCTACTGGAAGGAGTTCATGGCGAGCGGCGGCGGTGAGTTCTTCCCGCGCTTCCCGCTCGAACTGGGTGTGGAGCCGGGCCGGATGTACTCGATCGTGAACGAGGCCTCCCCGCTGCTGGACGCCGCCGAGGCGGAGGTCTTCGAGAAGGCCTGCCTGGCGGTGGACGGCAAGCCGTTCATGGGGGTGCTGGCCGCCGTCGCGGTGTGTCTGCGCGAGGCGGGCGGGCCGGGGGTCTACCGGGGGTTCATGCCGGTGAGCGAGCGGGGCCGGGCCGGGTGGGGCAACTCGGTGGGCTGGTTCGTCAACACCATGCCGATCGAGTTCGACGCCTCGCCGGGCCGGGACTTCGAGCAGGTCATGTCCTCGGTGCGGGCCGGCTTCAACGAGATGATCGGCCATATCGACGTGCCGTTCGTGCGGGCCTGGGAGTTGCTCGCTCCCCGTGAGTTCGCCGCCCGCTCCTGGCCGTACCCGGTGAACTTCTTCTCGTACATCGACATGCGCAAGTGCCCGGGTGCCGAGCGCCACGAGGACTGGCGGCCCACCTCCCACGTGTGGTCGGCCCAGGCCAACGGGGCCTGCTCCTGGTTCCAGCGGGACGCGGACGGGCTGCACATGAACTCGATCTACTCGGACACTCCCGCCGCCCGCCGCACCATGGACGGATTCCTTGAGGCCCTGCGCGAGACGGTCCGGGAGATCGCCCGCCACGGCTCGCTGCGCCGTCCCATCGCGCTGACCCCGCCGCGCCGGCCCGCGCGGACGCCGCTCGACGTGGCGGCGTTCGCCCGCCGCGGCTGACCCGGGTCGCGTCCGACGGCGGCGGGCCTCAGAGGCGGGCCGCGCGGGCGCGCAGCAGGGTCTGTTCCCGGGCGTTGCGCGTGAGCGAGGCCGCGCGTTCGAACTCCGCCCGGGCCTCCGCCGGGCGGCCGAGGCGCTCCAGCAGGTCTCCCCGTACGCTCGGCAGCAAATGGTAGGAGCGCAGGGCCGGTTCCGCCGTCAGGGCGTCGACCAGGGGGAGCGCCGCCGCCGGGCCCTCCGCCATCGAGACGGCGACGGCCCGGTTGAGCTCGATCACCGGTGACGGGATCAGCCGGACGAGCCGTCCGTAGAGGGCGGCGATCGTCCGCCAGTCGGTGTCCTCGTAGCGGACGGCGTCGGCGTGACAGCCGGCGATGGCGGCCTGGAGGGAGTAGGGGCCGGCGCCCGCCCGGTGCAGGGCCTCGACGCCGCGGCGGATCAGCAGGCGGTTCCACTTGGACCGGTTCTGGTCGGCGAGCAGCACCGGCTCCCCGTCGGGGCCGGTGCGGGTGGCGATCCGCGAGGCCTGGAACTCCAGCAGCGCCGCCAGGCCGTGCACCTCGGGTTCCTTGGGCATCAGGCCCGTCAGGACGCGGGCGAGGCGCAGGGCGTCCTCGCACAGGGCGGGCCGGACGAGGTCGTCGCCGGCCGTGGCCGAGTAGCCCTCGTTGAAGACGAGGTAGATGACCTCCAGGACGGAGGCGAGGCGCTCTTCGCGGTCGGCTCCGTACGGGACCTCGAAGGGCACCCCCGCCTTCGCGAGCGCCCGCTTCGCCCGGACGATCCGCTGGGCGACCGTCGGTTCGGGGCAGAGGAAGGCGCGGGCGATCTCCTGGGTCGTCAGTCCGCCCATCAGCCGCAGGGTCAGCGCGATCCGGGCCTCGGTGGCGAGGACGGGATGGCAGGCGGTGAAGATGAGCCGGAGCAGGTCGTCGTCGATGGACTCGGGGTCCGCGAGCGCGCCCTCCTCCTCCGGCGGCGGGACGTCCTCCAGGGTGCGGCCCACCTCGGCGAGCTTGCGCGCGTAGGTCTCCTTGCGGCGGACGAGGTCGATGGCCCGGTGTTTGGCGGTGGCCATCAGCCAGGCCCCCGGCTTGTCGGGCACCCCGGAGGCCGGCCACTGCTCCAGCGCCGCGACCAGTGCGTCCTGGGTGATCTCCTCGGCGATGCCGACGTCGCGCACGATCCGGGCGACGCCCGCGATGATCCGCGCGGACTCGATCCTGAACACCGCTTCGACCGCTCGGGTCGTACTCACTGCCGTCACGGCTACCCATCAGAGCAGCCGTGACGAGGCAGGGCAAACGGCGCGCGGCGGCGGCCGTCAGCTTCCGTCGAGCTGACGGAGCTCGGCGCCGACCGTCCAGTTCTCGGGGTGGATCTCCAGGAAGCGCTTGGTCCACTCCAGCGCCTCGTCCTTGTCCTTGCACTGCATGAGGGCGTACCCGCCGACGACCTCCTTGGTCTCGGTGAAGGGCCCGTCGGTGTAGCTGAGCTTCCCGCCGGACCAGGTGACCCTGGTTCCCTCGGAGGTGGGGAGCAGACCGGCGGTGTCGAGCATGACCCCGGCCTTGGTGATCTCCTCCATCAGGGCGCCCATGCGGTCGTTGAAGTCGGCCGGGAAGGGGGTGTCGGGGGTCAGGTTCTGCTCGTCGATGCGGATCAGCGAAAGGAAGCGCGGCATGGTGACTCCTCGGTGGTGGAGGACGGGGCCCTTCCCCGCCTCTCACCCCTGCGTCGAACGGGAGACGCCGGGATCGACAGCTTCCCGGAAAAATCTTCAGCGACTTTCGGGGCGCGCACGGTGACGGAGATTCCGGTCGCCGCCCCACCCGGAGCTACCGGCGAGTAGGATCGCCGGGCCCAGGCCCCTCCGAGAGGATCCCCGATGCCGCGCGTACCCTCCTCACCGCTCCTCCTCGCCGGTCTCCTGGCCGGCGCGGCGGTGGCGCACGCCGTCGCTCCCAAGCAGTTCGACGCGACCGTGCCGCGCTCGCTGCCCGGCACCCCGCGCCAGTGGACGTACGCGAGCGGCGTGGCGGAGCTCGCGCTCGCGGCCGGTGTCGCCCACCCGCGCACCCGCAAGGTCGCGGCCCTGGCGACGGCGGCGTTCTTCGTCGGCGTGTTCCCCGCGAACGTCAAGATGGCCGCCGACGCCCGCCACCGCTCCCCCGCCCTGCGGGCCGTGACCCTGGGCCGGCTGCCGCTCCAGGTCCCGCTGGTGCTGTGGGCCCGCAAGGTCAGCCGGAACGCGACGGGCTGAGGCCGCCGGGCCGCCCGGGCGGGCACCCCACCGCCCGCCGCATGCCCACCGCCGGCCGCTTGCCTTCCGCCGCCCGCGGAGTCAGCGGCTGTCGCCCGTCCAGTCCCAGTGACCGGGATCGGCGGGGCGGCGCCGGTAGTGGGCCCGGCCGCCGGGCCCGTAACGCCCTATCTCCGTGGGGAGCCGGGCCTCTTCGGCGAGCTGCGGACCGCTCCAGCCCGTGATGTCGAGGAGCAGCCCGTCGAGGGGACCGCCCACAAGCTCTCCGTAGGCGTGCCCCGGGAGCGGACCCGGGTCGGGGTCGTCGTGGTCGGCGCCGTAGACCCGGCGCCGGAGCATCCTGTCGTCCATACCGGTCAGCTTCACAGACGGCACTGACAACGCCCCGGCGGGCCGAGCGGCGATGATGGGAGCCGTTCGGATCGCACGGCACACGAAGCGGAGCACCATCCATGGCACGTCGGGTACACCAGCCACTGGAGGACCAGGAGTTCGACTTCATCCTGGGCATGACGGACGGGCCGGTGCTCGCCTACTTCTGCGGCAGCTGGCCGAAGGCCCTGGAGCCCTGCCGCGCGATGGACACGGTCGTCGCCGCACTGGCGCAGGAGTACGGAACCCGGCTGACGGCGGTCCGCGTGGACATCACCCGCTGCCCCGCGCAGACCAAGCGGTACGGGGTGACGGGGGCCCCGACGGCCGTGCTCATCACGGCCGGCGAGCCGGTGGCCACCCAGGCCGGGCCGATGACGGCCGAGGAGTTCCGGGTGTTCCTCGACGCCCGTCTCTGATCGAGGAAGCGTGGGCGTCAGTGCCGGGTGGCCGCGCCCAGGCGCTGGAACAGGGCCTCGTCCAGGTCCAGCCCCTGCTGGGCCTGGTTGATGGCCTGCGAGCTGTAGATCCCGGTCGAGCGGGCGGCCAGGACGGCGTCCCGCGAGGCGGCGATCACACCGAGCCGCAGGTCCACGTACTGTTCGCGCGCGCCGTCGAACGCGGGGCCCTTCGCGTGCCCGTCCCCCCGCTCCAGCCGGGCGTCCTCGCGGACCTTGGCGAGGACCTCCGGCGCGTACGGGCTGCCGTCGCCCCGGACGAGGCCCGGCTCGTCCAGCGCGGCGCGGCCCGCGGCGGCGACCTCGTCGAGCAGCCGCCCGTACTCCTCCCGGAAGCGGACCGGATCGTCGCCGGAGACCTTCACCTTCCGGATGACGGCGGGCAGGGTCAGGCCCTGGAGCAGCAGCGTGGTGGTGGCGACCACGAAGGCGATGAGCAGCAACTGGGGGCGGTACGGGGTGTCCTCGGGCAGGGTCTGGGCCGCGGCGACGGTGATCGCCCCGCGCATCCCGGCCCAGGCCAGGGCCACGCCGCTGCGCCAGCCGAGGCTCTCGTTGACCTTGAAGTCGGCGTCGGCCGAAGCCCGGGTGACGCGGTCCTTCATCTGCTCCCTGCGGCGGGGCGTCAGCTCCCTGCGGGGGCGCAGCGGATTGACCTGCTGCTCGGACTCCGGGGCGCCGAGCCGGTCCATCAGCCAGTCGAGCCGGGGCTTCTTCTCGGCGGCCCGCTGCGCGTCCTTGCGCAGCGAGGCGATGAGCGGGGCGACGAACACCATGCGCGCCACGATCACCAGGGCGGCGGCCGCGAGGCCGATGAACAGGGCGCGCCAGGCGCTGAGCCCGTCCGCGGCGACCTGGTCGAGGAGGCCCTTGAGGCCGAGCCCCATCAGCAGGAAGATCGCGCTTTCGAGCAGGAAGGCGAGCGTGCGCCAGTTCATGGCCTCGGCCAGCCGGTCCTGGGCGCTGAGGAAGCGCGGGGCCTGATGGCCGGTGACCAGGCCCGCGACGACCACGGCGAGGACTCCGGACGCATGGAACTCCTCGGCCGGCAGGAAGGCGACGAAGGGCACGACGAAGGAGATCGCCGTGTTCAGCAGGCTGTCTTTGAGCAGCGCCCGGACCCGGACGTTGACGAGGCCCACGAGGAGGCCGACGGCGGTGGCCAGGGCCACGGAGAAGAGGAAGTTCCCGGCGACCCCGGCCAGGGAGACGGTTCCGGCCATGGCCGCGATCGCGGAGCGCAGCAGCACCAGGGCGGAGGCGTCGTTGACGAGTCCCTCGCCCTCCAGCATGGTCAGCAGCCGTGACGGGAGGCCGAGCTGCTTGCCCATGGAGGTCGCGGCGACCGCGTCGGTGGGGCTGACGACGGCGCCGAGGGCGAAGGCGGCGGGCCAGCCGAGGCCGGGCATGAGCCAGTGGAAGAGCCAGCCCGCCCCGAGGGTGGTGACGGCCACGAGCAGGACCGCGAGACCGCTGATGGCCTTGATGTTGCGGCGGAAGTCAGACGCGGGCATGTTCACGGCCGTCGAATAGAGCAGGGGTGGCAGCACGCCCGCGAGGACCCACTCCGGTTCGACAGCGAGCGCCGGCACGCCCGGTACGAAGCTGAGGGCGATGCCGACGACCACCAGGCTCAGGGGGGCGGCGAGGCCGAGCCGCTTCGAGAAGGCGGCGACGGCGACGATGCTGCTGACGCCGACGATCGAGACGAGGGTCATTTCCATGCGCGGTACAGGGCCTTAGGGGTGCTCGGGGACGATTTGTCCACCGTACGCCCAGAGGTTTCACCGCGTCAAAAATTGAGCGACTCAACTTTTGACGCGGCCCCACGCGGCCCCACGCCGCCCCGCGCGGCCCTTACTCGGCGGGCGCCGCCTGCGGCAGCAGCGCCACCGCCTGCCGCTCCAGCACCAGGGCGCCGTCCACGAGCTCGGCGCAGGCGTCGAAGAGCTCCCGCCGTCCCGCGGCGTCCGCCTCGGGGTCCGCCGCGCGGGCCAGCTCCGCGAGCCGCGACCACTGCCTCCCGGAGTCACGGAAGAGCCCGGCCGCCTCCCCGTGTCCGGCGAGGTCGAGGAAGTCCGCGTAGAGCGGCCGGGTGGCGCCCGGGGCGGTCCACTCCTCCTCCAGGCAGGCGGAGAGCCGCTGCGTGCCCAGCGCGAAGGCCTCGGGCGTGGCGAAGCGGCGTTCCCAGCCGGTCTTGGTGCTGGTGTCGCGCAACTGCGCGGCGAACTTCTCCATGCCGGAGAAGCCGAAGTTGACGTCGAAGTGGTTGCCGAGCACCGGCCCGGTGAGGCGGGAGACGGTGGCGGCGATCGCCGCGTCCAGGTCGGGCTCGCCGGCGGGCTTCCCGGTGGTCACCACCATCTGATGGCGGCCCTTCTTGTGTCCGGACCAGGCGGCGCCGAACTCCTCGCGGCCGATCGCGTACGGACCCCCGGCCCCGTCCAGGGCGGCCGCCGGGTCGTCGACGTGGAAGGTGTCCCCGCCGTAGCCGACCAGGGCCACCACATACGGATCGGCGGCGGCCAGCTCGGCCATCGGGGCGGGGCCGTGCCAGGGCAGGGCGGACCGGTCGACGGTGCAGAGCACCGGGGCCCCGGCGTCGAGCGCGGCCTCGACCCGGTGCCAGCGGGGCTTGGCGCTGCGCGTGGCCTCGTAGGGGATGCGCAGGCGGCCGAGGGCGACCTGGACCCAGGGGTCGGGGTGGGCCTGGGCGACGATCGTCGGCATCGGCGGCCGGCCGGCGTACTCGAACACGAAGTACATGAAGCCGATACCGCCCGCCAGGCCCGCGACCAGGGCCTCTTCGTGCACGCTGCCGAGCGCGTGCCGGATCAGCGTGGCCTCGCGGTGGCTTCCGGGGGCGAAGTCTTCATATACGTGCGCAGTCATGCGGTCAGCGTAGCCGCGCCGCGGACCGCAGGCTGCGACGCGACTTCCTGTACAGTTGTCCAGGAAGTCGGAGGGGCCGCTCTCCGCTCACCCCGCCCCCAGGGAGGTGGCCGTGCACACGGTCGCAACGATCCTCATCGGCCTCGTCGCCGCACTGCACGCGTACATCCTGGTCCTGGAGATGTTCCTGTGGCAGCGACCGCCCGGCCGCGCCCTGCACGGCTTCGACGCCGACACGGCCCGCCTGACCGCCCCGCTCGCCGCCAACCAGGGCCTCTACAACGGATTCCTGGCCGCCGGCCTGGTCTGGTCCCTCGTCATCGATTCGCTCGCCACGCAGATCTTCTTCCTCGTCTGCGTGATCGTCGCCGGGGTGTACGGGGCCGCGACCGCCAACCGCCGCATCCTCTTCGCCCAGGCCCTGCCCGGCGCCCTCGCCCTGGGCGCGGCGCTGCTCGCCCGATGACCTCCGGCGAGCAGGACGGGCGGCCGCCCGCCGGACCGGGCGCGGCCGCCGGCGGGCACGCCGCCGCGGATGCCGATACCGCCCCCCGCACCGACCCCCGCACCGCCCGCACCAAGGCCCGGCTGCGCGAGAGCCTCCTCGCCGAGTGCGCGGACCGGCCGCTCGCCGAGGTCGGCGTCTCCATGGTGGTGCGCCGGGCGGGCGTCGGCCGGGCCACGTTCTACCTGCACTACGAGGACCTCACCGCGCTCGCGGTGGACGCGTGCGCCGACGTCGTGCACGCGGCGGTCGACGCCCTGCACGCCTGGCAGACCGATCCGTCGGCGCTCCCCCCGGCCCGGCCCCCGGCCGCGCTGGCGTCTTTCCTCGGGGGCGCGGCCGACCGGGCCCCGCTCTACCGCGCCCTGCTCCTGCCGGGCGGCGGCGGCCCGCTCGGCGAACGCCTGTACCGGGAGCTGCGCGAGCGCAGCCGGGCCGAGCGAGCCGCGGTGGGCGCCCCGCGCCCCGAGCTGGTCGCTTCGGCCGTGGCGGCCACCTTCACCGCCGTGCTCGCGGACTGGCTGCACGGCGCCCTCCCCGCCGGCCCGGCGGACCCGGCCGAGCTGGCGGACCGGATCTGGCTGCTCCTCGTAGCCCTGCACCGGGCGGGGTGATCCGCGGAAGCCGACGAGCCTCGGCGCCCCGCACTCCGTCGGTGGTTCAGCAGGACATCGCGGATCCGTCCAGTGCGGATTCGACGGTCGCGACGAATCGCGACGGCCCGTCGGCCCCCACCCGCAGCAGGGCCGGCTCGCCGGCCACCTCCTTCCGGAAGCACATTCCGAGACCGCTCCGGAACTCGTCCGGGGCTTTCGCCCGGGTACCCGTCGGCTTCCACCCTTCTTCACTCGCGGTCTCCCAGTAGCGGGTGGCCAACGACCGGGCGTCCGCGTCGTACGCGTAGGCGCTGTCCGCCGCGATCCAGGGTTCGCCGCTGTCGTCCATGCACTCGAGACGGGTCCGCTCCGGCACGGGCGTGGTCCCGGCCGCGGCGGCGGGCGCCGCGGTCGAGACCTGGGCCATGCGCGCGGCCGCCTTGTTCTCCTCGCACGAGCCCTCCGACCCGTAGAAGAGCGAGTACACCGACTGCGAGAGCAGGGCGAGGCCGACCAGAGAGCCGATCACGGCGGCCAGGCCCCAAAGCCGCCCGCGCCACGGGGAACGCGCAGTGGTCAAAGGGTTCACGCCTCCACACCCAGCCCGGTCTCGGACATGACCCGGGTGACGGTGTCCTCCAGCGAGTGCTCCGCCCCGATGACGCTCTCCCAGTCGCCGGGCAGCAGGTCGAGGGGCCGGTACCACTCGCGCATCTGCGCCTCGCCGAACTCCGCGGCCTGCGGCTTGTGCGCGTGCCGTCGCAGGGTCTCCTCGAACGGCACGTCGAGGTAGTAGAAGTGCGTCGGCCCGCGGTGGGCCCGGCGCAGGGCGTCGAGCATCGGGCCGTAGCGGTCCGCGTAGAGGATCCCCTCGACGATCACGTGGAAGCCGTGGTCCAGCGCGTAGCGCGCCACGCTGCCGATGAGTCCGATGTTCGCGGCGCCGGGGGTGTCCCGCTCGCGCAGGACGACGCGGCGCAGGTTGTCCTGGCCCACGAGCGCGAGGCCCCGCCCGTGGCGGTCGCGAATGCCCTCCGCCACGGAGGACTTGCCCGCGGCGGAGTTGCCGCGCAGCACGATCAGCCGGGTGTCCGGCGTGCCGGTCATCATCCGGCTCACGCTACCCGTACGCCCTTCACGTGCGTGGGCCCCGCCGGAAGATCCGGTCACGTGCGTGGGCCCCGCCGGAAAGTCCGGCGGGGCCCACGTCACGGGCCGGGCTCGTGAAGCGGCGCTAGAGGGTGACCACCCGCTCCGCCTGGGGACCCTTCGGCCCCTGCGTGACGTCGTACTCGACCTTCTGCCCCTCCTCCAGCGCCTTGAAGCCGCTGGACTGGATGGCGGAGAAGTGCACGAACACGTCGGGACCGCCGTCGTCCTGCTGGATGAAGCCGAAGCCCTTCTCCGAGTTGAACCACTTCACGATGCCAGTTGCCATCTGTACTGATCCTTCACAACGTTCCACCGGCCGCACACGCGGCCGGACCCGATCCTGCCCATTGATCGGGTCGAACACACGCCAAGCGCGGCCAACCGGGGTGCTTGCGGATATTCGAACCTTTCTCCGTCGCGTCCGTGAAACGGGGGAGCAGGCCTTCGCACGGGCCCTTGGAAGGGCTCTCGGCGGGGCGCTCCGAAGGAGTCTTCGAGAGGGGACGGACATGGGCGAGCTCGCGACGTTCCGGGTGCCGGCTCGGATCACGGGAACGACGGCGGACATCATGCTCGGCGGGGCGATGGTCCGCGCCTGGCAGCGCGACGGGATCTTCCAAGTGTCCGCCGACGGGAGACAGGAGGCCCGCACGCGGGCCGCGCTGGCGGCGAGCCGGCGGTTCTTCGCCCGGCCGGCGGCGGAGAAGGCCGCGTGCGTCAACGACACCTCCTACAGCGGGTACACCGCCTCGGGCAAGGAGGTGACGGCAGGCCGGCCGGACGCCTCGGAGATCTTCACCATCACCCCCGACATCGCTCCAACATCGGCCGCCGGCCTGCCCTGCCACGGTCCGGTCCCCTGGCCCTCCCCCGGCTACCGCGCGGCCATGGAGGCCTACCTGGCGGGTGTCGGCGGGCTCGGCCAACGGCTCCTGCGGCTCGTGGCCCTCGGGCTCGGCCTCGGACCGGCCGGCATCGACCGGCTCGCCGGGCCGACCCGCGACGGCTGGCACCACATGCGGGTGCTGCGCTTCCCCGCCGCGGAGCGGACCGCGGAGCGCGGGATCGGCGCCCACACCGACTACGGACTCCTGGTGATCGCCGCCCAGGACGAGGTGGGCGGGCTCTGGGTACGACCCCCGGTGCCGGGCGAACACCGCCCGCGCAACTGGCTGCCGGGCGAGAGCACGGCGGGCTTCGCCGAGGACCGGCCCGGCTGGACCCCCGTACGGCCAGTGGCGCGGGTGCTGACGGTCTTCCCCGGGGACATCCTCCAGTTCATGACCGGCGGCGCGCTGCTGTCCACGCCGCACCGGGTGCGGCTCGCGGACCGGGAGCGGTACGCCCTCGCCTACTTCCACGAGCCGCGCTTCGGCGCCCGGATCCGCCCCCTCGACCCGACGCGGTCACAGCGGGGCGGGGGCGGCGCCGGGGAGGCCGAGGTGATCCACTACGGGGAGCACTTCACCCGGATGTTCATGCGCTGCCATCCACAGCGGGCAACGACGCGGCGGATCGAGAGCCGAGGGCTGCTGCGGCACCTCGCCGCGGCCCGCTGACCCGGCAGCCGAGGCAGTCGGCGTGGCCCGTGCGCGCGACGGTGTCGCGGACCCGCCAGTCCCATTGACCCTCCGGCCGGGGACCGCTCGGCTTGCCCCAGCCGGCGAGGTGCAGGAGCCAGGTGGTGACCCCCGCCGCCACGACGACCCCCAGGCCGATCCAGATGCCGGGCGCCCAAGAGGCGCACAGGGCCGCGCCCGCGACCGTGCTTCCCACCAGGGCGATCGCGGTGCCGGTCCAGCCCGCCACCGTGTGGCCGAGGTCCACGTGGCCGTGAGCGCTCATCGTTCTCCCCTGCTTCGTCGGTTCAGTAGGCTCGCAAGGCGTTCTCTTACGGAGAAAGCCATTTACCTCACGAGCTAAGTAACTTAGATGCTAAGGAGTAACCGCGTGCAGGGCAAGCCCCGCCCCGCGGCCACGGTCCAGGAGGCGCTGTCGCGCATGGACCGGTACGTCGCCCTCGGCATCGTCGGCCAGCAGGAGGTGGCGCAGCTCCTGGGGCTGAACGTCACCGACCTGACCTGCCTCGGCCACATCCTGGGCGCCGGAAAGGACCCGCTCGGTGCGGGCGACCTCGCCGAGCTGACCAACCTCACCACCGGCGCGGTGACCGGGGTGCTCAACCGTCTGGAGCGCGCCGGGTACGCGAGCCGGCAGCCCGATCCCGCCGACCGCCGCCGGGTACGGGTGGTCGCGGAGCCGGCCGCCGCCGCGCGGATCTTCGCCGTCTACGAGCCCTTCTACGCCCGGCTCGGCGCGGTCTTCGCCGAATACACCCCTGACGAGATCGCCGTCATCGCCGACTGGTTCGGGCGGGCGACGGCCGAGGTCACCGCCCATCTGGACCGGGTACGGGCCGGGGAACTCGGGCCGGTGACCCCGTAGCCCCGATGGTAAAATTTGCCTTTTGGCGACGTTCGCGTCGCACTCCCGATCATCTTGTGCGTCTCACGGAAGGTTCTGCATGAAGAACCCGTCACCTCATGGGCGCTTCGGCATCAAGCCCGGAGCGAAGGCAGGCCCGAAGGGCGGTGCGAAGGGCGGCGGGAAGACCCCCCGGACCCTCGGCCCCCAGGGCGAGTACTCAATGCCCCGGACGACCACGCCGGCGCTGCCGCCGGTGGAGTCCTTCTCGGAGCTCGGCCTGCCCCCTGAGCTGGTGACGACGATGGCCGACCAGGGGGTGTCGGAGCCGTTCCCCATCCAGGCGGCGACCCTCCCCAACTCCCTGGCGGGCCGCGACATCCTCGGCCGCGGGCGGACCGGCTCGGGCAAGACGCTCGCCTTCGGGCTGGCCATGCTGGCCCGTACGGCGGGGCAGCAGGCCGATCCGAAGCGGCCGCTCGCGCTGGTCCTCGTACCGACCCGCGAGCTGGCGCAGCAGGTGACCGAGGCCCTGGCCCCGTACGCGCAGGCCCTGAAGCTGCGCCTGGCCACGGTCGTCGGCGGACTGTCCATCGGCAAGCAGACGGGCGCGCTGCGCACCGGAGCCGAGATCGTGGTGGCCACCCCGGGGCGGCTCAGCGACCTCATCGGCCGGCGCGACGTGCACCTGGAGCGCGTGAAGGTCGTCGTCCTCGACGAGGCCGACCAGATGTGCGACATGGGCTTCATGCCGCAGGTCACCGAGATCCTCGACCAGTGCCACCACGCCGGCCAGCGCATGCTGTTCTCGGCCACCCTGGACCGCAACGTGGACCAGCTGGTGCAGCGGTACCTGAAGGACCCGGTCGGCCACTCCGTGGACCCGCAGTCGGCCTCGGTGTCCACGATGGACCACCACGTGCTGCACATCCACGCGGCCGACAAGGTCTCGGCCGCGACCGAGATCGCGGCGCGCGAGGGCCGGGTGCTGATGTTCCTGGACACCAAGCACGGCGTCGACCAGTTCGTGAAGCACCTGCGGGCCATGGGCGTGCGCGCGGAGGGCCTGCACAGCGGCAAGTCGCAGCCGCAGCGCACCCGGACGCTCGGGCAGTTCAAGGACGGCCTGCTGAACGTCCTGGTCGCCACCAACGTCGCCGCGCGCGGCATCCACATCGAGGACCTCGACCTCGTGGTCAACGTGGACCCGCCGGCCGACAGCAAGGACTACCTGCACCGGGGCGGCCGCACCGCGCGGGCCGGCGAGTCCGGCAAGGTCGTCACCCTGGTCACCCCGAACCAGCGGCGCGACATCGTCCGGCTGATGGCCGACGCCAAGATCCGGCCGACCATCACCCAGGTCCGCTCCGGCGAGGCCGCGCTGAGCCGGATCACCGGCGCGAAGGCCCCCTCCGGCGTGCCGCTGGCCGGCGCCGCGGCCACCGACGCCAAGGGCCGGCCCTCGGGCTCGGACCTCGGCTTCCGCGGGATCGGCACGCGGCCCGGGCGGCCCGGCAAGGGCAAGGAGTCCCGCAAGACCATCGAGGCCCGGCAGGCCGCCGAGGCCCGTGCGGCGGCGCGGGTGCGGCGCGGCACGAAGTAGGCGGCACGAAGTAGGCGGAGTACGACGGGGCACGCACCCGTACGACGGGAGGGCCGGGACCGTGGATGCGGTTCCGGCCCTCCGCGCATCCCGGAAGGTCACGGGCTCAGGCGGCCCGCCGCAGCAGCCGCTGGGCCGCCGCGTTGCGGACCCGGCGGGTGCGGGCGCCCGCGGCGAGCAGGCGTAGGGCCTCGTCGGCGTGCAGGGACTGGGCCGCCGTGCGCTGACACCAGTCGGAGGCGGCGAGGAGTTCCGCCGCGGACCAGGGCTCGCCCCGGGTGACGGCCTTCAGCAGGGTCCACTCGCGCAGTCGGCGGGCGGCGAAGGTGCGGCCGTCGAGGGCGGCTCCGACGGCCTGCGCCCAGGCCGGAAAGGCCTCGTCGGCCAGCAGTCCGGCCGCCCGCCGGTCGAGGTGCGTGACCACCGCGCTCTCGGCCATCACGAGGTCCGGGTCGCGCAGGACGGCGGCCACGGCCTCGGCTTCGGCGGGCTGACCGGAAACGGCGGCCAGGGACTCCAAGTGCCGGGCGTAGCGCCAGTGCTCGGGCGGCGTGTTCACCGCCACCGTGCCCGTCGTCCCCTCGGTCCGGCTTTCCGGGCCGCCTTGGCGTATCTGGTACTCGCTTCTCCCCATGCTGCCATTCCACACGACGCGGGTGAACGACACGTTGTCAGGGTGGCATCGAGCCCGTGCGGGACGGCAACGGCGCCTCCACCGGGGGCAGTCGGCCCACATCTGCGCAGGTCACAGGACCATCACGATCTCGATCCGGCTTGTGCCGCATCGGTGACGCCCTGTGAGATGGACCGGAGTCAAGAGCATGGGCGGGGGCCTGACATGACGGAACCGGCGGAATTCTTCACACGACTGCGCGCGGACATCCAGGGCGAGAACCAGGATCAGGACCGCGAGGAGCGCAGGTACCGCGAGGAGCACGAGGAGCGCAGGTACCGCGAGGACCGCAGGTACCGCGACGATCACGAAGCGGCCTTCCACGCCGGCCGGCACCGGGGGCGCGTCAGACGCCTGGCCGTCGGAGCCGCCGCCGCCCTGGCGCTCGCCGGTGTCACCGCGTGGCTGGTGCTCGCTCCGGACGAACGGACCGCGAGCGAGTCCTACGCCGCCGCGCTCGACGAGCAGGCCTGGCCCGATGAGTGGCCGGCCACCACGAGCCTGCCGCTGCGCGGTTCGCCCGCCCGCACCTGGGCGACCGAACAGGAGGAGCTCCCGCTGCCCGCGGCCACGGCGGTCGGTTCGATCCCGCAGGAGCAGGTCTCCGACGGACTGCGCCGGGCCCGGGAGTTCGTGGTCGCGGCCAATCTGGATCCGGAGGTGCTGCGGGGCGCATGGCCCGCCGAGGCCTTGGAGCTGCTCGATCCCCAGCAGTCCTCCCGCGCCGAGCTGTCGGCGCACCTGCGCGAACCGGGGCTCCCCGACGCCGACCCCACCGAGCTGTTCACCCGCTTCGACCCCGCCGTGCTCACGCCGGCCCGTGGCGGCATCAGGGTGCGCGGCCGGATGTCCTTCGAAGCCGGCGGGAATCCGGGGCAGCTCAGGATCCACGCCGACTACACCTTCGTCTACGCCCTGCGGCGCGTGGCCCCGCGCGCGGAGCCGGGGCCCGCGCCGGGCACGGAGGAGGTGGCGCGGGTCGTCGTACGCAGGCAGCTGGTGCTGCTCTACGGCGTGTCCGACTCCCCCGGCGTGACGGCCGGGAAGCTGGTCCCGGCCGGGTACCGGCGCCAGCTCGGCAACCACGACTGCGGCACGGTCGACGGCTACGTCCACCCCTACTTCTCCAAGGAGGCGGCCGCCGCCGAGCTGCCGTGGCCGGTGGTCGACCCGTACGACGACAGCAAGGACATCCCCGACGGACGCCCGAGCTGCACCGTTCCGTCACGGACCTGAGCCGGCGCTCAGCCCCCGTGGCTCTCGTAGCCGCCGGAGCCCTGGTCGTTCGCGTGGCCCTGCTCCGGGAGGGGGGCTCCGGTCTCCAGGAGGGTCTTGAGGCTGGACGCGAGCATCGGCCAGGCGCGCCCGCACATGCCGATGAGGGTGCCGCCCGGTTCGAAGCCCTCGTGGAGGATGGTGAGCCGAGCCAGCGTGTCGCCGACCGGCTCGATCTCGTACGTCACCTTCGTGCGCCGCTCGCGGGCCAGTTCGGCGCGCAGCTCCTCGCCGATGCCCACGGAGGCGGCCCACTGCGGGGTGAAGGTGTGCCAGGTGTAGGAGAGCAGCCGCTCCGGTACGCACTCCAGCACCACCTGCTCCGGATCGCTCGTCCGCGCCCCGCGCTCCACCCAGTCCATCGTCGAGCCCACCCGCCAGTCGGTCTCGAAGTCGAGTCCCCAGTAGCGGCGGGTGAACGCGGGCTCGGTCAGGGCCTGCCACACCCGCGCGGGGTCGGCCTGGACGTACACGGTGTAGGTGATCGCAGTCTCGCTCATTCCCTCATGCTGCGGGACCGGGGCCCGCGGACCGGGGATTGAGCCGCTCTGCGCTCACCAGTGGCAGCCCTCCGCGGGGAGTTCCGTCGGCGGGGTGCGGGGCGGCTGCGGGAGGGACAGGTGGGCGCGGGCGGCGTACACGGCGGCGAGTTCCTCGTGGCCCGCCGGGCCCCAGTCGCTGAGTTCGCGGACCTGTTCGGGGGTGGCCAGCAGCCGGGCGTACGCCGGGTCCGGGCCCGGGGGCAGCGCCGTGAGCCGGGCCGCGGTGCGCGGGTGGGCGCCCTGGTCGGCGTACCGGTACCCGAGCGGGAGCGCGGCCGCGGTGCGGCCCGCCGTCGGGGAGGGGAGGTGGGCGGCGCCGGTGGCGCGGGCGACGAGCAGCAGGACGCGCCCGTCGGGGGCGAAGAGCCAGCCTGCGGGGTCCCGTGGCGTCAGGTGCCCGGGGACGGGACCCGGGTGCCAGGTGCCGTGCAGCGGGACGCGGCGGCTGCGCAGGACGCCGAGCCGGTCGAGCGCGGTGGGGGCGGTGGGGCGGCCGTCTTCCAGCAGGGCGGCGCCGCCTCCGTTGATCCGGGCCCGCAGCGCGGACAGGGCGCGGCGGGCGTCTCCCGCGTCCATCAGGGCGGGCAGCTCGGCCGGCTCGGCGAAGTGGATGCCGGTGATCTCCTGTGCGGGGAGGCGGACGGAGTCGATGCGGTCCCGGGTCCAGGTGCCGCCGTCGAAGACGTGCAGGATCTCGCCGGGGAAGCCCATCCCGGGCGGCATGCCGGGTGCGTCGGCCGGGATCCAGTCGACGGCGAGGCCGCGCGGGTAGCGGCCTTCGACGCCGAGCTCCTCGTACATCTCGCGGGCGGCCGCCGCGGCCGGTGCCTCGCCGGCGTCCACCGCGCCGCCGGGCAGCAGCCGGTCGGGGCGGTAGTCGACGCTCTGGACGAGGACGCGGCCGTCGGCATCGGTGACGAGGACGACCGCGCCGGTCCAGAGCGTGGCGCGGGAGGCGCCGTACTCCTCCGGGGTCATCCAGGTGCCCGGACGGGTGGCCTGGGCCGGGGGTTGGGCCTGGGCCGGGGGTTGAGCCTGGGCCTCGGACTGGGCCCCGGCTTGGTCCGAAGCCTCGGACCGGGCCCCGGCCTCGGCCCCGGACTGGGTGTGGGACCGGGCCTCCGGTGTGGCCGGGGATGCGCCCGTGTCCTGCGTCACGTCCTCGTCGGTCAGCTGCGGCATCGGACTCCATTCACCGTAGGGGCACCGCGGGGGCGTCGTGCGGCGCCGTCGCGCGGGCGACGCGCGGTCATCGGGCGGGCCTCGCGGGGGCGTTCCGCACGGGTGGTCCCGCGGGCTGTGCAACAGCGCGGACGGCCCCCGGGTTACGGAGATCGACACATTCCCCTTTGCCACCCCTATACCTCCTTATTACCTGGTTACACGGATCTTGCTACGTTCCCCGGGCGGACTGGCGGCATGAAAACCGCCGGTCCGACCACGTCACCGGAGCGAGGAGAGACCCAGACATGCGACGCGCACCCCGTACGGGCACCCCGGCGGCCACCGGCAAACGGTGGACCGTCCCGGGCGTGGCCGGCGTGGCCGGCGGCGTCGCGGTCCTCGGCTTCGGTGGGCTGTACGCCGCGGGTCTGCTGCTGGCGGGCGACGACGTGGCCTCCGGTACGAAGGTGCGCGGCATCGACATAGGCGGGATGAGCCGCGCCGAGGCCCGGCAGACCCTGAACCGTGAGCTCGGCCCGTCCGCCGCGGCCCCGCTGGCACTGCGGATAGGAGAGCGGACCGAGCAGGCGCAGCCGGCAAGCCTCGGTCTGTCCCTGGACACCGGCGCCACCGTCGACCGGGCCGCCCGGTCCGGCGCCGACCCCGTCAGCGTGATCGGCCGGCTGTTCTCCTCCGGTGATCCCGACGTTGAGCCCGCGGTCCGGCTCGACGAGAGGGCGGCCCGCGCCGCCTTGGACGAACTCGGCGCGAAGACCCGGCAGGAGGCCCGGGAGGGCTCGGTCTCCTTCGAGAAGGGCAAGGCCAAGGCGGTGGCCCCGGTCACCGGTACCGACCTCGACGTCGACGGCTCCCTCGGCGTGCTCCGCTCGTCCTACACCCGGCCGGCGGACGGGCAGCCCGTCGTGCTGCCCGTACGGACCACGGAGCCCCGCGTCGGGCAGCAGGAGACGCAGCGGGCCCTGAAGGAGTTCGCCGAACCCGCGGTGTCCGCGCCCGTCACCCTGACCGTGGAGGGCAAGCGCATACCCGTCGGCCCGGCCGTCCTCGCCAAGCACCTCACCCTCAAGGACGACGGGCAGGGCCGCCTCGCGCCCCGCCTCGACTCCAAGGCGCTGCTCGCCGACCCGCAGCTGGCCGGTCCGCTGCGCCGGGCCACGCCCGGACCCGTGGAGGCGAAGCTTCGTACGGACTCCGCCGGCGCGGTCTCCGTCGCCGAGGAGGGCCGGGCCGGACGCCGGGTCGCCGTAGAGGGCCTGTCCGCCGCCGTGCTGACGCTGCTGACGCGGACGGGCGCGGCGGAGCGTACGGGCGAGGTCGCCACGGAGGAGGTCCAGCCGAAGCTGACCGCGAACACGGTCGGACAGCTGGGCATCAAGGAGGAGGTGTCCTCCTTCACCGTCGGCTTCGAGAAGGCCCCGTACCGCACGACGAACATCGGTCGGGCCGCGGAGCTCATCAACGGTTCGCTCGTGCTGCCCGACGAGACCTGGAGCTTCAACCGCCGGGTCGGCGAGCGCACGAAGGAGAACGGTTTCGTCGACGGCCTGATCATCAACAACGGCCAGTACGAGAAGGCCGCGGGCGGCGGCGTTTCGGCGGTGGCCACCACGGTCTTCAACGCGATGTTCTTCTCCGGGGTCAAGCCCGTCGAGTACGGAGCGCACTCCTTCTACATCGAGCGCTATCCGGAGGGCCGCGAGGCCACCGTGGCGTGGGGCAGCCTGGACCTGCGCTTCGCCAACGACTCGGGCAAGGCCCTGTACATCCGGGCCGAGGCGACCGACACCTCGATCACCATCACCTTCCTGGGCACGAAGCGGTACGACGAGATCCGCGCGGCCAAGGGTCCGCGGACGAACGTCAAGCCGCCCGCCACCCGCACGGACAACGGCCCGAAGTGCGAACCGCAGTCCCCGCTGGAGGGCTTCGACGTCGCCGTCGACCGGGTGTTCGTGAAGGGCGGGCAAGAGGTCAAGCGGGAGACGATGAAGACCCGTTACACCCCGAGGGACAGCGTGACCTGCGGCT
Source organism: Streptomyces sp. NBC_00086 (assembly GCF_026343255.1). Lineage (NCBI taxonomy): Bacteria > Bacillati > Actinomycetota > Actinomycetes > Kitasatosporales > Streptomycetaceae > Streptomyces > Streptomyces sp. NBC_00086. The sequence goes on along the minus strand of NZ_JAPELZ010000001.1, from coordinate 7,655,150 downwards.
GAGTCCTCCTGTCGGGGAGTCCGGACCACCCGTGCGGGTGAGTGCGTGCGGGTGAGCGGGCGTTCGTCGGGCAGGGTGGGCGGATGGAGTCGCGCCGGGGACCGAGGGTGCCCCTGATCATCGTCGCGCTGGCCGTGGCGGCCGGGTGTGTGACCGGATGTGTGACCGTGGCCCCGGCCACCGGTCCGGGGACCGTTCCCGTGACCGGAGCGCGGCCCGCACCGACCGGGCTGCGGACGGGCCTGCCGGGACCGGCGACCGAGGCCTGGCCGCTGGGGTCGCTGCCGCAGGTCGTGCAGGATACGGATCCGGTGCCCGAGGAGCCCCCGATTGCCTTGCCCGGGGCCGCTGTTGCTCCACGGCCCGCCGCGCCCGCGGCGCCGGCCGCCCGGGCGCGCAGCCGGGTGAAGCCCGCCGCGCCGCGACACCGGCCGGAGCGGCCCCGGCGGGCCGCGCCGAAGAAGCCCGCGGCTCCCGCCGCGAAGGCCCGTCGCTCCAAGCCCGCGCCGATCCGGTCGTACGACATGGCGCCGCTGTGCGCGGCGGCCCGGGGGACGGTGGATCCGGCGATCGTGGCGCTGTGCCACTGAGCGCGTTTCACTGAGTGCGTTCCACTGAGCGCGTTTCGCTGACCGCCTGTCGCGGACCTCGTGTCACTGACCGCCTGTCACTGCCCACGTGTCACAGACCGCGTGGCGCTGCCGGGTCCGGGAGGCGGGATTCGCTTGGATGGGCCCGGCGGACCCCGACCGGGGCCCTCCAGCCCCCACCTCCAGGAGTGGCCATGGCGAAGATCGCTCTCTTCGGCGCGACCGGCACCGTCGGATCCCGCGTGCTGCACGAAGCCCTCGGGCGCGGGCACGAGGTCACGGCCGTCGTGCGCGATCCCGCACACTTCGCCGAGTCCGACGCCAGCTCCGCGGACGTCACCGTCGTCCGCGGCAACGTCCTCGACCCCGCGTCCGTGACCCAGGCCGCGGCAGGGCAGGACGTGGTGGTCAGCGCCTACGGTCCGGGCTCCGGGGACCCCGGCACGCTGGTCGGCGCGGCGAAGGCGCTGATCGGCGGTGTGCAGGCCCTCGGTGCGGACGGGCCCCGGCCGCGCGTGGTCACCGTCGGCGGGGCCGGCTCCCTGCGCACCCCCGGCGGACCGAAGGTCTGGGACCAGGCCGGGATTCCGGCGCCGATCGTCGCCGTCATGCACGCCCACGGGGACGCCCTCGACTTCCTGCGGACCGTTCCGGTGGAGGAGGTCCACTGGACCAGCCTCAGCCCCGCCGCCACGATCGAGCCGGGCACCCGGACGGGCGCGTACCGGCTGGGGCTCGACGACCTGGTCGTGGACGACCACGGAAACAGCCTGATCTCCACGGAGGACTTCGCGGTCGCCCTGCTGGACGAGATCGAGCGCGACGCGCACCCGGGCAAGCGCTTCACCGTCGGGTACTGATCACCGTCGGGTCCTGAGATATTCGCTGGTCCGGGCCGGTTCCGCCTCCCTAGAGTGACCGTGCACCAGCCTCGGCCGCAGGGAGCGGATCATGCGCACGCACTACCCCCGGACTCCGCACCTGCCCTGGTCCCCCGGTGCGACGTCCGACGACGTGCGGACCACGGGACCCGGCCTGCTGGCCGGGTTCGCCGGGCGCGAGGTCGTGGTCACCGAGAAGCTCGACGGCGAGAACACCACCCTCTACGCCGACGGCCTGCACGCGCGCTCGCTCGACTCGGGCCACCATCCCTCGCGGGCCTGGGTGAAGGGCCTGCAGAGTCGTATCGGCCCGGGGATCCCCGCCGGCTGGCGGGTGTGCGGGGAGAACGTCTACGCCCGGCACTCGCTCGCGTACGAGGAACTCGACGCGTGGTTCTACGGGTTCTCGGTGTGGGACGGCGACCATTGCCTGGACTGGGACCGGACGGTGCTCTTCCTGCGCGGTCTCGGGGTCCCGGGACCGCGCGTCCTGTGGCGCGGTGTCTTCGACGAGCGCGCGCTGCGCCGCCTGCGGCTCGACACGACGCGGCAGGAGGGGTACGTCGTCCGCACGACGGAGGGCTTCGAACGCGCCGAGTTCGGGCACCGCGTGGCCAAATGGGTGCGGGGCGGGCACGTGCAGACGGACACGCACTGGATGTACGCCCAGGTGGTGGCGAACGGGCTCGGTCCGGCGGCCGCCCTCTGGGACGCCCGGTCGGGCGCGGATCCGGACGCGGCCGGGCTGCTGCGCGCGGTGGGGGCGGACACGGCGCTGGGGGCCGAGACCGCGGTCGAGGCGGCCCGAGTCGAGCAGCTGGTCGCCGAAGTCGCGGACCGCATCGACGGGTTGGGCGTGCGCAGGTCCGGCGAGGAGCGGCTGGCCGGGATCCTGGCGGCGGCCCTGCACGGCGTACCGCGCGCCGCGCTCGCATCCCGGCTGGCGGCGGGGCCGCTCGCCATGGCCACCGCACGGCGGGTCGCGGACCTGGTCGGGCTCTGCCCGGCGCTGCGCAAGCCCTTCCCCTACCCGGACGCGGAACGGCGGGCGGGGCTCGTACGGATGGCGGAGGCGGCCGATCTGGGGGTGCTGCACGCGCTGGCGGGGGCGGTCTCCGGGTCCGGGGGTCGTGTCGGGCCGCCTGGATCCGGCGAAGGCGGCGAGCGGGGCGACGGGCCCGCGGAGTGCGTGGAGTGGTCCGCGCTGCACGCCGAGGAGGCGGGGCTGCTCGGGCCCGCGCCGCTGGAGCCCCTGCGGGCCGGGCTCCACGAGGCCCTCGCCGCGGCCGGCATAGGCGCGGGCGGTGGTGACGGCGACGCCGACGCCGCCGACCGCTGCTGGGCCGAAGCCCGCCTCGCCTACGGCCAGGGCAAGCTGACCGGCGCCGAGGAGGCGGTCGCGGCGACCTGGCGGTGGCGCGACGGCGCCTCCTTCCCCCGGCTCGTACAGCTCTGCGGACCCTCGGGCAGCGGCAAGAGCACCTACGCCCGGAACCTCCCGGGGGTGGAGGCCTACATCAGTCTCGACGACCTGCGCGGCGCCAGGGGCGCCCGGGCGGACCAGCGGGACAACGCGGACGTGCTCCGCGAGGGCCTGGACCGGCTGGACTCCGCACTCGCCTCGGCCGCGCGACGGGGCGGCACGGTGGTGTGGGACGCGACCTCCCTCACGGCCCAGCAGCGCGGTCTGGCCGGCACGGTCGCCCGGCGGCGCGACGCGCTCGTCACCCACGCCGTGCTGCTGGTCGAGGAGGCGGAGCTGATGCGCCGCAACTCCACGCGCGCGCACCCCGTACCGGAACAGGTGCTGGCCTCGCAGCTGCGGCGGTTCGCTCCGCCGTATCCCGGTGAGGCGCACCGCACGTGGTACATCGGGCCGGGCGGAGCCGTCGAGGACACGGCGGGCACGATCGGTGCGCCGGCCCGTACGGCGGCCCGTACGCCGACCCGTACGGCGGCCCTCACGACGTCTCGTACGGCGACCCGAGAGGAGGGCTGATGCGTACCAGCGAGGAGCTCTACCACCAGGTCCGCTGGGATCCCCGCTTCGATCCCGCCCGGTTCACTCTGGGACTGCTGCAGCGCGGTGCGGCGCCGAAGCGGATCCCGCTGCCCGCCTTCGTGCCCGGGGGCGACATCCCCTGGCACCGGGTGCTGTTCGTGGAAGCCGACGGCGAGCTGGTGTGGGACCGGGCGACGGGCGTCGACATCATCGACCGCACCGCGGCCGGGCGGGTCCGCGACCCCAGGCTGCTGCGGGCGCCGTTCTTCACCGCACGCACCCGGTACGCCTGGGACGCGTCCGGCGACGGCGCGTGGCGGGCAGCCCCCGAGGGGGACACCCGCGCACCGAAGCCTTCGCGCGTACGCCTGTTGACCTGGAACACGCTCTGGGACCGCTACGACGCCCCGCGCATCGCCACCGCACGGCGCAGGCCGCTGCTGCTCGCCGACCTCGCGGTGGCCGACGCCGATGTGATCGCGCTCCAGGAGGTGGAGCCCGAGCTGCTCGGCATGCTGCTCGCCGAGCCGTGGGTCCGCGCCGGGTACACGGTCGCGGCGGACCCGCGCGGCCGGGACGTGGCGGAGAGCGGACTGCTGGTACTGAGCCGCCTTCCGGTGCGGGAGGCGGGAGTTCACGTACTGGGTCCGCACAAGGCGGTCGTCGCCGTGACCGTGGACACGGCGGGCGGGCCGTTGGTGGTCGCGGCCACACATCTGACGAGCGATCACACCGAGCGGGGCGAGGACCGCCGGGCGGCCGAACTGGTCAGGATTTCCGAAGGGTTGTCGGGAATCGAGGCGGCCGACGTGGCCCTGCTCGGCGACTTCAACGACGGCCGGTCGGGGGCCGAGGGTCCGGCGGCGGCGCTGGGTCTGCGGGACGTGTGGACCGAGGTGCACGGGGTCGGGGACGGGACCCCCACCTTCGATCCGGTCGCCAACCCGCTGGCCGCGGTGGGGTCGTTGTCGGGTCGGGCCGGCCGCTTGGACCGGATCCTGCTGCACTCGGCCGCGGTTCGCGTGACTCATGCCGCCCTGCGCGGCGACTCCCCGGCAGCGGACGGGCTGTTCGTCTCGGACCACTACGGTGTCGAGGCCACCCTGGACTTCGAGCCGTCGGCCGACGGAGACGAGGTCGGCGAAGGGTACGGGCACGCGGTGCTCGACGTCCGTGCCACCGCGCGGACGGCGGTGGCGTGGCTGGCGCCGCAGGACGAGGCGGTGGAGGCGGTCCGTCGCGCACACGACCCGCAGGCGGAGCGCTGGCCGGCGCACGTGAACCTGCTCTTCGGCTTCGTACCGGAGTCCTCCTTCGAGGAGGCACTGCCCCTGCTGGCCGAAGTGGCCGCGCGATCGGCCGCGTTCACGGCCCGGCTGGAGGGCGTGTACGGCTTCGGCCCGACCCTGTGGCTGGACCCGGCGGCGGCCGGCGACGCCCCGTGGCAGGAGCTCCGGCGGACCCTGGCGGCGCGCTTCCCGGGCTGCCGGGGCCGCGCCGAGGGGTTCACTCCCCACCTGACGCTCGGACACAGCCCCGATCCCCGGCGTGCGGAGCGGGAGTTCGCGGCACGCCTCGGCGGTGCCCGGTCGGCCCGCGTTGCCTCGCTCGCCGTCCTGTCCCGCCGCGGCGACGGCCCGATGCAGGTCCGGGCAACGGTGGAACTCGGCACCGGCAAGGTCACCTGGGCACCCGAACCCCCACGCGCCCGGACGGGCCGCCCGGGCGGCGGGGAATCGGCGGGGGGCGGGGGCTCCGGCGCAGGCTCCGGCTCCGGCTCCGGCTCCGGCTCCGGCTCCGGCTCCGGCTCCATCAAGGCCGGGGCCTGGGCCGAGGCCAACGCCGAGGCCCTCGCGGCGCGGATCTCGGCGGCCCTCCCCGAGGGGGTCGTGCACGTGGCCGGCTCGCGCCGGATGGGGTGTGCGCTGCCGGACGCGGATCTGGACCTCGTCGTGGCCCTGCCCGGCACCGTCGCCCTGGCGGAGGTACGGGCTCGGGTGGCCTCGGCCCTCCCCGAGGCGGAGCGGCTCCGCGAGGTGACGGGCGCCCGGGTGCCGGGGCTGCGGCTGCGCGCGGCCGGGCTGGACGTGGACCTGGTGGTGGTGGCCACCGGTCCGGTGCCGCCGGGCCGGGCGGTCGCCCTGAGGTCGCGGCTCGGCGAGGCCGCGGCGGTGGCGCTGAGTGCGGTGAGCGACGCCGATGCGGTACGGGCCTTCGTGGGCCCGGAGCACGCGGCGTTCGCCCGCCTGGCGCGGGAGGTCAAGGCCTGGGCCCGGTCCCGGGGTCTGGACTCGGCGCCCTTCGGCGGCCTGCCGGGACTCGCCTGGTCCGTGCTGGCCGCCCACACGGTCCGCTCCGCCCCGGGCCTGTCCCCCGGTCCCCTGCTGCGCACCTTCTTCGCCACCTGGGCCGCCTGGGACTGGCGCACCCCGGTGGGCCTGGCCCCGGCCAACGGGCCGACTGCCGGCGCGGGCGGCGAGGAGGCCGTCACCGTGCTGACCCCCTCCGCCCCGGTGCGCAGCTGCACCACCCAAGTCGGCCCGGGAACCGCCGACTTGCTGACGCGGGAGCTGTTCGCCGCGTGGGAGGCGCTGGAGGAGAGCCCCACGGCGGAGCTTCCCCTCGCCCCTGCGCCCGCGCACCGACGGCACGCCGCCTGGGCCGTGGTCACCGTGACGGGTTCCCGGCCCGGCGACTTCGAGGACGACCTGGGCCGCACGCGCGGCCGACTGCGCGCCCTGCTCGGCGCCCTGGCGGAGACGGGCCTCGTGGACGTACACGCCTGGCCCAGGCCCTTCGAGCGGACACCGACCCTGGCCCGCTACGCGATCGGCCTCGGCCACACGCCGCCGGACCCGAGCACCCTCGCGGCGATCACCGCACCCTGGTCGGCGACGCTCCCCGGCACCGAGGTGGCCTGGGCCGACTGTGGCAGCGTCCCCGACCTCTCCTGACGACAAGTAACGAACGCGCGGCAACACCGGGCCGGCCATCGGGCCCCACTCTCCGAACGCAGCGAAGACTCTCGGCCTGAGCTCCGCCTCCCCGTAGCGGGCACGGCGAGACGGAGCGGTCAGAGCCTCAGTAGAGTCCTGTGAAGTTTTTTCGTCAACACTTTTCACAAGGATTGAAGAAACCTCAAGTTCACAGGCCTGATGCGGGTTTGACACACCGTTGGATCTTCAGTTCATGAACGTGCAAACCCTTGACGGCCCCGGCGCCGGGCAGTTCACTCACGCTTCGATCCCCCCGGATCCACAACGTCAGGAGTAGCCCCGCATGCCCCTCCTCTCCTCCCACCCTCCCCACCCATCGCGTCGCCCCTCGCGGCCGTCCCGGCTGAGCGTCGCCTCCCTGGCGGCCGCCCTGGTCGCGGCGCTCCTCGTGCTCCTGCCGGGCACCGCGGCGACCGCCGCGCCGACGCTCCTCTCCCAGGGCAAGCCCGCCACCGCGTCCTCCACCGAGGGCGCCGGCACCCCCGCCTCCGCCGCCGTCGACGGCAACAACGGCACCCGCTGGTCGAGCCAGTTCTCCGACCCGCAGTGGATACAGGTCGACCTCGGCGCCAGTGCGCAGCTGAGCCAGGTCGTCCTGCGCTGGGAGACCGCCGCAGCGAAGGCGTACCGCGTCGAGCTGTCCCCGGACGGCACGAACTGGTCCACGGCCTACTCCACGGCCAACTCCACCGGCGGCGTCCAGACCCACGACATCACCGGCAACGCCCGCTACGTCCGCGTGTACGGCACCCAGCGCACCACCGGATACGGCTACTCGCTCTGGGAGTTCCAGGTCTACGGAACCACCGGTGGCACCGGCCCAACCCTCCCCGGCGGCGGTGACCTCGGCCCGAACGTGATCGTCTTCGACCCGTCCACGCCGAACATCCAGGCCAAGCTGGACGAGGTCTTCGCCCAGCAGGAGTCGGCGCAGTTCGGCTCCGGGCGCTACCAGTTCCTCTTCAAGCCGGGTACCTACAACGGCCTCAACGCCCAGATCGGCTTCTACACCTCGATCTCGGGCCTCGGGCTGAACCCGGACGACACCACCATCAACGGCGACGTGACCGTGGACGCGGGCTGGTTCGGCGGCAACGCCACCCAGAACTTCTGGCGTTCGGCCGAGAACCTCGCCATCAACCCGGTCAGCGGCACCAACCGCTGGGCCGTCTCGCAGGCCGCGCCGTTCCGCCGGATGCACATCAAGGGCGGCCTCAACCTCGCCCCGAACGGCTACGGCTGGGCCTCGGGCGGCTACATCGCCGACTCGAAGATCGACGGCCAGGTCGGCAACTACTCCCAGCAGCAGTGGTACACCCGCGACAGCTCCATCGGCAGCTGGTCCAACGGCGTCTGGAACCAGGTCTTCTCCGGCACCCAGGGCGCTCCCGCGCAGAGCTTCCCGGAGCCGCGCTACACCACCCTCGACACCACCCCGGTCTCCCGCGAGAAGCCGTTCCTGTACCTGGCCGGCTCCGAGTACAAGGTGTTCGTCCCGGCCAAGCGCGTCAACGCGCGCGGCACTTCCTGGGGCACCGGGGCGCCGCAGGGCTCCTCCATCCCGCTGAGCCAGTTCTACGTGGTCAAGCCCGGCACGAGCGCCGCGACGATGAACCAGGCGCTGTCCCAGGGCCTGCACCTGCTCTTCACCCCGGGCGTCTACCACGTCGACCAGACCATCCAGGTCAACCGCGCGGACACGGTCGTCCTGGGCCTCGGCCTCGCCACCATCATCCCGGACAACGGGGTGACGGCGATGAAGGTCGCCGACGTCGACGGCGTGAAGCTCGCCGGCTTCCTGGTCGACGCGGGCCAGGTCAACTCCCCCAGCCTGCTGGAGGTCGGCCCGGCCGGCACCACCACGGACCACGCGGCGAACCCGACCACGGTCCAGGACGTCTTCATCCGCGTCGGCGGCGCCGGCGCCGGCAAGGCCACGGTCGGCATGGTGATCAACAACCACGACACGATCGTCGACCACACCTGGATCTGGCGCGCCGACCACGGCGACGGAGTGGGCTGGGAGACCAACCGCTCCGACTACGGGTTCCGCGTCAACGGTGACGACGTACTGGCCACCGGCCTGTTCGTCGAGCACTTCAACAAGTACGACGTGCAGTGGAACGGCGAGCGCGGCCGCACGATCTTCTTCCAGAACGAGAAGGCGTACGACGCCCCCAACCAGGCCGCGATCCAGAACGGTTCGGTCAAGGGATTCGCCGCCTACAAGGTCGCCGACTCGGTCAACACCCACGAGGGCTGGGGCCTGGGCAGCTACTGCTACTACAACGTCGACCCGACGATCCGCCAGGACCACGGTTTCCAGGTCCCGGTGAAGCCGGGCGTGAAGTTCCACGACATCCTCGTGGTCTCGCTCGGCGGCAACGGCCAGTACGAGCACGTCATCAACAACACGGGCGCGCCGACCTCGGGCACCTCGACCGTTCCCTCCACCGTGGTCTCTTTCCCCTGATCCACCCCTGACCCCCGGTTCGCGGGGCGGCTGCCGGCCGCCCCGCGTTTTCCGGGCCATCCGAGAGAGCGCTCTCCCATCTCGGGCCTCCCTCGCCCTCCGTCCCTCAGAAGGAGCTGGACGATGAATCTCCGACCGCGGACCCTGTCCGCATTCCTGGTCTCGGCGGCCATCGCCGTGACCGCTGCCGCCGGTCTCGGCGCCACGGCGCTCACCGCGCAGGCGACACCCGACGCCGGCACCGCCCACACGAACATGAACCATGCCGCCGCGGCCCCGCTCGCCGGCGGCGACGACCCCGACGGTGACGGCTACATCCCGGCCGTTCCGCAGGTCACCGGTGTGACCCCGTCCTGGAACAACCCGCCGGACCGGTACTTCCACGAGTTCCAGGCCAACTGCTCGGTCACCAAGACCGCACCGGACGACCCGATCGTCTACGCGGGCCGGCCCGGCGCCTCCCACGACCACACCTTCATGGGCAACACCGGCACGAACGCCAACAGCACCACCGCCTCGCTCAGCGCAGGAGGCACGGCCTGCACCGCGGTCGGCGACCTGTCCGGCTACTGGATGCCGACGCTCTTCAACGGCAGCCAGAAGGTCCTGCCCACCGGCCCCCAGGTCATCTACTACAAGACCGGGGTCACCGACTACACGAGCGTGCGCCCCTTCCCCAAGGGTCTGCGGTTCCTCGTCGGCAGCCCGACCCAGACCGCGGCGGAGTTCCGCGGGCACAAGGGCTGGGTCGAGGGCTGGGAGTGCGGCAACAGCTTCAAGAACACCGAGTTCCCGGCCAACTGCCCGGCCGGCACCCAGCTCAACATCCGCATGCAGTCGCCCAGTTGCTGGGACGGCAAGAACCTCGACACACCGGACCACAAGGCCCACATGGCCTACCCGGTCACCAAGCCCGGCAACAACGACAACGTCTGCCCGGCCTCCCACCCGGTCGCGGTCCCGATGGTCGAGTTCAAGATGGCCTTCCCGGTCAGCGGGGACATGTCGCAGGTCAGGCTGGCCAGCGGGTCCGGCCACTCCTTCCACTACGACTTCTTCAACGCGTGGGACGAGCGCACGCTGAAGGCCATGGTCGACCAGTGCATCAAGGGCGGCCTGCAGTGCAACAACCGCGGCTTCGACCAGTACCACCCGGAGGCCGGCACCGTGCTCGGCCCCGACGGCCGCCTCCCGTAGGCACTGCGCTTCCCCCCACCCTCTCCCAAGGAGGTTCCTGCATGCTCACCCGCATGCGCAGCACGGTGGCCACCGCCGCCCTGCTCGCGGGCGCTGCCACCCTCGTCCCCGCCGGCCCGGCCCAGGCCGCCGCCGGCGTGGTCAAGGTGACCGGCTCCCAGGGCAACTGGCGGCTGACCGTGAACGGTTCTCCGTACCTCGTCAAGGGCGTCACCTGGGGCCCTTCCCCCGCCGATGCCGCGCGCCTGCTCCCCGACGTGAAGTCGCTGGGCGCCAACACCATCCGCACCTGGGGCACCGACGGCAGCAGCGCCCAGCTGTTCGACGCCGCCAACGCGAACAACATCAAGGTCGTGGCCGGCTTCTGGCTCCAGCCCGGCGGCGGTCCGGGCAGCGGCGGCTGCACGAACTACGTCACGGACACGACGTACAAGAACAACATGCTGGCCGAGTTCACCAAGTGGGTGCAGACCTACCGCGACAACCCGGCCGTCCTGATGTGGAACGTCGGCAACGAGTCGGTGCTCGGCCTGCAGAACTGCTACTCCGGCACCGAGCTGGAGAACCAGCGCAACGCGTACACGACCTACGTGAACGACGTGGCGAAGGCCATCCACCGCATCGACGCCAACCACCCGGTCACCTCCACCGACGCCTGGGTGGGTGCCTGGACGTACTACAAGCGCAACTCCCCGGACCTGGACCTCTATGCGGTCAACGCCTACAAGGAGGCCTGCGGGGTCAAGAGGCGTGGCAGCAGGGTGGTTACACCAAGCCCTACATCATCACGGAGACCGGTCCGGCGGGTGAGTGGGAGGTTCCCCACGACTCCAACGGCGTCCCGCTGGAGCCCCGCGACCAGGCCAAGGCCGACGGCTACACCCACGCCTGGAACTGTGTCACCGGGCACGGGGGCGTGGCCCTGGGCGCCACCGTGTTCCACTACGGCACCGAATACGACTTCGGCGGGCACTGGTTCAACCTGACCCCGGCCGGGGAGCGCCGCAAGATGTACTACGCGGTCAAGCGCGCCTACGCGGGCAGCACGGCGGGCGACAACCTCCCGCCGACCGTGTCCGTCCCCTCCGTCCCCGACCCGGGCGCCGTTCCGGCCGGCAAGGAGATCACCATCCAGGCCCCGGCGACCGACGCCGAGGGCGACCGGCTCGCGTACGAGGTGCTCTGGGGCAGCAAGTACGTGGACGGGGGCGGCGGACTGATCTCGGTTCCGTCGACCCACCTGGGCAACGGGACGCTCAAGGTCACGGCCCCCGCGAAGACGGGCGCGTGGAAGCTCTACGTCAAGGCCAAGGACGGCCGCGGCAACGTGGGCGTCGAGCAGCGCTCGGTGAAGGTGGTCCCGCCGCCGGTGCCGGGCACGAACGTGGCGCTGAAACGGCCCACGACCGCCTCGACCTTCCAGAACGACGGCTACGGCGGTTGCCCCTGCGGTCCGCAGTTGGCCACGGACGGCAACAACACCACCCGCTGGGCCACGACTTGGTCTGATGCCCAGTGGCTCCAGGTCGATCTGGGGTCGGTGAAGCAGCTCAAGCACGCCCAGCTGGTGTGGGAGACCGCTTACGGCAAGGCGTACACCATCAAGGTGTCGGACGACGGCCGGAACTGGAGGACGGCTTACGCCACTTCGAACGGTGACGGCGGCATCGACGACTTCGACATCTCCGCGTCGGGCCGGTACGTACGGCTCGAACTGACGGGGCGGGGCACCGGCTACGGCTACGCCCTGTTCCACTTCGGCGTCTACGCCTGATCCCTGGCCCGACGCCCCGCACGCCCCGCACGCTCCGCGCGCCGCCCGAACCTGAACCGGGTGGCGCGCGGTTCTGCGTTCTTCGCAGGCTCCCCGCGGGGCTCAGACCTCCAGGACGATCTTCCCGGCGGTGTGTCCTTCCCGGCTGAGCGCGAAGGCGGCCGGCAGTTCCGCGAGCGGGAAGGTCTCGGCGACCGTGACGGTGAGCTGTCCGGCGTCGGCCAGCCGGCCCAGCTCGGCGAGGTCGGCGCCGACGGGCCGTACCCACATCCACTGGCCGCCGGAGCCGAGCACGGTGTGGTCGGCGATGGAGGCGTGCCGGCCACCCTCGGCCAGGACCGCCAGGGTGGTGTCGAGGACTCCCCCGACGAAGTCGGCGACGACGGTGACCCCGTCGGGCGCCAGGGCGCGGACCCGGTCCGCGAGGCCGTCGCCGTACTCGACCGGCTCGCAGCCCAGCTCGCGCAGCCGGTCGTGGTTGCGGGCGGAGGCGGTGCCGATGACGCGGGCCCCGAGCGCGCGGGCGATCTGCACGCCCAGGGAGCCGACGCCGCCCGCTGCTCCGTGCACGAGGACGGTGTCCTCCTTGCCGGTGTCCAGGCGCGTCAGCAGCTGGTACGCGGTGAGGCCGGCCAGCGGCAGTCCCGCGGCCTGCTGCCAGGTCAGGGAGGCGGGCTTGGGCGCGAGGGCCCGTACGGGCACGGTCACGAACTCGGCGAAGGTGCCGCCGTGCACGTAGTCCTTGCGGGCGTAGGCGACGACCTCGTCGCCGGCGGTGAACTCGGGGGTGTCGATGCCCACGTACTCGACCGTCCCGGCCACGTCCCAGCCGGGGACGACGGGGTACACGACGTCCATCAGGCCGTCGAGCCCGCCCGACATGATCTTCCAGTCGACGGGATTGACGGAGGCGCAGCGGACCCGGACGAGGACCTCGCCGGGGCCGACCTTGGGCACCTGGATGCGGGTCTCGGAGAGCACCTCCACTCCGCCGTACGTGTCGTACGTCATCGCCCGCATGGTGCCCTCTTGGTCCTCGGACATACCTCTCGCCTCTCCGTGAGCCGGTCGCGTGCCCCCCGGGCCCCATCCCACCACGAAGAGCCGCGCCCGCCCCGGGAGGAGGGGCGGGCGCGGCGCGGCGGAGCGGGCGCGGGCGGCCAGGCGGGCGGTGAGGCGCGTGGCACGCTCGGGCGGCGCCAATCGGATGCTCGGCGACTCCGCTCTTTCCAGATCTTAATTTAGAATGTGAATTAAATCTCGGGAAAGGGTTGTGCGACGGTATGTTGCGATCGGTGTCAGGGCGGAAGGAGCCACATGACGACGGGGCGCAGTGGACGTACGGTGCGGGACCTGAGAAGGGGCAACCGCAGCGCCGTGCTGCAGCAGTTGTACTTCGGCGGACCCATGAGCCGGCAGGAACTGGGCCCCGCGACCGGGCTGAGCTCCGGATCCGTCAGCAACGTGGTCGGTGAACTCGTCGTGGACGGACTGCTGGAGGAGGCCGGCATCGTCGACTCCGACGGCGGCCGACCCCGTACGCTGCTGCGCGTATCGCCCGGCAGCGCGCACATGATCGGCATCGACGTGGGCGAAACCCGGGTCAGGGTCGAGCTGTTCGACCTCACCCTCACCGAACTGGCCCGTGCCGAGCTCCCGTTGCAGCCGCGCGGCTGCTACGACGTCGGCCCGATCGTCGACCACATACGGAGCGGGATCGCCACCGTCCTGGAGCGGGCCGGGGTCGGGACGAACCGGCTCCTGGGCGTCGGCATCGGCGTACCCGGCATCGTCGACCGCGACGCGCCGGGCGGAACCGTGGTCCACGGGCAGACCATCGGCTGGGACGCGGTCCCGCTGGAGGCGCTGCTGCGCGCGACGGGAGCCGTGCCGCCCGAGGTCCCGTACATCATCGACAACGGGGCGCGCACGCTCGGCCAGGCGGAGATGTGGTTCGGCGCGGGGCGCGGGGCCCGGGACGCGGTGGTCGTCCTCTTCGGCTCCGGCGTCGGAGCGAGCCTGATCACCGACGGCTCCCCGGACGGTGCCACCACCGGGGGCGCACCCCTGGAGTGGGGCCACCTGACGGTGCAGGTCCGCGGGCGTCGCTGCCGCTGCGGGGCGCTGGGCTGCCTGGAGGCCTACACCGGAGCGGAATCGCTCCTGGCCCGGTGGGCGGAGCGGGGCGGCGGCGGGGAGGCCGTCGCCGGGGACGAGGAGGACGCCCTGGCAGCGCTGCTGGCGGCGGCCGGCGGCGGGGACGCGATCGCACTCGACGTGCTCGACGAGACCGCGGAGTACCTGGGCGCGGGCCTGTCGGACGTCATCAACCTCTTCCAGCCGGAGCGGATCCTCATCGGCGGCTGGGCCGGCCTGCTGCTGGGCCCGCACATCCTCCCGGCGGTACGGGAACACGCGAAGCGCTACTCGCTGCGCCATCCGGCGGCCCGGGTCACCATCGACATGGGCTCACTGGGCCCCGACGCGGTCACCGTGGGCGCGGCCACCCTCCCCCTGGCGGCCTTCTTCGCCGCGGGCGGCCGCCGCACCCCGCCGGAGCCCGCGGCGGAAGCCCCGGGCTGGCAGACGTCCTTGCAGACCCGCGGGGGCTCAGCGCCGACGGCGGGGCGGGGCTAGGGGCGGGGCGGGGCTGTGCGGTGGGGTGCCGTGCGGGGCAGGGTGGGCGGCATCGGATGGCGGGCGAAGCCGGGCGCTCGCGGACCTGCCCGGCGTACTCTGGCGGCCGGCCAGGCCAAGGAGCGCCCACCATGATCCTCCCGAAGATCCGGGACCCCCGCTTCGTGACGATCCGCCGGGGCGGGACCCTCACCGATCCGGACCACCACCTCCTCGCCCTGTGGGCGGCATCCTGCGCGGAGCACGTCCTCGGCCTGTTCGAGGCTGCCCGGCCCGAGGATCCGCGACCGCGTCAGGCGATCGAGCACGCCCGCGCGTGGGTGCGCGGCGAGGTCACGATGACGCAGTCACGCGCGGCGGGCGGCCATGCGATGGGCGCGGCCAGGGACCTGCGCGGTGCGGCACGGCACGCCGCCTACGCCGCCGGCCAGGCCGGGGCCGTCGCCCACGTCGCCGCGCACGAACTCGGGGCGGCCGCCTATGCGATCAAGGCGGCACGCGCTGCCGCACCGCCAGCCGAGGGCGAGGCCGCCGGGCGCCAGGAGTGCCGGTGGCAGCGCGACCAGCTCCCGGAGGCGATCCGCGAACTCGTGCTCGACGACCAGAGGTTGCGCAACGACATCTGCTGGTCGGCCTTCGACTGCTGAGCCCGCCCGCCCGGGCACCACCCGCACCACCCGGGAAGCCCCTTACCGTGGACGCCCAAGGGCGCCGGATCCCAGCCCGCCGGCCGCGACCGAGCACACCGAGGAACCCGCTCAGCACGTCGGGAGTCGGCGGTCGGCGATCACGCCGAGTCGCGGACCACCAGTTCCGGGTCGAAGAGCACTTCCACCGGATCGGTCGCCGCCGTGCCGGACACGCGGTCGAGGAGGAGGCGGACCATCTCCGCCGCCATTTCCTCCACGGGCTGGCGGACCGTCGTCAGGCGGGGCCTGGATGCCACCGCCGCGCCGGAGTCGTCGAAGCCGACCACCGCCACGTCCTCCGGGATCCGCCGGCCGTGTTCGCGCAGCACCAGGCAGGCCCCTTGGGCCATCAGGTCGTTCGCCGCGAACACCCCGTCCAGGTGCGGGCGTTCGGCCAGGAGGGCCCGCATCGCCTGCTCGCCGCCGTCCAGCGTGAAGTCCGCCTCGGCCACCCGTACCGCCGTTCCGGCCAGCGCCTCCCGGAAGCCCGCCAACCGGTCCCGGCTCGCCGGGACGTCCGCCGGTCCGCCGATCGCGACGAGCCGCCGGCAGCCCCGGGCGAGGAGGTGCCGCGCGGCCAGCGCCCCGCCTTCGCGGTGGCGCAGGTCGACCCAGTCCAACGGGATCCCGGGCGCCGGGCGGGCGAAGAGCACCGTGGGCAGCCCGGCGCGCGCGAGCAGGCCGGGCAGCGGGTCGCGGCCGTCGGTGGTGACGAGCAGGGCCCCGTCGCCGCCGCCCTGAGTGAGGTACGCGAGCACCTGCGCGCGGTCCGCCTCGCCGTCGGCGAACAGCAGCACGGGATGCACACCGCGCGGGCGCAGGGCCCGTACGACCCCGCTGACCACCCGCCCGAAGAAGGGGTCCTGGAACACCCGGCCGGTGTCCGCTCCCGCGCCCGAGACCACCAGCGCCACCGCACCCGAGCGCCGGGTCACCAGGGATCGGGCCGCGCGGTTGGGCACGTACCCGGTCGCGGTGACGGCCTGCTGGACCGCCTGCTGGATGGCGGGGTCCACATTGCGGACCCCGTTCACCACGCGGGACACCGTGGCCCGGGACACCCCGGCGGCGCGGGCCACGTCCTCCAGGGTCGGGGGCGTGCCGGTGCCGGTGCCCGTGGCCGTGCCTGTGCCCGTGGCCGTACCGGTGGCCGTGCTCGCTGCGTCCATGGCGGCACTGTAGCCGCCCGCGCTCACACCTCACTCAGACCTCGATCGCCCCCCGGAGCGGCAGGTCGCCCGCGCTGCGACCGGCCGGGACGGTGAACCGCCCCGGCTCCGCCGTCCAGCCCCCGGCCTGCGGGGACCAGTGCCGGAGGGCCCGCGCGGGGATCCGTACGTACGCCGTCACCCGCTCCCCCGGGTCCGCCTCCGCCGCCGCCCCGTCCGCGAGCCGGCGCACCGGATCAACGGTCGACGGCCTCGGGCTACTCGGACTTGGGCACGAGGAGTTCGGCTCGTCGGGTCACGGGGACGGCGAGGCCCAGTGCTGCTGCGAGCAGGCAGATCGCGCCGCATCCGAGGAAGAGCACGCCCGCTCCCCACAGCTCCACCGTGACGCCGACCGCGGGGAAGAGCACGGGGGCAAGGCCCAGCGTGCACAGGGTCGTCACGGAAGTGACCCGTCCGAGGTAGCGGGGCTCCGTCGCCGTCTGGAGCAGCGCGCCGGTGACGGTGGCCGTGAACCCGCTGGTCAGCCCGATCAGGGAACCGAGCGCGACGGCGACGGACAGCGAGGACACCTGCCCCAAGGCGGCCGCTCCCGCGGCAGTGACGAGCAGCGCCGCGCACATCGCCCGCCCGGCGCACGGTATCCGGGTCGAGACGGTGAGCAGCAAGGCCGAGGCCGCGCCTCCGATGCTGAACGCGCTCGCGATCCAGCCCATGCCCGAGGCGCCCCAGCCGCGCTCGTCGGCCAGGAGTACCAAGCCGGTGGCCACCGGTCCGCTGAAGCACATCTCGCCCAGCCCGATCAGCGCGACCAGCGGGACGAGCATCCGGTGGCGGCGGACGTAGCGCAGTCCGTCACCCAGCTCGCGCCAGGCGGAGGCGCGTTGAGATGCCTGCGCCGAAGGAGCGGTCCGCACGGTGAGCAGGGTCGCGAGCGAGAGGGCGAAGAGGATGCCTGCGGCCGTGAACCCACCGGCCGCACCGCCGATCACCAGAACGGCTGCTGCCAGAAGGGGCCCGACCGTGTTGCTCAGCCGGATCGACAGCCCGCGCATCCCCTGGACCCTGGCGAGCTGTGCGGGTGCCGTGATGAGCGGCGGGAGCGCGCCCACCGCCGGCATGAACACCGCGTCGACCACGCCGAAGACCAACGCGACAGCGACCAGCAACCACAGGTTCGGCGATGCCGACGCAAGTGCCGCGGCAGCCGCGATGATCACCGCACAGCGGACCGCGTCACTGATGACGGCAACCCGGCGCGGCCCGAACCGGTCGGCCACCACACCACCGCCGAGCATGAGCACCGCACGGGGAAGCGCCCCGGCAGCGACCACCAGGCCCACCTGCGACGGCCCCCCGACGCGTACGGCGGCCCAGGACAGCGCGAGGAAGTACACGACGTCGCCCGCGACCGAAGCGGTGTACGCGCCGAGCCAGCGCAGGACGTTGGCGTCCCGGTGGGCGGGCCGCGCGGACACGGACGCCGCCATGCCGTGCGCGTTCACGCGCCGGACGCCGACGGCTGGGCCGTACCCGGTACCGGAAACGCCTGCACTTGGAGCGCCACCGGAGAGGACCCTTCGGGCGCCTCGTCCGCTCCATGGCGATATCGCGAGATCACCTGGAAGATCTCGGCCCGCATCCGGTCCACGTCGCCCGGGGTCAGGTACAGGAGGAAGTCGCTGTACGTGGCGACGTCGAGCCATTCCCTAGGCAGCAGCGGTACCTCGTGCGCGGCCCTGCGCAAGCGATCCGCCGCGGCGAGGGCGACCGCCTGCGCGTACGCACGCCCGGCCTCGCGCTGTTCGGCGGGCGCGGACGCGGGATCGTGGATCGACTGGCGATGGGCGGACTTCCACCACCGCTCGCGTCCGGTGCCGCGCCCTGGCTCCTCCACGATGAGCCCGCCCGCCCCTAGGCGCCGCAGGTGGTAGCTGGCCGCGCCGGGGTTGATGCCGAGTTCGTCGGCAATCCGGGTGGCGGTGGAGGGACCGCGCTCGCGCAGGAGGGTGAGGACGTTCAGACGCAACGGGTGGGCGAGTACGCGCAGGGCAGCCGTGTCGAGCTCGATGTCCTGTCCCGATGACTCGTCGGATGCGGCAGGGGAAGCGACCATGGGCTGAGCGTAGACCTACAAGAGTTGTTTCAAAAGAGATGTTGTGAAGCCAACAGCCATTCACCGAGGCCTTGTTGACAGGGCAACGGGGCATCCGGCACGAGCCCCGACAGCAGGCTCCGGAGTTCGTTTTCGCTGGTCCGACAGGTCGCGGTGTTAGCCTGCGGCGATCCCAGGTGTGGGCACGACACGGGGTAATGCATCACGCAGGAGGCTCATATGTCACGTCGTCCGGTCACCATCGTCACCGGAGGCAGTCGCGGTATCGGCGCCGCCACGTGCGTCCGGCTCGCCGCGGATGGGCACGATCTCGTCCTCGGCTACCTCCGCGACGAGGCGGCGGCCGAGGCCACCGCCGAGCTTGTGCGGGAGGCCGGAGGCCGGTGTGTGACCGTGCGCGGTGACACCTCCGAGGAGTGCGGCGTGGAGCGGCTCTTCGACATCGCCGGAGCCGAGCTCGGGGCGGTGACCGGACTGGTCAACAACGCCGGAGTGACCGGCACCCCGGGCCGCCTCGCCGACATCCGGGTCGAGGACCTGCGGCGCGTGCTCGACGTGAATCTCCTCGGATACCTGCTCTGTTGCCGCCGGGCCGCCCGCGACATGGCCGAGTCGGGCGGCGGGGCGATCGTCAACGTCTCCTCCGCGGCCGCCACCCTCGGCAGTCCCGGCCGCTACGTGCACTACGCCGCGACGAAGGCCGCCACCGACACCCTGACCCTGGGCCTCGCCAAGGAGTTGGGCCCGGACGGCATCCGGGTCAACGCCGTGGCCCCGGGCATCATCGACACCGACATGCACGCCGCCATGGGTGACCCCGACCGCCCGGCGCTCGCGGCGGCCGAGATCCCGCTCGGCCGGGCCGGGCAGCCGGCGGAGGTGGCCGCGGCGATCTCCTGGCTGCTGTCCGCGGACGCCGCGTACACGACCGGTACGGTCATGCGCGTCGCCGGCGGGCGCTGAACCCGCTCCGGCGGCGAGGAACTCGAGCGGAGGTGCTGGGCAGCCAGTCGGTGGCGCCCGGCACCTCGCGCGCCACGCCGATGACGGAACGTGCGTCGGTCGCCACTCTCACCGCGCCCGGGGGCATCCGGTCACGAGCCATGACCATGTGGTGGCCGTCAGTCCTCGATGTCGAAGGCCGCGCGGGTGGCCGGTCCGTAGATGCCCGGCGGGTCGCCCTTGATGCTCCTGTTCTGCTGGAGCTGGTGGACTCCGCGCCGGGTCTGCTCGTCGTACACCCCGGTGAGGGAGACGTACGTGAACCCCTGCGCGTGGAGCCGTTCCTGCAGGGCGAGCACCTCGGCACCGCGGTCACCCGGGCGCAGGGTCCCGTCCCCGTCCGGCGTCGGGCGCCTGCGCGCCGGGCCCGTCGGCTTCGGGTCCCGGCTCGGATCCGCCGAAGGGCCGGCAGGGGGCTGGACGGCGCCGGTCGGAGCCGTCGCCGACGGGGCTGCGGGCTCGGGCGGGCGTACGGACTCCACGGCCGGGGCGGACTCCTCGCCCGCCCCCGGGCTGCGCGCGGGGAGGACCGGCACCGACAGGCCCGGCGGGACCACGGCGCGCGGCGGCTCCCGGTCGGGGCCGCGCAGGAGGAACGCGAGGGCCCCCGCCGCCCCGAGTGCGAGCAGGGCGAGTCCGAGCAACGGCAGGCGGCTGCCGCGCCGTTCGCCGGCGGGGGCCGCCGAGGGTACGGCCTGCCGTGAGGGAACGGATTCCCACACGGGTACGCGAGGAGACCCGGGCGCCTCGGCGGGCGGCCCGAAGCGCGTCGGTACGGTCATCCGCCCGGACTCCTCGGGCCAGGCGGGCCCGGAGGAACCGGGCAGCGGGCCCGAGGGGGCCACGTAGGGGCGTACGAGCAAGCGGTCGTCGTCGGGCACGAGCCCACTCTCATCGAGGTCAGGGAACACGGTTGTCTCCCGGTGGGTACGGGGACCGGCGCGGCGGTGCGGTGTCGGCCCCCGTACCCGGCCGGTCAGGCCCTGCGCCGCCGGGCGGCCAGGACCGGTCCGACGCCGGCGGCCGGAACACGGGCACCGCCGATCGCCGGGGGCGCGGTCATGCCCGCGCGGGTCGGGGAGGGCGCGCGGCGCGGACCGCCCACGCCTTGGCCGGGGCCGGGCTCAAGGCCGGGGCCGGGGCCTTCGGGAGCGCCCCCGACCGGGCCCGTGTCCGCCTTCACGCCCTCCGGCTCCACGGTCGGCACTGCCGGTACGGCGAAGCTGCCGCACCGTGGGTCCGTACCGGTCAGCCGGAGGTACGAGCCGTCCGGGCGCCGCCGGGCGGATCGGGCGGAGCGGGCGGGTATGGGCATGTGCGGTGTCTCCGAGGTGCGGCTCGTGCGGTGGTGCCGGCCGTCCGGACGTCGCGGGCAGGTCGGTCCGGATGACTGTGTTCGACCGGCGCACTCTTTCTCCAGGAGATGCCCCAGGTCAAGCCGGATGTCCGATCCACCCCATCCGCCCCGTCTGGGCATGACCTCTTCACCGGAATCATCCCGTGGGGAAAGGTTCCCCTGCCAGGCCGGGTGGTCGACCGTCCGGATTGCGGACGGTCAACTCCGGCCCCAGGTCGCACCGCTGACCCATCGACCCCGTCGACCCCATCGCCGCTGCTGCCTTTACCGCCGGTCGGCAGGTGAAGCGTCGCGAACACCGGCGGCGGCCGGCGCGCCCGCGCCCATGACCGCGTGCGCGGCCGTGCGGGAGGTCGAGGTGACCCGGACGGTGACGGCGGCCAGGGCCATCAGGGCGGCTCCGGCCAGCGGGGCCGCGGGAACCGAGATGCCGTCGACCGCGAGACCGCCGGACAACGCGCCCGCGGCGATCGCCAGGTTGAACATCGCCACCATCAGCGAGGAAGCGGCCTCCGCGTCGTCCGGTGCGGCCTTGATCATCCAGCTCTGGAGGCTGACCGAGACCCCGCCGTACACCAGCCCCCAGGCCAGCAGG
This sequence comes from Streptomyces sp. NBC_00086, assembly GCF_026343255.1. NCBI lineage: Bacteria > Bacillati > Actinomycetota > Actinomycetes > Kitasatosporales > Streptomycetaceae > Streptomyces > Streptomyces sp. NBC_00086. The sequence continues at coordinate 7,633,672 of NZ_JAPELZ010000001.1, read as the reverse complement.
AGCACCGTCCCGGCGACCGCTCCCGGCACCAGGGCGATCAACGCCAGGATCACGGTGAGGGAGGCACTGACGGTGAACAGCGTGCGGTACGGGTCGCGCGCTCCCGCCAGGAAGTTGCCCGCCACGCCCGCGACTCCGTACCCGAGGAGGAGGGTGCTCACGTAGGCGGCGTTCACCCCGGACACGTCCTGCAGGATCGGCCGTACGAACGTGTAGGCCGCGAACTGCCCCGTCACCACCAGGAAGGTGACGGCGACCCCGGCCCGGACCGCGCGGTTGCGCCGCAGCAGGGCGGGGAGCTGGGCGAAGGTGATGGTCCGGGTCGGGGGCAGCGGCGGGAGCAGCAGGAGCAGTGCGGCCAGGGTGAGGACTCCGAGCCCGCCCACGGCCGCGAAGGCGAAGCGCCAGCCGCCGAGTTCGCCGAGCAGGGTGCCGGCGGGGACTCCGAGCACCGAGGCGGTGGGGACTCCGCCGAAGACGAGCGCGGTGGCCCGGCCTACGTGGTGGGCGGGGACGAGGCGGACGGCGAGGCCGCCGGCTATGGCCCAGAAGCCGCCGACGCTGACCCCTACGAGCAGCCGGGCGGCCAGCAGCACCCCGAAGTCCTGCGCCACGGCGGCGATCAGGTTGGCGACGGCCATCAGGGCGATCAGCACGACCAGCACCCACCGCCGGTCGAGGCGGCCGGCGCCGACGGTGACGAGGGGCGCGCAGAGCCCCGCGACCAGCCCCGGCACGGTGACCATGAGCCCGGCGGTGCCGTCGGACACACCGAGGTCGGCGCCCACGGGGGTGAGCAGGCCCACGGGCAGCAACTCGGAGGTGATGAGGCAGAAGATCCCGAGCGCCACCGCCCCGACGGCTCCCCATCCGCGCCACCCGGCGACGGAGTCGGGACCCGAGCCCGGGTCCGGCACGGGGGCCGGGTCCGGCACGGGGGCCGGAGCCGGCACGGGGGCCGGAGCCGAGGCCGGGTCCGGACCGGAACCCGATCCGGGGTGGTGTGCGTGGCCCGGCGGGTGCTTCGGCTCCGGGGACTGGGGTTCGTTGCCGGGCGCGGGGGCTTCGGTCATGGGGCGGGACTCCGTACGGGGCAGGCAGGCAGGCAGGCGGGCGGGCAGCGGGCGGCCCACCGGAGCGTTCCCGCCGGTCGGGCGGGGCCGGTCCGGGGAACCGGCACGGCAACGCGGAGCACCGGGGGTCGCGCCTCCCCCGGCATCCGCACTGTCGTTCCCATCCGAACCTTGTCCGGATTTCCGCGCCAGGTCCACCCCCGTCCACGTGCGCGTTCTCCCGGACCGGTGAACCTCCCGTCGCGGCAGAAACGATCGCAGTGGGCCCACAGGACCGTTTCGGCGGCGCCCGCGGCGCCTTCCCCTCCGCCCCTCCCCGTGGTGCGCGCGGTCCCACGCGCGAGCGCGGAAACCGGCCCGCCCGCCCGTGCGGCATGGTGGTCCGATGCAGTTGCGCCGGGTCCTGCCCCTCTCCCTCGTCGCCCTCCTCGCGAGCGCCGGCTGTGTGTCGGTCGGCGGCCCGCGGGTCTCCGACGTGCCCGCGCGCGGCCCCGTACCGCCCGCCGACGCTCCAGAGCTCGGCCGGCCGGCCGACGCGTCCCCCGCAGCCGATCCGGTCGGGCTCCCCGCCGAGGCGCTGCCCCTCGGCAAACTCCCGGCGAGGGCCGGCTCCGACCGCGCCGACTCCGACCGCGCCGACGGGGACGGCGCCGACCGGGACGGCGCGGACGAACGCTCCCGGCCCGCCGCCAAGGCACCCCGCCCGGCGGCCGAGCGGCGCTCGAAGCCGGCCGCGCCGCGCCGCGCGCACCCGCCCAAGACGGCCGCCGCCCGGCCCGTCCGCCCCGCACGGAGCCCCGTACCGCCGCTGCCCCGCACGGACGAGCTGTGCGCGGCAGCGGAGGGTTCCCTGCCGCCTTCCATCGTGGACCTCTGCGTCCGCCAGGCCGCCCGGTGAGCCGATCCACCGCCTTGAGCCGCCGGCCTTGAGCCGCCGGCCTTGATCCGCTGGCCCGATCCGCTGGCCCGATCCGCTGGCCTGAACGGCAGACCTGAGCGGCAGACCTGAGCCTCTGACCTGGCCCGATGGCCGCATATTCTGGGCGCGCTTGACTCTCACACCGTGTCAGGGCCTGCACTGGAAGGCGTCATGTTCACCATCGGAGACTTCGCCAAGCACGGCCGGGTATCGGTCCGCATGCTGCGTCACTACGACGCCCTCGGACTGCTGCACCCGGCCCGTGTCGACCCCGCCAGCGGCTACCGCTACTACGAGGCCGGGCAGCTCGCCCGCCTCAACCGTGTCATCGCGCTCAAAGAGCTCGGCTTCAGCCTGGAACAGGTGGGGTCGATACTCGACGAGCTGGTGAGCGCGGAGGAGCTGCGCGGCATGCTGCGGCTGCGGCAGGCGGAACTGGAATCGGCCATGGCCGCCGCGGCGGCCCGGCTGACCCAGGTCGAGACGAGGCTCCGGATCATCGAGAACGAGGGAACCATGTCTTCCATCGACATCGTCGTGAAGAGCCTTCCGCCCGTCCGCCTCGCCGAGTTGAGCGGGGTCGCGGGCAGCTACGAGGGGCAGGACATCGGCCCGGTCATCGGCCCGCTCTACGACGAGCTGTGCCGCCTCGTCGAGGCCGCCGGTGTCACGCCGACCGCCCCGGGTATCGCGTACTACGAGGACGCCGGCGACGCGGAGCGGCCGGGCTCCGTCCTGGTCCATGCCGGGCTGCCGGTGGCCTCCTCCGTGCGCGCGGAGGACCTCGGGGGCGAGGTGCGGATCGTCGTGCTGCCCGCCGTCGAGCGGGCGGCGACGGTCGTGCACCGGGGTTCGATGGACTCCGTCCTGCCGACCTCGCAGGCCCTGGCCCAGTGGATCGACGCGAACGGGGAGCGCTCCGCCGGCTACGCCCGTGAGGTGTCCCTGGCCTGCCCAGAGGACCGGGACCAGTGGGTCACCGAACTCCAGGAGCCGCTCGGCGCCTGAGTCCGGGCGCCCCACCGTTTAGGATCCGCTGATGCAACGCGTTCTCGTGGTCGGCATCAGCGGAGCCGGCAAGTCCACCCTGGCCCGGGAGTTGGGGCGGCTGCTCGCGCTGCCGTACCACGAGATGGACGAGCTCCACTTCTCCGGGCCGGGGTGGGCCGTCAGCCCGTCCTACGTCGCCGACCTCGCGCGGATCGCGGAGGGCGACCGGTGGATCCTCGACTCCCACGGGCCCGAGGCCGCGCGCGAGGTCCTGTGGCGGCGGGCCGACACCGTGGTGTGGCTGGACCAGCCGCGCCGTACCGTCATGCGCCGGGTGCTGCTGCGCTCGCTGCGCCGGAGCCTGCTGCGGGAGCGGCTGTTCGGCGGCAACCGGGAGCGGTGGCGGGAGTGGGTCCTCGCCGACCACCCCGCGTGGTGGGCCTGGTCCCAGTACGGGGCCCGGCGTGCGGAGATCGGCGGGCTGGCCGGCGACCCGCGGTTCGCTCCGCTGCGGGTGGTACGGCTGCGCTCCCCGAAGGCCGCCGAAACCTGGCTGCGGGCTCAGCGACCGGCCGGGCGGCCGCCCAGCACGTAGGCACGGCCCCGTACGGCGCCCCGGACCGTTCCGCGCCGGGCCGTGCGCAGCCGGCGCATCGTGGCGTGCCCGCGGCGGCGCCACTCCGCCCGCGGCAGACCGGCGCGCTGGCCGCCGCCGGTGATCAGGGCGTTGACCGGTGCGTGCGGGTCCGCGGCGAGCCCCTTGGCCACCAGGACCCCGACCACGAGCGGGACCAGGGCCACGGCCAGCGCCGAGCCGGCGGTGGTCACGTGCTGCTGCATGCGCGGGCGGCTCGCGCTGGGCGCGGTGGCGGTCACGGTGCCGGTGGCGGTCTCGGAGGTCATGCCCCCATTCGATCAGCGGAGGCCGTCCCGGGAATCGGGCCGGATACTCAGGTCGTTGGGTCTGAGGTACTCAGAAGCGGACGGGACGAGGGGGCAGCCGTACGTGAACACACCCGGGCAGGGCTTCGAACCGGCGGACGGCGACGGCCCCGCACACACCGCAGCGGGACGCGCGGCGGAGCTCCGTACCGCCTACGAGGGCCTGCTGCAGATCCGTCGGCTCGTGGGCGGCCCGTCGGGCGCCGGAGTTCCCGCCCCGTGGGAGCTCCGGCTGATGCCGCGCGCGGTGGCCCTCGTACTGGAGGCGGCGGGCATCCCGCCGTCGGCACGGGATCCGCGGGACCCGGACGGGCCGCGCACCCGGACCGGGTACCGGGTGGGCCCCGCCGCGTCCGGGGACGGCCGCGTCGAGGTGACCTGGCTCGGCCCGCCGGGCGGTGGCGCGGCCGAGGAGGAACAGGAACGCCTCACGGCCTGCGCGGCCGCGCTCGAACGGCTCGGCTGGGTCTGCCTGCTCTACCGCGGCCCCCGCCGCCGCCGCTTCCTGGAGGTCGAGCCGCCGCCGGCGCCCTGAGGCAGGCCACCGGCGAAATCCGGTACCGGCCGGGCACGGCTCCGGGGCACACTCGCCCGATGGGAATGCTCGACGTCCAGGCAGACCGTGTCCGCGCGGGCGCGACGGTGGAGTTCCGGCCCACCGGCACGTCCATGGTCCCGCTCGTCCGCAGCCGGCAACGCGTCCGGGTCGCCCCGGCGCAACCGGCCCTGCTCGAACCGGGCGACATCGTGCTGGCCCGGGTGTCCGGCACGGTGTACCTGCACCTCGTCACGGCCGTGGACACCGCGCGCCGCCGGGTCCAGACCTCCAACAACCGCGGCCGAGTCAACGGCTGGACCGGCCACGACCGCGTCTTCGGCATCTGCCTCGCGGTGGACGACGTGCCCCGCCCCGGAGCGGCGGCCAAGGTCCGCGCGGCCGGGTCGGCGGGGGCGCCCGGAGCATCCGGCACACGGGGCCCCGGTTAGGGCCCCTCGTCCGCCGTAAGCCTGGCCCGTACGCTCCTGCGCGACCTCTTCCAGCCAGGCGTCCACACAGTCGGCCGGGCCCTGGCGACCCGGCGGTCGGGGGCTCAGGGGCCCGGGTGCAGAACGCCCTTTCGCATCGTCATGCCGTGGATCCTCGCCGGGCCGCCGGGCAGGGCGCAAGCGGTTCTCATCGGTACCGCCCGGCCAGCTCGGCCACCGCGTCCGCGAGGGCCCGGCGGAGCTCCGGCGGGCCGAGCACCTCGGCGTCCGCGCCGAGGCGGAGCAGGTCGCCGACGGCCACGGAGCCGGACTCGACGGCGAGTTCCACGACCTCCCAGTCCTCCGCGTCGGGCGGACCCGCGGTGGCGAGGGCGCGGACGCCCGCCGCCCCGAACCACATCGGCAGCAGGCGCCGGGCGCGCGGGGAGATCCGTACGACGGCGGTGCTGCGGCGCGTGGCCGCCTCCAGGCGGCGGGCTGACTCCTCCCAGTACGCGGCGAGTTCGAAGCCGTCGGGGCGTTCGAAGTGCTCCCCGGAGCTCTCCACGGCGAGGAACCGCCCCACCCGGTAGGTCCGCACGGAGCTCCCGGTCTCCTCGGGAGCGGGAGCGGGAACGGGCGCGAGGACGGGAGTGAGGACGGGAGCGGTCCCGGCCTCCCCGGGCTCCACCGCCACCGGCCCCGCCGCCCGGGCGACCAAATACCAGATACCGCCCTTGAGTACCAGTCCGAGCGGCCACAGCGCACGGTGGACGGCGCCGCTCCAGCGGCGGTAGTGGGTGCTCAGGATCCGCTGCTCCCAGACCGCCTCGGCGATCTGCGCGAGGTGCGGTACGGGGTCGGCGTCGCGGAACCAGGCGGGCGCGTCGAGGTGGAAGCGCTGCTGGATCCGGCGGGCCCGGCCGGCGAGTTCGGCGGGGAGGGCGGCCTGGAGCTTCAGCTGGGCGGCGGTGAGGTCCGCGCCGAGGCCGAGGTCGCGGGCGGGGCCGGGGGCGCCGGCGAGGAACAGGGAGCCGGCCTGGGCGTCCGTCAGGCCGGTGAGCCGGGTCCGGTAGCCGTCGACGAGGCGGAATCCGCCGGCCGGCCCGCGGTCGGCGTGGACGGGGATCCCGGAGGCGCCGAGCGCCTCGACGTCCCGGTACACCGTACGGACGGAGACCTCCAGTTCGGCGGCGAGCTCGGGGGCGGTCATCCGGCCGCGGTTCTGGAGCAGCAGGAGGAGGGAAAGGAGCCGGTCGGCGCGCATGTGGTCATTGTCCGGCATACCTGACAGGAGATGGCAGGTATGCCGCCCAGGCTGTGCACGGACGGGCCGATGGCCCGCAGAACGCCGAACCCACACCAGGAGACCCCCGTGCCCACGCCCACGCACACCACCACGGCGACGCCCGCACCCACCGCCAACGGCTTCACCTTCAAGGACTGGGAGGAGCACCCGGTCGGCCCGCAAGGCGTCTTCCCCCGCCTGGCCCAGGCCACGGTCACCAACGCCTTCACCGGCGCCCTCACCGCCCCCGAGACGACCTGTGCCTACACCGTGGCCTACACGGGGGAGAGCGCCGGCACCTTCAGCGGCATGGAGCTGGTCACCGGCACCGTGGACGGCCGCGAAGGCGCCTTCGTCCTGGAGGAACGCGGCAGCTTCGACGCCACCGGTACCCGGTGCCGCTTCACCGTGGTCCCCGGCTCCGGCACCGGCGGCCTGACCGGTCTCGGCGGCTCGGGCTCCTTCGCCCACCGCTACGGCGACACCTCGGTGGAGTACGCCTTCGACTACGCGTTCACGGATGCGGATGTGGATGCGGATGCGGCCAAGCCCGCGGCCGCGGATCAGTCGGCGTAGCGCAGCCGCCGGCCCGGGCGGTCGGACATCAGGGCGATGCCCGCCGTCCCCAGGGCCACGGCCCGAGCCCACCGCGCCCAACGCCACGGCGGCCGGGCGTAGGAACCGCTCCGGCCGCCGCACGTAGGACCCGCTCCGGCTACGGCGCGCCGAAGGTGAGCGTCAGCTTCGGGCTCCCCTCGTTGGCCGCGGCCTCCGAGGACCACAGCCACAGCGCGTCCGTCCCGGCGCTGCTCAGCGCCAGGCCGTAGGCGCTGCCGAGCGCCCCCGCGACAGCGGTCTTGTCCAGGCCGGTCGTCTGGACGGCCGATCCCTCCGGGACGCCCGCGAAGCTGCCGAGCGCCGGACCGCCGAGTGCCGGGCGGTTGGCGTACGTGGTCCCGGCCTCCGTCCAGGAGCCGGTGACCGGGAGCACGGACACCGTGTCCGTCGTACCGGCGCCGGTCATGGTGCTGGTCTTCACGCTCAGCGTGGCCGACTTGAGCACCGTGCCGGCGGGCGCGGCGGGCAGGTTGAACCGCAGGTAGCTCGCGTAGAACGAGGTTCCGCGCACCGCGAGCGAGCCGGACGTCCCGTAATTGGTGCCCGGGGCGCCCGCGTTGGCGTACGTGTCCTCAGCGGCCTGGACCTCGACGACCGAGTCGGCCGGGGCGGAGGCCAGGGTGTGGTGGTTCTGCACCTGGGCCGCGCTCAGGACCGTCGGGTAGACGGCTGTCTCGTCGAGCTGACCGGCCCAGTACTCGCTGATCGGACGGTCCGGCCAGCCGCCGAGGCTGTCGCCGCCCGCGTGCCAGTAGCCCGCGAAGTTCTCGTGCGCGGTGAAGCCCAGCGTGCCCTTCTGGGCTCCGTCCACGTACAGGGTCATGCCGCCCGGACCCTGGGTCGCGACGACGTGGTGCCACTGGTTGTCGTTGTACGCGGCGGCGGTCGTGACGGTGTGGGTCCCGCCGCTGTAGACGCCGTAGACGAGCCGGCCGGCATTGGTCATGTAGATGTGCTTGTCGTACTGACTGCTGCCGCGGGCCTGGTTGTTGCCGAAGCCGAAGAGCTTGCCGCCCCTGGTGGTGTTCGTCTTGAACCAGGTCTCGATGCTGTACGTCGAGCCGACCGACTGGCGGCGGTCCCCGTACACCTGGGTGTCGGTGCCGTCGAAGCCGATGGCCGTGCTCGCGCCCGTGACCGCGCCGGGCGTCTGGCGCAGCGCGGGGGCGTTCAAGTGCACACCGCTCTGGTTGCCGCCGTCCGAGGAGTCGGCGACGAAGGGCAGGGCCGACTCGTCGTAGCGCCAGAACAGCTGCGCTCCGTCCGTGCGGACCGCGTTGGGGTACGCGTCGGGCGAGTTCGGCACCGTCACGCTCGCCGTGGCCGACAGGGCGCTGACGTTGCCGGCCGCGTCGGTGGCGGTCACCCGGTAGGTGTAGGACTGGCCGGCGGTGACGGTGGTGTCGGTCCAGGAGGTCTGCGGGCGGCGGAAGAACAGCGAGTCGGCCGCGACCGTGGCGATCGGCGTGGCCGCACCGTTGCGGTAGACCTTGTACGTCAGCGTGCCGTCGTCCAGGTCGAGGCTGGTGCGCCAGCGCACCTGCACCTCACCGGGCTTGAAGCTCACGGCGCTCGCCACCGGGACGCTGGGCGCACCCGTGTCCCCGGTGGAGGCGAAGCGCGTCAGGCTCTGCTGCGCCGCACCGTTGACGGTGGTGAACTCGCCTCCCACCCAGAGGTACTTGACGCCGGCCTTGGCGCCGACCGCCATCACGCGCGGGCCGATGCCCTCGCCGATGCCGTCGTTGGTGTCGGGAGCCCAGCCCAGCTTGCCGGTCGCGGTGGTCGGCTGCGCGAGCAGGTGGTGGCGCTGGCCGTCCGGGAACTCGCCGATGCTGGAGCAGTCGTGCGCGTGCGAGGCGCTGTAGAGCACGTCCTGGTACGGGAGCACGGCCTGGGTCGCGCCGAGGCAGGTGTCGCGCCAGCGCTGGCCGAAGTCGCTCAGGTTCAGCGCGATCCGGCCGTCGAAGACGCCGCCGCCCGTTCCCTCGTTGGCGGTGTAGAAGCCGGTCGCGTCGGTGGCTATGTCCTTGATCACCGAGTTGGTCTCGACGAACCCGGGGTACGCCTTGGTGACGGCGCCGGTCGTCGCGTCGACGACGGCCAGGGCATGGCTGTTCGTACCGCCCAAGGTGAAGAAGTCGCCGCCCAGGACCACGTGTTCGCCGTCCGGGGTGAGCTCGATGGCCCGGCCCGGCTCGTCGGCGTTCGCGGTGAAGGGCTTCAGCGTGCCGTCGGCCGCGTCGACGGCGGCGAACCGCTCGCGCGATTGGCCCGCGACGGTGAGGAAGTCTCCACCCGCGTACACGGTGTCGCCGGTGACGGCGAGGGCCCGGACGGTGGCCGCGAAGGCGGGCCGGAAGCCGGTCTTCACGGTGCAGGTCGCCACGTCGATGGCGGCGAGGCTGGAGACCGCGGTGCCGTTCACGGCGCCGAAGTAGCCGCCCGCGTACAGGGTCGCCTTGTCCGGCGAGAGGACGAGCGCGCGGACGGTGGCGGTGCCGGAGCCCACGGTGAAGGACAGCTTGCAGGAGGTCGGGGCGCCCGTCGCGGCGTCGAGCGTCGCGAAGTTCACCGCCTCCTGCTCGGTTCCGGCGGCGCCGTCCGGCGGGCGCACCGCGGAGAAGGTGCCGCCGACGAAGACCTGGTCGCCCGCCTCGGCCAGGGCCCAGACGACACCGTTGGCCTGCCAGGTGGGCAGCTCGTCGGCGGTGAAGGCCACCGGCGGGGTGATGGCCGCGGCCTCTTCTACGAGGCCGAGGCCCATGGCCGTGCAGGTGCCGGCCAGCGCCAAGGTGAGAGCGGCGGCCAGCCCTCTGGATCTACGCATGAACCCCCCAGTTCGGAAAAACGAAAACGGAAAACGGAGTGCGGAGTGCGGATTGTGGCCCACGCAATGGCCGGAAACCATCGTACGGACCTCCACACCCGTGGCCACCGGCACCTTAGGCGGAATCCCGGCTCCGTTCACCGCACTTGACCCATCGGATGCCGAATCGCACCGGGCGGGCCGTGGCCGCGCCTCGCGGGGCGGGGCGGGGCCGGGCCCGCCGATACGCCGCTGCGCGGGGCAATGCCAAACGCCGGCGAGGCTGGATGATGCCGCGCAGCGGCATTCCCAGCCCGTCCGGCGTTTGAGGACCGGGTCCGGGCAGAGCCCGGGGAACGGGCGAAGGGCGGGTAGGGGACACCGCCCCGCAGGGCCGACCCGGCCGCACCCGCGCCCCTCCCCTCCACCCGTCCGGAACATGGGACGCCGGGCCCGTTCTCGCCATTGCCGCCACACCCGGGCCCGCGCCCCTCTACGGTGCCCTGGGGGAACGGCACAGGCACGGGCAGGAGCGCACGCCCGGGGACGTACGCGGGCGCGGGCGCGGGACCGGAGGGGCGGAGCGGGATGAACGACGAAGAAGACACGCGGCTGGCGAGGATGACCCCCGAGATCTCCCGCCGCACCCTGACCCTGCTGCGCGGCCTTGCCGGGCTCGAACCACCGGAGCAGGTGCCCGAGGAGGCGATGGCCGCCGCCGACGAGATCTTCGCGGAATACGGAACGGACGGGCTCCGCGTGCTGGTGATGACCCTGGCGGCCTGGGCGACGGCCCAGATCGAGAACGTCTCCGAGCTGAGCGGGCGCAGCCACGAGGCGGTCCTCGACGCCATGGAGCTGGCCTGTCTGGAGGCCGGCGCAGAGGAGTAGCCGGGGATCGGTCGGGAACCCGCAGGCCGCGAGCTGGCCGCTCTCACGGTCTGCGGGGTTTACGTCGCCGAAAATCGGACAATTCTCCGGAGACGGACGCCTCGGATTCGTTCCGGCGTCGGCGACACTGGGGGGAGCGGGGGGTCCCGATCGGAGGCCGTCGTGAGCACACCTTCCCCCATCCGGATCGCTGCCGTCCTGTCGACCGAACACAGGGGACGGCTGATGTCGCACGCCCGCGAGGTCAATTTCCACGAGGGCGCGCGGATCTTCGACGAGGGCACCCGGGCAGACTCCTTCTGGATCGTGCGCTCCGGCACGGTGACCCTGGAGATCCCGGTACCGGGCCGCCGGCCCACCCCCATCGAGAGCCTGGGCCCCGGAGAACTGGTCGGCTGGTCGTGGCTGTTCCCGCCGTACGTGTGGCAGCTGGCCGCCGAGGCCATGACGCCGGTCCGCGCGTACGAGTTCGACGCCACGACCGTACGGATGCTCATGGACGCCGATCCGGCCTTCGGGTCCGCCCTCGGCCACTGGGTCGGGCGGGTGCTCGCGCTGCGGCTGCACCAGACCCGGACCCGCCTCCTCGACACGTACGCCCCCCGCCTCGCCGCGAGCTGATCTGGCGGGTTCGGGCCGATTCCGCCGACCACTCCCCCACAGGTCAGCCGCCGCAGAACGCTGCGGTCTGCGGTCATGCGTACGCACTGAGTGACGAGAAGTAGAGGTGCGAACGGGCGTTCCGGTTCCGCATGGGCAAGACTCGCGTCCGTTATCCGACGCAACGACGCGAGGAGTGTTCGACATGCGATCCGTCACCAGGACCCTGGGACTGTCGTCCGCCGCCATGGGGCTCACGGCCCTCACCGCCCTGACGGGCTCGGGCATAGCAGGGGCCGCACCCACCGGCGGCGAAAGCCTCTACGCCCCGTCCGCGCTCGTCCTGAGCGTCACCGACGGCGACGACGCGGCGAGCGGTACGGTGCTGCGCGCGGTCACCCTGGTCTGCGCACCCCGGCCCGGCGGCACCCACCCGGACCCGGATGCGGCGTGCGCCGAATTACAGGCCCACTCCGCCGACCTCGACGCACTCGCCGAGCCGCGCCCCGACGCGGCGTGTACCAGGGAGTGGAACCCGTTGACCGTCACCGCCGAAGGCGTGTGGCAGGGCCGCCGGATGAACTACTCCTACACCTACGCGAACCCCTGCGCCCTGTGGAACAGCACCGGCACGGCCTTCACCATCTGAGCCGGGGCCGGGGCCGGGGCCGGGGCCGGGGCCGGGGCCAGGGCCGGGGCCAGGGCCTGAGCCGGGGCCGGGGCCGGGGCCGGGGCCGGGGCCGGGGCCCGAGCCGCAGACCCGAGAGATCCGAGATCCGAGACCCGAGCCCGCGGATCAGCCCAGCTCCAGGCTCGTGACCCCGTACATGCCGGTCAGGTCGAGGTCCGGCTCCTGGCCGGTGTACATCCGGGCGGTCTCGAAGGTCGGGGTCAGGCCCAGTCCGCCCAGCAGGGCGGCGGCTCGCGGATGGGCGTCCGGTACGTCCACGGCGACCGTACCGTCGGGGGTCCGCTCCGCGAGCCGCAGCAGCAGGGCTGCGGCGACTTCCGGGTCGGCTGCGTAGAGCGGGCCGATCCGCGAGGCGCCGCTGCCCGGCCGGACGACACCGAGCCCCTCGACCCGGCCGTCCCGGACCGCCGCGAGGGCGGTGCGGCCGGGCAGGCCCACCCAGGCGGCGAGGAAGGCGTCGCGCGGCTCGGGGAAGAACCTCCGGTCGTAGGCGGCGAGTTGCCCGAAGGGCACGGTGGCCGCGTCCACGATCCGCACCCCGGTCGCCGTCTCCCGCGGGGGTTGCCCGGTCGCCAGCGGCGCCCCCTCGTGGCGGACGTTGTTCCAGGCCGAGCGGAAGCCGGACTTGCGGTAGTTGTCCTGCTGCTCGACCACCCCGTCCAGCCCGACGAGCCGCCCGTGGAGCCGCTCCATGCCGGCCCGCCACAGCCGGATCCCGTAGCCCTGACCACGGACGTCGGGGCGGGCGATGTAGAAGCCGATGAAGCCGAAGCCGTCGCCGTACCGGACGGCCGAGATGCAGGCGACGGGCTCCCCGTGGAGCCGCCCGACGAGGAATCCGCCCGGATCGGCGACGGAGAACGCGAACCGGTCGGAGTCCCCGGGGTTCCATCCCTCCTCGTCGGCCCAGTCCCGGAGCAGCGCCATGTCGGCTGCGCTCGCGCCGTTGATCTCGAATCCAGTCAGTCCCGTCATGTCCGCTGTTGTACCAGATCCGCCCTTGCGGCCCGGGCGTTTCCACGGGAGGGCCGAGAGGCCGCGCGGGTCGGCCCGACCGGCACGCGGCCGGGGCTCAACCGCCCGTCAGGAGGCGGACGAACGCCTGGAGATCGGCCTCCCGGTGCAGATCGCTCACCTGCCCGTCGCCCACCTCCACGACCCGCCAGGCTCCGTCCGCGCGCAGCGCGAGGTCCGTGGTGACGAAGGCGCAGCCGAGTTCCGCGACGGCGGCCCGCACCGGTCCGAGGTCCGGCGCCGCGGCCGCGGCGTACGGGCTGTCGGGGTGGGCGGTGACCAGCCGGGGCTCGGCGCCCCGCCACCAGACGCGCACCTCGGTGGCCACGCCCTCGGCCGCCGTGAACTCTTCGAAGGCGCGCAGCACCACCCCACCGGCCAGATCCTCGCCCTGGAGTTCCACGAAGCGGCTGACCACGCGGTGGACGGCGGTCCGGTCCGCGAGGTCGGGGAGGTGACAGGCCTCCGCCCACTGGTGCTTACGGGATTTGACGTAGTCCTTGACGATGCCGGCGCGGGACGGGAGGGCCGCGGCGGCGTCCGCGAGCCGGGCGGGCTCCGGGGTCTGTCCCGGAGCCGTCTCCAGCCACCGGCTGGGCGGAGTCAGACCGGCGAACGCTTCGTACCAGCCGGGGAGTTCATGGGCGCGCCGGTACGCGTTCGGAGTGACGCGCAGTGCGCATCCGCGCTCGCGCAGGGCCGCGTCGAGGTCGGCGTACCGGGCCGCCGGGATCATCCAGCCCCGGTACCAGAGCGCCCCCGACCCGGCGGGTACCCGCGCCACGGCCCGGCCGGCGTCCCCGGCGAGCAGCGCGTCGTGGTCGATGAGCCCGACGGCGCCTCCGGCGGCGCGCACCGCACGTGCCTCCTCGGCGAAGTGGGCATCGGCCCGGCGCTCGTTCAGCGGATCGGAGCAGTACAGGACGGTGGTCGGCATGCGGCCACCCTACGGACGTCCGTGTGCGGCCGGACCCCGGATGCACCGGCCACCCCCCGGAATGATGTGATCGGCACGGGAACCGGAATGCCGTAACGGCGGAGTGCCGGAGTACCGAAGTGCCGGAATCGGAACCGGCCGGACAGCGGGAGGGCGTTCGTGCTCGGGATGGGTGAGCTGGTCGCGGGCTGGCGGGCGGCCGGGGTCGGCGAGGGCATGGCGTTGATGGTGCACGCCTCGCTGTCCGCGCTCGGGCGCGTGGACGGTGGCGCCGCGACGGTGGTGGCGAGCCTGCGCGAGGCGGTGGGGCCGGCCGGGACGGTGGCCGTCCCGGCGTTCACCTGGGAGGTGGCCGATCCCGACCCGGAACACGTGGGCGTGCCGGACGCCGCAGTGGCGGCACGGCGGGCCGCGGTGCCGCTGTTCCACCCGGGGCTGCCGGTCACGCGTGCGCTCGGCGCCGTACCCGAGGCCTTGCGGTCCCTGCCCGACAGCCTGCGCAGCAGGCATCCGCAGGCGTCGGTGGCGGCGGTGGGCGCCCGCGCGGCAGAGGTCACCGCGACGCAGTCGCTGGGCTTCGCACTGGGCCGCACCTCGCCGTTCGGCCGCCTGCACGACCTGGGCGCGCACATCCTGCTGATCGGCGTCGGCCACAACCGGAACTCGTTCCTGCACTACGTCGAGTCCCTCGCGCCCCGCCCCCGGCTGCGGGTGCGGCGCTTCCCGATGGAGGTGGCCGGTGAGCGCGTCTGGGTGGAAACCCCGGACGTGGGCAACGACAACGACACCCACTTCCCGGTCGTGGGCCCCGACTTCGAACGCCACGCGGGCATCCGTCCGTCACGGGTCGGCGGCGCGGAGTGCCGCCTCCTCCCCGTCCCGGCCCTGGTCGACTTCGCGGTCCCCCGTCTCCAGGAACTGCTGGACGCGGACTCGCGGTCCCGGGCCCGACCGGCACGATCCGAAAGCGACGGCCTGGCCGAAACCCCGTGGTGAAAGCCGCCCGGGCTGCCTAGAGTCGGCGCATGGGAAAGCCGCTCGTCGCAGTGTTCAGTGGGGCCGGGATGTCCACCGATTCGGGGATTCCCGACTACCGGGGGCCGCAGGGATTGTGGCGCCGGGAGCCCGACGCCGAGAGCCTCGTTACCTACGCGCCCTACATGGCCGATCCGGAGATCCGGCGCCGGTCCTGGCTGATGCGCGCCGAGATCGGGGCCCTGGGGGCGCAGCCGAACGCCGCGCACCTCGCCGTCGCCGAGCTGGAGCGAGCCGGGATCCCGGTGCGGGTGATCACCCAGAACGTGGACGGTCTGCACCAGCTCGCGGGGACTTCCGCGCGCAAGGTGTTCGAACTGCACGGCACGGCGCGGGCCGTGGTGTGCACGGCCTGTCATGCACGTACCGGGATGGACGAGGCGCTGGCCCGGGTCGCCTCCGGGGAACCGGATCCGGCCTGCCGCGCGTGCGGCGGGATCCTCAAGGCGGCGACCGTGATGTTCGGGGAGCGGCTGGACCCCGAGGTGCTCGCGCAGGCCGTCGCGGTAGCCAAGGGCTGCCACGTCTTCGTTGCCGTGGGCTCGACGCTCCAGGTGCAGCCCGCGGCCTCGCTGGCCGGGATGGCCGCGGAGGCCGGGGCCCGCCTGATCATCGTGAACGCGCAGGAGACACCGTACGACTCCCTCGCCGACGAGGTGATCCGCGAGCCCATCGGGACTGCGCTGCCCGCCCTGCTGCAGCGGATCACCGCGGACGGCGCGCTCCTCTAGCGGGTCGGTCCGGGCGGCGCCGGCCCTCGCCGGCCGGCCTCGGCCCGCGGCAGCCCTTGCCGACCCGCGTCAGCCCGCGTCGGCGGCCCGCCGCATCTCCGCCACGTCGAGCTTCTTCATCTTCATCATCGCGGCCGTCGCCCGCGCGGCCCGCCCCGGGTCGGGGTCGGAGATCAGCTCGATGGCCCCGGCCGGGATGACCTGCCAGGACAGACCGAACTTGTCCTTGACCCAGCCGCAGGCGGATTCCTCGCCACCGTCGCCGGTCAGGGCCTCGTAGTAGTAGTCCGCCTCCGCGTCGTCGGCGCAGTGGATCTGGAAGGAGACGGCCTCGGTGAAGGGGAACTGCGGGCCGCCGTTGAGGCCGACGAACCTCTGGCCGTTGATCTCGAACTCGACGACCATGACCTCGCCGGCCACACCGGGGCTCCCCTCGGGGTAGAGGCCGACGCGGCCGCGCTTGCCGTCCTTGAAGACCGACAGGTAGTAGTCGGCGGCGGCCTCCGCCGCGCCGTCGAACCACAGACACGTGGTGAAGGGGTTGCTCGCCATGACTGCCTCCGGAATGCGTGGGGTGGGGGTACGGATGAGGAAATCCGTCCCGCACATACAGACCGGTCCCGGCCCCGAAACTCATCGGTGGGGCCGGGACCGGGCCGTATCCAGCCTGGAATGCACTCCTGAGGCGTACGCGTCGGACATCTGATCGACGATCCGCCGAGATGTGGTTCTTCAGCCGGGTCGCGCCGAAGGCGGCGCGGTGTCCCCTTTCCGGGGCATGTGCGAGGAGCCGCCGGGCGGGCGGCAACGAGTTCAGCCGCCCACCGCCCCGCCGCCATCGGGTCAGACTTCCAGCTCGGCTTCGATCTTCTTCAGCTGGTGGCGGGCCATCGCGAGGTTGGCCCGCGTCTTGTCGAGCGCGAGGTAGAGGAAGAGCCCCGCGGAGCCGCGGCCCTTCAGGAGCCGGATCAGGTGGTACTGGCTTCCGAGGGTGATGAGGATGTCCTCGATCTCGTCCTTCAGACCGAGCATCTCCATCGTGCGGAGCTTGGCCCGCACCACGTCCGTGTTGCCCGCGGCGGCGACCGTGAGGTCGAGGTCCTTTCCGCCGCCGATGGTGCCGAGGGCCATACCGCTGCTGCAGTCGACCAGGGCGACGCCGAGCACGCCCTCGATGGTGGTGGTGGCTTCCTTGAGCGATGTCTCCACGTTGGCCATGACGCTTCCTCTTTCTCTTGGGTTTCCCGGGCGCGTTCTGTCGGTGCGTTTCGGTCGGTACGTTCGGTCAGTACGTTTCGATCGGTACGGATGTACGTGGTCGGGGGGATCAGGAGCCCTGGCCGGCACCCGGGTCCGGGCCCGGTGCCGGGCCTCGCCGTCCGAGGCTGGTGTCGATCAGCTCCGCTATGCGCAGGCTGGACCGGCGGGCCTCCAGGTGGAGCCGGCCGACATTGACGCGCGGCTCCGCGATCAGGGTCAGTACGGCCGCGTCGCCCGCCGCGTAGGTGGCGACGTAGCCGTCCTCTCCGCGCACGAGCAGCTCGCGGAACCCGCCCTGCCCGGTGCAGTCGCTGAGCCGCTGGGCCACTCCGAGGGCCGCGGCGGTCAGGGCGGCCACGGATTCCGCCTCGGTGGCGGCGCTGTCGTGGGCCAGGACCAGGCCGTCGACGCTCGCGGCGAGTGCCCCGCCCAGCTGCGGGACGCGGGCCCGCAGCCGACGGAGTTCCGCGAGTATCTCGGCCTCGGCTTCGGCGGGCACGGTACTCATGTCGGACCTTCTCCTTTCGGACTGCCGCCGCTCGGAACGGTCGCCGCGCTGGGCGGCTCGCAGCGGGAGCCTCACAGGCTTGCCTCCAGTGCGTCGCGTAACCGGCGCAGCAACGCCACGTCCGGGGACTGCGCCTGCGTCATCCAGTCGGGCAGCGGCGTCTCCGCGGCGGCGGCGGGTGCCGGCGCGTGCGGGGTCTCGACCAGCCCGGCCGCCGCGAGGCGTCGTACGTCGAGCAGGGTGTGGAAGGCCGGCCGGCCCAGCACCCAGGCGAGGTCCGCGGGTGTCCGTACCCCGTCGGCCCGGTCGAGCAGGATCCGCTGGCGCGCGGTGACGGTCTGACCGGGGGCGGCGGGGCGGGGCACCACCGGGGAGGTGTCGAGCAGCGGGTAGGGCCAGACCGCGTCGAGCAGTTCCCGGCGGCGGCAGGTCTCCCGCTCGACGGCGGCGGCCGGTACGGAGCGGACGGAGCCGATCCAGTGGGTGGCCCCGCGCCGGAAGCGGGAGGGCCCGCTGCCCGGGGAGAGCGCGAAGAAGGCGGCGTCGAAGATCGCGGCGAGGTGGCATATCTCCAGTTCGCCGCCTGCGAGCCCGCCGCTGTCGACGAGGAAGCGGGCGACTTGGCGGCGGGCGCCGGCCTGGTTCACGGCGTCGGTCCAGCGCTCGGGGGTGAGGCCCCCGCCGGTGGTGAGCAGGACGTCGAGTCCGGGGGTGGCGGGGCTCTCCGCGTGCACCACGCGGCCGTCCTCCAGGAAGAGGGTGCCGCGCTCGCGGAACAGGGCGCCGGTCGCCCGTTCGGCGGCGAGCCGGGTGAGCAGCGGGGACACTGCGGCGACAGCGGTGGCGGTCACTTCAGCACCAGCTCCTCCGCCAGGGCCCTGAGTCTGTGCCGGGCGAGGGCGAGGTTGCCGTCGGTCCGGTCGAGCCACAGGTGCAGGAACACGCTGCTGTCGAAGCTGGTCTCGACGAAGCGGAGCACGTGGTACCCGGTCCGGGTCGTGACGATCAGGTCCTCCACGGGTGGCCCGGCGGCGTCCTCCGGCCCGGTGTCGCCCGGGGCGAAGGACTCGTACTCGGCGGCCGCCCGGGCCAGCTCGGCGGTCTCGGCAGCGGTGGTCTCGTGGTCCCCCACCGGTGATTCCCCGGCGGTGCCGAGGGCCAGTCCGCTGCTCCAGTCGACCAGCGCGGCCCCCCTGGCACCAGGCAGGGCCATGGCTTCGAGCAGGCATTCGTCGATCCCGGGCACGCGGGCTCCCCTCCCGGCCGGACCGTGCATGGTGCACGGTCGTACGGCGCGACAGAAGGGAACTTACTCAACTTCCACACTGCGAAAGGGCGTTCTGGCATTTTCCGCTGGAACATGCACGATGGCACGTGACAGCTTGGCCGGAACCCCACTCATTTTGATCATTACTTGGGGACACGAGCCCCGAACGCCCCTGTGGACCCGCTGTCACGAAGCGAGCGGCAGGTCGTCCGAGAGGCGGAAGGCCCCGCCCTCGCGCTGTACGTAGCCCTCGTGGCTGAGGGTGCGCAGCAGGTGGTACACGGTGGGCAGCGGGATTCCGGTGAGCCGGGCGAGGCGCTTGGCGGTCGCCCCGCCCTCGGTGTACATCGCCTCCACGAGCCGGCACGCCCGCTGTACGGAACCGATGAGGGTGGGTGCGGTGGTGGTGGCGCTCCCACTGTCCGCGCTGTCCTTCGGGCTGTGTTCGGTACCCATGAGTAGTCCCCCTGCTCCGGTACGAGGCCTGGCAAACCCATCAAAGTCGCTCACCGGCCGCAAAACCAGCGGACTCGCGTAAACCCGAGCATAAGATCAACTAATGCTCGGCGCCCGGAAACTGAAGCTCCGCCGGACGCGGGCCGTCAGATGCGGGCCGGTGTCCAGCCCTCGATGTGCCAGGGCGCGCCGACGGTCAGCGCGTGCGGGGCGCCGGAAACGGTGAGGCAGGCCTCGCGCGGGGTGCCCTGTTCGAAGGTGAGCCGCAGGGAGCCGTTGCCGGCGACCTCGGCCGTGTTGATCCGGCACAGGGCCAGTTCGCCGAGGAGTGCCAGCGGATGGCCGGGGAGCATGCTGCCCGGGCTGGCGGAGACCCTGACGTCTCCGTCGGCGGCGATGCCGACCCGGACCGAGCCGAAGAGCGGCTGCTCCAGCTTCCAGGGGGCGTCGATGACGATGCGGGCTTCGGCGTCGGTCAGCTCGTCGTGGACGGTGAGGAAGGGCGAGGCCCGGCGGCGCTCGCCCGTCTCCAGGACGAGGGTGCCTTCGATGTCCACGGGCAGGGGGGACTCCCCGCTCCCGACGGGGAACGGATCGCCGTCCACGCGCAGGCACACCGGGTCCAGGCAGTCGGGCACCGGATCCACCACGGGGCCCGGCAGCGGGGGCCGGTCGGTCACCTCGCCCCACAGCGCGGGGACGGCGTGGCGCAGCACCACGTCCGTGACCTCGTCCGCGGCGCGGGCGGCGGAGCGCTCGTCGGTGATGGTCCACCAGTGGTCGTGCGGATGGCCGAGGAGGCGGCCGATCCTGGCGTGCCAGCCGACGGGGCCGACGCGGTTGGCGCTGAGCCGGGTCCCGAGGGCCGGCCGCAGCCGTCGCAGCGCCTCGTGTTCCTCGTACGGGACCGCGCGCAGGTTCACCGTGAACCTGCACTCGGCGGCCCCGGACGAAGCGCTCCGCTGGAAGCCGAGCAGCGCGTGGTCCGGTTCGGCGGCGCGGAGCCGGTACTCCAGCCCCGAACCGGTGAAACCCGCGTCGCGCAGGGCCGGGGCGATCCGCTCGCGCAGCGTCTGGTGGAACAAGTCGGTCGCGTTCACACCCGTAGTGTCACAAGACGCGCCCTCCCCGGCCAAAACCGTCCATGCCCGGGCGGCCGCGGAGGCCGGCGCCGGCCCCTCTATCCTGCGCGGACCGCGGATCACAGCAGGTCCGCGGCGGGGAGGGGATCGAACGTGGAAACCGTGGGGCAGGGCGTCGGGGAGGTGGACGCACCGGGCGTGCGGCCGTGCCCGGAGTGCGGGACCGAGGTCACCGTGCACGCGTCGTACGTGAACTGGTGCGCGGCTTGTGACTGGAACGTGGACCCGGCTGCCCCGGATCCGGACCGCGGACGTCTGGCGAAGGTCCGGCGGCGCCTGGCCGCGCGGTACGGGGAGCAGTTGGCCGAGGAGATCGGGCGGGGCGGGACCGCGACCGAGCGGGTCGGGGCGGACGGGTCGACCGTCCTGGCCTTCGGGCTCGCCCTGCTGGTGCACGGGGTCACGGCGGGCCTGTTCCTGGCCGCGGCCGTGCTGATCATCGGCGGGTGGCACACCGGCATCCAGCCCGTGCTCGGCGTCCTGCTCCTGGTGGCCGTGGCGGTGCTGCTGCCGCGGCCGGGCCGGTCCCCGAGCGGGCCGGCGGTGCTGTACCGGGCGGACGCGCCCGGCCTCTTCGGGCTGATCGACGAGGTGGGGGCCGCCGTCGGGACGACGGGGGTGCACGCGGTGGTGGTGGACGCCTCCGTCAACGCCGGGGTCCGCACCTACGGGTACCGCGGCCGGCGCGTGATGATCCTCGGCCTCGGGCTGTGGGAGATCCTCACGCCGCAGGAGCGCGTGGCCCTGCTGGGACACGAGCTCGGGCACTTCGCGAACGGCGACGTCCGCTCCTCGTTCCTGATGCACGGGGCCCTGCGGTCCCTGGTCGAATGGCACTCCGTCCTGAGCCCGGTGAACCACGACAACATCGTGGACTGGTTCATGAACGCCCTGACGTTCCTGCCGCGCTGGGCGGTCTACGGGCTGATCCACCTGCTCGACGGCCTGACGCTGCGGGCTTCGCAGCGTGCGGAGTACCGGGCCGACACCGGCGCGGCCCGTGCCGGCTCCAGCGGGGCGGCCGTCACGCTGCTGGACCGGCTGCTGGTGAGCGACGGCGTCGAGGCACACCTGCGGCGCGAGTCGATGGTGGCGGCCCGGGCCGGCGGTGGGGCCGGGGGCCGCGAGGTGCGCGAGGCCGCCGAGCGGGAGCTGTGGGAACGGCTGGCCGCGCGGATCGACTCCGTCCCCGAGCGCGAGTACGAGCGGCTGCGCCGGGTCTCCGCCCGGCGCGGGCACAGCGTCGACGACACGCACCCGCCGACCCACCTGCGCCGGCGGTGCCTGGCCTCGGCCGACCCGCAGCCCGCCCGGGTCGTCTGCGAGGGCCCCCGGGCACAGGCGGTCGCGGCCGAGCTGGCTCCGGCCCGCGCCGTGCTGGCCCGCCGGGTGATCCGGGACTACGCCGGCTGAAGGAAAGTCCCCTACTGCGTGCAGGTCACGTAGGCCGGGAGCGGGGTCTCCTCGACGAGGCGGCGGGGCAGGGACAGCGCGAAGCGGTGTTCCAGTACGGCGAGGGTGAGGCGGTCGCGTTCCTCGTACGGTTCGTCCTCGGGGCGGGCGTAGCAGCCGTCCGGGGTGAGGATCTTGGCCTCGACCAGCTCCGGCAGGAGGAAGTCGGGCCGGTGGCCGCCGCGCCAGTGTTCCTCGCCGATGCCGAAGCAGCAGACCAGCTCGCCGTCCCGGGCGTACGCGAACTGCTTGGGCGGGTGATCGGGCTGCGGGTCGAGGTGTACGGCCTCGATCCCGCAGCGGGAGACCTCCGCGAGGCGCTGGGCCCCGGCGGGGACCCCGTGTTCCACGGCGAAGGACCAGGCGCCCCAGATCCCGACCCGGGCCACCCCGTCGCCGTCCACGGTCTCGGTGACCATGCTCCACGCGTCGATGGCCCCGAGCGGCCCGGGGCGCAGGTCCGGCAAGGCGCCGAGCCGGGCGGCCAGTTCCTCGGGGCCGATGCCCCGGGCGAAGGTGAGGCTGACGTACCAGGCGCTCCAGTCCGCCAGCCACTGGATGCCGCCGTCGCAGGCGCGGGAGCCTCCGTCCGCGCCCTGCCCCGTGATGTCCGCCATTGCCACGGTTCCTCCCGCGATCTCCACGATCCACGCGATGCGAGCCGGTCCTGCCGGCGGCGCCGGCCCTGCCGGAACCCCGGAACGGGGACCCAGGAACCGGGACCCAGGAACAGGGAACCCGGAACCAGCCCTACCGGCACGATAGTCAGTCCGCGGGGCGCTCCGGGAGGAGGCGCTCGACCATCGTGTCGATGAGCCCCTCGACCCCGTGCGGCGACCGGGGGTCCAGCAGTCCGGGCACGGTGAGGTCGTCCACGATCAGCCCGAGCATGGCCAGGTAGATCAGGACCACTCCCTGCCGGTCCCCCGGCAGCCCCGCCTCCAGGTGCCAGGCGATGTTCGCCTCCAGTTCGGCGCCCTGGAACCCGGCCAGTGCCTCCTGGAGTTCGGGCCGCCGGGTGGCCTCCAGGCGCAGTTCCAGCATCGCGGTGTGGACGCTGCGCTCGCGGCGCATGCGCTCCAGGAGCCGGCGCAGCAGCACCTTGGTGTCGAGCGGGCCCGTCAGGTCGGCCGGGTCGGGGGTCAGCCGCTCGCGGGTGCGGTGCAGGATCTGCACGAGGAGCTGGGCGCGGTGGGCGAAGTAGTTGGAGGCGGTGCCGGTCGGAACCCCGGCCTCCGTGTCCACCGCGCGCAAGGTCAGCCCCCGTGACCCCTCGCGGGCGAGGACTTCGATGGCGGCGTCGAGCAGCGCGGCGCGGCGCTCGGGGTTCTGGCGCATGGGTGGGTCCCTGACCGTGTGGACGTGGCTGCCGGTATGACCGGCGCATATGCACTGCACGTGCAGTGCTTCGGACACGCTAGCGGACACCGCCTCGTCGCGGCCCTCCCCAGCGCCCCCTCCGACGTGCCACCCTGCCCGTCATGGAGCGGATCATCGGGGAGATACGCGAGGACCTGGACCGCCGGATCGCCGTGGCCGCCGAGCGGCTGGCCGACCGGTCGCCGGACGGGGATCCGGCCTGCGCCGTCTACGTCGCCCTGCTCGGCCGGGCCGCCCTGCGCGAGCGGGTCCACCATCTGCTCCGCCAGATCGTCGACGGTCTGGTGCGCGAGGCCCGCGGCCTGCCGCCCGAGCTCGGCGACGCCCGCGCCGACGGAGAGCTCCGCGCCCGGCAGGGCCTGCCGCTCGACTCCCTGCTGCGGGTGTACCGGCTCTGCGGCCGGCTGCTGTGGCAGGTCCTGACCGAGGCCGTCGCCGCCCGGGACCGGGCGGCGCTGCCCCGGCTGCTGCCGGGGGCGCCCGCCCTGTGGGACGTGGTCGACCGGATGGCGGACGCGGCGGCCGAGTCCTACCGCCGGGCCGAGGCCGTACGCGCCGACCGCGAGCGGGAGCTGCGGGGGGCCCTGCTCGACGCCCTGTTCGACGGCGGCGGTCCGGCGGACCGGTCCGCCGAGTCGGCGCGGCGGCTCGGACTGCCGGAGCGCGGACGGTTCGCCGTGGTGGTCCTCGACGCCGGAGACGGCGCGCGGACCGCCCCGGAGGGTGGCGCCCCGCGCGTGCTGTGGCGGATCCGGGCGGACGGGGAGACGGGCCTGGTGGAGCTGGGCCCGCTGCCGCTCGCCTCCGTGACGGATCTGCTCGCGCCCCTCGGCTTACGCGCCGGGGTGAGCCCGGTGGTCCAGACGCCGGGCGAGCTGGCCGGGGCCCGCCGGCTGGCCGTCCTCGCGCTGCGCGCGGCGCCGGGAGCCGACGGTCCGCACACCGCCCTGCTGGACGAGCGGCTCCCGGCGGCGCTGGTCGCGGCCGAGCCCGAACTCGCGGGCCGGCTGCGTCACGTGGTGCTGGGGCCGGTCCTGGCACTGGCCCCGGAGGACCGCAGGGTCCTGCTGACCACCCTGGGCACCTGGCTGACCTGCCGGGGCTCGACCACGTACGCGGCGCAGCGGCTGTACTGCCACCGCAACACCGTCTCGAACCGGCTGCGCCGCCTGGAGCAGCTCACCGGCCGCTCGCTGGCCGATCCCGCGCACGTCGTGGAGCTGGCGCTGGCGCACACGGCGGTCACCCAGCGCCCGGCCGGGTCCCCGCCTCCTCCTGCCGCTCCCCCTTCCGCTCCGGCTTCGCGGACTCCAGCAGGTACGGCACGTCGATCACCGCGACCCCGGGCGTGAACAGCAGGCGCGCCTTGAGCCGCAGCGCGTTCTGGTTGTGCAGGGGCTGTTCCCACCAGTGTCCGACCACGTACTCCGGGATGACCACGGAGAGCATGTCCGTGCCCTCGGCGGCCGCCTGCTCCTGCAGGTAGGCCAGCACGGGCCCGACCACCTCGCGGTACGGGGAGTGGAGCACCTTGAGCGGGATGCCCGGGTCGTGGTCCGCCCAGTCCGCGCGCAGCCGGTTCGCGCTCTCCTCGTCGGCCGCGACCGAGACGGCCGTGAGGGTGTCGGGGCGCAGCCCCATGGCGAAGCCGAGGGCCTTGAGCGTGGGGGCGTGCACGGAAGCGACGAGGACGACGACGTGGTGGCGGGCGGGCTTGCGGGGTTTGACCCCGGGAGCGACGGCGAGTTCCCGGGACACGGTGTCGTAGTGGCGGCGTACGCCCTTCATGCCGATGAAGAGCAGCGGCATGGCGATGACGACGAGCCAGGCGCCGTGGGTGAACTTGGTGATCAGGACGATGACCAGGACCACGAAGGTCATGGTGGCGCCGACCGCGTTGATGGCGAGCCGGCGGTGGATGTGGATCCGCTCCTCCTTGCGGGTCTCCGGGGAGGCGAGCTCCTGCTTCCAGTGCTTGACCATGCCCGCCTGGGAGAGGGTGAAGGAGACGAAGACGCCGATGATGTAGAGCTGGATGAGGCGGGTCAGCTGGGCGTCGAAGGCGACGATGAGGCCGATGGCGGCGAGCGCCAGCAGGACGACGCCGTTGGAGTAGACGAGCCGGTCGCCGCGGTTGAAGAGCTGGCGGGGCACGTACCGGTCCTTGGCGAGGATCGAGGCGAGCATCGGGAACCCGTTGAAGGCGGTGTTGGCGGCGAGGATCAGCACGCCGGCCGTGACGGCCTGGAGCAGGTAGAACATGAAGTGCCAGCTGCCGAAGGTGGCCCGGCCGATCTGGGCGAGCGCGGTGGACATCGGGGTTCCGGGGGCCAGGCCCAGCTCGGTCGGGTCCGCGGCCACGTGCACTTTGTAGTTCATGGCGAGGACGGTGATCCCGGCGAACATGGTGACGGCCAGGGCGCCCATCGCGGCGAGGGTGGTCGCCGCGTTCTTGCTCTTCGGCTTCTGGAAGGCGGGGACTCCGTTGCTGATGGCCTCGACGCCCGTGAGCGCGGTACAGCCGGAGGCGAAGGCGCGCAGTGCGAGCAGGACCACCGCGAGGCCGGCGTACGTGCCCTCCGCGCTGATCGGCAGATCGGCGGATTCGGCGCGGATGGTGGATCCGGTCGCGAGCCGGTAGGCGGCCACCGCGAACATCAGGTAGATGACGAGGACGAAGCCGTAGGTGGGGACGGCGAAGACCCGGCCCGACTCCCGCACCCCGCGCAGGTTCATGAGGGTCAGCAGCACCACGAAGCCCACCGACAGGGGCACTTCGTGATCGGAGAGGGAGGGGATGGCGGAGGTGATGGCGGCGACACCGGAGACCACGGAGACGGCGACCGTCATGACGTAGTCGACGAGCAGGGCGCTCGCGGCGGTGAGGGCGGCCGTCTGGCCGAGGTTCTTGGAGCTGACGATGTAGGCGCCGCCGCCGCCCGGGTAGGCGTAGCAGGTCTGCCGGTAGGAGGCGACGACGACCACGAGCAGGAACACGATGGCGGCGGCCGCGTACCAGGCGAGGTGGAGCAGCGCGACCCCGCCGAGGGCGAGGATCAGCAGGATCTCCTCGGTGGCGTAGGCCACGGAGGAGAGCGGGTCGCTGCAGAAGATCGGGAGTGCGAGCCGCTTGGGCAGCAGGGTCTCGCCCAGGCGCGCGGTGTCGAGCGGTTCGCCGACCAGCACACGTTTCGCATTGATACGCCTCATTCAGGCATGATCAGCCAAAACGGCGGCGAATCGTCCCATATAAACCCTGTGTCATGGGGTGAACCGCCTACATTTTGGCCGCCGCGCTGCGGATCGCCTCCCGGATGCGGAAGTACGTGCCGCAGCGGCAGATGTTGGCGATCGCGTCGATGTCCTCGTCCGTGGGCGTGCTCGTCCGCTTCAGCAGGGCGACGGCCGCCATGATCTGGCCGGGCTGGCAGAAGCCGCACTGGGCGACGTCCTGTTCGAGCCAGGCCTCCTGCACCGGGTGCAGGTCCTCGCCGTCGGCCAGTCCCTCGATCGTGGTCACCGACTTCCCCGCGCACGCGGAGACCGGCACCACGCACGGGCGGACGTCCACCCCGTCGAGGTGGCTGGTGCAGGCCTTGCAGACGTCCACGCCGCAGCCGTATTTGGGGCCGCGTACGTTCAGCATGTCGCGGAGCACCCACAGCAGGGGCAGATCGTCGGGCGCGTCCACGGTGACGCTCTGCCCGTTGACGGTGAAGGTGTGCGAGGGCACGGCTTGGCTCCTGGAGGCGGACTAGCGCGGGTACGGGGTGAAGTCGACGTCGAAGTCGAGGGGGAAGCTGCGCGGCTTGGTGCCGGTGGCCCGGGCATAGGCGTTGGCGATCGCGCCCACGGCGGCGGGCAGGCCCAGCTCGCCGGCCCCGCCCGGCTCGGTCCCGGTCGCCGGGAGCACGTAGACGCGTACGTCCTTCGGGGTGTCGCGCTGCTGCGCCCAGTGGAACTGGCTGTAACTGCCTTCCAGCGGGAGCCCCTTGTCCAGGTGCAGGCCTGCCTTGAGCGTGGTGGAGATCGCGTCGGTCAGGCCGCCGATCATCTGGGCCTCCAGTCCGCGCGGGTTGACGGGCAGGCCCACGTCGACGGCGATGACCGCCTTCGTGACGCGGATGTGCTCCGGGTCCCTGGTGTCGATCTCGACCAGGCAGGCCGTGCGGGACTTGTACTCCTCGTGGAAGGCGATGCCCTGGGCGCAGCCGGCCGGCATGGCCCGGCCCCAGCCCCCTTCGGTGGCCGCCTTGTCGAGTACGGCGCGCTGGGCGGCCGTCTTCAGGAAGGTCCGGCGGAACTGGTACGGGTCCCGGCCCGTCGCGGCGGCCAGCTCGTCCACCACGATCTCCTCGGCCCCGCGGGTGTTCGCCGAGTACACCGAGCGCCAGGACCCGGTGGGGACCCCGGTCGGGACCTCGGTGAGCGCCTGGGTGGTGAGTCCGAAGTTGTACGGGGACTTGATCGTGGTGAGGAACAGGGTCTGGGCGAGGGTGGCGTTGCCGATGCCGAGCGGGAGGCTGGCGGCGGTGGCGGTGATGATCTCGCCGAGTCCGTGCCGGAAGTCGGTCTCCGCGGCGGCGACCCGGTGCTCGAAGCTGAGCACCTCGCCCAGCAGGTGCGTCGCCCGGATCTTGTGGTGGGTGGCCGGGCGCATCCGGCCGTGCCGGGTGTCGTCCACCCGGGTCCACATCAGCCGGACCGGGCGGCGGCAGGCCTTGGAGATCCGGGCCGCTTCCAGGGCGGCGTCGAAGAACAGCCGCCGGCCGAAGGAGCCGCCGGCCTGCACCACGTGGACGGTGACCTTGTCGAGGGGCAGGCCGAGGTCGGCGGCGATCGTCTCGCGGGCCACGATGGGCGATTTGAGTCCGGACCAGATCTCGGCGCGGTCGCCCCGCACGTCGGCGACGGCCGAGTTGGTCTCCATCGGCGCGTGGCTGACGAAGGCGAAGTCGAACTCGGCGTCCACGTGCGCGGTGAGCAGCGGCGGCACGAGCAGCGGCGGGGTGGCGGCGCGCAGCTTCGTGCGCACGGCCGCGTCCGAGAGCTGGTCGGCCGGGCCCGGGCCCCAGGTGACCTGGAGGGCGGCCTTGGCGTCGAGGGCCTGGCCGAAGGTCTCGGCGACGACGGCGACCCCGGTGGCGATGGTGACCACGTGCAGCACGCCGGGCATGGCCCGGACGGCGTCCAGGTTGGCCACGGAGCGGACGCTGCCGCCGAGGGTGGGAGGGCGGCGGACCACGCAGGGCTTGGCGCCGGGCACGTCCAGGTCGAGGGTGTAGCGCTGGGCCCCGGTGACCATGGCGCGGGCGTCGATCCGGCTGGTGGGCTTGCCGACCAGGGCGTGCTTCGCCGCCGGCTTGGGGGTGGCCCCGAGGACGATCAGGGCGGGGTCGGCGGCGGCCGCGGCGAGGGAGCCGTAGGACGCGGTGCGGCCGTCGGGGGCGCGGACGGCGCCGTTCGCCGTGGTCAGGGTGGACGCCGGGAGCCTCCAGCGCACGGCGGCGGCCGCGACCAGGCGGGCCCGGGCGGTGGCGGCGCACTGGCGGACCGGGCCGTAGAGGGAGCGGATGGAGTTGGAGGATCCGGTGAGCTGGTTGAAGAGCAGCTCGGGGCGGGCGTCGTCCAGTTCGACCCGTACGGCGGCCAGCGGCGCGTCCAGTTCCTCGGCGACGAGCATCGCCACGGCGGTGGTGAGGCCTTGGCCCACCTCCTCGCGCGGCAGCCGGAAGCGGATCGTTCCGTCGGCCTCCACGGCGAGCGCGAGCAGGGCGGAGGTGGGGGCGCCGGCCAGGATGAACAGGTCGCCGAGGTCGACCAGGTCGGCGGGGGCGGGCAGGGTCGGCACCACGGCGTGCGCGGGCTGAGGGGCCAGGAGGTCGGCGCCGGCGCGCGTGACGAGGGCGAGGGTGGGAGCGGCGACCAGATAGGTGAGGAAGGACCGCCGGCTCTGCCCGTCGGTCGGCGGATGGCTCTGCCCGTCGGTCGGCGCATGGCTCTGCCCGGTCATGTCGTTGTGTCCCCACCCTGCGCGCGGCCCGCCCCAGCGGACCTCCCCGGCTCATTACCGCCACGTAGAGTAGCCATCCGGGGGTGCGGTGGGAAGTCTGGATCAACTACCGGGCGGAATATCGGGCATACCGCCGGAAGCTGCCGGGAGCAGGACGGACGGCGGCCGTCGGGAGCACGGGGTCCTTCGTTCGGGGGGGGGGACAGGCCCGGTCGTGTTGATCCGGATCCCGCGCCGTCCTTCGCCGGTACGGGAGGGGCGGGTCTCGCACACCTCGGCCGTACGATCGATCGCCCTCGCCCGAAGGGCCGGTTTCCGGCCGCGGGAGGACGATGGAAGAAGGACGGCAGTGCCACACCGAACACATGGGAAGAGGTGTGCGGCAGTGACGAAGTACATGGATGTCCACCACGGCATGACCGGCATCACCGCGGAGCAGCTGAAGGCCGCCCACAAGGCCGACCTGGCCATCGAGAAGGAAGAGCGCGTGCACTTCGAGCGCGCCTGGGCCGACCCCGCGTCCGGCACCGTCTACTGCCTCTCCGAGGCGCCCTCGGCGGAGGCGGTCCAGCGCATTCACGAGCGCACGGGGCACCCCGCCAGCGAGATCCACCCGGTACCGCTCACCGTGTGACGACCCGGGAAACGCAAGGGAAAGGCAAGGGTCGGCGGGGATCGCCCGCCGGCCCGTCGGCATGGGCTGACCGGATTCGTTCGCACGCTCCAGGAGGGCCGAAAGGCCTCAGGCATATGCCCGATGCAAGTCCTCCACGGATGTTGCCAAACGCCTTACAGGCCGTCGCAGGCTGTGCAACAGTCGTTACCGGCCCCTTCCTTCAGAACCGGTCCCTCCTCAGACTTGGCCGTGCCGCGCCTGTATCGGAGTTCAGATGCCGTCCCACCTGTACGCGGACCGCCCCGCGCAACCCCCAGAGCCAGGGTCGGTGGACGCGCTGATCTCGCAGACCCGGCAGCTCCGGGGCGAAGTCGACGCCGTCCGCCGCGACACCGTCGTCGACGACGACGACGCACAGGGCCGCTGGCAACGCGCACTGTGCGATCTCGCCGTCCACCACCTCGACGACCTCCGCGCACACCTGGGCCAGCTCAAGGAAGGGCTGCCGCCCGCCTCGCCCGAGTCGGCCGCGCTGCCGCAGGCCGCCCCCGAGACGGGGGCCGAGGCCCAGCAGACGAGGGTCGGCAGTGCCGAGTGGAACCTGCTGACCGATGAGGTCAGTTGGTCCGACGAGCTCTTCCAGATCTTCGGCCGCTCCCCCGAGGCCGGCGCGCTCCCCCTCGACGAACTGGGATCCACCCTGTTCTCCGAGGACCAGCCGCTGCTGACCGCGATGGTGACGGCCTGTCTGGTGGACGGCAAGCCGATCGACGGCGAGTTCCGCATCGTCCGGGCCGACGGCCGGGTCAGGACGCTGCACATGAGGGGCGAGCCGGTACTCGACTCCGACGGTTGCACGGCCACCATGTGGGCCGTGCTGCGGGACGTGAGTGAACTGCGCCGGAGCCAGCGGGCGGTGCGTGAGTCCAGGGACTCGCTGCAGCGCCGGCAGGAGATCGCGCAGACCGAGCGCCGGCTGGCGGTCGAGCTGCAGGAAGCCGTGCTCCCCCCGTGGCGCGGCTCCCTGCGGTTCCCGCACGACAACACCAGGGCGCTGGACGTCGCGGCGCACTACCTGCCCTCCGCGACCAGCGCGCTCATCGGCGGCGACTGGTACGACGCCCTCGAACTCCCCGGCGGGGATTCCATGCTGACGGTGGGTGACCTCACCGGCCACGGGGTGACCGCGACCTCCGGCATGGCGATGATGCTCGGCGCCCTGCGCGGGATGGCCATGGCCGGCATCGAGCCGGGCCCCCTGATGGGCTGGCTCAACCAGCTCCTGGAAACCTCCGTCCAGCCCGCGCTGGGATCCGCGGTGTGCTGCCGCTACGATCCCGCCCGCCGGGTGCTGTCCTGGGCCCAGGCAGGTCACCCCGCCCCGCTGCTGTTCCGGCGCGGCCAGGGTCGTTCCCTCCTGCCGCCCGAGGGCGTCCTGCTGGGAGCCACCTCCGGAGCCGCGTACGGCCAGGCCGAGGAGCGGCTGGAGATCGGCGACGTGCTCGTCCTGCACACCGACGGACTGACGCCGCGCAGCATCGAGTTCAGCAAGGCCGACGGGACCGAGCGGCTGCTGGCGCTGGCACCGCACTTCTCCGCCGCCCGGTCCGCGCAGGACTGCGTGCGCCTGGTGATCGGGGAGTTCGGCGAGGGCGAGCGCGAGGACGACGCCTGCGTACTGGTGGCCCGGATCGGCTCGTAGCGAGGTACGAGAGGCGGGCGGCTCGTAGCGAGCCGCGGGTGATTCGAGGGACTCGGGGCCGCGCCGGAAGGCGCGGCCTTTCTCGTCCCCGACCCCTCTCGTCCTCGGACCCGGGCGGTCACCCGTCTCAAACCGACCGCGCCACTGGGCTGTTCGGCAGGGCCAGCTTGATCTCCTCGCGGAGCTCCTCGATGCCGGCGAAACCGGAGTACTGGCCCGTCAGCCGGTACATCTCGCGCAGCCGGTCCCACGTCCGGTGCGAGGAGGTCTCGTTCATCGAGACCAGCGCCAGCCGGGCGTATCGGTCGGCCTGCTCCGGGTCGTCGGCGATGAAGCAGGCGGACGCCATCGAGATGTAGTCGAAGATCATCGAGCGCTGGTGGCCGTCGGCCCGCAGCCGCAGGGCCTCCCTCGCGTGCTGCTGCGCGATGGTCGCCGCCGAGGGATCGTGGTCGGCGAGGGTGCGGAAGGCCAGTGCCTGCATGCCGTGCAGATCGGCCTCGTCGAAGTGCTGCATCCAGGAGGGCGGCGGCACGTCGCCCGAGGTGGACACGAACAGGTCCTCGGCCTCGCCCAGGGTGCGGCGCATGGCCTGCCCCTTGCCGAGCGCGGCCTGCGCCCAGGCCTCGATGGTGTGGAGCATGGCGCGGGTGCGGGGCAGCGTCTGCTCGCCGGAGCCGGACTGTGCCAGCTTCATCAGGTCGAGGGCCTCGTTCGGCTTGCCCAGGTGGACCATCTGGCGGGCCGCGCGGGACAGCGCCTCCCCCGCGCGCGGCCGGTCGCCGCCCTCGCGGGCCGCGTGCGCGGCGATGACGAAGTACTTCTGCGCGGTGGGCTCCAGGCCCACGTCGTGGGACATCCAGCCCGCCAGGACGGCCAGGTTGGCCGCCACCCCCCAGAGCCTGCGCTGGAGGTGGTCGGGGTGGTGGTACGCGAGCATGCCGCCCACCTCGTTGAGCTGTCCGACCACGGCCTTGCGCTGGAGGCCGCCGCCTCTGGAGGCGTCCCAGGCGCGGAAGACGTCCACCGAGCGTTCCAGGGCCTCGATCTCCTGGGAGCCGATGGGCGCGGCCTCGTAGCGGTCGTAGCCCGCCGAGTCGGCCTGGAAGGCATCGGTGTGGCGGTGCGCGTCCTTCGCGCGGGCGGGGTCGGTGTGGAGCCAGTCGTGCATGGCGTTGCCGATGGCGGAGCCGGCGGTGAGCACGGCACCCGCGCTCATCAGACCGCGACGGTTGAGCATGAGGTCCATTCCCGTGAATTCGGTGAGGACCGCGGCTGTGCGTTCGGGCGCCCAGGGCATTCCGTCGGGGTTCTCCTGCTCCCCGTCCTGCTGTCCTTTGGCGGTGCGCCGTTGTCGTACGAACCCGAGGTCCTCGATGGTCACGACACGACCGAGCCGCTCGGTGAACAGTGCTGCCAGTACCGTGGGCACCGGTTCGCGCGGGGTCTCCCCCATGTCGATCCAGCGCCGCACCCGCGAGGTGTCGGTGGCCAGCTGGTGATGGCCCATCGAGGCCGCCTGCCGGTTGACCATCCTCGCCAGTTCGCCCTTCGACCAGCCGGCCAGGCCGAACAGGTCGTTCAGACGGGTGTTTGGACCTTTGCTCACGTCAAGCCCCCAGGTTCTCGGCTGAGTTGACAGTAACCCCCCGTCAGATGCCGAGCGACTATTCGCCAGGGTTCGCCAGGGCACGCAATGTGGTCCGCCACCCACGCCGGGGTGTCAGGTAGGAATGCGCCTCCCCGACCCGGTCACCGGCGGAACTCCCCAGGGCGATGCAGGGGATCCGGCGGGGCGGCGTACGCAACTCGTCGGCGCACGAAGGGATCCGTAACGCCATGTACGTATCAACGTCCTCCGTGTCCGCCCCGGTCCGGCCGCACCGCACGCTCCCCGCGGGCGGCGGCCCCTACCTCGAACCCGGCCGCTCCGCGGCCCCGGCGCCGGGCGCCGTTCGGGCGCGGCGGATGCCGGGTATCGGATCGCAGCCGCTCAGCGGAAGAATCGACCTGTCGGGGCCCCAAGGGGCGCAGTTGCGCACCGCACTCGCCTCCGTGCAGCGCATCTGTCCCGAGTTCGCGCCGGTCCAGGTACTGCGCCGCAGCGGCCGGTCGGTCCTGTTGGTGGGAACCACCGGACGGATGACGGCCGTCGCGAAGGTTTTACTGGATCACTCGCCCGAGTGGCGCGAGCGGTACCGGCACGAAATAGCGACGTACCGGACGTTCGTCCGGCACCGCCCGCAGGTCCGGGTGCCCCGGCTGATCGCCGCCGATCCGGAGAACTGCGTACTGATCGTCGAGCGGATGGCCGGCCGGGTCGCCGCGCTCCAGCGGCATCCGGTGGAGGCCCCTCCGCGGGCCGACCTGCGGGCGGCGCTGGGAGCGGTGCGCCAGGTGAACGGCTGGCGGCCCGCCGACGAGCTGTTCGGACGGCCGCTGGACTACGACCGGCGGATCGCCCGGGACTACCAGCTGGGCCTGCTGACCGACCGTGACTTCGGCGATCTGCAGAAGCTGCTGCACGGCGTGAAGATGTCGGGCAACCCCTGGCAGTTCAACCACGGCGACGCGCTGCTGTCGAACCTGCTGCTGTCCCCGACGGGTCCCGTGCTCCTCGACTGGGAGCACGCGGGCTGGTACCGGCCGGGCTACGACCTGGCCACCCTGTGGACGGTACTGGGCGACGCCCCCGCCGCACGCGCCCAGATCAGCCGCCTGGCCCAGGCGGCCGGACCGGCCGCGCGGGACGCGTTCCTGGTCAACCTGATGCTGGTGCTGACCCGGGAGATCCGGATGTCGGAGACGGCCGTGCAGCGCTCGATGCTGGCGACCACCCCGACCCAGGCACCGCCGGCGGGATCCCTGTCCTCGGGCGAGGAGCAGCGCCTGCTGCTGCGCCGCCTGCACGACGACGCGGGCATGGCCCGCAGGGCGGTCCGAGCGGCGGTGGGCACGCGCTGACCTTCGGCGCCCGATGGTCGCGGTGGACCAGTGGCCCGGTGGGCTCCTGGCCCACCGGGCCACTGGTCCACCGGGCCCCTGGTCCCCCGGCTCCGTAGTCCCGCGGCTCGTCCGGCCGCGGACTACGGCGTGTTGCACACTGGTGTTCGCTCCGGCGCACGCCGGAACGAACAGGGGAGGAAAACATGCGCATACGCAATCTGGCGGCCGCCGTCACCCTGACGGCAGGGCTCGTGGCGACCGGTGCCGGGGCCGGGGCGGCGATGGCGGCGGACGAATCCGTGCGAGCGATCGCGGGCCCCACCCCTTACGCCAACTACGCCCCGGCGGCCGACGGGAACGGAGCCGCTCGCACGGCGGACTTCACGCCCAACCGGTGACCTGACCCGGGCCCGGCGGCCCGACCCCCCGAAATCCCGTGGTGCGCACATCCGGTGCGTACGCCACGGGATTTCGCATGTCCGCTCCGGATGTGCGACTGGCGCGTATGCCTTGACTTCACATGATCCCCCGAAGACCTTTTCTGACTCAGCATCAGAATGCTGGATCCATCCCCTCCCCCCTCTCCGCTGGAGCCTGCCCATGACCGCGAGAACCGCCTCCTCAGCGAGTCGCGAACCAAGCGATGCCCTCCCCTCCCGCCGGACGGTCCTCGCCGGGACCGGCGCCGGGGTACTCGCCGCCACCGTGCTGCCGGCTGCCGGCGCGCACGCCGCGGACGGGCCCGCGCTCGGCGAGTACGACGTCGTCGTGGTCGGCTCCGGAGCGGCCGGAATGACCGCCGCGCTCACCGCGGCCAAGCGGGGCCTGAGCGTGCTCGTGGTCGAGAAGGCCCCGACCTTCGGCGGTTCGGCCGCCCGGTCCGGCGCCGGGATCTGGCTGCCCAACAACTCGGTGATTTTGGGAGCGGGCGTCCCGGACACTCCGGCGAAGGCGGCGCAGTACCTGGCGGCCGTCGTCGGCAACGGCTCCTCCGCGGACCGGCAGGCGGCCTTCCTCGCCAACGGGCCCCGGATGCTGGACTTCGTGATGGCCAGCAGCCCGCTGCGCTTCCGCTTCATGGACGGCTACAGCGACTACTACCCGAACCTCCCCGGCGGGCTCCCCAACGGCCGCTCCATCGAGCCGGACCAGATCGACGGGAACATACTCGGTGCCGAGCTGGCCCACCTGAACCCGGCGTACATGCCCGTGCCCGCCGGCATGGTGGTGTTCAGCCAGGACTACAAGTGGCTCAACCTCGCCGCAGTCAGCGCGAAGGGACTCGCGGTGTCCACCGAATGCCTGGCGCGCGGTACGGCGGCCGCGCTGTGCGGGCAGAAGCCGCTGACCATGGGCCAGGCCCTGGCGACCGGCCTGCGGGCCGGACTGCTGCAGGCCGGGGTCCCCGTATGGCTGAACAGCCCGCTCGTCGACCTGGTCCAGGAGGGCGGCGCGGTCACCGGCGTCGTGGTGGAGAAGGCGGGCGTACGGGGCGTGGTGCGGGCCCGCAAGGGCGTGGTCATCGGCTCGGGCGGATTCGAGCACAACGCGGAGATGCGGGCCCAGTACCAGCAGCAGCCGGTCGGCACCCAGTGGTCGGTCGGCGCGAAGGAGAACACGGGCGACGGGATCCGCGCGGGCCAACGGGCCGGTGCGGCGCTCGCGTTGATGGACGACGCCTGGTGGGGTCCGTCCATCCCGCTCCCCAACGAACCGTACTTCTGCCTGGCCGAACGGACCCTGCCCGGGGGCCTGATGGTCAACGGAAAGGGCACCCGCTTCGT
The DNA here is from genome assembly GCF_026343255.1 of Streptomyces sp. NBC_00086. Taxonomy (NCBI): domain Bacteria; kingdom Bacillati; phylum Actinomycetota; class Actinomycetes; order Kitasatosporales; family Streptomycetaceae; genus Streptomyces; species Streptomyces sp. NBC_00086. Next base: position 7,597,642 of record NZ_JAPELZ010000001.1, on the reverse strand, counting down.
CAACGAGGCCGCCCCGTACAGCGATGTGGTGCACGTGATGTACGAGAAGGACCGGAACGCCACCGGCTCGCACATCCCGGCCTGGCTGATCGTCGATCAGAACTACCGCAACAAGTACCTGTTCAAGGACATCCTGCCGACGCTCGTCTTCCCCGACTCCTGGTACCAGGTGGGCGCCGCGAAGAAGGCATGGACCTGGGACGCCCTGGCCAACCAGATCGGGGTGCCGGCGGCCGCCCTGCGCTCGACGCTCAACCGGTTCAACGGCCAGGCGTGGAACGGCACCGACCCCGACTTCCACCGGGGCGACACCGCGTACGACCACTACTACACGGACCCGGGCGTGACGCCGAACTCCTGTCTGGCCCCGATCTGGGCGCCGCCGTTCTACGCCTTCAAGATCGTGCCGGGCGACCTGGGCACGAAGGGCGGCATCGTCACGGACGCGCGGGCCCGCGCGCTGCGCGCGGACGGATCGGTGATCCGGGGCCTGTGGGCGGCGGGCAACGCGAGTGCGGCCGTGATGGGGCACAGCTACGCGGGGGCCGGGTCGACGATCGGTCCCGCGATGACCTTCGGCTACGTGGCCGCCAACGACATCGCGGACGCGTGACGGCCGCGGCCGACGCCGCGGCTACGGCCGGCCCCGCCGGCTAGCCCTGCTGGAAGAGCTCTGCCGGGAGCGGCTTCAGCAGCGCGTAGAGATCGTCCGTGATCGGCCGGTCCCAGCTCGCGATGGTGACCAGCACGTTGTCACTGCGGTCGAACTGCACGCAGCTGATCCGGCTCTCGGAGAGCTTGACCTTGCGGACGATGAGGAGGTTGTCGCCCTGCATGACGGGGCAGTCCTCGGCACCGGTGACCTCGACGTCCTCGTCGTTCTCGAGGGCGTCGAGGAGCTGGGCCACCTCGAAGGGGACCTGGCCCTCGGAGAGGTCGCGCGCGGGGGAACCCTCGGGGAGGTTTCCGATGATCATCGCGGGGCCGCGTCCGCCGAACAGGTCGTAGCGGAGGAAGACACCCTGGCAGCTGCCGTCGGGCGCGGGCAGCAGCCCGGCCCCGAGATTGCCCGGCCAGTCCCCCGGGTCCATGGCCAGGACGTCGAAGTCCGGGCCGGCGGGTGTGGCGGCGCGGTGGCGGCGGAGGAAGGACATGCCGCCATGGTACGTGCCCTGCCGCGTCCCGCGGCCCTCCACCCCCGACCCGGCCCCCCGTGCCCCGGCTCCGGCTGCACCGCTGCGCGGGCCGAAGTCCCCTACCCGCCCTTCCACCGTTCCCCGGGCTCCGCCCGGACCCCTGCCGCGTGCGGCGCCGTTTCCGGGGGCCAGCCCCCGGACCCCCGCGCCTCAAACGCCGGCGAGGCTGGGTTCTTCCAGCCCCTCCGGCGTTTGAGGAGCGGGGTCCGGGGCGGAGCCCCGGGGAACGGGCGAAGGGCGGGGAGGGGATCTCGCCCCGCAGGGCCCTCCCCAGCCCCGCCGGGCCCGTCAGCGCACCGGGGGTCCGGGGCTCCGGTCAGTGCACGGGGGCCGGGCCGGAGTCGGCCACGGGGAGGCACGGGAAGGTGCCGCCGCAGGCGAGGAGGGCGTTCGTGACGGTGGCCACCAGCCCGTCCGCCCCACAGGCCCGGGCCGCCAGGACCGCCCGGAGCAGGAGCTCCGTATCCCCCCGCTCCTCCCCCAGCGCGGCCAGCGCGAGCGCCAGCTCATAGGCCGCCGGCGAAGCCGACAGGACCGACACCGCCTCCTCCAGGAGGGCCCGGCGGTCCTGCGGCGCAGCCACCTCCGCTGCCACCCGCAGGGCCTGGCCGATGCCGGACGCGGCCCCGAAGGCGCGGGCCCTGCGTACGGCCTCCTCCGCCAGCTCCCGCGCCCGCGCAGGGTCCTCCGCGGAGACCGCGCGGGCCAGGTGGAGCCGCCAGGGGCACCAGGACGGGTTCTGGATCCCCCGGGGGGTCAGCCGCCGGTCCACCGCCTCCAGCTCCGCCGCGGCGGCCTTCGCCTGGCCTCGGGCCAGCAGCAGTTCCGCGTAGACGGTTTGGGAGTCGGGGAAGACGACCGCCGCGGGGAAGGGCTCCCCGTACTCGTGCTCGCGGACCAGTTCCCAGGCCTCGTCCGCCCGGCCCCGCGCCAGCAGCGTGGTGACGAGGATCGCGATGGCGTACCAGTGCACGGGCGTACGCCGCCCGACGCGCTCGGCGAGACGGAGCCCGGCCCGCGCCAGCTCCTCCGCCTCGGCGAGGCGCCCCCGGCGGTAGCGGATGTAGGCGCGCAGGCTGTAGGCGAAGGACAGGTGCGCGCCGCGCCAGCCCTGCCGCTCGAACTCGGCGGTGCCGGCTTCGAACAGTTCCTCGGCCCGCTCCGGCCGGTCCGCGTACATGTGCACCATCGCGACGAGCACCGGGACCTCGAAGCCCCGGTCCGCGTAGGCCCAGCTGAACTCGGTTTCCAGGACCCGCCCGGCATGGTGGAGGACCACGTCGACGGGCTCCCCGCGCAGGCAGGCGTCCCAGGCGCGCAGCCCGATGACGTACCGCTCGGTGAGGTCGCGCCCGGCCAGCCGGTCCGCGAGCTTCGCGAGCCGCCGGGAGCGCGCCGGGGAGTCCGGCTCGGCGGCGTTGAAGGCGTCCCACATGAACTGCTCGGACTGCAGGCGCAGTCGGCCGCGCAGGTCCTGGGTGTGGGGGATCTCCCGCGCGAGGCATTCCGAGGCCTCGGCGAGGCGGTCGCTGTGCGACAGGACCTGGGCCAGCCGGATGACGATGCCCTGGCGCAGCGCCGGGTCCTCGAAGGGCTCCGCGAGGGCGGCGCGCAGGTGGTTGACGGTGTTGGCGGGCTCGGTGAGCAGGGAGGCGCAGCCCAGTTCGTACAGGACGGCCGCCCGCTCGTCGAAGTCCGGGGGTTCGCGCAGGGCCCGTGCGAGCTGGCGGCGGGCGGCTTCGGGGGCGCCGGCCCGGAGGTTCTCGCCGGCCGCCTCGCGCAGGGTGCGCACCACCCAGGGGTCGTTCTCGGGGTGGGTCTCCAGCAGGTGGCGGGCGGCGGCGGAGGGCCCGAGTCCCGCGTCGACGACGGCCGCTGCGGCCTTTCCGTGCAGGGCGACGCGCAGGGCGTCGGGGATCGCGCGGTATATGGCGGTGGCGATGAGGGGGTGTACGAACTCCAGCCCGGCCTCGTCGGCTTCCCCGGCCGCGGCTTCCTCGGCGGCGGCCGACAGGATGCGGGCGTCGCGCAGCCGCCCGGTGGCGTCGACGGCTTCCTCGGTGCCGAGTCCGGCGACGCGGGCGGCGAGTTCCCGGGGGATGTCGGTGCCGAGGACGGCGCAGGCCCAGGCGAAGCGGACGGTGGAGGGGCCGAGGCTGTGCAGGCGGGCGACGAGGCCGCTGCCGCGCTGGGCGGCGGCGAGGTCGCGCAGGAGCGGAGCGCTGGCTTCGACGGGGGCGAGCCCCTTGTCCCGGACCTTCGCGGTGAGCTCGACGGCTTCGAAGGGGTTGCCGGTGGTGACGGCCCACGCCTCGCGGCAGAACGCCTCGTCGGCGTGTTCCCCGACGGCTTCGCGGACCAGGCCGGAGACGGCCTCGGCGGTGAGCGGTGCGAGGCTCAGCGGCCGGTGTCCCGCGCGGCCGGGCAGCGTACGGAAGGCTTCGGCGTGCGCGGGCAGTTCGTCGGGGCGGTAGGCGACGACGAGGAGGAGCGGGAGGTGTTCGGCGCGCGGGGCGAAGGCGGCGAGCCAGGAGAGGGATTCGGGGTCGGCCCAGTGGGCGTCGTCCAGGACCAGGGCGACGGGGGCGCGCTGCACCACGAGGTGGGTGAGGACCCAGTCGAGTCCGTCGCGCAGGCCCTGGGGGTCGGGCGGGGCGCCCTGTTCGGCCGCGCAGAGGCCGAGGGCGGGGCCGACGATGGAGTACCAGCTGCCGAGGGCCTCGCGCAGTTCCGCGTCGGAGGTGCCGGCGAGCTGGGGCTGGATGAGCTGGCGGGCGACGTGGAAGGGCTGGCTCTGCTCCTGTTCGCCGCCGCGGGCCGCGAGGACGGTGCAGGCCTTGGTGTGGGCGCGGCGGCGGACTTCGCCGAGGAGCGTGGTCTTGCCGAGGCCTGCGGGTCCGGAGAAGGCCAGCAGGGCTCCGCCGGCGTCGGGGCCCGGGTCGGTGAGCTGCTCCAGGGCTTCGTCGACGGCGGTGAGTTCCGTGTCGCGTTCGAACATCGTGCGCCGTTTGCGGGTCCGGCGTTCCGTCATGGCTGGTACCCCCCAGGCCTGTTCGGGGGTTCAGCGTACGCCCGCGTACGCGCCCGGGAAGCCCTGTGCGGCAAATAAAGCTGATCTTCTTTCGGGGGGCGCCGCCCTGTGCTATTCCCGTCGGGTCAGTCCTGTGCGGAGCGTTCCGCGAGGGCTTCCAGGACGGCCACGGCCTCGTCGGCCCGGGCGGCGTCCACGAAGAGGTGGTCGTGGTGGTAGCCGGCGATGACGTTGCAGCTCAGGCCGTGTGCGCCGAGTTCGGTGGCGAAGGCGGCGGTGAGGCCGACGGCGTCGAGCGAGGAGTGGACGCGCAGGGTGATCCAGCCCGCGGTGTACGTGTACGGGAGTCCGGCTCCGTCCGCGTCCTCCTGGCTCAGCACGAGGGTGAGCCCCTCGGGTTCCAGGACGGAGGCGACGGGGGTGAGCCCGGCCAGGGCCTCCGGGTCGGTGTCGCCGGGGATGGTGCAGAACACGTACAGCCCGTCGTTCAGCTCGGGTCGCATTCCGCTCAGCAGCTTCCGCAGGTCGTTTTCTCCGCTCATGCCCCCACCGTACCGGTCATCCCGTTATGGCCGGTACGACACCCCTGGGGCACCTGTACGGCGCCCCTGCGTCAGTCGCCCTCGTAGAGCCTGCGGTGCCACCAGGCGCGCGGACTGCCGCTCCAGTCCACCCACCCCCCGGCGGACGGGACCGGGTGCGGGAGCGTCCGGCGGCGGAACTCCTCGTCCAGGCTCCGGAGCACGCGGCCCAGTGCGGTGCGGGCGGCCGGCGGCAGGGCCCGGTACAGATCGCCCAGGTCGTCCCGGACGACGGCTACGTCGTCGCGTGCGCAGCCGGGGCAGGCCGGGCACGAGGAGGGGACCAGGAGCAGGGGGCTGCCGGGGCGGCTCAGGAAGGTCCGGTACCGGCTCAGCAGGTCCGCGACCTCGTGGCCCCGTCCGGGCCGGGACCAGTGCGCAGCGGCGGCGGCATCGGGCGACAGCCGGTCCACGGGCGGGAGTTCCCGCGCCCAGGCGGGCGGCCGCCGGTCCTCGTACGTTCCTCGTTCGGCGCGCAGGGCGCCGGGCCGTCTACGCGGCATCGCCCTTTCGGCGGGTGGTCGTCATGGCGGCCACGGTGCCGGAACCTTCGGGGTCCGGCAAGGGATTTACGGAGGGGGCGCGGGCGGTCGCTCCGGATGCGGGCCCGGCGGCCACCGGGGCGGCGGCTCCGCGCCCGGTGGTGCGCCGCTCCCCGTGCCGTCGCCGGCTACGTGAGGTCGAACTCCCCGCCCCGCGCGTTCAGGACGAACTTGCGCCACTCGTCCGGCGCGAAGATCAGCGAGGGACTTTCGGGGCGGTCGCCGTTGCGCATCGCGATGAACCCCTCCACGAAGGCGATCTGGACGTCACCCGCCCCCCGGCTGCTCGACTGCCAGTCCGCCTCGGTCAGATCGAGGTCCGGCTTTCCCCAGCCGGCCGGCGCCTTCGAAGTCATGCTCTCTGCCACGTGCGTGCTCCTCCCGGTACTCCCGGTTCGTCGTCCCGGGGGCCAGGTTAGCCATCGCACGCCGTGCCGCACAGGCCACGGTGCGTCACTCGTGGCCTGTACGGCACTCACCCCGGAATCCGGCTTCCGCTCAGGAACCCGGCTGCTCCGCTCCCACCAGCCACATCGCGAAGAACTGCGCCCCGCCGCCGTAGGCGTGGCCCATCGCCCGCCGGGCGTCCGGGACTTGGTGCTCGCCCGCCTGACCGCGCACCTGGAGGGCCGCCTCCGCGAAGCGGATCATGCCGGAGGCGCCGATGGGGTTGGTGGACAGCACGCCGCCCGACGGGTTGACGGGCAGGTCGCCGTCGAGCTCCGTGACTCCGGCCTCGGTGAGCTTCCAGCCCTCGCCCTCGTCGGCGAAGCCGAGGTTCTCCAGCCACATCGGCTCGTACCAGGAGAACGGCACGTACATCTCCACGGCGTCGATCTCCCGGCGCGGATCGGTGATCCCCGCCTGCCGGTAGACGTCGGCCGCGCAGTCCTTGCCCGCCTGCGGGGACACGAAGTCCTTCCCCGCGAAGAGGGTCGGCTCGCTGCGCATCGCCCCGCCGTGCACCCAGGCCGGCGGCTTCGGCGAACGGGCCGCGCCCGCCCGGTCGGTGAGGATCATCGCGCAGGCGCCGTCGGAGGACGGGCAGGTCTCGGAGTACCGGATCGGGTCCCACAGCATCGGGGACGCCTGGACCTTCTCCAGGGTGATGTCGTGCTCGTGCAGGTGCGCGTACGGGTTCTTCAGCGCGTTGCGGCGGTCCTTGTACGCGACGAGCGAGCCCACCGTGTCGGGGGCGCCGGTGCGCCGCATGTACGCGCGCACGTGCGGGGCGAAGAACCCGCCGGCCCCCGCCAGCAGCGGCTGCTGGAAGGGAACGGGCAGCGAGAGCCCCCACATGGCGTTGGACTCGGACTGCTTCTCGAAGGCGAGGGTCAGCACCGTGCGGTGGACCCGGGCGGCGACGAGGTTGGAGGCGACCAGCGCCGTCGAGCCGCCCACCGAACCGGCCGTGTGCACCCGGAGCATGGGCTTGCCGACGGCGCCGAGGGCGTCCGCGAGGTACAGCTCCGGCATCATGACGCCCTCGAAGAAGTCGGGGGCCTTGCCGATGACGACCGCGTCGATGTCCGCCCAGGTCAGTTCGGCGTCCGCGAGGGCCCGCGCGGCGGCTTCGCGCACCAGTCCCGCGATGGAGACGTCGTGGCGGGCGGCCACGTGCTTGGTCTGGCCGATGCCGACGATGGCCACCGGCTCCTTGCCCGTCGTGCTCATGCTCGGTCCCCTTCCAGGACGGCGACCAGGTTCTGCTGGAGGCAGGGGCCGGAGGTGGCGTGCGCGACGGCCCGGTCGGACTCGCCGCGGTGGATGCGGGCGGCCGCCTCGCCGATCCGGATCAGGCCGGCGGCCATCATCGGGTTGGCTGCGAGCGCTCCGCCGGAGGGGTTGACGGCGACGTCCCCGGCGAGTCCGAGGGCCTTGCGGAGCACGACCTCCTGGGAGGAGAACGGCGCGTGCAGTTCCGCGGTGTCCACCGGGGCCTCGAAGACGCCCGCGTGCTCTGCCGCGATCCGCGTCGAGGGGGAGTCGGTGAGGTCGCGCAGCCCCAGGCTGTGGGCCTCGATGCGGTGGTCGATGCCGGTGATCCAGGCGGGCCGCTCGCACAGCCGGCGTGCCACGTCCCCGGCGGCCAGGATGACGGCGGCCGCGCCGTCGCCGATGGGCGGGCAGTCTCCGGTGCGCAGCGGGGCGACCTGGTACTCGCCCTGCGCGACGGCTCCGCTGAGCTGGGCGTGCGGGTTGGCTCCCGCGGAGGCCCGGCTGCGGGCGCCGATCGCGGCGAGCCCGGCTTCGTCGGTCTCTCCCGCGTCAATGAGCGCCTGGGCCTGGAGGGCGGCCAGGGCCACCGAGTCGGGCCAGAGCGGAGCGACGTAGTACGGGTCGAGCTGGCGGGTCAGCACGTCGCGCACCGACCCCGGCGAGGACTTCCCGTAGGAGTAGACGAGGGCGGTGTCGGCCTCGCCGGTCTGGATCTTGACCCAGGCCTCGTAGAGGGCCCAGGCGCCGTCCATCTCCACGTGCGATTCGGAGATGGGCGGCCAGGCGCCGACCCCGTCGAGGGTCATGGTGAAGGAGAAGGCCCGGCCGGCGAGGTAGTCGCTGGAACCGGAGCAGGTGAAGCCGATCTCGCCCGCCTTCAGTCCGGTGGCGGCCAGCACTTGGTGCAGGACCGGCATGACCATCTCTACTTCGCTGAGCTCGTCTGTACGGCGCAGGTGGTCGCTCTGTGCGAAGGCGACCACCGCGACCTCACGGGCGTATCGGGCCATCAGATGAGCTCCTTGTACACGTCGTAGTCCGCGTCCGGCTCTCCGGTGGGGCGGTAGTGGTCGGGGAAGCGCCCGCCCTCGGTCCAGACGGGTTCGACCCGCAGCCCCATCCGCACCTGGTCGTACGGGATGCCGCCGATCCGGCCGTGGAGGGCCAGGCCGGCGCCGTCGAGGGCGATGTGTGCGTAGACGTAGGGGACTTCGATGTCGAGGTTCTTGGCCTTGATGTTGACGATGCAGTAGGTGGTGACGGTGCCCGCCGGCCCGACCTCGACCCGGTCGGTCGTCGCCACCCCGCAGGTGGGGCAGGCGCCACGCGGGGGCACGTACACCTTGTGGCAGGAGGGGCAGCGCTCGCCGATGGTCTTCTGCTCGGAGAGCCCGGCGATGTACGCGGTCTGCGCGCGGCCGGGGCTGTACGAGTAGTCCAGGCGGGCCTCGGCGACGATCCCGGTGACGGCGTCGGCGAACTCCCCGCTGTGCGGTGCCGCTTGGGTGCCCGGCTCCCCGTCCCCGGCGGGCTCGAAGCAGGCGATGTCGGTAATGGCCCCGGTCCGCTCCGCGGCCCACCGCACGCGGACCCGCATGCCGGTGGTGACCGCCTCGGGCCCGGGGGCGTCGAGGGCGTGCAGGAGGGCCGTGTCCGCGCCGTCGAGGCGGACGAGCACCCAGGCGAAGGGCGTGGCGAGGGGCTGGTTGGGGCGCGGCGAACCGTTCCAGGCCCAGGTGGTGACGGTCCCGGTGGTGCCCACCTCGACCAGGTCACGGATCTCCTCGGCGGTGACGGGGTCGTACTCGACGGGCGGCACCATCACCTTGCCGTCGGCGGTGGTGACCCCGAGGACGACCCCTTCGCGCAGGCCGGTGAGGAAGGCGCTCTGCACGGGGCCGAGGGAGCGGGTGAAGGGGAACTCGACGACGAGGGGCGCACGGAGGATCTCGGGTGGCGACGCGGCTGTCATGGGTGGGTCTCCGATGTAGGGGGCGGGACACTGGCAGCCCCGCCGGGCGAACAAGATCTGCCGGGGCCGACTCGGGCTCCGCCGAACCAATCAGGCACCGCCGGGGCCCATTCAGCCCCGCCGGCGTTTGAGGCGCAGGGGTCCGGGGACTGGTCCCCGGCAACGGCGCCGCACCCGTGCCCCGGTCCGTTACCACCGACACAGCCGTGGGCACCCGCACCCGCACGGGCACCGCCGCGCAGGGCAGGCCCGGGCCGGGCCGGGCCGGGCCGGGCCGCAACCGAACTACTCCCGCCGATACACCGCGGGCCGCTTCTCGGCGAACGCCCGCGCCCCCTCCTTCGCGTCAGCGGTGTCGAAGATCGGCCACCCCCGCAGCAGCTCCGCCGCGAGCCCCTCCGACTCCGTCATCTCGGCCGTCTCGTAGACGGAGGCCTTCACGGCCTCCACCGCCAGCGGCCCGCACGCGTTGATCCGCTCCGCGATCTCCAGCGCAGCGTCCAGCGCCGTCCCGTCCGGGACGACCCGCCCCACGAGCCCGATCCGCGCCGCCTCCTCGGCCGCGTACGGCCGCCCGGTCAGCAGCATCTCCAGCGCGTGGGTCCGCGGGATCTGCCGCGGGAGCCGGACCGTCGAGCCGCCGATCGGGAAGAGCCCCCGCTTGACCTCGAACAGTCCGAAGGTGGCCCCCTCCCCCGCGACCCGGATGTCGGTCCCCTGGAGGATCTCCGTGCCGCCCGCCACGCAGTAGCCCTCGACCGCCGCGATGATCGGCTTGCGCGGCCGGTGGTGGCGCAGCATCGCCTTCCAGTGCAGGTCCGGGTCGGCCTTCAGCCGGTCCCGGTACTGGTCGCCCGCCATGCCCTTGCCGGCCAGCGCCTTCAGGTCCATGCCGGCGCAGAAGTCCCCGCCGGCCCCCGTCAGCACCACCGAGCGGATCGTGTCGTCCGCGTCGGCCTCCAGCCAGCCGTCGTACAGCCCCACCAGCAGCGGCAGCGAGAGCGCGTTCTTCGCCTCGGGCCTGTTCATGGTGAGCACCAGCGTGGCTCCGTGGCGTTCCACGGTCAGGTGTTCTGTCCCACCCATTGCCGTCCTCCCGTCTCAAGACCTAGAACAGGTTGCAGTAGGGGCGGGTGCAGTTCAATAGTTTTCTGACACCCAGTCAGATTTCTTGGACGGTCCCCTTCCTTGTTGGGGTTGGCGACGCTCTAATGACCGCCGAGCAGACCAGCCATGGGATTTTCTGGGTCAGGAGGACCGGTGGAGTACAACATTGCCGACCTGTTCGAGTCGGTCGTGGACGTGGTCCCGGACCGCGAGGCCCTCGTGTACGTGGACCACCCCGGGACCGGCGCCGAGCGCCGCCTCACGTACGCGGAGCTGGACGCGGCGGCGAACCGCATCGCGCACCATCTGCTGGACAGCGGCCTGAAGGCCGGTGAGCACCTGGGCCTGCACCTCTACAACGGCATCGAGTACCTCCAGACCGTCCTCGCCTGCCTGAAGGCCCGCCTGGTACCGGTGAACGTGAACTACCGGTACGTGGAGGAAGAGCTCGTCTACCTCTACAACGACGCCGACCTCGCCGCGCTCGTCTTCGAGGGCGAGTTCACCGAACGGGTCGCGGCGGCCCTCCCACAGACGACCAAGCTCCGTCACCTGGTCCGCGTCGGACCGACCCCCGAGGGCGCTCCGGAGCCCGCGATCGCTCCGGTCGCGTACGCCGACGCGGAAGCGGCCGGCTCGCCGGACCGCGGCTTCCCGCCCCGCTCCCCCGACGACCTGTTCATCATCTACACCGGCGGCACGACCGGCATGCCCAAGGGCGTCATGTGGCGCGCGGAGGACCTCTTCTTCGCGGGCCTCTTCGGGGGCGAGCCGACCGGCGAGCCGGTGAAGCGACCCGAGGAACTGGCCGAGCGGGTCGCGTCGAAGGGCGCCGGGCTGACCTTCTTCCCCGCGCCGCCACTGATGCACGGCACGTCCACGCTGACGTCCTTCATCGCCTTCAACTACGGGCAGCGGGTGGTCATCCACCGCAAGTACGCGCCCGAGGAGGTGCTGCGCACGATCGAGAAGGAGAAGGTCTCCAGCGTCTCGCTGGTGGGCGACGCCATGCTGCGGCCGCTCATCGACGCCCTCAACGGGCCCCTGAAGGGCACCGACCTGTCCTCCCTCTTCAGCGTCTCCTCCTCCGGCGCGATCATGTCGGAGACGGTGCGCGCCGAGTTCCAGGCGCTCGTGCCGAACGTGATGCTCCTGAACAACTTCGGCTCGTCCGAGTCCGGCTCGAACGGCCGCGCGACGAACGACTCCAGCCCGGAGAAGGGGTTCCGGCTGGAGGTCAACGAGCGGACGCAGGTGGTCGACCCGGTCACCCACGAACCGGTTCCGGTCGGCGAACCGGGACGGCTCGCGCAGCGCGGGTACGTACCGCTGGGCTACTACAACGACCCCGTCAAGACCGCCGAAACCTTCTTCCAGAAGGGATCCGAGCGGTGGGTGCTGCTCGGCGACATGGCGACCGTGGACGAGCAGGGCATCGTCACCGTCCTCGGCCGCGGCTCCCAGTGCATCAACACGGGCGGCGAGAAGGTGTACCCGGAGGAGGTCGAGCAGGCGCTGAAGTCCCACCCGGACGTCTACGACGCCCTGGTCGCCGGGGTCCCGGACCCGAAATGGGGCAGCCACGTCGCCGCGGTGGTCGAGATCCGGGCGGGGTCGGCCGAGCCGACGCTGGACGAGATCCAGGCCCACTGCCGCACCAAGCTGGCCGGCTACAAGATCCCGCGCCAGCTCGTCATCGCGCCCGCCATCCAGCGCTCCCCGAGCGGCAAGGCGGACTACCGGTGGGCGAAGTCGGTGGCCACGGACGCCGACGCGGGCACGGACGCCGACGCGGGCACGGGCACCGACGCGGGCACGGGCACGGGCACCGCGAACTGACCCTGCGCTGCGCACGCCCGCGGGCCGGGACCCTGATGGGTCCCGGCCCGCGGGCGTGTCCGCACGCGCACCTCGGCCGCAGGCACGCGGCCCTCCCGTCGCCGCTCAGGCCCCGGTGCTCAAGAACTGCTCGATCCGGGCCGCGAACCACGGCGCGTCGTCCAGCCACGGGAAGTGCCCACCGCCCTGCTGCACGTCGACGACGCCCCGCTCGAAGAGCTGCGCGAGCCGGGCCGCGAGGGCCGGGGAGGGGTTGAAGTCCAGCTCCCCGGCGAGGACCAGCGCCTCTCCGGTGAAGCGGCCCAGCGCGGCCCGGGTGGCGGGCGGGTCGAAGGCGCCCGGGCCGGCGAAGGCGGCGGAGGCCTCGGCGTTCACCTGGACCGGGCTCAGTGCCGCGTGGGCACGCGCCGTCTCGTCCCAGCGCCCGTAGGCGAGCGGCATCACCGCCACCCGGTCGGCCTCTTCGGGAACCCCTCCGGCGGCCAAGGCGGCCAGCGTCCGCTCGTAGGCCGCGATGGCCTTGTCGTAGGGCTCTCTCCCGGCCCGCCCGCGGACGTCCGCGAGGCGGGTTTCCGGGGAGTCCGCGAGGTCCACGGCCCAGGAGGTCGGCGTGATCAGGGCCAGTCGGCGTACCCGTCGCGGGTGCGCGGCCGCGTAGAGCAGGGCCAGGTTGCCCGCTGCGGAGTGGGCGAGCAGGTCGGCGCTCTCCAGGCCGAGGTGACCGCGCAGCGCATCGACGTCGGCGACCTGGTGGTCGACCCGGTACGTCGCCGGATCGGCCGGGAGCGCGGAGTCCCCGGTGCCTCGCAGGTCGAGCAGGATCAGCCGGCGGCCCGCGGCCAGTCCACCGAGGTCACCCAGGTAGGCGGAGGCCCGCATGGCGCCGCCGGGGAGGCACAGGAGCGGCTCGCCTTCACCCTGGACGTGGTACGCGAGTTCGGTTCCGTCATGGGCGGTGAAGGTGAAGCTGCAGGTGGGAGGAGTGGAGGTCGACATGGACGCAATCTCAGCAGACGATCACTCGTTCGAGTAATTGATTTGGCCGCGACAGTCCGGCAATCTACCGAATGATCGGTCGGTTGACTCGGACAAGGGGTGGGCTGCATGGGTACGTACGCACAGGGCCACGACGGCGGCGCGGACGAGGGCGAGCGGATGGGCCGGGACGAGCTGGCGGCGCTCCAGCTGACCCGCCTGCGGGCGACCTTGCGCCGGGCCTACGACCGGGTTCCCTTCTACCGGCAGGCCTTCGACAAGGCCGGTCTGCATCCCGACGACTGCCGCTCCCTCTCCGACCTCTCCTTGTTCCCCTTCACCACCAAGTCCGATCTGCGCGACCAGTACCCCTTCGGCATGTTCGCCGTACCGCGCTCCGAGGTCCGCCGCATCCACGCGTCCAGCGGGACGACGGGCCGCCCGACCGTCGTCGGATACACGGACGGGGACCTGTCCACCTGGGCGGACGTCGTCGCCCGCTCGATCCGCGCGGCGGGCGGCAGGCCCGGCCAGATCGTCCACATCGCCTACGGGTACGGCCTGTTCACCGGAGGCCTGGGCGCGCACTACGGCGCGGAGCGCCTGGGCTGTACGGTCGTGCCCGCCTCGGGCGGGATGACGGACCGCCAGGTCCGGCTGATCGAGGACTTCCGGCCGGAGGTCATCATGGTGACCCCCTCCTACATGCTGACCCTGCTGGACGAGATGGAGCGCCAGGGCATCGATCCCCGCGCCACCTCCCTCCGTACGGGGATCTTCGGTGCCGAGCCCTGGACGGAGGAGATGCGCCGCGAGATCGAGGAACGCCTGAACATCGACGCGGTGGACATATACGGGCTCTCGGAGGTGATGGGCCCTGGTGTCGCACAGGAGTTCGCCGAGACAAAAGACGGTCTCCACATATGGGAGGACCACTTCTACCCGGAGGTGGTCGACCCGCTGACGGGCGCCGTGCTGCCGGAGGGCGAGCCCGGGGAGCTGGTCTTCACCTCGCTGACCAAGGAGGCGATGCCCATCGTCCGCTACCGCACCCGGGACCTGACCCGGCTGCTCCCCGGCACGGTCCGGCCGGCCTTCCGCCGTATGGAGAAGATCACCGGCCGCAGCGACGACATGATCATCCTGCGCGGGGTGAACCTCTACCCCACCCAGATCGAGGAGGTGCTCCTGCGGACCCCGGCCCTGGCCCCGCACTTCCAGCTCCGGCTGACCAGGCAGGGCCGGCTGGACGCCCTGACAGTACGGGTGGAGGCACGCCGAGAGAGCGACGCCGCCCAGCGGGAGGCCGCGGCGGCCTCGGTGGTGCGGGCCGTCAAGGAGGGCGTCGGAGTCTCGGTCGCGGTGGAGGTGGTGGATCCGGAGACCCTGGAGCGGTCGGTCGGCAAGATCAAGCGACTGGTGGACCTCCGGGAGGGCGGAGCCTGAGCCCAAGCCGGAGTCAGAGGCTGAGCCGGAGCCGGAGCCGGAGTCAGAGGCCGAGCCGGAGCCGGGGTCCGAGGCCGAGGCTGGGTCCGCGGCTGAATCGGAGCCCGAGGGCTGAGCCGGAGTCCGAGGCTTGGTCCGCGCCGCACACGGGACGGGCGGGCGCCCCCGCCGGAGGGCCGGACCGCCGTCGGATCCACCCCTTCGGGCCCACTCGGGGGGCCTCCCGGGAAGCTGCGGGCCCAGCCGGGTAGGGACAGAGGCGTGACCTCGACCTTCCGGCGGCTCCACGACCGGCTCCAGGCCTCCCATGCCGGGCTGGCATGGAGCCGTGGGCGGGAGATGGAGCTGATGCACCGGGCCATGGGCTTCGCCGCCCTCGGCTTCCTCACCCTGGTGCCGCTGCTCGTCGTCGTCGCGGCCGCCGCGCCGGGCAGCGGCTCGGGCTTCGGCCGCTGGCTCGGTCAGGCCCTCGGGGTGACGGAGTTCTCCCGGGAGCGGGTGGAGATGCTGTTCGGCGCCGCGGACCTCGCTCTGGAGCGGACGACCGCCTTCGGTCTGGCCGCGCTCGCCGTCTTCGGCCTGACCTTCGGCTCCGCCGTGCAGACCGGGTACGAGAAGGTCTGGGACCTTCCGACAGCCCGCTGGCACACCATGTGGCGACACGTCGTCTGGCTCGCCCTGCTGGTCTGCTACCTCGGGCTGCTCGTCCTCATCCCCGCCCCGTCGGACGACGTGCCCGGCACGATCCTCGGCACCACGGGCGATGTCATCGGCACCTGCCTGTTCTTCTGGACCTCCCAGTGGATCCTCCTCGGCGGGCGGGTCCGCTGGCGCGCCCTGCTGCCGGGAGCCGCCTGCACCAGCCTGGGCCTCCTCGGCCTGCGGGTCTTCTCGCAGCTGGTGTTCTCCCCGCTGATCGCCTCCAACGCCGTCACGTACGGCCCCTTCGGCACCCTCCTGGTCGTCCAGTCCTGGCTGGTCGGCGTCGGGTTCGTGGTCTACGGCGGCGCTCTGGTCGGCCGGCTCTTCCACGAACACCTCGTCCTGCGCCGCCTCCAAGCCGTCGCCCTCCGGGAGGATCCGGAGTTCTAGAGCCTGATTAGGGGCGGGCTCCCGCCGCTCGGAGTGCGTCGGCCGTCTCCGGGTGCGGTCCCGCCAGCGCCCAGTCGAGGGGCGTACGGCCCGCGCCCCGGTCCTCCCGTAGGTTCGGGTCCGCGCCGTGGGCGAGGAGTTCGCGCACCGTGTCGGCGTAACCCCAGCAGGCGGCCGCGCACAGCGGCGTGCCCTCCGTACCGCGTCCGCTCTCGGTGTTCGGGGAGGCGCCGGCCTCCAGGAGGGAGCGGACCGTGTCGAGAGCTCCCTGGACGGATGCCGCGTACAGCGGGGTGGTGCCCTCCGGGTCGGCCGTCTCCGGGTGCGCGCCCGCGCGCAGGAGGGCGCGGACCCGGGCGGTGCGTCCGAACATCGCGGCGTCGACGAGCTGCCGCGCGAGCTTCTTCTGTCGTCTTCGGTTCATGACGGCCGAGACTAGGCCCTCTCTTTCGGATCTTGTCGGTCAGGTCCGCTCGTGCTGTGGCCTGGTCGGCAGGGCGCGTCAGGCCACGGGCGAGTCGGAGCCGGAGGGTCAGGACGGGGTCGAGAAGCGGTCGCGCAGGGTGCGCTTGAGGATCTTGCCGCTCGCGTTGCGGGGCAGGGCGTCCACGAAGAGGATCCGCTTCGGGGCCTTGAAGTGGGCCAGCTTCTCGCGGGCGTAGTCCAGGAGTTCCGCCTCCGTCACCCCGTCGCGCGGGACCACCACCGCCGTGACGGCCTCGATCCACCGTTCGTCCGGCAGGCCGATCACCGCCGCCTCGGCCACGCCCGGGTGGGTGTACAGCACGTCCTCGACCTGCCGTGAGGCGACCAGTACCCCGCCCGAGTTGATGACGTCCTTTACCCGGTCCACGACCGTGAAGTACCCCTCCGGGTCCCGGACCGCCAGGTCGCCGGAGCGGAACCAGCCGTCCCGGAAGGCCTTCTTCGTCGCCTCGGCGTCGTTCCAGTAGCCCAGGCAGAGCTGCGGGGAGCGGTAGACCACCTCGCCTGCCGTGCCGTCGGGGACCTCGGCCCCGTCCTCGTCGACCACCCGCGCCTGAACGTGGTGGACCGGCCGCCCGCACGAGTCCATCCGCCCCTCGTGCTCCTCCGGCCGCAGCACCGTGGCCAGCGGGCCGATCTCGCTCTGCCCAAAGCAGTTGTAGAAGCCGAGGCCGGGAAGCCGTGCGCGCAGCCGTTCCAGGACCGGCACCGGCATGATCGAGGCCCCGTAGTACGCCTTGCGCAGGGCGGACAGGTCGCGGACGGCGAAGTCCGCGAAATCGGGGTGGTTGGCCAGCCCGATCCACACCGTCGGCGGTGCGAACAGGCTGTCCGCCTCCCCCGTCTCTACCAGGTCGAAGATCTCCTCCGCGACCGGCGCGTCCACGATCGTGTTCCGCGCGCCCACCGCCAGGTACGGCAGCAGGAACACGTGCATCTGCGCCGAGTGGTACAGCGGCAGGGAGTGCACCGGCAGATCGCCCTCCGCCAGGTCCAGGGCCGCGATCGCGCTCTCGTACTCGTGGCAGAGCGCCTCGTGCGTCATCATCGCCCCCTTCGGCAGGGCGGTGGTCCCGGAGGTGTACAGCAGCTGCGCCAGCCGGGACGGGTCCCCGGAGCGGGCGAAGGCCTCGGGCCCGGCGGGCCCGGCCGGTTCGGCCAGGTCGGACAGGAAGGAGCCGCGCGCGTCGCGCAGCGGGCGTACGGCGAACCCCTCGGGGACCCGCCCGGCCAGTTCCGGGTCCGCGAGGACGAGGGAGCTCCCGGAGTTCTCCAGGATGTACGAGAGGTCCTCCCCGGTCAGGTTCTGGTTGACCGGCACGTGCGTGAGCCCGGCGCGGGCGCAGGCGAGGAAGGCGAGGAGGTAGGCGTCGGAGTTGTGCCCGAAGGTCGCGACCCGGTCCCCCTCGGCCAGCCCGTAGCTCCCGCGCAGCACGGCCGCGCCCGTGGAGACGGCCGCGTCGAGTTCCGCGTAGGTCCAGGTCCGCGCGCGGTAGCGGACCGCGACCCGGTCCGGGACGCGTCGCGCGCTGTCGTGGAGCAGTCCGTCGACCGTGTTCTTCCGCACCGGGGTCATGCCGGGATCCTCGTCTGCGCGTCAGGCCGGGGTCAATGACCCGGGCCGTACGCGGATACCCGGCCGGAACATCCGGGGATACGCCTGCGGCATTGCCGCGCCGGCATCCACGTTGCGCAGAGACCGCCTCCCCCGATCCGGGATCGGCACTCGAGCCGCCGTTAGGTTACGTCGGAGGCCGGGCCTTCGAGATCGAAGATCGGGATTCTCCGCTCATCGCCCACATCTGAAATCGACAACAGCCATTCACCATAAGGAAAATCACTGAAGATTTCCAGGATTCGCCCTTCGCGGGTTACCACGTACAAGTCCTGCCTGAATTGAACGCCTTGGATACCGACGTCGACCACTTCATCGCCCACAAGATCTTCCAGGCCGTAGGACTGCGAGCCCTCTCTCGTCAGACTGGGTGAAATAGTGATCTGACCGCCTTCGGATACACGCCAGCTGGAATTGATGCGCAGTCGCCAACGATCCCCTTGAAGGCAAATGCCGTCGGCATCCGCTTCAACTGCGGTGACACTGAACGGAAGAAACCGTCTGATCTCTTCCAATACTGCCTCCATCACGGCCCCAATTCGACGTGCGTACGCTCGCGGACGTACTGCTTTGAATTGGCGCCGCGGGGCGGCTGGACAGGCTTCCCAGTGAATGGACTCACAGGCGCATCCGCACTGTTCGTGAATGACGCGCGAGATCCTGCATTTCCATTGGCGGAGGGCTGCATAATTCGCACCTTGCTACCATCCGGCAGTTCATACCCGACACCTGCCGAACGAGTCGGGAACGTGCTGAATCCAGGCTCTCCGGAATTTACGGCGGACTGCAAACCGGATTCCAATCTCGATGCGCTGGTAGGTACGACGGTTCCATTCGAGCCCACAATGAAGTCGCAATTGTGTACCAGGACCGGCGTGGTTCCCGCGAGCACATAGTACGTGTGCAGGTCATCGACCGTGAGGTTGTGGACCCGCTTGTGCTGGATCCACGCGCGCACGGCGCTCACCTGGGTGTAGGAGCCGTTGCCGGTCTGCAGCAGCATTCCGGGGACGATTTCCTTGGCGTAGACCCACTTGCCCGGTTCGGGCGCCCAGAACGGGTGATTGTCCGTCGCCACGACCTTGCCCGGATGTCCGCCGGGTTCGGTGACGGTGATCTCGACCAGGTTCTTGTCGCCCTCACCGGTGATGAGCGCGGTGACCGTGCGCGGGCCGGCTTCGCCGGTCACCGGGTCGGTGGCGGTGACCTTGTCGCCGACGCGCACCTGGCCTATGGCCTTGTCGTTGCCGTCGGCCATCACGACCATGGTGTCCGGGGTGAAGCTGTTGCCGGTGCTGCAGCTCCCTGCCCCGTTCTCGGCGGCCTTGGGGGCGGATCCGCTGTCGGCCGGTTTTGGTGCGGGAGGGCTGTCTGCCGCCTTCGGTACGGGTGCGGTGTCGGCCGCTTTCGCCGTCGCTGCCGCATCGCCGGCGTTGTTGGCGGTCTTGGCGGCCTGTGCGGCGTCGAGTGCCTTGTTGCCGTACTTGGCGGCGTTCGCCGCGTAGCCCGCGCCCGGGATGGCCGAGGCGGCGGAGAGGCCGGCGTTGACGTAGTCGCCTTCCGCGGCGTACCAGCCCGCATTGCCCAGGTCGGCGACCTCGCCGACGACCGGGACCATGCCGACGACGTCGAGGGTGGTGTGGCCGATCGTCTTCCACGACGGCATCTTCGGCCACTTGCCGGTCGGGTCGGTGAGCTTGACCGGGTTGTTGTGGGTGTAGGTGTAGGCGGCGAGGTTGCGCGGCTCGGCGATGCCGCCCGCCATGCCCCCGTCGAGGTAGTCGGGCAGCGCCGGGTCGGTGCTCGCCCAGAGCTGGGTCCGAGGGTTGTAGTAGCGGGCTCCGTAGTAGTAGAGCCCGGTCTCCACGTCGAGTTCCTTGCCGGTGAACTGGTAGGGCGTGTCCGCCTGTCCGGTCCGTTCCTCCACCCAGGTTTCCCCGTACGGGAAGTACTCCAGGTGCTCGGTGACCTTGCCCAGCTTGTCGGTGACGTAGCCGGAGGAGCCGATGTGGTCGGCGTGGAAGAACTGCTGGGCGTCCTCGGCACCGGTGGTCTCGACGGCCTTGGTCGTCACGCGGCTGTCGCCGACGAAGACGTGCTTGTAGCCGGTGGTGTCGCGTTCGCTGTAGTACCGGTTCGGGTACAGCGAGAGCCCGTCCTCGCTCCGCTTGACGAGGCGGTCGCCCTTGTCGTCGTAGACGTAGGAGACGGTGGCGCCGGCGCAGCCGCTCGGGTCCTGTGTGAGGGTGCCGGTCGCTGTGTCCTGGTTGCAGACGAGGCGGTTCTCCTCGTCCCACACGTACTGACGGCGCTTGTCCGCGGCAGCTGTGTTGACCGTGCTCGTCAGATTGCCGTTGGCGTCGTAGGCATGGCTGATCGGACCGACCTTCGTCGGGGCATGCGGTGTGGCGCCGCCGTAGGCGTACGTGTAGGCGTAGGTCGTCCGGTCCTGGACGTGGGTCGGGTTGGACGGGTCCTCGACCGGTTCGATCGGCCCGGCTCCGCCGCCTCCGACTGGGAAGGCCGGGGTGCCGCCGGTGACCTCGTGGGTCTGCGACTTGCTCGTGGTGTTGTGGATCGAGTCGTAACCCAGGCTCAGCGTGTACGTGTTGACCGCGTTGTTCTTGTCCGTGTACCGGCCCGACGCGGACGTGAGCCGGTACTGGTCGTCGTATCCGTAGGTCTGGCTGCTCGGACCGCCGATGTCCCCGCCCTGCGGCGCGTTGTTCGCCAGCGAGGTGATGTTGCCGATCTTGTCGTACGTGTAGCCCAGGTTCTGGAACGCCGTTCCGCCCGGCGCCACGGACTTCAGTGCTCCGAGTCTGCGGTCTTCGGCGTCGTAGGTGTAGGTGGTGCGGACCCCGTTGCCGGTCTGCTGGAGGATCTTCTGCCCGAATTTGTCGTAGTCGACCCGGTCCAGGTACGTGTAGCCGGTGCCGTTCTTGGATCCGGTGGCCCGGCCGACCTGGCCGCCCGAGTCGTAGTCGTAGGTCAGGACCTCGCCGTCGGGATAGGTCATCTGCAGCACACGGTTGAAGGCGTCGTAGCGCCAGGCGGTGGTGTAGGTGCGCGGGGCGTCGCGGACCGCGGTGATCGTGCGGGTCTCCTCGATCACCTCGCCCAGCGCCCCGTAGGCGCGCTTCACCGTTCCCGCCGCGTCGTGGACCTCGGTGACGCGCGAGGCCGCGTTGTCCGGCGCGCCGGGGGCTCCGTACTCGTAGGAGACGTTGTTCTGCGGGAACGTCGGGTAGCGGATGGCCTTCAGCCGCGAGTACTCGTAGTCGTACTCGACGGCCTTGTCCACCGCCCGCAGGTTCGCGGTGATCTTCGACGTGACGTTCCCGGCGAGGTCGTAGCGGGTCTCGGAGCGCCCGGCGTCCGGGCTGTCGAACGAAATGCGGCGTCCCAGTGCGTCGTAGCCGGCGCGCGTGACGTTGTTCTTGTCGTCGGTGATCGTCGTGACCTGGCCTGTGGGGTCGTACGCGTAGCTGGTCCAGATCTCCGAGGAACCGTTGAACTCCTTCACCGAGGTGGTGGCACCCCGGACGTCGGTGTAGGTGCGGCGCTCCTTGCCGTTGCCGTCTGTCGCCGTCCGCTCGAAGCGGGTCGTGCCCGCCCGATCCTCGCCGAAGCCGTATCCGGTGCTGGTGGTGACGCCGTCCGGTTGCACGGTCCTGACCGAGCGGTCCAGGACGTCGAAGGTGTCCTTCGTGGGTGCCACGGAGTCGAAGGAGGCGTTGAACGCGGTGTTCGCTGCTCCCTTGTCTTCGGTCACCGGGTAGTACTTCTCCACGGCGCGGCCCAGGTAGTCGAACTTCAGCCGGCCGGATACCGTCATCACCTGGGTGGACGCGGCCCCGGGCGAGGCGGACACCGAAGCGTCCTTCTTGGTCTGCAGGACGCGCCCCAGGCCGTCGCTGAAGGTGACGGTGTCGATGGTGTCGTCGCGCACGGCCGAGGCGGCACGGTCGAGGTGCTTGGTCGTGGCGTACGGGACGGTCGCCTCGGGGTGGTAGCCGAAGGTGATCGTGGCCTGGTCGCCGTCCTTCTCGTAGGGCCCGGTCACCTTGTCGAGCCGGCCGACACTGTCGTAGGACATCCGGAGCGGCTGGCCGTTGTGGTCCGTGTTCCGCTCGGGCTGGCCGTATTTGAGGTTGTACACCGTGGACGAGCGGTAGCCGAAGCTGTCCTCGACGGACTCCACGTGTACGCCGACGGTGGTGTCGTAGCCGTACTCCAGCTTGTAGCGCTGCCCCTTCGCGTTGGCTGGACCGGTCACCGATTTCAGGTTCCCGTCCGGGTGGTACGTCAGGTCGGAGACGGCCGCGGTGTCGTCGTCGAGGTACTCGCGTATCTGGCGCACGGCGCCGGTCGCGCAGTCGACGGTGGATTCGCGGTGTCGCAGGAGCGTGCCGGTGGCCGCGGCCTTCTGCCGTATCTCATGGGCGGTGCCGACGAGGTTCCGGTCGCGGCACTGCGTGTCGGAGCCGCTGTACGCGTAGACGGTCTCCAGGTCGTCCGCGGTGCCCTCGTCACCGGTGGCGAAGGTGCGGGTGACGTTGCCGTACTGGTCGTAGGCGAGGTCGGTGACGGTGGACGTCCCTGCGGCGGCCGCGCCTTCGTAGTGCTTTTCCTCGACGCGGGTGAGCTGCGGGAAGACGGTGGCGGTCCGGCTCTTCGGGTCGGCTTCCTGGTCCGTGGAGGTGTCGAGCAACCGGTAGGTGTTGAGTGTCTCGCGGTACGGGTGGCCGGCGCCGTCCTCGGTCAGCGTGCGGGTGAGCAGGCCGCGGCTCACGTATCCATCGGTGCGGTACTCGTCGGTCACCGTGCGGCGGACGGCGTCGTCCGCACCGGTGTCGCGGTTCTCGGTCACCACGCGGCCGAAGCCGAGGAACTCGCGCTCCAGCCGGTCGTGGCGGCCCTGCTCGTAGCGGAAGGTGGTCAGATGCGTGTCGGCACCATCACCCGTGAGCCCGTCGAACACCGAGGTGCGGGACAGCACCCAGCGGCTCTCCTGCATGGCGGCGGTGTTGCCCGAACGGGTGTAGTCCAGGTCGATACGGGCGCCCATCGGCCGGCTGACGGAGCGCAGCAGGTTGGTGCGACCGGTCTTGTTGACCGCGACAAGGAGTTCGTCGTCCCGGGTGGACTTGACGTGGTCGGCCAGGCCGTCGCCGTTGACGTCCCGCAGGCTGGTTTCGGCCCGGCTGATGCCGGTGGACGCGTTGGCGCCGGGGTTGAAGACGAAGACGCCGACGGGAGTGGGCAGGCCGACGGTGAAGTAGACGCCCCCGCCGAGACTGGCGTTCTTGTCGACGGCGATGTCGGGGAAGCTGCCGCGGAAGGGGGCGGGCGCGGTGAAGCCGGTGCCGGTGTTGACCGCGACCTTGATCGGGTTGGCCCCGTCGGTGAACACCCGGTCGGTGAGACCGTCGCCGTTGACGTCCATCATGCTCGCGTTGGTGAACGAGGTTCCCAGCTCGGCGGAGACCCCGCCCGCGAAGCCGTAGCGGTCGACGTTGAACCCGAGGTTGACGCCGACGTTGCGGGTGGACGCGTCGTTGATCGGTCCGGCCGACCACGGTTCGCGGGCGGCGAAGGAGTAGCCGAGGTTCAACTGGGCGTCACCATTGCCGAACACCTTGTCCGGCAACCCGTCCCCGTTGATGTCGATCAGGTCGACGCGGACGTCGGACTCGCCGCCGCCGAGGCTTCCGCCGATGCCGAGCGACGGCTGTACCGCGCCGGTGGTGGCGGTGTTGGCGCTGGTGCCCGCGTCGGGCGCGGCCATGCCCAGGGCGCTGGCGATGGTGGCGGTCTCGCTGCCGGCGGAGAGCGACACGTTGCCGGAGACGTTGTCCGCCTCGCGGACGTTGCCGCCGAGGGTGCCGCGTGTGGTGCCGAGCGCGCCGGTCATGTCGGAGAACTGGATCTCCTTGGCGCCCACGACGTCGGGGTAGCCGTCGCCGTTGAGGTCGAGGTAGTCGACGGAGCCCGCAGTGATCCCGCCGACCACGGTGCCGCCGAACGGGCCCGCCGCGAGGGTGGCCGACACCTGGCCGGTGACACCGCGGCGCATCACTGCCCGGTCGCCCGCCACGTCGGCGTCGGTGACGATGTCGATGGTGTCCGCGCCGAGACGGGAACTGGTCGCCATCGCGGAGGTGATCCACGAGGACTCGTCCTGGGCCGCCCAGCCGCCCTTGGCGGGAACGGGGGCGAAGACCGCCAGCCGCGGCATGGTGAGCCGCGGATTCGCGGTGAACCCCGGGACGTCCGCTTCCTTGGGCTCCTTGGGAAGTGCGTCCTTGAAGCTCTGGTCCAGCGTGAGTTCGGCCTGCTTGAGCGGCTGGGTGGCGCGGTCGCGGTTGCCCTGGTAGCCGATCACTCCCCAGCCGCGGTAGGGCTGGGCGAAGGCGCCCTGCCCGACGGAACTGTGCAGGGCGCTGGGCGCCGGGGTGAAGGTGGGCCAGCTGGACGTCACGTCGTAGGTGACCGACGCGGACTGCTCGACGAGCAGGCCGAGCAGCCCGGTCTCCGTCGTGGAGTAGTCGACGTAGAGCTCGTCGCCGGCGGTGACCGGCACGGTCAGGTCCAGGTTCGGGCCACCGAAGGGAGAGGTGTCCTTGGCCTGGAAGACCCGCTTGCCGACCAGCTGCCCGCCGCGCTTCTTCACCGTGAACGCGATCTTGGCCTCACCGAGGAGGTTGAAGTTGAAGGACAGCTTCGGCCGCACCTTCAACTGGCCGGTCTTGGTCGCCTTGTAGGACTGCTGCGGCGCGGTGAGGGTGTCCGCCGGGTACATGGTCATGTCGTACGGCGGGGTGATCACCAGCGTGGGGTTGCCCGCGGCGTCGACGACCGACTCGACCCCCTGCGCGGCCGTGTAGTGCGCCTTCGGTGCCCAGCTCACCGCCGAGGCGTCGATCGGGGAATCACTCTTCAGCTTCCACGACATCTTCTCGAACGTGCTGACCGGAATGCTGATGTCGATCGCGGAGGTGCCGGTCGACGCGGCGGGCAGGACCTTGCGGAACACCTCCGTGGCGGCGTGGACGCCGTTGCCCTTCTCGATCACTACGGTCACGTCGTCCGAGGTCGCCTTGTTCTTGACCACGTCACCGGTCAGCCGCAGCGTGCCGTTCACCGGTACGGTCACCAGGGACGGCCTGCCGCCGAAGGTGAAGTCGGCCGACGCGCGGAACACGGTGTTCGCCAAGCCGTTGGCGTCCGTGCCGGCCGGCAGGTTGGTGTAGGTGATGGCCGGATCCCAGGCCACGGTGTCGTACTTGCCGTCCAGCACGGACTGTGTGCGGAAGTAGAGCGCGTCACCCTTCTTCACCGGAATCGACGCCACGTTGCCCGGGGCGAACTCGGTGTGGTCATCGGGGCCGATCCGCTGCGCCCAGAGTTCGGTGTCCTTGTGCTGGATGGTGACCCGCACTCCGTCGGCCTTGGTGTAAGCCGCCCGCGTCGGGGAGGGATCCTGGGTCAGCTGCACGCGGCCGTCCACGCGGACATTGCCGTCGAACGGCGCGACCCAGCGGCGTACCGAGTCCAGCAGCGGCGAGTTGTCCACCTGCTGGTTGAACTGCGCGGTCTGATCGCCGACGATCTCGCCGGTCACCGCGCCGCCCCCGATCGGCACCGGGGTGCGGGTGGAGTCCGCGCTGTAGGCGGGCTGCCCTTGGGCGTCCAGGTAGCCGAACAGTACGCCGCCGTTGTTCACCAGGTCGGTGATGCCGTCGCCGTTGACGTCGCTGAAGAACCGGTCCGAGGTGGTCGTGGTGCCCACGAAGTCCAGCTGGGCCGAGGTGGTGAGGACGTAGGACTCGACGCCGATGGTGCCGGACAGCGTGCGTTCGGTCGAGATTCCCGGAAGGTTGGTGAGCTTGATCGGTGTGTCGCCGAACTTCGGCTCACCACCTGGTGTGGCCAGATTGGGCCGGTAGAACACGTCGTTGTTCTTGCGGAACACCTTGTCCGGCAGGTTGTCGCCGTTCACATCGGTCAGCGTCGACAGGCCGTCGGACTGGCCCGCGCTGAATCCGACCTTCAACCCGACGGAACCCTCCTTGGCCGGCAGCCCCTGCACGTTGTAGCCCGCGAACAGGTGCGCGCCGAAGCCGGCCGACGTGTTCGCCGAGATCGCGCTGGCCTCGCCTTCGCGGATGTTCACCCCGAGGTCGTCATCCGGCACCGACCAACGCGCCTTCTCGGCGAAGGCGTTGTAGTTCCCCGACTGGTCGCGCACGTCGTCGAAGTAGTCGAACGTGTGGGTGTTGAACAGCTGATTGGTCTCGCTGAACTGCGACACCGAGGTGAGCAGCGTCTTGGCGAACGCGCCGGTCCGGTAGTTCAGCTCGTAGGCGCGGATCAGCTGGCCGTCCAGCTTGACCTCGACGCGCCGTAGCAGGTCGGCGGTGACCTTCTTGAACCCGTACTTGGCGTCGACCCGTACGTCCGCCCGGCGGGGCTCGCCGCGCTCACGGTCCCGGATGAACGTCACCGAGTACCTGCCGTCGGTGTCACCGCGGCCGGTGTAGGTGATCTTCTGCGGGTACAGGTCGCTGCCCGGCACCGTGGAGCCCGCCGTGCCGCCGTCGGCCACCTTGGCGTACCGGTAGCGCATGACGTTGTCGTTGCCGTCGCGGATCTCCCGCGCCGCCCAGGTGGCGACGCGCCCCTTGCCGTCGGCCAGCGTGCTGTCGGCCGTGCCGCCGAAGAGCGTGCGGACGCCCTGCTTGTCGGTGACCTCCCACCAGTAGTTCGTGGGACCGTCGCCGTGGCGCACGATCCGGTCGAACCGGCCCTCCACCCGGGAGTGGAACACCTTCTCCGCAGAGCGCGCCTGCAACTCGCTCCGGTGCGCCACCGGGGTCAGCTGCTCACCGTCGAGCAGGTAGGTCTCGGTCTCCAGCCCGGCGTCGTAGCGCGGCACACCCCACCGCGTGTCGACCGTGACCATCGGGGTGGCGAGGTCCCACCCGACGCCGAGCCACCCGTTCGTCCCCGACGAGTTGTAGGCGACGGCCAGACTCGGCTCCAGGCCCGCGCGGCCCTTCGGCACCTCCAGGGGGTACGACAACCGCGCGTCACCGATGTTGTTCGCCGAGGGCGCCCCGACTAGGTTCACCCCGGAGCCGGGGTCGGCCGCCTTGATGTCCTTGATCTGGTTCGGGTTGAACGACGTGCCCTCCGGCCCCTCCGGCCCGGTGACCGCCGACCCGGCGTCCGGCCCCGTCGAGGCAGCGCTGCTGAGCAGCTGGGTCGAGGTCAGCCCCGACATGGTGAGCACCATGGCCAGGATGACGGTCACGCCCGTCCGGCCGCGGACCACGCGCTGGACAGTCATCAAAGAGCCCCCATGCCGCCGGACGTCCCCGGAGCACGGGTCATCCGACGACCTCCACCCCCTGTGCTACCGGACGGTAGTTCGCGAGCCGGGGCGTTCGGATAGGTTTTCCGGCCAAGGTCCGCCCGCGTGGTAACGATCCGGCAACGGGGTTTCCCGCCGGTGTGAGAGGCACTCGTCCAGGCCGTTCTCGCCCCTTGAGCCGTGGTGGGTGCGTCAGCCTTGCACTTCGCCGTCACCCCGGACTTGACCCCGGGCCCACCGTGTCGGTCGGTCGCGGCCCCGGGTCAGGCGTCGCGGCGGCCCAGTGCGTGGAGGGCCTTGCTGCGGTGGGTCAGGGCCAGGTCCATCGCCCGGGTCCTGCCCTCGGCACGGAAGTGACTGGCTGCCTGGTCGTTGACGGTCACGGCTTGCTCGTACCGTCCCACGTCCACGAGGAGGCCGCCGAGGATGAGCAGGGCGGTGCCCTCGCCCTGCCCGTCGGCGGTGGCCCGGCAGAGCGCCAGGTACCGCTCGAGGGCGGGGATGGCGTCCCCGTACTGCCTGAGCTCCACGGCCAGGACGCTGTAGCGGTACAGGGTCCGGCTCTCGTTGGTGCGGTCCTGTGCGGCACGGAACAGGTCCGCGGCACGTCCGTACGAGAGGAGCGCGTCGGCGCGCCGGCCCAGCTTCTCCAGCGTCATGCCGAGGTGGAGGTGGAGCTGGTTCTCCCGCGCCCGGTCCTCGGTCCGGGGGTAGACGACCACGGCCCGCCGGTAGACGGCGACGGCCTCCTCGTCTCGGCCCAACTCCCGCAGGTCGCGGGCCAGGTTGAGGAGTGCGGACCCTTCGGTGTCCGGGCGGTCCAGTTCACGGAACACGGTGGCGACGCGCCGATGGACGACGACGGCCTCTTCGAGCCGGCCGGCGTTGGTGAGTTTCTCACCCATGTGGTAAAGGGCCATGGCCTCGCCCTCCTGGTCGCCGGCGCCCCGGGAGACCGTCGCGGCCTGTTGCAGGACGGTCATGGCCTGCGCGTGCCGGCCCGCCGCATCGAGGGCGCCGCCGAGCCGGCGCAGAGCCGTGGCCTCGGCGGGGGCGTCGCCGATCTCGCGGGACAGGTCCGCCGCCCGGGTGTAGGCAGGGATGGCCTTCTTCGGTTTCCCCTGATGCTCCAGGCCATTGCCGACGACGATGAGGGCATGGGCCTCGCGGGCGCGGTCGCCGGCCCGCCGGTGCAGCTCGGCGGCGTGCCGGCCCGCGTCGGCGGCCTGCTCGAACCTTCCCAATCGGTCGAGGGCGTACCCGAGTTCGGCGGAGGCCGCGGCCTCGCCCGCCCTGTCACCGACGGCCCGGTGCGCGGCGACGGCCCCTTCCCGGGCGGCGGCCGACTCCTCCACGCGGCCCAGCGCTCCCAGTGCTTCGCCGAGCCGGTCCAGGAGTTCCCCCTCGTGCTCGCGGTCGCCGGCCGCGCGGCAGCAGACGAGTGCCTGCTCACAGGCGGGCACCGCCTCCTCGTACCGTTCCTCGTAGACCAGGACGAGGGAGAGGCTGCGCAGGGTGGTCAGCTCGCCCCGGGGGTCGCCGGTCTCCCGGTGGACCGCGAGCTCCTGCCGGTAGGCGTCGAGGGCTTCGTCGGAGCGGTGGGCCTGGAAGAGGCGGATGGCGAGGTTGTGCAGCATCACGGCCTCCCGCGCCCGATTGCCGGACCGGCGGTACGCGGCCACGGCCTCTTCGCAGGCGGTGGCAGCCTCGTCGTGGCGTTCCGCCCGGGCCAGTGCCTCGCTGCGGTTGGACAGCGCATTGCCCTCGCGCTCGTGGTCGCCGGTCTCCCGCAGCAGGGCGGCCGCCTTCCCGCAGGCGGTGGCCGCCTCCGCGTAACGGCCCCCCTGACCGGCGGCGTTGCCGAGGTTGATGAGTGCGGACGCCTCACCCGTACGGTCGCCCAGGTCACGGTAGAGGGTGGCGGACCGCTGCGCGGCGTCGACGGCCGCTTCGTAGCGTTGCGCTTCGATCAGGGCCGGGATGAGACCGCCGAGCACCCAGCACTCCTTGCCGCGTTCGCCGGTTTCTTCGAAGAGCGCGGCCGAGCGCTGGTAGGTGGTGATCGCCTCGTCGAGTCGACCCGTACGGTGCAGGGCGACGGCGAGGTTGGCGAGGGAATCGGCCTCACGGCCTCGATCGCCGTCCTGGCGGTAGAGGGCGGCGGCCTGCCGGACGGGCGCGATGGCTTCCTCGAACCGGCCGTCGTTGATCAGGGCGTTGCCCAGGTTGTGGAGCGGCGCGCTGCCGAAGCGGTCACGGCCGCCGCCGGCGCTCAGGGCTGCGGCCCGCCGGCTGACTTCGGCGGCTTCGGCGTACCGTTTGGCGGCTGTCAGGGCATTGCTCAGGTTGGTGAGCGCGGCGATCTCCAAAGGGCCCGGGTCACTGGCCGCGTCACCTCCGGCGCTACCGCCGCCCGGACCGCCGCTCCGGAAGATGGCCGCCGCCCGTTCGCAGGCGGTGACGGCTTCGTCGGTGCGGCCGTCGGCTGCCAGGGAGGTGCCGAGGTTGGTGAGCGTGGCCCCCAGCAGAGCCCGTTCACCCAGCCGGTCGAAGTGCTGAACGGCCTGTTCGAACAGGCCGATCGCCTCCTTCTGCCGCCGTATGCCTGCCAGGGCGCTGCCCGACTGGAGGAGCAGCTCGGCCGCTCGGCGCCGGTCGCCGATGTCGAGGTGGACGGCCGCTGCCCGCTCCACGGCCGTGAGGGCCTCCTCGAAACGCCCGAGCCCGATCAGCGTCTCACCGACCCTGCCCAACGCGCCCGCCAGCGTGCTGAGGTCAGTGAGGTCGGCGCCGGTCGGCGGGTTGGCCAGCAGCCGGTACAACTCGGTCGCCTCGCGCGTGACCGCCAGCGCCTCCTCCCGGACCCGATCCGGCTCCCGGGCCAACCGGTCCTGTACGGCGGCGTGTTCGGGAAGGTCGACGGTGGGATGCGCGCGAGCCAGCCGCCGGTACAGGTCGTCGGCCTCCCTCGTCACCGCCAGGGCCCGCTCCTCGTGCCCCAGGGCGAGCAGCCGGGTCCCGAGGTCGTTCAACACCCGGGCCAGATCGAGGCTGTGGGCGGCGGGGTCGGACTCGGCGAGCCGGCGCTGGATCTCCACGGCCTCCTCGACCGGGGCCAGGCCCTCCGCGCCCCGGCCCATCTCCGCGAGGAACGCCCCGAGGCTGACCAGCGCCGCCGTCAGATCGGGCTGGTGGGCGGCGGGATTGGCCTCCGCGAGCCGACGGTACAGATCGCCGGCCACCTCCGTGACCTCCAGGCCCTCCTCCAGCCTGCCGACGGCGCGCAGCGCGGCCCCCAGGTTGATGAGGGAGCGCGCGAAGTGGTGCCGCTCGCTGCCGGGGTCGGCGGCGGACAGCCTCCGGTACAGCCCGGCAGCCTCTTCACTGGCGGCCAGGCCCTCCTCGGTGCGACCGGCGTCGAGGAGCCGCAGGCCCAGGTGGGTGAGGAGCGCGGCCCGGTCGGGACGGTACACGGGGTCGCTCTCGGACAGCCGCCGATACAGCTCGGCGGCCTCCTCGGTGACGGCCAGGGCCTCCGCCCGCCTGCCGTGCCGCGACAGACTGCTGCCGAGGCCGGTCAGCGCGCCCGCCAGTCGGTCCTGGTGGGCGGCGGGGTCAACGGCGGTCAGGCGCCGGCCGATCGCGACGGACTCCTCGGCGGTGAACAGCGCCTCCTCCCAGCGGCCGGCGGCGGAGAGCCGCTCGCCGAGCACACCGAGGGAGTTCGCGAGGAAGGGGAGGTGCGCGGGGTCCTCGGCGGCGAGCTCCCGGTGCAGCCGTACGGCCTCCTCTGCGGGGAAGACGGCCTGCTCGCGGCGGCCCGCGTTGGCCCGGCGCCACGCCAGCGTCCCGTACAGCACCGCCCGCCGGGCGGGGTCCTCGGTGGTGGCCAGCCGATGCGCGGTCAGCGCCTCGGCGACGGCGAGGATTCCGTTGTCCAGTTCCACATGGCGGCCCGAGGGCAGCACGGCTTCCACGGCCTCCAGCACCGCCACCAGATCGGCGTCGAGTGGCAGCGCGGCTTCGTCGCCGGTGCCCGCGCCGCCCGCATCGCCCTCGCCGCCGGCGTCGCCCAGCCCGGCGAGGGCGGCGAGCGTGGTCAGGGCGGGGCTGCCCGCGGTGATCGCGAGGTGGGGCGAGGACCGCAGCAGCGGGTACAGCACCCGACGGCCGACGTGCGCCCAGCGGGCGGCCGCGGACGCCAGGAACGTCACGGCCCGCGGGGCCACCGCCGGCCCCAGGTCCCCGCCCATCAGGGCCGCCGGGACATCGCCCGCCCAGGGGTCCGGGTCGTACGCGGTGATGTCGTGTCCCGGGGTGAACAGCCCGAGGAAGTCCTCGGTGAGCCGGTCGGGGTACAGGGGCTCCAAGAACAGGTCGCGGTCGACGGGCGGATAGCAGAACCGGTGGTCGAGGAGGAGGTCCTGCGGATGGCCCGGCATGTCGAGGGCGCGCAGCGCCCGGGCGCCGGTGCCGTGGCTGACCGCCCCGGTCAGGGCGGCGGTGAACACCGTCCTGGCCATGACGGCGGGCCGGGTCTTGTAGTCCAGTCCGGACCCGCCGGCCTCGAACAGCCTTTGCCACGCCCGGTATTCACGGTCCAGAAGGTAGGCCGACAGCTCGTGCGGTTCGGTCAGGGACGGCCGGCGCCCGCGCGCGTGGGCATCGACGGCGACCAGCGCCGCCATCTGCAGGGTCAGCGTCAGTCCGAAGTCGGGCCGGTCCATGAGGGCGGGCGGTTCGACCGCGGAGGTGTTCGGCAGGTCGTAGAGGTCGCTCGCGCCGTAGCGGTCGCGGGCGGCGGTGAACATGCGCAGCCGGTCCGCGTCCAAGGAGGGCAGCAGCATGTCGTCGATCTCGGCGCGCCGGTCGTGGAGTTCACCGCGCAGGGCCGCGAACCAGCGGACCGTACGGCCGATCAGGAGGACACGGGTGGGCCGCTGCCGGTGCAGGACCGGATCGGACAGCAGCCGCTCCAGCTGGCTGTACGCCCAGCGGTCCGCGTAGTCCACGACGAGCAGCACGCCGGCGCCGTCCTCGGCCGGTTGGGTGCCGGTGCCCCGGGCGGGGCCGCCTTCGCGGACCACTGCGTGCAGCACCTGCCAGCGTTCCGCCGCCGGTCGGCCGGGGTCTCGGGACCGCTCGGCGAACTCCATGGCGAGGCGGGTCTTGCCCTCCCCACCGGGAGCGTGGAGCAGCAGTACCGACAGGCGGGCATTGCGGGTGTCACGCCAGCGCCGCAGCCGCTCCAGTTCGGCCTCCCGGCCGATGAAGGGCACTACACGGCTGCGCGCGTCGAGAAGCCGGCTGGGTTGCGCCATCAGCCAGTCGGTCGCCGGGGCCGACGGCGCGGGCAGCGCCTCGATGCCGGGCCCGGGAGGCCCTTGGTAGTGGTTGACGGTGACGCTTGCGCCCGGGCCCTGCGCGGCGGCCGAGCCGGGGGTGAGGTACTGCTCGTAGCGCGGCTCGGTCAAGACTCTCCGCGGGGAATCCCGGCCTGGGCGGCGCCGGGCCCGTGGTGGTGGTTCACGGTCACGCTGGCCCCCGGGCCCTGGGCGCCCGCGCCGCCGCTCTGGATCACCTGGCTGTAGACCTCGCGGGCCCCTGCCCCGCGCAGGGCCGCCCCGAGGGCGCGGATCTCGCCGTCGGCGCCGGGCTGCCCGGCGATCAGTTCGCGCAGCAGCCGCTCGCACTCGGCCGAGCGGTGGGCATTCGCCTCCAGCGCCGCCCCGAGCCTCGCCGCCCAGTTCTCATGGGCCTCGCCCAGGGCCGCCGCGTCGCCCCGCTCGTACGCGGCGAGCACGGTCTCGCGCGCGTGCTCCAGCTCCGCCTCCGCCCCGGCGCCGCCACCTTCCCCGGCCCGCCCGCCGAGCCTGAGCAGCCGGCCGAAACCACGCCGGGTGTGGTCCCACGCGTCTGTCGTCATCGCGGTGACGAGCGTGGTCGCGGCGGTGGCCGCGACAGCTGCGACAGCAGGGTCCACGACACTGTCCCTCTCGAAAGGCAGTCGAAACACTTCTCCATCTTCAGTGGCAAGTCTGCACCGGATCACCCTGTCGGCCTGGATCACTTCAAGCCGTTCTTGTCGCAGGGCAAGGAGCGGCGGGTGGGGGCTACCCGGAGGTCCTGCACGGCTCCGGCCGTATCCAGGCCGTCGGCTGGGACGGCGGCCGCTGTCCCGTGGCGCGCACGCTGCTGACGTACGGCCAGTCCTCGAACCCGAAGGCCCCGCACTCCGCCGACCAGACGCGGCTCTTCTCCCAGGAGCGCTGGGTGAAGGCACGGTTCTGCGAGCGGGACATCCTCGCCCCGGCTCAAGGTGGTCTGGCCGCGCGAGCGGCGCTGACGTGCGCGTGACCCCGTACGACAGGCCCCTGGGGCCGGCCGTACGGGGTCACGGCGCGCTCAGGGGCTGACGGCGAGGAAGAGGTACGCGGCCAGCAGCACGAGGTGGACGCCGCCCTGGAGCAGGGTGGCGCGGCCGGGGACGATGGTGAGGGCGCTGACGACGATGGTCAGCGCGAGCAGCACCATGTGGAGCGGTTCGAGCCCGAGCAGCAGCGGTCCGGAGAGCCAGACGGAGGCGAGGGCGATGGCCGGGATGGTCAGGCCGATGCTGGCGATGGCGGAGCCGTAGGCGAGGTTGAGGCTGGTCTGCACCCGGTCGCGGCGGGCCGCGCGGACGGCGGCCAGGGTCTCGGGCGCCAGCACGAGCAGGGCGATGATCACACCGACCACGGCGTAGGGCAGGCCGAGGTCCGCGACTCCGCGTTCGATGGTCGGGGAGACCGCCTTGGCGTTTCCGACGACGGCGACGAGCGCGACGAGGAGCAGCCCGAGGCTGATCAGGGCGGCTCGGGCGGTGGGCGGTTCGGCGTGCTCGTCGTCTTCGCCGGCGGCCGCGGCGGCGGCCGCCTGCGCTGCCTCCTTGCGGATCCGCTTGGTGTCGACGGGCAGGAAGTAGTCGCGGTGGCGGACCGTCTGGACGGCGACGAACAGGCCGTAGAGGGCGAGCGAGGCGGTGGCGGCGAAGGCGAGCTGGGCCGTGGAGAACTCGGGGCCCGGCTTGGTGGTGGTGAAGGTGGGGAGCACGAGGCTGAGTACGGCGAGCGTGGCGACGGTGGCCAGGGCCGCGCCCGAGCCCTCGGCGTTGAAGACGGCGACGCGGTTGCGCAGGGCCCCGACGAGCAGGGACAGGCCGACGATGCCGTTGCACGTGATCATGACGGCGGCGAAGACGGTGTCACGGGCGAGGGAGGAGGTCTTGTCCCCGCCGTCGGCCAGCAGGGTGACGATGAGGGCCACTTCGATGACGGTGACCGCGACGGCGAGGACGAGCGAGCCGAAGGGTTCGCCGACCCGGTGCGCGACGACCTCGGCGTGGTGGACGGCCGCCAGCACCGCACCGGCCAGGCAGAGCGCCACCAGGGCCACGGCGAGCGTGGGCAGGTCGCGTCCCCAGCTGAAGACGAGCGCGACGAGCGCCACCACGGGGACCACGACGGTCCAGTCGGTCAGGGGGGATCTGTGCGTTGCCGTACTCATATCAGCCAACTTGCCAGAACTGTTGCGCTTGTGCGGTGCAACAGCCGCCTCCACGCCCCTGACGTGGCACTTCTCACGAAACTCCGGGCGTGGCGGACGGATGGGCCGGGCCGGCCCCGCAGGGCCGGCCCGGGTCCTCACATCGCGCGCTCGTGGCCCTCCCAGTACGGCTCGCGCAGCCGGCGCTTGTACAGCTTGCCGTTGGGGTCGCGCGGCATCGTCTCGATGAAGTCGACGGTCTTGGGCCGCTTGTACCCGGCCAGTTGCCGCTCGCAGTGGTTCAGGATCTCCGCCGCCAGCGCGTCGCTCGCCGCGAAGCCCTCGGCCGGTTCGATGACCGCCTTGACCTCCTCGCCCCAGGAGGGGTGCGGGATCCCGAAGGCGGCGGCGTCCGCGACCGCCGGATGGGTGAGCAGCGCCGATTCGATCTCGGCCGGGTAGATGTTCACCCCGCCCGAGATGATCATGTCGATCTTCCGGTCGCGGAGGAAGAGGTAGCCCTCCTCGTCCATCAGGCCGAGGTCTCCGACGGTGAAGAAGTCGCCGATGCGGTTCTTCTTCGTCTTGCCCTCGTCCTTGTGGTAGCTGAAGCCGCCGGTGTTCATCTTGATGTAGACGGTGCCGAGTTCGCCGGCGGGCAGCCGCTCGCCGTCGTCGTCGAAGATGGCGAGCTCACTGATCGGCCAGGCCTTGCCGACGGTCCCCGGCTTCTTCAGCCAGTCCTCGGCCGTCGCGAAGGCGCCGCCGCCCTCGCTCGCCGCGTAGTACTCCTCCACGCACCGGCCCCACCAGTCGATCATCGCCCGCTTGACGTGGTCGGGGCAGGGCGCGGCGCCGTGGATGGCGTGCCGCATGGAGGAGACGTCGTACGCGTCCTTCGTCTCCTGCGGGAGCGCGAGGAGCCGGTGGAACTGGGTCGGCACCATGTGGGTGTGCGTGCAGGCGTGCTCGTCGATCAGGCGCAGCATCTCCTCGGCGGTCCACTTGTCCATCAGGACCAGAGGATGCCCGATGTGCAGGGCCGCTGCGGCGAACTGCAGGACGGCCGTGTGGTAGAGCGGCGAGCACACGAGGTGGACGTTGCCGTCGAAGGCGCGGATGCCGAAGATGCCGAGGAAGCCGCCGAGGTACGTCTCCTCCGGGAGCTTGCCGGGCAGCGGGCGGCGGATGCCGCGCGGCCGGCCGGTGGTGCCGGAGGTGTAGTTCATGACCCAGCCGAGCGTGCGGTCGGCGGGGGCGGTGTCCGGCTGCCCGTCGAGCAGTTCGCCGTACGAGCGGAAGCCGGAGACCGCTCCGACCGCGTACCGGTGGCTCGCGGGCAGGCCCGCCTCGTCGGCGGCGGCGGTGGCCGCGTCGGCGAACCGCTCGTGGGCGATCAGGACCTTGGCTCCGGAGTCGGAGACGATCCAGGCGATCTCGGGGCCGACGAGGTGGTGGTTGACCGGGACGAGGTAGAAGCCGGCCTGGGAGGCGGCCAGGTAGGCGGTGAGGAACTCGACGCTGTTGGGGAGGACCACGGCGAAGACGTCGCCCCGCTCCAGCCCGGCGGCGCGCAGGCCGTGCACGAGGCGGTTGACGTCGGCGTGCAGCCGCGCGGCGGACCAGGTCTCGCCCTCGGGGGTGACCAGGACGGTGCGCTCGGGGTCGGCGGTGGCCTGGGCCCAGAAGCCGTTGGGGGGCGTGTCGGTCATCTTGTCCACTCCTCGGATCTTCAGGCCCGGCCGGCGATGCGGGTGATGCGGTCGATGGCGCGCTCGAAGCCGCTGGTGAGGTCGTCGAAGACGGCCTGGACGCTGCGTTCGCTGTTCATCCGGCCGACGATCTGCCCGACGGGGGTGCCGAGCAGCGGCTGGATCTCGTACTTCTGGATGCGGGACACGGCCTCCGCGACGAGGAGTCCCTGCAGGGGCATCGGCAGGGCGCCGGGGCCCTCCGGGTCGTCCCACGCGTCGGTCCACTCGGTGCGCAGCTGGCGGGCGGGCTTGCCGGTCAGCGCGCGGGAACGGACGGTGTCGCCGGAGCCGGCCGCGAGCAGCTTCTCGGTGAGGGCGCGGGAGTGCATGTCCGCCTCGGTGGTGGTCAGCCAGAGGGAACCGAGCCAGGCGCCCTGGGCGCCGAGGGCCAGTCCGGCGGCGATCTGCTCGCCGCTGCCGATGCCGCCGGCGGCGAGGACCGGGAGCGGGGCGACGGCCTCGACCACCTCGGGCACCAGGACCATGGTGGCGATGTCGCCGGTGTGTCCGCCGGCCTCGTAGCCCTGGGCGACGACGATGTCGATGCCGGCCTCGGCGTGCCGGCGGGCGTGCTTGGCGCTGCCGGCGAGGGCGGCGACGAGGACGCCGTGCTCGTGGGCGCGCGCGATGACGTCGGCGGGCGGGGAACCCAGGGCGTTCGCCAGGAGTTTGATGGGGTAGTCGAAGGCCACGTCGAGCTGGTTGCGGGCGACCTGTTCCATCCAGCCGGTGATGCGCCAGCCGGAGGCCTCGCCCTCGGCGAGTTCGGGTACGTGGTGTTTGGCGAGGGTGTCGCGGACGTACTCGCGGTGCGCGGCCGGGATCATCGCCTCGATGTCGGCCTCGCTGACGCCGTCGACGGCCTTCTTCGCGGGCATGACCACGTCGAGCCCGTAGGGCTTGCCGTCGGTGTGCTCCTGCATCCAGTCGAGGTCGCGCTTCAGATCGTCGGGGGCGGTGTAGCGGACCGCCCCCAGCACCCCGAACCCGCCCGCGCGGGTGATGGCAGCGGCCACCGCCGGGAAGGGCGTGAAGCCGAAGATGGCGTGCTCTATTCCCAGTTTCCTGCTCAGCTCCGTCTCCATGGGCGGCAGGATGCCGCAGCCCGGCCGTCGAGGGAAGAGGTTTTCTGATGCAGCGTCAGATTCTTTGCCGGCCGGTCACCGCGGAGCCCGAGTCGTGAGCGGGCAGATACTCGGGAGGGCAAGGCGGCGGACGGGAGGACCGGTCATGAAGGCACCAGGGGCAGCCGGGAACGACGGTGACACGAAGGGCTCCGGCACGGCCGGCCCGACGGCGCCCGACGGCGGCGGCAGCACGCCGGGGGCGGACGGCTGCGAACTGGAGGTGGATGGCGGCGAGCTGGAGGTGGATGGCGGCGAGCTGCAGACAGAGGGCCGCGCCGGGCCCGGGGCGGACGGCGCCGCCGGGCGCGTGCGCGGTCTCAGTCGGCGGCGGCTCGGGGCGCGGCTGCTGGCGCTGGGCGGCGTGCTCGTGCTCCAGGCCGCACTGCCCGGGTCCGCGGGGGCCGCCGGCGGCCCCGCCGAGCGGCGCGCGCTGCAGGGACTGCGGCTGCGGTACGGGTCCGCCCGCCAGGCGGGGCTGCTGGAGAGGCACCTCGAAGGGGTGGCGGACGAGGCGCGGCGCTTCCTCGGCCCCTCCCCCGAACACCCTTACTACGCCGGGGCCGTGGTCCTCGCCGGGCGGGGCCGCACCGTGGCGCTGCACCGGGCGATGGGCGACGCCGTCCGGTACGCCGACTACGACGGCCGCACCGACCGGGTCCGGGAGTTCCCGGCCGCCCAGCGGATCGCGATGGCCGAGGACACGGTCTTCGACCTGGCCTCCCTGTCGAAGCTGTTCACCTCACTGCTGGCCGTGCAGCAGATGGAGCGCGGGCGCCTGGAACTGGAGGCGCCGGTGCACCGGTACCTGCCCGAGTTCACCGGCGGGGGCAAGGAGTCGATCACCGTACGCCAGCTCCTCACGCACACTTCGGGGCTGCGATCCTGGGCCCCCTTCTACCAGGAGCCCACGCGGGCGGGTCAGTTGAGGCTGCTGTGGTCGGTGAGGCCCCAGGAGACCCCGGGGACGGTCTACCGCTACTCCGACCTCAACCTCATCGCCCTCCAACTGCTCTTGGAACGGATCACCGGTCACACTCTGGACCTCCTGCTCCAAGACGAGATCACCGCTCCACTCGGGATGCACCGCACTCGCTTCAACCCACCGCTCTCCTGGCGCCGGGTCACCGCCGCCACCGAGGTGCAGCGCCCGCCCTGGTCCGGCCTGGACCGGGGGCTCGTCTGGGGCGAGGTGCACGACGAGAACGCGCACGCGCTGGGCGGCGTCGCCGGCCACGCCGGGGTCTTCGGCACCGCCTGGGACCTGGCGATCCTCGCCCGCGCCCTCCTCGACGGCGGGGTCTACGCCGGCAAGCGCATCCTGCGCCCCGCCTCCGTCGAGCTCCTCTTCACCGACTACAACACCGCGTTCCCCGGCGACGACCACGGCCTGGGCTTCGAGCTCTACCAGCACTGGTACATGGGCGCCATGGCCACCCCCCACTCCGCAGGCCACACCGGTTTCACCGGCACCTCCCTGGTCCTGGACCCCTCCACGGACTCCTTCCTGATCCTCCTGGGGAACTCCGTCCACCCCGTGCGCACCTGGCGCGCCGGCAGCGCCCCGCGCGTCGCCGTCGGCAACCGCTTCGCCCGCGCCGTCCCCGTCCGCACGAGGCACGGCGGCCCGGCCTGGTACTCCGGCATGGAGACCGGCGGCTCCGGCACCCTGACCCTCCCGCCCCTCACCCCCGCCTCCGGCTCCGCCCGGCTGCGCTGCGCGGTGTGGTGGGACACCGTGCCCGGCGCCGGAGCCCTGCACGTGGAGGCCTCCGCCGACGGGCAGACCTGGGAGCCGCTCCCCTTCACCACCGTCCGCACCACCGGCGGAGCCGCCGAACACTGGCCGCAGGGCTCCGTCTCCGGCTGGTCGGGCCGCATCTGGCACCGGCTCGAAGCCCCGCTCGCCGCCTGGGCCGGCCGCGAGGTCCGCCTCCGCTTCCGCCACACCGCCCAGGGCCGCTACGTGGGCCGCGGAGCCTACGTGGACGTCCTGCGCGTCTCGGAACCCTCCCACCTCCTCTTCGCCGAGGACCGCCCCGCGGACGCCTCCCGCATCGAGGCGGCGGGCTGGTCGCGCTCGGCGGACTGACGGCCGCCCGCGCCACGGAGACCCAGATGCCGCCTAGGCGAGGGCCGCGTCGATCATCCTGCGGGTCACGGAGGTGAGTTCGGCCAGGTCGGGTGCCGGGCGGGAGCGGGCGAGCGCGCCCGCGAGGCGGTCGTAGAGGAGCCCGTCGGCCCACGCGACCAGGAGCTCGGCGGACTCGGCCGGCCGGGCGGCGCCGAGCGCCGCGAGGATCCCGGCGGCCCGGTCCCGCGAGCCCTGGCCGGCCCGGTGCAGTTCCGTCGCCAGCTCCGGGTTCCGGGCGGCCTCCAGGCTCAGCTCGAAGCGCGCCAGCTGGCGGGAGCGCCCCGAGGTCAGCCATCCGTACAGCAGCGCGGCGAGCGCCGCGGCGACGGCGTCCCGGTCCATCGGTGAAGGCGCAGGCGAAGGCGCAGGCGCAGGCGAAGGCGCAGCTGAAGGCGACGACGACGGCGTTGCGCCCCCGTCGAAGTCACCGAGGTCCAGCTCGGCCAGCCGCGCATAACAGGCGCCGATCAGCGCCGTCCTCGTACGGAAGTAGTACGAGGTGCTGCCCGCCGGAAGCCCGGCCGCGCCGTCGACCGCCCGGTGGGTCAGCCCCCGCAGTCCGGCGGCGGCCACGAGGTCGATCGCGCTGTCCGCGATCAGTGTTCTGCGGTCTCTTCCGCGCTCGGGGGTGTGCATACCGTCACTCTACAAGTGTAGAGTGACGGCCACATGCACACTCTACAGCTGTAGAGGATGCGGGGAACGGGGAGGAGACTGCCATGACTCGACGTGAAGCGGTGGTGGCGGGCGCGGGGATCGGCGGACTCGCCGCAGCGGTGGCGCTGCACCGTCGCGGCTGGGACGTCACCGTCTGCGAACGCGCGACGGGGCCCTCCGCCGTCGGCGCGGGAATCGTCCTCGCCCCCAACGCCCTGCGCGCCTTCGACGCCATCGGCTTCGACGTCGCCCGCGCGACGGGGGACGCCACCCCTGCCGCGATGGACCTGCGCCGCGCCGACGGCCGCCTGCTGAGCCGTGCCGACCGCGCCGCGCTGACGGCCAGGTACGGCCGGCCCCCGCTCGCCGTGCACCGCACGGCCCTCGCAGCCGCCCTGGCCGCCGCACTCCCCGAAGGCACCCTCCGGTACGGCACGGCAGTGACCTCCGTCGAGGGCGCGGACGGCCATCCGATCGCCCACACCTCGTCCGGCGCCCACACCTCGTCCGGCGCCCTCACCGCCGACCTGGTCATCGCCGCCGACGGCATCCACAGCCCGATCCGCCGCCAGTACTTCCCGGCCCATCCCGGCCTGCACTACAGCGGGGAGACCGCCTGGCGGACCGTCCTTCCCGCCGGCGGCCCGCCCGTGCGCGCCGCCGCCGAAACCTGGGGCCGCGCGGAGCGCTTCGGAGTCGTCCCGCTCGCCGACGGCCGCGTGTACCTCTACGCCACCGCGGTCGCCCCCGAGGGCCACCGGCCCGCCGACGTCCGCGCCGAACTCCTGCGCCGGTACGGCACCTGGCACGATCCGATCCCCGCCCTGCTGGAGCGGATCGACCCGGCGGCCGTGCTCCAGCACGACCTGTACGACCTCGCCGCCCCGCTCCCCCGCTTCCACCAGGGCCGATTGGCATGGCTCGGTGACGCGGCGCACGCCATGACCCCCAACCTGGGCCAGGGCGGGTGCCAGGCCGTCGAGGACGCCGCCGTCCTCGCGCACCTGCTGGACGGGGCCGACGTACCGGCCGCCCTGGCCGCCTACAGCGCGGCCCGCTGCGCCCGCACCGACGCCCTGCGCATCCGCTCCCGCCGCGCGGGCCGGGTCGCCGCCCTCACGCACCCCCTCGCGGTGGCCGCCCGGGACCTCGCCGTCCGCGCCACCCCGGCCCGGGCCGCGCGGCGGGCGCTGGACGACCTCTTCGACGGATTCGCGCTTCCGAACCAGGGTGGAATGCACCGTGCCCTGTAGCCCTGCCGCTCGTTGTTGTGGTTCGTTGACCGTTCAACACGAAGGCAGGCGAGTCCATATGACCGACATCGACTGGGACAACCCCACCGACCCCAAGCCGGGCTGGACCCTGGATCACGTCAAGCTGTACGTCGGTTCGGGCGGGACCGAGGGGCAGTACTGGAACAACACCCAGACCCTGCTGCTCACCACCATCGGCCGCAAGTCCGGGAAGCCGGTGCGGACCCCGCTCATCTACGGCGAGGACGGCGGGCGCTACCTCATCGTCGCCTCCAAGGGCGGCGACCCCGCCGACCCGCTCTGGTACCGGAACCTCTCCGAGCACCCCGAGGTCCGGGTGCAGGTCGGCCCCAAGGTGATGCAGGGCATCGCGCGGACCGCGACGTCCGAGGAGCGCGCCGGGTTCTGGCCGCTGATGGTGAAGCACTGGCCCTCGTACGACGAGTACCAGACCAAGACCAGCCGGGAGATTCCGATCGTCGTGATCGACCCCGTTGGCTGACGCGGGGCCGGGGCGCGTCAGTGCCCCAGTACCGCCATCGCCGCGTTGTGGCCGGGGACCCCGCTGACTCCGCCGCCGCGGACCGCCCCCGCGCCGCACAGCAGTACGTTGCGGTGGGCGGTCTCCACGCCCCAACGGCCGCCGCCCTCGGCGGAGTCGCCATCCGAGCCGGATGCGGAGTACGGCCAGGACAGGTCCCGGTGGAAGATGTGCCCGCCGGGCAGGCGCAGTTCGCGCTCCAGGTCGAGCGGGGTCTTGGCCTCGATGCACGGGCGGCCGTCGGCGTCGAAGGCCAGGCAGTCGGTGAGCGGTTCGGCCAGGTGGGCGTCGAGCTGGGCGAGGGTGGCGGCGAGCAGCACTTCCCGCGCCCCCTGGTTGTCCTTCTCGAACAGCCGGGCCGGGGTGTGCAGTCCGAAGAGGGTCAGGGTCTGGTACCCCTGCTCCGCCAGCTCGGGCCCCAGGATCGTCGGGTCCGTCAGCGAGTGGCAGTAGATCTCCGAGGGCGGTACGGAGGGCAGTTCGCCCGCGGCGGCCTCCGCGTGGGCCCGGGCGAGCTGTTCGTAGCCTTCCGCGATGTGGAAGGTGCCGCCGAAGGCCTCGCGCGGGTCCACCGAGGAGTCCCGCAGCCGGGGCAGGCGGCGCAGCAGCATGTTGACCTTGAGCTGGGCCCCCTCGGGAGCCGGCTGCGCCGGTTCCTCCCCGAGGAGTTCGGCGAGCGCCCGCGGCGAGGCGTTGACGAGCACCACCCGGCCGGCGACCCGCCCCTCGCCCGTCGCCGTACGGAAGGTCACCTCGGCCGGGGCGGTCGTGCCGTCGGTGTCGATGCGCAGCGCCTCGTGCCCGGTGGCGATCTCCGCCCCGGCCGCCAGCGCGGAAGCCGCCAGCGCGTCGGTGAGCGCGCCCATGCCGCCGACCGGTACGTCCCAGTCGCCGGTGCCGCCGCCGATGACGTGGTAGAGGAAGCAGCGGTTCTGGGCCAGGCCCGGGTCGTGGGCGTCGGCGAAGGTGCCGATCAGCGCGTCGGTGAGGACGACCCCGCGCACCAGGTCGTCGGCGAACTCCCGCTCGACGGCCCGTCCGATCGGCTCCTCGAACAGCATCCGCCAGGCCGCCTCGTCATCCAGCCGGGCCCGCAGCTCCGCGCGCGTGGGCAGCGGCTCGGTCAGCGTCGGGAAGAGGCGTTCGGCGGCCCGCCCGGTGGTCCCGTAGAAGGCGCGCCAGTTCTCGTACTCCCGCTCCGAGCCGGTCAGCCGCGCGAAGGACTCCCGGGTGCGCGCCTCGCCGCCGCCGACCAGCAGTCCGCCGGGGCGTCCGGCGCGCTCGACGGGGGTGTACGAGGAGACCGTGCGCCGGCGCACTTGGAAGTCCAGCCCCAGCTCGCGCACGATCTTCGCGGGGAGCAGCGAGACCAGGTAGGAGTAGCGGGACAGCCGGGCGTCGACGCCCGGGAACGGCCGGGTGGACACGGCGGCCCCGCCGGTGCGGCCGAGCCGCTCCAGGACCAGGACCGAGCGGCCCGCCCGGGCCAGGTAGGCGGCGGCGACGAGGCCGTTGTGGCCCCCGCCCACGATCACCGCGTCGTACACGTCGTGCCCGAAGCTCCGCGAGGTCGTCATGGCTCTTGGTAACACACCTGCCCCAGCCGCTCCAGACAGTGCGCCTCGTCGGCGTGGGCCGCGACCGTGTCCGGGTGGCCGTCACCCAGCGACCGCTCGCGGATGCCGGAGAGGTCCCGGTAGACGGGCAGCGCCTGGTCCCAACGGCCCAGCCGGCCCAGTCCCACGGCGAGTTCGCGGCGGCTGACCAGGGTGTCGGGGTGCTCGGCGCCGAGCGTGCGGGCCCGCGCCTCGCCCACCTCGCGGGCTTCGGCCACCGCTTCCTCCCAGCGTTCCAGGCGCCCGAGGTTCACCCCGAGGACGTGCCGGGCCCGCAGCGTCTCCGGATCGGCGGCCCCGTAGGCGCGGGTGCGGTCGCGGACCAGGTCCCGGAACAGCTCCAGGGCCTCGGCCGAGCGCCCGGTCCGGCCCAGC
The DNA here is from genome assembly GCF_026343255.1 of Streptomyces sp. NBC_00086. Classification (NCBI taxonomy): domain Bacteria; kingdom Bacillati; phylum Actinomycetota; class Actinomycetes; order Kitasatosporales; family Streptomycetaceae; genus Streptomyces; species Streptomyces sp. NBC_00086. Next base: position 7,553,684 of record NZ_JAPELZ010000001.1, on the reverse strand, counting down.
GCGATGCCCGCCTCGTAGCGGGCGGCCAGCGTGTCGGGGTGGTCGCGGCCGAGCACCCGTTCCCGTACGGCCGCGATGTGCCGGAAGGCCTCCAGGGCCTCCTCCCAGCGTTCCAGGCGGCCCAGCGCGTACGCCACCTCGTACCGGGTCAGCAGGGTGTCCGCGTGCTCCGCCCCCAGTACGGCGGTCCGGTCGGCGGCCACCTCGGCGGCGGCGGCGTGGGCCTCGGAGAAGCGGCCGAGAGCGCCCAGCGCGCAGGCCAGGTTGTGCCGGCAGCGCAGGGTGTCGGGGTGGATCCGGCCCACGGTCCGCTCCCGGGCGGTGAGCACCGCGCGGTAGCCCTCGTACGCCTCCTGGTGGCGGCCGAGCAGGCCCGTCTCGTACGCCGCCTCCTGCCGCGCGGCCAGGGTGTCCGGGTGGTCGGCTCCGAGCACCCGGGCGCGTCCTTCGGCGACGGCCGCGTACCCGGCGAGGGCTTCCTCGGTACGGCCCGCCCGGCTGAGGGCGAAGGCCCGCGTGTGGCCGGCGTCGAGCGCGGCCGGGCCCGAGGGAGCGGAGCCGGGGCCGTGCGGGAACCCGTAGGCGGCGGTGAGGCGGGGGTCCTCGGCCGGACGCGGGCGTACGACGGTCGGCGCGGTCCGGGGGACGGGGCCGGTGCCGGTGCCGGGGCGGGTGGCCGTGGCGGCCGGGGCGGCTCCGGCGGCCGTCGGGTGCTGCCCGCTCGGGCGCGCGGCGGTCCAGGAGCCGGTGAGGACGGCCCACTCCCCGCTCGCGGGGCGGGCCTCGATGCCGGCCCTGCGCCCGGCGGTCATCCCGTCGGCCCACTCGGGCAGCGGCAGGTGCGCTCCGGCCGCCGCGCCGGGCCCGAGCCGGGCCTCGACGAGCCGGCGGTGCAGGTGGCGGGCGTCGCCCGGCCGGTCCTCGGGGCATTTGGCGAGCAGGTCGAGCACCAGCCGCTCGAAGAAGACCGGCAGTTCGGGGCGGTGCTCGCGCGGCGGCACGGGCGCGGTGTCGCGGTGGCCGACCAGCACGGACCAGGAGTCGCCGAGGTCGAAGGGCGGGGCTCCGGTGGCGATCTCGTACAGGACGCAGCCGAGGGAGTAGAGGTCGCTGCGGTGGTCCACCTCGCCGCCGGCGATCTGCTCGGGCGACATGTAGTGCGGGGTGCCCATGGCCATGCCGCCGCCGGTCAGTTTCGCGGTGAAGCCGATGTCGGCGGCCAGCCGGGCGATGCCGAAGTCGCAGATCTTCACCGTGCCGTCGGTGAGCCGCATGATGTTGGCGGGCTTCAGGTCGCGGTGGACGACGCCCTGCTCGTGGGTGTAGCCGAGGGCGGCGGCCATCTGCTCGGCGATGTCGACGACCACGTCCACGGGGAGCGGGCGCGCGTCGTTGTCCTCCAGGAGCTGGCTGAGGTTGCGGCCTTCGAGCAGTTCCATGACGAGGTAGAGGGGACCGCCGGCCGCGCTGTCGTCGCCGAAGTCGTGGACGACGGTGACGCCGCGGTGCTGGAGGGAGGCGGCGACGCGCGCCTCGCGGCGGAATCGCTCGCGCAGCACCTGGGTGAAGTGGGTGTCCTGCTCGGGCCCGAGGGGCTTGAGGCATTTGACGGCGACCTGCCGGCCCAGCGACTCGTCGCGGGCCCGCCACACCTCGCCCATGCCGCCGCGGCCGATCAGATCGAGCGACCGGTACCGGCCCTGGATCAGTCTTGGCTCCGCCATGTCTTGAAGTCGCCCCCGTGTGTCGTGCTACGCCCTCCCCGGCCGGTCCAGTATGGCCGCTGATGTACGCAGTGTGTACGGCGCGGGGCGGCTCCCGGGGCCCATGCGGCGCATCGCTTTCAAGATGTGACCTGGAGGCAGCTGCCAGCGCAGACCTGCGGGAATGCTGCGCAGCAGGCTACCGGTGAGACGCAGGCGGCGGGTGACGCTGCGCGGGGCCGGTGCGGGGCGGCCGTACAGCTGGTGCGCCCAGCCGGGGAGCGATCCGTAGGCGAGGCCGGCGAGCGGGCGCCACACCAGATTTCGGCCAGGGACGAGGAGGGGGTGGATGGGCGGGGCACACAGGAAGGCGTCGACGGCGCGGGCGTCGGGTCCGGCGGCGAGTACGGGGCGGATCCGCTCGAAGTAGGAGGCCAGGGCCGCGGTGTCCCCCGGTACCCCGGACGGGTCGAGGCCGACGAGCCGGGCGTTGACGCGGTTTTCGGCCACGTACCGGTCCGCCTGCGCGGAGGTGAGCGGGACGCCGGAGCGGCGCAGGACGTGCAGGAAGCTGTCGATCTGCGCGCAGTGGATCCAGAGCAGCAGCTCGGGCTCGTCCACCCGGAACCGTGCGCCGGTGGCCGGATCGGTCGCCGACAGCATGGTGTGGATCTTGCGGACGCGTGCGCCGGCCCGCTCCGCGGCCTCGGTGGTGCCGTAGGTGACGGTGCCGACGAAGTCGGCGGTGCGCAGCAGGCGTCCCCAGGCGTCGCCCCCGCCGTTCTCCCCGCTGAAGGCGGAGCTGTTCTCCATGACCCCGCGGACCGCGCGCGGGTGGAGGGCCTGGAGGTAGAGCGCGCGGACCCCGGCGATCCACATGACCGGGTCGCCGTGGCACTGCCAGGTCACGGAGCCCGGGCCGTAGAGCCCCGGATCGGGGACCGCGTCGATGTCCATGTCCGGCTCCTCCCCCGTCGCTCGCCCCGGTACACCGCTCGGGGGCGTACGGGCCTTGCGGAGCCTGCGGGCTCCCGTGGACTCGGGCGGCCTCCCGTGGGCCCTTGCCGGCTCCGGGCGCTCCTGCGGCATTCCACCGAACGGCCGCGCGCACGCCCCCGCGCGCCACTAGGCTTTCCGGCCGGCGGACCGCACCCGCCTCCCCTCACCACGCGGAGGCACGGTCATGCGTACGGGACATGCGGGAAGGCTCGAAGGGCAGGTCGCGGTCGTCACGGGCGGTTCGTCGGGCATCGGCCTGGCGACGGCCCGGCGCTTCGTGGAGGAGGGCGCCCGGGTGTTCGTCACCGGCAGGCGGCCGGAGGAACTCGCCGCCGCGGTCCGCGAGCTGGGCCCGGACGCGGTGGCCGTCCGCGGTGACGCGTCCCTCGTCGCGGACCTGGACCGGCTCTACGCGGCGGTCGCGGCCGCGGGCTGCGAGGCGATCGACGTGCTGGTCGCGAACGCGGGCGGCGGCCCGGCCGGCGGCTTCGCCGAGGTCACCGAGGAGCAGTTCGACGCCACCTCGGACCTCAACTTCCGGGGCGCCTTCTTCACCGTCCAACGGGCCCTGCCGCTGCTGCGCGACGGCGCCTCGGTCATTCTGCTGGGCTCGGCCGCCGGCTCCTCGGCGTCCACCCGGTACGGGGTGTACGCCGCCACGAAGGCGGCCGTACGGTCCCTCGCGCGCAGCCTGGCACTGGAGCTCGCGGGGCGCTCCATCCGGGTCAACACCCTGAGCCCGGGCCCGATCGACACCCCGGCCCTGGCCGGCGCCCCGGCGCACGTACGCGAGCGGGCGACCGCCGGAGTCCCGCTCGGCCGGGCCGGACGCCCCGAGGAGGTGGCCGCGGCGGCCCTGTTCCTGGCCTCCCGGGAGAGCAGCTTCATCACCGGGATCGAACTCTTCGTGGACGGCGGAGCCGGCCAGGTCTGAGCCGGCCTCCGCCGTCGATGTGCGGGAGCCGGGACGGGCACCGAGCATGCGTCCGCGGCCACCGCGGAGGACACACCCGACGAGGACGAAGGTCGTCGGGGTGATGCTGGTGGCGGCCGCACACGGCGGCATGCTCACCTGGCTGTCCGGCCCGGCCAAGGGCCTGGTCCTGCTGCTCCTGGGCGTCGTGGCGCCGGTGTGCTTCCCGAGGTTCCGCAAGCCGAGCTGGGTCCACCCCGACCACCGGCAGGACGGCCCGGTGCGGGACGACCGCCGGTAGGACGGGCGACGGTTCAGCCGGCGGCCGGAGTGAACTCCACGAGCAGCGACTTCGGCCCGCGGGTGAAGACCCCCTCGGCCGCCGGGTCGTACCCCTGGGCCGGGCGGAGGCCGGGCATGGCGTCGAGGAGCTGGTTGGTGGCGATCTCCACCTCGGCCCTGGCCAGCAGCGCACCGACGCAGAAATGCCGTCCGAGCGCGAACGCCAGGTGGTCCGCGGCCGCGGAGAAGGCGTTGGTCGCCGTCAGGTCGTCGCGGAACAGGTCGAAGCTGTCCGGGTCCTTGTAGCGCTCGGGGTCGCGGTTGGCGGCGCCGATCAGGCAGGTGACGGTGGCCCCGGCCGGGATGGTGCCGCCGCTCATGGTGACGTCGACGGCGGTCTGCCGCATGATCATGTGGACCGGCGGGGTGTAGCGCAGGGTCTCCGCGAAGGCACGGTCGATGAGTCCCCGGTCGCGCTGTACGGCGGCGAGCTGGTCGGGGTTGGCCAGCAGGTTCGCGAAGAGGCCCGCGACGGCCTTGTCCGTGGTCTCGGCGCCGGCCGTCAGCAGCAGGCTGCAGAACGCCTTGATGTCCTCGTCGCTCATGCTCACGCCGTCGACCTCGGCGGTGCAGAGCGCGGACAGCAGGTCGTCTCCGAGGTGTTCCCGCCGGTTCCTGATGACCGGCAGCATGTACGCGGCGAACTCGGCCTGGGCCCGCGCGCCCTCCGCCGCCCGCTCCGGGTCACCGGACAGGTTGGCGGTGAACGCCACGAAGGCCCGGTACCAGCCGCCGAGGGCCCGCTGGCCGGACCGGTCCAGTCCGAACATGTCGGCGATGACCGAGATGGGGAAGTGGGAGGCGAATCCGCTCACGAGGTCGACGGACCCGGTGTCGCGGAACGCGTCGATCAGCTCACGGGCGTTGCGCTCGATGACCGGAACGACCTTGTCCCGCAGCTCGTTGCCGCGGAAGGCCGGGGCGACCAGGGCGCGTCGCGTGGCGTGTTCGCGGCCGCTCATCTGGATCAGGGTCTTGCCGTGCACGGGCTCGGCCTGCCACGCGTAGTTGTCCGTGGTGAAGAGCCCCTCCTTGTCCTTGAAGGCCCGCGCGACGTCCTCGTAGCGCGAGATGATCCAACTCTGCGTCCCCTCGTGCCAGTTCAGGGGTGCGCTCTCGCGCATGGCCCGGTAGGCCGGGTAGGGGTTCTCGGCGAACTCCCGCGAGAGGATGTCCGGGACTTCGTGCGCGGCGGTCATGGAGTTCCCCCATCGGCTCGGCCTGGCGGCTGTCCTGAGGTGCCACGGTCACCGTCGGTGCGGGACCGGTCGTGCTGCCACAACGCTCTGTGCGCACGCCTTCCAGGAAACAGCAAGTCACCCGACGACGCCAGGTCGTTGGAGCCCATGGGAGGTGCGGCAGTGAGGAACGGCCACGTGGTCAGGCCGAATGGATCGGGCAGCCGCTGGCGCACTCCCCCCGGAGTGACAGAACCTGCGGGTGATGGCGCCCTGATGGGGCATCGGGGGGGGGAGGAACCGCGGCAACCCGCCCATGACACCGGTCAGCGGCGCACCCTCGGCATGCCGAGGCCGATCCACGAGATGATCTCGCGCTGGATCTCGTTGTTGCCGCCGCCGAAGGTGAAGATGACCGCGCTGCGGTAGCCGCGTTCCAGTTCGCCGTGCAGGACCGCGCCCGCGGAGCCGTCCTTCAGGGAGCCGGCCGCGCCGACCACTTCCATCAGCCAGGCGTACGCGTCCCTGCGCGCCTCGGAGCCGTAGACCTTGACGGCGGAGGCGTCCTGCGGGGTGAGGTTGCCGTCCTGGACGGCGTTGACCATCTGCCAGTTCAGCAGCTTCATCGCGTCGAGGCGGGCGTGGGTGCGGGCCAGGCGGCCGCGGACCCACGAGAGGTCGATGACGCGGCGGCCGTCGGCGAGCTTGGTCTCGGCGGCCCAGCGCTGGACGTCGTGCAGGGCGCGGATGGCCATGGTGCCGTGGGCGGCAAGGGTGACGCGCTCGTGGTTGAGCTGGTTGGTGATCAGCCGCCAGCCCTTGTTCTCCTGGCCGACGCGGCGGCTCGCGGGCACCCGGATGTTCTCGTAGTAGCTCGCGGTGGTGTCGTGCGAGGCCAGGGTGTTGATGAGGGTGCAGGAGTATCCGGGGTCGGAGGTCGGCACGAGGAGCATGGTGATGCCCTTGTGCGCGGGGGCGTCCGGGTCGGTGCGGACGGCGAGCCAGACCCAGTCGGCGGTGTCGCCGTTGGTGGTCCAGATCTTCTGCCCGTCGACGACGTAGGTGCCGGTCTCCTCGTCGCCCTCGCGGACGGCCTTGCACTTGAGGGCGGCGAGGTCGGTGCCGGCGTCGGGCTCGCTGTAGCCGATGGCGAAGTCGATCTCGCCCGCGAGGATCTTGGGCAGGAAGTACGCCTTCTGCTCGTCGGTGCCGAACTGCATGATGGTCGGCCCGACGGTGTTGAGGGCCATCAGCGGCAGCGGTACGACGGCCTGCGCGGCCTCGTCGAAGAAGATGAACTGGTCCATGGGCGACATCCCGCGCCCGCCGTACTCCTTGGGCCAGCCGACGCCGAGCCAGCCGTCGGCGCCGAGCCGGCGGATGGTCTCCCGGTAGAAGCGCTTCTGCTCGGCAGGGTCCTCGTACCGCGCGTAGACGTCGTCCGGGATCAGTTCGGCGAAGTAGGCGCGCAGCTCGGTGCGCAACCGCTGCTGCTCAGGCGTGTATTCGAGGTGCACGGCCCCTCCGGGTCTCTCGTGGCTCAAGGTCTCGTGGCGCAAGGTCGCGCGGCCGTCCGCCGCCGCCGCGGGGCAGACTAGAACCTGTTCCAAGAATCCGGAAGGGTCAGCGGCCTGCCGGTGGGCGCGATCAGCGGGCGATCACCCCGGTTCCGTCCTGCCCGGGCCGGATCAGGACCTTGATGTGCTCCTCCGGCCGCCGCAGGGAGGCGAAGGCCGCGTCGAGCCCGCCGAAGCCCGCTTCTCCCGTGACCAGGGACGCGGGATCGATGCGGCCGTCGGCGAGGCGGGCGAGGGTGGCGCCGAACTCCTCGGGCGGGTAGGTCAGGCACATGCGGATCGTGACGTCCTTGTACATGCCGACCACCGGGCGGATCACGTCCTCGGTCATCACCCCGCCGATCTGCAGGATCTCGGTGCCGCGCGGAACCGCGTGCAGGAGCTGGTTCAACATGCCGGGTACGCCGACGCAGTTCACGACCACGGTGGGCCGCGGGCGGGCTCCGGCGAGTTCCGCGCAGACGCGTACGGGGTCCCGCTCGGCCGGGTCCACCACCGCGTGTGCGCCGAGCCGCAGGGCGGCCGCCCGCCGCAGCGCCGACGGATCGGAGGCCACCACGGGTCCGGCGCCCCGCTCCAGCAGCGCGGCGACGGCTCCGAGGCCGACCGGGCCGCAGCCGACGACCACGGCCGGGGTGTCCTTTCCCGCCGCGCTGCGGGCGATGTTGCCGAAACCGACGGCCAGCGGCTCGGTGAGGGCGGCGAGCGCCAGGTCCAGGGACGGCGGGACGGGCAGCAGGGCGCGGGCCTGTACGACGATCCGTTCGCCGAATCCGCCGGGGAAGGCATTGCTGTAGCCCACGGTCCGCACGACCCCGCCCGGGTCGACCGCCCAGGGCAGGCCGACGACCCCGGTGCCCGGTTCGGGGCCGGTCGCGCCGGGCCCGTAGGACAGGACCCGGCCGGAGAACTCGTGGCCCATCACCAGGGGCCGGTCCGGGTCGAAGAGGAAGCTGGTGGTGCCGCTGTCCCGGGAGGCCCGCAGGAAGTCCTCGGTGTGCGCCACCGCGCTCAGGTCGGAGCCGCAGATCCCGCAGGCGGCGCTCTCCACGAGCGCCTGCCCGGGGCCGGGCACCGGATCCGGGTGCTCCCGTACCCGGAACACCCCGTCTTCGAGCACCGCGGCCCTCAACGGACCTCCCCCTTGCGGGCGATGGCTTCCATCGTGGACCGGCGCAGGGCGCCGGTGAACCGTTCGCTGTTGCGCCCGGCCCACTCCAGGCTGGCGCGGCGGGCCTCGGTGTGGCCGGTGAGCCGGGGGACGACCCGCTCGGCGAAGAGCTCCAGGCTGCGCAGGGCGGCCGCGGGTTCGGCGAGGTCCAGCCGGAGGATCAGGAAGGTACCGAACCCGCCCGTCTTCTCGGCGAGTTGCTCGATGCGCCGGACGGCGTCCTCGGGGGCTCCGATGACGGCCCGACCGAAGGTGGGCAGCCCTTCGGTGGTCCACCGCTCGACCGCGCCGGCCGGGGTGGCGCAGCCGTCGAGGCGGGTCCCGCCGAGCTTCTCGATGTAGTCCACGATGCCGGGCGTGCCGTACTCGGCTTCGCGCAGGGCCTGTTCGCGGGTCTCGGCCAGGTGCACCGGGGTGACCAGCCGCCAGGTGGAACGGTCGGCGGCGCGGCCGGCTTCGCCGCAGGCCCGCTCGTGGGCGGCCCAGTTGGCGTCGAGCAGCGCGTACCCGGTGGGGTCGGCGGCGGCGAGCGAGAGATCCCCACCCCGTGGCGTCCCGCGAGCACCGCCCCGGTCGGCGACACGGCGGAGGCGACGGCCACGTCCAGTTCCCGGCCCCGGTAGGGCCCGAGCTGGAGCCGGGCCTCCTCCAGGGCGAACCAGTCGGTGGCGGCGGTGACCGTTTCCCCGCGCAGCAGCCGCACGATGGCGTCGAGCGAGTCGGCCGTCATCGCGCGGGAGTGGAGCGGGTCGACGCCCATCATGAAGGCGTCGGAAGGCAGTTGGCCCGGTCCGACGCCGAGCATGGCGCGGCCCCGGGACTGCTGGTCGAGCTGGCAGATCCGGTCGGCGAGGATCAACGGCTGGTGGTAGGGGAGGGAGTTGACCCCGGTGCCGAGCATGATCCGGCCGGTGCGTTCGGCGGCCGCGGCCAGGAACACCTCGGGCGAGGCGATGATCTCGTAGCCGGCGGAGTGGTGTTCGCCGGCCCACAGTTCCTCGTAGCCGAGCCGGTCGAGGTCGGCGGCCAGGTCGAGGTCCCGGCGCAGCTGGAGCGCGGGGTCACCGTCGGGCCGGTGGTAAGGGGCGAGGAACACCCCGAATCGGTGCGGGAGATACGGCTGCGGCTGCTGCGGCATGTGCGGTGGCCTTCCCTCGGCGGCGCCTGCTCTGCTCCGGGATCCGACGAAACACCGACCGGGCCGCGGCTTCAATGCCGCCGCGTCCGTCCTCCCACTGAGTGGGAGGACTTCCGCGGGCCGCCGCTCAGTCGCCGCTCAGCCGCCGCTCAGCTGTAGAGGAAGACGTAGTCGAAGTAGACGAGGTCGCGGATGGCGTCGAAGCGGAAGGTGCCCGACGGGATCACGCTCAGGCCCTCCTCCAGAGCGACCTTGTCGTACGTCACGCTCTGCTTCCAGGCCGCACTGGAGGGGATGTACGGCTTCAGCGCGGCGGGCGGCCCGGCCAGCGGCCCGACCTCGAAGTGGTGGGCGGGATCGCGCATGATGCGGTTCGCCGTACCCGGCTTGAGGTGGGCGACCCCGACGAGCCGCATCCGGGAATCCGCCCTCGGGACCGTGCGGTCGTTGTTGGACTCGTCGATGCCGTAGCCCAGCCAGTGCGCGTCGGTCACGTCGCCCAGCGCGGTCCAGAAGCGCCGGTTGAGCGGGGCCACATCGGTGCGGACCTTCTCCGCCTTCTCCTCCTCGGGCCACATCGCGTAGCCGAGCCCCGCCGCACCGAGCAGCAGCGGGGCCCCCAGTCCGAGAAGGAGCCGCCGTCTGCTGCTGAGGCCCTGCTGTGCGCTCATCGAAAATCCCCCCGGTACCCGTTCCCGTCAGTTCAGGGCGCTGATCATAGCGGCGGCCGTCGCCGTCATCGCCTCCCGTGCGGCGGTCAAGTACGGACGGGGATCCGCGGGGGTCAGATGGGTGCGGATGGCCTCGGTCATCGCCACGTTGAGCGCGGTGCCGATGTTGACCTTCCGGATGCCGCCGGCGACGGCCGCGGCGAGTTCCGCGTCCGGCAGACCGGAGGAGCCGTGCAGCACCAGCGGCACGTCGACCGTCTTGGCGAGGCGGCCGAGCAGCACGTGGTCCAGGGCCGCGGTCCGGCTGGTCATGGCGTGGCTGCTGCCGATGGCGACGGCCAGCGCGTCCACCCCGGAGTCGGCGACGAACCGCCGTGCCTCGTCCGGGTCGGTACGGGCGCCGGGTGCGTGCGGGTCCAGCGGCGCGGCCCCGTTCTTCCCGCCGACCTCGCCCAGTTCGGCTTCGATCCAGAGCCCGTTGACGTGGGCCCAGTCGGCGGCGGAGCGGGTGGCCTCCAGGTTCTCGGCGTAGGAGAGGTGCGCGGCGTCGTACATGACCGAGCTGAATCCGGCGTCCACGGCCTGCCGCAGCAGTTCGGAGCTCTTGACGTGGTCCAGGTGCAGCCCGACCGGGACCCCGGCGGCCTCGGCGACGGCCACGGCCGCGCGGCTGATCGGCAGCAGTGCTCCGCCGCGGAACTTGACGGCGTTCTCGCTGAGCTGGAGGACCACGGGCAGTCCGGCCGATTCCGCGCCCGCGACGACCGCTTCGGCGTGCTCCAGCGTGATGATGTTGAAGGCTGCGACGGCGCGGCCCTGGGCGGCGGCCTCCAGGACGAGCCTGCCGGCGGGAACCAGGCTCATCGGACGGCCTCCTCGCCCGTGGTGAGGATGACGGACCGGGTCAGGTTGCGCGGCGCGTCCGGGTCCAGCCCCTGGTGGGCGGCGACGGCGATGGCCAGGCGGTGTACGCGGACCAGCTCGGCGAGCGGGTCGAGGCGCCCGGCCACCCACTGGGCTCCGGTCCCGCGGACCTGTTCGGCGAGCCCTTCGGGCGCGTCGCCGAGCGACCAGGTGGCGGTGCCGGGCGCCGAGACGCTGATGGGGCCGTGCCGGTACTCCATGGCCGGGTAGGACTCGGCCCAGGCCAGGGCGGCTTCGCGCATCTTCAGCGCGGCCTCGTTGGCGAGTCCGACGCTCCAGCCGCGGCCGAGGAAGGTGAACTGGCCCCGGGTCTCCAGCTCCGCGGGAAGCGGGTCGGCGAGGGCCGCGCGCGCGTCGGCGACGACGGAGGGGCTGTGCAGGCCGACGTGGGCGCGCAGCAGGGTGAGGGCGGTGGTGGCGAAGCGGGTCTGGACGACGGACTGCTCGTCGGCGAAGTCGAGTACGACGAGCGCGTCGGCGAGGGTGATGACGGGGGTGGCGGGGTCCCCGATGACCGCGGTGGTGGGTACCCCGGCGTCCCGCAGTCCGGCCAGCAGGTCGAGGACCTCGGTGGTGGTCCCGGACCGGGTGAGCGCGACGACCCGGTCGTAGCGCCGGTGGCGGGGGAACTCCGAGGCGGGGAAGGCGTCGGTTTCGCCCTGCCCGGCCTCCTCGCGCAACACGGCGGCGGCCTGGGCCATGTAGTACGAGGTCCCGCATCCGACGATCGCGGTACGCTCCCCCGGCCGCGGCAGCACCGCCCGGTGTTCCGGGGCCAGTTCGGCGGCCCGCTCCCAGCATGCGGGCTGCGTGCCCAACTCGTACGCGACATGGCTCATGGCGGCTCCCTAGCGCGGTGCGTGCTCCCTGAATGCGTGTTCCTGCAAGATAGTGGGCTCTTTCACGCAACTTCAAGCATCTCCGGGATGATCTGCTGCGTTAATCTCGACGTGTAGGCCAAGAGTGAGCGCCGAAGCGAACGGCGGAGCGACGGCCGAGGACACGATCGAAGAAGCGATCGAGGACGAGACCGAGAGGGCGGCCGATGACCCGCAAGGAACGCTGGCAGACACTGCTGGACCTGCTGGTGGAGCGGGGCGAGCTGGAAGTGGAGCCCGCCGCCGAGGCCCTCGGCGTGTCCGCCGCCACGATCCGGCGCGACCTCGACCAGCTCGCCGAGCAGCAGCTACTGGTCCGCACGCGCGGTGGAGCGGTCGTGCACGGGGTCTCGTACGAACTCCCCCTGCGCTACCGCACCTCGCGCCGGGCCGCCGAGAAGAGCCGCATCAGCGAAACCGTCGCGGCGCTGATCGTCCCGGGCGAGGTGATCGGCCTGACCGGTGGCACCACGACCACCGAGGTGGCGCGTGCGCTGGCCGCCCGCCCCGACCTCGCCACCGGCTCCCCGGCCCTCACCGTGGTCACCAACGCGCTGAACATCGCGGGTGAGCTGGTCATCAGACCGCAGTTCAAGATCGTGCTCACCGGTGGCGTGGCCCGGCCCCAGTCGTACGAGCTCACGGGCCCCCTCGCCATGCAGGTGCTCGGGCAGCTCTCCGTGGACACCGCCGTCGTCGGCGTGGACGCCTTCGACCCGGCCGACGGGGCCGCCACCCGGCACGAGGACGAGGCCGCCATGAACCGGCTGCTCTGCGAGCGCGCCCGCCGCGTGGTGATCGCGGCCGACTCCAGCAAGCTGGGCGTCCGCGCCTTCGCCCGGATCGTCGCGACCGACGCCGTCGACGTGCTGGTGACGGACACCGGCTTGTCCCCCTCGGTGGCCGAGGCTTTCGAGGCGGCGGGCGTGGAAGTCATCCGCGCCTGAGCGCACAGCCGGGGGGGCGGTCGGCCCGGCCCGGGGCCGCGGCGCACGGCGTCCTAGACTCCCCGGATGGCAGACGATCTTCTCCGGCTCACCGTCCTGGGCAGCGCGACGCCCTACCCCCGGGCCGACAACCCCTGCTCCGGCTACCTGCTCGAAGGCGGCGGAGCCCGGGTCTGGGTCGACGCGGGCAGCGGAACCCTGGGACCGCTGCAACGCCACGTCGGGCTCGGCGAGCTCGACGCGATATGGATCTCGCACCTGCACGCCGACCACACGGCCGATCTGCTGACCGCGTACTACGGCCTGCTGTACGCCGACGTACGGCGCCCCGCGCCGCTCCCCCTCTACGGGCCGCCCGGCATCGCCGACCGGCTGGCGGGGTTCCTCACCAACGGCCCGGACCGCAGCCCGGTCGAGGCCGCCTTCGAGGTCCACGAGCTGTACGACGGCCACCGCGCGCGGGCCGGATCGCTCGGCCTCACCAGCCGGGCGGTGTCCCACGGCATGCCCGCCTTCGCGCTGCGCGCCGAGTCGGGAGGCCGGTCCCTCGTGTACTCCGGGGACACGGCGCCCTGTTCGGCCCTGACCCGGCTCGCCGAGGACTGCGCGCTCCTGCTCTGCGAGGCCGACAGTCCGGCGCACCCGGCGGACGGGGAGCCGGTGCACCACACCCCCGAGGACGCCGGCGACACCGCCCGTGCGGCCCGCGCCGGACGGCTGGTCCTCACGCACGTCGGCCGGGACCTCGACCCGGCCGAGGCCGTCTCCCGCGCCGCCGCCCGTTACTCGGGGCCCGTGGACCACGCCGCGCCCGGCGCCGTCTTCACGGTCGGGCAGGCCCGCGGTTAGGGCGGGCTCCCGGGTCAGTGTTCCGGGAGCCGGTCCGCCTCACGGGTCAGGGCCGCCAGGACCGGGGCGATCAGCGGGTGCGCCTCGGCGCCGCGCCGGGTGGCGGCGAAGACGCGGCGGGTGGGCGCCGGACCGGACACCGGGCGGACCTGGACCTCCTTGAGGTCCATGCCGCGCAGCGCGGAACGCGGCACGAGGGCCACTCCGGCGCCGGCGCCGACCAGGGCCACCACGGCCCGGAAGTCGTCGGAGGAGTGCACCAACCGGGGCTGGAAGCCGGCCAGTTCGCAGGCCAGGAGCATCACGTCGTGGCAGGGGTTTCCGGGGTACTGGCCCACCCAGTCCGCAGCGGAGAGGTCGGCCAGGGACACCTCGGGCAGGTCCCCGAGCGGGTGCCCGGCCGGGAGGACCGCGTCGAAGGGCTCGGCGTAGAGCGGGAGCACGGACAGCCGGCCGTCGTCGGCGCCCGGGGCTCCCCGGTACTCGACGGCGAGCGCCAGGTCCGCCTCCCCGTCGAGCAGGAGCAGCAGGCTCTGGTCGCCCTCCGCGTCGCGTACGCGCAGCCGGATCCCGGGGTGGTCGGCGGCGAGCCGGGTGATGGCGGGGGCCAGTACCTCGGCGATGCCGGTGGCGAAGGCGGCCACGGTGACCTCGCCCGCCGAGCCGCCGGCGTAGGCGGCGAGTTCCGCTTCCGCCCGCTCCAGCTGTGCGAGCACTTCGTGGGCGTGCCCGAGCAGGATCTGCCCGGCCGCGGTGAGCCGGACGCCCCGGCCGCTGCGGGTCAGCAGGGCGTGCCCGGTCTCCTGCTCCAGCGCCGCGAGCTGCTGGGAGACGGCGGAGGGGGTGAGGTAGAGCGCTGCGGCCGCGGCGGTCACCGTACGGTGGTCCGCGACGGCCCGCAGGATGCGCAGCCTCCGGGGGTCGATCACAGTGCCATTCTCGCAGCCCGCGGAGCCCTGCCGGGCCGACCGATCGGCCGGGGCCCGGGCCGGTACCTCCGTCGGAGTGCCCCGCCCCCACCCGGGTATCCGGGCCGGCCCAGGCCGGGCGGAGGTCCGGCCGGTCCCGGCTGATATCGGGGGCGGGGAGCCTGTCCCCTACCCGCCCTTCCGCCGTTCCCCGGGGCTCCGCCCCGGAACCCACGCCTCAAACGCCGGCGGGGCTGGATTTTCCGGGCTGCCGACGATCACGTGCCCGCCGGCGTCGGCCACATCCAGCCCCTCCGGCGTTTGAGGAGCGGGGGTCCGGGGGGGCTGGCCCCCGGCAACGGCGCCGCGCGCTGCGAACGGGGGTCAGCCAGGACTCGGGGCTAGGCCGCTGCCAGGGCGGCCCGGGCGTCGACGAACGCCGCGATCGCCCGCTCCACGTCGGCCGTCGAGTGCGCGGCGGAGAGCTGGACGCGGATCCGCGCGGCGCCCATCGGCACCACCGGGTAGGAGAAGCCGATCACGTAGACCCCTCGCTCCAGCAGGAGTTCCGCCATCTTGGCCGCCTCCGCCGCATCGCCGATCATCACGGGGGCGATGGCGTGGTCACCGGGCAGGATCTCGAAGCCGGCCTCGGTCATCTTCGTACGGAAGAGCGCGGTGTTGGCGGCGAGCCGCTCGCGCAGGTCGTCGGCCGACTCCAGCAGGTCGAGGACCTTGAGGGAGGCCGCCGCGATGACCGGGGCGAGGGAGTTGGAGAAGAGGTACGGGCGCGAGCGCTGGCGCAGCAGCTCGACGATCTCGGCGCGCGCCGCGACGTAGCCGCCGGAGGCGCCGCCCAGTGCCTTGCCGAGGGTGCCGGTGATGATGTCCACGCGGTCCATGACCCCGTGCAGTTCGGGGGTGCCGCGGCCGCCGGGGCCGACGAAGCCGACGGCGTGCGAGTCGTCGACCATGACCATGGCGTCGTAGCGCTCCGCGAGGTCGCAGATCTCGGCGAGCGGGGCCACGTAGCCGTCCATGGAGAACACGCCGTCGGTGACGATCAGCTTGCGGCGGGCACCGCCCTCGGTGGCCTCCTTGAGCCTGGTCTCCAGCTCCGCCATGTCGCGGTTGGCGTAGCGGAAGCGGCGGGCCTTGGAGAGGCGGATGCCGTCGATGATCGAGGCGTGGTTGAGGGCGTCGGAGATCACCGCGTCCTCGGCGCCGAGGATGGTCTCGAAGACTCCGCCGTTGGCGTCGAAGCAGGAGGAGTAGAGGATCGTGTCCTCCTGGCCGAGGAACGCGGACAGCCGCGCCTCCAGCTCCTTGTGCACCTCCTGCGTACCGCAGATGAAGCGCACGGAGGCCATGCCGTAACCCCAGCGGTCCAGGGCCTCCTTCGCCGCGATGACCACCTCGGGGTGGTCGGCGAGACCGAGGTAGTTGTTGGCGCAGAAGTTGAGGACCTCACCCGGGGCGCCGCCCGAGGTCACCGCGACGGCGGCGTTCTGCGGGGTACCGATGACGCGCTCGGGCTTGTGCAGACCCGCGGCGCGGATCTCGTCGAGGGTCGTACGGAGGTCCGCGCGGACGGTCTCGAACATGTGCGGTGCTCTCTTTCTCCTGGTGCGGCGGAGGGAGGGGGGCCGGGCCCCGCGGAGGGGGGAGGGTGCTGCGGGGCCCGGCCGGAGGGAAATGGTCTGTGGGGGCTGGACGCCCGGGCGGCTGCGCCCGGCTGGTTGCGCCCCGGCTTACTGCGCCCCGGCTTACTGCGCCCGGGCTTACTGCGCCCGGATCGTTACGCCTGGGTCCAGTCCAGGATGATCTTGCCGCTGCGGGCGGTCGCCGCCTCGTCGAACGCGGCCTCGAAGTCCCCGTAGGCGTACCGGCCGGTGATGACGGGGCTGAGGTCGAGCCCGCCCTCCAGCAGCACGGTCATCGCGTACCAGGTCTCGAACATCTCGCGGCCGTAGATGCCCTTGATCGTGATCATCGAGGTCACGACCTTGGCCCAGTCGACCGCGAACTCCTGCGCCGGCAGGCCCAGCATGGCGATCCGGCCGCCGTGCGTCATGTTGTCGATCATGTCGCGCATGGCCTCGCCGCGCCCGGACATCTCCAGGCCGATGTCGAAGCCCTCGCGCAGGCCGAGCTGGGCCTGCGCGTCGGCGATGGTCGCCTTCGAGACGTCGAGCGCGAGGGTGGCGCCGGCCTTGCGGGCGATCTCCAGACGCTCCGGGCTGACGTCCGTGATCACCACGTTGCGGGCTCCCGCGTGCTTGGCCACGGCCGCCGCCATGATCCCGATCGGGCCCGCGCCGGTGATCAGCACGTCCTCGCCGACGAGCGGGAAGGAGAGCGCGGTGTGCACGGCGTTGCCGAAGGGGTCGAAGATCGCAGCGACGTCGAGGTCCACCTTCGTCCGGTGCACCCACACGTTCTGCGCGGGCAGCACGACGTACTCGGCGAAGGCGCCGTCGCGTCCGACCCCGAGCCCGATCGTGCTGCGGCACAGGTGGCGGCGCCCGGCCAGGCAGTTGCGGCACGTCCCGCACACCAGGTGACCCTCGCCGCTGACCAGCGCGCCGATCTCGATGCCGGTGACGCCCGCGCCGAGCGCCGCCACCTCGCCGACGAACTCGTGGCCGAGCACGAGGGGGGTCTTGACGGCGCCCTGCGCCCAGCCGTCCCAGGAGCGGATGTGCAGGTCCGTCCCGCAGATGCCGGTGCGCAGCACCTTGATCAGGACCTCGCCGGGGCCGTACTCGGGCTCGGGGACGTCCATCAGCCACAGCCCGGGCTCGGCCTTGTGCTTGACGAGTGCCTTCATGGGGGTGGCTCCAGGCATGCGGAAGGAAGCGCTACGGGGCGTGCGGGCCGGGCAGCGTGCGGACGAGACCAATCTGCCGACCTGCGGGTGATCAGTCCATCGAGGATTTCTTAAGCGGGTCCACAGCCCAGCTTCACGCCTATGCTCCTGGGGTGAAGGGCAGGGGCCGGGGAGTGGGCCGGGCCGGGAATGGGGAGGTGAGGGGCGTGCCGAGTCTGCGCAGCAGGGCGCTTTCGGTCGCGCTGATCGCGGCGGGACGGCGAAGACGGTTCGGGAGCGCCGAGGCGGTCCGTACCCGGGTGGCGGAATCGATGCGGCGCCCGGCGTCGCACCTCCCCCCGCGTTCGCTCGGCCGCGTGGCCGAGGTCTCGCGGACCTTCGTCGGGGCCTGGCCGGTGTACGAGGTCTCGCCGCTCGGCGTGGAACCGGCCGCCAGGGTGCTGTACGTGCACGGCGGCGGGTACATCAACGAACTGGTCCGGGCGCACTGGTCGCTGATCCGGACCCTGGTCACGCAGGCGCAGGCCCGGGTGGTCGTACCGGCGTACATACTGGCCCCGCGCGGGACCGCCGACCGGACCGTCCCGGTCGCCGCCGACCTGCTCAGCGGCCTGATCGCGAGCGGGGGCGCGGGCGGCACGGTGCTCCTCGGGGATTCTGCGGGGGCCGGGCTCGCACTGGCCGCGGCGCAGCGCTTGCGCGACCGCAACGGGGCGCAGCCGTCCCGGATCGTGCTGATCTCGCCCTGGCTGGACGTGTCGATGAGCCATCCCGACCAGGCGGCCATCGAGGCGGGCGATCCGATGCTGGCCCGCCCCGGCCTGCGGGAGGCCGGGCGGCTGTACGCGGGGAACCTGGCGGCCGACGATCCCCGGGTGAGCCCGTTGCACGGGTCGTTCACGGGACTGGCCCCGCTGACGGTGTTCACGGGCACGCGGGACGTCCTGACGACCGACAGCCGCGAACTGCTGACCAGGGCGCGGGCGGCCGGCGCCGAGGTGGAGTTCATCGAGGAGCCGGGACTGCCGCACGACTACCCGCTGATGCCGCTCCCGGAGGGCAGGGCGGCCCGCGACCGGATCGTGGAGCTGGTCCGCGCGGCGGCGGCGGAGTCCTGAGCCGCCACCGCCTGCCGGGCGGCGCCGCGCCGCGGGTCGCGGCGGCGTCCCGGGCCGCTCGGGCACCTCAGACTCCGCAGGCACCTCAGACCCCGTACGCCCCTCAGGCCACGCAGTTCATCAGGGAGCCGACGGGCGCCGTGCGGTAGCGGGCCCAGTAGGTCTCGTCCCGGGTCTCGCACGCGGGCGGGGTCCGGGTCGGCTGCCAGGCCACCGTGGCGAAGCCGGCGTCGGCGGCGGCCTCCGCGAAGTCGGCGTGGGCCCATTCGCGGCATTCGAACGGGACCGGCGGGTCGGTCTCCAGCCGGGCCCGCAGCAGCGGGGCGTCCCCGCCGGGAGCTCGCTCGACGACGCTGATCCCGTACGGCTCCCAGTCCGCGTAGGGGAAGGCCCCCGGGTTCGGCACGATGGCGAGGAGCCGCCCGCCGGGGCGCAGGTTGGCTCGGACGGCGCGGAACATCGCGTGCAGCGCCGCCCGGTCGTGGGCCTGGTTGAACAGGTACACGGCGGTGGCCAGGTCGAACGGCCCCAGGGCCGGCATTCCGGCCGCCGCGTCCGCGACGACGTACTCGACGCGGTGCGCGAGGTCCGCGCCGGTCTCCCGGGCCCGGCGGATCCGCTCGGGGCAGCTGTCGACGCCCACCGTCCTGCGGGCCCCGCCGCTCGCCAGCAGCCGGGTGGTGCTGCCGTGCCCGCAGGCCATGTCGAGGGTGTCGAGGCCCCGGACGCCGCCGAGGGCGTCCAGGGCCGTGCTCAGGGTGAAGGCATCGGCGACCGAGAAGGCCGGCGGGGGCGTTGACGTGTCGTACTGCTGTCGCATGTCCGCAAGCCTGCCCGCCTCCGGGCCGCGGCCGTCGGTCCCCGCCCCGTACCTCCCCCGGACGGGGGAGGCGTTCGGATCAGTCGTACGAAGTACGGAGCTGCGCCCTTGGGCCGTGGGGCATGCGCAGACGCCCGGCTCGTGCGGCATCCGCCCCCGCCTCAGGTCTGCCCTCGGCCTGTGCGCGCTCCTCCGCGGGGCGGATACGGTCCGCCGTCAGGGAGGAAGCGCGGCCGTCCCGTCCAGGGCCAGCATGGGCCGCATGCCGACAGCGACCGCTCCTCTCCCCGCCCCCGCGCCCGTCTGGGCCCGCCGGGCCGCCCACGCCATCGCTCTGTGCGCCGTCCCCTCCGGCCTGTGGCGCATCGCCATGGCATCCGGCGTCTACGTGGGCTACAGCGACCAGGTGCTGCGCGAGGTCTACGGCATCCCGGGCTGGGGCATCGCCTACGTCGTCGGACTGTCCGTCCTCGCCGAACTGGCCGCCCTGTCACCGCTCCTGCTGGTCGGTGACCGGTGGCGGCCGCTGCGCCCCGGGGTCCTCGCCGCGCTGTCCTGGACCGCCTCGGGGGTCCTGGTCCTGGGGACGCTGTGGCAACTCGTGGTCCTCTTCACGGTCGAAAGCCATACGTACCTGGCGAGCGGTACGGCACGGACCGTCTGGGGCCTCGTCTTCGCCCCGCTGTTGGCCATACCGCTCCTGATGACCGCGGTGACCTGGTCCTACGCGAAGCGGCACCGGGCACGGTGACAGGCCCGCGGGGCCCCGGCCGGGCACTACGTGTGCGGGGCCTCAGGCCGCGAGGGGCGCACGGGGGTCAGTGCGACCAGTACCGGCCGGGTGGAAGCGGCCGGCGCGTCGCCGCCGGGGCACGCCGTGCAGCCGCGGGTGGCGGCCAGGCAGCCCCCGCAGTCGCGGCCGCCGATCTCCTCGCGGCGCAGCCGGCCCTTGCGGACCCAGTACGCGGCGAGGTCGGCCGCCTCGGCCCGGTCGATGCCCAGCCGGTCGGCGATCTGCGGGAGCCCCTCACCGGGAGCCGCCTCCTCGAAGGCGCGCAGCAGGCGGCGCAGCATGCCGGGGCCGGAGCCCGTGGGTCCGCCGGTGCCGCTCACCACACCAGCCTCGCGATCTGGAAGACGCCGACGGCGAGCAGCCAGGCCGCCGCCAGTTGGATGCCGAAGCCGATGACGGTCAGCCGGGTGCCGATCTCGGCCCGCTGCGCGGCCAGGGTGGCGAAGCAGGGGGTGTAGGCGAGGACGAAGACCAGGAAGGCGAGCGCGGCCGCCTCCTGGTGGCCGCCGGAGGATTCCTCGAAGGTGGCGTGCAGGCTCGCGGGGAGCTTGGGGTCGCCGTCCTCCTCGGCCGAGTAGGTCTGGGCGAGGGTGGAGATCACGCCCTCCTTGGCGATCAGGCCGGTGCCGAGCGCGGCCGTGGCGTGCCAGTCGCCGAAGCCGGCGGGGGCCACGAGGGGGGCCGTGGCGCGCGTGACCGTACCGAACACGCTCTGCTCGACGTCGACCTTGCCGAAGCCTCCGTGGCCGGCCGCGGCCGGGATCGCCATGAGGAGCCAGACGGCGGCCGCGGTCGCGACGATGATGCCGCCGGCGGTGCGCAGGAACGCGGCGAGCTTCTGCCAGACCTGGGCGCCGGTGACCCGCAGGGTGGGCAGCCGGTACGGGGGCAGCTCCAGGACGAGCGGTTCCTCCTTCATGTCGCGGAACAGCAGGGGCCGCAGGATCAGGCCCATGCCGACGACCAGCAGCACGGAGGCGACGTAGAGGAAGAAGACGACGGTGCCGGAGTTCGAGCCGAAGAAGACGCCCGCGATCATCACGTAGACGGCCAGGCGGGCGGTGCAGCTCATGTACGGGATGAGCAGGCCGACGAGCAGCCGGTGCGAGCGGCGGCTCAGGATCCGGGTGCCGGCGAGGGCGGGGACGTTGCAGCCGAAGCCGACGACGAGCGGCAGGAAGGCGCGGCCGGGCAGCCTCAGCGTGCGCATCAGGCGGTCGGCGACGAACGCGGCGCGGGCGAAGTAGCCGGAGTCCTCCAGCAGGGCCAGCAGCAGGAACATGATGATCATCAGCGGGACGAAGGTGAGCAGCTGGCCCACCCCGTTGATCAGGCCGTCGACCAGCAGTCCGGTCAGCCAGCCGGGCGCGCGGACGGCTTCCAGGAGCCGGTCGGCGCCGCCGCTGACGGGTCCGGAGACGAAGTCGCCGAGGCCGTCCTGGAGGGGTTTGGCCAGGACGGTGGTGGCCTGGAAGACCCCCCACATGACGGCGAGGAAGAACGGGATGCCGAAACCGCGGGAGAGCAGCAGCCGGTCCACGCGGTCGGTGAGGGTGGGCCGGGCCCCGGCCGGGCGGGGCGCGGCGCGTTGGATGACGGCGTGGGCCCAGGCGTAGCGGGCCTCGGCGACGAGGAGTTCGGCGTCGGTATCGGTGTCAGTGTCGGCCTCGGTATCTGCCTCGATGCCGTCCTCCCCCGCGGCCGCCGCGGCGAGGCGGTTCGCCGCCGCCCCGGCCCGCCCGGCCAGCGCCGCCGGGACCTCGGGCGGCTCCTCCCCGCAGAGCAGGCTGACGGCCAGCCAGCGCGGGGGGTGCGGGGTCAGCCCGGAGGCCTGGGCGGTCAGCCCGGCCAGTTCGGCCGCCACGGGCGAGCCGGCCGCCCAGGCGGACGTCCGCCCGCGGGGAGGCGGTACGGCGTCCAGGGCCTCGCCCACCGCTTCGGCGAGCAGGTCCAGCCCGGTCCCCGAGCGTCCTTCCACCCGTACGACGGGCAGCGCGAGCTCGCGGGCCAGCGCGTCCGGGGCGGGAGGCGCCCCGCGCCGGGCAGCGACGTCGGTCATGGTGAGCGCGATGACGACGGGGATGTCGGTGTCGAGGATCTGCGAGAGCAGGTACAGGTTGCGGGCGGGGTTGGCCGCGTCGAGGGCGAAGACCACCGCGTCGGGCCGCTCCCCCGCCGGCGCGGTCAGCACGTCGCGCACCAGCGCCTCGTCCGGGGAGTCGGGCAGCAGGCTGTAGGAGCCGGGCAGGTCGGCGACGCGCAGGGGGCGGCCGCCCGCGGTGCGCCAGTCGCCCTGGGCCACGGAGACGGTCTTGCCCGGCCAGTTGCCGACGCGCTGGTGGGCGCCGGTGAGGGCGTTGAAGAGGGTCGACTTGCCGACATTGGGATTGCCGACGAGGGCGACGAACGGCGTTCCGGTCCGCCGCTCCGCCGTGGCGGTCGCACCGGCCCCGGTGGCGTGACAGCTCATCCGGCGCACCTCAGCCGGCCGGCGGTTCGGGTGTCCAGCGCGACCCGGGTGTCCCCGAGCCCCACGAGCAGCCCTCCGGTGGCGCCCCGGGCGATGACGGTGACGTCCGCGCCGGGCACGAAGCCGAACTCCAGGAGCCGTCTGCGGCTCCCGCCGGCCTGACCGGGGTCGATCCCCGTGATGCGTACGGTCGTCCCTGGACGGCTGTCGTTGAGCGACGGCACCGGACCTCCTCGTTCGACTCCACTTAGGTAAACCTAAGCAGTTCGAGGAGGGTCGGGGGTCGGGGCAAAGTCCCTGATCGACAGGGACTTTCAGCCCACCGGTCCCGCCCCGGCGTCAGCCGATCGGACGACGCCGGGCCGTCTCGCCGGGGCCGGAATCCGCTGTGGGGAGACCGGCCCGCCCGACGCTACGAGAGCAAAGGGAGCCCGAGCCGCACACGCCGGCCGACACCGCGGGTCCCGGGCGTCGGGGCCCCGCTGCCCGGGCGCTGCCGATCAGCGGGAACGGGCGCCCGCCGCGAGCGGGCGGACGGACCGGCCTTCGAAGGAGAATCCGTCCTCGGACATGGCCTCCGCGCTCGCCGGATTCAGGGCCACGGGGATATTGCGGAGCACGGCAATTCGCACGAGGGCGAGTACATCGTGAACGTGCGGAGCGGCCCACAGCGGGTCCCAGAAGAATACGAGCGACGTGACATCGCCCGAAATCACCATCGAGCCGATCTGCTGGTCCCCTCCGTGCGGACCGGACTCAACCGACCTGATCCGCAAGCCGAGTTCCGATCTCAGCAATCGTGCGGTGGAGCTGGTTCCCACCAGTCCGTGCCGGGTCACGGCACGGTGATTGCGCCGCACCCAATTCAATAGGTCTTTCTTCCTCTGGTCATGTGCCACGAGAGCGATCATCAACCGACGCTAACCCGGCATGATCCCTTCCGCCATTCAGGGCCTGGAATTCCGAATGCCGCCGTCGCGCGCCCGGTATCCGGATGCGTCGACGACGGCGACCGGTACGTCGGGGAGTCCGAGGGGTATGCGGAAGCACCGGCCCCAGGGCATTCTGGAGGGGTGACGGCGAGACCGGACACCGGCGGCCCCGTCACCGACGCCACGGCCCAGGCGCTCGCGCGGGCCGCTCTCGATGCCGTGGGGGCCGCCGGCGGGTACGCGGGCGGGGTCTACCTGCGCTCCGGCACCGAGGGGCTGCTGCTGATGGCGGCCGTGACCGGGATCCCGGGCCCGCTGTTCCGCCCCTGGTGGCGGATGCACGTGAACCGCCCCTACCCCGTCGCCGAGGCCTACCGGTCCGGCCAGTCCGTGCACCTGCCCGACGCGGAATCGGCGATGCGGCGCTTCCCCCAGCTGATGGCCGGGCTGCCCTTCCCCTTCGGCTCGCTCTACGAGCCCGTGACCCGCGGCCGCGAGCGCTACGGCGTCCTCGTGGTGCTCCGCCCCGCGACCCCCGGAGTCCCCGTCGGACCCGGTGACCGCAAGCGGCTGCGCGCGGTGGCCGCCCGGCTGGCCGGGGAGCTGGCCGCGCTCGCCGCGGGCGGAGCCACCGTGACCTGGGAGGGCGACCCGGTCTGCCTGCCCGATCCGGGCCCGGCAGTCGGTGCGGCGGTCGGCCCGGCGGGCAAGCACGGGGGAAGCCCCGTGGACGGCCACGCCGCCGGTGCCCGCGCCGCCGTGGACCGGCTGGACCTGGCCGTCCTGTCCGTGGACCGGCAGGGCGTGATCGGCTTCGCCAACTCCCGCGCCCGCTCCACCGCCACGACCCTGCTCGGTTCCCACGGGCCGGACCTCTGCGGGCGGACGCTGTGGGAGGCACTGCCCTGGCTCGGGCACCCCGCCTACGAGGACCACTTCCGGGCCGTGTTCCTCTCCCCCGCGCCGGTGCACTTCCAGGCAGCCCCGCGCGGATCCGAATCCTCCCCGCACTGGCTGTCGGTGGGGCTGCATCCCGGTTTCGACGGGGTCACCGTCACCATCGCGGAGGCCGAACCGCCCTCGTACGCGCCCGAGTCGCTCATGTGGCCCGGTGCGGGGCTCGGGTCCCCGGGCCCGGGTTCGCCCGCCGACCGGGCTTCGGCCCTGTACCGCCCGGTGGCGCTGGCGATCGCGCTGACCGAGGCGGTGACGGCGCGCCAGGTGTCGATGGTGGTCACCGACGAGCTGCTCCCGGCCTTCGGCGGAAGGCAGTTGGCCATCTACCTGCTCGGCGAGGGCCACTTGCACCTGGCCTGGGAGACCGGCTTCCCGCGAGGCTTCCTCGACCGGTTCGACGGGGTCGCGCTGGACGTCCGGCTGCCCGGGGTCGAGACCCTCACCTCGGGCCGACCGCTGTTCTTCGAGTCGATGCAGCACCTGGCCGCCGCCTACCCGGGGATCGAGCTGGACGCCCATGTCGGCGCCCGGGCCTTCCTCCCCCTGATCGCCTCCGGCCGGCCGGTCGGCTCGTGCATCCTCGGCTTCGACGCCCCGCGCGGGTTCAGTCCGGAGGAGCGCACCGTCCTCACGGCGCTGGCCGGGCTGATCGCGCAGGCACTGGAACGGGCCCGGCGCTACGACAGCGAAGCGGCCCTGGCCCGCGGACTCCAGGCGGCGCTGCTCCCGCACCGGCTGCCGGTACGGGACAACGTGGTCACGGTGGGGCGGTACCTGCCCGGCACCGCCGGGATGGACGTCGGCGGCGACTGGTACGACGTCATCGAGGTCGGCGGCGGCCGGCTCGCGCTGGTCATCGGCGACGTCCAGGGCCACGGGGTGGCCGCCGCGGCCACGATGGGTCAACTGCGCAGCGCCGTACGGGCCTTCGCGCTCAGCGGCAACGAGCCGGAGCAGGTCATGCGCGGCACGAACGAGCTGCTCATCGACCTCGATCCGGGCCAGTTCGCCAGCTGTTGCTACGTCCTGCTCGACCCGGCGTCCGGCCTCGCCCTCGCCGTCCGGGCCGGGCACCCCCAGCCACTGCTGCGGCATCCGGGCGGCCGGACGGAGGTGCTGGACCTGGCGGGCGGGACGGTGCTGGGCGTCGACGCCGGGGCCTCGTATCCGGTGACCCGGCTGCGGATCGAGCCGGGGGCGGTGCTCGCCCTGTACACCGACGGGCTGGTGGAGATCCCGGGCACGGACATCGACGTGGGAGTGGAGCGGCTGCGGGCCGCGCTGGCGGCCGCCGGCCCCGCTCCGCTGACCGAGACGGCGGACCGGCTCGTCGCCGAGGCGGGGCACTCCACCGACCGGCCGGACGACATCGCCCTGCTCCTGGCGTCCCGCACGTCCGCCCCGGAGGCCACCACGCCGGACCGGGCGGACTCGGACCGGGCCGACGCGGACGCGCACCGGGCCGCCCCCGACGGGGGCCCGCCGCGCGGGGGACGGCCCGCGCGCGAAGCCCCGTAGGAGACGGCCCGGGAGGACGGCCCCGTAGGGCGCGGGCAGCCCTTGGGCCGCCCGCGCCCTGACTGCCGCGGCTACCTCTTGGCGTAGGCGCGGGCGTAGGAGTCGCCCGCGATCAGGGCGTCGGCGACCATCTCCGGAGACACCGGGAAGGGCATGTTGTGCGTGGTCTCGCCCTCCGCGGTGGCCGCGCGCCCGATGGCGAGGAGCTCCTCGCGGTCCGGGTCGCCGAGACCGATCTCGGCGAGGGTGGTCGGCAGACCGACCGCGCGGCTGAAGCGCAGGTAGGTGTCCAGCT
Source organism: Streptomyces sp. NBC_00086 (assembly GCF_026343255.1). Lineage (NCBI taxonomy): Bacteria > Bacillati > Actinomycetota > Actinomycetes > Kitasatosporales > Streptomycetaceae > Streptomyces > Streptomyces sp. NBC_00086. The sequence continues at coordinate 7,527,753 of NZ_JAPELZ010000001.1, read as the reverse complement.
CGTCGGTCGGGGCGCCTTCCAGGACCAGCTGGGCGAGGGTGCCGATGTTGACCTTCTCGCCGTGCATCATGCCGTGCACCTTGTGCGAGACGGTCAGCCCGTTGTGGATGCCGTGCGCGGCGGCGAGGCCGCAGGACTCGAAACCGAGGCCGGAGAGCAGCGTGTTGGCCTCGGTGACCTTCTCCAGCGCCGGGGTGACCACGTGCGCCTCGGCGGCCAGCCGGGCCTGGGGGCCGTACTCCATGAGGGTCTCCCAGCAGAGCCGCGCGAGCGCGAGGGAGGCCTCGGTGGCGAGACCGCCGGCCATGGCGACCCGGTTGGCGGCCACGCAGACCCGGGCCTCGTACCAGGTGGCGAGCGCGTCGCCCATGCCGGAGACGATGAAACGGCTCGGCGCACCCGCGACGAGCGCGGTGTCGACGAGGACCAGGTTGGGGTTGCGCTGGAAGAAGGAGTAGCGCTCGAAGGCGCCCGACTCGGTGTAGATCACGGCGAGCGCGCTGGTCGGCGCGTCGGTGGAGGCCACCGTGGGCGCGGACACGACGGCGATGTCGCCGAGGGCGTGGCCCACGGCCTTCGCGGTGTCGATGGCCGTGCCGCCGCCGATGCCGATGATGACGTCCGCGCCGGCGTCCCGGGCGGCCGCGGCGACCCGGTCGATCTCCTTCTGGGTACAGAGACCGCCGAAGACCTCCTTGGTCAGCTTGACCCCCGCTCCGGAAAGGGAAGCGGTGACGGCCGTGTCCACGAAGCCCCAGACGCCCTTGTCCGCGAGGACCACGGCGTTCGTCCCGAGGCGGGCCGTGTGCTCGCCCAGGTCGTTCATCGCCCCGGCGCCCTGCACGTACTTGGGCGGGCTGATCATCATGCGCGTACCGACGGTCTTCACGTGAATCCTCCTCATTGCGAATTCATTTCCGCTTGCTTATTCATCCCTATCACGGATTCCGGCCGGGCCCGAGATATGCACGGTCCCCCTTGCGAACGGGCCCTTCTGCGGCCGAATCCGGGACCAAGGACCCCAGCTGTTCCGCAGGTTCACCAGAGTAAAGTTCCAGCCAAGTGCCCCGGAAGCGGTGGCGGATCGGCGACGGTGCCGACTTAATACCGTCCCGCAATTCCTATTTCCGCCCCGGACCGGCGTGCCGAGTTCCCCGTCCCGCCTTCCCCTTTCAAGGAAAGAGGCCCCCGTGAAGAAGCTCATCAATTCCCCCGAGAGTGTCGTCGCCGACGCACTGCGCGGAATGGCCGCCGCTCACCCGGGGCTCCGCGTCGAGGCGGAGAAGGGCATCGTCACGCGGGCCGCCGGAGCGGCCGGGGAGCCGGCCGGGAAGGTCGCGCTGCTGTCGGGCGGCGGCAGCGGGCACGAGCCGCTGCACGCCGGGTTCGTCGGGCGCGGCATGCTGGCGGCGGCCGTGGCCGGCCCGGTGTTCACCTCCCCGGTGCCGGACAACATCGCGGCCGCCACCTGCGCGGTCGACGCGGGTGCGGGCGTCCTGCACATCGTGAAGAACTACACGGGCGACATCCTCAACTTCACGATGGCGGCGGAGGACTGCGAGGACGAGGGCGTCGAGGTCGAGCAGGTCGTCGTGGACGACGACGTGGCCGTCGCGCGGACCGAGCACGGACCCGGCCGCCGCGGCACGGGCGCCACCCTGTTCGTGGAGAAGATCGCCGGCGCGCTCGCCGAGGAGGGCGCCCCGCTCGCCGAGGTGGCCGCGGTGGCCCGCAAGGTCAACGCGAACGCCCGCAGCTACGGCGTCGCGCTCACCTCCTGCACCACCCCCGCCAAGGGCAGCCCCAACTTCACCCTCGGCGAGGACGAGATCGAGCTGGGCATCGGCATCCACGGCGAGCCGGGCCGCGAGCGGCGGGGGCTCATGACGGCCGCCGAGACCGCCGAGGCGATGCTCGACGCCATCCTCGACGACCTCCCGGAGGCCGCCGGCGCCCCCGTCATCCTCCTCGTCAACGGCCTGGGCGGGACCCCGCCCGTGGAGCTGTACATCATGCGCGCGGAGGTCGAGCGGGTGCTCGGCGAGCGCGGGATCACCGTGGCCCGCTCCCTCGTCGGCAACTACGTCACCAGCCTGGACATGGCCGGCTGCACCCTCACCCTGTGCCGCGCCGACGAGGAGCTGCTGCGCCTGTGGGACGCGCCGGTCGACACCCCGTCCCTGCGCTGGGGCTGCTGACCCCGCCCGCCCTCCCCCTCCCGACACTCTCCAGGAGCCCTTCTCCATGACCGCCACGCCCGCCACCCCGACAACCTCCGCGCCCCACTCCACCGAGGCCGCCGTGCTGGACACCGCCTACTTCCGCCGCTGGATCGCCGAGACCAACCGGCTCGTACGGCGGGACAGCGCGCGCCTCACCGAGCTGGACGCGGTCATCGGCGACGGGGACCACGGGGCCAATCTCGTACGGGGCTTCGGCGCCGTCGGCGCGGCCGTGGCCGAGCAGCGGCCCGCCACCCCGGGGGCCCTGCTGACGCTGGCCGGCACCACCCTGACGAACACCGTGGGCGGTGCCTCCGGCCCGCTGTTCGGCACCGCGCTGCGCCGCACGGGCAAGGTGCTCGGCGACACCGGGGCGCCGACGGTGGCGGAGCTGGGGGCCGCGCTCGGCGCCGGGCTGAAGTCGGTGCAGAAGCTGGGCGGCGCCGAGCTCGGCGACGCCACCCTGGTGGACGCCCTGGCTCCCGCGGTGACGGCGCTGGCCGAAGCCGCCGAGGCGGACCGGCCGCTGCGCGAAGCCCTGGACGAAGCCGTACGGGCGGCCCGCGCGGGGGCCGACGCCACCGAGCCGCTCGAAGCCCGCAAGGGCCGGGCCAGTTACCTCGGCGAGCGAAGCATCGGCCACCAGGACGCCGGGGCGAACTCCGTGGCCCTGCTGATGGAGGCGCTGCGCTCCGCGGTGGACGCGCCCGAGGCGGAACTCGCCCCTGCGGAGCCGGCCGCCGCCGAGGCGCCGGTGGAGGAACCGGCGCGGGCACCGAAGGCCCGTACCGGCCGCGTCGGCATCGTGCTCGTCTCGCACAGCAAGGCGGTCGCGGAGTCCGTGGCGGCACTGGCCGGCGCGCTGATCGGCTCGGTCGAGCCGGCTCCGCTGGCGGTGGCGGGCGGCACCCCCGACGGCGGCATCGGCACCAGCGCGGAGCTGATCACGGCCGCCGCGCGCTCGGTGGACGAGGGCCGGGGCGTGGCGGTGCTCTGCGACATGGGAAGCGCGGTGCTGACGGTGAACGCCCTGCTCGGCGAAGAGCCCTCGCAACTGCCCGAAGGCGCACGGATCGTGGACGCGCCGTTCCTGGAGGGCGCCGTGGCCATCACGCTGACCTCGGCGATCGGCGGCGACCTCGACGCCGTCCTGGCCGCCGCAGAGGATGCGCGCGGCTACCGCAAGCGCTGACCGGACACCGGACACCGGTGGGCGGTCCTCCCTCGGGAGGGCCGCCCACCGGCTTTCGTGGCCGGCGGATTTCACGCCGTGGCAGCATCGGGCGCATGACACCCAGGAAGATCCGCGGCGCGGCCGAACGGATGCGCGGCTACGCCTGCGTCCAGGAGGCCCGCGACCCCGGGGTCGCGGCCGAGCGGCTGCGCGAGTTCGCCGGGGACGACATCATGCCCGTGCGGCTGTACACCGCGCAGAGCCTCGCGGCTCCGTCCGACGTCCTGCTCCGGCTGGCCCGCGACGAGGAGGCCTGCGTACGGTCGAGCGTCCTGCTCAACCCGGCGGCGGACGACCCGGTGCTCCGCGCCCTGGCCGAAGCGGAACGGGCCGCCTCCCCCCGTCGGTTCTGGAGACGGCCGGACTTCTCGGTGCGCCGGCTCGTCGTCCATCACCCGGGGGCCTCGGCGGCGCTGCGCGCCGAGCTCCTCGCCGAGGGCGCCTGCGGCTGCCCCCGCAAGTGCGACGCCCTGGAGACCTGGGAGTTCCGGATGGAGTGGTTGAGGAAAGCCGGGCTGCGCTGAGCCGACGCCGGTCGGCGGTCGGCGGTCGGCAGTCGGCAGTCGGCAGTCGGCAGTCGGCAGTCGGCAGTCGGCGGTCGGTGGTCGGCCGCAAGGGCTGTCGGTGGTGCTTGGTAGAACTGTCGTCGGACGACACCGCACGGCCGGGCACCACCGCCCGCCATACCGTCAGGAGCTGGGCACATGACCATCGGGACCCACCTGAGCGAGCTCGGCGGCCTGCCCGCCTTCGACTTCCCGGGGCCCAAGGACACCCGTGCGCTGCCCGAGCCGGGGGACGTGGCCTGGCGGATCTCGGTGGCGACGTACGACGCCGAGGAGGAGTGGGCGCAGGCCTTCGGCCGGTTCACCGAGTCCGTGGACACCCGGCAGGTACGGGCCCTGATCGTGGGCGGCTGGTCCGATGCGTACGAGGCCTCCAGCGCCGGGATCGTCGAGGCGCTGGTCGAAGCCGCTCCGAAGTTCCCCGCTCTGCGGGCGCTGTTCGTCGGTGACATCACCTTCGAGGAGTGCGAGATCTCCTGGATCCAGCAGTCGGACGTGGGTCCGCTGCTGCCGGCGTATCCCGCGCTGGAGGAGTTCGGAGTGCGCGGCGGCGAAGGCCTGGTCTTCCCGCCCGTGGCGCACGCGGCGCTGCGCGTGCTGCGCCTGGAGGCCGGCGGACTCCCGAAGGAGGCGGTGGCCGGGGTCGCGCGGAGCGAGTTCCCCGCCCTCACCGAACTCGACCTGTGGCTGGGCACCCCCGATTACGGCGGGGATGCCGAAGTCGGCGACCTGGAGCCGTTCCTGAGCGGCGAGCGGCTGCCCGCACTGCGCCGGCTCGCGCTGCGCAACAGCGCGATCCAGGACGCGGTCGCGGCGGCGCTCGCCACCGCTCCGATCGTGGAGCGGCTGGAGGTGCTCGACCTCTCCATGGGCGTCCTGACCGACGCAGGCGCCCGGGCCCTGCTGGCGGGGCGCCCCCTCACCCATCTCACCAAGCTCGACCTGCACCACCACTACGTCGGCTCACCGCTTCGGGAGCGGCTGAGCGCGGCGCTCGCCCCCCACGGCGTGGAGGTGGACCTGAGCGACCCCCAGACCGCGGACGTCGATGACGACGCCGAGTACCGCTACGTCGCGGTCGCGGAGTGACGCGTACGGCTCCCGCGGCCTTCGCCGTCGTCGGCAATCCGGGCAACCGCCGGGTCGCCCTCTTCCAGGAGGCCGTGCGCGCCGCCGGACTGCCCGAACCACGGGTGGTTCCGTGGCGGGACGTGCTGACCGGCCGGGCCGTCTTCCGTGCGGGCGAGAACGTGCGGATCGACTCCCCCGGCGAGGACCCCGAGGTGGAGGGGCTGCTGCGCGGGACCGCCGACACCACCCGGGTCGAGGGCACGGGGCTCTGGTACCGCCGGTTCACCGAGGTGGTGCACACGGTGGCGCAGGGGGTGCGGTCGGCCGGCGGCACGCTGACGAGCGACCCCGACGACCTCGGAGTGCTGTTCGACAAGCGGCTCTGCCACGGGGTGCTGGCGGCCGCCGGGATTCCCGTACCGGCCTCCCCGACCTCGGGACCGGACGCCGTCCGCACCCCGGTGCGCGGCTGGGAGGAGGTCCGGGGGGTGCTCGAACTCCCCGGCTACCGGCGGGCGTTCGTGAAGCTCGCGCACGGCTCCTCGGCCTCCGGGGTGCTCGCGGTGGAGACGGGCGCGGGCGGCCGGATCCGCGCCACGACCTCCGTGGAACGGGCCCCTTCGGGAGCACTCCACAACTCGCTGCGCCTGCGGAGGTACGAGGACGAGCGGGTGATCGGCGCCATCGTCGACGCCCTGGCCCCCGACGGCCTGCACATCGAGCGGTGGCTGCCGAAGGCTTCCCAGCAGGGGCGCTCGGCCGATCTGCGGGTGGTCGTCATCGCCGGCCGGGCCACCCACGCCGTGGTCCGCACGGCCGCCGGTCCGCTCACGAACCTGCACCTCGGCGGTGCCCGCGGCGATCTCGACGCGGCCGTGGCCGCCGTGACGGCGGCGGGCGGCCACTGGGAGACGGACGCGCTCGCCGTCTGCGAACGGGCGGCCGCCGCCTTCCCGCGCACCCTGTGCGTCGGGGTCGATCTGCTGCCCGCCCTCGGCTGGCGGGGCTTCGCCGTGGGCGAGGTCAACGCCTTCGGGGACCTGCTGCCCCGGCTGACGGGACTGCCCGGCTCGCCCGCCGAAGGCCTGGACACCTATGCGGCCCAAGTGGCCGCCGTACGACAGGAACCGCATGCACGCGCCCCCGTCCACCCCTGACATGAACGAGGTCGTCGGCCGCGACGACCTGCTGCTCGTCACCCTCGACACGCTGCGCCACGACGTGGCCGCGCGTCTTGCCGCCGAGGGGCGGATCCCGAACCTGGCCGCGCACCTGCCCGGCGGGGCGTGGGAGCGGCGGCACGCGCCGGGGAGTTTCACCTACGCCTCCCACCAGGCCATGTTCGCGGGCTTCCTGCCCACTCCCGACGGGCCGGGCCCGCATCCGCGGCTGTTCGCCGCCCGCTTCCCGGGCAGTGAGACCACGGCCGGGCGCACCTGGGTCTTCGACACCCCGGACCTGGTGTCGGGGCTGGCCGGGGCGGGCTACCGGACCGTGTGCGTGGGGGGCGTCGGCTTCTTCAACAAGGCGGCCGCGCTGGGCTCCGTACTGCCCGGGATGTTCCAGGAGTCGCACTGGGAACCGGAGTTCGGGGTGGCGTCACCCACCTCCTTCGAGGCCCAGGTGTCCCGCGTCGAGCGAGTGGTGGCCGAACTGCCTCACGACCGGCGGCTGTTCCTCTTCCTGAACGTGTCGGCGATGCACCAGCCCAACTGGTTCCACTCCCCCGGGGCGACCGCGGCGGACGGCGACTCCCGGGAGACGCACGCGGCCGCGCTGGAGTACGTCGACCGGCACATCGGACGGCTCTTCGCCGCGATGCGATCACGGCGCCGCTGTTTCGCGATCGTCTGCTCCGACCACGGGACCACGTACGGGGAGGACGGGTACACGGGGCACCGGCTCGCCCACGAGGCGGTCTGGACGATCCCGTACGCACAGTTCCACCTGAACCACGAGGAGCCCGGCCCCCGATGATCCCCATGACCGCGATATCCCCGATGCCCCCGATGACTCCGATGACTCCTGTGAACAGCCCGACCCCTTACGAGAATTACGTCTACGCCTACCCGCACAAGACGGCGTACCGCCCCCTGCCCGAGCGGCCGGAACTGAGCGCACTGTGGGCCGAGCAGCCCAAGGACGCCCTCTCGCTCTACCTCCACGTCCCCTTCTGCGAGGTGCGCTGCGGGTTCTGCAACCTCTTCACCCGGATCGGTGCGCCGGAGGGACTGACCACGGCCTACCTCGACGCGCTGGAGCGGCAAGCCCGTTCGGTGCGGAATGCGTTGGGCGACGCGGAGCCCGTGCGGTTCGCGGCGGCGGCCTTCGGCGGCGGGACCCCGACCTTCCTGACGGCGTCCGAGCTGGAGCGGCTCTGCGACATCGCGGAGAAGACCGCGGGCGCCGACCTGCGGGCGGTGCCGCTGTCGGTGGAGGCCTCGCCGGCCACGGCCACGGCGGACCGGCTCGCCGTACTGGCCGACCGGGGAACGACCCGGCTCAGCCTGGGCGTACAGAGCTTCGTGCCCGCCGAGGCCCGCTCCGCCGTGCGTCCGCAGAAGCGGGCGGAGGTGGAGGCGGCCCTGTCGAGGATCCGGGACGCGGCGATACCGGTCCTGAACATCGACTTGATCTACGGCATCGACGGGCAGACGGAGGAGAGCTGGCGCCTCTCGCTGGACGCGGCCCTCGCCTGGCGCCCCGAGGAGCTCTACCTCTACCCGCTGTACGTGCGCCCCCTGACGGGCCTGGGGCGCAGGCCGGGCGAGTCCACGGCCGCCGGGTGGGACGAGCAGCGGCTGCGGCTGTACCGGGCCGGGCGGGACCACCTGCTGGCCGCCGGGTACGAGCAGGTGTCGATGCGGATGTTCCGCCGGGCCGACGCGCCCGCGGTGGGCCCGGAGGACCACGCCTGTCAGACCGACGGCATGATCGGTCTCGGCTGCGGGGCCCGCTCCTACACGGCCGGGCTGCACTACTCCTTCGACTACGCGGTCGGCATGAGCGAGATCCGCGGCATCATCGACGACTACGTGAGCCGCCCGGAGGAGGACTTCGCGCGGGCCGAGCACGGCCGGTGGATCGACGGGCAGGAGGCCCGGCGCAGGCACCTCCTGCAGTCCCTCCTCCAGGCGCGCGGGATGCCGGTGGGCGAGTACCGGGAGCGGTTCGGGAGCGGTCCGTGGGAGGACTTCCCGGCGGAGCTGTCGGCCTTCGCGGAGCGCGGCTGGCTCGTGGACGACCCGGAGCTGCTGCGGCTTTCCCCGGAGGGTCTGGCGCACTCGGACGCGGCGGGCCCGGCACTGTTCTCGGCGGACGTACGGGCCACGATGGCCGCGTACGCGCGCAAGTGACCGGGGCCGGGGCCGGCGCCGGGGCGGCGAGAGGGGCGGCGAGCGGGGCCCCGATGGACCTGACCGTGCTCTACCGGGGCCCGCTGTCCTCCTGCGACTACGACTGCCCCTACTGCCCGTTCGCCAAGCGGCGCGACAGCCGGGAGCTGCTGACGGCAGACCGGGCCGCCCTGGAACGGTTCACCGGCTGGGCCGCCGGGAACACCGGCGACCGGCTGTCCGTCCTGTTCACCCCGTGGGGCGAGGGATTGGTCCGCTCCTGGTACCGGCGCGCCCTGGTGGAGCTGTCGCACCTGCCGCACGTGCGCCGGGTCGCGATCCAGACCAACCTGAGCGGCCGCACCGGCTGGACCGCCGAGGCCGACCGGGACACGCTCGCGCTGTGGTGCACGTACCACCCGGGGCAGACCCCGTACGACCGCTTCCTGGGCAAGTGCCGGGAACTGACCGCCGCCGGGGTGCGGTTCAGCGTGGGCGTGGTCGGCCTGCCCGAACACCTCGCGGAGGCCCGCCGGCTGCGCGCCGCGCTGCCGCCCGAGGTGTACCTGTGGGTCAACGCGGCCGAGGGGCACACGTACACCGATCCGGAAGCGGACGACTGGACCGCCCTGGACCCGCTCTTCCCCTTCAGCCGCCACCCGCACCGCTCGGCGGGCCTGCCCTGCCGCACGGGCGCCTCGGTGATCTCGGTGGACGGCGCCGGCACGGTCCGCCGCTGCCACTTCGTCAAGGCGGAGCTGGGCAACCTCTACGACGGCTCCTACCGGGCCGCCCTGCGCCCGCGCGCCTGCCCCCTCGCGGTCTGCGAGTGCCACATCGGCTACGTCCACTTGGAGACGCTCCCGCTCTACGACGTCTTCGCGGGCGGCGTCCTGGAGCGGATCCCCGCCCTCCCCTGACACGGGAGGGCGGCGGGTGGGCAAAGCGGAGGGAAATTTACCCGCGGTCACATGCGGTTATCGCACACGGTGATCGCGCAGCGTTTACACGGCGTTCATGACGCGCAGGGCGGCCGGCCCGCCGCCGGACGACGAAATCCGCAGGTGAACAGGTCTTGACCTGCGGATCTCTCGGATATTCCATTCGGCCCGGGAGCCACCGAACCAGACGTGCCCACCACCGCCTCGGAGGCGATACCGCTCCCGCGCTCACTCACCGCATCTGCCGATCGGAACACCGCACCGATGTCTGACACGATCAGCGCCCCTCAGGCCCTCTCCCCCGCCACCGGTCCCGTGCCCCAGAAGCTCAAGCGTTCCATCGGGGTCGTCGGCGGAACCCTGCTCACCCTCTCGTGCGTGACGCCGGCCTCGACCCTCTTCGTCGTGGTCCCGGACCTCTTCTCCAGCCTCGGCACCTGGACCGCGCTCACCATCGCCATCGGCTCCCTGCTCTGCATCGGGGTCGCGTTCTGCTACTCGGAGCTGGGCACCCTCATCCCCAGCGCCGGCGGCGAATACGCGATGGTGTCCACCCTGTCCGGCCGGCTCGCGGGCTGGCTGGTCTTCGTCCTGTCCCTGCTGGTCGTGATGATCGTGCCGCCCGTGATCGCCATGGGCACCGCCGACTACCTAGCCCCCGTCGTCGACGTACCGGCCCCGGCCGCCGGCGCCGCCGTGATGCTGCTCGCCACCCTCGCCGGCCTCCTCGACCTGCGGGCCAACGCCTGGATCACCGGCATCTTCCTCGTCCTGGAGGTCGTGGCCGCCGGGCTCGTCGCCGTACTCGGCTTCGCCCACAGCGAGCGGGGCGCCGGCGCCCTCGTGCACGGCACCGTGGCGGCGGAGGGCGGCGGTACCTCCACCGTCACCGCGATGATGGTCGTCTCCGGGCTCGCCATCGCCCTCTTCGTCACCCAGGGGTTCTCCACGGCCGTCTACCTCTCGGAGGAGCTGGAGAACCCGCGCCGCAACGTCCCGCGGACCGTGCTCGCCACCCTCGCCATCTCCGCCGCCGTCATCCTGGTGCCCGTCATCGCCATCACCCTGGGCGCTCCCGACCTGGCGGCCCTCACCTCCGGCGACCTCGGCACCATGGTGACCGCCTGGTCCAACTCGGCCGTCGGCACCTTCGTCAGCCTCTGCGTGGCCCTCGCCATCGTCAACGCCGGCATCGTCATGGTCATCCAGAACTCCCGGGTGCTGTTCGCCTCCGCCCGCGACAAGGCCTGGCCCGCGCCCGTCAACTCCGCGCTCTCGCGGCTCGGCCGGTTCGGCTCCCCGTGGGTGGCCACCCTGCTCGTCGGCATCCCCGGCGCCGCGATGTGCTTCGTCAACCTGGACACCCTCTACGGGGTCACCGGCGTCTCGGTGACCGGCATGTACCTGCTGGTCGCCGTGGCCGCGCTGTCCAGCCGCCGCGGGGCGCACCGCGAAAGCGCCGCCTGGCGGATGCCGCTGTGGCCCGCCGTCCCGGTCGTGCTGATCCTGGTGTTCGCGTACATCCTCACCCAGCAGGAGACCCAGTACCTGCTGTGGACCGGCGGGATCACCGCCGTCGCCACCCTGTACTGGGCGCTGTACCTGCGGCCGCGCCAGGACACCCGCTGGCTGGTCACCATCCCGGTCGACGAGGACGACCCGGCGTCGGCTGCGGCTGCGGCCGGCTCCGTGTAGCAGTCGAACGGTAGAGGTGCGGGGCCACGGGTTCGTATCCCGTGGCCCCGCACCCTTTTCACCCGCGGCCCGCACCCCTTTCGTCGTCCGTCCGGCGCCGAGCGGCTTGCCGCCGTCCCGCATGCTGGAACGGGTGACTCGCCCGGTCCGCCCCTTCGTCTATGCTCCGCGCCATGGCCGTCACCCAGCGCCTCCTGTCGCGCTCCTGTTGTCCCAGCTGACGCCTGCCTTCCGAGCCGCCCGCCCCGCGCCGCGCCGATGACCCCGGCGCCCCGGCGCGCGCCCGCGGTCCCGCCGCATCCCCGGTACGTCGCGCATCCGCACCCGGCCCGCCGGTCCTCACCTCTCGAAGGCGCCCGTTCGCCATGAGCAGCAGCCCCGCCCTCCTCGACGTCAGCCAGGCCCACGCCCGTCAGACCGAATTCCGCATCGTCGATGTGCGCACCCCGGGCGAGTACGCCTCCGGCCACCTCCCCGGCGCGCTGAACATCCCGCTCGACCGGATCGGCCGCTCCCTGCCCGAGCTTCGGCAGGCCGCCGAGGAGCACGAGCTGCTGCTGGTGTGCGCCTCGGGAACCCGCTCGGAGAACGCGGCCCGGACCCTGGCCGGGCACGGCATCCCGGCCACCAGCCTGACCGGCGGCACCACCTCCTGGTCGGCGCACGGGCACCCGCTGGACTACCCGGCACAGGGGCCCCGCCGGGTCTGGGCCATGGAGCGTCAGGTCCGGTTCACCGCGGGCGCGATCGTCCTCCTCGGTCTGCTGCTCGGTCTGCTGGTGCACCCGGCCTTCGAGCTGCTCAGCGCCGGGATCGCGGCCGGGCTGGTCTTCTCCGCCCTCACCGGCACGTGCGGCATGGCCGTGGTGCTCGGCACACTGCCGTTCAACCGCCGCCGGTAGTCTCCGAGATCCCTCCACCGCCCGGAATGCGGGACGATTTCGTCCATCATCCGGACCCCGCTTGTCGATACCGCCCGGACACCGACAGGATGCACCCATGGCCCCCGTACTCGTATCGCGTCGTCACGTAGATCTGCTGCGTGTGTCGACCATGCTCTGTCGGGCTGCCGTCCCCCGTACGCACGGCTGTTGATCTCACCGGTCCGCCGTATCTGACTCCGTACGGATGAGTCCGCGCCTCCCGGCGCACCCTTCACCGCGCTCTTCACCGCGCCGTTCGCGGCGGCCGTAGCCCTGGCCACAGGGCCGTCCCGGCCACGCCTCCGGTCGCGCGGACTCCCGCGTTCCTGCCCGCACTTCCCCGTACACGTGTCACTGCCGCCCCGCATCCCGATCCTCGCGCGGCGGTGCGCGTCACGCTGCTCCGACGAGGTTTCGCCATGCCCGAGAATCCGCTCCTGCTGCACTGGTTCCTGCCCACCGGCGGGGACGGCCGCGACCCCGGCGGGGTCACCGCCGTCCAGGGACGCAGCCGTACGGCCACCCGCCGGCCCGCAGACGTTCCGTACCTCGCGCAGGTCGCGCGCGCCGCCGAACAGGCCGGATTCCATTCGCTGTTGACCCCGGTGGGACTGGGCTGCGTGGATCCGTGGATCCTGACGGCAGCGCTCGCGCAGCACACCAGCCGGATCGGCTTCCTCGTGGCGTTCCGCGCGGGGTTCGCGAGCCCGACGCTGATCGCCCAACAGGCGGACGCCTTCCGCCGGTTCGCCGGTGGGCGGCTCGGGCTGAACGTGGTGACGGGCGGCGATCCCGCCGAGCAGCGCGCCTACGGGGACCGGCTGGCGCACGACGAGCGCTACGCCCGCACCGGCGAGGTGATGGCCGTGCTGCGGGACCTCCTGGACGGGAAGTCCGTGGACCACGAAGGCACCCACCTGCACATCGAGGGGGCCCGGCTCACCGACCCGGAGCTGCGCCACCCGGTCCCGCTGTACTTCGGCGGGGCCTCGCCCGCCGCCGAGGAGGTCGCCGCCCGGCAGGCCGACGTACAACTGCTGTGGGGCGAGCCGCCGTCGGCGATCGCCGCGCGGATCGGCCGGCTGCGCGAGCGGGCCCGTGCGGCGGGCCGCACGGTCCGCTTCGGGCTGCGGCTGCACGTCATCAGCCGGGACTCCGCGGCCGAGGCCTGGGCGGAGGCCGACCGGATCCTCGCCGGGCTGGATCCGGCGGCGGTCCGGGCGAGCCAGGAGCGGTTCGCCGCCATGGACTCCACGGGGCAGGCCCGGATGGCGGCCCTGCACGGCGGGGTCGCGGACGCCGAACGGCTGACGGTGGCGCCGAACCTGTGGGCGGGCATCGGGCTGGTCCGCGAGGGCGCCGGGACGGCGCTGGTCGGCTCGCACGACGAGGTCGCGGCGCGGCTGGCGGAGTACCGGGCCCTGGGGGTCGACGAGTTCATCCTGTCGGGCTATCCGCATCTCGAAGAGGCCTACCGGGTGGGCGAAGAGGTCGCCCCGCGCCTGCGCGCCCTGACCGGGGCGGCGGCCGCATGACCGCGCTCACCACCGAGGTCCGACCCCAACCGGCCCCGCCCGGCGCCCCGTCGGACCCGTCACCGCAGCGGTCCCGCGCCCGGGTCCGGGAGGCACTGCGCTGGACCGCGCTGCGCCTCCTCGCCCTGGCCGTGCTGCTCGCCGCCTGGCAGGCGGCGGTGGCGGCCGAGCTGTGGCCGAGGGTGCTGGTGCCCTCGCCCGGTGAAGTGTGGAGGCAGTTCCTGCTGGCGTCCACCACGCACGACGGCGTCCGCGGCTACGGCGGCCACCTGCTGGTCGAACACCTCGGGGTGAGTCTGGGCCGCATCGGCACCGGCTCCGCGTACGCCGTGCTGGTCGGGGTGCCCCTGGGCCTGCTGATCGGCACCGTCCGGCCGATCGCGGTGGTGCTGGAGCCGGCCGTGACCTTCCTGCGCACCCTGCCGCCGCTCGCGTACCTCTCCCTGCTCGTCATCTGGTTCGGCATCGACGAGGCCCCGAAGATCTGGCTGCTGGTGATCGCCGCTCTGCCTCCGATCGCCGCGGCCACGGCGGCGGCGGTCCGGACCGTGCCCGCCGAACTCATCGAAGCGGCCCGGGCCTTGGGTTCCGGTCCGGCATCCCTGCTGCTGTCGGTGCGACTGCCCTCCGCGCTGCCCGAGATCCTCACCGGCATCCGGATCGCCGTCGGGGTCGCGTACACCTCGGTCGTGGCGGCCGAGACCATCAACGGCGTGCCCGGCATCGGCGGCATGATCCGCGACGCCCAGCGCTACAACCAGACGGCCCTGGTGATCGCCGGCATCCTCGCCATCGGACTGTCCGGGATCGTGCTCGACGCCCTGCTCCGGGGGATCGAGCGGTTCGCCGTCCCCTGGCGCGGCCGCAGCTGACCGCCCTGCCCCCCATTACCGTTTTGCTTGCCCCGCAACGGGGCGCCCGGCCTCCGGAGTTGGCATGACTTTCTCCCCCTGTCGATCTCATGTCTTGGGGGGTGGTGTCACCGGCTCCGGAGGCATCGACAGACCGCTGATTAGGGGCATGACCACCGACTTCTTCGCAGGTCGGGAGGCTCTTCGTAATGTGGATGTGGCGATCGGTGCCGTGGGACGGCCGGGCGAAGAGGACGACCGGAGGACGCGTGTGATCGACATCAGCGGCATCGGCGCCTTCCTCGGCCTGGACGTCGGCAAGGGCGAACACCACGCCACCGCCGTCACGCCGGCCGGGAAGAAGGCCTTCGACAAACGGCTGCCCAACAGCGAACCCAAGCTCCGCGAGGTTTTCGGGAAACTGCAGGCCAAGCACGGGACCGTGCTCGTCGTGGTCGACCAGCCGGCCTCCATCGGAGCCCTGCCGCTCGCGGTCGCAAGGGACATGGGCTGCCCGGTCGCCTATCTGCCCGGACTGACGATGAGGCGGATCGCCGATCTCTATCCCGGCGAGGCCAAGACCGATGCCCGCGACGCGTTCGTCATCGCGGACGCGGCCCGCGTCATGCCTCACACGCTCCGTTCGGTGGACCTCGAGGACGAGACCATCGCCGAGCTGGAGATGATCGTCGGATTCGACGACGATCTGGCCGGTGAGGCAACCCGGATCAGCAACCGGCTGCGGGGCCTGCTCACGCAGATCCACCCGTCTCTGGAACGGATCCTGGGCCCGCGCATCCAGCACCCGGCCGTGCTCAGGCTCCTCGACCAGTTCGGTTCCCCGGCACAGATCCGCAAGGCCGGACGCCGCCGGCTCGTGACCTTGATACGCCCGAAGGCACCGCGGATGGCAGAGCGGCTGATCGAGGACATCTTCACCGCCCTGAACGAACAGACCGTCGTCGTGCCCGGCACGGACGCGGCCGCACTGATCGTCCCGAGCCTCGCCGGCTCGCTCCAAGCGGTGCTTGACCAGCGCAAACTCATCGCCGCCCGGATCGAGGAACTGCTGCAGAACCACCCTCTTTCCAAGGTCCTGACGTCCATGCCGGGGATCGGCGTCAGGACCGGAGCCCGCATCCTCATCGACGTCGGCGACGGATCCAGCTTCCCGTCCGCCGCCCACCTCGCCGCCTATGCCGGGCTCGCCCCGGCGACCCGCAGTTCAGGGTCCTCGATCCGCGGCGAACAACCGTCCCGGAGAGGAAACAAGCAGCTCAAACGGGCCTTCTTCCTCTCCGCGTTCGCCGCCTTGGCCGACCCGGTCTCCCGGGCCTACTACGACAAGAAGATCAGCCAGGGCAAACACCACACCCAAGCCCTCCTCTGCCTCGCCAGACGACGAGCCGACGTCCTCTTCGCGATGCTCCGAGACGGCACCTTCTACGAACCCCAACCCGCCCCATCAGCTTGACCAAACCCATAGGGGCACCCCCCCCCGTTCCTCCCCCAACACCCCTTCTCCCTCACTCCTGGAGTTCCGTCATGCCCAAAAACGCATCCCGCCGCACCCTGCTGCTGGCCGCCGCCGTCGCCCTGACCGCCTCCCTCACCGTGGCCTGCGGGGCGGACGGGGACGGGTCGGCGGCCGGGCCGGGGCGGACGACCGTACGGATCGCCTACCAGGCGATACCCAACGCCGACCTGATCGTGAAGAACCAGCGGCTGCTGGAGCAGGCCCTGCCCGAAGCCGACGTGAAGTGGGTGAAGTTCGAGTCCGGCGGCGACGTCAACACCGCCGTGATCGCCGGTTCGGTGGACCTGGGCCTGGCCGGTTCGAGCCCCGTCACCAAGGGCCTGTCGGCCCCGCTGAACATCCCGTACAAGGTGGTCTGGATCCACGACCTGATCGGTGACAACGAGGCGCTGGTCGCCAAGTCGGGGATCGGCTCGGTCAAGGACCTGGCCGGGAAGAAGGTGGCCACGCCCTTCGGCTCCACCGCCCACTATTCGCTGCTCGCCGCGCTGAAGGCCGCCGGGGTGGACGCGGCGGCCGTGCAGACCATCGACCTCCAGCCGCAGGACGCCCTGGCCGCCTGGAAGCGCGGGGACATCGACGCGGCGTACGTGTGGACGCCGACGCTGAGCGAGCTGACCAAGGACGGGAAGGTGCTGATCACGAGCCGGCAGCTCGCGGAGCAGGGCAAGCCCACCGCCGACCTGGGTGTGGTGACGACCGCGTTCGCGGCCAAGCACCCCGAGGTGGTCACGGCCTGGATCAAGGCACAGGACCAGGCCGTCGGGCAGGCCCGTACCGCTCCCGACCAGGCCGCGAAGTCCATCGGGGCGGAGCTCGGGCTGCCGGCGGAGGAGGCCAAGCGCCAGCTCTCGGAGCTGGTGCTGCTGAGCGCGAAGGAGCAGACCGGCCCCGACTACCTCGGCACGCCCGGCGCCCCCGGGAAGCTGGCGGCGACCCTGCACGACGCGGCCGTCTTCCTGAAGGAGCAGAAGAAGGTGGACGCCGTTCCGGACGAGGCCGCCTTCGGCCGGGCCCTCGCGGTGGAGGAGCTCGGCCGTGCCGCGAACTGACCCCGCCGTCGGCGCCGGCACCGCCCTCGGCACCGCCGGCGATCCCGATGCCGTCGATGACGATCTCGCCGTGGACCTCTCCGGGGTGTCGGTGCGCTACGGATCCGCGAAGCAGCCCGTGACGGTGCTCGACGCGGTGGACCTACGGGTCCGCGCGGGCGAGTTCGTCGTCCTCGTCGGCCCCTCCGGCTGCGGCAAGACCACCCTGCTGCGGGTGATCGCCGGCTTCGCCCGCCCGGCTTCGGGCACCGCCCTGGTCCGGGGCTCCGCCCCGCGCCCCGGGCGGGGTGCGGGGGTGGTGTTCCAGCAGCCGAGGCTGTTCCCGTGGCGGACCGTCGGCGGGAACCTCGGCTTCGCGCTGGCCCGCCACGGGGTGCCGCGGTCGCGCCGGCCCGGCCGGATCGCCGAGCTGCTGGACCGGGTGGGTCTGCCCGGCATGGGCGGCCGCCGCACCTGGGAGCTGTCCGGCGGCCAGCAGCAGCGGGTGGCGCTGGCCCGCGCCCTGGCGGCGGAGCCCGAACTGCTGCTGATGGACGAGCCGTTCGCCGCTCTGGACGCGCTGACCAGGGAGCGCCTCCAGGAGGAGGTCCGCTCCCTGGCCGGGCGGCTCGGCACGACGGTGCTGTTCGTGACGCACTCCGTGGAGGAGGCGGTGCTCCTGGGATCCCGCGTCCTGGTGATGGCGGCGGGGCCCGGCGGCGGCCGGGTGGTGGAGGACCTCCCGGTGCCGCTCCCCCGCGACCCGGCCACGGACGTCGCGGGGTTGCGCGCCTCCCCCGAGTTCGCGCGGCTGCGCGGCCGCCTGGCCCGGGCGCTGCGCCCGGACTGACCGGCGCCCCTCAGCCGGACCCCCTCACCCCGCCACGACCGCCGGGCTCGCGCCGCTCAGGGTGAGGGCGGTGTTCACCAGGCCGACGTGGCTGAACGCCTGCGGGAAGTTGCCGAGTTGGCGCCCCGAGACGGGGTCGTACTCCTCGGCGAGTAGTCCCACGTCGTTGCGTACGGCCAGCAGCCGCTCGAAGAGTTCGCGCGCCTCCTCCTCCCGGCCGGTCAGGTACAGGGCGTCGGTCAGCCAGAACGAACAGGCGAGGAACGCTCCTTCGTCGCCGGGCAGGCCGTCCACCGAGAGCCCCTCGGTGCTGTAGCGGCGGACCAGGCCGCTGCGGCCCAGTTCCTCGCGCACCGCGTCGACCGTGCCGATGACGCGGGGGTCGTCCGGGGGCAGGAAGCCGACGCGCGGGATGAGGAGGGTGGCGGCGTCCAGTTCGCGGGAGCCGTAGTACTGGGTGAAGGTGCGCCGCTCCGCGTCGTAGGCGTTCTCGCAGACGTCGCGGTGCACCGCCTCCCTCATGGCGCGCCAGCGGTGCACGTCGCCGGGGATCTTGGGGTTGAGCTCCAGGGTGCGCACGGCCCGGTCGGCGGCCACCCACGCCATCACCTTGGAGTGCGTGAAGTGGCGGCGCGGGCCGCGCACTTCCCACAGACCCTCGTCGGGGCGGTGCCAGTTCTGTTCCAGGAAGTCCAGGAGCGCGAGCTGGATCTTCCAGGAGTGCCACTCGGCGGGGAGGCCGGCGGAGCGGGCCACGTAGAGGGAGTCGAGGACCTCTCCGTACACGTCGAGCTGCAGCTGGTCGACGGCCGCGTTGCCGACCCGGACCGGCGCGGAGCCCGCGTACCCCTTCAGCCAGGGCAGCTCGCTCTCCGGGATGCGGCGCTCACCGCCGATCCCGTACATGATCTGCAGGTCGGCCGGGTCGCCCGCGACGGCCCGCAGCAGCCACTCCCGCCAGGCGCGGGCCTCGTCGAGGTACCCGGTGGCCACCAGCGAGCCGAGGGTGAGGGTGGAGTCGCGCAGCCAGCAGTAGCGGTAGTCCCAGTTGCGGACGCCGCCGAGCTCCTCCGGCAGGGAGGTGGTCGCGGCCGCGGCGATTCCGCCGGTCGGGGCGTAGGTGAGGGCCTTGAGGGTGATCAGGGAGCGGACGACCGCTTCCCGGTAGGGGCCCTCGTAGGTGCACCGGCCGGTCCACTCCCGCCAGTCGGCGAGGCTCTGTTCCAGGGCGGCGTACGGGTCCAGGGGCTCGGGGCGCGGTTCGTGCGAGGGGTGCCAGGTGAGCACGAAGGCGACGCGCTCGCCGGGGGCGACGGTGAACTCGGAGCGGGTGCTCATGCCCTCGCCCCACGTGTGCACGGAAGGTTCGCTGCGCAGCCACGCGGCGTCGGGTCCGGCGACGGCGACCCGGTCGCCCTCGCGGTTGCCGCCGCGCCGGACCCAGGGCACGACGTGCCCGTAGTCGAAGCGCAGGCGCAGGGTGCTGCTCACGGTCGATTCGCCGGTGAGGCCTTCGACGATCCGCATCAGGTCGGGTGCGGTGTCGCGCTGCGGCATGAAGTCGATGACCTTGAACGAGGCGCCGTCCTCGGTCTCCCAGAAGGATTCCAGGATGAGCGTGCCGTCCACGTAGGCGCGGCGGGCGCAGCGCGCGGAATCGGGGGCGGCGGCCGGGGCGATGCGCCAGTGGCCGTTCTCCTCGTCGCCGAGGAGGGCGGCGAAACAGGCGGCCGAGTCGAAGCGCGGCAGGCACAGCCAGTCGATGGACCCGTCGCGGCCGACCAGCCCACTGGTCATCAGGTCGCCGATGAGTGCGTAGTCTTCGATGGGTTGTGTCATTTAGGGCACTTTCCCCCCAATGCCAGCACTCAATCAGCCCGTACGGGTCCCCGCGCGGAGCCGCCCCCGGGGCGGCCCGGCCGGGCGGCCCGGCCGGGCGGCTCAGCGGGACGGCTCAGCGGGACGGCCCGGCCGCCCGGCTCAGTTCCGTACGAGGAGCAGCGCGCCCGCGGTCACGACGCCGAGGCCGACCGCGAGGGCTCCGTGGGCGAGGCGGTGGCCGCGCAGGACGGGCAGGAAGCGGTCGGCGGCGTACCGGCCGGGGCCGGTGAGCGCGAGGGCGGCGGCGCCGGCGGTGAGCAGGAGCTCGTACTCGATGCCCTGCGGGGCGAAGAAGGAGCCGGCGCCGTGCACGGCGATGGCGTTGATCATGGTGCCGACCAGTGCGGCGCCCGCCAGCGGGGTGAGCAGCCCGAGGACGAGGCCGAGTCCGCCGAGGGTCTCGGTGAGTCCGGCGAGGACGGCCATGGCGTCGCCCGCCGGGTAGCCGCTGGCGGTGAAGAACTGGCCGGTGCCGCTGATGCCGCCGCCGCCGAACCAGCCGAAGAGCTTCTGGGCGCCGTGGGCGGCCATGGTCAGGCCGAGGACCACGCGCAGGAGGAGCAGGCCGACGTCGTGGGCGGGGGTGGACGGGGCCGGGGCGCCGGCAGGGGTGGCGGGGATCGCGGCCGGCTCGCCGGTCCGCGGCTTGGGCGTGGTCGCGGAGGGGCTGGTCATGGGGCTGCTCATCGGGGGTCCTTCCGGTCGGGCGGCCCGAGGGCGGGTTGCCCGTGTCGGGTTGTTCAAATTCGAACCACTGTCTCGACCCTAGCCCCGCATCCGCCGCTGATTCAAATTGGAACGCCCCGTGTAGCCTGGATCCATGGCTGAGACGAAATGGCTGGACGACCGCGAAATGCGGGCCTGGGAGGGATTCCTGGCCGCTTCCGCCCTGGTCAACCGCCGCCTCGACCAGCAGCTCAAGGACGACTCCGGGCTCTCCCACCCGCAGTACGAGATCCTCGTACGGCTCGCCAGGGCGCCGGAGGGCGAACTGCGGATGACGGAACTGGCCAACGGGCTCGTCAACTCCAAGAGCGGCCTGACCTACCAGGTCACCCAGATGGAGAAGGCGGGCCTCGTGCGCCGCCGCACCTGCCCCTCCGACGTCCGGGGGATTTACGCCGTCCTCACCGAGGCGGGCCGCGCCCGCCTGACGGAGGCCGCGCCGGGGCACGTGAGCACGGTCCGGGAGGTACTGGTGGACGTCCTCACCCCCGAACAGCTCGACACCCTCGCCGACGGGCTCGGCGAGGTCAGCCGCCGGCTCCGGACACAGGGCGCCTGATGGACGCGACGACCGTCTGGCTCATCGTGGCGGCGGTGGTGGCGGCCGGCCTGGCGGTCACCGCAGCCGTACTGCTCGTACGGGTCTTCGCGGCCCGCCGGCTCCTGCGCGACGCGGGCATCCCCCTGCGCGACAAGGCCCTGTTCTGGGCCGCCGTGGCGTACACGATCTCCCCCGTGGACCTGATCCCGGACCCGGTCTACCTGGACGACATCGGCATCCTGCTGCTGGCCCTGCGCTCGCTCCACGCGGCGGCCTCCACGGCCCGTCCGCCCAAGGAACTCGACGCGGCGTAGGGCATCCCCGGCCTGCGCACCCGCCGGCTCAGCGGACCCCGCGCGGGCGGAACTGGACGCTGATCCGGGGGCCCACCGGGCGGGCCGTCTTGGGGATGGCGTGTTCCATCGTGCGCTGGCAGGAGCCGCCCATCACCACCAGGTCACCGTGGCCCAGGGGCAGGCGGAGCAGGGTGGGGCCGCCGTCGCGGGGGCGCAGGACCAGGTCGCGGGGGTCACCCACCGAGAGGATCGCGACCATCGTGTCCTCGGTGGCGGAGCGGCCGGTGCGGTCGCCGTGCCAGGCGACGCTGTCGCGGCCGTCACGGTAGAGGCACAGGCCCGCCGTGACGAAGGATTCGCCCAGCTCGGGCGCGTAGTGGCGGCTCAGTACGTCCCGGGCCTCGGCGAGGGCGGGATGCGGCAGCGGGTCGGCCTCGCCGTAGTGGGCCAGCAGGCGCGGGACCGCCACCTCCCGCTCGTACATCTGCCGCCGCTCGGCGTGCCACGGAACGTCGGCCGCGAGCCGCTCGAACAGCGCGTCGGCGCCCGCCAGCCAGCCCGGCAGGTGATCCACCCATGCCCCGGCGCCCAGCTCGGTGCGCCGGGCACCCACCAGCGGGCCGAGCCGGATCTCGTCGCCCTGGTCGAAGAGCGAGCCCTGGAGTGCGTGCATGGGTCAAGGATAACGCGTGAATCGAACATGTGCGCGAGTTCGACGGGCTCGCTCACTTCCGCTTACGAAATGGCCCGAGAGGGTGGGGCACAGGCCCCGCCGACGCCGAGGTCGAGGTCGATGCCGACGAGGCGGTCCGGGGCGGCGGCTACCTGCTGCGCGCCCACGCCCCCTACCCACCCGAAGGAGCAGAGCAGTGATCCGTATCGTGATCACCGATGACGAGGATGTCATCCGCGCGGGACTGAGAACCATCCTCGCCGTCCCGGACGAGATCGAGGTCGTGGGCGAGGCGAGCACGGGCTCCGAGGCCCTGGAGGCCGTCGCGGAACACTCCCCCGACGTCGTCGTACTGGACCTGGCCATGCCCGACGGCCCGGACGGCGCCGAGACCGCCCGGCTGCTCCGCGAGGGGCACCCGGGCCTCGGCATCCTCAACCTGACGACGATCGCGGACGAGGAGCAGGTGGCCCGGGTCTGGCGGGCCGGCGCCGACGGCTACCTGCTGAAGACCGCCTCGGCCGCGGAGATGCGCGAAGCCGTGCACAGCGCGGCCGGACACCGCGCCGTGCTCAGCCCCGACGTGATCTCCACCGTCATGAGCCGGTTCGCCACCCACCACCATCCGGCGCCGACGCCGGAGGTCAAGGCCCGCCTTCGCGACCTCTCCCAGGGCGAACTGCGCTGTGTGGTCGCGCTCGCCGACGGACTCGGCAACCGGGAGATCGCCGAGCGGCTCGGCCTTGCGGAGGGCACGGTCAAGACCCATCTCTCCCGTGCCCTGCACAAGTGCGGCCTCGCCAACCGCACGCAGCTCGCTCTCCTCGCCAACGACCAGCGCGAGTTCCTGGCCGGTCTCCTGCGCTGACGGGCCTCCTGGCGGGCGGCCCGTTCCGCTACTTGAGGTAGGGGCCGGTGGCGCCCACCTTGCCGGGGGCGGCGTTGCTGCCGCCCAGGTCGAGCACGTAGACCCGCAGGTTGCCCTTTCCGGGGGCGGGGACGGACAGGGTGCCGCCGGTGACGGCCTTCACGTCGCCGGTGACCGCGTCCTTGTACGTGCCGTTGGGTACGCCCGTGTACGTGGCGGCGCCCGTGACGGCCACCAGCGCGAAGCTGTCCACTCCGGTGGCGGTGTCGGTGTAGCGGCGCTTGAAGGCCATGCCCCCCGAGACCCCCTCGGTGGAGTACTGGCCCATCTGGAGCGCGGGCACGGCGCGGCGGATCTCGTTCAGCCGCTGGAGGTGTTTGACCAGCGGGGATTCGAGGGTGGCGGCGACCGGCCCGGTGGCGGTGGCCACCTTCGAGAAGCCGGAGGCGGTGACCGATCCCGCGATCTTGTCCCCGTAGTAGGCGCGGCCGGTGCCGGCGAGCGGGCAGGTCGGGCCGCAGTCGATCTGCTTGCCGGCCTGGAACTCGGTCTCGGAGCCGTAGTACAGGGTCGGGATGCCGCGGAAGGTCCACATCAGGGCCATGTTCTCGGCCCAGGCCTCGGTGCCTCCCGCGTAACGGGTGGAGGATTTGCCGGGGCCGAAGTCGTGGCTGTCGACGTAGACGACGTTGTAGGTGGCGTCGTTGTAGCTGTCGTCGGAGTCCTTGCCGTTCTGGAAGGCGTTGTTGGCGTCGCCGAAGTTCATGTGCATGCGCATGTCGATGACGTTCATGCCGGAGAACTTGCTGTGATCGGGTGCGTGGTAGAGGTTGCCGTTCAGGAAGGCGTTGGTGCTGGTCGGCTGCTTGGCCGGGTCGTTGTCGGTCGTGTACTGCTGGACGGCGGCGGTGGCGTCGTCCGCGCTGTACGTCGCGGACTCCTTCCAGGTGTAGTACTGGGCGGACTGGTTGGCCGAGCCGCGGTTCCACTTGTCGTTGACGAAGGAGCCGACCTCGCCGAACACGTAGAAGTCCTGGGCCTTCTGCGCGCCGAACTGCTGGGCCACGCGCTGCTGGATGGCCGGCAGGAAGCGCCGGTTCCAGGTGACGCGGGGGATGTGCACGGCCGTATCGACCCGGAAGCCGTCGACGCCCATGTCGATGTACTTGTTGTAGGCGCCTATGAGGTAGTTCTGGACGGCCGTGTTCTCGGTGTTGAAGTCCGCGAGGTCTTCGTGGATCCAGCAGGAACGGGCGTCCTCACCCTCCCAGTTGCCGATCCAGCACTGGTGGAACAGGGCCTTGGGGAACATGCCCGAGGTGGGGTTGGGCCACTGGCAGTTGTAGATGGTGTAGCCCTCGGCGCTCTTGTACTGCGTGGCCGCACCCCAGTTGACGCAGGTGTTCCCGGCCGGCTCTGCCGTCGACCACAAGTCGCCGTTGTAGTAGGACTTTCCGCTCTTGGGGTCGACGGTGAGGCCGTCGTACTCAAAGCCGGCCTGCTTCTCGTCGTAGTACCAGGACCACTGCGCGTCGCGCACGCCGAAGACGGTGGGGGTGAACAGGCCCTTGGCCCCCCAGCGGGCGCTGTGGTTGTAGACCACGTCCTGGTAGATCTTGACGCCCTTGGCGTGGGCGGCGTTGATCAGGTCCTGGTAGGAGGCGCCCGCCGATTCCAGGCGGGGGTCGACCTTGTAGAAGTCGTAGCCGTGATAGCCGTGGTAGTCGTAGTCGGAGCGGTTCAGCACGACCGGGGTGATCCAGATCGCGGAGAAACCGAGGGCCTTGACGTAGTCCAGCTTCTCGACCAGCCCCTTGAAGTCCCCGCGGAACATCGGGTCGTTGTTGGCGGCGTTCCCGGACTTCACGTCCTGGCTGCCGCCCCGGTTGTTCGCGCTGTCGCCGTCGTTGAAGCGGGCGGTGAGCACGAAGTAGATCGGGTCCTTGCGCGGGTCGCCGCCCAGCGGCGCGGATCCGGCCGGGGCCGGGGGCCGGGTGCCCGTGGTGGCGACGGCCGCGGCGGAGGAGGCGGAGAGGTTCCCGGCGGCGTCCACCGCCTTGACCGTGTAGGTGTAGGCGGTGCGCTCCTCCAGGCCGGATTCGGTGAGGACCGTGGAGGTGACGGACGTGACGACGGTGCCCTTGGTGCCGCCCGAGCGGGTGACCTGGTAGCCGGTCACTCCCCGGTCGTCGGTGGCGGCGTCCCAGGTCACGACGGTGGACACGTCGGTGGCGGAGGCCCGCAGGTTCGCGGGCACGGTGGGCGCGGTCGTGTCGGGGACGACGGCGGCGCACGGATCGGCGGCGTTCGCGGTGACGGTGGTGTTCTTCACCGTGGACAGGCCGGTGCCGAGGGCGTAGTTCCTGCCGTTGTTGTTGTCCCAGGTGCCGTTGCCGTTGTTGAAGGTGGCGGCGAGTCCGGCGGCCGTGCCGAGCGGGACCGTCTTCTTCACCCAGCCCGTGCAGGCCGGGTCCATGCCGGTGCCGGGGGCGGTGGTCCAGGAGCCGCCGGTCGGGGCCCAGTGCAGGTTGACGGTCGGCCAGCCGACCGTCGCCGTCGAGTAGTAGACGGTGGCGCTCGCACCGGTCCCCGTGCCGGTGCCCGGGTCCGCGGCGCACGGGTCGCTGTGGGCCACGACCCCGTCCTTGACGGTGATGACCCCGGTGCCCAGGGCGTAGTTCTTGCCCCCGTTGTTGTCCCAGGTCCCCTGGCCGTTGTTGAAGGTCGCCTGGAGGCCGGCGGCCGCGCCGAGGCTGACGGTCTTCTTCACCCAGTCGGTACAGGCGGCTTCCATCCCGGTGCCGGGTACGGTCGTCCAGCTGCCGCCGTCGGGGGCCCAATGCAGGTTGTATGCGGCCCAGTTGCGGGTCTTGGTGTAGTAGAAGACCGTCGCCGTGCCGTCGCCGGCAGCCGTCGCGGCGGCAGGGGAGGCGGTGGCCGCCTCGGCGAGAGAGGCTCCGGCGGCCGGCAACGCGGCGGCCAGGCACCCGGCGACGGCCAGGGCCAGGGCCGTGGACCGCCCTCTAAGACGTGATCGTGTACGTGATCTCAAGGTCTGCTCCTCGAAGCAGGGCCCAACAGCCCCGCGGCTCCGCGGCATTGAAAACTTGCCGCAAGGTTTTGCGGGGAGGTTATCCACGTGTCACCAGCGCGTGAACCCCTCGTGAAGCAGAAATCTCGCCACGGTGCGCGTCCGGGCAGCCCTAAGGGGCCCTTTATGGCGAGAACTGCCGCAATGGCTTGCAGAAATTTTCACCACGTGAGGGCGGGCGGGCGGAAGCAGGACCCGGAAGAGGTCGATAAGTCGACACTGATGATGCGCACGCCCACCGGACGGTGACAGCGGTGGCGGAAGCACGGCAGCCGCAGGGGCCGCACGGGTCGCAAGGGTCGCATCGGTCGCAGAGCCAGGCGACCCCCTCCGGTGCCGCCTCCCCTGCCACTCCGCCTTTACCGGCGAGAAACGGCGGCTACCGGCCGCCCCGCAGGGTTTCGATCTCTCGGCGTTCGCGCTTCGTCGGGCGGCCCGCGCCGCGGTCGCGGATGCCGACCACCGCGGCCTCGACCGGGGTCGGCGGGGGCGGGCTGTTGTCCGTCAGGCATTCCGCGGCGACCGGGGCGCCGACCCGCTTGGACACCGGGCGCCGGACCACCACGATGCGCTCCCGCCCCGCATGGAAGAGGCGCACCTCGTCCCCGGCCCGCACTGCCTGCGCCGGCTTCGCGCGCTCCCCGTTGACCCGCACGTGTCCCGCCCGGCACGCCGTGGCGGCGATCGCCCGCGTCTTCGTCAGCCGGACCGACCAGATCCACACGTCGACCCGCGCCGACCCCGCACCCGATCCCGCACCCACGGTTCCCTCTTCAGCCATGCCCCGACTTTAGCGAGGCGAGACGGGCCGGGCCGAGTCCGTAGAAACGGAAGGGGTTTTGGCGGTTACGACAAGGTGGCAGTACCTGCCATGGATATCATCCCAATGGAATTGCAAATGCGGCACACGTGCCCCTACCTTGTCGCACATGCAGTCCTACACCATCGGTCAGGCGGCCCGTCTTCTGGGCGTCAGCCCTGACACCGCACGCCGCTGGGCCGACGCCGGCCGCGTCACCACCCATCGCGACGACAGCGGTCGCCGGCTGATCGACGGCCGTGCCCTGGCCGCCTTCTCCGTCGAGGTGGCGCAAGGGGCCCACGCCGAGGACGGCGAGACCCATACGTCGGCGCGCAACGCCTTCCCCGGGATCGTGACCGCCGTCAAGCTCGGCGACGTTGCCGCCCAGGTCGAGATCCAGGCCGGTCCCCACCGCCTGGTCTCCCTGCTCACCCGGGAGGCAGTCGACGAGCTCGGGCTGGAGGTGGGCATGCGGGCCACCGCCCGTGTGAAGTCCACCAGCGTGCACATCGACCGCGCCTGACCCCACCGGCCACCGCTCGGTACCGCTCGGCACCACCCCGTTCAACCCCCGCTCCATACAACGCTTCCCCACCCGCTCCGCCCGTCCCCGGCGCGGGTCACCACCGCGCGGATCCGGCACCAGGCCGCCCGCCGACCCGACCGAGGAGCACCAGCTCATGTCCCCGATCCTGCCCCTGAACCGCCGTACGGCCGCGCTCGCCCTCTCCGCCGCCCTGCTCGTGCCGGCGCTCGCCGCCTGCGGCAGCGGCGACGACAAGAAGGACGCGGCCGCAGCCTCCCCGAGCGCCTCCGGGTCCGCCGCGCCCAAGGCCGCGAACCTGACGGTGCTCGCCGCCGCCTCCCTCACCGACGTCTTCAAGACCGCCGGCGCGGCGTACGAGAAGGCGCACCCGGGCACCAAGGTCACCTTCTCCTTCGCCGGTTCGCAGGAGCTCGCCGCCCAGGTCAAGCAGGGCGCCCCCGCCGACGCGCTGGTCACCGCCGACACCAAGACCATGACGGGCCTGCTGGCCCAGACCAACGACCCGACGGTCATCGCCAAGAACCGTCTGGTCATCGCCACCGGCAAGGGCAACCCGTTCAAGGTCGCCGGCCTCAAGGACCTCGCCGACACCAAGCTCAAGGTCGTGCTGGCCGCGCCCGAGGTCCCGGTGGGCCGCTACAGCAAGCAGATCCTCGACGCGCAGAAGATCGAGGTGAAGCCGGTGTCCCAGGAGCCCAACGTCCGCGCCGTGCTGAGCAAGGTCGAGCTGGGCGAGGCCGACGCCGGTCTGGTCTACAAGACCGACACCCTCAAGTCCGGTGACAAGGTCGCCGTCGTGGAGATCCCGGACGCCGAGAACGCCGTGGCCTCGTACCCGGCCGCCTCGCTCAAGGATTCCAAGAACGCCGAGGCCGCGGCCGCGTTCGTGGCCTGGCTGAGCACCCCCGAGGCCCAGAAGATCCTCCAGGACGCGGGCTTCCAGAAGCCGTAACCGCCTGCCGGGTCCGGCGCACGAAGGGGGACCACGAAGGGGGACCGCCCGGTCCGGGGGGACGGGCGGTCCCCCTCCGTTTGCCGCCCCCGCATTACGCTTCACACGCCGCCGGGAGTCCCGAATTCCCCGGCGGCGTCCCGACGTCCCCGGCCAGGAACCCACATGAGCAGACTCCGTACCCGCCGCGCCCGGCCCCCCGTGGCTCTGGCGCTCCCCGCGCTGCTCGCCGTGGCGTTCCTGCTGATGCCGCTCGTCGGCATCCTCACCCGCACCCAGTGGCGCGATCTCGGCTCGCACCTCACCAGCCCCGGTGTGGTCGAGGCGCTGCGGCTCTCGCTGGTCGTGTCCCTGTGGTCGCTCGGCTTCTCCCTTCTCCTCGGGGTGCCGCTCGCCTGGCTGCTGGCCCGCGTCGAGTTCAAGGGCAAGGCGCTGGTGCGCTCCCTGGTCCTGCTCCCCATGGTGCTGCCGCCCACGGTCGGCGGTGTGGCCCTGCTGCTCGGTTTCGGCCGGCGCGGGCTGCTCGGCCCCTGGCTGGAGGGCACCTTCGGCATCACGCTGCCCTTCCACACCTCCGGTGCGGTCGTCGCGGCCACCTTCGTCGCGATGCCCTTCCTCGTGATCAGCCTGGAGGGCGCGCTCGCCGGGCTCAAGCCGAGCTACGAGGAGACCGCCGCCTCCCTCGGTTCCACGCCGCTGCGCGTGTTCTTCACCGTGACGCTGCCGATGGTGGCCCCGGGACTGGTCGCCGGAGCCGCGCTGACCTGGGCGCGGGCGCTCGGCGAGTTCGGCGCCACGATCACCTTCGCGGGCAACCTCCCGGGCACCACCCAGACCCTGCCGCTCCAGGTCTACCTGCTCCTCCAGGACCAGCCCGAGGCCGCCACCTCGGTGTCCCTGCTGCTGCTCGCGATCGCCATGGCCGTACTCATCGCCCTGCGCGGGAGGTGGACGGGAACCCCCGTCGCCGGCAAGGACTCCGGTGCGCCGGTGGTCGCGGAGGAGGCAGCCGGCCCCGATCCCGTGGGGCCCGTACCGCCCGCGGGGCCCGTACCGCCCGCGGAGCCGGCGCGGCAATCGGCCGGGGCCTCCGCAGACGGCGGGCACTGGCCGCTGCACGCCACCGTCACCGGTTTCAACGAGCTCACCCTCGATGCCGAACCCGGCACCACCATCGCCGTCGTCGGCGAGAACGGCGCCGGCAAGACCACCCTGCTGCGCGCCCTGCTCGGCCTGACCCCCCGCGCCCACGCCGAGCTCCGCCTCGGCGACGCCGACGTGACCGGCCTGCCCCCGCACCGGCGCCAGGTCGCCTGGGTCCCCCAGGACGGGGCGCTGTTCCCGCACCTGAGCGCGCTCGCCAACACCTCGTACGGGCTGCGCGCACGCCGGGTGCCCCGGGCCGCGGCCCGGGCGGAGGCACAGGACTGGCTGGACCGGCTCGGCGTCGGGCACCTCGCCCACCGCAAGCCCGCCCAGCTCTCCGGCGGGCAGGCCCAGCGGGTGGCGCTGGCCCGCGCGCTGGCCGCCCGGCCCCGGCTGCTGCTCCTCGACGAACCCCTCGCCGCCCTCGACCAGACCACCCGCGCCCATGTCCGGCACACCCTGCGGACCCACCTGGCCGGCTTCGGCGGGGTCTGCCTCATCGTCACGCACGACCCCGTCGAGGCGGTGTCCCTGGCCGACCGGGTCCTCGTGCTCTCCGACGGGCGGACCCTGCAGGACGCCCCGCCCTCCGAGGTGACCCGGCACCCGCGCTCCCCGTGGGTGGCCCGGATGCTGGGGCGCAACGCCTGGCCCGGCACGGCCTCGGCCGACGGGCTGGTACTCGCCGGCGGGGGCCGCCTGGTGGTGGCCGAGGCGCTGCCCGAGGGGGCACAGGCGCTCGCGATCATCGCCCCCGAGGCGGTGTCCGTGCACCGGGACCGCCCGGGCGGCAGCCCTCGCAACGTATGGCCCGGCACCGTGCGGGAGATCACCTCGGTCGGCAGCCGGCTGCGCGTCCTGGTCGGCTCGGACCAGGCGCCCGACCTGGTCGCGGAGATCACCCCCGAGGCGGCCGCCGAACTGGGAATCGTCGACGGCGCCGCGGTGTGGACCAGCGTGAAGGCGACCGAGGTCACCCTCGTACGGCTCTAAGGGCCTTACGCGCCCACGTAGGTCGCCAGGTGCTCGCCCGTGAGGGTGGAGCGGGCCGCGACGAGGTCGGCGGGGGTGCCCTCGAAGACGATCCGGCCGCCGTCGTGACCGGCGCCGGGGCCGAGGTCGATGATCCAGTCGGCGTGCGCCATGACCGCCTGGTGGTGTTCGACCACGATCACCGACTTTCCGGAGTCGACGAGGCGGTCGAGCAGGCCGAGGAGCTGCTCCACGTCGGCGAGGTGCAGGCCGGCGGTCGGCTCGTCCAGTACGTAGACACCGCCCTTGTCCGCCATGTGCGTGGCCAGCTTGAGCCGCTGCCGCTCGCCCCCGGAGAGGGTGGTCAGCGGCTGGCCGAGGCTGAGGTAGCCCAGGCCCACCTCCGCCATCCGCTCCAGGATCTTGTGCGCGGCCGGGGTGCGCGCCTCGCCTTCGCCGAAGAACTCGGCGGCCTCGGTGACCGGCATCGCGAGGACCTCGCTGATGTCGCGGCCGCCCAGGTGGTGTTCCAGGACCGAGGCGTGGAAGCGCTTGCCCTCGCACTCCTCGCAGGTGGTGGAGACGCCGGCCATCATCGCCAGGTCCATGTAGATGACCCCGGCGCCGTTGCAGGCGGGGCAGGCGCCCTCGGAGTTGGCGCTGAACAGGGCCGGCTTCACCCCGTTGGCCTTGGCGAAGGCCTTGCGGATCGGGTCGAGCAGGCCGGTGTAGGTGGCCGGGTTGCTGCGCCGGGAGCCGCGGATCGCGCCCTGGTCGACCGAGACCACGCCCTCGCTCGCCGGGATCGAGCCGTGGACGAGCGAGCTCTTGCCGGAGCCGGCGACTCCGGTGACCACGACGAGCACCCCGAGCGGTACGTCGACGTCGACGCCCCGCAGGTTGTGCTTCTTCGCGCCGCGGATCTCCAGCTGTCCGCTGGGCTCGCGCACCGTGTCCTTGAGGCTCGCCCGGTCGCCGAAGTGCCGGCCCGTGATGGTGTCGCCCGCCCGCAGCCCCTCGACGCTCCCTTCGAAGCAGATGGTGCCGCCCCCCTGGCCGGCGCCGGGGCCGAGGTCGACGACGTGGTCGGCGATCGCGATCGTCTCCGGCTTGTGCTCCACGACCAGCACCGTGTTGCCCTTGTCGCGCAGCCGCAGCAGCAGGCGGTTCATCTGCTGGATGTCGTGGGGGTGCAGGCCGACGGTGGGCTCGTCGAAGACGTAGGTGACGTCGGTGAGCGAGGAGCCGAGGTGGCGGATCATCTTGACGCGCTGGGCCTCGCCGCCCGACAGCGTGCCCGAGGGCCGGTCCAGCGAGAGGTAGCCGAGCCCGATCTCCACGAACGAGTCGAGGGTCTGGCGCAGCGTGGCCAGGAGCGGGGCCACCGAAGGCTCGTCGAGGTCGCGGACCCATTTCGCCAGGTCGCTGATCTGCATCGCGCAGGCGTCGGCGATGCTGATCTTCTTGATCTTCGAGGACCGGGCGCCCTCGTTGAGCCGGGTGCCCT
Organism: Streptomyces sp. NBC_00086; assembly: GCF_026343255.1. Classification (NCBI taxonomy): domain Bacteria; kingdom Bacillati; phylum Actinomycetota; class Actinomycetes; order Kitasatosporales; family Streptomycetaceae; genus Streptomyces; species Streptomyces sp. NBC_00086. Next base: position 7,495,960 of record NZ_JAPELZ010000001.1, on the reverse strand, counting down.
CGCAGTCGGGACAGACGCTGAAGGTCACCGCGCGCTTCACGAACGCCCTGACGTGCGGCTGCAGCCCCTCGACGTCCTTGGACAGCATCGACTTCTGGAGCTTGGGGATGATCCCCTCGAAGGTCAGGTTGATCCCGTCGAACTTGACCTTGGTCGGCTCCTTGTAGAGCAGGTCGTGCAGCTCACGCTTGGTGTACTTGCGGATCGGCTTGTCCATGTCGAAGAAGCCGGAGCCGGCGTAGATGCGGCCGTACCAGCCCTCCATCGTGTAGCCGGGGATGGTGAGGGCGCCCTCGCTGAGCGACTTGGTGTCGTCGTACAACGCGGTCAGGTCGATGTCGTTGACCGAGCCCCGGCCCTCGCAGCGCGGGCACATGCCGCCGGTGATGCTGAAGCTGCGCTTCTCCTTCACGGTCTGCCCGGCACGCTCGATGGTGACGGCGCCGGCCCCGCTGATCGAAGCCACGTTGAAGGAGAAGGCCTTGGCCGAGCCGATGTGCGGCTTTCCGAGCCGGCTGAAGAGGATGCGCAGCATCGCGTTCGCGTCGGTGGCGGTGCCCACCGTCGAGCGCGGGTCGGCGCCCATCCGCTGCTGGTCGACGGTGATCACGGTGGTCAGCCCGTCGAGGACGTCCACCTCGGGCCGCGCCTGGGTCGGCATGAAGCCCTGGACGAAGGTGCTGTAGGTCTCGTTGATCAGCCGCTGCGACTCGGCGGCGATCGTGTCGAACACCAGGGAGCTCTTGCCCGAGCCGGACACGCCGGTGAAGACCGTGAGCCGCCGCTTGGGGATCTCGACGCTGACGTCCTTGAGGTTGTTCACCCGCGCACCGTGTACGCGGATCAGGTCGTGGACGTCGGCGGCGTGCGGCTCGGGTGACTGCGCGCCCGTCCTCGTGACCTTGCTCATCGTGTCTCCATACTGTTGGGCTGACGCCGCCCTGTCGGGGTGGCGCCGCCTTCGCGGTCGCGGCAACGCTTCCCTGTCTACCCGATCGGCGGTGTCATGCGGGCGCGGCGCCGGGTAAGAGGGGCGGTGGATCTCAGCGCGTGCGGGGCTGGTGGAACCGGAGCATGTTGCCGGCCGGGTCACGGAAGGCGCAGTCCCGGACGCCGTACGGCTGGTCGATCGGCTCCTGGAGCACGTCACCCCCGGCGGCCCGGATGCGTTCGAAGGTGGCGTCGCAGTCGTCCGTGCTGAAGATGACTCCGCGCAGCAGGCCCTTGGCCAGCAGTTCCGCCATGGCCTCCCGGTCGGCGGACGAGGCGTTCGGGTTGGCGACGGGCGGTTCGAGGACGATGTCCACATCGGGCTGCGCGGGGGAACCGAGGGTCACCCAGCGCATCCCCTCGAACCCGACGTCGTTCCGGACCTCCAGACCGAGGACGTCCCGGTAGAAGGGGATCGCCTTGTCGTGGTCGTCGACGGCGATGAAGCACTGCGAAAGGTTGATGTCCATGGGTTTCACGCTACGGCCGGGTGGGCGGCCGGTGCTTCTCCGTTCCTGACCGCTTTCACCGGCTGCCCGCCGGTAGTACGGAGAGCCAGTCGCCCGCCGCGAAGGCGTCGGCGCCGATCACCGTGCGGCCGGTGCGCGGAGCCGCGACGTGGAGCACGCCCTCGCTGCGGCCGGCCGCGAAGCGGGGCGCGCCGATGGTGATGACCACGGCCCGTTTGCCGGTGGCCCGGCGGAACTCCGACAGGAGGCGCACCCGCAGGGCGGCCTCCTTGCGGTCGACGGCCTTCGGCGCGTACGGCTCTACGACGGCCAGCGCACCCGTGCCCGACTCCCGGGCGGCCTCCGCGAGGGCCGCGCGCAGGGCCGTGATCCGGTCCAGCCCGCCGCCGGCCAGGGTGGGGCGCGTGGAGCCGAGCGGCAGGAACCGTACGCCCCGGTGCACGAAGGCGGGGCGGCCGGTGCCGGTCAGCACGAAGTCGACGGCCGGGGTCCCGGCGGAGGTCGCGGCCTGCCGGGCTGCGGTGGCGGTGGCGGTGATCGCGAACCGCCAGGGCCGGGCGTTCACCCGGGCCGCCGTGGCCACGATCGGGTCCGGGGAACCGGCCGCACCGACGACCCCGGTCGGCGGCGTCCGCGCCGCCAGGGTGTCCAGCAGCAGCCGCGGGGCGGCGGCGGGCTTGGCGGGAGCAGTGCCCCTGGCCGGGGCTCCGGCAACGGGCTCGGCGCGGGTGGCCGCCGGGGCGGTGGCCGAGAGCCGGGTCACGGTGAACGGGCGCTCCGCCATCGCCGGGAGCGGCAGGCTGATCTGCCGCCAGCCGGTCCAGTCCGCGGCGGGCCCGCGCAGGACGGCGGCGGCCCCGTCACCGTCGGCGAGTTCCACCGCGGGCCGGGCCCCGGAGCCGTCGCCGTGCACCCAGAGGGACAGCGACCGCGCCAGTTCGGGGATCCGCAGCGGCCGGGGCGGGGTCGCGACGGCGGTCCCTCCCCCGGTGGGCGGCGCCAGGGCGAGCCCCCGGCCGGGGCGGCCCGCCGCGGGCGCGGCGCCGGTACCGGTCCAGCGGGCCGCGTCCTCCAGATCCGCGAGCGGCCGGTCGGACAGCCCCACCCCGAGGGCCAGTTCGGCCGCGGCCACGGAGGCACCGCGCACCGTGGCCCGCAACGGCCCGGCCGCGCCCGCGACCAGGGCGGTCACCGTGAAGCCGCCGCGCCCGTCGTCGGCGACGCTCCACCGGGACCGGTCGAAATCCAGCTGTACGTCCCGGGGTTCGATGACGGCGGCGGCGCCCTGCGCGTCGTACCCGGTCAAGACGAAACGCGCCTTCTCCCCCTCCTCCGCGAGCCCGATCCGCTCCGGCACGGCCCGGACCCGGGCCACCGCCCCGAGGACCTCGACGCGGAGCGCACCGCGCGCCGCTCCCAGCTCCGCACGTGCCTCCACCGGGCCCGGGGCCGACGCACGCAGCACCCCGGCGGAGTCGATCCGGCCCCCGCCCCCGGGGAGGGACCACCCCGGAGCCGTCTCCCGGGCGGTCACCGGGCCGAGGCGTGTGTCGTAGGGGGTGGCGCTGAGGGTCCGGGTGAGGCCGGGGAAGGCGCGCGCGGCGCCGCCGACGGGCTCGATCCGGTAGCCGGCGGCGCGGCCGGAGCCCGCCGGGACGGTCAGGACCAGGCCGTTGGGGACCGGGCGCCGGCGGCCGTCGGACGGGGAGTTCTCCACGGTCAGGGCCGTCTCCCCGGACAGCGCGGCGAGCAGGGTCGAGGAGCCGCCGCCGTCCAGGTTGAGGGCCTCGTGGGCGCCGAGCCGGTGCATCAGCCGGCCGAGGGCCGTCAGGGTGATCCCTCCGCTGTCGCGCTGCCGGCCGTCGACGGTGACCAGGCGGGCCCGGCGGCCGTCGCGGGAGAAGCCGACGGCGGTGCGCGGCGCGGCCGCGTTGTTCGGCTCGCCCTCGTGGTTCTGCGGGACCCCGGCCACCACGAGGGCCTCCCGGCCGCCGACCGCGCTCGCCGGGAGCGGCCCGCCCCCGGCCGCCACCGGCCGGGCCGCCACTGCGACCGCGTCCCCGGGGCGCAGCGCGGCGAGTTCCGGCGCGGCCGGGCCGGCCGCGACCAGCACGGTGGTCCCGGGTGCGGGACGCTCCCGGCGCGCGGGCCCCCGTACCGCCGCGCGCACGGCCGTGACCCGGCCGTCGCGCAGTTCCACCGCCGGTCCGGACACGGGGAGTCCGTCCGCCGGCCAGTCGGCGGTGTACGCGGCGAAGCCCTCGGCGGGCGGCCGCGCGGTGTTGAAACCGGCGAGCGGGCGGACCCGGCCGCCCGGCAGGGTGACGCTCCCGTCGAGGGCGAGGCGGAGCACCCGGCCCGGCCCGTCGGCGCCGAAGCCGACGGCCGCTCCGGCGCCGGGCGAGGCCGCGTGCAGCAGCCGGCCGGCGCCGATGCCGGGGCCGAGCGGGGCGCCCGTACCCCGGATGTCGAAGAAGTCCCCGTTCACGGCGGCGACCACACGGCGGCCCGGCCCGGCGGGGTGACGGGCGGCGGAGTCCGTGACGGTGGCGAGGCCCCGGCCGCCGAGGTACTCCGCCCGCACGCCGGCACTCGTACCCGTGCCCGGGCCCGTGCCTTTGCTCGCCCCCGTGCTCGTACTCGTACTCGTACCCGCCAAGTGGACGTCGAGTTCGTCGATGCGCAGCCACCGGTCGGCTTCGAGCCGGTCGTACGACTCCAGCCGTACCCCGGGGGCGATCTGCCGGGCGGTGCGGGCCGTCTCGATCCCCTCGCGCTTGCCGCTCCCGGAGGCGCTACCCGAGGCGTGGGCCCGTGGGGACGCCGGGGCCACGAGCAGCGCGGTGAGCAGGGCCGGCAGCATGACGGGCAACAGCGGGCGCAGGGTGGACATCCACGCAGGATCATCCAGCTCCATGCATATGAGTACATGAACACAGCGCGAGTCCGGTGAGTATCAGCCATTCGCCCGCACCCACCCCGGGGGGGGCCGTCCACGCCATCCAAGCCGTTCAAAGGTGCGGTCTGAGATCTTGGCCCGGCCATAGCTTCGACCGTGACCACATGGCGGCGGGCCGGCGGGCCTTCTCCGCATGTCACCTGTTCCCGGGGGTACCTCTTCATGTCCTTCAGTGCGACCGGCTCGCCGCCGCCCGTCGACCCCGACCAGCGGACTCCGCCCCGGGTGCCCTCCCCGCAGGCGGCTCCCCCGGAGCCCCTCGCCCGGCTGCGCCCGCCCGGTGGGCTCGCGACGGCAACGACCGTCCTGCTCGCCCTCTTCGTCCTGTATGCCCTGCTCCTGACCGGAACCGGCCTGTACCTCGGCTCGGCCCTGCGCGCCGGGAGCTACCCGGGCGCGGGAACCGCGGACGCGGGCACCCTGCCGGACACCTTGATGGCGCTGGCGGGCCTCGTGGAGATCCCCCTGCTGATCACCACGGCGGTCCTCTTCGTCAGCTGGTTCCACCGGGTCCACCACAACGCCCTGATCCTCGGCCGGGACGCGGTCACCCGGTCCCCGGCCTGGGCCATCGGCGGCTGGTTCGTCCCCTTCGCCTTCCTCCGCATCCCGTACAAGATGGCCAAGGAGATCTGGGCCGCCAGCCTCCTGCGCGGGCCGGACGGCGCCCACCGCCCCGTCTCGACCGCGCCCGTCACCAGCTGGTGGCTCGTGTGGATCACGGCGCTGTTGGCCAACCGCGCCTACGACACCCTCCACGGCCGTGCCACCGACGCGGACGGGCTCGCCACCGCCGCCACCGTCGCCGCCGGGTACGGCGTGGTGCTGCTCGCGGCCTCCGTCCTCGCGATCCGCTTCGTGCGCGGGCTGACGGCCATGCAGATCGCCAAGGCGGCCCAGGCGCAGGCCACCTACGCCGCCCCCTAGTGCTGTGGCCGGAAGGGTTCACCGGCACCGGCCCGCGAAACCCCGCCGAGCCCCCGGAGCCCGGCGCACCTACACCGCGCCGGGCTCCGGGGACGGGGGATCGGCAGGCGAGCCGGCGGGGGCCGAGCCGGTGGGCGCCGGTACGGCGAACTCGCACCACACGCACTTCCCGCCACCCCGGGGCTCCACGCCCCAGGCATCCGCGAGCCGGTCCACCAGCAGCAGCCCGCGCCCCGAAACCGCCCAGTCATCGGCCTCCCGGCGCTGCGGCAGGGCGCTGCTGGTGTCCTCCACCTCGATCCGGATCCGGCCCTCCGGGGTCAGCCGCATGCTGACCCCGCCGACTCCGTCCGTGTGGACCAGCGCGTTGGTCATCAGCTCGTCCGCCGCCAGCTCGATCTCGTCCGCCACGTCCCACGCACCCCACGCGGCGGCGGCCGCCCGGATCAGGTGCCGGGCCATCGCCGGGGCGTCCGGGTCCCCCGGGGTGAGCCGGTGGCGCAGCGGGCCGCTGCCGCGCGGGAGCGGGGTGCCGCGGCGGCGCAGCAGGAGCAGGGCCATGTCGTCCCCGCCGCCCGAGTCCCCGACCAGGTCGCACAGCACGTCGGCGAGTTCCTCCACGTCCGCCGGCCCGTCCCGGACCGCCTCCATGACTTCGCGCAGACCCGTGTCGCCGTCCCCGCCGTGCCGTTCGGTCAGACCGTCCGTGCACAGCAGCAGGGTGTCCCCGGGGTGCAGTTCGAGGCTGGTGACCGGGTATCCCGTACCCGTACCGGCGGCGGCGGCGAAGGCATCCGGACCGCCGGAGGCACCCGCGCCGCCCGCTCCCGGCTCGCGCGCCGGGAGGCCCAGCGGCAGCCCGCCCGCCACCTGTACCCGGTGGCAGCTGCCGTCGCCGCGCCGCACCACGGGGTCGAGGTGCCCTGCACGGACCAGCCGGGCCATGCCGCTGGTGAGGTCGATCTCGGCGTACGTGCAGGTGGCGAAGCGTTCCGTCTCCAGGTCCCGCAGGAAGGCCGAAGCCCGCGCCATGGCCGCGCCGGGGGTGTGGCCCTCGGCGATGTACGCGCGCAGCGCGATGCGCAGCTGGCCCATGACGGCGGCGGCGTCCGTGTCGTGGCCCTCCACGTCGCCGATCATCACGCCGACGCGGCCCTCGCCGAGCGGGACCACGTCGTACCAGTCGCCGCCGATGTCCCGCCCCATCCGGGCGGCCCGGTACCGTACGGCGATCAGCGCCCCCGCCACCTCCGGGATCCGGCGCGGCAGCATGGCCTTCTGGAGGCCCTCGGCGAGGTCGTGCTCCTGCTCGAAGAGGATGGCGCGCTGGAGGCTCTGCGCGATGCCGCTGCCCAGCGCCATCAGTACGTTGCGCTCCTCGGCGTTGAAGTCGCCCTCGCGCGTGTAGAGCAGCCCGAGCGCGCCTACGGGACGGCCCTGCGCGATCAGGGGCAGGTAGACGCCACTGTGGACGGACAGCGGCTCGATGTACGGCCACAGGTCCGGGTAGCGCTGCTGGAACTCCTCGCGGGAGCCGATGAACACCGGCCGCATCGTCCGTACGGCCTCGCTCAGCGGCAGCGGCGCGTCGATCCGCGTGTACTCGGTCTCCGGTACGTACGCGTCGAGCTGCCCCTCCGCGACCAGGTGGATCCGGCCGCCGTCGACGACGCCGAGCATGACGCTGACCGCGCCGAGGTGGCCGAGCGCCTCGGGGTCCTTGAGGACGTCGGTGACGTCGTTGACGGTGCGGGCGTGCGCCAGGATCGCCGTGGTCCGCTCGACGACCCCGGTCATGCGGCGCCGGCCCTCGTCGCGCTCACCGGCCGCGCCGGGCTCGCCGGGGTCGTGGACGGCGTCGCGGATGATCCCGATGATCCGGTACGGGCGCCCGTGCGGGTCGCGCAGGATGCGGCCCTGGACATGGGTCCAGCCCGGGGCTCCGTCCCGGTCGCGGCTGCGCACGTAGGCCCCGTAGTGACTGCGGCCGGCCTTCAGCGCCTGCGCGACCCTCGCGTCGAGCCGGGCCTCCTCGCCGGGCGCCAGGCGCATCCGCAGTCCGGCCGGGGCGCCCGTGAACTCCTCGGGGCGCAGGTCGAGGACCTCGAGGGCGGTGGTGTCCAGAAACATCTGCCCGCTGTCGAGGTCCCAGTCGAAGGTGCCCATGTGGTTGAGCGCGAGGCTCGTGTCCGTCCGGGCAGGCCACTCGACCTGGGGGGTCACTCCCCTTTCGGCCACACCTTCAGGGTCTCACTCTTCGACGGTGCGCGCCGGTCTGCGGGAGCGTGCCGGGGCGGTGCGGAGAGGCGCGGGGACGCACGGGCAGGGCGCGGGTTCGCGGTACGCGCAGGCCCGGTCCGGCGTGTCCACGGGGGCGCCGGACCCCTTGTGCGCTAGCGAGCGCCCAGGACGTCGAATATCAGGGCGAAAAAGGACCAAAGTCTCGGCCTGTCGTGACTTTCACCGAATAGGCGACTTGTACGATTTCGCGAAGATCGATCCGTTCGTGATCATCTTTGCTGGCGTCAGGAACCCCCCGGAACGGGGTCGTTGGCGCCCACGGCTGTGTGGGGTGTGGCTTGTCGCAAGCGCCGAAGACGACCGGAGAACCGGCGGGAGCACCGAAGGGAGGGGCGGAAGGAGTGGTGGAAGGCGGGACGGAGAGGCCGGAGGAAGGGGCGCAGACCCCGGGCCGAATATCCGCGCCGCTCGCGTCCCCCCTGGCCGAAGCCTCCGGCTCCGGTGGCGACGGCTCCCTCGGAGCCCGCACCGGGCGCGGGAGTCTGGTGGTGCGGCCCTACCGGGATCCGCTCGTCCTCGGCCCGCTCTTCCGCGACGAGGAACAGGCCGGAGCCCCCGCCACGACCGCCGTCCGCCCCGATAACTCCGGCGCCCGCGGCGGACCCGGCGGTCCGGGCCGGCCCCACGGACCCGGCTCGCCCGGCGGCGACGGGACCCCCGGCCGCCCCCGCGGAAGCCACGGCACCGCCGAGCCCGACACCCTCGGCCAGGCCGCCGTGCATGCGGCGATACCCCGGCCCGCCCGACCGGTGATGGCGGCGCCGAACACCCCGCGGACCCTCCCCGCCGTGCTCGACCCCGAGCTCACCGAACACCCCGCGCGGGCCTGTTCCGGCTGGTGGGCGCTGCTCACCGCCGCTCTGGCCACGGCCGGCGCCGCCGCCCTCGCGCGGTTCGAGGAGCTCCGCCCCTCCACCTCCCCCGCCGAGGTCTGGCCCCTGGCCGTCGTCGTGTGCTGCGCGCTCCTCACGCTCGCCGCGCTCTGCGGACTGCGGCGCGGCCGCGCCGGCCGGGCCTGGTCGCTGACCCTCTTCGGCCGCTACCGCGGCACGATCCGGCGTACCGGCCTCATCTGGTCCAACCCGCTGCCCCGGCACACCCGCGTCGACGTGCGGCTGCGCCACTGGCGCAGCGAGCCGCTCTGCGTCGTCGACTCCGAGGGCACCGCGCTGCGGTCCGTGGTCCTCGTCGTCTGGCGGGTCAGGGACACCGCCCGCGCGCTGCTCGCGGTCGACGACCACGCCGCGTACCTGAGCGGGCAGGTGGAGTCCGCGACCGCCCGGGTGCTCTCCCGGATGCCCGCCGACTCCTTCGGCCCGGAACCGGCCGGGCCGCAAACCCTGCGCGACACCGAGGCCGTCGGCGACGAACTGACCCGGCTGCTCGCCGCCGAGTGCAAGGCCGTCGGCATCGAAGTCTTCTCCGCCCGGCCGCTGCACGTCGAGTACGCCCCCGAGGTCGCCGCCGCGATGCAGCGCCGCCGGGTCGCCTCGATCGACGCCCGGCACCGGGACTCCGTCCTCACCTCCGTGCTCGACGCCGTGGACGACACCGTTCACCGGATGTCGGACCGCGGGCTCGTGAGCCTGGACGACTACGAACGCAAGGCCCTGGTCAAGGACTTGACCGTGGCCTTCTACACGGCGCGCGGCCCTGCCGCCGACGCCCGTTGAAAACACCCCCGATGGATAAGGAACCATGCATGCGCACGCCCGAGTTCACCGAAGAGATACCCGACAGCTGTGACTGCACCGGCTGCGCGCGCGGCACGACGGCCATGACGGCCGCCGCGGCCCGCCGCCGTCGCTGCACCCTGCGCGGCGCCGTGGTCGCGGCCGTCGGCGCCACGCTGCTGATGGGCACCGGAGTGGGCACCGCGTCCGCCGAACCGGCCCCGGCGCACGCCGGCTGGGACGGCTCGAAGTACTGGTACAAGGACACGACCGGCTGGTGGCGCTGGACCCAGCACTACAGCAAGTACGTGGCGAACAGCGGCCGTTCCTCTTCCGCCGGCACCTCCTCTCCCTCTTCCTCGTCCTCCTCCGTACGCACCTCCGAGCCGACCTTCCGCGGCCGCGCGGGCTGGGACGCGACGGACCGCGTGTACTGGTACAAGGACGGCACCGGCTGGTGGCGCTGGACCCAGCACAAGGCCAAGTACGAGCGCTTCGCCGGCGGCTCCGGATCCGGATCCGGCTCTTCCTCCGGCTCATCCGGCTCGTCCGGTTCCTCGGGCTCCTCCGGTTCCTCGGGCTCCTCCGGCGCCCCCGTCCGGCAGGGCACGGAAGGCGCCATCTCCTTCGCCAACAGCCACCTCGGCGACCCGTACGTCTGGGGCGGCAACGGCCCCCGCGGCTGGGACTGCTCGGGCCTGGTCCAGGCCGCGTACCGCTCCGCGGGCATCACCCTCCCCCGCGTGGCCTCCGACCAGTACCGGGCCACCACCCCGATCTCCCGCTCCGAACTGCGCCGCGGCGACCTCGTGTTCTGGACCTCGAACGGCAGGACCTCCGGCATCCATCACGTGGCCATCTACCTCGGCGGCGGCAAGTACATCGAGGCCCCCCGCCCGGGCAAGCAGGTCCGCGTCTCCAGCTTCAGCGCGTACAACCCGAACCTGTACGGGCGCGTCCGCTAACGGCCGCCCCTGCACGACGGCGGTAGCAGACCTCCCCGAGGGCCGTCGGCCCTCGGGGAGGTCTTCGTTCCGGGCGGGGACCCTACTGGCCACCACCGCCGTTGTCCGTACCTCCGTCCTGGCCCGCGTCGCCACCGGATCCGGGCTCGACCGGCGAGGGCGAGGGCGGCGGAAGCTGGGGCCGCACGGAGGTCACCGGCGGGGGCGGCGGGGGCGGGGGCGGCGAGACCAGCGGCGGGGGCGTCGGCTTCGGCGGCTCAGGCCGCACCGGAGCCACCGGAGTCACCGGAGGTTCGGGCTCCGGCGCCACCGAGGAGATCTTGGGCGGGGCCGGAGGCAGTGGTTCCGACGAGCTCCGCGAGGGCGACGGAACCACAGCGCTCTTCGAGGGCGACGCGGACGGCGTCGGCGAGGTCACCCGCCGGTCCGCGGACGGTGAGGTGGAGGCCGACTCGGACACCGACGCGGACGGGGACTCGGACGGGGACTCCGAGGCGGACTCCGACCCGGTCACCGACGCCGACACGGACTCCGAAGGCGACTCCGACGGGGACTCGGACGGGGACTCCGACGCGGACTCCGAGGGCGACTCGGACGCGGACTCCGAGACCGACTCCGAAGGCGACACCGACTCCGACTCCGACGGAGACTCCGAAGGCGACTCGGACGGGGACTTCGACGGAGAGTCGGACGGCGACACCGTCGGGGACGGTGACGTCGGGGACGGCGACGTCGGAGACGGGGAGGTGAACGTCGGCGACGGCGACGTGAACGTCGGCGACGGCGGCGGAGTGGTGAAGATCGGCGTCGGGATCACCGGCGGCGGGATCGGCCTGTCGTGCCGGCCGTGGTGGTCACCCCGGTCGCGCTCGAACCAGCGGCGGTCCTGGTAGTCGTAGATCACGAAGTTGTTCACGATGGTCACGGACGGCGCGATGACCACGACCCGCGCGGGCTGGTACGAGGTCCAGGGCTGCCCGAACCGCTTCGGGTTGGCCTTCAGCGCCACCGGCGGCCCGAGCGGGTTTCCGCAGGCGCAGCGCACTCGCGGCACCCCGCGGTCGTCCACGAGCACGGCGGTCCCGGCCTGGAGCACGGCCTGGTAGCTGGTGGGGCTGCCGTCCCGGTAGCCGTGGTTGGTGACCCGGGTGTCCACCCGGAGCTGGACCGGGGTGAGGGAGCGCAGGTACGTCGGCACGGTCGCCGGCTGGATGCCGAGCGAGGAGGCGAAGGCGGCGTTCTTGCCGGGCTGCGCCGAGAGCACCCGGATCTGCTTCTCGACGTCGCAGCTGGCCACGTTGGCCGTGCCCCCGTACAGCTCGGGCGAGGCTCCGCTGACGCTGCGGGTGGCCGTGGTTCCCGTGGCCGACGGGGCCTTCGACTCGGGCTTCGTCCCCGTCGTCGGACCCGTCGTCGCAGGCGCCGGGCTCTCGGGCGGGGCCGTGGCCTCCTTGGCGGCGGTGGACTCGGTGAAGGGGTCGGGCCCGGACGCCGCCGCGGGCTGCAGGAAGACCTCGTTGCCCGCGGAGGTGGTGGTGCCGCCGCCTCCGCCGCTGGGCCTGGTCAGTACGACGGCCAGGGTCACGGCGGCGGCGAGGGCGACGATCGTGGTGGCGAGCCGGGGAACGGAGCGCCACCAGGGCTTGTGCGGGGGCTCGGGCGGCCCGGGGGGCACCCCGCTCCCGGATCCTCCGGGAGGGGCCGGCGGCGGGGGTGGCGGGGGGCCTTCCCGGCCCCCGGACAGGGGCCCGGAAGGCGGACCCGTGGGACGCCCGGACGAAGACGACGGCGGCTGCGAGGGCGGCTGTGACGGCTGTGTCGGCCACGGCGGCTGCTGGCCGGAGGGTTGAGTGGTCACGGGCTCTTCTTCCCAGGCGGAGGGGTTCCGGTCCCCTGTGGACGTTCCGCTGCGGACCCTTCGGACGGTGCTCCCGGTGTTCCGTGGACGTTCCGTTATGGAACTTCCGCGGGTCATCAGCGGAAATCTCCGGATGTGGTGCACTCCTGGCGACCATTGTGTGCGCCGTCCGGGTGGTGGCCGCAAGCGGAGCTGCCTACGGTGGCAGGGTGAGCCCTACAACGGCACCGGCCGCGCGAGCCTGGCGCGACGCCCTCGTGGCGGTCCTGGCGGGCTTCGCGGTCATGGCGATCGTCGCCTCCGCGGGGCTCGCCCTCGCCGGCGCAGGATCTCTGCCCGACGGAGCGTTCCCGCACGTGGTGGCCGCCGTCGTACTGATGGCCGCGGGCGGCTCGGTCGACGTGACGGGCGGGGCCGGCTTCCTGGCGGGGGCCGACGCGAGCCTGTCCCTGCTCCCCCTCTCCGTCAGCCTGGCCGGCGCGCTGACCACCGGCTGGCTCTTCCTTCGCCCCCTGCACAACCGGGCCGTGGCGAGAGCGCGCGAACTGCTCGCCCGCGCCGCCCCCTTGGTGCTCCTCTGGCTGGTGGCGCTGACCGGCGTCGCCCTGCTGGCCCGCCGGAACTTCGCCATCTCCACCGGCGATTCGATCCTCGGCGACATCGGCGAAGTCCTCGATGCCGGCCCGACGGTGGGCTTTGAGGCCGCGATCCCCGCCACCCTCGGCTTCGGACTGCTCTGGATCCTGGGCCTGTTGCTGATCGCGCTGCTCGTGTCCCGGCGCGCACCGCTCCCGACGGGGCTGGTCCGCTTCCACGCGGCGGTGCGGCCGGCGGCGTTCGCCGTGGTCGCGCTGCTCCTCGCGTACGTGGTCCTCGGGATCGGCGCCGGCGTGGTGGTGGCGGCGACCCAGGGGCATGCGGACCGCACCCTGGCGGTGATCCTGCTGGGTCTGCCCAACCTGGTCTGGCCCGCCCTCACGCTCGGCTTCGGCGGGGCGTGGGAGGGCAAGGCCGAGGGCCCGTTCGGGCTGCCCGTACCGCAGGTCCTGGACGAGGTGCTGCGCGCCACCGGCCAGGGCTCCGGCTCCGCCTCGGAGCTGTCCACCATCGACGTGGCCTCGCTCGCGGAGCGGGACTCCCGGGCCTGGTGGCTGGTGGTGCTGGCCGTCGTCCTCCTGCTCGGCGCCGGGGCGCTGGCCGCCGCCCGCTCGCCCGCGCACGTCCGCCCCTGGCAGCACGCCCTCCACCTGGCCGTCGCCCTGGCCCTGGCCACCCTGGTGGTCTGCCTGCTGGCCCGGATCCAGGCCCAGTTCGGCCTCTCCCTGCTGGGCCTCGGCGACGTCGACGACCTCAGCGGCAACCTGGAGCTGCGCCCCCTGCTCTGGCGTACGGTCGGCCTCGCCTTCCTCGCGGGCGCGGTGGCGGGCTTCCTCGGCGCCCTGTTTCCCCGCCGCCGGGGCGGACCCGACCGCCGGACCGCCGGAGACCCCGCAGCACCCGTAGACCCCGCAGCACCCGCCGCCCATTGACCCGGCGGCCCATCCCGGCCACCCGGGCCATCCCGGCCACCCCGAGCATCTCAGCCGTCCCTCCCACCCCACCCGCCCCAGCCGACCTGTTGCGCCGTTCGAGTGAACAGTCGCAAATCGGCTCATCGGGGGATCGTTTCCGCATGACACGCTGGTCTCCGTGAACATGACCAAAGGCCTGTTCCGGCCGCTTCACGCCGCTGGCCTGATCGCCCTCTCCGCGCTCGCCCTGACCCTCTCCACCGCCCTCCCCACCCAGGCGACCGGCCCCGGCGCCCGCCACCTCTCCGGCGACACCGGCCGCAAGGACGGCTCCGCCCAGGCGGTCTCCGTCAGCAGGGTGTTCTGTCCGCGCGGCACGGCCGTGCAGTCGGGCGGGTACTCCACGACCCACTGGGACCACGGCCGCGACGGCACGCTCCGGCACACCGTCCTGGCCTCCCACCCCGTCGTCGACGCGGACGGCCGCAAGGGCTGGTACGCCTCGGCCGCTCACGCCGAGGTCACGGCCCACGTCGTGTGCACGCCCGTTCCCGACCACGAGGACTAGGGCCCGTCGTCAAACTCCCGTCGCCGCCCGAGGCAGACGGGAGTTTGACGACAGGCCCTGGGCCGAGCGTGCCGAGGGGTCTCGACCCGATCACGCGTGGGCGCGGCAGAACCGCCGGACGGCGTGGTTGAACCGCTCCGGTGCCTCGAGGTTGCTGACGTGCCCCACGCCCGGGAGCACCACGAGCTCGCTGTGCGCGATCGCGGCCCGGAACGCACGGGCGACGCTCAAGGGTGACCGCACATCGAGCTCGCCCCAGAGGAGCAGGGTCGGCACCGTGATCGCGGGCAGCAGGTCGCGCTCGTCGGCCTCGGCCATCATGGACAGCTCCGCTCCCATGGTCCGCGGCCGCACGTCGTCGGCCATCGCGTCGAGCAACGGCACGAACGCGGAGGGAGGGTCACCGGCGAACAGCCCCGGCAGTGTCGGATCGAACCGCTCCCCGGGCGCGGCGAGCATCCGCTTGGCCCCCTCGACCCGGGCGGCCACCTCCTCCGGCGGCAGCGAGCCCTTCCACCCGGCGTAGGTGTCGGCCAGGATCAGCGTCCTGACCAGCTCCGGACGGTGGCGATACAGCTCCAGCGCGACCGTCCCGCCCCAGGAGAGCCCGGCCACGTGCGCCGGGCCGAGCCGCAGCGCCTCGATCACGGCGGCGAGGCAGTGCGCGAAGTCCACCAGGCCGAAATCCGCCGGCAGATCGGAGGAACGCCCCGCGCCCGGCTCGTCCCAGGCCACCACGGTGAACTCATCTTCCAGATCAGCGAGTTGCGGCTGCCACATACGGCCGTCCGCGCCTGCTCCGTGCACGAGAACCAGGGGCGGACCGTGACCCACGCGCGCGTAGGCGACCTCCACCCCGCCGACCTGCACCGTTGCCATGACACCAGCGTAGGCGCGGCTGCGGGTGGTGTCGCGGCCGGATCACCGCCTTGATCACCACGGGAGACTGGGGGCGGGACACCCCCCTAGAACACCGGCAGGGCCCACCGGGGCGGCGGTGGCGGCGGCCCGTCGGAGGCCACCCGGGCCGGCGCGTGGACGAACGCCGCGACGCCCGGGCCCCCGCCCTCCCCCGCGCCCGCCCGCCGCAGCGCCCCGGTGAACTCCAGGCAGCTCCCCCACCGGTCCTCCGGCGCCTTCGCGAGGGCCCGCGCCAGCACCTCGTCCACCCCCGCCGGCAGGCCCTCCCGCCGGGAGGACACCGCGGGCGGCGGATCGTACTGGTGGGCCCAGAGCAGCGCCATGTCGTCGTCGCGCTGGAACGGCGGGCCACCGGCCAGCATCTCGTAGACCACGCACCCCAGGCTGTAGACGTCGCACCGGCCGTCGACCGGTTTCCCGGCGATCTGCTCGGGCGCCACGTAGTCCAGGGTGCCGACGAACTGCCCGACGCTCGTGAACCCGGTCAGCGACAGCGACTTCTTCGTCAGCCCGAAGTCGGTCAGGTAGACGTGCTCGGGGTGCTCGCTGTCGGTGCCGCCCGCGACCAGGATGTTGCCGGGCTTCACGTCCCGGTGCACCAGGTCGTGGGCGTGCGCCGCGTCCAGCGCCGAGGCGACCTGGCCGGAGATCCGGGCCGCCGCCTCCACGGGCAGCGAGCCCGTCCGGTCGAGCATGGCCCGCAGGTCCTGGCCGGGCACGAAGCGCATGGCGATGTACAGCATCCCGTCGGTCTCCCCCGCCTCGAAGACGGGCACGATGTGCGGGTGGTCGATGGCCGCCGCCACCTTCGACTCGTGCGCGAACCGCTGCCGGAAGACGTCGTTGCGCGCGAGTTCGGGCGCGAGCAGTTTCAGCGCGACCGTCCGGTCCAGCCGTACGTCGTGCGCCCGGTAGACGACCGCCATCCCGCCGCGCCCGATCTCGGCCTCCACCACGTACCCGGCGATCCGCCGCCCCCGCAGGTCGGACTCCCGCCCGCGGAACGGCTCCGCCGCCGCATCGGAGCCCATCAGCCCGCCTCCGGCCCGGGCAAGTCCACGATCTTCGTGGGTTCGTGCGGAACATGCGGAACATCTCGTACGTCGCCACCGCCCTCGGTGTCGGCTTCCGACGGCGGCGCCTGGGGCGCGGGCGGGGCACCGGGTCCCGCGACGACCGCGTAGGTGGCCAGGCGGCTCCCGTCCCCGTACATCCACCGTCCCGCCGTCTCGTCGTAGAGCCACACGGACTCCCCGTCGACGACGACGCCGACGCGCAGTCCCCGCAGGGAGCGCCGGAAGGATTCGGGGTCGGTCCGCCCGGCCGCGAGGTCGGCGACGGCCCGCCGGTAGCGTTCCAGCTCCTCGGCGCAGCGGGTGAGCAGCGGCTGCGGGTCCTCGACGCGCGTCAGCGGGCGCCCGCCGGTCGGCGGGGGCTGCGGCACGGCGAGGAGCAGGCGTCCGTCCACCCAGGCGGACCACCCGTTGGCGCACAGGATCTCCCCCCATTCCCCGCGCCGGGACAGCAGCCGTACGGGGAGGAAGGCGTCGAGCGGCACGGTCGGCCGGGACAGGTCCGGGGTCTCCCACGCGGGGAGGCCGTCCTGCGGGACGATGTGGGTGGGCCGGAAGTCCGCGGCTTGGCCGGGGCTGGTCATCGCGGCTACTTCCGCATGATGGTCGGCTCGTGGCGGCGCAGCACCCGGCCCGTCAGCACGCCGAACAGCACGGCCAGGGCTGCCAGCATCCCCACCTCGATGAGCCACAGGCGGGGCTTGTGGTCGAAGAGCGGGTCCTGGGTGATCTTGCCGGGCACGATGGCGCCGAGGTCGATGGTGGCCGACATCGCGCCCATGGCCCAGCGGGCCGGTACGAACCAGGCGAACTGTTCGATGACGAGGACCCCGGTGAGTTTCAGCAGGGAGCCGCAGAAGACGACCTGCACGATGGTGAGCAGGACCAGCAGCGGCATGGTGACCTCTTCCTTGGACACCAGGGCGGAGATCAGCAGTCCGAGCACCATGGCGGTGACGGACAGCATGGCGACGACGAGGGTGATCTCGATGAGCGGGGGCAGGAAGAGGCCCTTGCCATCGGGGGCGTTGGTCTTGACTCCGGCGAGGCCGACGAGGGTGAGGACCACCGCCTGGCCGATGGTGACGGCGCCGAGGACCACCACCTTGGACATCAGGTAGGCGGACCGGGAGAGCCCCACGGCGCGTTCGCGCTGGTAGATGACGCGTTCCTTGACCAGTTCGCGAACGGCGTTGGCGGCTCCGGTCAGGACTCCGCCGACGCACAGGATGAACAGGGCGTTGAGCGCCGTCTCCGCGGTGAGTTCGCTGCCGGCCAGGGCGCGGGCCATGGCGCCCATGACGAAGGGCAGGGCGACCATGATGATCAGGAAGGTGCGGTCGGCGCTGAGCACGGCGGCGTAGCGGCGGATCAGGGTGGAGAGCTGCGAACCCCAGCTCTGTGCCTTGGGCGGTGGCTTCGGCGGGACGCCCGCGGCCCGGTCGGCGGCCCCCGCGAGCGGGACCCCGCCGGCGACCTCGACGTAGCGGCGGTACAGCGGTGAGGCCCGGTGCTCCCCGGCCCAGTCGCGCTCGCGCTCGTTCTCGAAGGCTTCGAAGGCCTCGGGCCACTGGTCGAAGCCGAAGAAGCCGAGCGCCTCGTCCGGGGGCCCGTAGTAGGCGATGCGGCCGCCGGGCGCGAGGACGAGGAGGCGGTCGCAGACGCTCAGGTTGAGGACGCTGTGGGTGACGACGATGACGGTGCGGCCGTCGTCGGCGAGGCCGCGCAGCATGTTCATCACCGAGCGGTCCATGCCCGGGTCGAGCCCGGAGGTGGGCTCGTCCAGGAAGAGCAGGGAGGGCTTGGTCAGCAGTTCCAGGGCGACGGAGACCCGTTTGCGCTGGCCGCCGGAGAGGCTGTGGATGGGCTGGTCGGCGCGCTGCTGGAGGCCGAGTTCGCCGATCACCTCGTCGACCCGGGCCTCGCGTTCGGCCTTGGCGGTGTCCTGCGGGAAGCGCAGCTCGGCGGCGTAGACGAGGGCGCGGCGCACGGTGAGCTGGGCGTGCAGGATGTCGTCCTGCGGGACGAGGCCGATGCGGCTGCGCAGTTCGGCGTAGTCCCGGTAGAGGTCGCGGCCGTCGTAGAGGACGGTGCCCTGGTCGGCGGGGCGCAGGCCGGTCAGTGCGCCGAGCAGGGTGGACTTGCCGGCGCCGCTGGGGCCCACCACCGCGAGCAGGGTGGTGGCGCCGACGGGGAAGGAGACGCCGTCGAGGAGGGTCTTGCGGCCGTGGTCGACGGCCACGCCGAGGTTCTGGACGTCGAGGGAGACCTCGCCGGTGTCCACGTACTCCTGCAGCTGGTCGCCGACCAGGCAGAAGGCGGAGTGGCCGACGCCGACGATGTCGCCCTCCCCGATGGCGGCCGCTCCGGCGAGGCGCGCACCGTTGAGGTAGGTGCCGTTGTGGCTGCCGAGGTCGGCGATCTCGTACCTGCCGTCGGGGCGGACGCGCAGTTCGGCGTGGTGGCGGGAGACGACGAGGTCGTTGACGACGAGGTCGTTGTCGGGGGCTCGGCCGATGCGGACGGCGGCCCGGTCGGCCAGCGGGCGCACCGAGGTCGGCTGCCTGAAGGTGCTGGTCATGTCGGGGCGGGAGACCGAGGCGGGGCGGGAGACGACGGCCGGTTCGGCGAAGCGGACGCGCGGTCCGTCGGCAGCGCTGCCGAAGCGCAGTTCGCTGCCGACGCCGACCGCCCACTCGCGGACGCGGTAGCCGTCGACCCAGGTTCCGTTGGTGCTGTCCTCGTCCTCCAGCGTCCAGTGGTCGCCGTCCGGACGCAGCACCGCGTGGTGCCAGGAGACGCGGGCGTCGTCGAGGCAGATCTCGCAGAGGGGGTCCCGGCCGACGTGGTACGTCCGGCGCGGGCTCATCGCGGTGGAGCCCCTGTCCGTTTCCAGGAGGAGCTCTGGCGCGGTCGGCACACCGGGGCGCTGGGCCATGGGCCGATTTTCCCACGATCCGGCGAGCCCGGCATAACCGCAGGTCAGGCGGGCGTTATGGGTAATGACAACGGTCCCCGTTGCAGCCTTTGCCCATCGCCTTGAGGTGCGCTTCACTTCAGACGACGCGTACGGAATTTCGTCCGACGCGTACGGGAGCGCCATCCGCGCGCACGCCACGCGCCACGACTCACGGGGGACACCATGAGCGCGCACGACCACGCGCAGCACGACCGCTACACCGTCGGCACGGCCGGCCACGAGGGCCCCGAAGACCACCGCGGCCACGGCGGCCACGAGGGGCCCGGTCACGGTCACGCGGGCCACAGCCACGGTGTCGCCGCCGACGCGGACCGCCGCTGGCTCGGCATCGCCCTCGGCCTGATCGCTGGCTTCATGGCCATCGAGGTGGTCATCGGCGTCCTGGCGCACTCCCTGGCCCTGATCTCCGACGCCGCGCACATGCTGACGGACGCCGTCTCGATCGTCCTGGCGCTGATCGCGATGCGGCTGGCCGCCCGGCCGGCGCGCGGTGGATTCACGTACGGCCTCAAGCGGGCGGAGATACTTTCCGCCCAGGCCAACGGCCTCACCCTGCTGCTGCTGGCGGTCTGGCTTGCGTACGAAGCCGTACGGCGGCTGCTCGATCCGCCGCCCGTGGAGGGCGGGCTGGTGCTGGTGACGGCGCTGGCCGGGATCGTCGTCAACATCGTGGCGGCCTGGTGCATCTCGAAGGCGAACCGCACCTCGCTCGCGGTGGAGGGCGCCTACCAGCACATCCTCAACGACCTGTTCGCCTTCATCGGCACCGCCGTCGCCGGTCTGATCGTGCTCACCACCGGCTTCCGGCAGGCCGACTCGATCGCCTCGCTCGTCGTGGTCGTCCTGATGGTCAAGGCGGGCTACGGACTGGTCCGCGAGTCCGGCCGGATCCTGCTGGAGGCCGCTCCGGCCCACGTGGACCCGGACACGGTCGGCGACCGCCTGGTCGGGCAGCCCCCGGTCACCGAGGTCCACGACCTGCACATCTGGACCATCACCTCCGGGCAGGCCGCGCTCTCCGCGCACGTGCTGGTGGCCCCGGAGGGCGACTGCCACGCCGTGCGCCGGGACCTGGAGGCCCTGCTGGCGAAGGAGTACGGGATCACGCACACCACCCTCCAGGTGGACCACGCCCAGGACTCCCTGCTCACCGTGGGGCGCCCCGGCGAGGACCGGCCCGACGCGCACTGCGCGGACGCCCACGGCCCGGTCCACCGCCAGGGCCCGCACGATCACTGAGGTGCGCCCGGACGGGGTAGGGATGGGGCCATGACCGCGAAGCGCAGCGCCGGGCTCCTCCTGTTCCGCCAGCACCCCGGGGCCGGGGTGGAGATCCTGCTCGGCCACATGGGCGGCCCGCTCTGGGAGCGCCGGGACGCGGGCGCCTGGGCGATCCCGAAGGGTGAGTACGGCCCCGAGGAGACCCCGCGCGACGCGGCCCGCCGGGAGTTCGAGGAGGAGGTCGGGCTGCCTCCGCCGGAGGGTCCGTACCTGCCGCTGGGCGAGGTGCGGATGATCGGCGGGAAGCTGGTGACGATCTGGGCGGTACGGGCGGACCTGGATCCGGCCCTCGCGGTGCCCGGCACCTTCACCATGGAGTGGCCGCCGAAATCGGGGCGGACGGCGGAGTTCCCCGAGCTGGACCGGGTGGAGTGGTTCGCTCCCCCGGTGGCCAGGACCAAGCTGGTGGTGTCTCAGATTCCCTTCCTGGAACGGCTGTTGGAGCTGCTGGGGAACGACGGTCAACCAGGGTTGACCTGACCTTTACTTGCCAACAAACCCCACCTGCATGGACATTGCACGTATGACGAACGTCGTGCTGGTGGGAACCCTGGACACCAAGGGTGTGGAGTACGGCTGGCTGCGCGAGAGGCTGCTGCGCGCCGGCGTCGAAGTGATCACGGTCGACACAGGAATCATGAACGAGCCCCGCGTGCCCGCCGACGTACCGCGCGAAGCGGTGGCGCGGGCCGCGGGAACGGAACTGTCCGAACTGCGCGCGGCCGCCGACCGGGGTGCGGCCGTCACCACGATGGCCCGGGGCGCGGAAGCGACCCTCTTACGCCTGCACGCCGAGGGCCGGCTGCACGGAGTGCTCGCGATAGGCGGCAGCGGCGGGACCTCCATCGCCACCCGGGCGATGCGCGCACTGCCGCTCGGCGTTCCGAAGGTGATGGTCTCCTCGATGGCGTCCGGGGACGTGGCCCCGTACGTCGGATCCGCGGACATCACCATGATGTACAGCGTCGTGGACATCGCGGGGATCAACAGCGTCTCCGCTCCGGTCATGGCCAATGCCGTCGCGGCCGTCGCCGGGATGGCCGAGGCCTACGCGCGCTCCGCCCTGGAACTGCGCCGGCCGGCCCTGCTGGGCTCGGGGCCGCGGCCGCTGATCGCGGCGAGCATGGCGGGCGTGACCACGATCGGCGTGGACGCGGCCCGCGAACGCCTGACCGAACTGGGCTACGAGGTACTGGTCTTCCACGTCAGCGGAACCGGCGGCCGGACCCTGGAGACCCTGGCCGGCCAGGGGATCTTCGCCGGGGTCCTCGACCTCACCCTCAGCGAGCTCGCCGACGACCTGTGCGGCGGCATCCTGACCGCCGGGCCCGACCGGCTCAGCGCCGCCGGGCGGGCCGGGATCCCGCAGGTGGTGAGCCTGGGGGCGCTGGACATGGTGAAGTTCGGCCCGATGGAGAGCCTGCCCGAACGGGTCCGCTACCGCCGGGTCCGCGTCCACAACCCCTCGATCACGGTGATCCGTACGACCGGGGCCGAGTGCGCCGAGCTCGGCCGCCGGGTCGCCGCCAAACTCCGTGCGGCCACCGGCCCCACGGCCGTCTGCGTACCGTTGCGCGGACTGTCCACGCTCGGCGCTCCCGGCGGGCCCTACCATGACCCCGACGCCGACGGAGCGCTGTTCTCGGCGCTGCGCGAAGGCCTGCGGGGAAGCGCCGCGCGGATCCACGACTACGACACCCACATCAACGATCCGGCTTTCGGGCGGGCGGCGGCCGACCGGCTGCACTCCATGATCGGAGCGCGGGCCGCTGCGGCCTGATCCGGGCTCCCCCGACAGGGAACCGGCCGTGGCGGAATTGTGTCCCAGGTGATGGCCGGTCCCCTGGAAGGAGCGGCTCCGGGGCGCGGTCACGCCACGGCAAGGGGGAAGGCATGAACGGCGTGTGGTCGGTTCCCGGTTACTCGCAGGTCCGCGAGCTCGGTTCGGGTGCCAGCGGCCGCGTGGTCCTCGCGGTCCACGAGGTCACCGGCACGGCCGTCGCGGTGAAGTACCTGAACGACCGGATGCTGGAGAACCCGGTCTTCGTCCGGGAGTTCCGGGCGGAGGCCCAGCTGCTCGGCGCCCTGCGCTCCCCGTACGTGGTGGGGCTGTACGAGTACGTCGAGGCGCCCGGCGGCGCCGCGATCGTCATGGAGCTCGTGGACGGCATCCCGCTGAACGCCCTCCTCAAGCAGTGCGGGCGGACCGGACCGGAGGCGGCGCTGGTGCTGCTGAAGGGCTCCTTGCTGGGGCTGGCCGACGCGCACCGGGCCGGTGTGGTCCACCGGGACTACAAGCCGGCGAACGTCCTGGTCGCGGCCAACGGGACCTCCAAGCTGGTGGACTTCGGCATCGCCACCCCCCTGGGCACCACGCCCGGGGCGGCGGGCACCCCCGCCTACATGGCCCCCGAGCAGTGGCAGGGCCGGCCCGCCTCGCCCGAGGCCGACGTGTACGCGGCGACGGCGACCTTCCTCGAATGCCTGACGGGCCGCAAGCCGTACGACGGGCAGAACTTCGCCGAGCTCGCCGTCCAGCACATCGAGGCGCCGGTCCCGGAGACCGAGGCGCCCGAGCCGGTGCGCCCGCTGATCCGGCGGGGACTGGCGAAGGCTCCCGAACAACGGCCCGCGAACGCCGAGGCGTTCGTCGCGGAGCTGGAGGCGGTGGCCCTGGCGGCGTACGGGCCCCAGTGGGAGGAGCGCGGACAGCGCAAGCTGGCCGCGATGGCGGCCCTGCTGCCCCTGCTGTTCCCCTCCGCGGCCGCCCCGGCCCAGGGCGTCACCGCACTGGCCACGACGGTCCTGCCGCCGCGCCCGCCCTGGAGCCCGGGCGGGCGGGGTCTGCTCGCGGCGGGGGCCGCGCTCGTGCTCGGGCTGGTGGCCGTACTCGGCTACCAGGCGGTGGGCTCGGAGCCGGGCGGCGCGAAGGCGCTGAACGCCTTCGCCACGTCGAGCGCTTCGGCGCCCGCCCCCGGCAGCAGCCCGTTCCCGACGCCGTCGGCCTCGCCGAGCCGGAGCACCGGCCCGAGCCCGTCGGCGAGTCCGACCGGTACGACGCCGTCGCCGTCCGCGTCGGTGTCCGGGTCCGCGTCCGCGTCCGCGTCCGCCACGCCCACGTACAGCGGCCCGCCGTCCCCGACGCCGACCCCCACCACATCCCCGACACCCACGCCCACGGTCACGCCGAGCCCGAGCCCGAGCGTGATCGTGTCCTCGGTGTCCGTCACCCTCAAAGCCTCGCCCACGGTCGGTGAAGCGACCGTGAGCCTCGACGCCAAAGGCGGGCCCGTCACCGTGCTCTTCGAGTGGTTCCTCGGCGACGCGCCGAACGACCTCGCCGTCGCGGACGGCACCGACCGGGTCACCGCGCCCGCCGGTTCTCTGACCTCGCTGTCGCAGCAGCACAGCTTCACGCGGCGCAGCGGCTGCTACCTGACGGTGCGCGCCTCCACCGAGCCCGCCGCCCCCAAGCGGTACGCGTACGCGACCGTCCAGATCCCGCGCTGCACGGTGGCGCCCCAATGACCGGGCCGCACGCCCCGCAGGGCGACGACGACTACAGCGCCACCGTGCTCGGCAGCCACTGGATCACCGGACCGCCCCAGGGCACCGAGCGGACCGAGCGGCTCGACGGCGCCGGCGCGACCGAACGCACGGGCGCGACCGCAGGCACCGACGCGACCGCACGGTTCGACGTGCCGGTGGGTGCCGTGCCGGACCGCGTCGAGGGGTCCGTGCTGCGCTTCGGACCGGGGGTGACGGCCGCCCTCCCGCTGCCGTTCCCGGTCGCCCCGGTACCCCGCACACGCCGCCGGCCAGGCGAATGGCGGCGCTACACCCTGGCCGCCGTGGTCCTGATCGGGGTCCTGTGCTACCTGGGCTGGCAGCGCTACGGCCCGGCCCTGGAGGTCCGGGACGTGGCGGTCACCACCGATGCCAAGGGTCCGGGCTGCGACGGCACCGCCGACGTGGTGGCGGTCGTGCAGACCAACGGGCGGCCGGGGACCCTCACGTACCGCTGGCTGCGCAGTGACGGCACCCGCTCCGAGCAGCTCACCGAACGCGTGCCGAGCGGCCGCAAGGAGGCCCGCCTGCACCTGCTGTGGACCTTCCAGGGCGCGGGCACCTACCCCGCGAAGGCCGAGCTCGAACTCGTCTCGCCCGTACGGCACACGGCCGCGGCGGAGTTCACGTACCGCTGCCGCCCGTAGCGGGGGAGGCAGCGGGCATGCGGATCACCGCGAGCCCGCCGTCGAGGTCGACACGGGACCGGGGCGGGGCGCCGTCCTCCTCGTCGTCGCGCATGACCAGGGCGCTCTGCCGCTCCTTGAGCTCGTTCTGCTTGCCCGGCGAGAAGCTCGCGTGCAGTTGCTCGAAGCCGGTCGCGGACATCTGCCCCTGGCGGCCGTTCCACCGCCAGGGCAGTACACCGGCGCGGCCCGCGCGCTCCAGCACGAGGTCGAGGAAGGCGACGGCGGTGAGCAGCAGCGCCAGCCCCGGAAGGGTCATGAAGACGACGAAGGCCATGGCCCGACCCTAACCCCGGCCCTCGGCCCCGGCCCAGGTCCCTGCTCCGTCCTCCTTTCGGCCGGCGGCCCGGCCCCTCAACCCGGTCCTTCCGGCGGGGCGATCGTGGCCGTGCGGCCGAGGCGCCGCCACCCCCGCCCCTGGTTGACTCGAATGTGTTGGCGAGGGCATCAGGGATGGCCCTCACGGCACCCTTGCTGCCACGTTCCAGCCGGCGATACACCCCAACGGAACGTGGCCGTCCCGCACGGATGCCAAGTCCGCGCGGGAGGCCCGCAGCCGCTTTGGGGAGTGGCTGCGGGCCGTCTTGCCTGCCCGTCCGTGGCGGGCAGCTCGGAGCGCTTCTTCCTCAGAAGCGGGCGTGCGCGGTGATGTCCGCCGCGAACTCCCCCGTCATCGCCGGGGTCACCGTCGGCCGGCACTGCGCCACCGCCGCCAGGTAGTCCTGCGTGCTCGCGCCCAGTTGGGCCGCCGCCGCGCCGCGCGCGCCCACCGCCTCCAGGTCCCGCTCGAAGGACACCTGCGCCGCGATCCTTGCCGCGTGCTCGATGTCGGCCGGGGTGAACAGCTCGCTCGCCTCGACCAGCGCCGCCACGTCCACATCGGGACGGCCCGCCGTGTACCGGGCCCAGATCGCGGCGCGCGCGCCCGCGTCCGGGGTGCCGATCGGGATCAGGTAGTCGAAGCGGCCGGGGCGCAGGAAGGCCGGGTCGAGGGAGCGGATGGAGTTCGTCGCGCAGACCAGCAGCCGTTCGTCGCCCTCGCGGAAGCCGGGTATCAGCTTGAGCAGTTCGTTGGTCACCCCGTGGATCCCGCCGGGCTGGGCCGGTTCGGTGCGCACGGGCGCGATCTCCTCGACCTCGTCGATGAAGACGAGCACCCGTTCCAGCTCGGCGATGCGGGCGAACGCGTCGCGCAGCGCCGCCGCGAGGTTCCCCTCGTCGGCGAGGCGGGAGGGCAGCAGTTCCACGAAGGGCCAGCCGAGGCGGGAGGCGATGGCCCGGGCGAAGGTGGTCTTGCCGGTACCGGGCGGGCCGAAGAGGGTGATGGCGCGCGGCGGGCGCACCCCGTGCGCGGCGGCCCGCTCGGGCTCGGCGAGCGGCAGCACCACGCGGCGCTCGATGAGGTCCTTCTCCGTCTCCATGCCGGCGACCTTGGTCCACAGGTCGTTCGGCAGGAAGCGGCCGCCGAGGTCGTCCAGGAGGCCGGCGGCCGGGCCGTGCAGGGGCTCGGTCTTCTCGAAGTAGGCGACGGCGGGCTGGCGGGTGTAGCCGGCGTTGAGCAGGCCCTCGCCGAGCAGGTCCTCCTCGGGCAGGACGTACGCGATGCGCCCGACGCGGGCGGCGATGAGCCGCCGCTCCAGCTCCACGAGCAGCGCGCTGGCCAGGCCGCGGCCGCGCCAGCCGGCGGCGATGGCGATGCGCATGACCCAGGCGCGTTCGCCGGTGACGCAGGCGAGGGCGGCGCCGATGGGGACGCCCTGGTGGACGGCGACCACGCAGGGCTGCCGGTCGGTGAGGGCGCTGATGCATTCGGCGAGTGAGAAGACCGACTCCTGGCCGAGTTCGGCCGTGGTGTCGATCAGATGGACAACGGCCGCGAGATCGCTCTCGCGGTAGTCGTGGATCAGCCAGTTCACCGGGTACCGCCCCTCGTTCGTGCTCCTGCGTGCCTGCCGCGTGCCGGTTGCGCACCTTGCTGCCGCGAGGCTAGGGGCGGACGGGCCCGTTGATCACGCTCCGTCGTGCACAACACCCGGTCCGGGAACCCTCCGTATCGTCCATAGACTGGTGGTTTCTGCCCGAACTGATGCCCGAGGATCCGTACGCCTTCATGACTTCCCACATATCCACCGGCATCCGACGGCCGTATCCCATATGGCTGGCTCCGGTCCTCTGGACCCTGGCGCTCGGCCTGTGGGGACTTTCCCGGCAGAACAGCGTGTGGCGGGACGAGGCGGCGACCTGGCAGGTGGCGGAGCGCTCCCCCGCTGAGATCTGGCAGCTCCTCGGGAATGTGGACGCGGTCCACGGCCTGTACTACCTGCTGATGCACGTGCTCTTCGAGGTGTTCGGGGCGAGCACGACCACCCTGCGCCTCCCCTCGGTGCTGGCGGTGGCGGTCGCCGCCGCCTGTGTGGCGCTGATCGGGCGCCGGCTGGCGGGCCCGTGGGCCGGGCTGGGCGGCGGGCTGGCCCTCGGGCTGCTGCCGGCCGTGCAGTTCCAGCTCCAGGAGGGCCGGTCCTACGCCCTGATCGCGGGCGGGGCCGGACTGTCGACCCTGCTCCTGGTCTCTTTGATCGCGGGCACCGGAACCGATCCCGGGCGGTGGCGGACCCTGCCGCGCTGGACGGCGTACGGGGCTCTCGTGCTGGTCTGCGCCCTGCTGAACTGGTTCTCCCTGCTGATCCTGCCCGCCCACGCGGTGACCCTGTGGTGGGCGCGGGCCCGGCGCGGTGTCGTGGCGCCCTGGCTGCTCGCCTCGGCGGCGGCCGTGGCGGGGGCGCTGCCGCTGATCCTGTTCAGCCGGACCCAGTCCGGCCAGGTCTCCTGGATACCGCCGCTGACCTGGCACATGATGATCGGCCCGGGCGTCCTGCTGGCGGTCGGCGCGCTCGGCGCGTGGGCGGACCGCGGGAACGGGCCGCGCACCGGTCTCCCCGCCCGGCTGACGGCGGCCTCGGTCGGGCTGCCGCTGCTGGCGGTGCCCCTGCTGGGGCTGGCCGCCGCCTCCCTGATCCAGCCGCTGTTCCTGGACCGGTACGTGCTGTTCTCCATGCTGGGTCTGGCCCTGCTGATCGGTGCGGCGCTGGGCGCGGCCGTACGGGCCCTCGCGCCCCGGTACCCGAAGGCCTCGGGCGCACTCGTGCCGGTCGTGGTCGCGGTCTCGGCGGCGGCGCTGCTGCCCGTGGCCCTGGCCGACCGGTCTCCGGCCAGCCGGGTGGACGACGTCCTGGCGGTGGCCGGGGAGGTGTCCGCGCTGAAGCGGGACGGCGACGCGGTGCTCTTCGTCCCGGCGGCCCGGCGGGACACCGCACTGGTCTCGCCCGGGGCGTTCGCCGGCCTGAAGGACATCGCGCTGTCCCGCGGCCCCGCCGAGTCGGGCACCCTCAAGGGCGAGGAGGCCGACCCGGCACGGATCTCGGCGGCCCTGCGGGAGCAGCGGCGGGTCCTCCTGGTGACGGACTCGCGGAAGGCGGCGAAGCCCTCGGGCTCCCCGGCCGACCGGGCGAAGGCGGCCGTCCTGCGGGCCGAGTTCACCGTGGTGGAGGACCGGGAGGTCCGCGGCCGCCGGGTGACGGTGTACGAGCGGCGCGACTGACGGCGCAGCGCCTGGCAGGCCGTCCGGCCATCCGTCCGGCTATCCGTCCGCCCGCTTGCGGTCCACCGGGGTGGGGACCTCGACGGGGCCCCCGCGGCGGCGTCCGGACCAGGGCGCGGGCACCGCGTCGATGCGGTGGGCCAAGGCGTAGGCGACCGCCTCGTAGTCGACGCGCCGGCCGCGGAAGTGCGGCCAGGCCTGCTCCGGATCGCGTGCCAGGGCCACCCCGCGCTCGCGCATCCGTACGACCCCGTCGAGGAACTCCTCGTAGGTCAACTCGATGGGGTCCTCCGGCAGCGGATCGGGATCGTAGGCGATGCCCTCCTCGTGGGCGCGCTGTCCGGGCCGGCGCGCGATCCGGGCCGGGGGCGGAGCCGATCCGGCCCGTGAAGGGGCTCGTCGGCCTCCTCGGACGATTCACAGCGGATTCATACGGATTCCCCGGCTCCGGTCACAGGTTGCCCCGTGAGGCTCGGAGCATGATCCAGCGCCTCCCCTCCCGACCGGACCGCCGCTCCCGCGCCCGTGCCCGCGACCGGCGCGCTGCGCGGATCCTGCTCGCCCTGGCCACCATGGCGGCCCTGCTCGGCGTCGACTCCCCCGACGCACCGGCCGAACCGCCGCTCGGCGTCACCGTCACGGCCTCCGCCGACGAGACGGCCGGGCGGGTCGGCGCGCTCTTCGCGGGCGGGCTCGACGGCGGCCACTTCTGCACCGCCTCCGTGGTGCGCAGCCGGGACCGCGATGTGATCGTCACCGCCGCGCACTGCCTGGGCAGCCCCGACACCACCGTGTTCGCCCCGGGCTACCGCGACGGCGCGGCCCCGTACGGCCTGTGGAAGCTGACCGGCGTGTACGTGGCCCCGGGCTGGACGGAAGGCGAGGACCCCGACGCCGACATCGCCTTCGCGACGGTGGCCCCGCTGGACGGCGGGCAGTCGGACGACTGGCAGTCGGAAGACGGACAGTCGGAAGACGGACAGTCGGTCGGACGGCAGATCGAGGACGTGGTCGGGGGCTTCCCGGTCGCGGCCGAGCAGACGGCCGACGCCACGGTGTCCCTCGTGGGCTATCCGAGCCGCAGCGAGTCCCCGCTGTACTGCGCCAACACCACGACCCTGTTCTCCGGGACCCAGCGCCGCATCGAATGCCCGGCCCTCACCGGCGGCACCAGCGGCAGCCCCTGGCTCGTCGACGGCGCACTGGCGGGGGTACTCGGAGGCTACGAGGGCGGCGGGACCGTGCCGGAGGTCTCGTACAGCGCGGTCATGGGCGAACAGGCCGTGGAGCTCTACCGCGAGGCCTCCGGCAACGGCTGAGCCCGGCCCGCCGGGGCCGGGGCGGTCAGGTGCCGAGGCCCACCGGGGCGGCGGCCTCGAACCAGGTCGGCTCGTCCCGCAGGGCCTGACGGATCCGGTCCACCGCGAAGGACTCCAGCGGCTCCGGCAGCGCGTCCGGCTCGAACCAGGCCACCTCCAGCGACTCGTTGTCGTTGACCCGCGCCTCCCCGCCCGTGGCCCGGCAGCGGAAGGTGATGTCCTGGAACTGGCAGACGTCCCCGTTCGGGTAGGTCATCGGCGGGAGCATCTGCACCAGCACCACGCGCTCCGGTACGCACCGCACCGCCGTCTCCTCGTACACCTCGCGCACCGCCGTGTCGGCCGGCTGCTCGCCGGGCTCCGCGATCCCGCCGACGACCGACCACCGTCCGGTGTCGGCGCGACGGCCCAGCAGGACCCGCCCCCGCTCGTCGACGACGACGGCGGTCACCCCCGGCAGCAGCAGCAACTGGTGACCGGCGGTGGCGCGCAGGGTACGGATGAAGTCAGGTGTGGTCATTCCCCGACCTTACGAGGCCCCGCGACCTTACGAGGCCCTGCGCATCCGGCGTACGAACGTCCAGCCGAGTCCGGCGGCGGCCACGGCCAGCAGGAGGTACTCGGCGAGCGGACCGAAACGGGTGGCGGGCGTTTCGGTGGAGCGCAGCGGAATCTCCGCGACCAGGGCGTCGGCCGTGAACAGCTTCGTCTGCTGGACGATCTCGCCGTCGGGGCGGATCACCGCGCTGACCCCGCTGGTGACGGGGACCAGTACGGTCCGGCTGTGCTCCACGGCCCGGACCCGGTCCATGGCGAGCTGCTGGTAGGTCATCTCGGTGCGGCCGAAGGTGGCGTTGTTGCTGGGCACCGCGATGACCTGGGCGCCGGCCCGGACGGTGGAGCGGACGGCGTCGTCGAAGGCGGCTTCGTAGCAGGTGACCATGCCGACTCCGCTGCCCGCCATGTCGAAGACGCCGGGTTCCTTGCCGGGGCCGAAGTCGCGCCGCACCCGGTCCACGTCGGAGCTGAAGAGCCGGACGAAGGAGCGCATCGGGATGCGCTCGCCGAAGGGCTGGATCTTCCGCTTGTCGTAGGTGTCCACGGGGCCCTTGACCGGGTCCCACAGGATCATCGTGTTGCGCAGCGGGCCGGTCTCCGGGGCCAGTACGGAGCCGATGGCGACGGGCACCCCGATGGTCTTGACCGCGTTGTCGATGACGCCGTAGGCGTCGGGTTCGGTGAACGGGTCGATGTCGGAGGAGTTCTCCGGCCAGACGACGAAGTCGGGCTTCGCGACCTTGCCGAGCTTGATGTCCTCGGCGAGCTGGATCGTGCGGTTGGCGTGGTTGTCCAGGACCTGGCGGCGCTGGGCGTTGAAGTCGAACCCGGCGCGCGGGACGTTGCCCTGGATGACGGCGGCCACCACGGTGCCGTCCTCGGCCGCGTCGGACACCAGCGGCTTGGCCGCCAGCGCCCCGGCGAGCGGGACGGCCACGGCGGTGGCGGCGAGCAGCGCGGCGGTGGCCCGGCGGGTGTCGGCGCCGACACGCAGGACCTCGTACAGCCCGAATCCGCACAGGGCCACGGCGAAGGAGAGCAGCGGGGTGCCGCCGAGCGCGGCGAGCGGCAGGAAGACGCCGTCGGGCTGGCCGAAGGCGAGCTTGCCCCAGGGGAAGCCCCCGAAGGGGGCCCGGGCGCGCAGTGCCTCGCCGCCGATCCAAACGGCGGCGCCCCACAGCGGCCAGCCGGGGAGCCGGCTGACGAGGGCGATGCCGAGGGTGGTGAGGCCCATCAGCAGGGATTCGAGGGTG
The DNA here is from genome assembly GCF_026343255.1 of Streptomyces sp. NBC_00086. Taxonomy (NCBI): domain Bacteria; kingdom Bacillati; phylum Actinomycetota; class Actinomycetes; order Kitasatosporales; family Streptomycetaceae; genus Streptomyces; species Streptomyces sp. NBC_00086. The sequence goes on along the minus strand of NZ_JAPELZ010000001.1, from coordinate 7,464,502 downwards.
ACGAGCGCCAGCCACGGCACCGGGCCGACGCCCTCGCCGGTCCAGACGAGCAGCGGCAGCAGGAAGCCGAGCCCGTGCAGCACGCCGAGGCCGAAACCGGCCCGCGCGCGGCGCCCGTACAGGCACCAGCCGAGCAGGGCCAGGGCGAGGGGGGCCAGCCACCACAGGGGGCGGGGCGGGAAGCTGAGGTAGAGGAGCACTCCGGACAGGACGGCGAGCCCGGGCCGCGCCAGCCGTCCGGCCCACCGCCGCGCGGGGGAACCCGCCACGGCCCCTGCCCCGGACGCTTGCGTCCGCACGCCGTCCACCGCTTCCGCTTCCGTCTGCCCTCGCGGTTGGTTTCCGGCATCGTTCCCGGCCGCGCGGGTCGCACTGCTGCTCATCTGGCGGAGTGTACGTCCCCTCGCTGTGCAGGTGACGGAGTCAGTGGGCCAGCGCGCGCAGATGGGTGCGGATCACCCGGACCGCGCTCTCCGCGTCGTCGACCGTGACGGTGAAGAGCTTGCCGTCGCCGAGCCTCAGTTCCAGGCCTTCCCCGCGCCGGACGATGACGGCGGTGCCGCGCTCGGGACGCCAGCGGTAGCCCCAGCCGCCCCACTGCTGCGGGGTGATCCGCGGCACGTACTCGGCGGCCTCCACGTCCGTGAGCCGGATCCTGCGGCGCGGCAGCCCGATGTGCCCGCAGCGCACCTCGATGGCCTCGACGTCGACGGTGACGGCGACGTGCACGAAGGCGAGGGTGCCGAAGAGGATGAGCAGGCCCGCGGCGAGGCAGCCGATCACCGCCATGAGCAGCGCCACGATGCCGGCGCCCCAGGCGTGGTCGACGGCGAGCTCGATGCCCAGCGCGAGACAGGCCGCGCCGGCTCCGGCGAGGATCCACTGCACGCGGTTGGAGGCCCGGCCCGTCCAGAGCGGCCCCGGGGGGTGACCCGTCATGTGTAGCAGCGTACTCACGTTCCGCAGGGACGCCACCGGCTTCTTGACCTGAATCGCGCTTGAGGTCCTACGGTCACGGACATGACGAACATCGAGGCGGCAGAGGTGTCAGGACGGACGATCCCGGAGCGCTATCGCACGGCGGTGGTGCCGCACATCATGGTGGCCGACGCGGTCGGCGCCCTGGATTTCTACGCACGGGCCTTCGGGGCGGTGGAGGAGTTCCGGCTGGACGCACCGGGCGGCGGAGTCATCCACGCGGAGATACGGGTCGGCGGGGCGGTACTGATGCTCGGCGACACGGCCGGCGGCGGCTTCACCGCCCCGACCGCGCTCGGCGGGACGTCGGTGGCGCTGCACGTGTTCGTCGCGGACGTGGACGACCTCGTCCGGACGGCCGCGGCGGCGGGCGCGGAAGTGCTGCAGGAGCCCGCGGACCAGTTCCACGGCGACCGCACGGCCCACCTGCGCGACCCGTACGGACACACGTGGATCTTCTTGACCCACCTGGAGGACGTCTCGGGAGAAGAAGCGGAACGCCGACTGGCCGCGACCCCGACCGCCTAGGCCGACCGGGCCTCGCTAACCGGGCAGCAGGCCGACGAGCGCGTCCCGCAGGGCCGGGCGGCGGACCGTCATGAAGCGGTGCAGGGTCCGGGAGCCGAACGCCACCCGCTGCGCACTGCGACGGCGCTCGCCTTCGTACGCGCGCAGCGCGGCGGGCAGGCCGCCGGGTCCGCGGGCGGCAACGGCCCGGGTGAGCGCCTCCGCGTCGAGGAGCGCGGTGCAGGCGCCCTGGCCGAGGTTCGGCGTCATGGCGTGCGCCGCGTCGCCGACCAGGGCCACCGGTCCGGTCGGGGCCGTGCGGGTGAAGGAGGGCAGCGCCGGGTACAGGTGGCGCATCCGGTAGCGGATCCAGGTCTGCGGGTCGGTGTCGGCGAGCACGCGCGGGATGGGGTCGTGCCAGTCGGCGAAGGCGGCTCGCAGTTCCTGGGCGGTGGTTGCCTCGGGCACGGTGGCGTACCAGTTGGTGCGGCCGGGTTCGACCGGGGTCATCCCGAAGAAGCGGCCCCGGCCCCAGGTCTCGCCGTAGACGCCGGTCTCGAATCCGGCGGTGCCGATCCAGGCCGTGGAGCGGAGCTCGCGCGGCCGGCTCACGCCCTCGAAACGCTCGGCGCGGACCGCGCTGTTGATCCCGTCGGCGCCGACGAGGAGGTCCGCGCCCCGCGCGGCCGAAGCCTCGTAGGCCCGGCCGTACGCGATCTCCGCGCCCCCGAGCAGCGCGAGTTCGGCGAGCAGCGCGTCGATCAAGTAGGGCCGTGAGATGAGGAGTTCGGGCCGGCCCGCCCTGCGCTCGATCCGCTCCAGCGGAAGCGCGGCCAGGACCCGGCCGTCGGGCCGCCGGATCTGCGCGTCGCGGTACGGGACCGCGCGCGCCCGGAGCACCCCGCCGAGGCCGAGCCGGTCGAGGGCCTCCTGGGCCGCGGGGTGGATGCCGAGGGCGGTGCCGTACCGCTCCGACTCGACCCGGCGCTCCAGAACGGTCACCGCCCATCCGGCCCTGCGCAGACCGATGGCGGTGGCGAGGCCACCGACCCCGGCGCCGACGACCACCGCCGAGCCCCCTCGCCCAGCCCTGACCCCGGCACTCACGTCCACGGCACGCCCCCGCTCTGACCACTCCCACCGAACCACCACACCCGTGGTGCTACACCTGTGGTACCACGGGCGTGGTTATGCTGGCAACGTGAACCAGGACCGAAGGGACCGGCTGCGGGACGCGGCCATCGCGGTGCTCGCCGAGGCGGGCGGGCGGGGCCTGACGCACCGGGCCGTCGACGCGGCGGCCGACGTGCCGCTCGGTACGGCCAAGAACTACTTCCCGACCCGTGACGCGCTGCTGCAGGCGGTCGCCGGGCGCTGCCTGGAGCAGTACCGGGCACTGGCCGACGGGCTCGCGGGGGCCGGACCCGGACCCGCCGACCGGGCCGCACTCGCCGCGCTGCTCGCCGGACTGCTCCGCGATACGGCCGGACCCGGGCGGCCCCGCATGGTGGCGTACCTGGAGCTCCAGGCCGAGGCGACCCGAAGGCCGTGGCTGGCCGAGCTCCTGGACCCCATCGCGGCGGCGGACTTCGCGGCGTTCGGCCACCTGCTGGCCGCCGCCGGCCTGCCGGCCGGTCCGGAGCAGGCCCGCACCCTCACCCTCGCGCTGCACGGAGCCGTCCCCCACCTCCTGGCGGGCGCTCCTGCCACCCTGGCCGCGGCCGGCCTCACCGACCTGGACGCCTTCGCGCGCGGGGTGCTGGACCGCGTGTGCCCCGGACCGCGGGAGGAGACCCCGTGACCACCCGGACCGACCGTGCCGCCGGAGCCGTGCTCGGCTCTGCGGCCGGGGACGCGCTCGGCGCGCCCTACGAGTTCGGCCCCGCCGGGCAGTTGAGCGCCCGGGGCGAGGAGATGCGCGGTGGCGGCGGCTGGGATCCGGGCGAGGCCACCGACGACACGCAGATGGCCGTGCTGGTCGGGGAATCCCTGCTGGACTGCGGCGGACTCGAACTCCCCGACGTCTTCGGCCGGTTCCGGCGCTGGGCGGCCGGGGGCCCCAAGGACATCGGGCTGCAGACGAGGAGCGTGCTGGCGAGCGGCGACGCGTGGGACCTGGCAGCCGCGCTGCACTTCCAGGACACCGCACGGGCGGCGGGCAATGGTTCCCTGATGCGCGCCTCGACCTCGGCGGTGTACTTCGCCCCCGCCGGGCGGGAGCCGACCATGGACGCCGCCCGGCGGATCGCCGCGCTCACCCACGGGGACCGGGCCGCCTGGGAAGGCACGGCCGTCCTGCACGACCTCGTACGCGTGGCCCTCGACGGCGACGACCCCCTCTCCGCGCTCCCCGCGACGCTGGCGCAGGTGCATCCGGACCACCGCGAGCGGTACGGGCGGATCCTCGCCCCTGACTGGCATCCGGAGCTGGCCACCGAGGCCAACGGGGCGGTGTGGCCCTGCCTGGGCTCGGCGGTGTGGGCGCTGCGCACCACGAGGGGCTTCGCGGACGCCGTACGGGCCGCCGTGGACCTGGGCGGCGACACCGACACGGTGGCGGCGGTCACCGCCACCCTGGCCGGGGCGCGGTACGGCGCGGCGGCGGTCCCGGAGTCCTGGACGGCCCGGCTGCACGTACCGCTGCCGGGCTTCGGGGGCCGGGTCCTGGACGCCGCCGGGCTACGGGAACTGGCCCGGCGCCTCGCGGAGGCCGGGGCCGACGCGGTGGCGGCTCCGGGGCAGCAGCGGCAGCCCGGCTGCTGACGGGTCCGCCTCCCCGGGGGTCACCCCTGGAGGGATCCCCCGACGGCTGCGCTCCGCCCGGCCAGCAGGCGGCCTTCGGCGTAGCCGAGGGCGGCCTCGGGCAGTGTGCCGGGGCGGCCGCTGAGCAGGACGGTCAGGCCGCCGGTGTACGGCAGGCCCGGCTCGGGGCGGGCGCCGAGCCGGCGCAGGGCCTGGACGGCGACGGCCTCGGCGGAGCCGTGGAAGGCGTACGTTGCGCCGCCGGTGCGCCGGTCGAGCGCGGCCCGGATCAGATCCTCGACCAGCTCGTAGTGCGTGCAGCCGAGCACCACGTCGGTGACATCGGCCGGGGTCAGTGCGGCGGCCGCGGCGACGGCCCGTACGACGGCTGCCTCGTCGGCGGCGTCGGCGGCGTCGGCCAGTCCCGGGCAGGGCACCTCGGTGACGTGCGCCCCGTCGGCGAAGTCACGGATCAGGCCCCGCTGGTAGGGGCTGCCGGTGGTGGCGGGGGTGGCCCAGATGGCCACGCGCCCTCCGGCGGCCGCGGCGGGCTTGATCGCCGGCACGGTTCCGATGACGGGGATCGCGGGCTCCAGCGCGGCGCGCAGCGCGGGCAGCGCGTGAACGGAAGCGGTGTTGCAGGCGACGATCAGCGCGTCCGGCCGGTGCGCGGCGGCGGCCCGCGCGACGGTGAGGGCCCGCCCGGTGAGGTCCTGCGGGGTCCGCGGACCCCAGGGCATCCCGTCGGGGTCGCAGGACAGCACCAGCTCGGCGTCCGGCCGCAGCCGGCGCATCGCGGCGGCCGCCGCGAGGAGGCCGATTCCGGAGTCCATCAGGGCGATCTTCACTTGGTCACCTTAATGGATCCCCCCGCCCCCGCCCGGGTCGACAGGACCGCCACTCCCGCCACGCCACCACTCCGCGGCCAACCGTGGAGCGGCCACCGCCCCGCCACGGCCCGGCTGGCCGTCCCGGCCCACCCGAACCCCACCCGAACCCCGCCCCAACCCGCCCCGTCGAACCCCGGTGTCCCGACACCCCCCGCGGGCCGCTCCCGGCAGACTGCCGGGATGGGTTATCTCCTCGTCGCCGCGTGCGCCTCGCTCGCCGTCTGGCTCTGGCTCACCCTCGGTCAAGGCATGTTCTGGCGGACCGATACGCGCCTCCCGCCCCGGCACGACCCCGCGCGCTGGCCGTCCGTAGCGATCGTGGTCCCGGCCAGGGACGAGGCCGAGGTGCTGCCGCACAGCCTGCCCTCGCTGCTCGCGCAGGACTATCCCGGCGAGGCCGAGGTCATCCTGGTCGACGACGGGAGTACGGACGGAACGGCCGCCCTCGCCCGGCGGCTCGCGGACGCACAGTGCGGGCTGCCCCTCACGGTCCTCTCCCCCGGCGAGCCGGGCGCCGGCTGGACCGGCAAGCTCTGGGCGCTCCGGCACGGCATCGCGCACGCACGCTCCGGCGCCCGCTCCGGCGCCCACCCGAGCCCCGACCCCGGCCCGGACTTCGGACCGGAGTCCCCCCAGGGCTCCGCCCAGGGCCCCGCCCCCGAGTACCTGCTCCTCACCGACGCCGACATCGCCCACGCATCCGACAGCCTGCGCGAGCTGGTCGCCGCCGCGACGACGGCCGATCTCGACCTGGTCTCCCAGATGGCCCGGCTGCGCGCCGTCAGCGTCTGGGAGCGGCTGATCGTCCCGGCCTTCGTGTACTTCTTCGCCCAGCTCTACCCCTTCCGCTGGATCAACCGCCCCGCCACCCGCACCGCGGCCGCCGCCGGCGGGTGCGTCCTGCTGCGCACCGAGGCGGCCGTGCGGGCGGGGATCCCCGAGTCGATCCGGCAGGCCGTCATCGACGACGTCTCGCTCGCCCGCGCGGTCCAGCGCGCCGGCGGCCGGATCTGGCTCGGGCTCGCGGAGCGGGTGGACAGCGTGCGCCCGTACGCCTCCCTCGCGGACCTGTGGCGGATGGTCTCGCGCAGCGCCTACGCACAACTGCGCCACCGGCCCGCGCTGCTGGCCGGAACGGTGGCCGGGCTGGTCCTGGTCTACCTCGTGCCGCCGGCCGCGCTCCTCGCCGGCCTCGCCGGCGGGCGGCCCGACGTCGCCTGGGCCGGCGGCCTGGCCTGGCTCCTGATGGCCGGCACCTACCTGCCGATGCTGCGCTACTACCACCAGCCGGTGGTGCTCGCGCCGCTCCTCCCGCTCACCACGCTGCTGTACCTCCTGATGACCGTCGACTCGGCCGTGCAGCACTACCGCGGGCGCGGGGCCGCATGGAAGGGCCGTACCTATGCCCGCCCCGGCGACGCCTGAAACCGGAGTCCACCCTTCTCCTTCACGTCATCCGAGGTCAGTGGGTTGTGACGGCTCGTCAGCACAAGGTTCGCGCGCGATCCGTGCAACACCCAACCGGTGAGTACGAGTAGGAGCAAGACGGGGCGGAAGTGACCAAATCGTGCACGTGAACGCCAAGTGAAAGCTGTGGCCCTGACCTGCGAATATGCAGGTCAGGGCGGTGTTGGCGGCACCTCGCTATGGACCCGGTGAAGTCGTGGGCTTAACTTAGGTCCATGACCTCCCCCCGCTCCACTTATGGCGGCGGTTACTACTCCGCGCCCTCCTTCCCGGACACCCCTATCTACGACTCCCTCGTCGCCGAACGCGGGACCCCGCAGATCGCCCCGATCCGGGTCCCCGCCGCCTACGACTCGCCGAGCGCCGGCTACTCGAGCGGTGGGTACCTCCCGGCCCTCGCGTCCGCGCTCCCCGCCCTGCCGGCAGCGCTGCCGCCCGCCCGCCCGCAACAACAGCAGCCGCAGCACGCCTCGGCGTACGGGTACCCGTACCAGCAGCAGGCCGCGCCCCAGCAGATGCCGCACATGCAGCAGATGGCTCCGATGCCGCAGCCCATGTCGATGCCGATGCCGCTCCAGCAGGCGCCGGTGCCGTACGTCCCGCAGCAGCCGCAGCCGTTCGCGGCCCGCACGGGTTACGTTCCGCAGCCCCAGCCGCAGCAGCCCCGCCCGATCGCCGCCGGCACCGGGTACGAGGCCATGCGCCCGGCCGCGCCGCGTCCGATGCAGGCGCAGCCCGCGCCGGTGCCGGCCGCCTCGTTCGAGGACCCGTACGGACGTCCGTACCAGCCGCAGGGGCGCGGTTACTGACCGCCACGCCCGGCCTGCCCCCTCCGACGAGGTCGCCGCGGAGTCCGTGAGGGCGGCTGGCAGTATTTCCCCATGGTGAAACTGCGTGTCCAGGCGCTCCACGTCCATCCCGTCAAATCGGTGGCGGGGACGGCACCCGACGAGGTGGCCGTGGAGCCCTGGGGTCTGTCCGGAGACCGCCGCTGGGCGGTGGTGGACGGGGAGGGCACGGTCATCACCCAACGCCAGCAGCCGAGGCTGGCCTTGGCGCGGGCCCGTCCGCTGGGGGGCGGCGGGTTCGAGGTCTCGGCGCCGGGCATGGCGGATCTGACGGTGGAGGTCCCGGGGCGGGGTCCGCTGGAGCCGGTGGTGCTCTTCGGCAAGAAGATCGAGACCGTGTCGGCGGCGCAAGCGGCCGCCGACTGGTTCACCGCGTACCTCGGCGTACCGGCGCGCCTGGTGCACCTGGACGACCCGGCCGTACGGCGGCCGGTGGATCCCCAGTACGCGCTGCCCGGCGAAACCGTGAGCCTCGCCGACGGCTATCCGCTGCTGATCACCACCCTCGCCTCCCTGGACGCGCTCAACGCGCTGATCGCCCGGGGGAACCATCCGGACGAGGGCCCCCTCCCGATGAACCGGTTCCGCCCGAACGTGGTGGTGTCCGGGGCCGAGGCGTGGGCCGAGGACGGCTGGGAACGCGTCGCGATCGGCGACGCCGTCTTCCGCGGGGCGCGCGAGTGCGGACGCTGTGTCGTGACGACCACCGACCAGACGACGGCGCTGCGGGGCAAGGAGCCGCTCCAGACCCTGGCCAGGCACCGGCGGATCGGGAAGTCCCTGGCCTTCGGGCGGCTCCTGGTGCCGGTGCGGCTGGGGACGCTGCGGGTCGGCGACGAGGTGCGGGTCCTGGCGTGAGCGCGTGCGCGGACAGAGCCTCCAGGGGGCCGGTGGGACCACCCGGATTGACACCTTCGAGGGGCTCTGGCGTCACCCTGGAACCAACCGCCACCGCCTGCCCGTTGGAACATTCGGGACGTGAGCACCGGATCAGGTGACACACGTCTCGCGCGTCCCGGAATGCGGGTGGCCGGGGCGTGCGGGAGGCTGGGACGGCAGGCAGGCGCAGACTGGCACAAGTAGGGGGAGCCGGACCGTGCGGACAGCAATGGGAGTGTGGCGCTGGCGGCGCAATCCGCTGCGCCGCCAGACGGATCTATTCGAGGCCTGGGTGGCCTTCGCGGCGCTGCTTTGCGTCCTGTTGGTGGCTCCGGCCATCGGCTGGGCGGCCGGCGTGCAGGTCGACGGCACGCTGCAGCGGGCCGCGCGCGAACAGCGGGACGCGCGTCATCTCGTACCGGCGGTGGTGATCCGGCCGACACCGGATCCGCTCCCCGGCGCGGCCACCGATCCGACGGCGCAGCGCCAGGCCCCGCAGCGTACGCAGATCGTCGCGTCGTGGACGGCGCCCGACGGCAGCAACCACCAGGGCACGGTGCCGGCCGCGGAGGAACCGCCGCACGCCGGCGACCGGTTCCGGATATGGACCGATGCGCACGGCCGTCTGGTCGGGCAGCCCCTCGACCCCTCCTCCGCCAGCTTCCACGCGGGCGTGGCGGGGCTCGCGGCGGCCCTGGGCATCGCCACGCTGGTGGAGACGCTTCGCCGCCTGGTCGTACGAAGGCTCATGCATCGGCGGTACATCCGGCTGGACCGCGCGTGGGCCGCGGCGGGACCGGACTGGGGCCGGGCGGGCGCGGGCAGCTGACCTGGCAACTCACCGGCCCCGCGCGCGCTACGGTGGAGCGCCGGAGCGGCTGCTCCGATCGGGGCCGTCGAAACGGCCGGGCGATCGGGACGGACGATTCGGCGGCGCGAGCCCGAAACGGCAGGGCGCGCGCACGGCAGACACGTACACGGCACGGCACGAACACGGCACAGCACAGCACAGCAGACACGTACACGGTCGGACACGCGGACGGTTCGGGCCCGCGGACGATCAGCAGGCGCAGACACGGAACACGAGGGTGGGGGCACGACAGCACCATGGCTCAGGGCACGGTCCAGGTGACGCACGGCGGTTCCTCGCGGTGGCGTCGCCGCTCCGGTGATTATCCGACGCTGACCGCCGCGCTGGCCGTGGCGGGCGACGGCGACGTCCTGTCCATCGCGCCCGGCACCTACCGGGAGAATCTGGTGCTGCACCACGCCGTGACCCTGCGCGGCCCGGAGGGCTCGCTGGGTTCGGTGCGGATCGCACCGCTCGACGGGGTCGCGCTGACCGTCCGCGCCTCGGCGGTCATCCAGGACCTCCACCTGGAGGGCCAGGACCCCACGGCGCCCGCGCTGCTCGTCGAGGACGGCTCCCCCGAGCTCACCGACCTGCGGGTGAGCACGCGCTCGGCGGCCGGCATCGAGGTCCGCGGGAGCGGCGCCCGGCCCCTGGTCCGGCGCTGCACGGTGGAGAACTCCGCCGGGATCGGCATCGCCGTACTGGACGGCGGCGGCGGGGTGTTCGCCGACTGCGAGGTGGTTGCCGCCGGCCAGACCGGGGTCTCCGTGCGCGGGGGCGGCCGCCCCCGGCTGGAGCGCTGCCGGATCCACCACGCCACGGGCGCGGGCATCGCCGTGACCGGCGACGGTTCGGGCCTGGAGGCGCTGGGCTGCGAGGTCTACGAGATCAAGGGCGCCGGCGTGCAGATCGCCGCGCGGGCCACCGCCGTGCTCACCGACTGTGCGGTCCACCGCACCTCGGCCGACGGGGTCACCCTCGACACGGACGCCGTCCTCACGCTCGCCGGCTGCGATATCCACGACATCCCCGAGAACGCGGTGGACCTGCGCTCCCGCTCGGTGCTCACGCTCAGCCGCACCACCGTCCGCCGCTTCGGCCGCAACGGCCTGTCCGTGTGGGACCCGGGCACCCGCGTCGTCGCCGACTCCTGCGAGATCCACGACAGCACCGGCGACTATCCGGCCGTCTGGATCAGCGACGGGGCCGGGGTCTCGCTGGACTCCTGCCGGGTGCACGACGTACCGGACGCGCTGTTCGTACTGGACCGCGGTTCGCGCGTGGACGTCGTGGACAGCGACATCTCCCAGGTGCGCAACACCGCCGTCTCGGTGAGCGACGGGGCCACGGCCCAGCTGGACGACTGCCGGATCCGGGAGGCGGCCACGGGGGCCTGGTTCCGCGACCACGGCAGTGGCGGCACGCTCGCCAACTGCACCATCGACTCCGTCCAGACCGGCGTGATCGTCACCAAGGGCGCGGATCCCACGCTGGAGCGGTGCACGGTCAGCTCCCCCGCCGAAGCCGGTTTCTACGTGTCGGCGGGCGGGCGCGGCACCTTCACCGCGTGCCGGGTCACGGCCAGCGCGGGCTTCGGCTTCCACGTCATCGACGGCTGCCGCACCTCCCTGCACCGCTGCCACACCGAGCGCTGCGCGCGCGGGGGCTACGAGTTCGCGGAGGACGGCCCGGTCGCCGAGGACTGCACGAGCGACGAGTCCGGCCCGCGCCTCGCCGCCCGGTCCGCCTCCGGTGTGGGCGCCGGCTCGGGCGCGGGGGTGGCGGCGGCCGGGGAGCGTACGGGCATCCGTACGGTGTCGGCCGCGCCGGGCCCCGCGGCGGTGGGCACGGCCGAGCGGGTGCCGGCCCAGCGGCCGGCCGACGAGACGGACTCCGGCACGGCCGAACAGGCCGCGGCCCGCGGTTCGGTCGAGGTGCTGGGGCACCTCGACGCGCTCGTGGGGCTGGACAGCGTCAAACGCGAGGTCCGTGCGCTGACCGACATGATCGAGGTGGGCCGGCGCCGGCAGCAGGCGGGGCTCAAGGCCGCCTCCGTCCGCCGCCACCTTGTCTTCACCGGCTCCCCCGGCACCGGCAAGACCACCGTGGCCCGGCTGTACGGGGAGATCCTGGCCTCCCTCGGGGTGCTGGAGCGCGGCCACCTCGTGGAGGTGTCCCGCGTCGATCTGGTCGGCGAGCACATCGGGTCCACCGCGATCCGCACCCAGGAGGCCTTCGACCGGGCGCGCGGCGGGGTGCTGTTCATCGACGAGGCGTACGCGCTGGCGCCCGAGGACTCGGGCCGCGACTTCGGGCGCGAGGCGATCGACACCCTGGTGAAGCTGATGGAGGACCACCGGGACGCGGTGGTCGTGATCGTCGCCGGGTACACGGCGGAGATGGACCGCTTCCTCACCGTGAACCCGGGCGTGGCCTCCCGCTTCTCACGGACCATCACCTTCGGGGACTACGGGCCCGGGGAACTGCTGCGGATCGTGGAACAGCAGGCAGAGGAGCACGAGTACCTGCTCGGCGAGAAGACCTCCGACGCCTTGCTGACGTACTTCACCGACCTGCCCAAGGGACCCGCCTTCGGCAACGGCCGCACCGCGCGCCAGACCTTCGAGTCGATGGTCGAGCGGCACGCGGGGCGGGTCGCGCAGCTGTCGGAGCCGAGCAAGGACGACCTCACCCTGCTCTACCCGGCGGACCTTCCGGAGCTCTGACCGGACACCGCCCCACCGCTGGGGCGGCCGACCGGGCCGAGGACGTCCCGGCGCATGCACACCCGGGGCCACCGGTCGAGCCCGTGGACGGCCTCGCGGTCTCGGATGTCCCGCAGGCCGGGGCCGAGGCCGCTCTCGCCCAGGGTCCGGAAGCCGCACCGGGCGTAGTACGGGGCGTTCCACGGTACGTCGCTGAAGGTCGTGAGGGTCAGCGCGGGGGCGCCCTCCGCCCGGGCCCGCGCCGCGAGGTGTTCCAGCAGGGACCGTCCGATGCGGCGGTGCGCGCTGTCCGGGTGCACGGACACCTGCTCGACGTGGAGGTTCCCGTCGACCCGGTCGGCGAGGAGGTAGCCGACCGGGGTCCCCGTGCCGGCGCCTTCGGCCGCGACCCAGACCAGCCCGGCCCGCCGGTAGCCGCGGAGTTCTTCCAGTGGAAGCGGTTCGTCGTCGGCGATCTCCGGCATGCCGATGGTCCGGAAGCATTCCCCGGCGGCCCGCTCGATGTCCTGCAGGAGGGGCAGTTCGTCGATGTGCGCTGCTCTGATAAGCATGTGCGGCATTGTCCCGGCCGGGACCCGGTCCGCGAAACGGGTTGCCCGCCCGCATGTCGACCCGCGCCGGTCGACCACCCGAGCCGATCAACCCCGTAGCGGACAACTGACGGACCGACAGCTAGGGTGACAGCCCGCCGGATGCCCCGGCCGTCCGCCGAACCGAGGGAGTGCCGCCATGGCCCGCCGACTCCGCCCCGTAGGAATGGACTTCATCGAGGTCGCCCCCACCCGCCTGGTCTTCGCCGGCCGGACCACGGCGGCTCCCGGGGACGTGTACCGGGCGCTGGCCGAGGAGGTCGAGGGCTGGCCGAGCTGGTTCCGGGCGGTGACCCTGGCCCGGCCCACCCACGGGGGCGCCGGGCGCGAGGTCAAGCTGGCGGGCGGGGTCCGGTTCCAGGAGACGATCATGGCCGCGGATCCGGAGCGGCGCTACGCGTACCGGGTCGACGAGACCAACGCCCCCGGCATACGGGCCCTGCTGGAGGAGTGGCGCCTCTCCCCCTCCGGCTCCGGGACCCACGTCCAGTGGACCTTCGCGGCGGACGGCCCGGCCCCCGTGCGCTTCGCCCTGACCGCGGCCCGGCCGGGACTCGGCCAGTCGTTCCGCTCCGCGGTCCGCGCGCTGGACCTGCGGCTGACGGCGCGGCGGACCGGTACGGATCAGTAGGAGCCGTCGGGTTGGCGGGCGATGATCAGCTCCACCGCCGGATGGGTTTCGGCCAGGTCCCCGTACCCTCCGGCCGTCCACACGCGCACCCGGAACTCCTGCAGCGTCAGGGCCGCTGACTCGCCCTCGAAGTGGACCCGGGCGCAACGCCCGCAGTACCAGCTCCGGATCCAGAGCCGCTCGGCGGCGGCAAGGCCCGCCTCCATCCGCCCGCGGTACGCCCGCCCGTCCCTGGAGGCCCTGACGAAGAGGACGACCGCGGCCAGCAGCGCGATCGCCGAGATCACGCCGAGGAAGAAGAGCCCGGCCTCCGGGTCGGAGGTCTCCGCCCCGTCCCACCCCTCGTACGGATACCCGGGCCGGTTCTCGCCCATACTCCCGCCGAACCAGTGCCCGGCCAGCGCGCCGACCCAGAAGGTGCCGAGCGACACCATGACGAGGAGCACGCCCAGGCAGCTGCGTCCCTGGATCCGCGGTGCGGGCGCGGTCGGCGCCAGGGCCCGGGCCAGGCGCGAGACGGTTTCCCTGGTGACGGCCCGCCGCTGGACCCCGGCGCCGCTCTCCTCGCGGACGTGCCGGTGCCCGTCCAGGAACACCGCCTGGACGGCACGCACTTCGTCGTCCCGGCCGCAGCTGGGACACCCGGGGAGCGAGCCCGCGCCCCGGTCCGCTTCGGCCGCCGGGGACGGCGAAGGCGGCGAAGTGACCTGGTCCCGCGTCCGCCCGTCCCGCTCCGGCCTGTTGTACTCAATGCCCGCCATGGTTCCCCCCGAGGCCGCGCCGTGATCAACGTCCGCACAGCGTAAGCAGTCGGCGCCGCGGTGCCTACGGGGCTGTCGCCGCGGGCCCGTCACCGGTCAGATCGCGGGGTGCCGCACCGCCAGGTCCCCGTAGCCGCCCGCGGACCAGACCCGGGTCCGGAACTCCTGCAGGGTCAGGGACCGTTCGCCCGCGAAGTGGACCGTGCCGCAGCGGCCGCAGTACCAGCCGTCCGCCCAGACGCGGTCGGCGGCCACCCGGCCCGGTTCCGTCCGGCGGCGCCAGGTCCGTACGGACCGGCCCGACAGGGCGAGGAGGAGGATGCCGAGGAGCAGCAGGGCCGCACCGATCCAGACCAGGTAGGTGGCGGGCTGGTCGACCGCGAAGGGGCCGGCGCCGTCGGTCCCGTAGAGCCGTGGGGTCGTGCCGTTCTCGAACCACTTCCCCGCGATAGCACCCCAGACGAAGGCGCCGATCGCGGCGAGGAGGAGCAGCACCCCGACGCAGCCCGCGGCGCCGTTGTCCGGCTCGTCGGGAGCGACCGCGAGGGCCTTGGCCAGCGCCGAGTTCTCCTCGCGGGTCGTGACGCTGTCGTCCTCGCCGCCACCGCGCTCCACCCGCATCTTGGCCTTGGAGCGCAAGTACGCGGCGGACACGCCGAGCACCTGGTCCTCCCGGCCGCACCGGGGACAGGCCAACGGCCCCTCGCCGCCCCCACCTTGGACCGGCACACCCGTGCCGCCGCCAGCGAACTCCGCCATGGCTCCCCCGCCCCGCGCCGTACCCAAAAGTCAGCACAGCGTAGCCAGCGGACCCCGCACCGGCCAGGGAAAACGTTTCACCCGACGGGCTCGCTCCACACGCCGGTCGCCAGCATGGTGTCGAGGGTCCGCGCGTACGGCGCGATGTCGAGCCCCTGCTCCGCCAGCCACTCGTCGGAGTAGTACTTGTCGAGGTAGCGCTCGCCCCCGTCGCAGAGCAGGGTCACGACGCTGCCCGTGCGGCCCTCCGCCACCATCTCCGAGATGATCTTCAGGGCGCTCCACACCCCGGTACCGGTGGAACCGCCCGCCTTGCGGCCGATCACCCGCTCCAGCGCCCGGCACGCCGCGACGCTCGCGGCGTCCGGCACCCGCATCATCCGGTCGATGGCACCGGGGACGAAGCTCGGCTCCATCCGGGGGCGGCCGATGCCCTCGATGCGCGAGCCGCAGTCACTGGTCGCGTGCGGGTCGTGGCGGGTCCAGCCGTCGAAGAAGCAGGAGTTCTCCGGGTCCGGGACGCAGATGCGGGTGTCGTGCTGCATGTAGTGCACGTAGCGGGCGATCGTCGCGGAGGTGCCGCCGGTGCCGGCCGTGGCCACGATCCAGGCGGGTTCGGGGTAACGCTCCAACCGCAGCTGCTGGTACATCGATTCGGCGATGTTGTTGTTGCCGCGCCAGTCCGTGGCCCGCTCCGCGTACGTGAACTGGTCCATGTAGTGGCCGCCGGTGCGGGCGGCGAGCTCGGCCGACTCCTCGTACATCTTCATCGAGTCGTCGACGAAGTGACATTCGCCGCCGTGGAACTCGATGAGCCGGCACTTCTCGGGGCTCGTCGTCCGCGGCATGACGGCGATGAACGGGACGCCGATCAGCTTGGCGAAGTACGCCTCCGAGACCGCCGTGGAACCGGACGAGGCCTCGATGACGGGGCGGCCGGGGCGGATCCAGCCGTTGCAGAGGGCGTAGAGGAACAGGGAGCGGGCGAGGCGGTGCTTGAGGGAGCCCGTCGGGTGGGTGGACTCGTCCTTGAGGTAGAGGTCGATGCCCCAGGCCTCCGGGAGCGGGAAGCGCAGCAGGTGGGTGTCGGCGGAGCGGTTCGCGTCCGCCTGCACCTTGCGGACGGCCTCTTTCAGCCAAGCGCGGTAGTCCGCGTCGCTGCGGTCGACGTCGATGGTCGTGGCGGTCGTACCGGTGGTGCTCATGCGCCGTGCTCCTTCGTACTTCCGGAAGTCCCGAGTGCTCGGCGGGCCCGGCGCCTCTTCGCCTTTCGCCGCCCGCTTTCGCAATGTACCCCCCTCACCTGCGCAAACAGTCACTTTGGGGATCCATGCGGATCGCTTTTGGTCGCTTTCGGTTGCACACCGGCCCACAGTGGGTGACCCTGGGGAGGCGTCACCGAGGGTGCAGCACCCGTAACACTGATGTCGGGGAGTCGCAGCCGTGATCAGTCATTCCCGCAGGCACTGCGTCGTCGAACTGCAGGCCCTGCCCTTGCGGATCGGACAGATCCGCCGAATCGTTTCGGCGCAACTGCGCCACTGGCAGCTCGATCCGCTCATAGACCGGGCTGCGCTCGGCGTCACGGAGCTGCTCAGCAACGTCCACCGTCATGCGCAGCCGCACAAGACCTGCACGGTCGAGATCGAGCTCCGCCTCGGCCGGCTGACCGTCTCCGTCTACGACAGCGACCCCCGCCTCCCGATGCTCCGGGATGCAGCGGCCGCCGAGGCCTCCGCGGCCGCCCGCCCCGCGGGCACGGCCCCGGTCGACGCCCTGGAGACCTCCGGACGCGGGCTCCAGCTCGTGGAGGCGCTCAGCGAGGCCTGGGGGGCCCGGCAGCAGGACGGCCGCTCGGGCAAGGTCGTGTGGTTCTCCCTGCGCGCCGCCCCCGGCCCTGCCGCGCCGGAACGCCACCCGGTGCTCCTGGCCGAGAAGCGGGCGCCGCACGCCGACAAGCCCGTACGGGACCCCGCGCCGGCCCCGCCCGTCGCCGCACCCCTGGAGCCGGTCTCCGCAGGCCTGTCGGTGAGCGCCTCGGTCGGCGCCCGGCCCGGGTAGCCTCCGGCCGCCGCGGCCGCCCGGAGGGGTCGGCGAGCGCTCAGGCCGCCGTGCCCAGGGTCCCGAGGGGGTCGTCCAGCACCGGCTGCCACGCCAGCTCGGCGGCGCCGACCAGGCTGTTGTGGTCGAGCGTGCACGGCAGGATCGGCACGCCGCCGCTGCGCCCCCACAGGCTGCGGTCCGCGACCACCGCGCGCAGCCGCTCGGGGTCGGCGTAGAGCAGCTCGCGGTGGAGTCCGCCCAGGATGATCCGGTCCGGATTCAGGATGTTGACCAGGCCCGCGAGGCCCAGGCCGAGCCGGTCGATGAGCTCCTCGGTGGCCGCCCGTACCCCGGGGTCCGCGGATTCCTCGCGCAGCAGGTCGCGGGCCTGCTGGAGCAGGGACACCTCGGGGCCCGGGGTGCGGCCGGCGGCGGTGAGGAAGGCCAGCGGGTCGGCCTCCACGTCGAGGCAGCCGCGGCTGCCGCAGTGGCAGGGGCGCCCTTCCGGGTTCACGGTGAGGTGGCCGACCTCCAGAGCCAGGCCCGAACTCCCGCTGTGCAGGCGGCCGTCCAGGACCAGCGCCCCGCCGACCCCGCGGTGCCCGGTGGCCACGCAGAGCAGGTGCTGCGCGCTGCGGCCGGCGCCGTGGCGGTGCTCGGCGAGCGCGGCGAGGTTCACGTCGTTGCCGGTCAGCGCCGGGCCGTCGATGCCGGCCTCCTTCACGCATTCGGCGAAGATGGCCCGCACGGGCGAACCGGCCGGCCAGGCCAGGTGCAGCGGGTTCAGCGCCGTACCCTCCGGCTCCGCGACCGCCGAGGGCACGGCGAGGCCGGCGCCGATGCAGCGCCGGCCGGTCTGCGCGAGCAGCGCGGCCCCGGCTTCGACGACCGCGCCGAGCACCTGCGCGGGGTCGGCCGACACGGGGACCCGTCCGGGAGCCGTCGCGACGATCCGGCCGCCGAGGCCGACCAGGGCGGCCCGGAACCCGTCCGAGTGCACCTGCGCCGCCAGGGCCACCGGGCCGTTCTCGTCCACGGAGAGCCGGTGCGAGGGGCGGCCCTGGGTTCCGCCGGCCCCGCCCGGGCGGGAGTCCACACGGATCAGGCCGAGCGCCTCCAGTTCGGCGGCGACGGCGCCGGCGGTGGCACGGGTGACACCGAGCTCGGCCGTCAGGACCGCGCGGGTCGGAGCCCGGCCGGTGTGGACGAGTTCCAGCGCCGGGCCGAGGGCGCCACGGCCCCGCTCCAGCTTGGTCCGTGCGGAGCCGGCGGATGCCGCGGATGCCGAGGTCGCGGCCGTTGCCGATCCCGATGCCGATGCTGCGGACGCTGAATTCGCGGACGCGGACGCCTCGGACGCCGTCGGCGCGACGGACGCTCCCGCCCTGTCGGATCCCGCAGCCGTGCCGGCCCCTTCGGTTCCGTCGGTCCCGTCCGTCCCAGCGGACACCGTGGTCACATCCCCCACCCGCCGCGGGGCCCCGTTGCCGTTCATGACAGCGATCCTCGCATGATCGGAGCGTCCGGGGCGCCGCCCGCTAGCCGAGCCCGCCGACCCGCAACGTGATGTTCAACCGCCCGGTCAGCCCGAGGCCCGGCGGAGCGGTGCCGGGCAGGACCTTCGGCACCCCGTGAAAGGCCCGTCGGACCGGCCCGCCGAAGACGAACAGATCCCCGCTGCGCAGCTCAAGGTCCCGATACGGACGCCCGCGCGAGGCGGTGTTGCCGAAGCGGAAGAGGCAGGAATCACCCAGGCTCAGCGAGACCACCGGGGCTTCGGAGCGCTCCTCGGCGTCCCGGTGCATGCCCATGCGGGACTCGCCCTCGTAGAAGTTGACCAGGGCGATGTCGTACGCGACGGCCGGATCCGGCGCCCTCCCGTACGCGGCGGTGACGGCGTCGCGCCCCAGCCGCGCGAGCCAGTCGGGCATCGCCTTCACCGGCGCCCCGTCCCCGTCGACGGCGGTGGGCGCGTATCCGTACGGGTACCAGTGCAGCCCCAGGCACACCTGCCGGGCGGTCATCGTCCCCCCGCCCGGCGTGCGCACCCTGCGCAGCCCGGCGGGCGGCCGGGCCCATTCCCGGCAGGCCTCCAGCAACTCCCGCTGCCGCCCGGGCTCCAGCCAGTCGGGCACGTGCACGGCGCCGGGCACGATCTCGGCCCGCTCGCGCGGGAAGAGCTCGCCGCCCGTGTGCCCCATGGCGTCCACCGCCTCCACCGTCTCCTCCGCGTGCACCTCAACCGGCTCCGCGACCGGCTCCGTGACCTCCATCATCCTTCGTTGTGCGTCCCCGCGGGCGGCTGCGAGACTCCCGGCATGGAGATCATCAGCTATGTGAAGACCGTGGCCCGCGAGGGCGAGCAGCTCGCCGAGGCCGCCGAACGGGCCGGTACGGACGCCCTGGTGCCCACCTGTCCGCAGTGGCGGGTCGCCGATCTGCTGCGGCACACGGGCTCCGTGCACCGCTGGGCCACCGGGTACGTGGCCCGGGGCCTCACCGAGCGGGCACCGTTCCCGGAGGCGCCGGAGCTGGTGGGGGCGGAACTGCTGGCCTGGTTCCGCGAGGGCCACGCGACGCTGGTGCGGACCCTTTCCGCGACATCGGCCGACGCGCAGTGCTGGACCTTCCTTCCGACCGCGCCGCCTTCGCCGCTGGCCTTCTGGGCACGGCGCCAGGCGCACGAGACCACCGTGCACCGGATGGACGCGGAAGCCGCGCTGGGCGTGCCCTTCGGGGCGGTGGACCCGGGCTTCGCACAGGACGGGGTGGACGAGCTGCTGACCGGGTTCCACGCGCGGCCGCAGAGCCGGGTACGGACAGCGGAGCCGCGGGTGATGCGGGTACGGGCCTCCGACACGGGCGCGGTGTGGACCGTACACCTGTCCCAGGAGCCGGCGCGCACGGTACGCGGAACCCCCGACGGCACGGACGGCGCGGACGGCACGGACGGCGCGGAGGCGGACTGCACGCTGACGGGCGAGGCCTCCTGGCTCTACTCGGCGCTCTGGAACCGCCGGCCGCTCACCGGACCGGGCGTGACGGGCGACGCCGAACTGGCCCGGCTCTGGGTGGACACGGCCGGAATCTGACCCCTGGGCACACCGGGTGCGCCCTTGTCGTGGTGCGGCTCGGGCGGCGAGACTGCGGGCATGGAGCAACGCAGTCAGGCCGACCGGGACGCGATCACCATCGAGATCGTCTTCGCCTTCGTCAGCGGCTTGTTCGCGGCCGGACTCGCCTTCGCGGTGCTGTACGTGCCCGTCCTGGCCTTCGACCTCTCCCCCACGGCCGACCGAACCCTGACGATGGTGGGCGGAGCCCTGGCCGCGACGGCGTTCCTCCTCCGGGTCGCACAGGTCCTGTGGCGCTTCGCCCACCGCCCGCAGAACGAGGGCCGCGAAGGCCTCGGCCGGTCCTAGACCGGGCCTCCCGGACCGGGCCGCATGTGATTCCCCGGCCGTAGGGCGGGCTCGCGCCGGGGCGCCACCGGTTCGTGGACCCCGACGGCCGGACCGTCGAGGTCACCGCGGTCGGGCGGACGGAGTGCGGCTCAGCCCAGGGTCGAGGCGTACGAGGTCTGGGCGCGGTACTTCCAAGTGGGCTGGGCGTCCCAGGGGTTCGGCATCTGCGCGCTGGTGGCGTAGGCGTAGCCGGCGCCGCGTTGGAAGGCCGTGCGGAGGGTCGCGCGCATCGCGGTGGCGTCCGGGACGTCGTGTACGAGGTGCCAGAACGCGGTGCCGCTCGGGTCGAGTTCGGCGCCGGAGCGGTAGCCGGTGAGTGCGTTGAAGACGTTGCCGCCGAGCCAGCCGGCTCCGGTGTGGGCCGCGTACGTGTCCTCGAAGGTGACGAAGACGTCGGCGGTGCGGCGGCCGGGCTCCAGGAAGCAGTCGGCGATGGCCGTACCGGGATTGTTGACGACCAGGTCCGACGTGCCGGGGGCGACGGCCTCCATGGTGTCCTGCACGTAGCGGCGGAGCTCCGTGTAGTGGTCGCGGATCGCGTTGGCCGGGCCGCAGTCGCGGCTGACCACGTCGAAGAAGATGCCGTCCACGTGGAGGCGGCCGTCGGGAGTCTTCAGGTAGTTGTCCACGGAGGCCTTGACCTCGGCGATGTCGCGGTTGCCGTGGTCGGTGTGGACGTAACCGAGCACCTTGGTCTTCTCGCCGGTGGCGGTGGTGCCGGTGCGCAGGACGTCGGCGCGGGCCCGCCAGGGGGCGTCGAACGGGGAGTCGCCGTTGCCCGGGTTGAGCACCACGACCGAGGCGGCCGGGCTGGTGGCGGTGAGGTCGACGAGCATGGGGTCGTCGGCCCAGACGTAGGCCGGGACGGCTATCTCAAGGCCCCGTACGCCGGCTGCCCGGGGGGTCGGTCTCACCTCGGGTGTCGGAGCCGGGGCGGGCGTACGGGCCTGGGCCTGGACGGGGCCCGGCTCCGAGCTCGCCGACGCGGTGACGGCCGGCGCCGGCGCGGCCAGTAAGAGGGTGGCCAGGATGGCGTAAACGGCCTTCGCGGCGCGGGTCATGACTGCTCCTCGGGGCGGCGGCGGGGGCGGCGCCGGGTCGATGGCCGGGCGCCGGAACGACAGCCGGGACGGGAACCCGGCCCGAGGAACACTAGACGGGCGGCCGGGCGCACCAGGGCCGATTCCCCTGCTTCAGTAGGAGGAACTGACAAGCGAACTTTCCCCGCCCCGGCCTGGACGGCCCCGCGAGGGCCGTCCAGGCTTCTCTGCACCAGTCACGTCGGGGTGGAGTCAGTTCTGGCGGAAGCGGTGGATGGACGGGTCGTAGTGGGGGGCGGGGAAGCGGTCGCCGGTGATCGTGTCGGGGACGGGGGTTCCGGGGGTGGTGGTCAGCGGAATCCAGCCCGCCCAGGATTCGACCTGGTCGTCCTTGGGCTCGTCCCGGGCGAAGCCCTCGCGGACCTTCATCGAGAATTCCGTGATCGGCATGGTCAGACAGGCCGTGTACCGGGCTTCCTCGACGTTGGGGCGGCGGGCGGCATACGGGCCGGACAACCGGCCGGGAATGACGCTCTCCACGACGTCGGCGAGGGCGTCGGCGCGTTCCTGCTCGTCCTCGATCGCCGTGGCGGTCCCGAAGATCATGGCGGAGCGGTAGGCGGCCGAGTGATGGGAGGAGGCCCGGCCCAGGATCACGCCGTCGATCAGGGTCGCGGTCACGCACAGCGGCGCGCCGGACGCGGCGGTGGTGATGAAGCGGCCGAACGCGGAGCCGTGCAGGAGGAGCTGGTCCCCCACCCGCATGTGAAGGGTGGGGATGACCACCGGGCCGAGGTCGGTGTTGAAGCCGACATGGACGGCGAGGGCCTCGTCGAGGATCGCGTAGACCGCGTCCCGTTCGTAGGTGACCCGCTCGGGATACCGATTCGCGGTGGTACGCGCAGTGGCCGACATATGGGCCAATTTATGTCTTGTTGCCGATGGATCCGGTTGGGACGCCCCCGCATACCCCCATTGGCCGCAAGGCCGCCGATGCCAAGGACCTGACTCAGCGGTCCGCCGAGCGGGCGGCACCGGTGGGAAGCACTCCGCCGACATGCCACAGCACTTGCGGCTGAGGCGGGTCAGCGCTGGACGCGCACTCGTCGGGGCCGGCGTTCCCGTAGCCGGGCGGCCCGTCGGCGCAGGTCCGTGGAAAGGTCGCGGGTCATCTCCTTGGTCACCACCGGTGTGCCGTGGTGGCCCGTGGCCGTCAGGCTGGTGAGACGGGTCATCGCGGCTTCCGCGTGGTCGAGGTCGTTCTGCCACGCCTGGAGGGTGTGGTGGTGGCGCGGGTCGGTGCGCAGGCGGATCAGTTCGGTACGGACGGCGGCCAGATCGCCGTGGATCCGGCGGCGCAGGGTGTGGAGGGTCGCGGCGTCGCCGTCGGCTTCCCGCGCGTCGGCGTAGGCGGCGATGGCCTCGTGGGCGGTCGCCAGCCGGTGGTCCACCCGGGCACGGGTGTCCTCGGGCCACAGCACATACCCCACGATGAAGGCGAGGGCGCAGCCGATCACGGTGTCGATCAGGCGCGCTCGGGGGACGGTGGATCCTGCTTGGCCCAGGGGGTCGGCGAGCAGCAGCATGACCGGTGTGAGGAAGAGGGTCTGCAGGGCGTAGTTGCGGCGGGCGTAGGCCTGGAGCAGGCCGGTCAGGACGACCACGGCGGCGATGCGCCACCAGCCGGCGGGGAGCACGGCGGTGACGGCGAGGCCGATCAGGACCCCGGCCGTGGTGCCCAGGACACGGGTCACCAGCCGGGCGGGCACGGTGCCGAGGCCGGGCCGCACGATGAGGGCGACGGTGAGCACCAGCCAGCCGGAGCGCGGCAGGCCGCTGAGCGAGGCGACCGCCTGGGCGACCGTCAGGCACGCGGTCAGGCGCAGGGCGTAGCGGCGGGCGGCCGGGTTTCGGAACTTGGCCGCGACGGCTCCGGCGAGCCGGCGCAGGGGCGTGGGGCGCGTCGGCAGCAGGCGGGGCCGGCCGTCCGCGGGCTTCTCGCCGGGGGTGGCGAGTGCGGCGACGGCGGTGCGCAGTGCGCGCCCGGCCCGGTCCTGCGGGGCGGGTGGAAGGGCGATCGGCCCGGGGATCCTTGTCTCGACGGCGTCGGCGACCCGGCGTACCGCGTCGGCGTACTCGGCAGCCGACTCGCGGGCCGGGGCGGTGCGAACGGCGGGAGCCGCCGCGATCACCTCGATCAGCCGGTCGAGGTGGGCGGCCAGTTGAGCGGCGCTGCTGCCCGGGCGGGGCGGCGAGAGCCGGCGGATGACGACGGTGTCGTAGGCGGCGTCCATGGCGACGGTGACCTGGTGGCGGCGCTCGGCCCACGCGCTCTCGGGGGCGTCCAGGAGGTCGGCCACGGCGCGCAGCGCCCCTGCGACGGACCGGCGTTCGGCGCGTCCGGGGTGGCGCAGTGCGTCGGTCAGGGACAGCAGCATCAGGGGGATGCCGCCGAGGAGGAACAGCAGCGGTACCTGCCACCAGGCCGGGGCGGTGGGCAGTCCGAGGCCCATGGCGGTGGCGAGCAGCAGGACCAGGGCGGCCATGTCGCTGATCCGGCCGATCGTCGACAGCAGTCCCGAGACCAGGGCGACGACGGCCACCAGCAGGATCTGCGCCCACGCCTGGCCCCCGGTGAGCCGGCCCAGGGCCAGTCCGATCGCGCCGCCCAGCTGCGGGAGCAGCAGGGTCAGGGCGCGGGTGCGCCAGGGCGCGGCGGTGTCGTCGACGGCCGCGCCGTACGCGCCGAGGCCCGCCGCTGCTCCCAGGTCGGGCCTGCCGGCCAGCTGGCCGACGGCGAGCGGCAGCAGCATGCCCAGGGCGCCGCGCGCGACGAGGGCGCGGTCGACGGGAACGGCCCGGATCTCGGCGATGTGCCGCAACCACACGGGCCCGGGCATCAGTAGGCCATGCCCATGGCGGTCCGGACCTCGGCCAGGGTGGCCTCGGCGACGGCACCGGCCCGCTCGTTGCCCGAGCGCAGGACTTCGCGTACGTAGCCGGTGTCGGCCGCGAGTTCCGCGCGGCGGGCCCTCATGGGTGCGAGGCGCTCGTTGACCGCCTCGGTGACGGCCTTCTTCAGCTGCGCCGCGCCGCCGTCGCCGATCTCCTCGGCGACCGCGACGGGGTCGCGCTCCTGGCACAGGGCGGCGAGCAGGACGAGGCTGGAGACCTCGGGGCGGGAGGCCGGGTCGTAGGTGATGCGGCGGGTGGCGTCCGTCTTGGCGCCCTTGATCAGCCGGGCGGTCTCGTCGGCGGTTGCCGACAGGGTGATGGCGTTGCCTCGCGACTTGCTCATCTTGGTGCCGTCGGTGCCGAGCAGCAGTGGGGCCGCCGACAGCAGGGCATCGGGCTCCGGGAAGACCGGAGTGCCCCGGCCGTAGCGGTCGTTGAAGCGGCGGGCGATGGTGCGGGTGACTTCCAGGTGCGGGAGCTGGTCCTGGCCGACCGGGACCAGGTTGGCCTTGCAGAAGAGGATGTCGGCGGCCTGGTGCACGGGGTAGGTGAACATCAGCCCGCTGACCGAGGCCTGCCGGGAGTGGGCGATCTCGTCCTTGACGGTGGGGTTGCGGCGCAGTTCCGCGACCGAGACCAGAGAGAGGAAGGGCAGCAGCAGTTGGTTGAGGGCGGGAAGCGAGCTGTGCGTGAAGATCGTGGACCGTTCGGGGTCGATGCCGGCCGCGAGGTAGTCGAGCACCAGGTCCTCGACGTGCTCGGCCAGGTGCTCGGCGACGTCCCGGTCGGTGAGCACCTGGTAGTCGGCCACGATCACGAAGGTGTCCACGCCCAGGTCCTGGAGCCTGACCCGGCCCTGCAGGGTGCCGAAGTAGTGCCCCAGGTGCAGCCGCCCGGTCGGCCGGTCCCCGGTCAGCACCCGGAACCGACCCGGATCCGCGGCGATCAGGGCCTCCAACTCGGCGCTGCGCCGCCGTGCCACCGAGAGGTCGGGGGCCTGGGACACCGCCGAGTCGTGCGTGCTCATGGGATTCTCCTGGTGCGTCGTGGTCACGGGTGGGCACCCGAACCGGGACACCTGCGTGAGAGGCAGATCAGATGGTTCGCGACCCATGCGCCCATAAAGTCACCATCTTGACCGGTACGGAATGAATAGCCCTGAACGGCGCGGACTCACCGCCATGCCGCGCCCGTCGGCGATGGACAAGCCGGCCGTGGCGGTGCTCGTACCCACGATCCGGTTGCGGCTCGGTCAGCCCGCGGGGGCGGCCAGTCTGCGGGGGCGGTCAGCCTGCGGGGGCGGTCATGGTCCAGGCGGAGTTGTGGCGCTCGAAGCCGATGTGCGGGTAGTAGTCGACGGCGGCGGGGGCCGAGAGCAGGATGACCTTGGCCCGCGGTGCGGCCTCGCGGGTGGCGCGGACGAGGTCGCGGCCGACCCCCTTGCCCTGCCAGGCGACGTCGACGGCGAGGTCGCTGAGGTAGGTGGAGTAGGCGCCGTCGGTGAGGGAGCGGGCGATGCCGATCAGCCGGCCGTCGCCGTCCCGGGCCGTGATGACGAGGTTGGCTCCGGCCAGCATGCTCGTGAAGCGGCCGGTGTCCTCGACGGGGCGGCGCTCGGCGAGCGTGGAGGCCCGGTAGAGGGCGGCGACCTCGGCGACGTCGAGGCCGGCTCCGATGACCTGTTCACATGTCCACATGCCGCTGGTGCTCCTTCTTGAGGGTGTCGAGTCGGGACTTCAGGTGGTCGCGGTTGCCGAGGAACCGGCGGGGTTCGAACCACGCGTCGGGGGCGTGCACTCCGCGGGCCGCGAGCGTCTCGGCCAGGGATGACCCCGTCGTGTGCGCGTCGTCGGCGGCGGCCTGTACGAGGCGGTAGGCGCTCTCGCGGTCGACTCCGTCCTCGGTGAGGCCGAGGAAGACCTCGGAGGAGTAGACGAGCCCTCGCGTGGCCCGGAGGTTGCGGGCCATTCGCTCGGGATTGACCGTGAGGCCAGTGAGAAGCTCGGCGGCGGAGACGAGCTGGTGGTGGGCGATGGCGAGGCTGTCGGGGAGGACGACGCGTTCCACGGAGGAGTGCGCGAGGTCGCGCTCGTGCCACAGCGCGATGTTCTCGTACGCCGCTCCGGCGTTCGCGCGCAGCACCCGGGCCAGGCCGCAGAGCCGTTCGCTGGTCGTCGGGTTCCGCTTGTGGGGCATGGCGCTGGAGCCCTGGTAGGCGCCGCTGCGGGGTTCCTCGACTTCCCCGACCTCGGTGCGCTGCAGGAGGCGCATCTCCAGGGCGAACTGCTCCACCACGGCGCCCGTGATCGCGAGCGCTCCGATCAGCTCGGCGTGGCGGTCGCGGGCGACGACCTGGGTGGGGACCGGTTCGACGCCCAGGCCCAGCTCGCCGCAGACGTACGCCTCGACCTGGGGGGAGATGTGGGAGTAGGTGCCGACGGCTCCGGAGAGGGTGCCCACGGCGACGGCCCGGCGGGCGGCGGTGAGCCGGCCCGTGCAGCGGTGCAGGGCGTGGGCGTGGACGGCGAGTTTGTGGCCGAAGGTCGTCGGCTCGGCATGGACGCCGTGGGTGCGGGCCACACAGACCGTGTCCCAGTGCTCCTCGGCCCGGTCGATCAGCAGCCCGGTCAGCGTGCGGGCCGCGTCCAGCACGAGGTCCACGGAGTCGGCCAGCAGCACACCCTGGGCGGTGTCGACCAGGTCGTAGCTGGTCATGCCGTGGTGGACCCAGCGTGCGGAGTCGGCCGGCATGGTCTCGGTCCAGGCGGCGAGGAAGGCGAGGATCTCGTGGTCCCGCTCGGCCTCCAGCTCCCGGATCCTCACGACGGCCGGCAGCGGGGCCCGCCGGATGTCGGCCAGGGCTTCGTCGGGTACGACTCCCAGGGATGTCTGCGCGGTACTGGCCAGCACCTCGACGCGCACCCAGGTCGCGTACTTGGTCTCCTCGCTCCACAGCGCCGCCATCTCGGGGCGCGTGTACCGCTCGATCACGACACACCTCTCCTCCGGACGCCGGCGCCCCCGGTCCCTACGGACCGGGGGCGAAGCGCCGAAGACAGCATACGGTAATAGTCGGATAGCGTATTGACCTATTACAAACGAAGGTTCCCGCCTCGGTCGCCCGGCCCCAGTGAGCGTCCGGGAACCACAGCAGACGGTGCCGGCGAGACAGCTCAGGGGCGGACCTCTGCGCGGTCACCGGGGCGGTCGCCGCCGAGGATCAGACCGCCCAGGTGCGGGACATCGTGCGCAACGAGTCGGCGCCAGTGGATGCGTGCCGCGCGTGCGGCAATCAGGTCGCGACTAGAACCTCACCGGCCCGCGACCCGCGCTCCGGACTCGGAGTCACTGGCGCAGTCGACAGGCCGTCCCCCGCACGGGCCTGTGTGCGCCTATACGGCGGGAAGCCCGACCCCGTGCGCCAGTTGTCCGGCGGCGTGCGCGAAGAAGGCGGCGCGGTCCTCGACGACCCGCTCGAACTGGCCGAACAGTTCGAAGGAGATCAGTCCGACGAGCTGCGCCCAGGCCGCGACCAGGGCCGCGGCCGCCTCGAGGGGCAGGCCTTCGGCGAAGTCCGCGGCCATGCGGGCGGCCTCGGGGCGCAGCTCGGCGGGGAGCGGCGGGAGGGAAATGCCGCGGCCCTCGTAGGCGGCACGGACGATGCCGATGAGGGAGTTGCCCACACGGGAGGCGGGCCCGACGGTGTCGAGGGGGGCGGTGTAGCCGGGGACGGGCGAGCCGTAGATGAGGGCGTACTCGTGCGGGTGCTCCAGCGCCCAGTCGCGGACGGCGGCGCAGACCACGGCCCAGCGGGCGCGGGGGGTGCCGCCGGAGGCCAGCGAGCGGGCGTCGGCGCCCTCGGCGGCGGCGCCGACGCTGTTGTAGGCGTCGACGATGAGGGCGGTGAGGAGCTCGTCGCGGCTGGGGAAGTAGCGGTAGAGGGCGGAGGAGACCATGCCCAGCTCGCGGGCGACGGCCCGCAGCGAGAGTTTGGCGGCGCCCTCCGCCGCGAGCGCGCGGCGCGCCTCGTCCTTGATGGCGGCGGTGACTTCGATGCGGGCCCGTTCCCTGGCCCCTCGCACGGTGCTCATGGGTGTCAGTGTGCCATGCAGGCAGAGCACTGCCCAACAACGAGAGCGTCGATCTCTTCAGAGAGCACTGCTCTTGTTTTGGAGCATCGATCCGTGCACACTGTTCTCAAGCGAGAGCAGTGCTCTCCCAAACTCCTCGGAGGCCGTCATGACCGCGCCCAAGCCCTACTACGTCAAGGCCGGCCCGCTCGACATCCGCTTCAACGCCCTCGTCGGCAAGCTCGCCCGGCTCGGCATGAGCCTGGCCGGAACCGCCGAGCTGTCGGTGCGCGGCCGCACCTCCGGCAAGATGCAGCGGATCCCGGTGAACCCGTACACCCAGGACGGCACCCGGTACCTGGTCTCCGCCCGCGGCCACTCCCAGTGGGTCCGCAACATGCGCGCCGCGGGCGGCGGCGAGCTCCGCCTGGGCCGCACCGTGCACACCTTCACCGTCACCGAGCTCACCGACCCCGCCGAGCAGGCCGTCGTCCTGCGCGGATATCTGAAGAAGTGGGGCTGGGAGGTCAACCGGTTCTTCGACGGGGTCACCGCGAAGTCCTCCGAGTCCGAGCTCCGCGCCGCCGCACCCGACCACCCGGTCTTCCGCATCACGGTCACCTCCTGACCCGCCCGCCCGGGCGATCCCCGGCGACCCGCCGCCCTCCCGGCCCGGCCTCGCCCCCGGAGCAGTGCCCGACTCCGGGCCCGAGCCCGGTGCCAGCACCGCCCCCAAGCCGGGCGACCCGCCGCCCTTCCGGCACCGGCACCGCCCCCAGCCCCAGCCCCAGCCCCAGCCCCGAAAACGCGGCGGCGGCCTCGCCGGCACACCCGGCAAGACCGCCACACTCCGCACCTCGGCGCCGCTGCTCCCCCATCGGGGTCAGCGACTTCAGCCTCGGGCTACTCCTCGGCTCAGCCCTTGGCCCCGCCCTGGGCCCCGTCCGACTCCCCGGCCCCGGCCCCGGCCCCGGCCCCAGAACCGGAGCCCGTACCGGAACCGGCCTCAGCCCCGCCCGCGCCCCTGCTCCGCGCCTGCCGGGCGTCCAGCACGTGCAGTGCCTTGCGCGCCAGCGGGTACGTACGCACCATCTCGGCCAGCGTCAGCGAGCCCCGGGCGATCCGGGCGAAGGCCAGCCAGGCCGGCCGGAAGCCGGTGATCGCCGCGTGCAACAGGCCCGGCTTGGCCTCGAAGAGCTCCAGCATCCGCTTGCCGACGCCCATCTCCACGCCCAGCCCCGCCTTGACGGCGAAGGCGTAGTTGAGCGCCTGGCGGCGTGCGTCCACGGCGTCCTGGGCCTCGGAGATCTTCACGGCCCACTCCCCCGCGAGGCGCCCCGAGCGCAGCGCGAAGGAGATGCCTTCCCGGGTCCACGGCTCCAGCAGTCCGGCCGCGTCGCCCGCGACCAGCACCCGCCCGCGCGAAAGCGGCGATCCGGGCTTGCGGCAGCGGGTCAAGTGCCCGGAGGAGATCGCCGGTTCGAAGCCCGACAGGCCCAGCCGGGCGATGAAGTCGTCCAGGTACCGCTTGGTCGCGGCGCCCTCGCCCTTCGCCGAGATGACCCCGACGGTGAGGGTGTCGCCCTTGGGGAAGACCCAGCCGTAACTGCCGGGCAGCGGTCCCCAGTCGATGAGGACCCGGCCCTTCCAGTCCGCGGCGACCGTCTCCGGGACGGGGATCTCCGCTTCCAGGCCGAGGTCGACCTGGTCCATCTCGACGCCGACGTGCGCGCCGATCCGGCTCGCGCTGCCGTCCGCGCCGACCACGGCCCGGGCCAGCACGGTCTCGCCGTCGCCGAGGATCACGGCGACGGTCCGCCGGTCGGGCACGGACGCCCCGTGCTGTTCCACCCGCGCGACGGCCGTACCCGTACGGACCGTGGCGCCGGCCTTCTCCGCCTCGGCGACCAGCGCCGCGTCGAACTCGGGCCGGTTGATCAGCCCGAACAACATCTGCTTCGAACGCCGGGTCCGGGCGAACTTCCCGTCGAGCGAGAAGGTGACCGCGTGGACGCGGTCCTTGAAGGGCAGCACGAAACCCGGCGGGAGCGCATCGCGCGAGGGGCCGATGATGCCTCCGCCACAGGTCTTGTACCGGGGCAGTTCCGCCTTCTCCAACAGCAGGACGCGCCGTCCCGCCGCGGCCGCCGCGTGCGCGGCCGAGGACCCGGCCGGCCCGGCCCCGACCACGACCACGTCCCACACCTCGCCGGTCTCCCCGGCCGTCTGCGCGTCCGCCCCCTGAGCGGGCTGTCCTGCCGCCGCGTCGCGTACGTCGCCGCTGTCGCTCTCGTCGCTGCTCACGATGTGCTGATGCTCCTGATCATGCGGTTCATGCCGTTGCTCCGATGCCGGGGAAATCCTACGGCGCGAGATCGACTGCCCCGTTGTGCGAGGATCGGAAGAGTCTTTTGCCGTAGCCCGCATACGCACACCCCGCGCGTGCGGGAGGCGTATACGTAACCCGTACACGTACACCAACGTCGCACCCAAGAGGAGCGTGCCCATGCCGTCTCATCCGATCGCCGAGACCGTCGCCTCGCTGATGCCCCGCGCCAAGCAGGAGCTGTCCGAGCTGGTGGCTTTCCAGTCGGTGGCGGACTGGGCCAATTTCCCCCAGAGCGAGAGCCAGGCCGCCGCGAACTGGGTCGCCGACGCGCTGCGCGCCGAGGGCTTCCAGGACGTGGCGCTGCTCGACACCCCCGACGGCACCCAGTCGGTGTACGGGTACCTGCCCGGCCCGGCGGACGCCCCGACCGTCCTGCTGTACGCGCACTACGACGTGCAGCCCCCGCTGGACGACGCGGCCTGGATCTCCCCCGCCTTCGAGCTGACCGAGCGGAACGGCCGCTGGTACGGCCGCGGCACCGCCGACTGCAAGGGCGGGTTCATCCTGCACCTGCTCGCGCTGCGCGCCCTGAAGGCCAACGGCGGCGTCCCGGTGAACGTGAAGGTGATCGTCGAGGGTTCGGAGGAGCAGGGCACCGGCGGTCTCCAGCAGTACGCGACGGCCCACCCCGAACTGCTGGCCGCCGACGCCGTCGTGATCGGTGACGCGGGCAACTTCCGTACGGGCCTGCCGACGGTCACCGCGACCCTGCGCGGCATGTGCCTGCTGAAGGTCAAGATCGACACCCTGGGCGGCAACCTGCACTCCGGCATGTTCGGCGGGGCCGCCCCCGACGCGATGGCCGCCCTGATCCAACTGCTGGCCTCGCTGCGCGCGCCGGACGGCTCGACCACGGTGGACGGGCTGGCTTCGGACGGTGTGTGGGAGGGGCTCCAGTACCCGGAGGCCGACTACCGCTCCGACGCGAAGGTGCTCGACGGGGTCGAGCTGATCGGCGAGGGCACGATCGCGGACCGGCTGTGGTCCCGGCCGGCCGTCACCGTGCTGGCCATCGACTCCCCGCCGCTGGCCAGTGCCACCCCCTCGGTGCACGCGAGCGCGGGCGCGCTGGTGAGCCTGCGGGTGCCGCCGGGCGTGGACACGGCGGAGGCGATCAAGCTGCTGGAGGCCCACCTGGTGGCGCACACCCCGTGGAAGGCGCGTCTGGAGCTCGAAGTCGTCGGCCAGGGACAGCCGTTCCAGGCGGACACGGACAGCCCGGCGTACGCCTCGATGGCGCAGGCCATGAAGGCGGCCTACCCGGGCCAGGAGATGCAGATCAGCGGCATGGGCGGCTCCATCCCCCTGTGCAACACGCTGACGGAGCTGTACCCGGACGCGGAGATGCTGCTCATCGGCCTGAGCGAGCCGGAGGCGCAGATCCACGCGGTGAACGAGAGCGTCTCCCCCGAGGAGCTGGAGCGCCTGTCGGTCACGGAGGCGCTGTTCCTCGTCAACTACGCGGAGTCCAAGCGCGCCTGACGGTGTCGCGGGCGGTTCCCCGAACGCTCGGCTACGGGCGAACCACGCTACCGGCGCAACCTCCGCCGGCGGCGTGGTTCGTCCCCGTACGTTCGGGTGATGGATCTCGTAGAAGTCGTACTCGGCCGCCTCCACATGCTCCGCTTCCCCATCGGCCAGGCCTACCTCTGGCGCGATGGTGAGGCCCTGACCCTGATCGACGCGG
The DNA here is from genome assembly GCF_026343255.1 of Streptomyces sp. NBC_00086. NCBI lineage: Bacteria > Bacillati > Actinomycetota > Actinomycetes > Kitasatosporales > Streptomycetaceae > Streptomyces > Streptomyces sp. NBC_00086. The sequence goes on along the minus strand of NZ_JAPELZ010000001.1, from coordinate 7,432,223 downwards.
GCCACGCCGGTTCGGCGGACGCGATCGAAGGGGCGATACGTTCCCTCGGGCTGATGCCGGAGCGGCTGGAGCGGATCGTTCTGACCCACTGCCACCGCGATCACGTCGGAGCGGCGGGCGAACTCGCAGTGCGCTGGGGCGCGGAGGTACTGGCGCACGCGCTCGACGCGCCGGTGATCCGCGGCGAGCAGCCGGTCCCGGAGCCGGTCCTGCTGGACTGGGAACTCCCGCTGTACGCACACGGCCTGACGGTTCCCGAGGCCCCGCCGACCCGGGTGGACCGGGAGGTGAAGGACGGAGAGGTACTCCCCTTCGGCGACGGCGCGGTCGTCGTCCACGCTCCGGGTCACACCCCGGGCAGCATCGGCGTCCATCTCCCGCAGCACGGCGTGCTGTTCACGGGCGACTGCGTCGCCGGTGTCGGCCAGGTGATCCTCGGTGTCTTCAACGTGGACCGCGCCCGGGCCGTCGAGTCGATGCTCCGACTGGCCGCACTGGCCCCTGCGGTGGCCTGCTTCGGCCACGGCGACCCCCTGACCTCGGACACCGCGGCCACCCTCCTGGCGGCAGCGGAGGCGGCGGCCGCGGCTCGGCCTTCGCCCACCCCGACGGGCTGATCCCGGCGGGGGGGCCGGGCCCACCCCGGCCCCCGCCGCTCGTCGCCCGTCGCCCGCCGCCCGCCGCCCGCCGCCCGCCGCCCGCCCCCGGCTACGGAACCGCCCGTCCCGCCTCCAGGTACGCCGCCCGGCCCCGTTCGCGGGCCCGCAGGGCCCACCGGAGCCTCTCGTACCGCACCCGCGGCAGCAGGTCCGCCGCTTCCTCCTCCGTCACGAACCGCCAGGCCCGCAGCTCCGGTCCGGGCAGCCGCAGCCGCCCGGTCTGCGCCGCCGACAGCCGACCCCCGTCGAACAGCAGCCGCAGGCCGCCGTAGCCCGCCGGCGGCCCAGGCGGCTCCCAGTCCACGACCAGGAGCTCGGGGAGGCGCTCCAGTACGAGCCCGAGTTCCTCCTCGACCTCCCGTACCCCCGCGCACGCCGGGGCCTCCCCGGCCTCGACGACCCCGCCGGGGAACTCCCACCCCGGCTTGTACGTCGGGTCGACCAGGAGCACCCGGTCCGCGTCGTCGAAGAGCAGCACCCCGGCCGCGACCGTCTCGCGCGTCGGCTGCGGGGTCTGCACGATGTCGCAGACCCGGGCCGTGCCGGTGCGTACGGCCTCGGCGATCCGCTCGGCCGTCTCCCGTACGGTCAGGGGCCCGTTGTCGATGACGTGCGCGTCGGCCGCGAGCCAGCCCAGCGCGTGCTGGTAGGCCGGAATGTGGTCGTAGGCCCACTGCCGCACCCGCAGGTCCGCGTCCGCCGCCGACCCGGGCTCCTCCCGGGTCGCGATCCGCTCCCGGAGGATCGTTTCCTCCGGGGCGAGCAGCACGTGCCGCACCGCGATCCGACGCGCCGCGAGCCCGCCGAAGATCTCGTCGCGGTACTCCTGCCGCAGCAGCGTCATCGGGACCACCAGCACCCCGCCCAGCTCCGCCAGCATCGCCGCCGCCGTGTCCACGACGAGCCGCCGCCAGCTCGGCAGGTCCTGGTAGTCGGACACCTCCGCGAGGCGTTTGCGCGGCAGCAGCACGCGCAGCGCGTCACCGATGAACTCCGGGTCGAACAAGGTGCTCTCCGGCAGCAGGCCGGTCAGCTCGCGCGCTGTGCTGCTCTTCCCGGCGCCGAAGGTGCCGTTGATCCAGACAATCACGTCTGCCCCTCTCCCGATGCCCCCAGTGGCTTGCCCGCACCACCCTGCCACGGAAACCCCGGTGCCCCTCCGAGTGCTTATCCTCAAGGTCAGGGGCCTGTCCGCAGCGTCGGGCCCGCACCGTCACAGCGCCCGCCCCTCCGGAGGTCCGACACCGTGCCCCACACCCGCCGCCCGTCCGAGCCGCGCTACGGCAACCGGCCGACCATGAAGGACGTGGCGGCCCGGGCCGGCGTGGGCCTCAAAACGGTGTCACGCGTGGTCAACGGGGAGCCGGGGGTCACCCCGGACACCGAGAAGCGGGTCCAGGAGGCCATCGACGCGCTCGGTTTCCGCCGCAACGACAGCGCGCGCGTCCTGCGCAAGGGCCGTACCGCCACCGTCGGCTTGGTCCTGGAGGACCTCTCCGACCCCTTCTACGGGCCGCTCAACCGGGCCGTGGAAGAGGTGGCCCGCGCCCACGGCGCCCTGCTCATCAACGGCTCCAGCGACGAGGACCCCGAGCGCGAGCGGGAGTTGGCGCTCGCGCTGTGCGCCCGCCGGGTGGACGGGCTCGTGGTGATCCCGGCCGGGAACGACCACCGCTATCTGGAGCCGGAGATCCGGGCCGGGGTGGCCACGGTGTTCGTGGACCGCCCGGCGGGCCGGATCGACGCGGACGTGGTGCTGTCCGACAGCTTCGGGGGCGCCGTGAACGGGGTGGCGCACCTGATCGCGGGCGGCCACCGCCGGATCGGCTTCATCGGCGACCAGCCGCACATCCACACGGCGACCGAGCGACTGCGGGGCTACCGCGCGGCCATGGCGGACGCCGGCCTGCCGGTCGACGGGGCCTGGGTCTCGCTCGGCACGACGGCCCCGGAGCGGGTCTCGGCCGCCGCCCGGGCGATGTTGTCCGGGCCGGAGCCGGTCACGGCCCTCTTCGCGGGCAACAACCGCGTGACGGTCACGGCCGTACGCGTCCTCGCGTCCCTGCCCCGCCCGGTGGCCCTGGTCGGCTTCGACGACTTCGAACTGGCCGACCTGCTGAACCCCGGCATCACGGTCATCGCCCAGGACGCCGCGGCCCTGGGCCGCGTGGCCACGGACCGCCTCTTCCAGCGCCTGGCGGGCGCCGACCTCCCCCCGTCCCGCATCGAACTCCCCACCCGCCTGATCCCCCGCGGCTCGGGCGAGCTCCCGCCGGCCGACTGACCCTCACGGCTCCGGGTTCCCGGCCGCCCGGGCGTCTCCGGCCAACTCGTCGCCGAGCGGGCTGCGCCGGTAGAGGACCTGTCGTCCGTCGCGCGCCCTGCTCAGCAGGCCCGCGGCGTGCAGCACCCGCAGGTGCTGGGAAACGGCGCTCGGAGTGACCCGGAAGCGGCGGGCGATCTCGCCCGTTGCCAGCGGCTCGTCGAGCAGGCCGAGCAGCCGGGCACGGGGAGCGCCGATGAGCGCCACGAGCGCGGGTTCGTCCGCGGTGGGCGGCGGGGTCCACAGGGTCGCCACCCCCCGGCTCGGGTACGCCAGCGTGGGCGGCTCCTCGGGGCTGACCGGGGGCGCCGGCTTGTGGACGAAGACGGACGGCAGGAGGAGCAGTCCACGCCCGGACGCGGCGACGCGGTGGCTGTTGATCATCGCGCCGATGTGCAGGACGCCGTCGTTCCAGCGCAGGTTCGGGTGCATGTCGGCGAACAGCCGGCGCGCGCCTCCCACGGCCAACTGCCGTGCGCGGTAGGTCATGTCGGCTTCCAGCAACAGTCGCATCCGCGGCCACGCCGGCCGGACGGCCGCCTCCCAGTAGCTGCGGAGCAGGTCGCAGATGTCGTCGCGGAGTACCTCGACCGCTGCGTCATCGGCGCGATCCGCCGCGCTCAGCGGGTCGGGGAGCGGGTCCGGGGCGTGCGCGGCCAACAGGTCGCGGCGGACCGTGTCGGGGGAGGTGGCCCGGACGGCGGCGAGTTCCGCCTCGAAGTCCGGGGCGAAGCTCGCGGGCCGCGGGGTCAGGAAGTCGGGCAGCGTGCGCCTTTGGGCGACCAGGGACATCAGCAGAGCCGTGTCGAGCGCACCGAGCCGGCCGAGCACGCTCCTGCGCCACGGGAGGTGCACCGCCGACAGGCCCGGCTCGCGCAGCACCCGCAGGCTCAGCACGGTCTCGCCGAGCGGCGAGAGGGCGAAGCGGGTGTCGGCGAGGTCTTCGACACCGAGCTCGAAGCTGATCATTAAGCAATACGCTACATCAATTTGCGGTGCACCGCGGGTGCCGTGGACTTCCCTCCATGACACGAACGGCGGGCCGGCAGGCCGAGATGAGCCGCAGGACGGTACTGACCCTGGCGTCGGTCTGTGCGGTCGCGGTGGGCACCCTCTACTTCCCGCAGGCGATCAGCCCGTTGATCGCCGCCGGGCTGGGCACCTCCCCCGATGCGGCGTCCCTGGTGGTGACCGCCACCCAGGTCGGCTACACGGCCGGGCTCTTCCTTCTGGTGCCGCTCGGCGACCGGTTCCCCCACCGCCCGCTCCTGGTCACCCTGCTCGCCCTCACCGGACTGGGTCTGCTCGCCGCGGGCTGCGCCCCGAGCCTCGGGTTCCTCGCCGCCGCCGGGATGTTCACCGGGATCACCACGGTGGCCGCGCAGATCATCGTCCCGCTGGCGGCCGGGCTGGTGGGCGCGGACCGCCGAGGGGCGGTGCTGGGCACCCTGCTGGCCGGGTCGATCGGCGGGATGCTGCTGGCCCGCACCTTCGGTGCGACGCTCGGCGAATGGCTGGGATGGCGGGCCCCCTATCTGGTGGCAGCCGTTCTCCTCCTGCTGCTCGCGGCCGTCCTGGCCGTGTCGGTACCGCGCACGCCGCCGCCCGCCCGGCGGCCGTACGGGGCGCTGCTCGCCGACTCCCTGCGCCTGCTGCGCAGCGAATCGCGGCTGCGCCGCTCCTGCCTCTACCAGGGAGCCGTCTTCGGTGGGTTCTCGGCCGTCTGGACCTGTGCGGCGCTTCTCCTCACGGGTCCGGCGTACGGTCTGGGGCCGCAGGCCGTGGGGCTGCTCGCGCTGGTCGGCGGGGCCACCATGTTCTGCACTCCGCTCGCCGGGCGCATGGTGGACCGGTGGGGCCCCGATCCGGTGAACCTCGTCTGCCTGCTCGCGGTCCTCGTATCGGCGGCGGTCCTCGCGGCGGGAGTCCGGGGCGGCGTGCCGGGTCTGGTCGCCCTGACGGTGGGCACGCTGGTGCTGGACATCGCGATGCAGGCCGGCATGATCGCGAATCAGGCGCGGGTCTTCGCCGTGCGGGCCGACGCGCGGAGCCGCCTCAACACCGCCTACATGACCTGCGCCTACCTGGGCGGGAGTGCCGGGTCCTGGCTCGGTGTGCGCGTCTACGGCCGGGCCGGCTGGCAGGGCGTGTGCGTGCTCGTGGCCGCTCTCGCCGCCGTGGCTCTGACGCACCACCTGACGACAGGACGCAGTGTGGCCCGGCCGGGATCCGCCCGGCCGGGCCACGTCGTCACTGCCGAACGCCTCAGGCGGTGGCCGTCAGCGTCGCCGAGCGGCGCGGGATGGCGAAGGCGTCGAGTTCCGCGCGGGTCAGGCCGGTCAGGGCGGTGACCTCGTCGGCGCCGACGGCGCCGCAGTCCAGGCCGCGGACCAGGTAGCCGGCCAGCGCCTTCGCGGTGGCGGGCTCGTCCATGACGTCGCCCTCGATCTTGGCGACGTACGCCTTCAGGCGCGCGGCGGCCGTCTCCAGGCCCTCGCGGTAGAAGACGAACACGGCCGCGTAGCGGGTCGGCAGGTGCGCCGGGTGCATGTCCCAGCCCTGGTAGTACGCGCGGGCCAGGGCGCGGCGGGTGAGGCCGTAGTGCAGCTTCCAGGCCTCGTGGACGTGCTCGGTGGTGCCGATCGGCAGGACGTTGGTCGAGCCGTCGGAGACGCGCACGCCGGTGCCGGCGGCCGCGACCTGCATGATCGCCTTGGCGTGGTCGGCGGCGGGGTGGTCGCTCGACTGGTACGCGGCGGAGACGCCGACGCAGGCGCTGTAGTCGAAGGTGCCGTAGTGCAGGCCGGTGGCGCGGCCCTTGGAGGCCTCGATCATCCGGGCGACCGCGGCGGTGCCGTCGGAGGCCAGGATGGACTGACTGGTCTCGATCTGGATCTCGAAGCCGATCCTGCCGGGGCGCAGGCCGCGGGCGGTCTCGAAGGCCTCCAGCAGCTGCACGAAGGCGGTGACCTGCTCGGGGTAGGTGACCTTGGGCAGGGTCAGGACCAGACCCTCGGGCAGGCCGCCGTGCGCGAGCAGGCCCGACAGGAAGATGTCGGTGGTCCGGATGCCGCGGTCGCGGACGTTGGACTCCATGCACTTCATCCGGATGCCCATGTACGGGGCGTTCGTGCCGTTGGAGAAGGCTTCGGCGACGAGGCGGGCGGCGCGGGCCGCGGCCTGGTCCTCCTCCTCGTCGGAGCGGACACCGAAGCCGTCCTCGAAGTCGACGCGGAGGTCCTCGATGGGCTCGGAGGCGAGCTTGGCGCGGACGCGGTCGTAGACCGGTACGGCCAGCTCGTCGGAGATGCCGAGTACCTTGGCGAAGGTGGCGGCGTCCGGGGCGTGCTCGTCGAGGGCCGCGAGGGCCTGGTCGCCCCAGGTCCGGATGGTGTCCGCGGCGAAGACGTCACCGGGCACGTAGACCGTGTGGATCGGCTGACGGGTGCCGGGGTCGCCCGGGTAGTGGCGCGCGAGTTCCGCGTCCACCGGCTTGAGGGAAGCGCTGATGCCCTCGCTGACCGCGCCTGCGAGGCTCGTCGCCACCTTCTCCTGCTGACCCATCGTGCACTCTCCTCTTTTCCGCTTCACGGAATCTTAGATCCGCATTACAGAATTTAGTCACGGGGTTCCGCTCAGTCAATGGTCCCTCCGCCGCCTGGGACAAACGACTCGGGGCCGTGCGGTGAGAAACACCACACGGCCCCGGAGACCACTTACTCGCAGGTCAACGCCTGCGACAGGGTTTTAGCCCTTGCGCGCCTTGATCTCGTCGGTCAGCTGGGGGACGACCGCGAAGAGGTCGCCGACCACGCCGTAGTCGACGAGGTCGAAGATCGGGGCCTCGGCGTCCTTGTTGATCGCGACGATCGTCTTGGACGTCTGCATGCCGGCGCGGTGCTGGATCGCGCCCGAGATGCCGGAGGCGATGTACAGCTGCGGGGAGACCGACTTGCCGGTCTGGCCGACCTGGTTGGAGTGCGGGTACCAGCCGGCGTCCACGGCGGCGCGCGAGGCGCCGACGGCCGCACCGAGGGAGTCCGCGAGGGCCTCGATGATGTGGAAGTTCTCGGCGCCGTTGACGCCGCGGCCGCCGGAGACCACGATCGCGGCCTCGGTCAGCTCGGGGCGGCCGGTCGACTCGCGCGGGGTGCGGGAGGTGACCTTGGTGCCGGTGGCCAGGGCGCCGAAGGTGACGGCGAGCGCCTCGACGGCGCCGGCGGCCGGGGCGGCCTCGACCGGGGCCGAGTTCGGCTTCACGGTGATGACCGGGGTGCCCTTGGAGACGCGGGACTTGACGCTGAAGGACGCGGCGAACGCGGCCTGCGTCGCGACCGGACCCTCGTCACCCGCCTCCAGGTCGGTGGCGTCGGTGATGATGCCGGAGCCGATGCGGACGGCCAGGCGGGCGCCGATCTCCTTGTTCTCCGCGGAGGAGGGGAACAGTACGGCCGCCGGGGACACGGCGGCGTACGCGGCCTGGAGCGCGTCCACCTTCGGTACGACGAGGTAGTCGGAGAACTCCGGGGCGTCGGCGGTGAGGACCTTGACGGCGCCGTGCTCGGCGAGCACGGCGGCGGTGGCCTCGGCACCGGCGCCGAGGGCGACGGCGACGGGCTCGCCGATGCGGCGGGCCAGCGTCAGCAGTTCGAGGGTGGGCTTGCGGACGGCGCCGTCGACGTGGTCGACGTAGACGAGGACTTCAGCCATTGGGGATGCTCCTGCGAATGCGAAGTAGTCAGGGGGCGTTTGAGAAGGGGCCGAAGCTCTTAGATGAACTTCTGGCCGGCCAGGAACTCGGCCAGCGACTTGCCGCCCTCGCCCTCGTCCTTGACGATCGTGCCGGCGGTGCGGGCCGGACGCTGGGTCGCGGAGTCGACCGCGGTCCAGGAGCCTTCGAGGCCGACCTCGTCGGACTCGATCTCCAGCTCCTCCAGGTCCCAGGACTCCACCGGCTTCTTCTTGGCGGCCATGATGCCCTTGAAGGACGGGTAGCGGGCCTCGCCCGACTGGTCCGTCACCGAGACGAGCGCCGGGAGGGAGGCCTCCAGCTGCTCGCTCGCCGAGTCGCCGTCGCGGCGGCCGGTGACGACGCCGTCCTCGACCTTGACCTCGGAGAGCAGGGTGACCTGCGGGACGCCCAGGCGCTCGGCCAGGATCGCCGGGAGAACACCCATGGTGCCGTCGGTCGACGCCATGCCGGTGATGACCAGGTCGTAACCGGCCTTCTCGATCGCCTTGGCGAGCACCAGCGAGGTGGCCATGACGTCGCTGCCGTGCAGGTCGTCGTCCTCGACGTGGATGGCCTTGTCGGCACCCATCGACAGCGCCTTGCGCAGCGCGTCCTTCGCGTCCTCGGGGCCCACCGTCAGGACGGTGATCTCCGCGTCGTCGGCCTCGTCGGCGATCTGCAGCGCCTGCTCGACGGCGTACTCGTCGAGCTCCGACAGCAGGCCGTCGACGTCGTCACGGTTGACGGTCAGGTCTTCGGTGAACTGCCGGTCGCCAGTGGCGTCGGGCACGTACTTCACACAGACAACGATCCTCAGGCTCACGCCGGCTCTCCTACCGCATCGACATTTCTGGTACCGCCTTGTTCAGGCAGCATAGGCGCCATCTCGGGCCGTTCCCGCCGGGGCGGCCCGCGCCCCGTTCAGGAATGTTACTCGTCAGTACACAGCGGGTTCCGCCAGGTTGCAAGGCCGGTGAACTGTGATCTGGCCAACGCCGGTGGAACCGGCCCCAGCAGGGACGATTCAGTCCCTCAACGCGTTGAAGCGCCCCTGGTGGTACAGCAGCGGCCTGCCCTCCCCGGCCGGGTCCCCCGCAGGGTCTCCCGCCGGGTCCCCGGCGACCGCCTCCGCGATGATCACCCGGTGCTCACCGGCCGGAACCCGCGCCACGACCCGGCACACCAGCCAGGCCAGCACGCCGCCGCCCAGGACCGGAACCCCGTGCGGGCCGGGCGCCCAGTCGGTGGCAGGTCCGAAGCGGTCGGCCCCGTTGCGGGCGAACAGGCCCGCCAGCTCCTCCTGGTGCTCGCCGAGTATGTGGACCCCGAGGTACTCCGAGTCCCGTATCGCCGGCCAGCTGGAGGACCCGGTGCCGATGGTGAACGACAGGAGCGGGGGGTCCGCCGAGACGGAGTTGAGGGAGGTCGCGGTGAAACCCACCGGCCGGCCGCCGCTCTCGGCGGTGATCACGGCGACGCCCGCGGCGTGCCGGCGGAACACCGAGCGCAACAGCGCGGGCGAGCCGGGCAGGCCTGCGCCCACCCGTGGGGACGGAGCCGTCGGAGCCGTCATCAGGAGGTGTCCCGTCCGTAAAGCAGGAGTTCATACCGCATATCGCAAGCCTGGCGATCTCTCGTGTACACAGTCAAGCCTCAACGGGCAGATGTAGGGCGCGTCACGCTGCGTGCGGACGTGCGTACCGGCTCACCGGACGCCCGGCTCCCGCGCCGGCCGGGGGCCGCGCCCCGCGCCCGCCGGGTCCGCGCCCGGCTCATACGGCGGCGCCCAGGGCGGCGATCACGTCGGCCTTGCGCGGCATTCCGGCGGCCCGCCGCACGATCCGGCCCTCCGCGTCCAGGACCAGTACCGTCGGGGTCTTCTCGATGCCGAGGGCCCGTACGAGGTCCAGGTTCTTCTCGGCGTCGATCTCGATGTGCCGGACGCCCCCGACCAAGGCCGCGACCTCGTCCAGGATCCGCCGGGTGGCCCGGCAGGGCTGGCAGAAGGCACTGGAGAACTGCACGAGCGTGGCCCGCTCCCCCGGCTCGGCGCCCAGTTCGGCGATGCCCAGCCGGCCTTCGCCCACACCCTCGACCCGCTCGCCTGCGCGCACCCGCGCCCCCGTCTCCGCCGTCGCCTGCCCGTACGGGCACCCGTCCATCATCCCGGTACGTTCATACGCTGATCGAAGCGCCCCGCGGGCACGCCGCATTCCCGGCGTGACGAGAATCTCGCCGGGCACGGGCGTCTGGGCTGGCCTGCGGCTCTCGTATGGGGCACGATCCCCATGGCCGCGTACCTACGCTGCCGTAACTTCCGGCCGGGAGCACCTCCAGGCAGAAAGCGGGGCCTCCCCACATGGCTGAGTTCGTCTACCCCCCGGTAATCGGCGCCGCACACACCCTCTTCCGTGCGCTCGACGTCCGCATCGACATGAAGGGCACCGAGAACATCCCGCGCAAGGGCGGGGCGGTTCTGGTGTCGAACCACATCGGCTACCTCGACTTCATCTTCGCCGGGCTGACCGCGCGCCCGCAGAAGCGGCTCGTCCGCTTCATGGCGAAGGAATCGGTCTTCCGGCACAAGGTGTCCGGTCCGCTGATGCGCGCGATGAAGCACATCCCGGTGGACCGCGCCCAGGGCGAGACGGCCTACCAGCACGCGCTCGACTCCCTGCGCTCGGGCGAGATCATCGGCGTGTTCCCGGAAGCGACGATCTCCCAGTCCTTCACGCTCAAGAGCTTCAAGTCCGGTGCGGCGCGCATGGCCCAGGAAGCCGGCGTCCCGCTGATCCCGGTGGCGCTGTGGGGCACGCAGCGGATGTGGACCAAGGGCCGCCCCAAGGACCTCAAGCGCAGCCACATCCCCGTGACGATGCGGGTGGGCGAGCCGCTGGAGGCTCCCGCCGACCAGTACGCCGGGGCCATCACCCGCCGGCTGCGCGGACGGGTGCAGGAGCTGCTGGACGCCGCCCAGGCCGCCTACCCGGCCAAGCCCAAGGGCGCCGAGGACTCCTGGTGGCTGCCGGCCCACCTCGGCGGCACCGCGCCGACCCCGGAGCAGGTCAAGGAAGCCGGCTGAGGCCTGCCCCTGACGACGGACTGCGGCCCCGCCCATCGGGCGGGGCCGCAGTCCGTCGTCAGGGGTTCGGTCAGTTCGGGTTCTGGGCGTGGGTCAGCGTCTCCCACGCCTCGAAGTGGTTCTCGGTTCCCGCCGGGCGGCGGCCCTCGGTGAGCCTGCGGGTGTTCTCCATCGTGACGCCGAGCCGGGTGTGCAGGGCGTTGTAGCCGACCTCGGTCGCCGGGCCCAGGCCCTTGGCCAGGCTCCCGCCGCACAGCCAGGAGGGCACGGCCCCACCCAGTTCGTACGTGGCGTGGAAGCCCAGCGCGTGCCGGAACCGGTCCTTGAACTCCGGGTACAGGTCGCGCCCTTGGATGCGCGAGGTCTCGGCCACGTGCATGGTCGCCGCGATGCCCATGCCGGTGTGGCCGAAGTCCCGGCAGGTCTCCTGCGCCAGACCGTCGACGAAGGTGCTCTGGCCGTGCCAGTAGCCGATCAGCTCGCTCCTGGTGTCGATGGTGGAGCGCGGCGGGTACTTCGGCTGCGGCCCGTCGGAGGCCAGGTAGAAGTAGGCGGGCACCCGGCCGAGGTAGATCGCCATCGCCTTGTCGTAGCTCGCGCGGTCGTCGAGGTGGACGGAGATGCCGACGGCGGCGTCCATCATGATCAGTTCCCAGTTGCCGTTGCTGTTCGGCTTCCCGCCGATCACCTCGGGCAGGTAGACCTCGCGCAGCATCGTGGCGAAGCGCCCCTGGTTCGGCCAGCCGCCGGTGTAGGTGTGCTTGACGATCTCGGCGGCGCGCGGCCAGGTGGAGCCCGCCCAGCCGCTCTGCAGGGGGGCGTTGCTGTTGGTGTGGTCCTTGATCCGGGCGGACCACGCGTCCATCAGCTCGATCGACTTCTTCGCGTACCGGGCGTCGCCGGTGACGTACCAGGCGAGCGCGTCGGTGTACGCGGCTATGGCGTCCTCCCGCTCGTCGGTACAGCCGAGGTTGGGGTTGGAGTAGGAGCCGCATTCGACGATCTCGCGCGGCTTGGGCGTCCGCGACAGCGAGCCGTACCGGCTCGCGAGCATGGCGTCGAACGCCGCCTTCCAGGGCTGCTGCCCGGCCTGCACCTTGGTGCGTACGAAGTCCAGCTGGGCGCGGCTGTTCAGGACTCCGGGGTGGGCGAAGGCCGTGGGGGCGGCGGGGGTGACGGGGGTGTGGGGGGTGACGGCGGCGGAGGTGGGGGCGAGGGTCAGCGCCGCGACCAGGCCGAGGGCCGCTGCGAGCAGCCCGGCGGGGACTCCGTAACGCATGAAGCGCCTTCCGGTCGGAGGTCGGAGATCGGAGGTGAGTGCTCCTGAGGAGGGTCCGTGGGGGGATCCGTGCGGCCGAAGATACGCATGCGCATGCCAGGCTGACAACGATGTCAGACAGGAAAGTTTCCTATTGCCCGAAAATCGCGATCCTTTCGCCCTACACCGGTATGGCGTAGCCTCACACCCCTCTGCCACGTCATCCGGCGAAAGGGGCCGGGATGCCGGGGCTCGGACGGTACTTGGCCGCCGCACTGGCGGCGCGCTTCGCCTCCGAGGGCATGGGCATGGCCGTCGTGCTGCTCGCCCTCCAGCGCACCGGGAGCGCCGCACACGGCGCGTTCGTACTGACGGCTTGGCTGGCCCCGCACGTGCTCGCGGCTCCGCTCGCGGGCGCCGCCGCGGCCAGGTCGCGCCGGCCCCGCCTCTTCCACGTGGGCGCTCTGGCGGGATTCACCGCGGCCGTGGCGGCCCTGGCGTTGCTGCTCGGGCGGGCTCCGACCCCGGTGGTGCTCGCGGTGGCGGTGCTCGGCGGCTCCTGCGGGCCGATGGTGACGGGCGGGCTGTCGAGCCTGGTGGCGGGACTGGTTCCGGCCGGCCCCGCGCGCGACCGGGCGTACGGCTGGGACGCCTCGACCTACAACGGCGCGGCGGTGACCGCCCCGGCGGCCGTGAGCCTCGTCGCGGCCTTCGGCTCGGCCGGGCCCGCGATGGCGCTCCTGGCCGCGTCGGGCGCGCTGGCGGCGGCGCTGGCGGCGACCCTTCCGTACGGGAGCCCGCACGGAAGCCCGGACCCCGGCCCCGGCGCACCCCGGGTCGGGATGGGCGCCGGGCTGGCCGCCCTGTGGCGGATCCGGCAGCTGCGGGCCATCACCTCGGCCACGACCCTGGCCTTCCTCGGCCTCGGGGCGCTCACCGTCACCTCGGTCCTCCTGGCCACCTCGCTCGGCAGCCCGGGTGGCGGCGGCGTACTGATGACCGCCTTCGCCTTGGGCGCCCTGACCGGCTCCCTGACGCTGGGCAGGATCACGACCGTGCCCTCGGGCCGGCTCGCCTGCTGGGCCATGGCGGCGACCGGGGTGGCACTGACGGTGGCCGCGTTCACCCCGTCCCTCCCGCTCGCGGCCGTGGCGTTCGCCGCGGCCGGGGTGTGCGACGGGCCGCTGCTGACGGCCACCCTGCGGATCCGCTCGGAGTTCGCGCCCGACGGGACGCGGACCCAGGTGTTCACGCTCGGCGCCGGACTGAAGGTGACGGCCGCGTCCACGGGCGCCGCCCTCGTGGGGCTCGCCGCCGACGTACCGCCCTGGATCCTGGTGCTCGCGATCGCGGTCCTGCAACTGGCCGCCGCCCTGCTGCACACCGTGGTGACGGCGCGCGGCCGCCTACGGAAGACGGACGGCGCCGCCGCCCCGGCGGCTACAGCGCCGTCGGCAGGTTCCGCCACAACTGCGTCCGGTCCGCGGACTCCTGGAGCGCGTTGAGCGGGGCCGGGCGGGGTGCCGCGTACACCCCCGGGTAGTCGATCTCGCCGAGTTCAGGACGGACCGGGAAGGCCAGTTGTTCGCGGTCGAGGGTGAACTGGGCATCCACACCGGGCTTGTTGCCCCGCGGGTCCACCCGGGCCCAGCCCTCGCCGCCGGGCAGGCGCAGCGCGACGAGGCCGTGGAGGGCGAGGTTCGATCCGTCGCCGTCGCCGAGGAGCTGGTAGCAGAGGCCGGCCGGGATTCCCCGGTTGCGCAGCAGGGCGGTCAGCGCGTGGGACTTGGCGTAGCAGATCCCGTTGCGCGTCTCCAGGACGTCGGAGGCTCGCCAGGAGACGCGGTCGTCCCCGGAGTCGGCGGAGTGCGGGATGGTGTCACGGACGAACTCGAAGGCCGCCTTGGCGTATGAATATGCGTCGCCCGTGGCCGTCCACAGCGCGTCGGCGGTCTCTTCGACCAGTGGATGGCCGTGGTCGACCGCTTCATCGGCCGCCAGATAGGCGGCAACGTCGGAATGCTCCTGGATCAGTTCCATGATCCAGGAGCATACCCATGCATTCGACTGCATGCCTATGAATTTATGCCACTACCGTGCGAGCTCTTCCTTGAGGGCCTGGAGGAAGCCGTCCACGTCCTCTTCCTGGGTGTCGTAGCTGCACATCCACCGGACGTCGCCCGCGATCTCGTCCCAGAAGTAGAAGCGGTAACGCTCCTGGAGGCGGCGCGTGACCTCGTGCGGGAGCCGCGCGAACACCGCGTTCGCCTGCACCGGGTAGAGGATCTCCACCCCGTCGGTCTCGCGCACCCCGGCCGCCAGCCGCTGCGCCATCGCGTTGGCGTGGCGGGCGTTGCGCAGCCACAGGTCCTTCGTGAGGAGCGCTTCGAGCTGCACCGACACGAAGCGCATCTTGGAGGCAAGCTGCATCGACATCTTGCGGATGTGCTTCATCTGCCGGACCGAGTCCGGGTTCAGCACGACGACGGCCTCGCCGGCCATCATCCCGTTCTTGGTGCCGCCGTAGGACAGCACGTCCACGCCGACCGCGTTCGTGAAGCTGCGCATCGGCACGTCGAGCGAAGCCGCGGCGTTGGCGATCCGGGCACCGTCGAGGTGGACCTTCATCCCCTTGGCGTGCGCGTGCTCGCAGATGGCACGGACCTCGTCCACGGTGTAGACCGTGCCGAGCTCGGTGTTCTGGGTGATCGACACGACCTGCGGCATCGCCCGGTGCTCGTCCTCCCAGCCCCAGGCCTGCCGGTCGATGAGCTCGGGGGTGAGCTTGCCGTCCGGCGTGGGGACGGTGAGCAGCTTGAGGCCCGCCATCCGCTCGGGCGCACCGCCCTCGTCGACGTTGATGTGCGCCGACTCGGCGCAGATCACCGCACCCCAGCGGTCGGTGAGCGCCTGCAGGGCGGTCACGTTGGCGCCGGTGCCGTTGAAGACCGGGTAGGCCTCGGCGTGCGGGCCGAAGTGGCCGCGGAAGACCTGCTGGAGGTTCTCCGTGTACTCGTCGTCGCCGTAGGAGACCTGATGGCCCCCGTTGGCGAGCGCGATGGCCGCAAGGATCTCCGGGTGGATCCCGGCGTAGTTGTCGCTCGCGAAGCCGCGCACCGCCGGGTCGTGGTGGCGGCGGGCGTCGGTCTTGGCCGCCGACTTGCGTATCGCGGTCTTCACGGCACCGGTCTTCACGGTTGGGGGGTGAGCCACAGGCGCTGTCCGTTCACATCGGTGGCGGGCCGCTCCCAGACGCCGGCGATGGCCTCGGCCAGCTCCTTGACGTCGGTGAAGCCCGCGAACTTCGCAGTGGGACGCTCCGCGCGCATCGCGTCGTGCACCAATGCCTTGATCACCAGGATCGCAGCCGCGGCGCCCGGACCGTCCTCGCCACCCGCCTTGCGGAAGGAATCCGCCATCGCGAGGGTCCAGGCCTCGGCCGCCGCCTTGCCCGCGTTGTACGCGGCGTTGTTGGCGACCGGCTTGTGCGCACCGGACTGGCTGACCAGGACGTAGCGGCCGCGGTCGCTGCGCAGCAGCCCGTCGTGGAAGGCGAGGGAAGTGGTCTGGACGGTGCGGATGAGGAGCTTCTCCAGAAAGGCCCAGTCCGCGAGGTCCGCGTCCGTGAAGGTGGTGCTGCCGCGCCAGCCGCCGACGAGGTGGACCAGGCCGTCGATGCGGCCGAATTCCTTCTCGGTCTGCTCGGCCCAGGCCTTGGTGGCGTCCAGGTCGAGCAGGTCGACGGTGTCGCCGGTGATCGTGGCACCGCCGTGGGCGTAGCGCGCGGCGTCCACGGCCTCGGCGAGCCGGGCCGCGTCGGCGTCGGAGGCGACGACGATGGCGCCCGCCTCGGCGAGGCGGAGCAGGGTGGCGCGGCCGGCGGGCCCGCCGGCCCCCGCCACCGCCACTACCGCCCCGTGGAGCTTCCCGTTCCCGTTACCGGAGCCGTTCATCTGTGCAGCCTCCTGTGGGCGAGTGCTCACGCGGCGACCCGCGCGGCGGTCTCGCGGTCCGCGGCGTTCCCTGCCGTGATGCCCTTGGTCGAGGCGATCACGCCCTTGAGCTTCTTGGCCAGGGCCTCATAGAACATGCTCAGCGGAAACTCGTCCGGAAGCACGTCGTCCACGAGCTTGCGGGGCGGCTGCGTCAGGTCCAGGGCGTCGGGGCCCTTGGCCCACTTGGATCCCGGGTGGGGGGCGAGGTACTCCGCGACCAGCTCGTACGCCTTGAACCAGTGGACGAGCTTCGGGCGGTCGATGCCGGCCCGGTAGAGGTCCTCGATCTCGGCGCACAGCTGGTTGGTGACCTGCGGGGCGCGCATCCAGTCGATCTTCAGCTTGTTGTCCGTCCAGCGCACGACGTCGTGCTTGTGGAGGTACGCGAAGAGGAGCTGGCCGCCGAGGCCGTCGTAGTTGCGGTTGCGGTCGCCGGACACCGGGAAGCGGAACATCCGGTCGAACAGGACGGCGTACTGCACGTCACGGCCGTGCTCGTTGCCCTCGGACTCCAGCTTCACGGCCTCCTTGAAGGCGGTGAGGTCGCAGCGCAGCTCTTCCAGGCCGTACATCCAGAACGGCTGGCGCTGCTTGATCATGAAGGGGTCGAACGGCAGGTCGCCGTGGCTGTGGGTGCGGTCGTGGACCATGTCCCACAGGACGAAGGCCTTCTCGCAGCGCTCCTGGTCCTCGACCATCCGGGCGATGTCCTCGGGCAGCTCGATGCCCAGGATGTCGACGGCGGCCTCGGTGACCTTGCGGTAGCGGGCGGCCTCGCGGTCGCAGAAGATGCCGCCCCAGGTGAAGCGCTCGGGGGCCTCGCGCACCGCGATGGTCTCCGGGAAGAGCACGGCGGAGTGCGTGTCGTAGCCCGGGGTGAAGTCCTCGAAGGTGATGCCGAGGAAGAGCGGGTTGTCGTACCGGGTGCGCTCCAGCTCGGAGAGCCATTCGGGCCACACCATCTTCAGCACGACGGCTTCGAGGTTGCGGTCCGGGTTGCCGTTCTGCGTGTACATCGGGAAGACCACGAGGTGCTGGAGCCCGTCGGCGCGCTCGGCGGCCGGGGCGAAGGCCAGCAGGGAGTCGAGGAAGTCCGGTACGCCGAAGCCGCCGTCGGCCCACTTGCGCAGGTCGCCGATGAGGGCGCGGTGGTACGCGGCGCCGTGCGGGAGCAGCGGCGACAGCGCCTCGATGCCCTCGATCACGCGCTCGACCGCGGCCGGGGCGGCTGCGCGGATGTGCGACCCCTCGCGCTCGAAGTCGATGGAGCCGTCGGCCGACTGCCAGGGCCGGATCTCCTCCACGGCGGCCTTGAGCTCGGGCCATGCCGGGTGGTCGACCACCCGTACACCAGCGGTCGTCACGGCACCGCCGATGCCCGGCACAAGAGTTTCCGTCATGTCACTTCCTCCACAGGAGAACCTCACGTCGGCACAGCGTAAGCGGGTGAGGCTCTCCTTCTCAAGAGGAGATCCGGGAAATTATCCTGCGTCACCCCCGGTTTCACCGGAAGTCTTCCCGTTCTTATGCGTGGAGTCGATGACTTCGCCCAGCCGCGCCAAGGCCTGGCCCGCCTCGGGGAGCACTCCGGCCAGTGCGAGGAACCCGTGGAACATTCCGGGGTGGGAGTCAAGGGCCGAACGGACCCCGGCGCCGAGCAGCCGGTGGTGGTAGGCCTCCCCCTCGTCCCGCAGCGGATCGCAGCCGGCGACCACCACGTACGCGGGCGGCAGCCCCCTCGGGTCGGCGACGAGCGGGGAGGCCAGCGGATGGCCGCCGTCGCCGCCGGGGCCCAGGTACTGCTCCCAGAACCAGCGCAGGTGCGCCGAGGTCAGGAAGTACCCCTCCGCGTTGCTCCGGTAGGACCCGGCGTCCTGGGCGGCGTCCAGGCACGGGTAGATCAGCACCTGGAGCGCGACGGCGGGGCCCCCGCGCTCACGGGCCAGCAGCGAGGAGGCTGCGGCGAGGTTCCCGCCGGCGCTGTCCCCGGCCACCACCAGGGCGGCCCGGTCCCCGCCGAGTTCCTCGATGTGCGCGCCCGCCCAGCACAGGGCGGCGTACGCGTCGTGGACGGCGGCGGGGAAGCGGGCCTCGGGCGCCCGCCGGTAGTCCACGGAGACCAGGACGGCGCCGGAGGCCCGGCAGAGCGCCCGTGCGGTGGCGTCGTAGCGGTCGAGGTCACCCAGGACCCAGCCGCCGCCGTGGCAGAACACCACGGTCGGCCGGGGGCCCGGCCACCGCTCCGGGTCGGGGTAGTAGACGCGTACGGGGACCGGCGGCGCCCCGGCCGGCCCGGGGACCTCCCGGTCCTCCACGGCCCCCACGACGGCCGGCCGGGCCGTGGCGGGCACGGCGGCGAGGATCCGGCGGGCCTCGTCTGCGTCGGTGACGCGCCCCCCGAGGTCGGGGAAGAGGGAGGCCAGCGCGTCGGCGTAGGGACGGGCGGAGGGATCGAGCCGGTCGCCCCGGGCGGCGGTCACATCCGTCACGGCGGCAGCCCCCTACGCCCGCTGGTTCGCGAAGTGGGGGATGACCTTCTCGCCCCACTGCCGCAGGGTCTCCAGACAGGCCTCCTGCGGCACGGTCCCCATCTGGATCAGGCACATGATCTCGTCGGCCCCCGCCTCCCGCAGCCGCTCCACGTACGCGATCGCCTCGTCCGCACTCCCGTAGGCGTGGTCCGCGTTGAAGGTGGCCGTGGCGGTGGGCCGTACCGGGATGTCCTGCTCGTGCAGCCGGGCGACCACCTGCTCGGCCGCCCTGCGCATCTGCGCCCCCTCGTCGGCTCCCTCGACCACCGCCTCGTCCGGCACCCCCGTCCCGCCGTACCAGTGGCCGATGGACTGCGCGAAGAACCGCTGTCCCCGGATCCCGATCCGGCGGGCCTCCTCGGGGTCGTCGAGCACGATCGTCGGGCAGAGCACCGAGAAGTGGTCGTTGACCGCCGTGGAGACGAAGCGGCCGCCGTCCCGGCCGGCGATCGCGGCGTCGTAGACGGAGCGCATCCCCGCGATGGACTCCGGCCCGGCGAATCCCATCACGAGCGCCCCGACGCCCAGCTCCGCGGCCTGCACCAGGGTCTCGGCGCGGCTGCACGCCAGGAAGAGCGGCGGGTGGGGCCGCTGGCTCGGCCGGGGCAGGATCGGGTGCGGATCGATGTCGATGAGCTCCCCGTGGTACTCCAGCTCGTCCTCCTGCCAGGCCTTCCCGATGATCCGCAGTGCCTCCTCGACCTCCGCCGTGGTGCGGTCCCTGTCCACCCCGCACAGCGAGGTCTCCTGCACGGTCCCGCCCCGCCCGGCCCCGAGGTCGACCCGCCCGCCGGACAGCAGGTCGAGCATCGCGGCCCGCTCGGCGACCCGGACGGGGTGGTTGAAGGCGAAGGGCATGCACACGACTCCGTGGCCGATGCGTATGGTGTTCGTCCGGGCAGCGACGAAGCTCAGAAAGATTTCCGGGGCGGACATGTGGGCGTACCACTTCAGGGAGTGGTGCTCGACGGCCCAGATCCGGTCGAATCCCATCTGTTCGGCGAGTACCGCCTGCTCCACGCAGTCACGGATGACCTGGTGCTCGCGCTCCACGGTCGGGTCGGCCAGCTGTGCCTCGAAGATGACGGAGAACTTCACTTATGCCTCCAGGGTCGCGTCCCGTGCCGGGTCTCACTTCTATTCGAAATATGACTAGTAGTCAGAAGGCGAAGAAGCAAGAGCTTCCACCGACCGCGTGGGCCGTTCTCGGCCTGCTCTCCTTCCCCGGCGAGCGGACCGGCTACGAACTGAAGAAGTGGGCGGACTCCTCGCTGCGCTTCTTCTACTGGTCCCCGGCCATCAGCCAGATCTACGCCGAGCTGCGCCGCCTGGAGGAACTGGGCTACGCGGCCTCCGTGCGCTCCGGCCCCGAAGAGGCGCGGGCCAAGCGGCGCTACGGCATCACCCCCGCCGGGCGCGAGGCGCTGGCCGGCTGGGCCTCCGACGTCGCCGAGGCCGGCCCCCCGGTGCTCAAGCACGGGCTGCTGCTGCGGGTCTGGCTCGGTCACCTGGCCGAGCCGGAGCGGCTGCGTGCGATGGTGACGGAGCATCTGGAGCGCACCACCGAGGAGTTGGCCTCCGTACGGGAGGCCATGGCGCACGCGGCGACCGAGCGGGACTGGGCCTTCCCGGTGCTCGCCCTGCGCTGGAGCGAGCGCCAGCACCTGGCCGAACTGGAGCTGACGCGGGAGCTGCTCGCTGATCTGGAAGGCCTGAAGGGCATGGAAGGCTTGGAAGTCCTGAAGGGCGTGGAGACCTTGGAGAGCCCGCACGCGCAGGAACGTCAAGCCGGCGGGGACGCGCCCACGCCCGGGTGACCGCGCGGGCCGCGGCGGGGGCTCACCAGCCCCCGGCGGGCCCGTCGGGAAGCGGCCGGACGGCGTTGCGGAGGCCCCGCAAAGGCGGTTTCATCGCACGGGGGGCGCACTAGCATGCGTCCTCATATCGCGCGCGGCCGGTCGGGACACCGCGACCGCGCGCGGGGCCGCCGTCGACGGAAGCGAGAGAACCTTGACTTTCCTCACCATCGGGCACCGCGGGGTCATGGGTGTCGAACCGGAGAACACCTTGCGGTCGTTCGTCCGCGCGGAACGGTCCGGCATGGACGTCGTCGCGCTGGACGTACGGCTCAGCAAGGACGGCGCCCTCGTCGTCCTGCACGACGCCGAGGTGGACCGGACCACCGACGGTTCGGGCGCAGTGGCCGACCTGACCCTGGCCGAACTGCGCGAGCTGGACGCCGGAGACGGCGAACACGTGCCGGTCCTCGACGAGGTCGTCGACGCGGTCCGCGCCCCGCTGCGGATCCAGGTCCACGACCTCGGCGCCGTCGGGACCTTCGCCGAGCTGCTGCTGCGCCGCGATCTGACCGGCCGGGTGGAGGTGGCCTCCTTCCGCGACGAGGTGCTCGTGGAGGCGGCCCGTCTGGTTCCGGGCGTACGGACCGTGCTCTACGCGAACCAGACCCCGGCCGACGCCGGGGAGGTCGTCGCCCGGGCCGCCCTGGCGGGCGCGGAGGCGGTGGCCCTCAACATCGGCCACCTCACCCTGCACACCGTGGAGTCGGCGCACGAGGCCGGACTGCGCGTCACGGGATGGACGGTCAACACGCTGGAGCGGCTGCGCCTCGCGCGGGCCCTCGAACTCGACGGCGTGCTCACCGACTTCCCGGAGATCCGCTCCACGGGCCGCTTCACCGCCTGAGGACCGCGCACGGCGGTCCGTGGACCCCGCCCCCGCGGCTACAGCGGCTTCACCAGCAGCTCGAAGGCCAGGTCGTCGCGGAGCGGGACGCCGAACCGCTCGTCCCCGTAGGGGAAGGGGCTCATCTCGCCGGTGCGCTCGTAACCACGGCGCACGTAGAAGGCGATGAGCTCCTCCCGTACGTTGATCACGGTCATCCGCATCTCCTTGGCCGCCCACTGCTCGCGGGAGCGGCGCTCGGCCTCCGCCATGACCGCCTTGCCCAGTCCGCCGCCCTGCTGTCCGGGCCGGACCGCGAACATGCCGAAGTAGACGTGGTCCCCCCGGTGTTCGAGGTGGCAGCAGGAGACGATCTCACCGGCGCGCTCCACGACGAGGAGCATGCCCTCGGGGTGCCCCACGATCCGGGCCACGTCCTCGGCGTCGGTCCGCTGCCCGTCCAGGAAGTCCGCCTCGGTGGTCCAGCCCCCGCGGCTCGACTCTCCCCGGTACGCCGATTCCACGAGCTCCACGAGCGCCGGGATGTCCGCCTCCACGGCACTGCGGTAGGTCAAGGCCTGGGGGGCGGCGCTCGGCATCGAGGGCTCCGTTCTGCGCGAGGTCTGCGACGTGCTTCTTCCGGTGATCCCACAGAGCCTAACCTCGCCCGGCGTGATGGCCGTGTGAAGGGGGCATCTCTTCCCGTGAAGCCGACGAACCGGGAGGTTCCGCCGTGCACGGTCCCGCCACGTCCCTCTCCACCTCCGTCTCCACCGCCGTCTCCGCCTGGCTCCTCGTCCTGCTCTGCGCGGCGAGCGGTGCGTACTGTCTGCGGCGCGCGGGCAGAGCCGGTGGCGGACCGGCGGCCGGGGAGGCGGCGATGGGGTTCGGCATGGCCCTGATGGCGGTGCCGCTCCGGCTGGGCGGCGACTGGCAGGCGCCCGTGCTGGGCGTGGTCTTCTGCGGGGCGGCGCTGCACGCGCTGTGGCTGCTGCGCGGCGGACCGCACCACGCGCACCATCTGGTGGGCTCGCTGACCATGGTCTACATGGCGCTGGCCTCGGGCACCGGCGCGGCCGCGGGGGCCTCCGGCCACGCCCACGGGCACGGCGCCGGACTGCCGCTGCTCACCGGCCTGCTACTCGTCTACTACGCGGGCTACGTGGTGCTGGGCGGCGCCCGGCTGGTCACGGTCGGGGGCGCGCGGAGCGCGGGCGGCGCACTCGGCACGGGCGGACCCGGAGCACCCGCCGGACCGGCGGAAGTGATCCGCGCCTGCCGACTGGCCATGGGAATCGGGATGTTGGCGATGCTGCTCACGATGTGAGGCCGCGGGCGGGCCCGCCAAACGTGTCCTCCATCACCCTTGGCCCGGACCATACCCGCAGGTAGCCGCACGCTCCTAGGCTGAGGCCCATGATGGTCCCCGCCGTTCTCCTGCTGCTCGGCGCCCTGACCGCGGTGCTCGCACCCCGCCTGCTGGCCCGGGCCCGCTGGCCCGAGCGCGAGCCCGTCGTGGCCCTGTGGACGTGGCAGTGCGTGGTGGGCGCCGTCCTGCTGTGCCTCGCGCTGTCGATGCTGCTGAGCGCGGCCGCCGCCTGGCAGGCCGTACGGGGCGGGCTGTTCGCCCCGGCTCCGCACGGGGTGGTGGACGCCTACGGGCTGGGCGCCGGGGGCGGGCTCTGGGCCACGGGCACCGCCCTCGCACTGGCCGGCGGCGGGCTGTGGACCGGCGCCATGCTGGCCCGGGAGATCCTGCGGGCCCGCGCCCGGCGCCGCGCGCAGGGCGCCGAACTGCTGCTGCGGGCCCCTCTGCTGCCCGGCGAGCAGGCCTCCGGGGCGCGGCTCGTGGTCCTGGAGGGGCAGCGGCCCGACAGCTGGTGGCTCCCGGGTCCGGCCCCCCGGCTGGTGGTCACGACGGCGGCCCTGGGCCGGCTCAAGGGCAGTCAGCTGGATGCCGTACTGGCCCACGAGCAGGGGCACGCGTCGGCCCGGCACGACTGGCTGCTGCACTGCTCGCGAGCCCTGTCCGGGGGATTCCCGCGGGTCCCGGTCTTCGCCGCGTTCGAGGCGCAGATGCACCGGCTGGTGGAGCTGGCCGCCGACGACGTGGCCTCGCGGCGGTACGGCCGCCTGACCACCGCCCTGGCCCTGATCGGCCTGAACGAGGACCGCGGGGTCTTCGGCCCGTCCCCCGCGCCGGACGCGCACGTCCCCGAGCGGGTCCGGCGGCTGCTGGCGGCCGCGCCCCGCCTGTCGGCCGTGCGCCGGATGCGACTGACGGCCCTGGCGACACTGGCGCCGGCGATCCCGCTGCTGGTGGCGTTCGGCCCGGGGTTGGGCGCCCTCGCCTGAGGGCCGCCCGCCGGGGATCGCGGGACCGCCGCCCTTGCGGAGCATCGGCGGCGCCGGGTGCGAGGATCGGCGGATGCGGAGCGATCACGTACGGCTGCGGACCCCACTGCTGTGCGCGCTGCTCGCCGCGGCGGCCGTGCTGACGGTGCTGGTCGCCGCCCGCTGGGGTCCGCTGCTGTCCCTCGACGGGCGGATCGCGCGGGGGCTGCACGCGTACGCCGTCTCCCACCCCGGGGTCACCCACGCGATGCGGGTGCTCAGCGACTGGGTCTGGGACCCGTGGACCATGCGGGCCCTGGCGGGCGCGGCCTGCCTGTGGCTGTGGTGGCGGGGCAGGGGCCGGTGCGCGCTGCTGATCGCGCTGGCCACCCTCGCGGCCTCGGCGGTGAGTCAGGGGCTGAAGCTCCTGGTGGGGAGGGAGCGGCCGGTTTGGCCGGATCCGGTCGTCTCCGCGGACTACGCCGCCTATCCGTCGGGGCACGCCCTGACGGCGACGACGGTCTGCGGGCTGCTCGTATGGCTGTTCGCACGCGGGCCGGCGCGGCCGTTCTCCCAACCGGTGTCCCGACCGGTCTCCCGCCCGCTCACGCGGCCCCGCCCGACCCTGGCGCTGCTCGTCGCCCTCGCCGCGGTCTCGGTCCTCGGGGTCGGCTTCACCCGGATCTACCTCGGCGTCCACTGGTTCTCGGACGTCCTGGCGGGCTGGCTGCTGGGCGCGGCACTCGTGACGCTCACGGTCTCGGTTCCGGCCTCGGACGGTGCCTGCTCTGGGCGATCCCCCGTGTCGCCCAGAGCAGGCGGTCCGGCGCGCTGAGTATACTGGCTGCGAGCCAGTCAACGCAGGAGCAAGCATGTCCCCGCGCAGCGCATCGGTCAATGAAGAATTGCGCAGGCGTTCCCGGGAGCGGTTGCTGCACGCCACGGTCGAGCTGGTCGCGGAGCGGGGCTACGAGGCCACCACCCTCGGCGACATCGCCGACCGGGCCGGAGCCGCCCGCGGTCTGGTGTCCTACTACTTCCCCGGCAAGCGCCAGCTCCTGCAGTCCGCCGTGCACCGGCTGATGCACCTCACCCTGGAAGCGGCGCTGGAGCGCGAGCCCCGTACGCAGGACGGCCGCGAGCGCCTGGCCCGGGCCATCGACGCGATCCTCGGGCTGGCCCGGGACCAGCCCCGGCTGATGCGGACCCACATGGCGGGGATCCTGCAGGCGGAGGGGTTCGTGCAGTGCGTCGAGCAGCAGCGGCTCGCGGAGCTGCTGCGGGACACCGTCGTCCGGTACGGATCGACTGAGGTGGACACCGACTACCCGCTGCTGCGGGCGCTGTTGATGGGTGCGGTGGTGGCGGTGCTGCTGCCGGGCGCGCCGATGCCGGCGGCCCGGCTGCGGGCCGAGCTGTTCCAGCGGTACGGGCTGGACTGGGAGTCGGGTGTCCCGCCGGACGGTGGACCGCCCGGCGGAACGTTTCCCTCGCCCCGTTAGTGGTACACGGGCTGGGTCTGCACGTTGAGTCGGTCCAGCCACACCCACTTGGCGCTTTCGGTGCGCCAGTCGTCGAGCCTCAGCACGTCGAGGCCCTTGACGATGTCGTTCGAGTAGATGTGCCCGTTGTAGTAGTACGCGGACCAGGAGCCGCCGAGGCCGAGCTTGTCGGTGGTCAGCGGGCCCCGCTCGAAGTAGGCGATCTCCTTCGGGCTGGTGGAATCGGTGAACTCCCAGACGGAGATGCCGCCCTGGTACCAGGCCTGGACCATGATGTCGCGGCCGCCGCCGACCGGGACCAGCGAGCCGTTGTGGGCCACGCAGTTCTCGGTGTCGGCCTGCATGCGCGGGATCTTGAAGTAGCTCTTGAAGACCAGCTTGCGCTGGTCACCGCGGCCGGTGATCTCGTAGATGCCGTCGGCTCCCCGAGTGGGGCCGGTGGCCTCGTTGCAGGTGGCGCCGCCACCGCCGCCCAGCTCGTCGGTGAACACCACCTTGTTCGCCCGCTCGTTGAAGGTGGCCGAGTGCCAGAACGCGAAGTTCACGTTGTCCTGGACCCGGTCGATGACGCGCGGCTCCTCGGGCTTGCTGATGTCGAAGAGGATGCCGTCGCCCATGCAGGCGCCCGCGGCGAGGTCCTTGGAGGGCAGCACGGTGATGTCGTGGCAGCCCGTGGTCTTGGAGACGCCCGGGTTGGTGGGCCCGCCCGGGTTGCCGCCGTCCGGGAAGAGGATCGGGAAGGCCACGACCGCGGCCTGCGTCGGGCTCTTCTTGGGGACCTTCACGACCGAGATGCCGTCGTGCGGCGGCTTGCAGTCGGGGAACGCGTCGTTCGGGTTGTAGGAGGAGACGTAGAGGTAGTCGTCCCGGCCGCCCGGCACCAGCGTGTGGGTGTGGGAGCCGCACGGGGTCTCGACGGACTTGACGTACTTGGGGTTCTTCTTGTCCTTGATGTCGAAGATCCTGATGCCCTCCCACGAGGACTTCTCCGTGGCGGGCTGCGAGACGCTGTTGCAGGAGTCGTCGCTGCGCGAGGAGTCGGTGGACAGGAAGAGCAGGTCCCCGTCGACCGAGATGTCGTTCTGCCCGCCGGGGCACAGCACTTCGGTGACCTTCTTCGGCTTCCTGGGGTTGCCGATGTCGTAGATCACGAAGCCGTTGTAGTTGCCCGCGTAGGCGTACTTGCCCTGGAACGTCATGTCGGAATTGATCTGGTTCGGGTCGGTACTGGGGATGTTGGCCAGGGGTTTGATGTTGCGGCTGTGGACGATCTCGTCCTGGCCCGGTATCTCGCCGGGCGCCAACTCCCGGCCCGCGCCGGCCGCGGTGGCGGCGCTCTGTGGCGCACCCGCGCCCGGGAGCAGGTCTCCCGGATCGGGGGTGGCGGCCGCGGGTCCGGCCGCCAGTAACGTGGTGAGGAGTCCGGCCGCGGCTGCGGCCACTCCCAGGGATCTGCGCCGTCTGCTGGTGTGCATCGAGGTCACTGTGCCCTCCCATGGGTCCGATCGGTTCCGCCCGTGGTGGGAACGGAACGCGGACCCCGGCAGTATGGTCCTTAGCATGGACATGGCGAAAGTCTCACTCGGGCGAATCGTCGCAGCGGCCCTGACCGTCGGGCTCCTGCTCCCCCTCACCGGCTGCCGGGACGGCGGCGGTACGGACGGCGCGGCCGACGGCGAGCCGGTGGTGGTCGCCCCCGGCAAACCCGGCGAGAAGGCGCGCACCATCTCCCCCGAACAGGCCGCGAGGGAACTGCCCGACGACACCCCCAACGCGGCGGACCGAGCGTACGTGCGGAACATGATCGAACACCACGGTCAGGCACTGACCATGAGCGCGCTCGCTCCGGACCGGGCCGCGTCCGACGGGGTCAAGCGGCTCGCCGAGCGGATCGCGGCCGCGCAGAAGCCCGAGATCGGCGCGATGGAGGGATGGGCGGCCCGCAACCCGGCGCCCGGCGCCGCCCCGGGGGGCCACGACCACGCGGCGATGCCCGGCATGGCGACCGAGAAGCAGCTGGGGGAACTGACCGCGGCCAGGGGGGCGGACTTCGACCGGCTCTTCCTCGCCCTGATGACCGCCCACCACGAGGGCGCCCTGAAGATGGCGGGCGAGGTGCTGGCCGCGGGCAACAACACCGCCGTGGAGGAGATGGCCAACGAGGTGGCGGCCACCCAGAGCGCCGAGGTCCACCGGATGCGCGCGATGGGCTGACGCCCCCGGCCCCCGGTGTCATGCTGGGAACACCTGCGGGAGGAGCTCCGCCGTGCTTCGTATCGCCGTCGTCGGATCGGGCCCCAGCGGGGTCTACGCCGCACAGACACTCGTACAGCAGCGTGAGGTGCCGGGAATCCGGGTCGACGTGCTCGACCGGCTGCCCGCCCCGTACGGGCTCGTGCGCTACGGGGTGGCCCCCGACCACGAGAAGATCAAGTCCCTGCAGGGCAGCCTGCGCACCGTGCTGGAGGACGAGCGGATCCGCTTCCTCGGGAACGTCGAGGTCGGCGGCGAAGCCCTGCCCACCGCCCGGCTCCTGGAGCTGTACCACGCGGTGGTGTACTGCGTGGGCGCGGCCCGGGACCGGATGCTCGGCATCCCCGGCGAGGACCTGGCCGGGGTGCACTCCGCCACGGCCTTCGTGTCCTGGTACAGCGGCCACCCGGACGCCGCGGCCGAGGCCTTCGGGCTTCCCGGGGTGGATTCGGCGATCGTGGTCGGCGCCGGGAACGTGGCGGTCGACGTGACACGGATCCTGGCCCGGGGCGTACCCGAACTGGCCCCCACCGACATGCCGCAGCCGGCGCTGGGCGCGCTCGGCGCCAGCGGGGTGCGCGCCGTCCACATGGTGGCCCGGCGCGGGCCCTCGCAGGGCAAGTTCACCACCAAGGAGCTGCGCGAGCTGGGCACCATGCCCGGCGTGGACGCGCTGGCCGACCCGGCGGAACTGGCCCTCGACCCGGCGTACGCGGACCCTGGCGCGGCCCTGCCCGCCGCGAACCGGCGCAACGTGGAGGTGCTGCGCGGCTGGGCGGCCGCCCCCGCGAGCGGCGGGGACCGGCGGATCGCGCTGCGGTTCTTCCTGCGCCCCGTGGAGGTGCTCGGCGGCCCGGACGGCCGGGTCACCGGGATGCGGTTCGAACGGACGGCTCCCGACGGCCTGGGCGGGGTCACCGGCACGGGGGTCTACGAGGACGTCCCGGCGCAGTTGGTCCTGCGCTCGGTGGGGTACCAGGGAGTTCCGCTGGACGGGCTGCCCTTCGACGAGCGGCGCGGTACGGTCCCGCACGCGGCGGGCCGGGTGCTCCGCGAGGGCCGCGCCTCCGTCGGCGAATACGTGGCGGGCTGGATCAAGCGCGGCCCGACCGGGGTCATCGGCACCAACCGGCCCTGCGCGAAGGAGACGGCCTCCTCCCTGCTCCAGGACGCGGGGGCACTGGCCCGGCGCGATCGCGAGCGGGACCCGCTGGAGGCCCTGCTCCGGGCCGGACTGCGGCCGGTCCGGTGGCCGGGGTGGCTGGCGATCGAGACGGCGGAGGCGGAACTGGGGCGGTCCCTGGGCCGACGCTCCGTCAAGATCCCGGACTGGGCGGGCCTGCTGGCCGCGGCGGGCGGCACGGACTGATCCCCGCGTCAGCCCCGGTCGCGCGTCTCCTCGGCGGCGGCCGCCGCGAGGACCCCGTCGAGCAGTCCGGGGAACAGCTCGGAGAGATCGGCGCGGCGCAGTCCGTTCAGCTTGGCCGTGCCGCGGTAGGACTGGCGCACGACACCGCTCTCGCGCAGGACCCGGAAGTGGTGCGTGGTCGTGGACTTGGTGACCGGGAGCTCGAAGTGCGAGCAGACCAGCTCGGCGTCGGTGGCCGCGAGCTCGCGGACGATGGAGAGCCGAACCGGGTCGGAGAGGGCGTGCAGGACCCCTTCGAGCCGGATCTCGGCCGCCTCGGGGTGGGCGAGGACACGGGTCGCGTCACGTTCCGTCATGTCCGTACTCCACTCACTGGGCGGTACCGCGATGCCGCGGTTCGGGGTATCCCTCCATCGTACGAGAACCATCGTAGGAACGGAGCCGAACGGCCGGGTGCGGCGCGGGAGCCCGGCCCCCGCGCCGCGCCGGTTCACCAGGCGAGCCGGTACTGCCCGGCCGTACGGATCTGCGCGCCGAGCTCGGCGGCCGCGCGGCGGGCCCAGTACGGGTCGCGCAGCAGTTCGCGGCCCAGCAGGACGGCATCGGCCTCGCCGTTGGCCAGGATCTTCTCGGCCTGCTCCGGTTCGGTGATCAGGCCCACGGCGGCGACCGGCAGGGCGGTCTCGGCCTTGACCCGGGCCGCGAAGGGCACCTGGTAGCCGGGGCCGACCGGGATCGTCACGCCCGGGGCGAGGCCTCCGGAGGAGACGTCGAGGAGGTCCACGCCGTGCTCCGTGAGCAGCCCGGCCAGCCGGACCGTCTCGTCCGCGGTCCAGCCGTCCTCCTCCAGCCAGTCGGTGGCGGAGATCCGGAAGAACAGCGGCAGCTCCTCGGGCCACACCGCCCGTACGGCGTCGACGACTTCGAGGGCGAGGCGGGTGCGGTTCTCGAAGGAGCCGCCGTACTCGTCGGTGCGCTTGTTGGTGTGCGGGGAGAGGAACTCGCCGATCAGGTAGCCGTGGGCGCCGTGGATCTCGACGACCTGGTAGCCCGCGGCGAGCGAGCGCCGGGCGGCGGCCGCGAACTGCTCCACGATCTCCCGGATCTCCCGGACCGTCAGCTCGTGCGGCACCTGGTGGTCCGCGGAGAAGGGCACGGGGCTCGGAGCGCTGGGACGCCAGCCGTGCGCCTCGGGTCCGACGGGCCGACCACCCTTCCACGGGCGGTCGTTGGAGGCCTTGCGGCCCGCGTGGGCGAGCTGGATGCCCGCAACCGCGCCCTGGCCCTTCACGAAGGAGGTGATCCGGCGCAGCGCCTCGACCTGCGTGTCGTTCCAGATGCCGAGGTCGTACGGGGAGATCCGCCCCTCGGGTGTGACGGCCGTGGCCTCCTGGATGATCAGGCCGGCGCCGCCGGTGGCGCGGGCCGCGTAGTGCGCGAAGTGCCAGTCGTGGGCGACCCCGGCGTCCGGGCCGGAGGGCTCGGCGCTGTACTGGCACATCGCGGCCATCCACACCCGGTTCGGGACGGTGACCGAGCGGATGGTCCACGGCTGGAACAGGGCGGCGAAGGAAACGGGAGCAGCACTCATGAGGGGTCTCCGGGGGGCGACTGGAAGCGCACCGGGGAACCGGCCGCTAAGTACGAGATTCACCGTACTACGAATTCTCTCGTAGTACGAGACCCTTCGTACGACCGGGCGGGCCAGCGCGCCGCGGCCTGCCTCTGTCAGTGGTCGGGTGCAGACTGGCGGAAAAGCTGCCGTGCAGGACAAAGACGTCCGGAGGTGTCGGCCATGACCGACGTGGTACTGCTCGCGGGGACCCGCAAGGGACTGTTCATCGGCCGCCGGGGGTCCGGCGGCACCTGGGAGTTCGGCGAACCGCACTTCAACGCCCAGGCGGTCTCGGCCGTGGCCATCGACCGGCGCGCCGGCGCGCCCCGGCTCCTGGTCGCCGGGGACAGCACGCACTGGGGGCCGTCCGTCTTCAGCTCCGACGACCTGGGCGCGACCTGGCGGGAGCCCGCGGCGGCCGCCGTGAAGTTCCCCGAGGACACGGGAGCCTCCCTGGAGCGGGTCTGGCAGCTCCATCCGGCCGGCCCCGAGGCCCCCGGCGTGGTCTACGCGGGCACCGAACCGGCCGCGCTGTTCCGCTCGGCCGACCACGGCGAGTCCTTCGAGCTGGTCCGCCCCCTGTGGGAGCACCCGACCCGGGACAAGTGGGTTCCGGGCGGCGGCGGCGAGGGCCTGCACACGGTGATCACCGACCCGGGCGACCCGGATCTGGTCACGGTGGCGGTCTCCACGGCCGGGGTGTTCCGGACCACGGACGGCGGGGCGAGCTGGGCCCCGTCCAACCGCGGGGTCTCGGCGGTGTTCCTGCCCGATCCGAACCCCGAGTTCGGCCAGTGCGTGCACAAGATCGCCCAGGACGCCGGGGACACCGGCCGGCTCTACCTGCAGAACCACTGGGGCGTCTACCGCAGCGACGACGCCGGGACCCGCTGGACGGACATCGGCGGGGGCCTGCCCTCCGACTTCGGCTTCGCCGTGGCCGCCCACCCGCACCGGCCCGGCACCGCCTACGTCTTCCCGCTCAACGCCGACTCCGACCGCGTCCCGGCGGAGCACCGCTGCCGGGTCTTCCGCACCAGGGACGCGGGCGCCAGCTGGGAGCCCCTGACGAAGGGACTGCCGGCCGGCGATCACTACGGCACGGTGCTGCGCGATGCGCTCTGCACGGACGACGCGGACCCGGCCGGGATCTACTTCGGCAACCGCAACGGCGAGCTGTACGCCAGCCAGGACGACGGGGACAGCTGGCAGTTGCTGGCCGAGCACCTCCCCGACGTCCTGTGCGTACGGGCCGCCGTACTGGACCACTAGCGGCGGCGGCCCCGTACCCGCACCCCCTCGTCCGGGCGCTCAGCCGGTGAGCGCCCGGGCCTCGTGCACGGACTGCGCCAGCTGGCGTACGGCCGGATCCTCGGTGCTCCCGAACAGCCGGTCCGCGTGCCCGGCCAGGGTCCCCAGCGGGAGGGCGCCCGGTACCCGCTCCCAGCCTCCGTCGCGCTCGCGCAGGGCGGAGGCGAAGTAGGCCGCCACCGCGGTGACCTGGAAGCGGGTGGACGCCCCGGTCCACACGTCGCCGGACAGGGCCGCCGCCTCGATCTTGCCGGATTCCTCGTGCGGCGCCCGGGTGCGCGGGTCCAGCCAGCGCACCGTCGCCGTAGCCAGGTGTCCGGTGGCGCCGGGGCGCAGCCGCACCGCGTACAGGGCGGTCACGGTGTGGCCGGAGCCGACCTCTCCCCCGTCCACGTTGTTGTTCCTGAAGTCGCCGTCGGCGACGCGGCGGTCGTCGTAGCCGATCAGCCGGAACCGTTCGACGGTCTGCGGATCGAAGGCGACCTGGGCCTTGGCATCGCGGGCCCGCAGCTGCACGTGAGCCGGCAGGTCCTCGCAGAACACCTTGCGGGCGCCCTCCGCGTCGGAGACGTAGGTGGTGTGTCCGTCGCCCCGGTCGGCGAGCTGTTCCATGAAGGCGTCGTTGAACTGGCTGCCCACACCCACGCCGAACAGGGTGATGCCGTGCTTGCTCCGGGCTTCGCCGATCCGGTTCAGGATGGTGTCGGCGGAGGTGGCGCCGGTGTTGGCCAGGGCGTCGGAGAGCAGGACGACCCGGTTGGTGGCGCCGGGCCGCAGGGACTCGACCGCCACCTCGTACCCGCGGACGACCCCCGCCTCCACGTTGGTGGAGTCGGCGGTGCGCAGCGCGGCGACGACCTCCTGGATCCGGTCGCGGTGGCCCTCGACGCGGGTCATCGGCAGCCGGGTCTGGGCCTTCCCGCTGAAGGTGACGATGGCGACCGAGTCGTCTTCGCGGAGCTGGTCGGTCATCAGCTTCATGGAACTGCGGACGAGGTCGAGGCGGCCGGGCTCGGCCATGGAACCGGAGACGTCCACGACGAAGGTCAGCGCCGCCGGCGGCCGCGCCTCGGCGCCGTCCGCCCCGCCGTTCCCGACGCGGGTGGCGAGGCCTACGCGGACCAGGGACCAGTTCGCCTCGGTGGTGCGGGCCCCGTCCACGGTGACGGAGAAGCCGTCGCCGTCGGGCTCCTGGTAGTCCTGGCGGAAGCTGTTGACGAACTCCTCGGGGCGCACGGTGGCCGGGTCGGGGAGCTTGCCGTCCGCGAGGGTGCGGCGGGCGTACCCGTAGCTGGCGGTGTCCACGTCGAGCGCGAAGGTGGAGAGGTAGTCGGCGGGCGGTGCGGTGGGGCGCCGTCCGTCGCTCTCGCCTTCCGTGCTCTCCCCGCCGGGGCGGGTGGCGGACGGCCGCGGCCCGGAGTCGCCGCCCTTCCACTCCCCGTCGGCGCTGCGGCTCGCACCGCCGCTTCCGCAGCCGGTCAGCAGGAGGCCGCCGGCGAGGAGCGCGGCGGTCAGTCTGCCGTAGGTTCTCCGCCGGGCCGGGCGGCCCCTGAGCGACGTGCCGGGGGTGCGGGGCGTGCCGGGCGTGCGGTCCTGGTGGGGCTCCATGCGGTCTCCCTCGAACGTCATCGGTGCTGAATGGGACGTCCGGGAGCGCGAGTTGGAGCAATCGAACCTGTTGCGAACAGGTATCGAAGCGACAACGGCCGGCCGGGGAGGCGCCCGAGGGCCCGGCGGCCCGGCGGCCCGGCCGGGACCTCAGGCGACCGGCCGGGTGCGGGCCGCGCGGCGGCCGGCCTTCACGGGTCCGAAGGTCTCCCGGTCGTCGAGGAAGCCCTCCAGGGCGAACGTCGCGGCGCCGAGGCTCACGGGGTTGTTCCGGACGGCACTCAGCCGGAGTTCCACCGAGTCCAGGGCGTGGGGCAGCGCGTGCCGCGCGACGACGTCCCGCGTCTCGCGGAGCAGCCGCTCGCCCAGCCGCTCGGCCGTCGGCCCCCCGATCACCAGGACCTGCGGGTCGAAGAGGTTGAGCAGGTCCGCCACGGCCGTGCCCAGGTGGAGGGCGGTCCGGGTGACCGCTTCGACGGCGGCCGGGTCGCCCGCGGCGGCGGCGCGGGCGAGGGCGTCCACGACCGCCGCCTCGTCGCCGTGGCCGGTCATGGCGCCGTCCGGGGCCGTTTCCCGGACCGTCCTGGCGACGCCGGCGGTGCTCACGTACGCCTCGACGCAGCCGCGCTTGCCGCACCGGCACTCCCGCCCCCCGTCGACGAGACGGGTGTGCCCCCACTCGCCCGCGCGATTGGCCGCGCCCCGGTACAGGGCGCCGCCGATCGCGATGCCCGCGCCGACGCCCCCTCGCAGGGTCACCACCACCAGATCGTCCACGTCCCGGCCGGCCCCGAACCACATCTCGGCGACCGTGCTCGCCTTGAGCGGGTTGTCCAGGTAGAGGGGCATGCCGAGCCGTTCGGCCAGCAGGGCGCCCAGCGGCACCTCGCGCCAGGACCAGTACGGCGAGAAGACGGACACGCCGCCCTCCCGCTGGACGACGCCGGGGACGCTGACTCCGGCTCCCAGTACCTGGGCCGGGCGGGTGCCCGAGGCGGTCATCAGCTCCTCCACGGCGGCCGCGATCGTGTCGACGACATCGGCCGGCCGGACCTCCAACGCCTCTCGGGCCTCCCCGGCCTCCGCGGCCTCCTGCAGGGGCAGGGGCACGGGCAGGGGCATCTCCACGCTGTGCAGCACGCGCAGCTTCAGGTCGAACAGCTGGGCCTGGAGGGTCGTTTCGGCCACGTCGATGCCGATCAGGGACCCGCGCCCGGCATTGACCTCCAGGCGTGCCCGCGGGCGCCCGCCGCTGGAGTCCTCGTGCCCGGCCTCGGCGAGCACCTCGGCTTCGAGGAGTTCCGCCACGAGGTTGGCGACGGTCGCGAAGGACAGCCCGGTGGCCAC
This sequence comes from Streptomyces sp. NBC_00086, assembly GCF_026343255.1. Lineage (NCBI taxonomy): Bacteria > Bacillati > Actinomycetota > Actinomycetes > Kitasatosporales > Streptomycetaceae > Streptomyces > Streptomyces sp. NBC_00086. Next base: position 7,397,622 of record NZ_JAPELZ010000001.1, on the reverse strand, counting down.
CGCGATGTCCTGCCGGGTCACCTGCCCGGGGACCGCGTAGACGCACCGCAGCACGTCGAACCGGTTGCCGCGCCGGATGTCCTGGGCAGTGCGCCTGACCATGTGCCGTTTCCTCCCCATGGGTGGTGAGCGATCGGGTGTGGCGAGTGATCGGGATGTGCCACGTGGTCGCACGAGCTTATTCCAGGCATTGGAGGAAGAGTATTTACAGGGGTTAGACGAAGTCCTAGAGTTTGCCCGCGGAACCGACAAGGAGCAACGACATGCAATGGACCGCGGTCCCCTGCGCCCCCGAGCCCGGACTCCTGTCCGAAGGGCCGGTCTGGGACGCGCACCGCCAAGAACTCCTCTGGGTCGACATCACCGCCGGCCTGATCCACCGCGGCGCCCTCATCGCCCGCGCCGACGGCACCGGACCGCCCGACGTGGCGCCCCTGTGCACCCTCACCCTCGACCGGCCGGTCGGAGCCGTGGCGCCCTGTGCGTCCGGCGACCTGATCGCCGCCGCGGGCACCGGCTTCCTCACCGTCGGCGCGACGGGCCGCGCCGCCCCGTTCGCCGCCCCGTCCCTGCCCTCCGACGGGGTGCGGCGCCGGATGAACGACGCCAAGTGCGACCCGCGGGGCCGGCTGCTGGCCGGGACGATGGCGTACGACATCACCCCCGGCGCGGGATCCCTCCACCGCCTCGACCCGGACGGCAGCGTCGCCACCCTCCTCGACTCGGTGACCATCTCCAACGGCCTCGGCTGGAGCCCCGACGGACGCCGGCTCTACTTCGCCGACAGCGCGACGCACCGCGTCGACGTCTTCGACTACGACCCGCCGTCCGGCGCGCTCGGCAGCCGTCGTCCCTTCGCCCGCTTCGGAGCGGACGAGGAACCGGACGGGCTCGCGGTGGACACCGAGGGCCGCGTGTGGGTGGCGGTCTGGGGCGCCGGCCAGGTCAGGGCGTTCGCCCCGGACGGAACGCCGTACGCCGTCGTCGACGTACCCGCCGCACACGTCTCCAGCTGCGCCTTCGCCGGGCCCGACCTCGACGTCCTGGTCATCACCACCGCCCGCGAAGGGCGCAGTCCCGAGCAACTGCGCGCCGAACCGGACGCCGGACGGCTGTTCGTCTGCCGGCCGGGGGCCACCGGGCTGCCGATCGCCCCCTTCGCCGACGCGCCCGCGCCCGCGCCCGCGTCCACCCCCGCACCCCGGCCCGTACCTACCGGACCCGCCGACCCCGCTGCCGCCCCCGGCCCCACGACCGCCCACGATCAACAGGGAGCCCCGTCATGACGGACCTGTTCGACGCCGTCACCGCCACCCCGGTGATCGCCATCCTCCGCTCCGGCACGGCCCGGCACCTCGCCGACGTCGCCGACGCCCTCCACGCCACCGGGGTGCGCGCCGTCGAGTTCACGCTCACCACCCCCGGCGTCCTGGCGGCGCTCCGCGAGTACGCCGCGGCCAAGCCCGACGGACTGGCCCTCGGCGCCGGCACGGTCATCACCCCGGCCGACGCCCAGCGGGCGGTGGACGCGGGCGCCACGTACCTCATCACCCCGGCGACCTGCCTGGACGTCATCGCCGAGGGACGACTGCTCGGAGTCCCGGTACTGGCCGGAGCGTTCACGACGAGCGAGATCCTGTCCGTGTGGCAGGCCGGTGCCGCCATGGTCAAGCTGTTCCCGGCCTCGGTCGGCGGACCGCAGTACGTGAAGGCCGTGCGCGCACCCCTCGGAGCGATACCGCTCGTCCCGACCGGCGGCATCGCGCTCGACCAGGCCGCCGGCTACCTCGCCGCCGGCGCCACCGCCCTCGGCATGGGCGGTCCCCTGGTGGGGGACGCCTGCGAGGGCGGCAGCCTGGAAGCCCTGCGCGAGCGGACCGCCGGCCTGCTGGAGGCGATCAGCCGATGACCGCGCTCGTCACCCTCGGCGAGGCGATGCTCGTGGTCGCCGCGACCGACCCCGGGCCGCTGCGCAGCGGCTCACCCGCCCGCCTCGCCTTCGCCGGCGCGGAGGCCACGGTCGCGATCGGTGTCCGCCGCCTCGGCCACAGCGCCTCCTGGACCGGCCGGGTGGGCGCCGACGCCGGCGGCACGGTGATCCTCGACGGACTGCGCGCCGAGGAGGTCGACATCAGCCGCGTCGTCCGCGACGACAGCGCACCGACCGGGCTGATGCTGCGGGAGCGCCGCACCGCGGACCACACGCGCGTCGGCTACTACCGGCGCGGGATGGCCGGCTCCCGCCTGGTGCCACGCGACATCGATGAAGAACTGGTCGCCGGGGCGCGCGTCCTGCACGTCACGGGCATCACGCCCGCGCTCGGCGACGGCCCCCGGGCGGCGGTCCGAAGGGCCGTCGACCTCGCCCGTGCGGCCGGCGTCACGGTGAGCCTGGACCTCAACTACCGCTCGCTGCTGTGGTCCCGTACGGAGGCGGCCGCCGAACTGGCCCACCTCGTCTCCCGTGCGGACGTCGTCTTCGCCGGGCCGGAGGAGGCCTCGCTCGTCGTCCCCGCGGCGGACCCCGCCGGGATGGCCCGTGCGCTGCTGCGCCTCGGTCCCCGCGAGGCGGTGCTCAAACTCGGCTCGCGGGGCGCCCTCGCCGCCGTCGGCGACGAGGTGACCCCCCAGGGCGTCGTCCCCGTCACGCCCGTCGACCCCATAGGCGCCGGTGACGCCTTCGTCGCCGGCTACCTCGCCGCACTCCTCGACGGCGGCACGGTCCCCGACCGGTTGCGGACGGGCGCGGCGTGCGGCGCGTTCACCGTCGCGGCGTACGGCGACTGGGAGGGCCTGCCCCGCCGGGCCGAACTGGCCCTCGTCCACGGCGACGACGTGACCCGCTGACCGACCCGGGCCGGCTCGCCCGTACGGACTCCCCTCCCCCTTCCACCACACAGGAACCACATCATGAACCGTTTCCACGGGAGGACCGCCGTCGTCACCGGCGCTTCCTCCGGCATCGGCGCCGCCGTCGCCTCCCGCCTCGCCTCCGAAGGCGCGGCCGTCGTCCTCGCCGACATCGCCGTACAGGCGGGCGAGACCCTCGCGGAGACGATCCGCGAGCGCGGCGGCCGTGCCGCGTTCGTCCCCTGCGACGTCTCCGACGAACAGCAGTGGACCGCCCTCCGCGAGCGGACGCACGAGCTCTTCGGACCCGCGGACGTCATCCACAGCAACGCCTTCGCGCACCGCGACGCCCCGGTCCACGACCTCACCCCCGCCGACTGGAACCGCGAGATGTCCGTCAACCTCACGGCGGTCTACTTCGCGGTCCGCACGTTCCTCGGCGACCTGCGCGCCACCCGGGGCTCCTTCGTCGCCACGTCCAGCGTGCACGCGCTGTTCGGCCTGCCGGGCTATCCGGCGTACGCGGCGGCCAAGGGCGGGATGTGCGCGCTCGTGCGCCAGCTCGCCGTCGAGTACGGCCCCGACGTGCGCTTCAACTCCGTGCTGCCGGGGCCGATCCTCACCGAGACCTGGGACGGCGTCGCGGAGGACGGCCGCGAACTGTCGGCCCGGGCCACCGTCCTCGCCCGGCTCGGCCGCCCCGAAGAGGTGGCCGCCGCGGTCGCCTTCCTGGCCTCCGACGAGGCCTCGTACATCACCGGAACGAGCCTGACCGTGGACGGCGGCTGGGCCGTCAAGAAGGAGTCCAAGTGAAGATCACCTCCCTGCGTACGTACCTGGTGGCCCCGCGCTGGTGCTTCCTGCGCATCGACACCGACGAGGGCATCACCGGCTGGGGCGAACCCGTCGTCGAAGGCCGGGCGCACACCGTCGCCGCCGCCGTCGAAGAACTCTCCGACTACCTGATCGGCAGGGACCCGCTGCGCATCGAGGACCACTGGCAGGTCCTCACCAAGGGGGGCTTCTACCGGGGCGGTCCCGTGCTCTCCAGCGCGGTGGCGGGCATCGACCAGGCCCTGTGGGACATCGCCGGCAAGGCGATGGGCGTCCCGGTGTGGCAGCTGCTCGGGGGCAACGTCCGCGATCGCGTCCGGGTCTACAGCTGGATCGGCGGCGATCGTCCGACCGACGTGGCCGAGGAGGCGGCGGCCCGCCGGGACGCGGGCTTCACCGCGATCAAGATGAACGCGTCGGCGCAACTGCGCCTGATCGACACCCCGGAAGCCGTGCACGGCATCGCCGACCGGGTGGCGAGCGTCCGCGCCGAGGTCGGCAACGGCTTCGACATAGCCGTCGACTTCCACGGCCGGCTCACGCTCCCCATGGCGCGTCGCGTCCTGCCCCTGCTGGAGGAGTTCCTCCCCCTCTTCGTCGAGGAGCCGGTGGTGCCGGAGCTGAGCGACCGCATCGGCGAGGTCGTACGGTCCACCAGCATCCCGATCGCCACGGGGGAACGCCTCTACTCGCGCTGGGACTTCAAGAACGTGCTCGCGGCGGGCGTGGCCGTCGCCCAGCCCGACCTGTCCCACGCCGGCGGCATCTCCGAGGTCCGGCGCATCGCGGCGATGGCGGAGGCGTACGACGTCTCGCTGGCCCCGCACTGCCCGCTCGGACCGATCGCGCTGGCCGCCTGCCTCCAGGTCGGCTTCGCGACGCCCAACCTCCTGATCCAGGAGCAGAGCCTCGGCATCCACTACAACGACGGCTCCGACCTCCTCGACTACCTCGTCGACCCGTCGGTCTTCCGCTACGAGGACGGCCACGTCGGCCTCCCGACGGCCCCCGGCCTGGGCATCGAGATCGACGAGAAGGCAGTCGAGCGCGCCGCCGAGCAAGGCCACCGCTGGCGCAACCCGGTCTGGCGCCGCGACGACGGCTCCCAGGCCGAGTGGTAGCCGGACCGCGCTGACCCGACAGATCGCGCCGGACTCCCGCCGCAACGGCGGGAGTCCGGCGCCGCTGTGAGCGGCGCCGGACTCCGGGGAGAGGACTTTTCAGTGGGGAAGACCGACCGCGCGTTCGCCGCTGCGGCGCTGCTGGATGACGACCGCGATGACCAGCAGTGCGCCCTGGGCGACGTTCTGCCAGAAGGTGTTGATGCCCTCGACGGTCAGCCCGTTCTCCAGGCAGCCGAGCAGGGCCACCGCGAGGAGCGTGCCGCCGATGCCGCCCTTGCCGCCCTTGAGGGCGGCGCCGCCGAGCGCCGCGGCGGTGATGGCCTTCAGTTCGAGGCCTTCGCTGCCGGAGACCGGCTGCCCGGAGCCCGTACGAGCCGTCAGCAGGATGCCGGCCACCGCGGCCACCACGCCGATCAGGGCGTAGACGCAGATCAGGTACTTGTTGATGCTGATGCCGGCCAGTCGTGCGGCGGTGTCATTGCCGCCGATCGCGTACAGGTTGCGCCCGATGTCGGTGTACTTGAGCAGCAGGTGCACGGACGCGGCCACGACGATCAGGATCCAGACCATGGCCGGAACTCCGGCGATCTTGCCGCGCCCCAGGAAGACGAAGACGTCGTCACCCAGGACGTAGCCCTGGGCGCGGCCGTCGGACAGCAGCTGGGCGAGGCCCTTGTAGGCGGCGAGGCCGGCGAGCGTGGCGATGGTGGGGTTGACCCGTCCGTAGACGATGACCAGGCCGTTCAGCGCACCGACGAGAACGCCGACGCCGACCGCGGCGGCCATGGCGAGCAGAGCGCCCGAACCCGTCGCGGTGAAGACCATGGCGCTGACGACGGACGCGACGCCGACCTGCGAGCCGACGGAGATGTCGAGTCCGCCGCAGATGATGACCACGGTCTGCACGACGGCGAGCAGCCCGGTGATGGTCGCCGCTTCGGCGATCACCTGCATGTTGGACAGGCTCAGGTAGTTGTCGTTGAGGAGGCCGAACAGGGCCAGGACGACGACGAGTGCGCCGATGAGGCTGATGTTTTGGCCGTCGACGCCGGCCAGGAGCCCGGGCCTGCGCGAAGCGCGGCCGTCGCGGCCCCGGGGGCTCTTCGCAGCCGGGACGGGAGTGCTGGTGAGGGTCATGATGATGCTCCGGCGCCGGCGCCGACGATGTCGTCGGCCATGGCGAGTTCGAGGATGGCTGCTTCGGTGGCTTCGCTGCGGTCGAGCTCGCCGGTGATCCGGCCGCCCTGCATGACGACGATCCGGTCGGCGAGGCCGAGGAGTTCGGGGAGTTCGGAGGAGATGACCAGCACCGCGACGCCCTCGGCGGCGAGGTCGGCGATGATCTGGTAGATCTCCGCCTTCGCGCCGACGTCGATGCCGCGAGTCGGCTCGTCGAGGATCAGCACCTTCGGTTTGCGGGCCAGCCACCGGGCCAGCACGACCTTCTGCTGATTGCCGCCCGACAGCTTGCGCACCTCGTGGTCGATCGATGGGGTGCGCACCCTGAGCCGGTCGGAGTACTCCTGGGCGAGCCGGCGTTCGGCCGTCCGCCGTACGAACCGCAGGCGCCTCAGCCGGTCCAGTACGACGAGGGAGGCGTTGTCCTTGACGGACTGCTGGAGGAACAGCGCCTGCGCCTTGCGTTCCTCGGGTGCGAGACCGAGTCCGGCGCGGATGACGTCCCCCGGCCGGCCGCTGCGCAGGGTCACCCCGTCCAGCGTGGCGGTACCGGCGCGGACGGGCCTGTCGCCCGCGAGCGCCAGGGCGAGTTCGGAGCGGCCGGCTCCGATCAGGCCGGCCAGGCCGACGACTTCACCGGCGTGCACGCGCAGCGAAATGCCGGTCACGTCGTCGGTCGTCAGGTTCCGGACGTCGAGGACGAGCCGGTCCGTGGCCACCCGCTGCCGTACGAACATGGCGGACAGATCGCGGCCCACCATCAGGCGGACGAGCTCGCCCTCGTCCGTGGTGCGGGCGTCCCGGACATCGACGAGGCTGCCGTCGCGAAGGACCGCGATGCGGTCGGCGAGCTGGAAGATCTCCTGCATGCGGTGCGATACGTACACGATCGCGATGCCCTCGTCGCGCAACCGCCGGATGAGCGCGAACAGTGCGTCGACCTCGTGCTCCGACAGGGAGGAGGTGGGCTCGTCGAACGCGATCAGCCGGGCGGTGGTGTCACCGGTCAGCGCGCGCATGATCTCCACCAGCTGCCGCTGGGCCGCAGTGAGTTGGGATCCGATCAGGTCCGGGTCGAGCACGTGCGCGAAGCCCAGCCGGTCGAGGTCGGCCCTGATCCGACGGTTGAGCTCCGCCCGGTCCAGGAGGCGCCCCCGCTTGCGGGGCAGGGACCCGGCGTAGACGTTCTCCGCGACGGAGACGTGCGGGACGATCTCGGGTTCCTGGGGGATGATCCTGATGCCGGCGGCGCGTGCGCGGGCCGGGGAGTCGAGCACGACGGGCTCCGCGTCGACGACCACCTGACCCTCGGTGGGCTGGTGGTCGCCGGTGAGGATCTTCAGCAGCGTGGACTTGCCCGCACCGTTCTCGCCCATCAGAGCGGTGATCTGTCCGGCGGGGAAGTCGAGCGTGACGCCGCCGAGCGCCCGCACCTCGCCGAAGCGTTTGACGATTCCGGACACCCCGACGGACGAGGAGGGGGATCCCGCGGGTGGCGGGCCGTCTTGGGATCCCGTGGCGGGGGCCGGTTGATGCGATGGGCTCATGTCTCGGTTCACCTCGAAGGCAGGGTGCAGGCGTGGTGGGGGTGGCCCCGACGCGTCGGGGCCACTGCGGGGGTGGATGTCCGACGCGTCGGGGAGCGGGGGCACTCAGCCGCAGGCGAGTCCGGCGCTCTTCCACGAGCTCTGGTCGACCATGGTGGTCGGGGCGAAGGCCTCGGCGGGGAAGTCCTTGCCGTTCTTGAGCTTGTCGTACATGGTCTGGACGGCCAGGGCGCCGACGTCCTTGCCGTTGATGAACAGCGCGGCCTTCATTCCGGACGGCTTGTCCGACTGCCACTCCTTGCAGGCCAGGTAGGCGCCCAGGCCCACTCCGACGACGTGGTCGGGGCCGACTCCGGCGTTGGCGAGCGCGGTGACACCGCCCATCACGTTCTCGTCGTTGCAGCCCCAGACCACCCAGTGCTTGACGCCCGCGTTGGCGGTGACCGTGGCGGCCATCTTGTCCTGGGCGCCGGTGGGCGTGTTGTCGGTGGGGACGTCGATGGACTTGACGCCGGGAACGGCCGCATCGAATGCCTTCTTCGCGGCCGCGACCCGGTCACCGCAGACGGTCACGTCCTGCTTCCAGGCCGCGGCGACCCGGGTGTCGGCGGCCGTCCAGCCGGCCTTCTTGAACTCGGCGGCGGCGCGCTTGCCGACCTCCTCGCCCATCTGGGCGCCGCTGAACCCGATCCGGGGGACCAGGTCGCTCTTGGCACAGGCGGCCGGGTCCGGGCCGGTGGTACAGATCTGGTCGTCGGAGGTCAGGAGCGCGACCTTCCCGTCCCTGGCGGTCTCGATGACCTGCGGACCGACCGCCGGGTCCGGCACGACGATGATGACGCCGTTCGTCTTCTGGGCGATCGCCGCCTGCACTTCGCTGACGGTCTTGTTGGCGTCGTTGCCCAGGTTGACGACCTTGAGGTCGATGCCGAGCTCCGCGGCCTTCGCCTTCGCACCGGCGGCCTCGCCGATGAAGTACTCCTGGTCGCCCTGCTTCTGGAGGTACGTGATCGAGATCTTGCCGTCGACCTTGGCGACCTGGTCTCCGGTGGAGCTCTCCGTCTGGCCGGACGAGCAGGCCGCGCTCAGTCCGAGCGTGACGAGAAGACCGGTGGCGGCAGCCGCGCGGCGGGGGGCGGATCGGAACATCGGGGGGCTCCTTGATGCGTGCGGCAGCCGCCGCGCCCGGGGGCGTGCGGGGGCCGGTCCGAGAGGGAGGAGGGAGAAGAGAGGGACGCGACGGGAGGCGCGGGGCACCCCATCCGGGCATCACAATCACTCAGAATCAAACAAAAAACACCATCACTTGCACCCAAGAGGCTCCGGCCGCCCCCGCGGGGAGACCGGAGCCGTGGACGCACCTACTGGTTGACCGTGAAGCCCTGGTCCTTGCCGTACTTGACGCTCGCGTCCTGCCAGGCCTTCAGGCCGTCGGAGAGCTTGGTCGGGGAGACGTAGGCCTTTCCGGCGGTGTCGTTGAAGACCGAGTTCGCGTACACCTGGTAGGGCAGGTAGTTCCAGTCGACGCCGACGTTACGGGCGGACTCGGCGAAGATCTGGTTGGCCTTCTGGCCGCCGAAGTACGGGAACGGGGCGTCGAGGAACGCCGGCGACTCCAGGTCGGCACTGGTGGCCGGGAAGGCCCCCTCGGCGACGCGGGCGCTCGCTCCGGCGCCCGTGGTCACGAACTCCGTGAAGGCGTAGGCGAGTTCCTTGTTCTTGGAGGCCTTCGGAACGGCGAGCGAGCTGCCGCCGTTCTCCGCGCTCACCTTGGCGCCCTTCGTCCACTGCGGCAGCGGGGCGACCCGCCAGTCGCCGGAGGCGGAGGCGACGCCGGACGTGAGGTTGGCCGGCATCCAGGCGCCGATGGAGAGGGTGGCGATGGAGCCGTCGGCCAGGCCCTTGTACCAGGCGTCGCTCCAGGAGCTGATCGGCGCGACCAGCTTCTCGTCGAGGAGCTTCTGCCAGGTGGCGGTGAACGTCTTGGTTCCCTCGTCGCCGAAGTTCACGGTGACGGCCGTGCCGTTCGTCTTGTACGGGCGGCCACCGGCCTGCCAGATGAGGCTGGTGGTGGCACCGGCGTCGCCCGTGTCGTTCGTGATGAAGATCTTGGGGTCGGCCTTGTGGAGCGCGCGGGCCGCCTCCACGTACTCGTCCCAGGTGGTCGGCACGTTGATGCCGTGCTTGTCAAAGACCTGCTTGTTGTAGAAGAACGCCATCGGACCGGAGTCCATGGGCAGGGCGTGGATGGCCTTGCCGTCGGTGACCGCGTTCCACGGGCCGAGGGTGAAGCTCGTGCCGTACTTCTGGGCTCCGTAGGAGGACAGGTCCTCGACCGACTCGCCGATGGCGAACTGGCCGAGGGCGTAGTACTCGACCTGCGCCACGTCGGGAGCGCCGGAGCCGGCCGCTATCGCGTTCTGCAGGGCGGTGTACTGCTTGTCGCCGGTCCCGGCGTTGACCAGCTCGACATCGACCTTGGGGTACTTCTTCTCGAAGTCCTCCGCGACCTTCTTGAGCGTGGGTTCCCAGGCCCACACCGTCACCTTGCCCCCCTTCTCCAGTGCGGCCTCGATGTCCTTGGGGCCGCCGCCGGCACCGTCCGAGGCGTCGGAGCCGCAGGCCGTGGCGGTGAGGGCGAGTGCGGAGACGACGGCGAGCGCGCCGAGGAGTCTGCGGGCGGTACGAGTTCTCATGGGGTGTGCTCCTGGTCGGTGGTGCGGGAGGGCGTGCGGAGGGGCGGAGAGCCGTGACGGGAGGGAGGCCGGGGTGGGGCAGTCATTCCTTGACGCTGCCGGCGGCCAGGCCGGACTGCCAGAACCGCTGGAGCAGCAGGAAGACCGCGACGATCGGGACGATCGTCAGCAGGGAGCCGGTGATGATGAGGTCGAAGACGGCCTCGCCGCCGGCCGTCTGGGCTTGGGCGTTCCAGGCGTTGAGGCCGAGCGTCAGCGGGTACCAGTCGGGGTCCTTGATCATGATCAGCGGCAGGAAGTAGTTGTTCCAGGTCGCGACCATCGAGAACAGCAGCACCGTGACGGTGCCCGGCATGAGCAGCGGCAGCGCGATCGTGAAGAAGGTGCGCAGCTCGCCCGCGCCGTCGATGCGCGCGGCCTCCAGAAGCTCGGTGGGGACCGCCTCGGCGGCGAAGACCCACATCAGGTAGAGCCCGAAGGGCGAGATCAGGGACGGGATGATCACCGCCCAGGGAGTGTTGGTCAAGCCCATGTTGCTGAACATCAGGAAGGTGGGGACCGCGAGCGCGGTACCGGGCACGGCCACGGCCCCGAGGACCACCGCGAAGACGGCCCGGCGGCCGGGGAACTCGTACTTGGCGAGGGCGTACCCGCCGAGTACGGCGAGGACCGTGGCGCCGCCCGCGCCGGCGGCGACGTACAGCAGGGTGTTGAGCAGCCAGCGGACGAAGACGCCGTCGTCGTACGTGAGGGTGCGGGTGATGTTGTCCCAGAAGTGCGTGTCTTCGGCGAACCAGAGGCCGAAGGAGTCGAGCAGTCCGTTCTGGTCCTTGGTGGCGTTGACGAGGAGCCACGCGAGGGGAAGCAGGGTGTAGACGAGGACCAGGCCGGTGACGACGGTCAGCGGGATGCTGGGCCGGGGGTTGAGCGGGGTGTGCGGGCGGCGCTTGCGGCGCCCGGCCGCCGGTGCGGCCGGGACTGCCGGGGCTGCCGCCGGGGCGGGGCTCGTAGTGGACGCCGTCGTCGCGAGGGAGGTGGTCATCGGCTCAGCCCTTCCGCATGCCGCGCAGTTGGACCGTGTAGGCGATGATCGCGGTGATCACACCCATCACGATCGCCACGGTCGCCGCGTAGTTGTGCTGCTGGCCCGCGAAGGACAGCGAGTAGGTGTAGAGGTTCGGGGTGAAGTCGCTGGTGATCGCGTTGGGGGCGAGCTTCTGGAGGATGCTCGGTTCGTTGAACAGCTGGAAGCTGCCGATGATCGAGAAGATCGTGGCGATGACGAGCGCGCTGCGGATCGCCGGCAGTTTGACCGAGGTCACGATGCGCCACTCCCCCGCTCCGTCGATCGCCGCGGCCTCGTAGAGCGAGCGGGGCACGACCTTGAGGGCCGAGTAGAAGATCAGCATGTTGTAGCCGACGAACTCCCAGGTCACGATGTTGCCGATGGACGCGAGGACCAGTGAGGGAGAGAGCGGGTCGGGCAGTGTGACCCCGAACGCGTCGTTGATGTTGCCGACGAGGCCGAAGCGCGTGCCGTAGATGAAGCCCCAGATGAGGCTGGCGACGACAGCGGGGACCGCGTACGGCAGGAAGACCGCCACGCGGAAGAAGCTCTTGCCGTAGAGCCGGCCGCTGTCGATCGCGAGGGCGACGAGCAGGGCGATGCCGAGCATGACCGGCACCTGGACCAGGAGGAACAGGCCCACCCGGGCCAGTCCGTCCCAGAAGCGCGGGTCGGTGAGGGCCTCGCCGTAGTTGTCGAGTCCGACGAAGGAGGTTCCGCCGATGAGCCGGTCCTTGAAGAGGCTCAGGTACAGGGCGTATCCGATCGGCGCGAGGAACACCAGGCCGAAGACCGCGACGAACGGGCCGGCGAACCCCCATCCGGCCCATGCCTCCGTGCGGAGGCGGGAGCGCGCTCGGCGGCGGGGCGGCGGGGCCGCCTGTGCTGACGTCGACAGGAGCGTCATGGTGGTTCCTTGCGTCGGTGACCGACCGGTCGGGAACGGAGCGGGGAAGCAGAACCTCCGGGCCGGAAGGCTGGAGGAGGTCTGGGCCGATGAGTCGATGTTTACGTAATCATCGCGATGGCTTGATGCTGCACCACCCCCAGATGGGCGTCAAGCACAAAGAGGTAGCGAAGAGGCGGAATTCAGGTGATGAATGCCGGCGGCTCGCGGACCCATCGGGTCGCGGCGGCCGCACGGACTCACCGCCCTCGCACGGGCGGTGAGGGAAAGGTGCAGGTGGGAACGGAAGGGGGGATCGACCGACACCTCTGCGCCCTCACCCCGGGAGCCGGAGGGGGCGGAGGAGGCGGAGGAGAGGAGCTCGGCTCAGCGGCGCGAGGGAGCGCACACCGCCCCGTCCCGTGGGCACGCGCCGACGGCCGCACGCGATGAGGACGCGGCGGCCAGGTCGTCTCTGAAAGTGACGGAATCGGTCAGGCGGGCGGCGGCGCCGTGCTGGCCCGCACCACGAGGGTGGGTTCCACCGCGAGGCGCCGGGGCCCGTTGCCGCGGCGTTCGATCTGCTCCAGCAGCAGGGTCACGCAGTGGCGCCCCACCACGTCGAAGTCCTGGTGCACCGTGGTGAGCGGCGGCTCGAAGAAGGGGGCTTCGGGAACGTCGTCGAAGCCCGCCACGCTGATGTCGCCCGGCACGGACCGCCCGGCTTCATGCATGGCGCGCAGGACGCCCAGGGCCATCTGGTCGTTCGCCGCGAACACCGCCGTGGCGTCGGGGATCTGCACGAGCGTCCGCCCCGCCAGGTAACCCGACTCGGCCGTCCAGTCCCCGTACAGCGTCGGCCGTACCGGGGCGCCGGCCGCGACGAGCGTGCGCTCCCACGCTTCCGCGCGGCGCCGGGCGGCGAAGGAGTCCCTCGGGCCGCTGACGTGGTAGACGGTCCGGTGCCCGAGCTCCAGCAGGTGACCGACCACGCTCTGGGTGCCACGGGCCTGGTCGAAGTCGACGTTCGGGTACTCGTGCCCCGTGTCGCCGTCCGCGACCACCACCGGCATCGTGGGAGGCAGGTGCAGCGACGGCGTGTCGAGCATCTGCGACTCGACCAGCACGATGCCGTCGACCGACTGCAGCATGAGGTGCCGGAAGGCCTGCCGCACGGCGGCCTCGGTCTGCGCCCGGATGCCCATGAAGTTGACCGAGAAGCCCGCCTCCCGCGCCGCGTCCGCGATGGCGCCGAGCGTGCGGGCGTTGCCGTGCGCACCCACGTCGAAGCTGACCACGCCGATCGCGCCGAACTTGCCGGTGACCAGCGCGCGCGCCGCCGCGTTGGGGCGGTAGCCGAGCTCCTGCATCGCGGCCAGCACCTTCGCCCGCGTGGCCTCGTCGACGTTGTCGTGGTTGTTGGCCACGCGCGAGACCGTCTGCGAGGAGACTCCGGCTCGCGCCGCGACCTCCGCCATGGAGGGCCACTTGCGGGGCGGGCGCGAGCGGGGCGTTCTCGTTGCCTTGTCCGCCACGTTCGACCGTCTCCTCCGCGAGGCCTCGCAGGCGCACGCTGATGCACCCCTTCAAGTCATGTTGACGCAAACAGGGTCCCCGGGTCAAAACCCCGGCCTCTTTCGTCCGAATCCTTGACAGGCTCCCGGGCTCCTCCGAAACTTCCGGCTACACCGTGTTTACGAAAACATTACGGAGATCGCGGTGCTCCACACCGTCTGAACGACCGGTCCTCTCCAGGCGCCCCACCTCTCCGGACACCCGGGCGCGGTCGTCCGCCGCGCTGTCCGCGCGGAGCGCCCGGTCCGACGCAACATCACGAGGTATCGCGCCATGCGACTCAAGATCTCCAGGACGGCGGCACTCCTGTGCGCCCTCCTCCTGTCCCTGGTCACCGCCGCGGGCACCGCCCACGCCGCCCCGGTGACCCTCGCCAACGGAACCCAGTTCACCGATCCGGCCGGCAACCCCGTGCACGCCCATGGCGGCGGCGTGCTCAAAGTCGGCCAGTACTACTACTGGTTCGGCGAGGACCGGAACACCGACAACACCTTCCGCTACGTCTCCGCCTACCGCTCCACCGACCTGAAGACCTGGGAGTTCCGCAACCACGTCCTGACCGAAGCCTCCGATCCGGAGCTCGACTGGGCCAACATCGAGCGCCCCAAGGTCGTGTACAACAGCGCCACCCAGCAGTTCGTCATGTGGATGCACAAGGAGAACGGCTCGGACTACGGTGAGGCTCGCGCAGCCGTCGCCGTCTCGTCCTCGGTGGACGGCGACTACACCTGGCGCGGCAGCTTCCGCCCCCTGGGCCACATGTCCCGGGACATCACCACCTTCGTCGACACCGACGGCACGGGGTACATGATCTCCGCCGCCAACGAGAACGCCGACCTGCACGTCTACCGGCTGACCTCGGACTACACGGCCGTGGAGTCACAGGTCCAGCGGCTGTGGCCGGGCAACTGGCGTGAGGCGCCGGCCATGTTCAAGCGCGGGGACGTGTACTTCCTCCTGACCTCCGGCGCCACCGGATGGTCCCCCAACCAGCAGAAGTACGCCACCGCCACCAGCATCAACGGCTCGTGGAGCGACCTGAAGGACGTCGGGGACGGAACGACCTTCCGCAGCCAGACCGCCTACGTCCTTCCGGTCCAGGGCACGAAGGGCACCGGCTACCTCTACATGGGAGACCGCTGGGGCAATTCCATGGGCGGGACGGTCAACGACTCCCAGTACGTGTGGCTGCCGCTCACCTTCCCCACCAGCACCACCATGACCATGGCTTACTCCCCCCAAGTCACCATCGACACGGCGGCGGGGACCGTGAGCGGGATGAACGTGCCGTGGGAGTCCCTGACTTCGCGCATCAGCGGCAAGTGTGCCGACGTGGCGAACTTCGACTCGGCGGACGGGGTCCCGCTGGTCCAGTGGGGGTGCGGGAGCGGTGTGAACCAGCACTTCTGGATCAAGAAGCTGGGCACCGGATACGTCCAGATCATGGCCCGGCACAGCGGCAAGTGCCTCGATGTCGCCGGGGCATCGACGGCGGACGGCGCGCCCGCCGTACAGAACACCTGCAACGGCTCGGCCTCCCAGCAGTGGAAGGTCCGGACGACGGACCTCGCCGGCTACGTCGAGCTCCTCGCCCGGCACAGCGGCAAGTGCCTCGACGTATCGAACTGGTCGACCGCCGACGGAGCCGCCCTCGCGCAGTGGACCTGCAACACGGGCGACAACCAGAAGTGGCGGCGCTCGGCGGTCTGACCGCCGCGCCCGCCGCGCGACCGGCGCGGGGCGGCCGGCGTTCCCTGCCGCCCCGCGTCACCCACGCGCACCTCCCGACCACCGCCCGCGAGGAAGCGTGGCGGCGAGCACCGGACCCGCCCGCCGCCCGCCCCCTCCCCCGGTCCCCCATCCCCCACTCCCCTCGAAGGAGCAGGTCGTGATCCCCACCCGCCATCGAACGGCGACACCCCGCCGCCGGCCCCGGCTCACCGCACGCCTGGCCGCCCTCGGCGCCGCCACGGCCCTCGCCGCCACGGCCGTCAGTGCGGTGGGGCCCGGCTCAGCGCCGGCGAACGCCGCGGAGACCCCCGCCGCGGCACTGACCGTACGGCTCGACCCCGGTTACCAGCATCCGGCCTTCCAGGGATGGGGCACCGCGCTCGCCTGGTTCGCCCACGTCACCGGAGGATGGCCTGCCGCCCAGCGCGACGCGCTCGCGGACGCCCTCTACGGCGCCGACGGCCTCGGCTTCACGATCGCCCGCTACAACATCGGCGGCGGCGACAGCCCCGAGACCGCCCCCTACATGCGGGCCGGCGCGGCCGTCCCCGGCTACTGGAACCGGCCCGGCCCGGAGGCCCCCGACTGGTGGGACCCGAACCGCGCCGACCACTGGAACGCCGGCGCCGACGCGAACCAGCGCTGGTGGCTCACGGCGGCCAAGGCGCGCGGAGCCGGCACCTTCGAGGCCTTCTCCAACTCGGCCCCGTACTTCATGACCAACAGCGGGCTGGCCTCGGGCGCGGTCGACGGCTGGCGGGACAACCTCCGCTCGGATCAGTACGACCGGTTCGCCGCCTACCTCACCGGCGCGCTCCAGCGGGCCCAGTCCGCCACCGGTGTCACCTTCGACTCCCTCTCGCCGGTCAACGAGCCGGACACCGACTACTGGCACGCGGGCGGGCGCCAGGAGGGCTCGCACTGGGACCCCGCCTCCCAGGCCCGCATGATCACGACGCTGCGCGCCGCGCTCGACGCGAAGGGCGTGACGACCCCGATCGCCGGGATGGACGAGACGAACCCGGGGAAGTTCCGGTCCAACTGGGAGTCGTACGCTCCCGCCGTCCGGGACGCGGTGGGCCGGCTCAACACGCACACGTACGGAACGAACGGCCGCACCGGCGTCCGGGACATCGCCAAGGGTGAGACCACACCCCTGTGGATGTCCGAGGTGGACCTCGGCGGCAGCGTCCCCCAGAGCTTCACCTCCATGAGCCCCGCGCTCGACCTGGCCCAGCGCATCAACGACGACATCCGTGAGCTGGAGCCGAGCGCGTGGGTGCTCTGGCAGGCCGTCGAGGACTACGAGAACATGGCGCCCGGCCGCGAGAACTCCAACTGGGGTCTGATACAGACCGACTTCACCCCCGAGGACGCGGCGACCGAACCCCTGCGCAAGAACAAGAAGTACTGGGCGATGGCGAACTACAGCCGCTTCGTCCGCCCGGGCGCGCGCATCGTCAACACCGACGACCCTCAGACACTGGCCGCGGTGCGGCCGGGCGGGAACGGCGTGGTCGTCGTCCACACCAACCCGACGGGCGACGAGCGCGAGGTCACCCTGAACCTCGACGGCTTCCAGACGGCCGCGGCCGGCCCCGTCGAGCGGTGGACCACCGACGCGACCAGGAACCTGCAGCGTGACGCCGACGCGGCGGTGAGCGGCCGGACGCTCAAGGCCACCGTCGGCCCCGGTTCCGTCACCACGTTCGTGCTGCCCACCGTCACCGGCGTGAACGCGTCGGCGACCACCGGGCCCACCGCGACACCGCGCCGGCTGCTCAACGACCACAGCGGCAAGGCGCTCGCCGTCGCCACGGTGGGCGGCAAGAGCACGGTCGTGCAGCGCACCCCGGCCCCGGCGGACAGCGCACAGCAGTGGACCTTCACCAAGCTGTCCGCCACCGACTGGGGAAGCACCGCCGCCCATCGGATCACCAACGCCAAGACCGGCAAAGCGCTCTCCGTCTCCAACGGCACCCTCACCTTCGCGTCACCCGGATCGTCCACCGCTCAGCAGTGGATCCGCTCGACCACGGGCGACGGCCACAGCACCTTGATCAACGTGGCCAGTGGGCGGCTCCTGGACGTCACGGGCGAGTCGACCGCCGACGGGGCCCCCGTCGGGGTCCACCAGCCGACGACCGGCGCCAACCAGTCCTGGGCCCTGGCCTCCGCCGCACCGGACGCCTGGCAGACCCTGTCCTTCCGGCACAGCTCCAAATGTCTCGACGTCAGCGGCGCCGGCACGAACGACGGGGCGGCCGTCGTCCAGTACGGCTGCGCCACCGGGTCCAACCAGCAGTGGTCGCTCCGCTCCACCGGCGGCGGCTACGTGAACGTCGTCGCCCGGCACAGTGGCAAGTGCCTCGACGTGAGCGGGCAGTCCACGGCCGACGGCGCCGAGGTCTTCCAGTACTCCTGCAACGGAGGCCGCAACCAGGAGTGGGCCGTACGGGCCACCGGTGACGGCCACCTCACCCTGACGGCCCGGCACAGCGCCAAGTGTCTTACGGTGAGCGCCGCTTCCACGGCGGACGGCGCGGCCGCGGTCCAGCGGACGTGCGACGGCGGCGCCGCACAGCAGCTGAGCTGAAGCCCGAAGAGCCGGGCCCCGACCGGGAGGTCGGGGCCCGGCTCTCGTCCGTGCCGCCGCGGCTACTCCTCGGTGGGCCCGAGGTCGGCCGCGTCGCGGAAGTGGACCGTACGGGCGCGGTGCGCCGCGTGCAGCTCCAGAACGACGACCTGGTTCGTCCCGGAACGCAGGACCGGCGCCGGCACGTACAGGGAGCGCTGCGGGCCGCGGGACCAGTAACGGCCGAGCGCGAACCCGTTGACCCAGGCGTTTCCCTTGGTCCAGCCGTCGAGGTGCAGGAAGGTGTCGGCGGGGTCGGTCACCTCGAAGCTGCCGCGGTGGAAGACCGGTCCCACGGGCGTCGCCGCGGCGGGCGCGAAGGGCAGGTCCTGCGGGTCGGTGAGCGGGAGCGGCCGGCTGGTCCAGCCCGCGAGCTCCGTGCCGTCGAGGAGGACGGTCCCGAGGAGGCCCTTGCGGTCGTGGATGCCCTGGCCGTAGTTCACGCGGCCCTGGTTCTCGACGAGGACGGTGAGCGTGCTGCCGGCCCCGGGAACCGTGAAGGCGAGGGCGTGCTCGTGGTTCTCCCGCTCCAGGACGCCCACGGGCTGCCCGTCGACGAACACCTGGGCCCGGTCACGGACCCGTTCGACCTCCAGGAGCGCCGGGCCCGCGAGGGGCAGAGCGGTCTCGTACAGGACGAAGCCGAAGTCCTGGCCCAGCTCCTCCATGCCGAGGGGACGGCGCGCCTCGACCGCGGTCCCTAGCATCGCGGCGTGCGTCAGCAGGCCGGCGTTCTGCGTCAGGGCCACGGTTCTCGGGGCGAGTTTGGGGCCGGGCACCGGGACGGGGCCGTCGGGCACGGGAGCGTACTTGGCTATCACGTCGCGGAAGGCGGCGTACTTCGGCGTCGGGTCGCCCGCCTCGTCGAGCGGAGCGTCGTAGTCGTATGAGGTGACGGTGGGCCGATAGGTGTGCTTGTCGTTGGCGCCGTTGGTGAAGCCGAAGTTGGTGCCGCCGTGGAACATGTAGAAGTTCACCGAAGCACCGGTGGCGAGGAGTTCATCGAGTTCGCGGGCCGCCCGATCGGGGTCGCGGACCACGTGGTGCCCGCCCCAGCGGTCGAACCAGCCGATCCAGAACTCCGTGGTCATCAGCGGGCCTTCGGGACGCCGGGCGCGGAGGTCGGCCAAGTGCTCGGCGGAGCGGCTTCCGAAGTTCGCCGTGGCGAGGACGCCGGGGAGGGCTCCGCGCTCCAGGTCGGCGGGCTGGTCGCAGGTGAAGAGGGGCACGTCGACGCCACTGCGGCGCAGGGTTGCGGCCAGGTGCTCCAGGTAGGCGGTGTCGTCGCCGTACGCCCCGTACTCGTTCTCTACCTGCACGGCGAGCACGGGGCCGCCCCGCGAGGCCAGGTACGGCCGGAGCGGGGTGAGGAGCCGGTCGAAGTAGTCGTCGACCGCGGCGAGGAACCGGGGGTCGCGGGAGCGCAGGCGCATGTCCGGCTCCGCGAGCAGCCAGGAGGGGATGCCGCCGCCCTCCCATTCCGCGCAGATGTACGGGCCGGGGCGCAGCAGGACGTACAGGCCCTCCGCCGCGGCGAGGTCGAGGAACCGGGGCAGGTCGAGGCCGCCGTCCAGCGTGAAGCGGTCCGGCCGTGGCTGATGGAGGTTCCAGGGGACGTACGTCTCGACGGTGTTGAGCCCCATGAGCCGGGCCTTGCGCAGTCGGTCCGCCCACTGGTCGGGGTGCACGCGGAAGTAGTGGAGACCGCCGGACAGGAGCCGAAACGGTTCGCCATCGAGGGTGAAGCCGCCCTCGTCGGTCTGGAGAAGAGGCATGGACGGATGCTCCCGTGCTGGGGTGAGGTGCGCTGTCGCGGAACGCGAAGATCCCGGTGCGAGTATGTTTGCGTAAACACGCCATGCCTGGCAAGCCTCCATCGACCCCACTCAGGAGGCTCCGACATGCGCAGGGGGGCCGAACGACCTCGCAACGGCCTCAAGAGCCAACGGATCCGCACGGGCGCGGACGCGCCGCGGTGACGGGTGGCGCACTGATCCACACCGCATGTTTACGTTCGCATGGCCCCGCTGCGCCCAGCCGCGTTCGACGGTTCGAGCCTGAACCTCGACGTCCGGCCGCCGGGACCAGCGGTCACTGCCGCCCGGTCAACGGCTCCGGCGGTCTTCGCGCGGATGTGGAGAGCGACTCGACGGGCGACGGCTTCAGGATCGGCCGGATGCCCAACGGCAGTTCCGCCCGTCAGGAATGCGGTGTCATCGCCCCCGGCCCCGGAGCGCGCTCGCCCGCTGCCGGTCAGGGCCTTTCTACGGCAGTCGCCAGTCGACCGGCTGCGTTCCCTGGCGTACGAGCAAGTCGTTGGCCCGGCTGAACGGGCGCGAACCGAAGAACCCGCGATCGGCCGACATGGGAGAGGGATGCGCCGACTCGATGGCCGGGAGGTCCCCGAGCAGCGGACGCAGGTTGCGGGCGTCGCGGCCCCACAGGATGGACACCAGCGGCGTGCCCCGCGCGGCGAGTGCCCGGATCGCCTGTTCGGTCACCGACTCCCACCCCTTGTCACGGTGTGCGGCCGGCTTGCCGGGCGCCGTCGTCAGGGCCTTGTTGAGCAACAGCACGCCCTGCTTCGTCCACGGGCTGAGGTCTCCGTTGGACGGCCTGGGCAGCCCGAGGTCCGAGTTCATCTCCCGGTAGATGTTCTCCAGACTCCCCGGCAGCCGGCGCACGTCCGGGGCGACGGCGAAACTCAGCCCGATCGCCATCCCCGGCGTGGGGTAGGGATCCTGCCCCACGATCAGCACGCGGACTTCGTCGAAGGGCTGCTGGAAGGCCCTCAGAACATTCGGCCCGGCCGGAAGGTAGGTCCGGCCGGCCGCGATCTCGGCCCGGAGGAAGTCCCCCATGGCCGCGATGCCTCCGGCCACGGGCTCCAGTGCCTTCGCCCAGCCTGCTTCAACGAGTTCATTCAACGGTCGAGGTGCCACAGGGCGTCACTCTACTGGCCCACACCGAAGCACCGCACACGGGCGAGCCCCGGCACACGGGCACACCGCCACTACCATTCCAGGTCGTTCGGCAGGACGAACGACCCGGGGTGACCGAAGGTCTGAACGGTATCTGACATTCCTCGGATAAATACGGACAGATGCCGCCGGAGAAGGCCCTGCCCGAACACCCGGTTTCGATAAACCAGTAGCATGCGGCGCCATGAGCTCCCCCACTGGGCCCGCAAATGGCCTGCCCGTACGAATGCCGCGACCCCGCCAGACCGGACGGCACCGCCGGCCCGAGCCCGCGGTGGCGCCAGAGGGCGCGCCCGCGCTGGTGCTCGCCGTGCCCGGTGCCCCTTCAGCCGCCTCGCGGGGGCTCGCGGAAGAGATCATCAGCATCGGCCGCTCCGAGCTGCCGGGGCTGGACGCCCGCGTCGGTTTCCTCGACGGTGACGACGCCACCGAGTTCCCGTCCCTGTCGGGCGTGCTGAACGCCGTCGCCCACGACCGCGCCGCGCGCGCTGAGGCCGCCCGCGCCGCCGGGCAGGAAGTGCCCGCGCCGACCGGCCCGGACGCCGTGGTCGTGCCGCTGCTGGCCGGCCCCGACGGCGGTCTGCTGCGCCGCATGCGCCAGGCCCTGATGGACTCCTCGGCCGCCGCCGAGCTGGCCGACCCGCTCGGTCCGCACCCGCTGCTCGCCGAGGCGCTGCACGTGCGGCTGTCCGAGGCCGGTCTCGCCCGCGCCGACCGGGCCAGGCTCTTCAGCGTGACCACGGCCGCCGACGGCATCGTCCTGGCCACCACCGGCGGCGAGGAGGCCGTACAGGCCGCGGGCATCACCGGCATGCTGCTGGCCGCCCGCCTCGCCGTGCCGGTGATGGCCGCCGCGCTGGACGAGGAAGGTTCGGTGGCCGCCGTCGCCGACCAGCTCCGCCGCGAGGGTTCGACGCAGCTCGCGCTGGCCCCGTACCTGATCGGCCCGGAGGCCGCCGAGGGACTCCTCGACACCGCCTGCAAGGAGGCCGGCTGCAGCGCCGCCGACGTGCTCGGCGCCTACCCGGCGCTCGGCAAGCTGGCCGTCGCGCAGTACTCCGCCGCCCTCGGCATCACCCAGGGCGCCGCCGCCCACTGATCCCGCCGCTCATGCCGTTGCGTACGAGGGCCCGCGCCCCGGACCGTTCCGAATCGAACGAGCCGGGGCGCGGGCCCTCCTGCGTAACGCGGCTGACCGGCCGACCGGCCCGGGGCGTCAGCCGAAGACCACGCAGGTGGCGGCGGGCACGGACACCGAGCCGGCCCGGCGCGGCTCGCCGGTCAGCTGGTCCACGTCGAACCAGGTGACGTCGCCGGAGCGCTCGTTGGCCGCGTACAGCCGGCGCCCCGACGGGTCGGCCGCGAGATCGCGCGGCCAACTGCCGCCGCACGGCACGGTGCCCGTGAGCAGCGGCTTCTCCGCGCCGCCGGCGAGGGAGAGGGTGGCGATGGTGTCGGCTCCGCGGACGGCCGCCCAGACGAAACGGCCGTCGGCGGAGGCCACCACGGCCGAAGGGTAGGCCGCAGGGGCCCCTGGAGCGCCCGTGGAGGCGACCGGAACCTCGGCGACCGGTTGGAGCTCGCCCGACTCCCCGTTCCAGCGGCAGACGGTCAGCTGCGGCTCCAGCTCGTGCAGTACGTAGACCACCTCGCCGGAGGGGTGGAAGGCGAGGTGCCGGGGGCCGGTCCCGGCGCGCAGCGCGGTCTCGGCGTGCAGGACGGGGGCTCCGGTGGCCGGGTCGAGCGCGCAGACCCGTACCGAATCGGTGCCGAGATCGACGCTGAGCACCCAGCGGCCGCCGCCGGGGGCGGGCAGCACTTGGTGGGCGTGCGGTCCCCGCTGGCGCCCGGCGTCGGGGCCGGAGCCCTGGTGCGCCAGTACGGCGGCGGGTCCCCCGATCGAGCCGTCGGCGGCGAGCGGGAGGCTGCTGACGCTGCCGGAGGTGTAGTTGGCGGTCAGCAGCCGGCGCCCGGCCACGCTGAGGTGGGTGGGGCCGGAGCCGCCGACGGGGACGGTCGCGCCGAGGGGGGTGAGCCCCTCGGCGCTGGTCCGGAAGGCGCCCACGGCGCCCTGTTCGGCCTCGCTCACGGCGTAGAGCACGCCGTTGGCGGGGTCGTGGGCCAGGTACGAGGGGTCCGCGACGGCGTCCGTGGCCGAGAGCGGGGTCAGCGCTCCGGTGGCCGGATCCACGGCCGCGGTGGTGACACCGCGGCCGCCCCCCGAGGTGAACGAGCCGATCCAGGCCCGGTGTCCGCCGCCGTCGGCCGTACGGTCCGTACCGCCCACACCACTGTCCGCGTCGCCCACGGGAGGCCCCTCTCCGCCGTTCCGGATCCGTTCGGAGCGACGGTAACAGAAGGTCTAGACCAAATCCCGTCCCTGGGCCCGTTCCTGGGCTCCGGAATGGTGGACGTAGGCGGTCGAGCTGGGCCGGTCCTCGTACGTGCGGTGGAAGACCGGGGTAGCCGAGCCGGAGATGGGCGGCACGATCCAGGACCAGTCCGCGCCCACGTCGCGGCCCTTGCGCTCCTCCTTCTCCAAGTGCGTCAGGAAGCGCCGGGACTCCGTGTGGTGGTCGGCGATGGTGACCTTGGCCCGGTCGAAGGAGTGCAGCACCGCCCGGTTGAGCTCGACGAGCGCGCGGTCCTTCCAGAGGGAACGGTCGCTGGCGATGTCGAGGCCCATGCGGCGGGCGACCGCGGGCAGGAGGTTGTAGCGGTCGGTGTCGGCGAGGTTGCGGGCGCCGATCTCGGTGCCCATGTACCAGCCGTTGAAGGGCGCCGCCGGGTAGTGGATGCCGCCGATCTCCAGGCACATGTTGGAGATCGCGGGTACGGCGTGCCAGCGCAGGCCCCAGTCCGACCAGCCGTCACCGCCGGCCGCTCCGTCGGGGTGCTCGATGGGCACCTCCAGCACCGCGTCCGGGGGGACGTCGAACCAGCGGGGTTTGTCGTCGACCCCCTGCACGACCAGCGGAAGGAGGTCGAAGGGGGTGCCGGGGCCGCGGGACCAGCCCAGCGCGAGCAACGCGCTCGTGAGCTCGGCGTTGCGGGCGTCGCCGACGGTTATCGAGGGGTGGTCGCCGTAGCCGGCGTACCGGACCAGTTGCTCGCTCCAGATGACCGGGCCGGGACGGTCCGGGGCGTCGGGGGCGAAGACCGTGATGGTGGGCCGGACCCGGCCGCCGTTGGTGGCCTCGCGCAGGTGCTCGAAGCACTCTTCCGCGATCCCGTCGGCGTCGGTGAGCCCGCGGCGGTCGCGGACCCGCAGCGAGTTCCAGTACAGCCTGCCTATGCAGCGGTTGCTGTTGCGCCACGCGACGCGGGCGCCGTGCTCCAGTTCCTCGGGAGTGTGCCGGTACGTGCCCGTCTCGGCGATCTCGGCCCGTACGGCGGCGAGCCGCTCGCGCGGATCACCCGCGCCCGCACTGCCGGCCTGCTCCCTGTGGAACAGTCGGATGAACTCCTCGGCCGCTTCCCACACCTGAGCGGTGCTGGAGCACTCTTGAAGTATTTCCATTCCGGGCGGTTACCCCCTGTCCGATCCGACCAGGTCCACCCCGCGCGCCGGGTAGCGGCGCCATGCCGGATGAATGTGCAATGAACAATCACCCGTTGTACACGTCGCAGGTCAGCGGCGTGTGGAAGGCGCGCCCGGAACACTCCTCCGTGTGATCTTCATCGATCGGCCTGCGGACGGGACATGGGGGGACGTACCATCCGCGGCAGCTTCGGGCGCTCGGTAGACCGGCGCTCCGACAGGGCCCAACAACGCCCGGCCGGACGGCTGTCCGACCGGCCGACGGGTACCGGTCGGCCGGTGACCGGCCGACCGCTCAGACGCGCGTCTCGTCGTGGATCACGCGCACGGCGGCGGTGGCGGCCACCACCGCGGAGCGGGCGCAGCCCAGCGCCTCGCGGGCCTCGTCCAGGCCGCCTTCGCGGGAGAGCAGCGCCGAGGCGTCGGCGGCGCAGTCGATCAAGTGCAATGCCACGCGGGCGAGTTGCTCGTCGGATCCGTACGCGTCGTCCACGGCCTTGCGCGCCCGGGCCAGCATGTCCAGCGCCTCGGTCAGCCCCGCCGGCGGAATCCTGCGCTCGGAATGAATGTTTCGCTGCACCGTCGCCACTCCCGCCACCGGTCATGTGGGCCATTTCGCGATCATCAGGCAGGAAGGATCCTGCCGTTCCCCTCCCCCGCGGCCAACGGGCCGAGGCATCCTGATCTTGCATTGCCGGAACAAGAAGGGGGTCCAGATGAACACCAACTCCGCACATCCCGACATTGACGGCTGCACGTCGATCTGCGGGGACTGCACGGCCGGTTACCGAAGGGCATTGCGCGAGGGCGGTTTATCGGGGGCCGTTCCGGGATGCCTGATCACTTTCGGACTGCTACGGAAGTCGGAGGGCTCCGACGACCACCTCCCGGTACCGCCCTCGGTCGCCGCGATCACCCTCGCGCGGCCGATCAAGCAGGCCATCCTGGACCAGCGGGCCGCGCTCGACGACATGATCGCCTCCCTCTCCCCGATGGACGCCGTCTACCGGAACGAACGCCGGCGTCACCAGGACCACGTGCAGCCGCTGATCGGCCGCGAGGTCATCGACACCGCCGTCCAGGGCGCCTTGGAGGCCTGCTCGGAGGAACTGCTCAGTGCGCACCCCGAGGGCGGCCGGCCCTCCGGCGCGCTCGCCGACGCGCTGCCCCGCGATCTCTCCCCACCCGGCCGCAGAGTCCGCCAGCGCACGGTCTACGGGCACACCGTCCGCGCGCACGGCCCGACGCTCGCCCACATGGAACGGGTCACCCAGGAGGGCGCCGAGGTGCGCACGGTGGGCGAGAGGTTCGAGGGGCTGATCGTGTGCGACCGGTCGGCCGCCTTCATCGCGGTGCTCACCGAGAGCGGAAAGGAGGCGTACGCCCTGGAAATCCGCGAACCCGGCCTGATCCAATACCTCGCGAAGACCTTCGAGGCCGTGTGGGAACGGGCGGTCCCCGTCGAGTTCGACACGACGGGACAACGCCCTCCCCGGCTCACCGGCGAAATCCAGCAGGCCATTTTGGAACTCATGGTGAGGGGTCATACGGACGAGGCCATTTCCCAGCGGCTCGGCCTGAGCACCCGCACCATCGGCGCGCACATCAAACGCGCCGCGACCCGCTTCGGCAGCCGCAGCAGGGCCGAACTCGGCTTCAGGCTCGCCCGGGCCGGAGTCCTCGACGCCGGCCGGGACGCGCCCGGGCCGCCGCGCTCAGGCGCCGACCAGCGGGGGGCGTGACGCACTGCGCAGGGGTCCGTCGAGCTGGGCGAGGAGCCGCTCCAGACCGTGCAGATGCGCCAGCGCGGGCTCCGAGGCGGCCCGCCCTTGGTTCAGGGCCGCGGCCGCCGACCGGTGCTCCGCCTCAGTGGCGCGTTCCGCTTCCGGCGTCAGCAGGGCCTCTACGGCGGCCTCCACGCGCCAGCACGCCGCCGCGAGCCGGGCGTCGTGGCTCGCGTCCGGGTCCGCCGCCACGGCGACCAGCCCGCGCACTTCCACGGCGCACTCGTCGAGCAGCGCGAGCACCCGGCGGGCCCTGGCCTTGCGGCCGCGGTAGGGGCTCAGCGGGTGGACGAGCGGAGCCAGGGAGAGCCGTACCCGGCCCAGGAACAGCTCCAGCTCGGCGGCGTGCGGCGCGGGGTCGGCCACCGGAGAGCCGGCGAGCCGGGCCGCCGCCTCGGCCGTGCAGCTGCGCACGCAGCGCAGCGCGCGCTGGATCCACATGTCGTTGGTCGCGTGGGTGGTCACCGGGAGCACCAGGATCACGGCCAGCCCGGCGCACACCGCGCCGACGGCCGTCTGCTCCAGGCGCAGCACGAGCAGCCCGGGGTCGAGTACGCCCAGCAGCCCGTAGAGCAGGCCCGCCATCACCGTCACGGCCAGCATCATCCAGCTGTAGGACACGGCTGCGGTGTAGAAGATCCCGAAGACGCAGACCGCCACCAGGACGGCCGTGGGCGCCGGTGCGCCGTTCAGCGGGATGGCGACCAGCAGTCCCGCGCCGATGCCGAACACCGTGCCGAGGACCCGGCGGAAGCCGCGGACCAGGGTCTCGCCGCGCGAGGCGGTGTTGACGAAGATCCACCAGGCGGTGCCGACGGCCCAGTACCAGCGGTCCTCGGACAGGGCCTGGCCGATGCCCAGCGCGACCGCGCAGGCGGCGGTGGCCTGGAAGGCCTGGCGGGTGGTCGGCCGGGCCAGACCGGTCCCGGGCGGCGCGGGCGGTACGGCGGGGGGCGGGACCCGGCGCTCGATCGGCCACAGTACGAACCGCACGGCGCCGGCCGACAGGAGGGCCAGGCCGACGGCCGCGTAGAGCTCCGGCAGCTGCCCGGGCCGGGCGTGCAGGAACTGCGTGACGAAGAAGTTCATGAACGCGAAGATCCCGAGGGCGTGGCCGCGCACCCCCCACCGGCGGGCGTAGACGCCGGCGAACACCACGGCGACGAACACCGCGTCGCGGGCCAGAGGTACGCCGTGCAGGGTGGTGGCCAGGGCCAGTACGGGGAAGCCGGCGACGGGCAGCAGGGCGGTGGTCACCCGCTGGGCGCGCACGGTCGAGTCGGTCACGGTGAAGAGGGCGAGCAGGGCCGCCAGTCCCCCGGTGATCGATGCCACGAGCGAGAGCCCGCAGAGCTCGGCCACGGCCACCGCGAGAGCGACGCCGATGACGGCCCGCGTGGCGTTCCTGAGTCTTGCGCGCCCCGGATCCGGAGCCACGAACATCCTCTTCACGGCGGTGTGCCGCCCCCCTTGCGATGGAGCACGCCGGACCCGCATCCGCCCGGGGGTGGTGGGCGGCATACGGGCACGGCGAAGGCGCCACGGTCCGGATCGGCCTCGTTGCCGTCCGGCGCTGCGTGGCGCCGTAGATACATGGATAGGACACAGATAACCATCCGCAGGGGCAATGGCTCAACTCGGCCCGCCCTGGATGGGCCATTGGCACAGGTGTGAGCGGTGATCTTCGGCCAGGGGAAGACCAACGGACCCGGGCGGCGGGTCAGTCTCCGGAAGCGTGCTCCGTCGGGACGCACAGGACCGGGACCGGGGAGAGGTGCAGGAGCTTGTGCGGGGTGGATCCGAGCAGGGCGCCGCGGATCGGGCTGTCGCCCCAGCTCCCCACGATGATCACCCGGGCGTCGTGCCGTTCGGCGGCGTCGAGCAGGGCCTGGGCCGGTTTCGCGTCGGCCACCTCGACCGTGGACGGCACGCCCGCCTCGTCGGCGGCTTCCACCGCCCGGGCGAGCGCGCTGCGGCCGGCCTCCCGTACGGCCTCCCGGTGCGCGCGGGACTCCTCGCCGGTGGGACCCGGGGCGGCGGCCCCGTAGACGAGGACGAGCGGCTCGCCGAAGGCTGCGGCCACCTCCAGGGCCACGCGCAGGGCGCGCTCGGCTCCGGGCGACTCGTCGTACCCGAGGACCACGGACATCGGGTCTCCTCTCGGCTCGGCTTGAGTTCAGGGCTTCGGTACCTCAGGGCTTCGGGGTTTCCTGGCCGCGTGGACGAGGGCCGGGTCGGCGACGCCGCGCCGCTCCTGCCAGAAGCGGCCGTCCCTGATCCGCCAGAAGCACATGACGAGCACGCCGACGACGGCGATGCCGATCCCGATGACCAGCGGCGGGCCGAGGCCGAACCAGGAGACGCCGCTCGCCGAGTTCTCCGGGTCGGACATGTCGGCGACCGACTGCACGAGCAGCCAGGCCAGCAGCCCGGCGCCGAGCACGGGGCCGAGGCCGATCAGCAGGAAGTTGTGCACGCTCTCCAGCAGGTGGCGCCGGTAGTAGACGGCGCAGGCCAGGCCGGTGAGGGCGTAGTAGAAGGAGATCAGCAGGGAGAGGGCGGTCAGGGAGTCCAGGAGGGCGTTCTCGCTGATCTGGTTGACGGCGAGGTACCAGACGATGGCGATGCCGGCCACCCACCACGTGCTGACGTCCGGGGTCCGGAACCGGGGGTGGATGTGCGAGAGGTTCGGCGGCAGCGCGTGCCGGCGGGCCATGGACAGGGCGGTACGGGAGGCCGGGATGATCGTGGTCTGGGTGGAGGCGAGCGCGGAGGTGCAGACGGCGAGCAGCACGACCCAGTCCCAGCCGCCCATGACCTCGTGCGCGAGGACCGCGAAGACGGCCTCCTCCTCGCCCGCGTTCTCGGAGAGGAACTTCGTCCCGGCGTAGCCGACGACCGCGAAGCCGACGGACAGGTACGTGACCAGCAGGACCACGGTGGACCAGATGCCGGCCTTGCCCGGTGCGGTGGCCGAGTTCTCGACCTCCTCCGTGAGGTTGACCGCCGACTCCCAGCCCCAGTAGATGAACACGCCGAGCAGCAGCCCGCCGGTGAGGGCGGCGCCGCCCGCGCCGAAGGGGTTGAGCCACTCGATCGCGGGTCTCGTGCCGTCGAGGCTGCTGGTGCCGGCGTAGACGCGGTAGAGGGCGACGACGGCGAAGACCAGCAGGAAGAAGACCTGGGCGAGGATCAGGACGTCCTGGAGCCGGGCCGACATCTCGGTGCCGATCACGCAGACGGCCGTCATGGCCAGGATCACGACGACGGTCAGGCTCTGGCGCAGTGCCTCGTTCGCCGCCCAGCTGTCGAGTCCGGCGGCGAGCAGTCCGAAGTGGACGGCCACGTCGGCCAGCGAGCCGATGACGAGGACGCCGGTCATCGCGATGGCCCAGCCGCCGAGCCAGCCCGCCCAGGGGCCCATGGCGCGCGTCACCCACGAGAAGGTGGTCCCGCAGTCCTGGTCGACCTTGTTGAGGTAGTAGAAGGCGGCCGCGATCAGCAGCATCGGCACGAAGGAGGCCAGCATGACGCCGGGGGCGTAGATGCCGGCGAGCGCCACGATCGGCCCGATGACCGCGGCCAGGGAGTAGGCGGGCGAGGTCGAGTTCAGGCCGATGACGAGCGCGTCGAGGAAGCCGATCGCATTGGCCTTGAGCCCCGGCTGCGCGGCGCCGTCGATGTCGGCCTGAACCGGTTCCGGGGGCTCAGGGGGCATACCGTCCGAGCCAAGGTGGGCCATGTACGCATCGTCACGCAGACGGGCCCGGCGCGCGAGGCGGGAGCTAGGGGCGGGTGTTCCAGCCCGCGACGACGGGCAGGCCGTGCTCCGTGGACAGCATGCTGAAGGTGCCCGTGCGGAGCAGGAAGAGGCGTCCGGCCTCGGGCGGCAGGCCCAGGTAGCGGGCGGTCAGCACCCGCAGCAGGTGCGCGTGGGCCACCAGGACGACATTGCCCCGGTCGGCGCGCAGCACCTCGGCCGCCCGGGCGAGCACCCGGTCCGCGCGGGCGCCGACCTGGGCGGCGTTCTCGCCGGGGTGCTCCTCGTCGCCGGGCGGTACCCCGTCGGTCCACAGGGACCAGTCGGGGCGCTCGCGCAGGATCTCGGGGGTGGTGATGCCCTCGTAGCCGCCGTAGTCCCACTCGTAGAGGTCCGGGTCGGTGACCGCGCCGGTCAGGCCGGCGAGCTCGGCCGTGGCGGCGGCCCGGCGCAGCGGGCTGGTCAGGACCAGGGCGGGGCTGCGGTCGCGGAAGTACGGGAAGAGCGAGATGGCCTCCTCGACCCCGCGCGCGGTCAGCGGGATGTCGGTGCGCCCGGTGTGCCGTCCGGTCGCGCTCCAGGCGGTCTCGCCGTGCCTCACCAGCAGCAGATCACTCACTCTTCGGACCCTAGTCCCTGCGGCATGTCGGCGCCGGACGAGCGGGCCGGACCTGTCGGTGTCGGGGCTCATGAGCCCGGGTTCCCGTACGACGCGACCGCCGCTGACCCTCCTGCTGCTGGTGCTGACCGCGGTGACCGGGCTGACCGAGGCGGTCAGCCTGCTGGCGCTCGGGCCCGTCTTCACGGCCATGCAGACGGGCAACGTGCTGTTCCTGGCCTTCGGCGCGGCCCACGCGGGCCCGGTGCCCGCGCTGGCACCCGCCGTCTCGCTGACCGCGTTCGCCCTGGGGGCGGCGTGCGGGGCCCGGCTGGAGGCCTTCGTGGAGAAGCGGGGCCGGCGCTGGTTCGTGACCGGGCTGTCGGCCGAGGCGGTGCTGGTCCTGACGGCCGCGGCCGCCGGATGGGGGTTGGCGCCCCGCTTCGGAGCTCCCGGCACGCGGCAGCTGCTGGTCTCGGCGGCCCTGTCGCTGGCGATGGGGATCCGGAACGTGACGAGCCTGCGGGTGAACCCGGCCGGGGTGCCGACCACCCTGGTGACCCGCTCCCTGACCTCCTTCCTCGGCGGCTCGGTCTTCGGGCAGGACCGGGCCTTCGGGTACGGGACCGTGGCCTGGGTGCGGCGGGCCTCGTCGGTCGGCGCGATGTTCGCGGGCGGACTGGCCGGGGCGCTGCTCGTACGGACCGGCTGGTCGGTGGGGTGGCTGCTGCTGCCGGCCGCCGTACTGGTCCTGGCGGTGGCGCTGGTGTACCTGACCCAGCCGCTGATGCACCCCGGCGGGGAAGCATCGGTCTGATCGGTCCAGGGGGTGCCTTGCCGACCGGCCCGGATGGCGAGGGGTCGAGGCCCCGGCAGAAAACGATGCGGAAACGGTGCAAGTTGGCCGCGCATGCCGTTTTCGCGAGGCTCGGGGCATGGACGACCAGGACGACACCAGGCTGGCAGCGGATTTCGCGGCGGGTGACGAGGACTGCGTGGCGGCGGTCTACCGGCGCTGGCGGCCGCTGGTGCACGGACTCGCCGTGCGCTCGCTCGGCGACGAGCGGGAGGCCGAGGACGTGACCCAGCAGGTCTTCCTCGCCGCGTGGCGGGGCCGCGGCGGGTACCGGCCCGGGCCGGGCGGTCTCGGGGCCTGGCTGACCGGCATCACCCGGCACAAGGTGGCCGACGCCCTGGAGGCCCGCACCCGGCGGGCCCGGGTGGTTCGGGCCGCCGCGCGCGTCTGCGCACAGGGCCGCCCGGAGCCGGAGCCCGGTCCGGAGCGGGCCGTGGAACGGGTGCTGCTGCTCGGCGAGTTGGCCCGGCTGCCATCGGCGCAGCAGCGGGTGCTGCGGCTCGCCTTCTACGCGGACCTGACGCAGTCGCAGATCGCGGACCGCACCGGGCTCCCGCTGGGCACCGTCAAGAGCCACATGCGGCGGGCTCTGCACGTCATGCGACAGTCTCTGGAACGCTCCCCGGAGCTTTCGCCGCAGCCCCGGTTGCCACAACCGATTCGATGACGGCCAGCCCCGAGCGGAGCCCGAACAGCCGCTCGGCGCGCGCGGGTTGGGCTGCGGCCCCGGCGCCCCAGCCGGGGCCCGCGAGCAGCAGCGCCGAGTGGCCGCGGGCGCCGCGCGGGCCCCACTCGATGCCCGCCACCGACCTGGCGAGAGCCGCGTCGGCGGTCGTACGGGACTGCGCCCACAGGACCACGGCCCGCGGACCGGTCCGCCGCACGGCCTCGCACAGGGCGTCGGCGGGCAGGGCGGGTCCGAACATCCTTACGGGCAGGCCCCGTTCGCCGAGGGCTGCGGCCAGCGCCTCCATCGGGAGGCAGTGCTGCTCCCCGGGCGTGCAGGCCAGCAGTACGGGCGGGGCCCGGAGCGGCTCCGGGGCGGGCCGGATCCGGTGCAGGGCCGCGGAGACGTACCAGGACAGGAGGTGTTCGACCTCGACGTAACGCTCCCCGGCCGTGGCCCACTTGCGTCCCACCGCGTGCAGGGTCGGCGCGATGACCTCCTCCCACGCGGTGACCGGGCCCAGCTCCGCGAGCACGGCCGCCAGCAGGTCCTCCACGGCCGGCGCGTCCAGCCGTACGGCGGCCCGCGCGAGCCCCCTGCACTCCGGGCGGACGTCCCCGAGGCGCAGCGCGCGGGGCCCGCCGGGGGTCGCGGCGGCGGGAGCATCGGCGGACGGGGCGTCGCGGGCTCCCCGGGCCACCCGGGCCGCCTCGGACGGGGGCGCGCCCTGGGCGGTGAGGCGGCACATCAGCTCCAGCCGGGCGATGTCCGCAGGGGTCCACCGCCGGTGCCTGCCCTCTTCTCGGCGGTCCGGCCCGATGGCGTAGCGGCGCTCCCAGGAGCGCAGCGTCGTCGGGGACACCCCGAGGCGTCGGGCGACCGCGCCGGTGCCGAGGGCGACCGGCGTGGACTGCGGGGGTTCGGGCTCCACCTCTCCACCGTACGGCGCGGAAGGACCCCGAAGCGTCACCCGGGTCCCGGCCGGGTCTTCGGCCCCGGACGCGCCCTCGGCCCGTGGCCGCCCGCCGGTCACGGTGCGCACGTCGGGGTCATGGCCCTGGCCGCCGGGGTCACGGGCCCGGTCGCCGGTCACGGTGCGCCCGTCGGTCCGTGCCCCGTCCCGCGGCCCTCGCGGAATCGGTCGAGGCCGTCGGCGAGGCCGACCACCGGGTCGGGGTAGTCGTACTCGGCCCGTTCCAGGCCGGGGAGCCGCCAGGGCTCGTGCACGCGCGGTGCGGGGAGTCCGGCCAGTTCGGGGATCCAGTGGTGGACGTAGCCGCCGTCGGGGTCGTAACGCAGGCCCTGGCGGACGGGGTTGAGGACCCGGTTGGGGCGGGTGTCGGTGCCCGTGCCCGCGGCCCACTGCCAGTTGAGCTGGTTGTTGGCGAGGTCCCCGTCGACGAGGAGTTCCATGAAGTGGCGGGCTCCGACGCGCCAGTCGACGTACAGGGTCTTGGTGAGGAAGCTCGCGACCAGCAGCCGGCCGCGGTTGTGCATCCAGCCCTCGTGGGCCAGTTGGCGCATGGCCGCGTCGACGACCGGGTAGCCGGTGCGGCCCTCCTTCCAGGCCAGGGTCTCCTCCTCGGCGGCGGGGCCGGTGCGCCAGCGGTCGCCGCGGTCCCGGTAGTCCGCGGCGGCGGCCCCGGGCCTGGCCGCGAGCACCTGGTGGTGGAAGTCGCGCCAGCACAGCTGCCGTACGTAGGCCTCCGCGCCGGGGCCGCCGGCGGCGCGGGCCCGGTGCACGGCCTCGGTGGGCGAGAGCGTGCCGAAGTGCAGGTGCGGGGAGAGCCGGGAGGTGGCGTCGCCGGCCAGGTCGTCATGGGTGTCGCAGTAGCGGTCGATGCTGGAGCGCAGCCACCGGGCCAGCAGCCGGCGCGCCTCGGATTCCCCGCCGGGGGCGAGGCCCGGAGAGGTGCCGGTGACGGCGGCGCGCTCGGGCAGGGGTTCGGAGCGGATCGCGTCGGGCACCGGGACGGCGCGGGGCGCGGGGGCGGCGGCCCGCAGGGGGTGCTGCGACCAGTGGCGGTGGTACGGGGTGAAGACGGCGAAGTGGTCGGACCCGGTGGACCCGGTGGGGGTGACGGCGCCGGGGGCCACCGCGGTGATCACCGCGTCGTGGACGTGGAACCGCCGGCCCTCGGCTTCGAGGGCGACCCGCAGCCGCTCCTCACGGGCGTGGGCGTACGCGCTGACCCCGGCCGCCATGTGCACCTCGTCGGCGTCGGTCTCCCGTACGAGGGCCATGGTCGCGGCGACCGGGTCGCCGGACCGTACGACGAGGCGGCCGCCGCGGGCGCGCAGGCCGGCGTCGAGGTCGGCGAGGCAGTCGGCGAGGAAGGCGAGCCGGTTGGGCGGGGCGGGGACCGCCGGGTCGCGCACGAAGAGCGGTACCACCTGCTCGGAAGAGGACAGGGCTGCCCGCAGCGGCGGATGGTCGTGCAGCCGGAGGTCGGAGGTGTAGAGGACCACCGCGACGTTCATGGGGTTCGCTCCGCGTGGGGGACGTGGGGACTGGTGTCGTGAGTACTTCGCCGCCGGACCCCCTCCCGGATGCGGTGGCGCTGCCGCGCCGTGCCCGGGTGTTTCCCCGGAGCGTTTCCAGGCACGTTCCCGTCGGGCCTTCCGCCCCGCGGTCCGCCTATGGGGTCGGCTGCGGCGCGCTCGCCGCCCGGCCCTCGGTTTGGCGGGGTGTGCGCAGGGACGCGTCCAGGAGGGTCATGAGCTGTGCGGCACGGCTCTTGCCGGCCGGTGCCTCGGGGTACCTGTTCAGCACATCGATCAGTACGGGTGTGGCGCGTCGGCGAGCCTCCTCGATCAGCCGGAGCCCGACGGCGGAATCATCGCCCGCGCTCAGTTCGCCGATGCGTGCCGCGCTCGCGGCGGCGCGCAGGATGTGTCCCACCTGGGTGGCTTTCGCGATCGGATGGAGGTAGGCCGCGGAGGCGGCATCTCCGGCGGCGCGCGCAGCGAGCCGTGCGGCCTCCGTGGTCGCCTCCTTTGCCGCCCGGTGGGCGTCCATGGAGGTGATGCGCTGCAGGTTGGTCCTCTTGGCGCCGCTCACGAAGTCCCCCGCGGCGTTGATGGCCGCACGAGGCCGGGGATCGCCGGGCGTGGCTTCCTCGAACACGTGAAGGACGCCCTCGGCGCTCTCCAAGGCGTAGCGTGCGACGACGCGCAGTTCGTCCATGGTCAGTTCGAAGTCCCCGGAGACAGTCGTCACGGAACCGATTCTCCCATCGAACGGTCGCCCGTGGTCCGGGGAGGGGATGGGGAGCGATGGGGAGGCGATGAGGAGGGGGCCGGCGGGCCGCCGTCCGCGGCCCGCGCACGGGGCTACGTCGGGTCCGCGCCTTCGTCGGCCGTGCGTTCCGCCGCGCGGGCGATGTTGCGGGCCATGCCGCCGAAGACGACGGCGTGGAACGGGGAGACGCTCCACCAGTACAGGTGGCCCAGCAGGCCGTGCGGGTGGAACAGGGCCCGCTGGTGGTAGCGGGATC
This sequence comes from Streptomyces sp. NBC_00086, assembly GCF_026343255.1. NCBI lineage: Bacteria > Bacillati > Actinomycetota > Actinomycetes > Kitasatosporales > Streptomycetaceae > Streptomyces > Streptomyces sp. NBC_00086. The sequence goes on along the minus strand of NZ_JAPELZ010000001.1, from coordinate 7,361,815 downwards.
CGGTTTCCCCCGGGGACGGCGGGTCGGCGTGCAGTTCCAGCCAGGCCAGCCCCGGCAACCGCATTTCGGCGCGCAGCCGCAGCAGCCGGCCCGGTTCGATCTCCTCGACCCTCCAGAAGTCCAGGGAGTCCCCCACCCGCAGCCGGGCCGCGTCCCGGCGGCCTCGCCGGATGCCGACCCCGCCGACGAGCCGGTCCAGCCAGCCCCGTACGGCCCAGGCCAGCGGGAAGGAGTACCAGCCGTTCTCCCCGCCGATGCCCTCCACCACCCGCCACAGCGCCGCCGCCGGGGCCTCGACGGTCAGCTCCCGGTGGTCGGTGTAGAGGCTGCCGCCCGCCCAGTCGGGGTCGGTCGGCAGCGGGTCGCTCGGCGCTCCCGGGACGGCGGCGGAGGACCAGCGGGTGGTCACCCGGGCCTCGCGGATCCGCCGCAGGGCCAGCGCGAGGGCCTCGTCGAAGCCGATGGGCGCCCCCGGCGGGTCCGGGACGTGGTCGGCGATGTCGTGCTCCGCGCACACCACCTCGTGCCGCAGGGATTCGGCGAGCGGCCGGGCCAGCGCCCTCGGCACGGGGGTGACCAGGCCGATCCAGTGGCTGGACAGCCTCGGGGTGAGCATCGGGACCCGCAGGATGAGGCGGGCGGGCAGCCCCGCGACGGCGGCGTAGCGGCGCATCATCTCCTCGTACGTGAGCACGTCGGGCCCGCCGATGTCGAAGGACCGGTTCACCTCGGGGGGCATGCCGGCGCTGCCGACGAGGTAGCGCAGGACGTCGCGGACGGCGATGGGCTGGCAGCGGGTGCCGACCCAGCTGGGGGTGACCATGACGGGCAGCCGTTCGGTCAGGTAGCGCAGCATCTCGAAGGAGGCGGACCCGGACCCGATGACGACGGCGGCGCGCAGCACGGTCGCCGGGACGGCTCCGGCGAGGAAGATCTCCCCGACTTCGGCGCGGGAGCGCAGGTGTGGCGAGAGGGACCGGACGGGCATGTCGGCCGGGGTGAGGCCGCCGAGGTAGACGATGCGGCGGACCCCGGCGGCGCGGGCCGCGTCCGCGAAGGCCCGGGCCGCGTCCCGGTCGCGTTCCTCGAAGCCGGATCCGGTGCCGAGGGAGTGCACGAGGTAGTAGGCGACGTCGATGCCGGTCATCGCCCCGGCGAGGGACGAGGGGTCGGTGACGTCTCCCCGGACGACCTCGGCTTGCCCGGCCCAGGGGTGGTCGCGCAGTTTTTCCGGGGTGCGGGCCAGGCAGCGGACCCGGTGGCCGGCGTCCAGGAGTTCGGGTACGAGGCGTCCGCCGATGTATCCGGTGGCCCCTGTGACCAGGCAGTTCTTGCCCGTCATGGCTGTCTCCGCTCCTTGAGCCCTGTTCTTCGGTACCTCCGCCCTCTGCCTCCGATTCTCCGTCGCGCACCGGATCGGATGCGGGATTCCCCCGTACGGCACATCCAAGACCCCCCTCGGCTCCGAAGAAGGGGGTGACGGGGGTGTCCCGGGCGACGGCGTGCCCGGGTGACGGAGCGGAGAGAGGAACACGATGACCGAGCGAGGGGCGCCGCGCCCGCGGACGGCCGTGATCGGCGGGGGCGTGTCGGGGCTGACGGCGGCGTACGTCCTGGCGCGCTCGCACGAGGTGACCCTGTACGAGGCGGACGACCGGCTCGGCGGGCACGCGCACACCCACGAGCTGAAGGGGCCGGACGGGGTGGTGCGGGCGGTGGATTCGGGCTTCATCGTCCACAACGACCGCACGTACCCGCACCTGCTGCGACTCTTCGGCGAGTTGGGGGTGGCCACCCGGCCGACGACGATGAGCCTGTCGGTCCGCTGCGAGGGGTGCGGGCTGGAGTACGCGGGTGCGCGCGGGCCGCGCGGCCTCTTCGCCCGTCGCCGGTCCGCCGTGAACCCGGAGTACCTGCGGATGCTGACGCGGATCCCGGCGTTCCACCGGCGGGCCAGGCAGCTGCTGGCCGACACGGACGCCCACGCCGACACGGACGACGCCGCCGACGCCGCCGAGATCACCCTCGCCGAGTTCCTCGAACGCGGCCGCTTCGGGCCCTACTTCACCGCGCACTTCGCGATCCCGCTGGTGGCCTCGGTGTGGTCCTGCCCGCCGGACACGGCGCTCGGGTACCCGGCCCGGTACCTGTTCCGGTTCCTGGAGCACCACGGCATGCTGTCGGTGGGCGGCTCGCCGAGCTGGCGCACGGTCGAGGGCGGCTCGGCGCGCTACGTGGAGCGGGTCCGCGAACGGCTGGACGCCGTGTACCTCGCCACCGCGGTACGGTCCCTCGCGCGCACCCCGCAGGGCGTGTCGGTCACCACCGCCGGCGGGGCCACCGCGCTCTACGACTCGGTGGTCGTCGCCGTCCACGCCGATCAGGCGCTGCGCCTGCTGGCCGATCCGACGGACGCGGAACGCACCGCGCTCGGCGCCTTCCGCTATTCCCGCAACCGGACCGTGCTGCACACCGACACCTCGGTGCTGCCGCGCACGCCCGGCGCCCGGGGCTGCTGGAACTACCGGCTGTCGGGGTGCCGGCCCGCCGACGCGCACGTACGGGTCAGCTACGACATGAACCGGCTCCAGGGGCTGGACGGGCCGGAGCCGTACGTGGTCACGCTGAACGCGGGCGGGGCGGTGCGGCCGGAGCTGGTCCTGGCCGAGATGGAGTACGAACACCCCGTCTACACCACGGAGTCGGTGGCCGCCCAGCGGCTCCTGCCCGCGCTCTCGGGTCCGGTGACGGCCTTCGCGGGCGCCTATCACGGATGGGGGTTCCACGAGGACGGCTGCCGCTCGGGCGTGGAAGCCGCCGCCGCGCTGGGGGTGTCGTGGTGAGCCCCGGCCCGGCGGCGCCCCGCCCGACCGAGCAAGGCTCGGCGGCCCCTGGCCCGCCTGGGCACGGCCCGGCGCTGCCCTGTCTCTACCTGGCCGACATCCGCCACGTCCGGTCGGGCGGAAGCCACTACCGGCTGCGGCACCGCACGTACCTGTGGCTGGTGGACCTCGACCGGCTCCCGCGCCTGCCCCGGCCGTTGCGGCCGCTCGCCCGGTTCGAGGCGCGTGACCACTTCGGCGGCGGCGCCCCCTCGATCCGGGCCGGACTGGACGCGTTCCTCACGGCGCGCGGCGCCGGACTCCCGCCGGGATCGAGGGTGTCGATGCTGGCGCACGCCCGGGTGCTCGGCCACGTCTTCAACCCGCTGACCGTGTACTGGTGTCACGGCCCGGACGGCTCCCTGCGCCAAGTGGTCGCCGAGGTGCACAACACGTACGGCGAACGGCACTGCTACCTGCTCCCTCCGGAGACCGCCCGGGGCGACCGCGGGGCCCGCGGTGACCTCGACGTCGCCCCGGTCCCCAAGGAGTTCTACGTCTCCCCCTTCCTCGCGGTGGAGGGCGCCTACCGCATGCAATTGCCCGAGCCGGGCGAACACCTCTCCCTGACCGTCCGGCTGGCCGGCGGCGGGGACGGTGCCCGCCTGACCGCGACCGTCCGGGGCGAGCGCCGCCCCGCCGGCGCCCGCGGACTGCTGCGCGCCGCGGTGCGCCGCCCCTGGTCCACCGCCGCCGTCAGCGTCGGCATCCGATTCCACGGCATCCGGCTGTGGCTGCGCGGGCTGCCCGTGCGGCCGCGTCCCCGACACGTACCCCAGGAGGGTCTGAAGTGAGCACGTCGACCACCACCACCGCCACCGCCCCGGCCGTGCCGCCCTGTTCCCGGGCCCGGGCGGCCGTCGGGCGGCTGCTGATCCGCCGGGCCCTGGACCGGCTGCCGCTCCAGGTCCGGATGGGCCCCGACGGGACCTTGGGGCGGGGCGGCCCCGCGATGGCGGTGTACGACCCGGACGCCTTCGAGCGCCGGATCGCGGCCGAGGGGCTGATCGGCTTCGGCGAGTCGTACCTGGCCGGGGAGTGGGACGCGCGCGACCCGGTCGCCGTCCTGACCGTGCTGGCCGGGCACGTGACCGGGCTGGTCCCCGCTCCGCTCCAGCGGCTGCGCGGCCTGTGGGCCTCCCGGCACCCGGCCTCGGACCGCAACACCCCGGACGGTTCGCGGACGAACATCCAGCGCCACTACGACCTGTCGAACGAGCTCTTCGCCGAGTTCCTCGACCCGACGATGACCTACTCCTCAGCGGTGTTCCGCGCCCTGCCCGCCGGCCGGGAGGAGCTCGCGGACGCCCAGCACCGCAAGATCGACATGCTGCTGGACCTGGTGGAGGCCGGTCCCGGCACGCGGCTGCTGGAGATCGGCACGGGCTGGGGCGAGCTGGCCGTCCGGGCGGCCCGGCGCGGTGCCCACGTGGTCACCCTGACCCTGTCGCGGGAGCAGCGGGAGCTGGCCCTGCGCCGGATCGCGGCCGCGGGACTGTCCGACCGCGTCGAGGTGCGGCTGTGCGACTATCGGGAGGCCGAGGGGAGCTACGACGCCATCGTGAGCGTCGAGATGATCGAGGCGGTCGGAGCCGAGTACTGGCCGGTGTACTTCGCCACGCTGGACCGGCTGCTGGCGCCCGGCGGGCGGGTCGCGCTCCAGGCGATCACCATGCCGCACGAGCGGATGCTCGCCACCAGGGACACGTACACCTGGATCCACAAGTACATCTTCCCCGGCGGGATGCTGCCGTCCGTGCGGGTGGTGGAGGAGACGGCGCGCTCGCACACCGGGCTGCGCGTGACCCGCGCCGAGGCCTACGGAGCGCACTACGCGCAGACGCTGCGGCTGTGGCGGGAGCGCTTCGCCGAACGGGCCGACCGGGTGGCGGAGCTGGGCTTCGACGCGACGTTCCGGCGGATGTGGACCTTCTACCTGGCGTACTGCGAGGCCGGTTTCGCCTCGGGCTACCTGGACGTGCACCAGTTCCTGCTGACGCGCGCGGCCCCGGAGGGGCTCGCGGCGGGCGGTGGTTCCCGGTGAACTGGGGCGGCTTCGGACTCAACCTGGCGGTCTCGGCGGGGGCGGCCCTCGCCGTCATGCTGGCCGCCTTCGCCGTCGGGGTCCGGCTGCGCATGCACCGCGTGGTGGACGTGGCCTGGGGCCTGGGCTTCGTCGCCGTCGCGGTGGCCACCTGCGCGCTGTCGGGCGGCCGTCATGCGCTGCCGGCGGTCCTGGCGGTGGTGTGGGGCCTGCGGCTGGCCGGGCACATCGCGTGGCGGGGCCGGGGGCACGGCGAGGACCCGCGCTACGAGCGGATGCTCGCCAAGGCCCCGGGCAACCGGAACCTGTACGCGCTGCGCATGGTCTACCTGCTCCAGGCGTCCCTGGTCTGGCTGATCTCGCTGCCCGTGCAGGCGGCGGCGTACGCGACCGGGCGCCCCGGGGCCCTGGCGGTGGCGGGCGCCGCGCTGTGGCTGTGCGGGCTGCTCTTCGAGGCGGTCGGCGACCACCAGCTGGCCCGCTTCAAGGCCGATCCCGCGAACCGTGGGCGGATCATGGACCGGGGCCTGTGGTCCTGGACCCGGCACCCGAACTACTTCGGCGACTTCTGCGTGTGGTGGGGGCTGTCGCTGACCGCCTGGACCTCGGGCGGAGCGGTGGCGGTGTCGGTGGTCTCCCCGCTCGTGATGTCGTACCTGCTGATCGGCGGCAGCGGGAAGCGGCTGCTGGAGCGGCACATGGCGGACCGCCCGGGCTACGCCGCGTACCGGGCCCGCACCAGCGGTTTCCTGCCCCGGCCGCCCCGGCGTCCCGGCCCGAGCCGCCGCGGGTCACGGGGGGTTTGATCGGGTACGTACTGATATCGGGGACGCGTTGGTACAGTCGCGGCATGGCGGTGGACGAGCTCGACACACGGATCCTGCGCCTGCTGATCGAGCAGCCGCGCACCAGCGTCCGGGAGTACGCCCGGATCCTCGGCGTCGCGCGCGGCACCCTCCAGGCACGGCTCGACCGGCTGGAGCGCACCGGGGTGATCACCGGGACCGGGCCGGCGCTCTCCCCCGCAGCGCTCGGTCATCCCGTCCTGGCCTTCGTGCACATCGAGGTCACCCAGGGGCACCTGGACGAGGTCGGCGACGCGCTGGCCTCCGTACCGGAGATCATCGAGGCCTTCTCGATCACCGGCGGCGGGGACCTGCTGACCCGGGTGGCCGCGCGGGACAACGCACATCTGGAAGACGTCATCCAGCGGCTGATCCGGCTGCCCGGTGTGGTGCGCACCCGGACCGAGGTCGCGCTGCGCGAGCGGGTGCCGCACCGGCTCCTCCCCCTCGTCGAGTCCGTGGGACGAGCAGCGCGCAAACCCTGACAAGATGGTCGGGACAGGTACAGGACAGGCACCGGCAGGACGGGCACTACGGATGATCTCCGTCATATTCGATCTCGACGGCACCCTCGTGGACAGCGAGCCGAACTACTACGAGTCCGGGCGGCGCACGCTGGAGCGCCACGGGGTCCCCGATTTCACCTGGGAGCAGCACTCCCGGTACATCGGCATCGGCACCCTGGAAACCCTGGAGATCCTCCGGGACGAGTACGGGATCCCGGCCCCGGTGGAGCAGCTGCTCGCCGAGCAGAACGCCGCCTACCTGGAGCTCGCCCGGACCCACACCGAGGCCTATCCCGAGATGCGCGCCTTCGTGCGGCGGCTGCACTCCGAGGGCGTCCCGATGGCGGTGGCCTCCGGTTCCTCGCGCGAGGCGATCGACGCGGTCCTGGCGGGCACCGGGCTGGACACGCTGCTGAGCACGGTGGTCTCCGCCGAGGAGGTCGCGCAGGGCAAGCCCGCCCCCGACGTGTTCCTGGAGGCGGCGCGCCGGCTGGGCGCGGAGCCTGCCGACTGCGTGGTCGTCGAGGACGCGGCGCCGGGCGCCCTGGCCGCGCAGGCCGCGGGCATGCGGTGCGTGGCGGTCCCGTACGTGGCGGCCACCGCGGACGACCCGGCCTTCGCGGCGGCCGCGCTCCTCTTCCCCTCCGGGCAGACGGAGTTCAGCGCGGAGAGCGCCTACACCTGGCTCACCGCGGCGCGGGCGGCCTGAGCCGACCGGGCGCCCCGGCCCCGGCGCTTCCTCCGGCGGCCCGGGGTTCCCGGATGCTCTGGCGTCCTGGGGGCGGCGCTGTCACCATGCCGGGGTGACCGCCACCCTGCTGCCCACGGGCTCCGAGCGCGGACCGCGCCGCTGGCCCCTGCTGGGGAACCTCCCCGCCTTCGCCCGCGATCCGCTGGCCTTCTTCGAGTCGCTGCGCGACGAGTACGGGGACTGGGTGCCCTGGGCGCTCGGCCCGCAGCGCAACGTCCTGGTCTCGCGGCCGGAACACGCCGGTGAGCTGCTCGGCGCCGTGGAGTCCACCTTCAGCCCGACCGAACTGGGCTGGGCCTTCCGCCAGTTGCTCGGCAACGGGGTGGTCGTGGCCACCGGCGAGGACTGGCGGCGCAAGCGGGCGCTGGTCCAGCCCTCGGTGCGGCCGCGCCAAGTCCGCGCGTACGCCGGCACGATGGTGGAGTGCGCCGACGCACTGGTCTCCGGCTGGAGCGACGGCGCGCGGATCGACGTGCACCGGGAGATGGCCGGCCTCACCCAACGGATCGCGGTGCGCACCCTGTTCGGAAGCGACGCCGCCGGCCGGGAGGCGCCCATCAGCGCCGCCATGGCCACGGCGCAGCGCGAACTCGGCGCCGAGTTCCGGGGCGTGACCATGTTCCTGCCGCCGTGGGTGCAGACTCCGGGCCGGCGCCGGATGCGGGCGGCCGTGGACGTACTCGACCGCGAGATCGAGCACGTCATCCGGGAGCACGAGGCGGCCTCGGCGGCCGGCGAGGAGCGGGACGACCTGCTCAGCAGGCTCCTCGCGGCCCGCGACGAGGACGGCGGGCCGTTGTCGCGCACGGAGCTGCGGGACGAGTCGATCACCCTGTACATCGGCGGCCACGAGACCACGTCCACCACCCTGACCTGGGCCTGGCAGCTGCTCTCGGGGGCGCCGGAGGCCCGCGCACGACTGACGGAGGAGCTGGACCGGGTGCTCGGCGGCCGGCTGCCCGCGTACGAGGACTACGCGCGGCTGCCCTGGACCCAGCAGGTGGTCAAGGAAGCGCTGCGGATCTATCCGCCGATCTGGCTGATCTCCGCGGTGGCGCGGGAGGGCGCCACCCTCGGCGGGCGTCCGGTCCCGGCCGGCCTGTCGGTGTGGACCAGCCCGTGGTCGATGCACCGGGACGAGCGCTGGTTCCCGGAGCCGGAGGCCTTCCGCCCCGAGCGGTGGGATGCGGACGCCGCTCACCAGATCCCGGAACACGCCTGGTTCCCCTTCGGCGGCGGCCCGCGCGCCTGCCTGGGCGCCCGCTTCGCCCTGGTCGAGGCGGCCCTCGTGCTGGCCGTCGTGGCCCAGCGCTTCCACCTGGACAGCGGTCCGACCCGGGCGAGGGTCCTCCCGGGACTCACCCTCCAACCCAGGGACCCGGTCCTGGCAACGCTCCGCGCGCACCGCTCCTGACGGATCGCGTCCCGACGGGAGAGATCGACATCCCAGGGGGCGAGACGCCATTGACCCGTGGCGGGCGAATGGCTAAGTTTCGCCGCATGTTGCGTTCAGTCATGCTCACCACGCGCGGTCACATCGACCTGCTGCGGGTGGCCTCCGCCGCGTGTTGCCGCGGCTGCTGACGCCCTTTCACCTGTGGCAGGAGCGCTCCGCGCTCCCCTTTCGCGCGCCCTGAGCCCCTGGTCTGCCGAGACGCTGATCTCCTGAGCCGCCGATCCCCCTGAGCCCCGGTCCTCCGTGGTTCCGGTCCTCCGTGGTTCCGGTCCTCCGTGGTTCCGGTCCTCCGCGGCTCCGGTCCTCCGCGGCTCCGGTCCTCCGTGGTTCCGGCCTTCCGCGGCTCCGGTTATCCGAGCTCCGCGACTCCTGGACTCCGCCTCCGTACGGGCGCGGGGGTCGACGGGTGTGCGCTTCCCCCCTGCCTCGCCCTCCCCCTCCTCCCCTCCCCCTCCCCTTCCGTGGAGCACCCATGACCCTCACCAGCCATGCGCGGCCGGATATATCCCCCAAAACGCCATCCGCGCACTCGGCCGGCGTCGCCCCCGCGCTCGTACCGGTCGTACCCGCCTCGGCGAAACGACGCTCCCCGCCCCGCTGGGCGCGGCGCACCATCGGCCCGCTCCTGCTGCTCGCCGCCTGGCAACTGGCCAGCAGATTGGGCTGGTTGCCCGCCGACACGCTCGCTCCGCCCTCGACCATCGCGAGCGCCGCGGCCGGCCTGATCGGGGACGGCACCCTGCCCGCCGCGATGGGGGTGTCGCTCCAGCGCGTGGCGATCGGTCTCGTCCTGGGCGGGACGGTCGGGACGGTACTGGCGCTGCTCTCGGGGCTCTCCCGGCTGGGCGAGGACCTGATCGACGCCAGCGTGCAGATGCTGCGCACGGTGCCCTGGGTGGGTCTCATCCCGCTGTTCATCATCTGGATGGGCATCGGCGAGGCGCCGAAGGTTGCCCTCATCGCCCTCGGCACGGCCTTCCACCTGTACCTGAACGTGTACGCGGGAATCCGCGGGGTCGATGAGCAACTCATCGAAGCGGGCGGGGCCTTGGGGCTGGGCCGCTGGGGCCTGGTACGGCACGTGGTGCTGCCGGGCGCGCTGCCCGGCTTCATGACCGGGCTGCGGTACTCGCTGGCCACCGGCTGGCTGGCCCTGGTGTTCGGGGAGTCCATCAACGCCGACGCCGGTATCGGCTTCCTGATGAACCAGGCCCGCGAGTTCTTCCGCACCGACGTCATCGTCGTCTGCCTCGTGGTCTACGCCTTCCTCGGCCTCACCGCCGACCTCATCGTCCGCGCTCTCGAAAGGCTGCTGCTGCAATGGCGACCGACCTTCACCGGCCAGTGACCGCCACCGCCACCGCCACCACCGTCGCGGCGGATCCGGCCGATACCGCCGTACGGGTCCGGGGGCTGACCCGGGCCTTCGACGGCCGGCCCGTCATCGACGGACTCGATCTGACCTTGCGCGCAGGTCAGTTCACGGTGCTCCTCGGCCGCAGCGGCTGCGGGAAGTCCACCCTGCTGCGGGTGCTCGCCGGTCTGGACCGGGAGATCGAGGGCGAGGTCCTGGTGCCCGAGCGCCGGGCGGTGGCCTTCCAGGCGCCCCGGCTGATGCCCTGGAAGCGGGTCTGGCGCAATGTGCTGCTCGGCCTGCCCGGGCGCCCCGAACGCGACCGCGCGGAGCGGGCGCTGGCCGAGGTCGGGCTGGAACACCGCACCGACGCCTGGCCGAAGACCCTGTCCGGCGGCGAGGCGCAGCGGGCTTCCCTGGCCCGCGCCCTGGTCCGCGAGCCCGATCTGCTGCTGCTGGACGAGCCGTTCGGCGCGCTCGACGCGCTGACCCGGATCAACGCCCAGCGGCTGGTGGCCGAGTTGTGGCAGCGGCGCGGCTGCGCGGTGCTGCTGGTCACGCACGACGTCGACGAGGCGGTGCTGCTGGCCGACCGCGTGCTCGTGATGGACGAGGGCCGCATCGCCCACGACACCGAGGTGGCGCTGGAGCGGCCGCGCTCGGTCGGCGACCCCGGTTTCGCCGCGTTGCGCGCCCGGCTGCTGGCCGAGCTCGGCGTCGGCTGAGCTCCGACCGGCCCCTCCACGTCCCCTGCCCTGGTTCCCGTACGAGAGAGCGAAGAGAAGCGACATGAGACGTCACACCCTGCCCCTGCTCGCCACGCTGATTCCGCTGTCGCTGGTCCTGACCGCCTGCGGTGGAAGTTCGGCCGCGGACACCGGCTCCGGCTCGAAGGACGGCGCCAAGAGCGGCGCCAAGGTCACCCTCAGCGTGGGTGACCAGAAGGGCGGTTACGAGTCGCTGCTGCGGGCCGCCGGTGAACTGGACGAGCTGGACTACGCGATCAAGTGGTCCACCTTCACCTCGGGTCCGCCGCTGCTGGAGGCCGTCAACGCCAAGGCCGTCGACATCGGCGGCGTCGGCAACACCCCGCCCGTCTTCGCCGCCGCGGCGAAGTCGAAGATCACGGTGGTCGCGGCCACCCACGGCTCCTCCAGCGGCGAGGCGATCCTCGTGCCCAAGGGCTCCGCCCTCCAGTCCCCCGCCGAGCTGCGCGGCAAGAAGATCGCGGTGGCGCAGGGCAGTTCGGCGCACTTCCAGCTCATCGCGAGCCTCCAGCAGGCCGGCCTGACCCCGGCCGACGTGCAGATCAGCCTGCTCCAGCCGGCCGACGCACTGGCCGCCTTCAACAGCGGCAAGGTCGACGCCTGGGCGGTCTGGGACCCGTACACCTCCCAGGTGCTGCGCTCCGGCGCCCGCGTGCTGACCACCGGCGAGGGGGTCGTCAACGGGCTCGGCTTCCAGGTGGCGGCGCCCGGCGCGCTGGCGGACGAGGGCAAGAGCAAGGCCATCGGGGACTACCTGCTGCGCCTCCAGCGCGCCCAGGAGTGGGTGTTCAAGCACCCGGAGGAGTGGGCCAAGGTCTGGTCGAAGGAGACCGGGCTGCCGTACGAGGTGGCCTTCGACGCCGTGAAGCGCAGCAACGGCACCCGGGTCCCGGTGGCCGTGGACGATGCGGCGGTGGCCTCCGAGCAGAAGATCGCCGACACCTTCACCGAGCTGAAGCTGATCCCGGGCAAGGTCGTCTTCAAGGACTTCGTGGACACCCGCTTCAACGGGAACCTGCCGCCCTCCACCACCCCCGCGCGCACGTACGGGAAGGACTCCTGATGACGGTACGACTGCACTGGTTCCTGCCGACCGGCGGCGACGGCCGCACCCTGGTCGACCGGCACGCCTACGCCAACAACCATGCCGCCGCCGGGGTGCGCGAGCCCGACATCGAGTACCTCGCGCAGATCGCGAAGGCGGCCGAGCGGCTCGGCTTCGAGGCGGTGCTGACCCCGACCGGCACCTGGTGCGAGGACGCCTGGCTGACGACGGTGGCACTCGCGCAGCACACCGAGCGGCTGAAGTTCCTGGTGGCCTTCCGGCCGGGGGTGATCTCGCCGACGCTGGCCGCCCAGATGGCGGCCACCTACCAGCGGATCACGCGCGGGCGGCTGCTGCTCAACGTGGTGACGGGCGGCGACTCGGCGGAGCAGCGGCGGTTCGGCGACCACCTGGGCCACGATCTCCGCTACGCGCGCACGGCCGAGTTCCTCTCGGTCGTACGGGGCGTCTGGGGCGGTCAGCCCTTCGACTTCCACGGCGAGCACTACCGGATCGACGGCGGGCTGACGGCGCTGCCGCCCGACCCGCTGCCGGAAATCTTCTTCGGCGGGTCCTCGGCCGCGGCGGGCCCGGTGGCCGCCGAACACGCGGACGTGTACCTGACGTGGGGCGAGCGGCCGCAGGAGGTGAAGGAGAAGATCGACTGGATCCGTTCGCTGGCCGAGGAGCGGGGCCGGACGGTGAAGTTCGGCATCCGGCTGCACACCATCTCCCGGGACTCGGCGAAGGAGGCCTGGGCGGCTGCGGACCGGCTGCTCGGCGACCTGGACGACGCGTCCATCGCCACGGCGCAGGCGGCGCTGGGCGCGAGCGAGTCGGTCGGGCAGCAGCGGATGCTGGCCCTGCACGGCGGCTCGCGCGACAAGCTGGAGATCTCCCCGAACCTGTGGGCCGGGGTCGGGCTGGTGCGCGGCGGCGCCGGCACCGCTCTGGTCGGCAGCCACGGGGACGTGGCGGACCGGATCGAGGAGTACCACGCGCTCGGGATCGAGAACTTCGTGCTGTCGGGCTACCCGCACCTGGAGGAGGCGTACTGGTTCGGCGAGGGGGTCACTCCGGAGCTCGCGGCACGCGGGCTGCTCGCGCGCTGAGCCGGGGGCCGGGGGCCGAGATCTCCCCGGCTCCGGCTCCGGCTCCGGCTCCGGCTCCGGGAAGATCTCGGCGCGACTCCCAGTTGGTAGAACCGTGAACGAATTCGCGGTGCAGGACGTGGACGTGGTGGTCGTGGGCGCGGGGCAGGCCGGCCTGTCCGGCGCCTACCACCTGGCGCGGGCGGGGATCGACCACGTGGTCCTGGACCACGCGCCGCGCCCGGGCGGCGCCTGGCAGTTCCGCTGGCCCTCGCTCACCTACGGCAAGGTCCACGGCATGCACGCGCTGCCCGGGATGGAACTCACCGGCGCCGATCCGCTGCGTCCGTCCTCCGAGGTGATCGCGGAGTACTTCGCGGCCTACGAGGACCGCTTCGACCTGCGCGTACGCCGCCCCGTGGACGTCACCGCCGTACGCGACGGGGCGGACCGCCGGCTGCTGGTGGAATCCGCGACCGGGACCTGGTCGGCGCGGGCGCTGATCAACGCCACCGGGACCTGGGACCGGCCGTTCTGGCCGCGCTATCCCGGGCAGGAACTCTTCCGGGGCCGCCAGCTGCACACGGCGAACTACCCGGGGCCGGCCGAGTTCGCCGGAGCCCGGGTCATCGTGGTGGGCGGCGGCACCTCGGCGGTGCAGCACCTGCTGGAGATCGCCGAGGTGGCTGCGGAGACGACCTGGGTCACCCGCCGGCCCCCGGTGTTCCGCGACGGGAGCTTCGGCGAGGAGCAGGGTCGCGCGGCGGTGGCCCTGGTGGAGGACCGGGTACGGCAGGGCTTGCCGCCCCGGAGCGTGGTCAGCGTCACCGGGCTGCCGCTGAACGAGGCCGTCCGGGGCGGACTGGAGTCGGGGGTCCTGGACCGCCGGCCGATGTTCGACCACCTCACGAGGACGGGAGCCGCCTGGCCGGACGGCAGCGGGGTCGAAGCGGACGTGATCCTGTGGGCCACCGGCTTCCGCCCGGCCATCGACCACCTGGCTCCGCTGCGCCTGCGCGAGCCGGGCGGCGGCATCCGGCTCGACGGCACCCGAGCGGTGCGCGACGAGCGGATCCACTTGGTCGGCTACGGACCTTCGGCATCGACCATCGGCGCCAACCGCGCCGGCGGCGCCGCGGCCCGGGAGATCCACCGCCTGCTCACCCGCACCCGGGCGGGCATCCGCTAGACCGTCTCCTTCGGATCAGGTGGCGCGCGAGGCCGCCCGGATCCGGTTGAACTCGGCCACGTGCCGCTTGTGCTCCTCGTACGTCGCCGAGAAGCGGGTGTCTCCCTGCTTCACGGTGACGAAGAACAGCCAGTCCCCGGGTGTCGGGGCCACCGCGGCCGCCATGGCCTGCAGGCCGGGGCTGTCGATCGGAGTGGGCGGCAGTCCCTGGCGCTCGTACGTGTTGAAGGGGCTGTCGATCTTCGTCTCGCTCAGCTTGGTGTCCACCGTGGAGCGGTTCAGCGCGTAGTTGATGGTGGAGTCCATCTGGAGCGGCATCGATTTCGCCAGCCGGTTGTGGACCACCCGGGCGACCTTGCCCATGTCCCCGCGGGTCTCGGCCTCCGCCTCGATGATGCTCGCGAGGGTGGCCGTCTGGTACGGGGTCATCCCGTGGGCCTTGCCGCCGTCCGCGACGGCCTTGGTGGCGAGGCTCTTGTTGGCCGTCTCGACCATGTAGGTGAGCAGCGAGGCCGGGGTGGACTTCGAGGTCACCGGATAGGTGGCCGGGAAGAGGTACCCCTCCGGATTGCCCTTCGCCTCGGCGGGCAGGGGCAGGACGGCCGCGGCGGCCGCGGCCTTGGCGGAGCCGGCCGGGAGCTTCAGTTCGCGGTCGATGGCGGCGTAGACCTGCGGGGCCCGCCAGCCCTCGGGGATCAGCAACTGGCGCGGCTTCTCGGGCGGTTCCTCGCCGGGAAACAGCGGGATCAGGAGGGCTGCCCCGAGTCCCAGGGCGGTTCCGAGGAAGAGCGCCAGCCTGCCCCGGCGGGTGAGCCGGGAACGGCGCGGTGACGGCGGCCGGTTCTCATGAGGCATGCGGGCACGCTAACCCGCGAACCACCGGATTCCCGACATCCGACCCGTGTGCCGGTCATACGATCACACGTTCACCGGGGTCGGCTCGGTGCCGCGCAGGGTGTCCGGCTTGAACGTCCCGGGCTTGAGCAGATCCGCCTTGCGCATCTCGGAACCGAGCGCCCCGGCAAGGAGCCCCTCGGACGCCGGAGTCTCCGGCTTGAGGGCACTCTCCCGGTCGCGCCGGACGAGGGCGGCGTACCGGCCGTCGGCCTTCAGCAGTTCCTCGTGGGTGCCGCGCTCCGCGATCCGGCCTCCGTCGAGCACCACGATCTGGTCGGCGTCACGGACGGTGGAGAGGCGGTGGGCGATGGTGATGGTGGTGCGGCCCTGGGAGAGGTTGTCGATGGCGCGCTGCACGGCGTGCTCGGTGCGGGTGTCCAGCGCGCTGGTGGCCTCGTCGAGGATGAGCACCGGCGGGTCGCGCAGGATGGTGCGGGCGATGGCCAGACGCTGCTTCTCTCCGCCGGAGAACCGGTAGCCGCGCTCCCCGACCAGGGTGTCGTACCCGTCCGGCAGGGACTCGATGTGATCGTGGATCTGGGCCGCGCGCGCCGCCTGCGCTATCTCCTCGTCGGTGGCGTCGGGCTTGGCGAAGCGCAGGTTGTCGGCGACGGAGGCGTGGAAGAGGTACGTCTCCTGGGAGACCACGCCGATGGAGCGGGCCAGGGAGTCGAAGTCGAGGTCGCGCACGTCCACGCCGTCGAGGGCGACCCGGCCGCCGGTGACGTCGTAGAGCCGGGGCACGAGGTAGCTCAGCGTGCTCTTGCCGGATCCCGTCGGGCCGACCACCGCGAGGGAACCGCCGGCCGGGACCGTGATGTCGATGCCCGTCAGCGTGGGGCCGCTCTTGGTGTCGTAGGCGAAGTGGACGTCCTCCAGTCGGACTTCGCCCTTGGCGCGGTCCAGGCGGACGGGGTCCTCGCGCTCGGTGATGTCCACCGGCAGGTCGAGGTACTCGAAGATGCGGGCGAAGAGCGCCAGCGAGGTCTGGATCTGGACGCCGGTCGACAACAGGCTCACGGCGGGCCGGAACAGGCCCTGCTGGAGGGTGACGAAGGCGACGAGGGTGCCGACCGAGAGCGAGGGGGCTCCGGTCTGCAGGGCTATGCCGGCCGCCCAGTAGATGAGCGCGGGCATGGCGGCCATGACGATGCCGATGGTGGACATCCGCCAGCGCCCGGCCATGCTGGAGCGCACTTCGAGGTCGACGAGCTTCTCGGACTCCTCCGCGAAGGAGGTGGTGAGCGAATCGGCGCGGCCCATCGTGCGGCCGAGCAGGATGCCGCTGACCGACAGGGACTCGGTGACCGTCGCGGCCATGGCGGCCATCTGCTTCTGGCGCTGCGCGGTGATCTTCTTGCGCTCGCCGCCGACCCGACGGCTGATCCACACGAAGACGGGCAGCAGGGCGAGCGAGACGAGCGTGAGCCGCCAGTCGAGCGCGAGCATCGCGACGACGGAGGCGATGACGGCCGTCGCGTTCGAGACGAGGGAGGTCGCCGTGGAGGTGACCGTGGCCTGCATGCCGCCGATGTCGTTGGCGATGCGGGACTGCACCTCGCCGGTGCGCGTGCGAGTGAAGAACGACAGCGGCATCCGCTGGAGCTGGGCGTAGACGGCGGTGCGCAGATCGTGCATGACGCGCTGGCCGACGGTGGTGGATATCAGGGTCTGGAGCACGCCGAAGATGCTGGTGACGACCGCGGTCGCGATCATGCCGAGGGCGAGCAGGCTGAGCAGCCCGGTACGGCCCTGCGGGATCGCTACGTCGAGGACCTCCTTGAGCAGGAAGGGAGTGGCGACTCCGACCAGCGAGGAGGCGGCGACCAGCACGCCGACGACGGCGAGACGGCCCCGGTAGGGCCGGAAGAGGCCGACGATGCGGCGCAGCTCACGCGGCCGCTCGTCCGGGGCGGGGCCGCTGGGGTCGAGGGATTCTTTCGAGGGTTCCCACTCGGGTTCTTTGGGGCGCATGGGCCTCCTTCATGACAGGTGACGAGACTCGAATGAGCATAGCTCATTGTTACCTATACTCACAATGAATCTGGTCCTGATATCGTTCCCATTATGAGGACCGCAGCATGAGCACCGCTTCCGAGACCGACAGCGTCCGGACGGCCGAGAGCACCGACGGCACCGACTCCGCCGGCACCACCGACACCACCGACGGCGTGCTCGCCGAGCAGCTGCTCCGCCTGACCCGGCGGCTCCACCGCATCCAGAAGCGCCATCTGGAGCCGCTCGGCATCACCCCGGCCCAGTCCCGGCTGCTGCGCACCGTCGCCCACCTCTCCACGGTGCGCCCGCCCCGGATGGCGGACCTCGCCGCCCGCCTGGAAGTGGTGCCCCGCGCCGTGACCACGCTGGTCGACGGCCTGGAGAGCGCCGACTGCGTCCGCCGCGTGCCCGACCCGGAGAACCGCCGTGTCATAAGGATCGAGCTCACCGACACCGGCCGCGCCACGCTGCGCCGCCTGCGCAACGCGCGAACCGGCGCCGCAGAGGAGATCCTGGCTCCATTGACCGCCGATCAGCGCGAGGTGCTCGGCGGCCTGCTGAACGCTCTGGCGGACGCTCCGGCGGAGCACGGCTGCTGATGGGCGACGGTCCGGCCGGGACAGGGCCGGAGCTGCGCCGAACGAGTGAGAACGACCGACACGGCGCGAGTTGAGGGGCTGCAGATGCCACTGCTGGAACCGAAGCCGGGGGCCCTGCGCCCGCGCACCATCAGTGGCCCCGCCCCCGACCGGGTGCCCGACCGCGCCTCGACGGGCACCCCCGAGCCGCTGCGCAGCGAGCTGGCCGAGCTGCTGGGCGCCGACAAGGTGCTCTCGGGTGTCTCCGACCTCGTCCGCTACGCCTCCGACGCCTCCCCGTACCGATTCCTGCCGCAGGTCGTCGTGATCGCGGAGGACATCGACGACGTCTCCGCCGTCCTGTCCTACGCCCACGGCAAGCAGCGCGAGGTGGTCTTCCGGGCCGCCGGGACCTCGCTCAACGGCCAGGCCCAGGGCGAGGACATCCTCGTCGACGTCCGCCGCCACTGGGCCGGGGTCGAGGTGCTGGAGGAGGGCCTGCGGGCGCGGATCCAGCCCGGCACCACCGTCGTGCGCGCCAACGCCGCGCTCGCCCGCCACGGCCGCGTCCTGGGCCCGGACCCGGCCAGCGCCATCGCCTGCACCCTCGGCGGAGTCGTCGCGAACAACGCCTCCGGCATGACCGCGGGCACCACGAGGAACTCGTACCGCACCCTGTCCTCCCTCACCTTCGTCCTGCCGAGCGGCACCGTCGTGGACACCGCCGACCCGCTCGCCGACGAGGAGCTGGCGCACGCCGAGCCCGCCCTGTGCCACGGCCTGATGGAGATCAAGAAGGAGATCGAGGCCGATCCGGAGCTCGTCGCCCGCATCCGGGCCAAGTACGAGATCAAGAACACCACCGGTTACCGCCTCGACGCCTACCTCGACGGCGCCACCCCCGTGGAGATCCTGCGCGGGCTGATGGTCGGCTCCGAGGGCACCCTCGGCTTCATCGCCGAGGTCGTCTTCGACACCCTGCCGCTGGACCGCGAGCTCACCAGCGCCCTGCTCTTCTTCCCCTCGCTGCCCGCCGCGGCCGCCGCCGTACCGCTCTTCAACGAGGCGGGGGCGCTGGCCGTCGAGCTGATGGACGGCAACACCCTGCGTGCCTCGGTGAGCGTCGCGGGCGTCCCCGCCGACTGGGCCGGACTGCCCAAGGACACCACCGCGCTGCTGGTGGAGTTCCGGGCCCCCGACGAGGCCGGCCGCGCGGAGTACGAGCGGCGGGCCGCCGGGGTGCTGGCCGGGCTGGACCTGGTGGCCCCGGTGGCCTCGGTGACCAATGCCTTCACCCGCGACGCCAAGATCATCTCGGGCTACTGGAAGGCCCGCAAGGCCTTCGTCACCGCCGTCGGCGGCGCCCGCGCCTCCGGCACCACCCTGATCACCGAGGACTTCGCGGTCCCCCCGTCCCGGCTGGCCGAGGCCTGCGAGGCCCTGCTCGAACTCCAGGCGGAGCACGGCTTCGACGCCGCCGTCGCGGGCCACGCCGCCCACGGCAACCTGCACTTCCTGCTCGCCTTCGACGCCGCCCGGCCCGCGGACGTGGAGCGGTACGCCGCGTTCATGGAGGCCTTCTGCCGGCTCACCGTGGAGCGCTTCGACGGCTCGCTGAAGGCCGAGCACTCCACCGGCCGCAACATGGCCCCCTTCCTGGAGCTGGAGTGGGGGCCCCGGGCCACCGAGATGATGTGGCGCACCAAACGGGTCATCGACCCCGACCTGGTCCTCGCCCCGCGGATCCTGCTGGACCGCGACCCGAAGGCGCACCTGCGCGGCCTCAAGACGATCCCGCAGGTGGAGGCCGTCGCCGACCCCTGCATCGAGTGCGGGTTCTGCGAACCGACCTGCCCCAGCGAGGACCTGACGACCACCCCGCGCCAGCGGATCGTGCTGCGCCGGGAGATGATGCGCCAGCAGCCCGGCTCCCCCGTGCTCGACGGTCTGCTCGACGCCTACGGGTACGACGCCGTGGACACCTGCGCCGGCGACTCCACCTGCAAGCTCGCCTGCCCCGTCGGCATCGACACCGGCGCCCTGATGAAGGACTTCCGCCACCGCCGGCACAGCCCGCGCGAGGAGCGCGCGGCCGAGCTGGCCGCCCTTCGGTTCGGCGCCGTCGAGGTGGCCGCGCGGCTGGCCGTGGCCGCCGCCGACAAGATCACCGACGTCGTCGGGGACCGGATCCTGCAGGCCGTGACGGGGGCCGCGCGCAAGGCCGTACGGCCCGACCTGGTTCCGGAGTGGCTGCCGCAGGTCCCCGGCGCCGCGGCCGGCAAGCTGCCCGCCACCCGGCGTGTGGGCGCCGCCGCGGTGTACTACCCGGCCTGCGTCAACCGGATCTTCGGCGGCCCCGAAGGCCGGCCCGGTCCCTCCCTTCCGGAGGCCGTGGTGGCGGTGTCGGAGCGCGCCGGAAGACCGGTGTGGATCCCCGGGGACGTCAGGGGAACCTGCTGCGCGACGATCTGGCACTCCAAGGGGTACGACGCCGGCAACCGCGTGATGGCCAACCGGATCGTGGAGGCCGCCTGGGGCTGGACGGCCGGCGGGCGGCTGCCGCTGGTGGTGGACGCGTCCTCCTGCACCCTGGGCATCGCGCACGAGGTGGTCCCGTACCTGACCGACGACAATCGCGCACTCCACGCCGAGCTGCGGATCGTCGACTCCGTCGTCTGGGCGGCCGAGGAGCTGCTGCCACACCTGGAGGTCCGCCGGACGGTGGGCTCGGCGGTGCTCCACCCCACCTGTTCGATGCGGCACCTGGACGACGAGGCGCAGCTGCGGGCGGTGGCCGAGGCCTGCGCCGACGAGGTGGTGGTCCCGTACGACGCGGGGTGCTGCGCCTTCGCGGGCGACCGCGGCATGCTGCACCCGGAGCTGACGGAGTCGGCGACGGCGCGCGAGGCGGCCGAGGTGACATCGCGGGAGTTCGACGCACACCTGTCGGCGAACCGGATGTGCGAGGTGGGCATGGACCGTGCCACGGGCCGCAGCTACTACTCGGCCCTGCTGGAACTGGAGCGCGCCACCCGCCCCTAGGGCGTGTCCGTCGAATCCCGCCAGGCCGCTCCGGTCAGACCACGGTCACCTGGTGGTGTACCACCGCGTCGAACAGGTAGCCCTGCGTGTTGTGGGGCGTGGTCGTCGGCTGGGTCCGTCCGGTGGCGTCGGTGGCCCGGGCCAGCAGCGCGGTCGGACCGGTGGCCCGCGGGGTCCACGGCAGGGACCAGCGCACCCAGCTGCCCCGGCGCGGGGCGTCGTGCAGCCGGGCCCGCTGCCAGCGGACCCCGCCGTCGGTGCTGACCTCCACCCGGTGCACGGGTGCCGCTCCCGACCACGAGCGCCCGGTCAGCAGCCGCGGCCGGTGGGCGGACACGGTGGCACCGTGCTCCAGCTCGAAAGCGCTCTTGAGGGTCTGGCGGGTCAGCGGGGCGCTGCCCTGCGGTGGCTGGTCGGGCCCGAACAGCCGGTACAGGTCGGTGTTCCACGGTGTGTAGAGGGGCTGCCCGCTCACCTCGATGTCCCCGACCCACTTGATCGAGGAGATCCCGATCCAGTTCGGTACGACCACGCGGACCGGCCCGCCGTGGTCGGGCGGCAGCGGCTCGCCGTTCATCTCGTACGCGAGGATCACGTCGTCGAGGGCCTTGGAGACGGGCAGCGGGCGCCGCACCCGGCCCAGGTTCACCCCGTTCGTGACGACCTCGTCGTCCAGCCCGCGGGGCAGTACGTCCACGGCCCCGCGGGTCAGGCCCGCCAGCCTCAGGACGTCGGACAGCCGGGCGCCGCGCCAGCGTGCCACACCGATCGCGCCGAGGGTCCACGCGGTGCCGGTCACTTGCTGGCCCTGCTGGGTGGTGTAGAAGCTCCGGCCGTTGCCCGCGCACTCGATGAACAGGGTCCGCTCGACCGCCGGCAGCGCGCGCAGCCGGTCGTAGGAGAACTCGACCGGTCCGCCGGTCAGGGCGTCGCCCCACACCTTCAGCCGCCAGTCGTGCGCGTCGAGGCGCGGGGTGACGGTGTGGTTGCGTACGAAGAACCGGTCGAGGGGGGTCAGGGGGCCCGTGCCCCGCAGGGCGGCGAAGTTCGTCTCCGCGTTGGTTCCCCGGATGGTGAACAGCTCGGGCGGCAGCGGCTTCACGGTCCCGGGCGCCGCAGCGGCGACGGCTCCGGCGGCTCCGGTCCCGGCCGCGCCCGTTGCGGAGGCTCCGGCGGTTCCGGCGGCGCCCAGGCCCAGAGAGCCGGCCGCGGTCCCCGCCGCGAACAGTTTGAGCAGGTCGCGGCGGTCCACCCCGCGGGAGCGGGCGCGGCCGCGCGCCCACTGCCGCAGGCGCGTGCGGTCGTACTGGCTCTCGTCCGACAGGTCGAGGGGCATGGCGGGACACTCCTTGGTCGTGATTCCCGACGGACCGTAGAAGCCCGGCCCCACCTGCGGGAACCTCCTCGTCCCGATGGCCACGAACCTGCAACACGCCCGCAATGACGGACGGTTCACCCGTCAGGGGCTGGTGTCCAGTTCCCAGAACAGCCGGTTCCCCAGGCATTGCGTCAGGTAGGGGACGCCGTCGGTGTAGCCCGATCCATGGGCGTCGCCGAGCATGCGCGCGGCGAGCCCGCGATGCGCCGACTTCCACCGCTGGTGCACGCCCTCCAGCCGGCTGATCGCCATGTCGAGGCGGTTCCACCGCGTCCGGTCGACATGCCCCTCGTCGCGGAGGTCGAGATAGGCCCGGGTGATGGTGTCGTGTCCGGGATCTTCGACCTCGGCCCGTACGGCGGGCACGCTCGTGAATGCGGACGACTGCAGGCGCGGTGCGGGCGGAACACCGCACAGGCTCTCGAACCGTTTGTACTGTTCGGACTGAATGGCGCTGGCACCCTGGGTGTACTGCCGGAAGGCGGAGAACTGCTCCGCCCTCATCGTGGCCACCACGCGGAAGAGCGTCGCGGCCCGCTCGAACATCACGACCGCGTGGTCCATCGGTTCCGCGGCCCCTTCCGGATTCCCTGCGCGCAGCTCCCCGATCGCCTTCTTCATCGCTGCCGCTATTGCGGTGAAATGCATTTCGTGGGTCTGGAGGGCGCGGATGAAGAAGTATTCGTCATGGACGACGTAGACAGGCTGGACGGTGACGTCGAACCACCGGGCGCAATCCGTCTCCGGCGGCCGGGGCAGGCGATCGACCAGGCCTTCGAGGCGGGACCGGGGAGTGTCGGCCAGCCGCGACGGAAGGTCGTCGGCCTCCGATCGACCGAGCCCCGTCGTCACGAGCCGCAAGGCGTGCCTCAACCGGGTGTTCAGCGTCGCCGCGTCCGGCCGGTCCCGCCCGGGCTCCTCGGGCGACCCGGCCGCCGCCTCGCTCTCGAAACGCACCACGTCGGCCATCAGCAGGGTCGACATCCGGTCCGCGCTCAGCGCGGCGTGCCGGTCGTCCATGAAGAGCTCCAGGAGCGGCAGCGCGAGGTAGGTGCGGTTCTGGAAACGTCCCTCGTGCTTGTCGAGGGCGCAGTCGAGAAAGGCGCCGAGGAACGGGCGGTTCGCCCCGTGCCGCCGCCTGATGTCACTCAACCGGAGGAGCGTCTCATTCGAAATGAAATGCTTCCCTGTCCGCCGCACGTGTTCCGTCACGGACCGGGCAAGGGAGATGCCGTCGTGTTCCTGCGGCATTCGGTCAGCGGCCGCCCAGCGCTCGATCTCGGGGTTCGTCGCCATTCGTCTCTCCCAAGCCGTCATGCGGAGTGAAGGTCGCTTTCCACTAGGCATGATCGAAGGACCGGACGTCATGTCTCGGGAATTCGTGCCTTGACAGCGGATACCGAACCCGCTTCGACGCGCCCGGCCGCCGATCCGGCGCCTCCGGGCCGGGCCCGGGGGGAGGAGGACGTCGGGTTCCGGCTCGCTCGCGGGTGAGCAGACCCTGCTGCGAAGAGCTGCGGCCAACGGAAAATCGATTGCCCCGGACCGGTCCAGAACGCGAACCTTGCACGGTTTGGAACACTCGACCAGTCATGGGGCGTCATGCAGATCAGCGATCTTCCGTATCCGGATCCAGGGGTACCCGACGCTCGCTCCGGCCCCCGGTTCCTCTGGTGGCTGGGTCGGGGCCAGCTCGGCGGCCAGGCCAAAAGCCTGGGCTGGGGGCTGCTCCACTTCGGCGGCATCGCGGGCCTGCCGTACACCGTGGGGCTGGGCATCGACGCGGTCGTGGACCGCGACGGCGACCGGCTCCTGTGGGTCGGCGGTCTGATCGCGCTGCTCGGCATCGCGATCTCGCTCGGCGACGCGATGCTGCACCGCACGGCCGTCACCAACTGGATCACCGCCGCCGCGCGGGTCCAGCAGCTGCTCGCCCGCAAGACCGCCGAGCTGGGCTCCGCCCTGACCCGGCGGGTCGCGGCGGGTGAGGTGGTGGCCGTCTCCACGGGCGATGTGGAGAAGATCGGCTGGTTCGTCGAGGCGGTCTCCCGCTTCCTGGCCGCAGCCCTGACCCTGGTCATCGGCTGTGTCGTCCTGCTGTTCTACGCGCCCACCATCGGCGTGGTCGTGGCCCTCGGCATGCCGGTGCTGGCCCTGGCCGTCCTGCCGCTGCTGCCGCGCGCCACCCAGCGCGCCGACCTCCAGCGGGAGAAGGCGGGCAAGGCCACCGAACTGGCCTCCGACACCGTGGCGGGGCTGCGGGTCCTGCGCGGCATCGGCGGCGAGGAACTCTTCCTCGGCCGCTACCGCGAGGCCTCGCAGCAGGTCCGCGAAGCGGCCGTGCACAGTGCCCGAATGTGGGCCCTGATCTCCGCGATCCAGGTGCTGCTGCCGGGAGCGCTGCTGGTCACGGTGGTCTGGTACGGGGCCGCGCTCGTACTGGACGGCCGGCTGGACGTCGGCGAACTCGTCGCCGCCTTCAGCGCGGTGGCGACCATGCTCTACCCGCTACGGCACTTCGAGGAGATCGCGATGGCGTACTCCTTCTCGCGCCCCTCCGCCAAGCGGGCGGCGCGGGTGCTGTCGCTGACGCGGACCGACGCGAAGCCGGAGGCGGATGCCGGTGCGCAGGCCGCGGAGACCGTGGTCTCCACCGGAGTCCCCCGTCCCCCGGCCCCCGGCGCGGACCTGTACGACCCGGAGACCGGGCTGCTGGTCCCGGCGGGCCGGCTCACCGCCGTGGTGTGCGGGGACCCCGACCTGGCGGGCCGGCTCGCGGAGCGCCTGGGCGGGCATCCGATGGACGCCGCGGCCGGGCCCTCCGTCCTGCTGGGCGGGGTCGCGCTGGACGAGCTCGCGCTGGACACCGCGCGCACGCTGGTCCTCGTACAGGACAAGGATCCGGTCCTGCTCTCGGGGACGCTGCGGGAGCTGTTCGACGTACCGGCGTCCGGGGCGGTCCAGGCGCCGGCGGCGCTCGCCGCGGCCCAGTGCACGGACGTACTGGACGCCCTGCTGCAGTCCGCCCCGGACGGCGTGGACGACCCGATGGACGCCAGGATCACCGAACGCGGCCGCTCTCTGTCCGGCGGGCAGCGCCAGCGGCTGGCGCTGGCGCGGTCCCTGGTCACCGATCCCGAGGTGCTGGTGCTGGACGAGCCGACCTCGGCGGTGGACTCACACACCGAAGCCCGGATCGCGGACGGGATCTCGGCCCTGCGCGCCGGTCGCACGACGGTGGTACTGGCGTCCTCGCCGCTGCTGCTGGACCGCGCCGACCGGGTCGTCCTGATCCACGAGGGCAAGGCGGTGGCGAGCGGCACGCACCGGGAGCTGCTGCACGGCGACCCGCGCTACCGGGCGGTCGTCACCCGCGAGACCGAGGAAGAACAGCGGCTCCCGCGGCTGGAATCCGTACTGACCGAGATCGAGGAATCCGCATGATCGGCGTGGCACCGCCGCAATACGATCCGGCCGCCCCGGAAACGGCCGCGACCCTGCCCGTGGGCAGCTCCGCGACCGTACGGGGCTACGTGCGCGGCCTGTTCCGCCGCCACCGGCGGGCCTTCCTGGTCCTGGTGGGGGTCAACACGGTCGCGGTGATCGCCTCCATGGTCGGCCCGTACCTGCTGGGCCAGGTCGTGGACCGGCTCTCGGAAGGGGCCCGCGAACTCCATCTGGGCCGGGTGGGCCTGCTGTTCGCCCTGGCGCTCGGCATCCAGACCGTGTTCGTGCGGCTCGTCCGGCTGCGCGGGGCGATGCTCGGCGAGGAGATGCTGGCCGATCTGCGCGAGGACTTCCTCGTCCGGTCGGTCGGCCTGCCGCCGGGCGTGCTGGAGCGCGCCGGAACCGGTGACCTGCTGTCGCGGATCACCACCGACATCGACCGGCTGGCCAACGCGATGCGCGAGGCCGTGCCGCAGCTGGCCATCGGCGTGGTCTGGGCGGGACTGCTCTACGGGGCGCTCGCCGTGACCGCGCCGCCGCTGGCGCTGGCCGCGCTGGTGGCGCTGCCGGTGCTGGTGATCGGCTGCCGCTGGTACTTCAAGCGGGCGCCCCGGGCCTACCGTTCCGAAGCGGCCGGGTACGCGGCGGTCGCCGCCGTGCTCACCGAGACGGTGGACGCGGGCCGCACCGTCGAGGCGCACCGCCTCGGCGGGCGCCGGATCGAGCTGTCGGAGCGGCGGATCAAGGAGTGGACGGCGTGGGAGCGGTACACGCTGTTCCTGCGGACGGTCCTCTTCCCCGTCGTCAACGTCACCTACGTGACGATCCTCGGCTCGGTGCTGATGATCGGCGGGTACTGCGTGATCCAGGGCTGGATGTCGGTGGGGCAGCTGACCACGGGCGCCCTGCTCGCGCAGATGATGGTCGATCCGATCGGCCTGATCCTGCGCTGGTACGACGAACTGCAGATCGCGCAGGTCTCGCTGGCCCGGCTGGTCGGCGTACGGGAGATCGAGCCGGACGCGGGCGACGCGGGCGTCGCCCCGGACGGCAGGGCCGTCCGGGCGGACCAGGTGCACTTCGGGTACCGCGAGGGCGTCGACGTACTGCACCAGGTGTCGATGTCGGTGCCGCCGGGCACCCGGATGGCCCTGGTCGGGCCCTCGGGCGCCGGCAAGTCCACGCTGGGCCGGCTCCTGGCGGGCATCTACGCGCCGCGAACCGGTGAGATCACCCTCGGCGGGGCGCGGCTGTCGCAGATGCCGGCGGAGCGGGTGCGCGAGCACGTGGCCCTGGTCAACCAGGAACACCACGTGTTCGTGGGCTCCCTGCGTGACAACCTGCGCCTGGCGCGCACGGAGGCCGCTGACGCCGAGCTGTGGGCGGCGCTCGGCGCGGTCGACGCGGAGGACTGGGCGCGGGCGCTGGACGCCGGTCTGGACACCGAGGTCGGCTCGGGCGCCGCGGCGCTGACTCCGGCGCAGGCGCAGCAGATCGCGCTGGCCCGGCTGGTGCTGGCCGATCCGCACACGCTCGTCCTGGACGAGGCCACCTCGTTGCTGGACCCGCGCGCGGCCCGGCACTTGGAGCGCTCGCTGGCCCGGGTGCTGGACGGCCGCACGGTGATCGCGATCGCGCACCGGTTGCACACCGCGCACGACGCTGACGTGATCGCCGTGGTCGAGGCAGGCCGCATCACGGAGCTCGGCTCGCACGACGCCCTGGTCGAGGCCGACGGCGCGTACGCCGCCCTGTGGCGCTCCTGGCACGGCTGACCGGCGCCGCGCCGCCTGGCCCTGGACCCGTCTACGTGGTCCAGGGCAGGCGGACGGCCTCGATCTCGGAGTCACGGAGCAGCGCTTCGACCAGGCCTAGAGGGCGTGCGCGTCCCCGAGCCGGCCCGCGCGGACGTGGAGGTTGTCGAAGTCGCGGAACCGGACTGGGGTGACGGCGCCGATGGCGATGGCCGCCTTCGGCCGGCCTCAGAAGAAGCCGAGGGCCGAGGCTCCGCCGACTCCGCCGAGGAGCATGAAGACGGGCATCAGGACCTTCAGCTCCACCCAGCTGCCGGCACGGAAGCGCATCATCTTCGGCGGGCCGATCGGGTACCAGCGCTTGCCCGCGATGGGCAGGGGCCACAGGACCGGGCAGCCGGAGACGGTCAGGGCGTCGCCGATGTCGTGGACCAGGGCGCCCAGCACGATCGGGATGCCGAGCCACAGGTATTCCTGGCCGGGGGCGGTGAAGAGCCAGTCGGAGCCGTTGCCGGGCTGGTCGAGGACGCCGGCCAGTATCCAGGCGCTGGTTGCGCCGAGCAGCCAGACCAGGACGTCGCTGGACATGCGGGCGGCCCGCCACAGCAGGCCTTCGACGGCGAGGACCAGGTGGATGAAGAGGAGGGCGAGGACGCCCCACCGGTCCGTGGTGACGGCGATCGCGGAGGAGCCGGCGCCGATCAGGACGGCCCAGACCCACGTGTGGGTCAGGGTGCGGTGGCCTCCGGTGCGGCGGGCGTCGCGCGGGGACCGGGTGGCCTTGTAGACCCCGTAGGAGATCTTGTCGACCACCTCGCACAGGACCCGGGAGAGCGGGCCGAAGGCGCGGGAGATCGTCGCCGACTTGTGGTCCAGGTCGGGGGCGAGGGCGGCTCCGGCGCAGATGAGCGCGCCGACGACGAGGACGGGCCAGGGCATCGGGTGTCCGTAAGCGGCCGCCGCGGCGCCCACCCCCAGCCAGGCCGCTGCCCCGGACAGTGAGTGCGCCGGACCCATCATGGTCGTTCCCCGCCCCGGTGGTGTGCTGGTCGGGCCCTGTTGACGGTGTCGTTCGGGCCGCATCGACGGCACAGCGTACCGTCGATGATCTTCCTTCTGTCCGCCGGTTCCCTGATCCGGGGGGAAGCCAGGCAAGATGGGGGGTGTGACCCTCATTGATCAGCTCCCGCCGAACGCCGACCCCGACGCACTCTTCGAGGCTTTCTCCTCGTGGGCGGAGGACCAGGGCATCACCCTGTACCCGGCTCAGGAGGAGGCGCTGATGGAGGTGGTCACCGGCGCGAACGTCGTCCTGTCCACCCCGACCGGCTCCGGCAAGAGCCTGGTGGCGGCCGGCGCGCACTTCACGGCCCTGGCCCAGGACAAGGTCACCTTCTACACCGCGCCGATCAAGGCGCTGGTCTCGGAGAAGTTCTTCGACCTGTGCAAGCTCTTCGGCACCGAGAACGTCGGCATGCTGACCGGCGACGCCTCCGTGAACTCGGACGCGCCGGTGATCTGCTGCACCGCCGAGGTGCTGGCCTCGATCGCCCTGCGCGACGGCAAGTACGCCGACATCGGCCAGGTCGTGATGGACGAGTTCCACTTCTACGCGGAACCGGACCGCGGCTGGGCCTGGCAGATCCCGATCCTGGAGCTGCCGCAGGCGCAGTTCATCCTGATGTCGGCGACGCTCGGCGACATGAAGCGGTTCGAGGAGGACCTGACCCGGCGCACCGGCCGGCCCACCTCGGTGGTCCGCTCCGCGACCCGGCCCGTCCCGCTGTCGTACGAGTACGTCACGACGCCGATCACCGACACCATCACCGAGCTGCTGGAGACCCGGCAGGCGCCGGTCTACATCGTGCACTTCACCCAGGCCCAGGCGGTCGAGCGGGCACAGTCGCTGATGAGCATCAACATGTGCACCCGCGAGGAGAAGGACAAGATCGCCGAGCTGATCGGCAACTTCCGCTTCACCACCAAGTTCGGCCAGAACCTCTCGCGCTACGTCCGCCACGGCATCGGCGTGCACCACGCGGGCATGCTGCCCAAGTACCGGCGCCTGGTGGAGAAGCTGGCCCAGGCCGGTCTGCTGAAGGTCATCTGCGGCACCGACACCCTCGGCGTCGGCGTCAACGTCCCGATCCGCACCGTGCTGTTCACGGCACTGACGAAGTACGACGGCACCCGGGTCCGCACGCTGCGCGCCCGCGAGTTCCACCAGATCGCCGGCCGCGCCGGCCGGGCCGGCTTCGACACCGCCGGCTATGTGGTGGCCCAGGCGCCCGAGCACGTCATCGAGAACGAGAAGGCCCTCGCCAAGGCGGGCGACGACCCGAAGAAGCGCCGCAAGGTGGTCCGCAAGAAGGCCCCCGAAGGCTTCGTGGCCTGGTCGGACATCACCTTCGAAAAGCTCATCGGCGCCGACCCGGAGGCGCTGACCTCGCGCTTCAAGGTCACCAACATCATGCTCCTGTCGGTCATCGCCCGGCCCGGCGACGCCTTCAAGGCGATGCGCCACCTGCTGGAGGACAACCACGAGCCGCGCAAGGCCCAGCTGCGCCACATCCGCCGGGCCATCGCCATCTACCGCTCCCTGCTGGACGGCGGTGTCGTCGAGAAGCTCGACACCCCGGACGCCGAGGGCCGCACGATCCGGCTGACCGTCGACCTCCAGCAGGACTTCGCGCTGAACCAGCCGCTGTCCACCTTCGCACTGGCCTCCTTCGACCTGCTGGACCCGGAGTCCCCTTCCTACGCGCTGGACATGGTCTCGGTGGTGGAGTCCACGCTGGACGACCCGCGCCAGATCCTCGCCGCCCAGCAGAACAAGGAACGCGGCATGGCCGTGGGCGCGATGAAGGCCGACGGGGTCGAGTACGAGGAGCGGATGGAGCGGCTCCAGGAGATCACCTATCCCAAGCCCCTCGAAGAGCTGCTCCTGCACGCCTACGACGTGTACAGCAAGAGCCACCCGTGGGTCCGCGACCACCCCGTCTCCCCGAAGTCGATCATCCGCGACATGTACGAACGCGCGATGACCTTCACCGAGTTCACCTCGTACTACGAACTGGCGCGCACCGAGGGCATCGTGCTGCGCTACCTGGCGAGCGCCTTCAAGGCTCTGGACCACACCATCCCCG
The DNA here is from genome assembly GCF_026343255.1 of Streptomyces sp. NBC_00086. NCBI lineage: Bacteria > Bacillati > Actinomycetota > Actinomycetes > Kitasatosporales > Streptomycetaceae > Streptomyces > Streptomyces sp. NBC_00086. The sequence goes on along the minus strand of NZ_JAPELZ010000001.1, from coordinate 7,331,645 downwards.
ACGACCTCAAGTCCGAGGACCTCCAGGACCTGATCGAGTGGCTCGGCGAGCTGGTCCGCCAGGTCGACTCCAGCCTGCTCGACGAGTGGGAGCAGCTGGCGAACCCCGAGGTGGAGACGGCGGAGCAGGCCCAGGAGAAGGCCGACCAGGTCAAGCCGGTCACCGCGAACGCCCGCGCCTTCCGCGTCCTGGTCCGCAACGCCATGTTCCGCCGGGTGGAGCTGGCGGCCCTGGACCACGTCAACGTGCTGGGCGAGCTCGACGGCGACTCCGGCTGGGACGCCGACGCCTGGGGCGAGGCCATGGACGGCTACTGGGACGAGTACGACGACCTGGGTACGGGCCCCGACGCGCGCGGCCCCAAGCTGCTCCAGATCGAGGAGGACGCGGCGCACGGCCTGTGGCGCGTCCGGCAGACCTTCGCCGACCCCAACGGGGACCATGGCTGGGGCATCAGCGCCGAGGTGGACCTCGCCGCCTCCGACGAGGAGGGCCGTGCGGTCCTGCGCGTCACCTCGGTCGGCGAACTCGGCCAGCTCTGACCTCCTCCCGGCTCCGCCCGGGCGGGCACCCGCCCGGCAACCGACCCCCGACCCGCAACCGACCGGCGCCGTCACGGCCGCCGGGCCCGACAGTGGAGATCCTCTGATGACGAACCCCGCCGAGAGGCTGGTCGATCTGCTCGACCTGGAGCAGATCGAGGTCAACATCTTCCGGGGCGCCAGCCCCCAGGAGTCCCTCCAGCGCGTCTTCGGCGGCCAGGTCGCCGGCCAGGCGCTGGTGGCGGCCGGCCGCACCACGGAGGGCGACCGGCCCGTCCATTCCCTCCACTCGTACTTCCTGCGCCCTGGCATCCCCGGAGTGCCGATCGTGTACCAGGTGGAGCGGGTGCGCGACGGGCGCTCCTTCACCACCCGCCGGGTCACCGCGGTCCAGCAGGGCAAGACCATCTTCAATCTGACCGCCTCCTTCCATCAGCCGGAGGAGGGCAGCATCGAGCACCAGCTGCCTCCCCGCCTCGACTTCCCGCACCCGGACACCCTCCCGAAGGTCGTGGACGAGATCCGCGAGCACCTGGGCACGCTGCCGGAGGCGCTGGAGCGGATGGCCCGCCGCCAGCCCTTCGACATCCGCTACGTGGACCGGCTCCGCTGGACCCCCGAGGAGCTCAAGGACGCCGATCCGCGCAGCGCGGTGTGGATGCGCGCCGTCGGCCCGCTGGGCGACGACCCGCTCGTGCACACCTGCGCCCTCACCTACGCCAGTGACATGACCCTCCTCGATGCCGTGCGCATCCCCGTGGAACCGCTGTGGGGCATGCGCGGTTTCGACATGGCCTCCCTCGACCACGCCATGTGGTTCCACCGGCCTTTCCGGACCGACGAGTGGTTCCTGTACGACCAGGAATCGCCCATCGCGCACGGCGGCCGGGGCCTGGCCCGCGGCCGCATCTACGACCTCGAAGGCAGGCTGCTGGTATCGGTGGTCCAGGAGGGGCTCTTCCGTCCCTACGGCGCCAAGGCCTCCAAGCCGGCCGTATCGCCCCAGTAGTCACCTCCGTCCCCGAAGAACTGAGCGAGTCCCATGCCCACGCCCGCCACTCCAGCCCTGCCCTGTCCCTGCGGGCTGCCCGCCGCCTACCCGGAGTGCTGCGGCCGCTTCCACTCCGGCGGGCGGCAGGCGCCCACCGCCGAGCTGTTGATGCGCTCCCGCTTCAGCGCCTTCGCCGTCGGCGACACCGCCTACCTCCTGCGCTCCTGGCACCCCTCGACCCGGCCGGGCGCGCTCGACCTGGATCCCGGGCAGCGCTGGGAACGGCTGGAGATCCTGGCCACCGAGCGCGGCGGGATGTTCGAGACGGAGGGCTCGGTGGAGTTCCGGGCGCACTACCGCGAGGGCCGGCACACCGGCTCGCTGCACGAGCACAGTTCCTTCGCCCGGGAGAACGGGGCCTGGGTCTACGTCGGCCCCCTCTCCCCCGTCGACTTCGACTGACCCCTCGCTCCGGTCAGGGCGAAGTCGAGGCTGGTGCGGTACCAGCCGATCTCGTCCGGTGGCCCGGCCCGCAGCAGCCGGGCCGCCACCTCGGCGGCCGCCGGAACCTGCGGGTGCCCGTAGGGCGGGGGCGGGGCGAGTGCGCCGAGCAGGATCCGCTCCGCCTCGTCGGGCACGGTCGCGCGCACATCGTCTTCCGGGAGCACGGAGGCCAGTACGGCAGCCCGCTCCCAGGGGTCGGCGGTCCGTCTCAGCAGCAGCCCGACATGCCGCTCGCGCCACCTGCGGGGCCGCAGGTCGGCCCTGGTCTCGATCAGTTCCCGATCGCCCGGCGGCGCGCTCCCGCGGAGCATCCCGGGCTCCCGAGCCGCGAAGTCCCGTAGCTCCGCGGTCAGATAGAGCCACACCACCGCCCGGTAGCGGTTGATCCGGTATCCGACCGGAGTGAGGTGTCCGCAGCGTGCGAGCCGGGTGAACCGGCTCGGGCCGACCCCGAGGACGGCGGCCGCGGCCTCCGCTCCCGCGACCGTCTCCACGCGCTCGCGCAGCGCGTCCGGGAATCCCTCGGCCGACCGGACCCGGTCGAGCTCGGTCCGGGTGTACCGCGCGGCCCCGGCGGCCCCTTGGGGGCCGGTCCGCACGATGCCCAGCTGGACGGCGCGGGCGAACTCGCTTCGGCTCAGGCCCAGTTCCCCCGCGGCGCGCCCGCCGCCCATCAGCCCGGCGGCCTGCGCCACGTGCGGCATGTCCGTCGTCTGTGGCGCTTGCGGTGTCTGCGGCGTCCGTAGTGCCTGCGGTGTTTGCAGTGCCTGCAGCGCCTGCGGCGTCCGCTGTGCCCGCGGCGCCTGAACCGTCTGTGTCATCACGCTCTCCCCACCAGAGTGATTACTGTGTGTGAAGAACGTAACTCAGAGCGACAGCACCTCGCCGGGCCTGTGGACAACTCCGAAAGGGCGAACCGCGCCGCCCGCCGCTCTCAGCCGCCGGTGATCCGCCGCTCCGCGACACCCAGGTGCTCCCCCACCCGGTTGACCAGCAGCGTCATCTCGTACGCCACGTGCCCGATATCCGCCTCGGAGGCGCTCAGCACGCACAGGCAGCTGCCCGCACCCGCGGCCATGACGAAGAGGACCCCGTCGTCGTACTCGACCATGGTCTGTCGGACCTCACCCGCCCTGAAGTGCCGCCCCGAGCCCTTCGCAAGGCTCTGCAGCCCCGCCGCGACGGCCGCCAGGTGCTCCGCGTCCTCCCGTGCCAGCCCCGCGCTCGCGCCCGTCACCAGGCCGTCGTTGGACAGCACCACCGCGTGCCGCACCTGCTGCACGCGCCGCGTCAAGTCGTCCAGCAGCCAGTCAAGCTGCTTGTCCAGCGCCATATACAGTCCCTCCCCGTCGACGCGGCCGCACCGGCCGCGCCCCACCCCGCGTACTCGTGCCGCCAGCCTTCCCCACCAGGGCCTTTCCGGCAAGGAGGATGGACCCATGGTGAAGAAGATGACTCAAGAGGAATGGCGGGAGTTCGTCTCCCGCTCCACCCGCACCGGGAAACTGTCCACCGTCCGTGAGGACGGAAGCCCTCACATCGCTCCCATCTGGTTCGTTCTCGACGGCGATTCCTTCGTGTTCAACACCGGGAAGGACACCGTCAAGGGGCGCAATCTGGCCCGCGACGGCCGCGTCGCGCTCTGCGTGGACGACGACCGGCCGCCCTTCTCCTACGTCGTCCTCCAGGGCCGGGCGGAGATCAGCGAGGACCTGGACGCGATGCTCCCCTGGTCGACCAGGATCGGCGCCCGCTACATGGGAGCGGACCAGGGCGAGGCCTTCGGGCGCCGCAACGCCGTCCCCGGCGAGCTGCTCGTGCGCGTCCACATCGACAAGGTGATCTCGGCAGCAGGCGTGGCCGACTGACGGCGTCCCCGTCCGCGTGACGGGACCACCACCCCAACACCCCTTCACCGCGGGCCGGTTCACACCGAATCGGCCCGCGGTTCCACCGACTCCAGCAGCCGCGCCGTGTGCACCCGCCCCGCGTACTCCACCAGCCGGATCAGCACTTCCTTCCCCGAGTCCTTGTCCCGCGCGTCGCACAGCACCACCGGCGTCCCCTGATCCAGGTCCAGCGCCCGCGCGACCTCGTTCGAGGCGTACCGCCGTGCGTTCGCGAAGCAGTTGACGGCCACCACGAACGGGATCTTGCGGTGCTCGAAGTAGTCCACCGCCGGGAAGCAGTCCTCCAGCCGCCGCGTGTCGGCGAGGACCACCGCGCCCAGAGCCCCCTGCGACAGCTCGTCCCACAGGAACCAGAAGCGGTCCTGCCCCGGGGTTCCGAACAGGTAGAGGGACAGCCCCGACCTGATCGTGATCCGCCCGAAGTCCATGGCCACGGTGGTCGTCGTCTTCTGGTCGACCCCGCCCGTGTCGTCGACCAGTTCCCCGGCCTCGCTGAGGAGTTCCTCCGTCCGCAGCGGCCGGATCTCGCTGACGGAGCCGACCAGGGTCGTCTTCCCCACGCCGAAGCCGCCCGCCACGAGTATCTTCAGCGCGAGCGAGGCCAGTTCCTCTCCGCCCTCGGCGGACGGCGCCGGCCCGTTGTCGTGCAGTCCCATCACAGCGCTCGCAATCCCTCGATGACTTCACGCAGAATCCGCTCGTCAGGCAGCTGTGCGGGTGGCACCGGTCTGCTGACCTTGACGTGCCCGGCCTCCAGCAGGTCCCCGAGCAGTACGCGCACGACGCCCACGGGAAGGTCCGCGTCCGCCGCGAGCTCCGCCACCGACTGGGTCTCGTCCCGGCACAGGCCGAGCAGCGCACGGTGCTCCGGCCCCAGCAGCGACTCGGCCGCCTCGTCGGTCCCCGCCGGGTCCACGACGACCAGTGCGATCAGGTCGAACCGGACCCCGTGGGGTCCCGGCTTCGTGCGTCCGCCGGTCATGGCGTACGGACGGACGAGCGGGCCCGCGTCGGCGTCGTACCACCGGCCGTTCGTGCTCAAGGCCGCCGCCCTCAACCGGCGGCCGGCGGCCGCGCCGCGAACCGGGCCGGGGTGTACAGGTGCTCGCCGACCCGCTTGACCAGCCGGGCCATCTCGTAGGCGATCAGCCCCATGTCGGCGCCGGCGCCGCTGAGCACGGCCAGGCAGGAGCCGTCTCCGGCGGCCGCCACGAAGAGGAAGCCCTCGTCCATCTCCACCATCGTCTGGCGCACGCCCCCGGCGTGGAAGTGCCGGCCTGCGCCCTTGGCCAGGCTGTGGAAGCCGGAGGCCACGGCCGCCAGGTGTTCGGCGTCCTCCCGGCTGAGCGCGCTGGAAGCGCCCACCGCCAGGCCGTCGTTGGACAGGACCACGGCGTGCCGGACCTCGCGCACCCGGACCACGAGGTCGTCCAGGAGCCAGTCGAGCTCGCCCGACCTGCGGACGCCGTCGAGGTCGATCCTCTGATGTTCGATCATCATCGTGCTCCTTCGCCTTCGCCAGTACTGCCTGTGCCGCCCGTGCCACCCGTGGGCCCCGCACTGCCCGCGCCGCCCGGGCCGTCCGCGCCGGCCTCGCCGGTCGCCTGCGTGCCCCGCACCCAGCCCGCCCGGTACGCCGCCATCCGCTCGCGCGCCTGCTCGGGGCTGCGGCCGCGCGGTTCATCGGCCCCCCGGACACCGGCCGGGGCCTTCGGAGCGGGGGCCTCGCGCAGCTGCGGGACGAGGCTCGCCTGCCGGACCCGGCGCGGCAGTTCGGTGACGGAGGCCGCCGGACCCGAGGGGGCGGATGGGCCCGAGGGGGCCGCCGTGACAGCCGGGGCGGGCGTACGGGGAACCGCGCCCGCGGAGCCGCGCGGCCGCAGCGGGGCCACCGGGGAGGGCCGGGGCTCCTCCCGTACGGGGCTCCGGTCCGGGACCGGCACCCCGCGCACGTCGTCGCGTACGACGCTGATGGCCTGGGACGGCTCCCGCAGCCGCTCCCGCTCCCGGACCGGTTCGGTGACCGGCTCCGGAGCCGGGGTCGCGCGCGCCTGCTCCTCGGGCTGCGGTGCGGCGGCCGTGAGGGCGCCCTGGAGCAGGGAGTTCGGGAGCAGCACCACCGCGGTGGTGCCGCCGTACGGTGACATGCGCAGGTGTACCTTCACACCGTGGCGGGCCGAGAGACGGCTGACCACGAAGAGCCCGAGCCGGTCGCTGTCGAAGAGGTCGAGCGCCTCGGACTGCTCGATGCGCCGGTTGGCCTCCTGGAGGGATTCGCGGCCCATGCCGAGACCCCGGTCCTCGACCTCCAGGACGTAGCCGGCGCCGACGGGTTCTCCGCTGACCCTGACCTTGGTGTGGGGCGGGGAGAACTGGGTGGCGTTCTCGATGAGTTCCGCGAGCAGATGGGTGAGGTCGGCGACGGCTCCGCCGACCACGGCCGCCTCCGCGAGCTGGCGGACCTCGACGCGCGGGTAGTCCTCGATCTCGGAGACGGCGGCCCGCACGACGTTCGTCAGCGGGATCGGCATCCGCCAGGCGCGGCCGGGGGCGGCGCCCGAGAGGATGATCAGGCTTTCGGCGTGCCGCCGCATCCGGGTGGTGAGGTGGTCGAGGCGGAAGAGGTCGCCGAGCTCGTTCGGGTCGTCGGCGCGCCGCTCCATCGAGTCGAGGAGGGTGAGCTGCTTGTGGACCAGGACCTGGCTGCGCCGGGCGAGGTTGACGAAGACCCCGCTCACGCCGCTGGCCAGTTCCGCGCGTTCGACGGCGGCGCTGAGCGCGGCCCGGTGGACCGTGGCCAGTGCCTCGCCGACCTGGGCGATCTCGTCGTCGGCGGCCGGTCCCCGCGGGGTTTCGGCGGCCACGTCGATGTCCTGCCCGGCCCGCAACCGGTCCATGGCCTGCGGGAGTTTGCGGTGCGCGATCTCCAGCGCGGTGTTGCGCAGCGAGACCAGCTCGACCACGAGGGCCCGGCCGATGCGGACCGAGATGACGAGCGAGGCGGCCACCGCGGCCAGGCCCAGGGCGACGGCGGCTCCGGCGGGACTCAGCGCGCCCGCGCCGAAGGGGTCGGCGCGGTCCGCGGCGGCCGCGTGGGCGGCGTCCCCGATCTCCCGCATCGAGCCGGCGACCGAGGTGTAGGCCGCCTCCCAGCCGGAGGGCGGGCCGGCCGCCCCGGCACCGGCCGCGGCGGCGAGCGCCCGGTCCTCGGCCCCGGTGAGGTCGGCGTAGGCGGCGCTCTTGGCCACGGACTGCCAGGCGTCCTGCTGGGCGGCGGGCAGGTCCGGGGCGGCGGAGGCGGTCAGGGCGCGTCGGGTCTCGATCGCTCCGGTCAGGCGGCGAAGCGTTTCGGCGGTGCGCGGCCGCGACGCCGTCAGCAGGGCGTCCTCCCGGGACAGCTGCTCCCCGGCCCGCGCGAACTCCAGCAGGACCCGGGCGTCGACGCCCAGCTCGGCGTCCTGGCCGCCTCCGGAGAGGGCGCCACCCACATCCAGCGCCGTGTCGATCACCCGGGTGTACGTCTCGTACGCCGCTTCCGGGGTCGCCCGGTGCTCGGCGACGTCCTCGCGCGCCGGACCCAGCCCCTCGGCGGCGGCGACGAAGGCACGCAGCCGGACGACGATGTCGGTGCGGTAGTCGCCGGAGTCGGCCACGGTGTTGCGGTCGCCGAGCCGCAGCGACCGTAGGGCTCCGTCGGTGCGGCGTGCCTGCTCGTCCAGGGCTGCGGCCTGGCCGGGGGCCTGGGCGGCGGCCGCCTGGCCGGCAGTGGGGTCGGCCAGCAGCCGTACGGCCGTGCGCCGTTCGGCCTGCAGCGCGGCGATGGCGTTCTCCACCGGGGCCCGCAGTTCCCGGTCTACGCGCTGAACGCGGCTGAGGCGGGCGACGTCCTGGGCCGCGTCGACGGTCGCGAAGGCCCAGAGGGCGAGCAGGGAGACCACCGGCACCATCAGCAGCGAGACGATCTTCGCCCGGACGGTGGCGGGGCGCAGTCGCAGGCGCGGACCGCGGGCACCGCCCCCGGCCGCGCCGGGTATCGCCGCGAACACGTCGGAGGCAGCGCGCTCCGCCGGCTCCTCGGCGGGCGGTCCGGCGTGCGCCCGGCGTCCCGGCCCCTTGCCGCGGCCACCCGCCGGCGCGGGCGCGGGCGGCCGCGACGCCGCTGCTTCCGGTGTTCTGCGGGGTCTGCGCATGGGCTCCTCGTTCCGGGCGGTGCGTAGGTGTACGTGACGGTCGCGGGGGCGGTGGCGTGGTGTTGGTGGGGGTGGTGACCTGGGCGGGGGCCTGCGTCGTGCGCCGCCTCAGCCCGCGGGGGCGGTGGCGCCCCGCTCTCCCAGGCGGAGGTCGGCGGAGGCCATCGCGGAGGCCTCCCGCTCGTCGGCGGTCGGCGAGAGGGCGACGAACGCGGAGGTGATGAAGAGGTAGGAGCCGAGGCCGACGGCGAGCGGGAAGATGAACTGCATGGCGGTGGCGCCCGGCAGGGCCGTGTCCGAGGGGGTGACCTCGACGGCGACGGCGAGCATGCCGGTGTAGTGCATGCTGCTGACGGCGGCGCCCATGACGAGCGAGGCGACGGCGACGGCCACGGGGGACTTGATGTTGAGGGCCGCCCACAGGGCGGCCGTGGCCGCGACGACCGCGATGGCGACGGAGAGTCCGACCGTCAGCGGCTCGTAGGAGACCGAGCCGTGCAGGCGCAGGGCCGCCATGCCGAGGTAGTGCATGCTGGCGACGCCGAGGCCGGTGGTGAGGCCGCCGAGGACGAGGGCCCGGCCGCGGTCCTTCCCGTAGCCGACGGCGAAGACTCCGGCGCCGACGACGATCATCGCGACGAGCAGGCTGAGGATGGTCAGCGGCACGTTGTAGCGGATCTCGGTCCCGGTGACGTGGAAACCGAGCATGGCGACGAAGTGCATCGTCCAGATCCCGGTGCCGATGGCCGAGGCCGCTGTGAGGAGCCAGTTGCGGCGGGAGGCTCCGGTCGTCGCGGCGAGCGCGCGAACGGTGCAGCGCAGGCCGAGGGCGGCGCCGATCGAAGCCATCACGTATGACAGCGCGGGGGTAAGCCAGCCGTAGGCGGCGTGGTCCAGGTGTCCCATGGCCACGGAAGCTAGTCCGGGTGAGGGAGCGAACACGGGCCGCATTTCGAAAGCCACTGGAACTGCTGGAATATGACAGAGATACGTTCATCTTCGATCACGCCGCGTACCACCTTGCACACGTTCCGCAGGCATGTGCCGGAGCCCCGGTGAGGGATCATGGGCACATGAGCGAAGACCGCACACAGGACCACACCCGGAACCGGTCGCTGGACCGGGCTCGGGAGCAGGCTCAGGACCCCGCTCGGGGCCGGCCCCGGGACCAGACGCGGGACCGCGGCCACGTCCAGGAGTTCTTCGGGGCGCGCGCGGCCGGCTGGGACCGCAAGTTCCCCGGGGACGAGCCCGCCTTCGCGACCGCCGTGGGCGAGTTCGGACTGCGGCCCGGGGACCGGGTGCTCGACGCGGGCTGCGGCACCGGGCGGGCGCTGACCGCGCTCCGCGCGGCCGTCGGCCCGTCGGGAACGGTGCTCGGCGCCGATGTCACTCCGCAGATGCTGACCGCCGCACACGAGGCGGGCCGGGATGCCCAGGGCGCCCTGCTGCTGGCGGACGTGGCCGCGCTGCCGCTGCGCGACGGGGTACTGGACGCCGTGTTCGCCGCCGGCCTCATCGCCCATCTGCCCGACCCCGGGGCCAACTTGCGCGAGCTCGCCCGCGTGGTCCGCCCGGGCGGCCGGCTCGCGCTGTTCCACCCCATCGGCAGGGCGGCCCTCGCGGCGCGCCACGGCCGGGAGCTGACCCCCGACGACATGCGCGCGGAGCACAACCTCGGCCCGCTCCTTGCCGGTTCGGGCTGGCAGCTGACTTCGTACGCCGACGAGGACACCCGCTTCCTCGCGCTGGCGGTCCGCACCCCCTGACGACCCCGCACGCGCCTCCCGTGGGTCACCCCGGGCGCGGCGGCGCCGGCGGCGAGCCGGTTCCGTGGCGGGCATCCGGCCCTCCCTGCAGGTGGTGGGCTTGGAAATCCGCTCCCGTCAGCTCTCGACGCGGTGGTTACTCGCTGGTTAGGGTGCGCCGACGAGAGAACGACCGGGAGGCCACGTGTCCGACGAGGAGGACGGCGGTTCGCTGTACGTGCTGACAGCCGTGCTGCTGACCCCCGCACAGTTCCCGAGCATCCTGGGTGACGACTACCCCGAGGCCTGCTCGCTGCTGGGCGTGCCGCCTGCGGCCGCCGGGTACGGCCTGGTGCTGGGGCAGGACGAGGAGGGCGCGCGCTGGACGGTCGTGGTCGACGACGTCTCGCTCGTAGCCATGGCCATCGCCTCGTGGGACTGCGGGATGGAGTACGACCTGTCCCCCGACGAACGGTCCATCGTGGTCTCGCTGGCGGGCTGGCCGCTGGACCTCTCGGTGGCCACGGCCGGAATCCCCGATCCGCACGATCCCGAGCAGGGCGCGGACGGCACCGGGCGGGTACCGCTGACCCCACCGTCGGCCGAGGCCTGGGGTCCGGTGCAGCGGCGGATGGGCGCCGACCAGATAGCCCGGGAATGGGCCGACTGGAGCGAGCGCGTGGCCACGGACGGCGGGGCCGCCGCAGCCGCGCACCCGGGGCTGGCGCGGGCCTTGGAGGAGGCGCTGGGGTACACGCAGAGCCCGCCGCCGCCCGGCAGGGTGCGGTCGTCCTTCGCGGGCGACGAGGCGCGGACGCTGCGCGTCGACGGGCCGGGGTGGTCGCTGGTGGCCCGCACCGGCGGGGCCGCCTTCGTCCTGCTGGACGATGAGCCGAGCGAGGTGCTGGCCGTACCGCACGAGGCGCACGGGGAGCTTCCCGAACTGTCCGAGCTGCTCGCGGCGCTGGACCGGGTCGCTGTACGGCCGGCCTGAGCGGGGCCGGCGATTGCCGGGGCGGGAAAGGGTGCACGTGCGAGGCGCGTACGGTGCCCGAGTCGGGCGTGAGGGGGAGGATGCGCTGATGGATCCGGTGGAAGTGGTCCCGGTGGGCGTGGTGGTGGGCGGCCGCTCGGCGGTCGTGGACGACGACTGGGGGCGGGAGACGGCGGTGATCCGCCTGGCCCCGGAGCGGTTCGGTCCGCAAGCCCTGTACGGACTGGAGGACTTCTCGCACGTGGAAGTGGTCTTCCACTTCGACCGGGTGCCGGAGGACAAGATCGAGACGGGTGCACGGCACCCCCGTGGCAATCCTGACTGGCCGCTCGTCGGCATCTTCGCCCAGCGCGGCAAGAACCGCCCCAACCGGCTGGGCCTCTCGCGCTGTCGCGTCCTGAAGGTGGACGTGCTGGCGGCGGACGGACCCGAGTTGCACGTGGAGGGGCTGGACGCGGTCGCGGGGACTCCGGTGCTCGACCTCAAGCCGTACATGACGGAGTTCGGCCCGCGCGGCGAGCACCGCCAGCCGGAGTGGGCGACGGAGCTGATGCGCGACTACTACTGAGTCGCGCGGGGTGGGGCGGGGGCGCCGAGGGTAGGCTCCGGGGTTCCGCGAGCACCTGCGGCAGGCCGTGGCGGGAAGCCCGGGGAGCAGGGCCGGGGAACAGGGCCGGGTAGAGGGCCGGGGAACAGGACCGGGCGTTGGGCGAGCCGACAGGAGTGCGGCATGACCGTGGTGACCCGTTTGGTCACGTACACCGATCTGCACGTCAGCGCTACGAACGCTCGGCAGTTGTCGGTATCGGCACGGCTGGAGGCCGTACTCGCGGACGGCCGCAGTGTGGTGCTGCTCGACGATCGCGGCTGGAGCACCTCGGGCCCGTCGGGCATGGCCGAGCTGACCTCCACCGAGGACATCGAGGAGACGGCCCGGTCGGTGGTCGGTCCGGACGAGCCTTTCGACGGCATGACGCGGGAAGAGATGGCGGCCGGGCACTGGGGCTACCTGGCCGGCATCCTCCGGCAACACGGGGTGGACGTGCCCGCGCACGACCTGGAGCGGCTGCCCCATGACGTGGTGCTCAGCGAGCGCCTCCGTGCGTGGATCGGCTGAGAGAGCGACCGGCCGGTCAGCGTCGGCGGTCAGTGCTGCTGGTCAGCACCGTCGGTCAGCGCACCGATCGCCACCCGGTGTTCGAGCCGGGGCCGCCCCCGCGCCCGCGCGCCGAGGCACCGGAGCGCGGAGGTGGCCGGCTCGGCGGGTCAGACCCGGTCGAGGGGGACGTGCGGGGTCGGGGGGAGGGTGACCTCGATGGTGTCGCCGGGATGGATCGTGCCGCCCCGGTGGACCACGCCCATGATTCCGGCCTTGCGGAGCAGGTTGCCCTCGTCGTCCCGGCTCACCACCCGCTTGAGCAGCCCGTGCTGGAAGTTGTCGATCTGCAGGCAGGGATTGCGCAGGCCGGTCACCTCGACCACCGCATCCGCGCCGAGGCGCAGCAAGGTGCCGGTCGGCAGGGCGAGCAGGTCTATGCCTGCGGTGGTGACGTTCTCCCCGAGCTGGCCCGGCTCGACCTGGTGGCCGGCCTCGGCCACCTCCTCGAAGAGCTCCCGGTGAATCAGGTGCACCTGCCGGAGGTTCGGCTGCGTGGGGTCCTGGGCCACGCGGGAACGGTGCTTGACCGTGACCCCCGCGTGGACGTCTCCCTCGACTCCGAGCCCTTCGAGGAGCGTGATGCTCTCGCGCGTGGGCTTGGTGAACGAATAGACCTCGTTGCTGCTGACCGCCGCGACCTGCGCCACACCTGCCCGGTTCGCCGGACTCGCCGTGCTCATGGTTGACCCCCCTGCCGCCTTCAGCGGCCGATCTGCTTCCTGGATATACCCCGCAGCCTACGACGCTGGGAGGAGTCCAACAGCAGGTAGGCGGCCACGGGAACACCGATCAGAACCAGCAGTCCGGCCCAGAATCCGACCGCCCAGAACAGCACGATGGCTGCCCCCACACCGGCAACCGCGATCTTTCCGCTCGTGGACATCTGCGGCACCCTCTTTCTCCGTCGGCCACTACCCCACACAACGCGCGTTCCCGCCCCCGCGTTCCCGCCCCCGCATTTCCGCTCGCGCGCCCGGGTCCGTGCCTGATCGGTGGCGCGAAAGCCCCCGGGATAGCCCCGGGAGAGCCCCGGGAGAGCCCCGCGAAAGTCCCGGGAAGTGACCCGGGTCACGGCGCCGCCATGGGCGGGCACATCCGAGGGTGGGTTAGTCTCGGCCACCCTGTATTCGGTAGTCAAGTTTGAGGAATGCGTGCTCCCGACGATCTCCGGCCTCATCCCCTGCTCCGCCGTCTTCCTCCCCGCCGAACCGGCCCGCCACGGCCGGATCGCCTTCTGGCGGGCGGAGTCGGCCGAGGGCAGCCTCCACCTGGACGGCCAGGGCGCCTCCGAACAGCTCACCGTGGTCACGCCCGACCTACGGCGCACCACGGTGACGGCCCTCGTCCTGCCCCTCGCCGAAGCCCTGCCCCTGCTCACCCGGGTCCGGGCCACCGCCTCGGCCGGTGCCGCGCCCTTCTGGGGCGCCGCCACCCTGCTGGCCCTGCGCTTCGCCGCCCGCGGGCTCCTGTTGCCCGGACTGAGCCCCGCCGGGTACGACGCCTGGCGGCTCGGGCCGCTGGACGCCGCCGACCTGGAGGAGGTCCGGGAGCTGGCGGCGGCCATGCCGCCCGACGCGCACTGCGTACCCGTCGACCCCACAGGCCCCGCAGGCCCCGCCGTCCCCGCAGGCCCCGGCGAAGACCCCGACCCCGGCGCCCCACCACGGCTGCCCGCCCCGGAGCCGCTGCTGCGCGCCTTCCTCGACGCCGTCGCCGACACCCTGCCCCGCTCCCCCGCCGCACCCGCCGCCGCCGGCGGCCCCGCCTTCGCCGCCCGCCCGGCCCGGCTCCACCCCGAGCTGCGCGACTGGGCCGCGGAGGTCGCGGCCGGGCACGACGCCGGAGTGCGGGTCTCGATCCGCATCGAGGTGGACCCGGACGCCGAACCCCCCGCCTTCCGTGCCGTGCTGCAGATGCACGGCCTCGCGGACGCCGCCCTCGTCGCCGACGCCGCCGACGTCTGGGCCGGCTCCGGGCCCGCCGCGGCCGCCTTCCCGCCCCGCGCCCGCCTGGACGCGCTCCGCGCCGTGCGCCGCGCCGCCCGTCTGTGGCCTCCGCTTGCCCCGCTGCTCGGCGCGGCCGTCCCCGACGCGGTGGACCTCGCCGACGAGGAGGTCGCGGAGCTGCTCGGGGACGCCGCCGGCGCCCTGGCGGCCGAGGGGGTGCAGGTGCACTGGCCGCGCGGGCTCGCCCGTACGCTCACGGCGCGGGCCGTCGTGGGCCGGGCCGCCACCGGCTCCGACCTGCCGGGCCTGTCCGGCCCGCTCTCCGCCACCTCCGCGCACCCCGTCGGCTGGCGTTACGCCCTGGGCGGCCAGGGCGATCTGACGGCCGACGAGCTGGACCGGCTCGCCGAGGCCAAGCGGCCCCTGGTCCGGCTGCGCGACCAGTGGGTCCTGATCGATCCGGCCGCGGCCCGCCGGGCCCGTGCCCTCGCCCGCAAGGACCGCGAGGTGACGGCCGCCGACGCGCTGGCCGCCGTACTGACCGGCTCGACGGAGCTCGACGGCACGCGGTACGACGTAGAGGCCACCGGGGCGCTGGAACGGCTCCGCGCGATCCTCACCACCGACCCCGAGCGCGCGGCCCCGGAGACCGCAGGTCCCGGGCGCACGGATCCGGGGCACGCGGATCCCCGGCACAGGGATACGGGGCACGCAGAACCCGTGCCCGCGGAACCCGGCCGCGCCGCCCCGGAGCGGGCCGCCGCGACGGCCGACGTGCAGGCCCCGGCCGCCCTCCGCGCCACCCTGCGCGACTACCAGCTCCGCGGCCTGCGCTGGCTCGCCCGCCTGACCGGGCTCGGCTTCGGAGCCTGCCTCGCCGACGACATGGGCCTGGGCAAGACCGTCACGCTGATCGCGCTCCACCTGCACCGCCAGGAGCACGGGCACGAGGGCCCGACGCTGGTGGTCTGCCCGGCCTCGCTGCTGGGCAACTGGCAGCGGGAGATCGAGAAGTTCGCCCCCGGCACTCCGGTGCGCCGCTTCCACGGCGCCGGCCGCAGCCTCGAAGGCCCGGCCGGCCAACCCTCCGGCGGATTCGTCCTCACCACCTACGGAACCATGCGCCTGGACGCACCCCGGCTCGCCGCCGTGCACTGGGGCCTGGTCGTCGCGGACGAGGCCCAGCACATCAAGAACCCGCGTTCCTCGACCGCGAAGGCCCTGCGCACCATCCCCTCGGCCGCCCGCGTGGCCCTCACCGGCACCCCGGTCGAGAACAACCTGTCCGAGCTGTGGGCCGTCCTCGACTGGACCACGCCGGGCCTCCTCGGCCGCCTCGGCACCTTCCGCACGCGCTACGCCGAGCCGGTCGAAAGCGGCCGCGACCCGCGTGCGGCGGCCCGGCTGGGGGCGCTCGTCAGGCCGTTCCTGCTCCGCCGCAAGAAGTCCGACCCCGGAATCGCACCCGAACTGCCGCCCAAGACCGAGACCGACCACGCCGTGTCCCTGACCCGCGAACAGGCCGGGCTGTACGAGGCGGTCGTCCGCGAGACCCTCGCCGCGATCGCCGGAGCGGACGGGATGGAGCGCCGCGGGCTCGTCGTGAAACTGCTGACCTCGCTCAAGCAGATCTGCAACCACCCCGCGCAGTACACGAAGGAGCACCACGGCCCGAAGGAGGCCGCAGGGGCGGCGTCCGGAAAGCTGGAACTCCTCGACGAGCTGCTCGACACGATCCTGGCCGAGGGCGGCTCGGCTCTGGTCTTCACCCAGTACGTGGCGATGGCCCGCATCATCGAACGCCACCTCCTCGCGCGCGGCATCCCTTCTCAACTGCTGCACGGGGGCACGCCCGTTCCGCGCCGCGAAGAGCTCGTGGACCGCTTCCAGGCGGGCGAGTTCCCGGTGTTCCTGCTCTCCCTCAAGGCCGCGGGCACCGGCCTCAACCTCACCCGCGCCGGCCACGTCATCCACTACGACCGCTGGTGGAACCCGGCCGTCGAGGAACAGGCCACCGACCGCGCCTACCGCATCGGCCAGACCCAGCCCGTCCAGGTCCACCGCATCATCGCGGAAGGCACCGTCGAAGACCGGATCGCCGAACTCCTGCAACGCAAAAGGGCGCTGGCCGATGCCGTGCTCGCGGGCGGCGAGGCCGCGCTGACCGAACTGAGCGACGCGGAGCTTGCCGAGCTCGTCGCGCTGCGCCCGACCACCTCCGGGGAGCGACACGGATGAACGACAAGGACCCGTACGAGAAGACCTTCCCGCCGCTCCCGCCCGCCCCCGGCCGCGCCTTCGCCCAGACCTGGTGGGGCCATGCCTGGCTGCGCGCCCTGGAGGACAGCGCGATGGACGGGCAGCAGGTCAAGCAGGGGCGGCGGTACGCGCGTTCGGGCGCGGTCGGGGCCGTGTCCGTACGGCCGGGCGGGCTGACGGCCGTGGTGCGCGACCCGGACGGGACGGCGCACCGGACCGACGTGCTGGTGCAGGAGTTCACGGAAGCCCAATGGGACCGGCTGCTCGGGCTGGCGGCCGCCGAGTCCGGCCACATCGCGGCGCTGCTCGACCGGGAGGTGCCGACGGAGCTCGTGGAGGACGCGGCGGCGGCCGGGGTGGACCTGCTGCCCGGGATAGGCGATCTCGACCCGCGCTGCGACTGCGGCGAGTGGGACCACTGCCCGCACACGGCGGCGCTCTGCTACCAGGTGGCGCGGCTGCTGGACCAGGACCCCTTCGTGCTGTTGCTGCTGCGCGGCCGCGCGGAGGCCGGTCTGGTGGCCGAGCTGGAAGAGCGCAGCACGGCGGAAGCGGAGGCTCCGTCGGGCCCCGATGACGCCGGGGTCGCCGCCTCCGAGGTCTACGCGGCGGCTGCCGCGCTGCCCCCGCTGCCCGCGCCGGCGCGGCTGCCGGACGCGCCGGGCCAGCCTCCGACGCTGGACACGGAGTCGGGGACGGAGCCGCCGGGCCTGGATGTGGACGGGGTGGAGTTCCTGGCGCAGGCGGCGGCGACGCAGGCGTACCGGCTGCTCGCGGAAGCGCTCGCTCCGGCCCACGCGGAGCGCGCCCCGCAGCCGGGGCTCACGGCGGCGCAGGACGCCGTACGGCTCACGGCGCAGGCCCACGACCTTCGGGTCCGCTCCCGCCTGTCGGCGGCTTCCGACAGGGACCGGGCCGCCATGGACCGGGCCGTACTCGCCTGGGGCTTCGGCGGGGCACAGGCCGTCGCGGTGCTGGAGGAGGACTGGACCCCGGACCGGGCGTCGCTCGCCCGGGCCCGGGCCGCGCTGGCGGCGGCCCGGCCCGACGGGGCGGAGGCCGACACCGACGGCGACGCTGACGCCCCCGCCCCGGTGCTGCGCCGGATCCGCGCCCGCTGGACGCAGCCGGGCGGCGACCGCCAGCTCCGCCTGGGCCGCGACGGCCGCTGGTGGCCGTACCGCCGCGCGGCGGACCACTGGCTCCCGGCGGGCCCCTCGTCGCCGGACCCGGCGGCGGCGCTGGCCGCGCTGGAGCCGGAGGAGCCGGAGGGCTAGGAGGACCCGCCCGGGGGCGGCACACCGGCGGGGACCGGCCGACCCGCGTCCCGCACTGGCCGACGTACCGCTTGTCGGGGCGGCGGGCCGGTACGACGATGGGGCGCTCCGGGTACCAAGGCACCGCGAAAGGGCGACATGGACGATCCATCGGTGGCTCTGCCGGGCGGGGCCGACCCCGCCGAGCGGACGCGGGAACTACGGCGGGCCCACGCCGCGTTCACCCAGGACGGGCGGGTCGAGGCCCCGGTGCGGGCGGTCATCGCGAGGTCCTGGCGCCGCTGCGCCCGGGCCCGGGTCAGCCCTGAGTGCGCGCCCCGGATGGAGCTGGCCGGGGCGGAACTGCGGTCGTACCGGGAGCAGCACCCACTGGCCCGGGTGCTCCCGCTGTTCCGGGACCTCGTGGGGGCCTTCGCCTCGGACGGGGCCCATCTGCTGGCGGTGTGCGACGCGCGGGGCAGCCTGCTCTGGGTGGAGGGCGAACCGGCCACGATGCGGCGCGCGGAGGGCCTCGGCTTCGTGCCCGGCGCCCGCTGGGCGGAGACGGCGATGGGCACCAACGCCCCCGGCACGGCGGTGGCGGTCGGCGAGCCGGTCCAGGTCTTCGGCGCCGAGCACTTCAGCCGTCGGGTGCACCCGTGGACCTGCGCGGCGGCTCCGGTCCGCGATCCGCACACCGGAAGGCTGCTCGGCGCCATCGATGTCACCGGGGGCGACTGGCTGGCCCATCCGCACTCCCTGGCCTTCGTGCGGGCGGTGGCGTGCGCGGCGGAGGCCCGGCTCGCGTTGCTGGATCCGGCGCCCCCGGCCCCCGGGGACTGCCTCACCGCGCTCGGCCGCGACGAGGCGCTGCTGACGGGCGGTGGCCGCGAGGTCCGGCTCGGGCGGCGGCACAGCGAGATCATGGCGCTGCTCGCGCACCACCCGGAGGGGCTGTCGGGGGAGGAACTGGCGATCGCCCTGTACGAGGACGAGTCGGTGTCACCGGTGACCCTGCGCGCCGAAATGTCACGGCTGCGCGGCCTGTTGGGGCCCCGGGCCCCGCTCTCCCGCCCCTACCGCACGGCCGCGCCGCTGGAGGCCGATTTCACCGCCGTCACCCGCCACCTGGCCTCGGGCGCCGTCTCGGCGGCGCTGGCCCGCTACCCGGGACCGCTATTACCCGCCTCCACGGCGCCCGGCATCGTCCGGCTCCGGCGCCGCATCGAGGAACAGGCGCGGGCCGCCGTGATCGCGCGGGCCGACCCGGGGCTGCTCACCGACTGGGTGTGCAGCCCGTGGGGCGCGGAGGACGCCGACGTCTGGCGGGCCCTGGCGACCGCGCTCCCGGCTGCCGGCCGGACGGCCGCGCTGGCCCGCGTACGGGCCCTCGACGCGGAACTCGGCGTGAAGTCGGACGACTTACCGGGTGCACCGCGGCGCCGCACCCCGCCGGAGGGGCCGGAGGGGCCGGAGGGGCCGAAGCGAACCACCACACCACCTCCCGCGGCCCGTTCACCGCGCGGCCGTGCAACGTACCGGCAACCTGCCCGCCCCTAGCCTCACGGCGAGCACCGGCCAACGGCGGCCGGCGCCCGGCAAGGGGAGGACCAACCATGGCCCGTTACGCTGCGCCCGGTACCGAAGGCGCGCTCATGTCGTACGAGTCCCGCTACGGCCACTTCATCGGGGGCGAGCACGTCGAGCCCGCCCTCGGACGGTACTTCGCCAACCCCTCCCCCGTGACCGGCGAGACCTTCACCGAGGTCGCGCGCGGTACGGCCGAGGACGTCGAGCGCGCTCTGGACGCGGCACACGCCGCCGCGCCCGCGTGGGGACGCACCTCGATCACCGAGCGTTCCACGATCCTGCTGCGCATCGCGGACCGGATGGAGCAGCACCTGGAGGCGCTCGCGGTCGCGGAGACCTGGGAGAACGGCAAGCCGATCCGCGAGACCCTGGCCGCCGACATGCCGCTCGCCATCGACCAGTTCCGCTACTTCGCGGGCGCGTTGCGGGCCCAGGAGGGGGCCCTCAGCCAGATCGACGAGGACACGGTGGCCTATCACTTCCACGAGCCGCTGGGCGTGGTCGCCCAGATCATCCCGTGGAACTTCCCGATCCTGATGGCCGTGTGGAAACTGGCTCCGGCCCTGGCCGCCGGCAACACGGTGGTGCTGAAACCGGCCGAGCAGACCCCGGTGTCGGTGCACTACCTGATGAGCCTGATCGGCGACCTGCTGCCGCCGGGCGTGGTGAACATCGTCAACGGCTTCGGCGAGGAGGCGGGCAAGCCGCTCGCGTCCAGCCCGCGCGTGGCGAAGGTGGCCTTCACCGGGGAGACCTCCACCGGGCGGCTGATCATGCAGTACGCGGCGGAGCACCTCAAGCCGGTCACGCTGGAGTTGGGCGGCAAGAGCCCCAACCTCTTCTTCGACGACATCTGGACCGCCGACGACGACCTGCGGGACAAGGCCCTCGAAGGCTTCACGATGTTCGCCCTCAACCAGGGCGAGGTCTGTACCAGCCCCTCCCGCGCCCTGATCGAGCGCGGCCGCTACGGCGACTTCCTCGACGCTGCCGTGGCCCGCACCGAACTGATCGTGCCGGGGCACCCGTTGGACACGGACACCATGATCGGCGCACAGGCCTCGGCGGAGCAGCTGAAGAAGGTGCTGTCGTACGTGGAGATCGGACAGCAGGAGGGCGCGAAGATCCTGACCGGCGGGCAGCGGGTGGAGCACGGCGGTGAACTGGCGGGCGGCTTCTACGTCCAGCCGACCATCTTCGAGGGCGACAACCGCATGCGGATCTTCCAGGAGGAGATCTTCGGCCCGGTGGTGTCGGTGACCTCGTTCCAGGACTTCGACGACGCCGTGCGCATCGCGAACGACACGGCGTACGGCCTGGGCGCCGGCGTCTGGACCCGCGACATCAACACGGCCTACCGCGCGGGCCGCGCGATCCAGGCGGGCCGGATCTGGACGAACTGCTACCACGCCTACCCCGCCCACGCGGCCTTCGGCGGCTACAAGCAGTCGGGCATCGGCCGCGAGACCCACAAGATGATGCTGGAGCACTACCAGCAGACGAAGAACCTCCTGGTCAGTTACTCCCCGAAGAAGCTCGGCTTCTTCTAAGAAGTTGAGAACGGTGCCTGACCTGCACAAACACCCCCGTCGGGCACCGTCCTCCGGCAGCAGGGAGGCAATTGAAACCGATCGATTCCAGTGTCGTTTCTCTCCGGTAACCCAATTCACAGGAAGTTCCGGACCACGCACGGACCAGAGTGGCCAGGCGCGTTCCCGGTGCGAGGGCGTCAGGCGGTTCCGGAAGTGGATCCACCGCCCCAGACCTTCGAGGCGTTGGACGTGTTCGGGAACGATCGTGCCGTCCTGCTTCGGCCCGGCGTTCAGCAGCAGGTTTCCGCCGTGCCCGATGGTCTCGGCGAAGACGCGCACCAGCTCGCGCACCGACTTGTGCTGGTTGTCGCCGGGCTGGTAGCACCAGGTGTCGCCGATCGTGTAGCAGAGCTCCCACGGCCCCTCGGGCGGTCCGATCGGCACGCCGAGCCCCGGGGCCCGTAGTCGCCGTGATCCGCCATCCGTCCGTTGAGGATTGTGTCGGGACTGAGCGCGAGGATCGGCTCGCGCAGTTCGCCCATCCGCCACTGCTGCTCGTCGCGCTCCCAGGCGCCGTCGAACCGGAGCAGATCGGGCCGGAAGTTCTCCACCGGGCTTGACGTCGCATCGCCTCGGCGAACGGACCCACCAGGTCCCGACCCGCCGGAGTGGACCGGGCCGCCGAGAGGTCGGTGGCCCGGGTGTCGCAGAGCGCCACCCCGTCGTGGTGCTTGGCGGTCAGCACCGCGTACCGCGCACCCGCCTTCACGAACAGCGCCGCCCAGGCCACCGGCTGCGTGCGGTCTCCACCGCGCCGAGGAGCCGCTGCCGAGGGCCGTCATCCGATGGGCCCTGGTCTTCGGTGCTCGTCCGCTCGTCACAACTACCCCAGTGGCAGGTGATGGTGTCCGAAGGACAGCGCCGGCACGGTGTCTCCGTTGAAGTGCCACAGCGCACTCGTGTACCAGAGGACCACCACCACGACCACCAGCGCACCCCCGGCCAGTGGCAGGGCCCAGCCCGGCAGGCGACGGCTTCGCACCAGCAGGACCTTGGCGGCGAACGCCCCGTAGAAGAAGCAGCCCGCGATCGAGTGCACTGCCACACGCGAGCCGGTCAGCTGCACGCCATACGCCCGGACGCAGTGCACCGTGATCGGGACGGTGAGGGCAAACAGGACCACACCGACGATCCGGTGGGTGATCGGCACCGGGCCCGGCACCCGGCGCACCCCGGGCAGCCGGTGGTACATCCACAGCGCAAGCAGCAGCTGGAGAGCGGCCAGCCCCAGGACGCCGGTGGCGAGCTGTGCCTTGAGACGCACGGCATCGGCGTCCGCCTGGCCGAACAGTGTCGCGGTGTAGTCCGGTGTGATCGCCCGGCCGAACAGGAAGACGGCGACGAAGACCGCGGCGGCAGCCGCGAACGCCAGTGCGAGAGCGAGCCTGGCTTCCGGGCGGCGCAGAGCGGGCCGGGCGTGCAACATGCGCTGCTCCTCGTCTCAAAACGCTGAGGGTTGGCGGTTTGTCATCCCTTGTACTCGCCTGGTGCGGCAGGTGGCGGCCGACGCGGCCGCAGCGACCTCGATTCCTCGTTGGTGCGGCCGAGGCCCGCGGCGTGGGAGGCGCCGAACTCGACGAACGCCACCTGTCCCGCCAGGCGTCATCGGTGAGCCCTGTGGGGGCACTTGGGCCCGAAGTCACGCGAGAACCAAGCGACCTTCGAGTGCACCGCCTGCGGACCCGCATGGATCACGCGGGTCCGGTGCCTCCGCGCAGTCCGGCCCAGGCGGGGGTCGCCCGCCCGCCCGCCCGCCCGCCCACGCGCGCTCTGCGTGCGAGGTCTTCCTGATGGGGCGACCGGCTTTCCTCCCCGGCGTTCTGATGCCCGCGTCCAACTCCCCGGAGGCCATCGAACGGTACTTCAGGAAGTACGCGCACACCCTGGAAGCGGCATGCGCCGCACCGCCCCGGCTCCACCGAGCTCCGGCGAGAACTCCTCGATGCAACCGGACCACAGCAGCAACGACGCGCCTCACTTCGTGCCCGGACCTGGTGGGTGGGTGTCGGCCTCGGCCGCGTCAGCGAGGGCCTCGGCTGCTGCTTCCGCGGCCTGCACCGCATCGCTGGCGGCCTGGGCGGCCCTCACGTCCGAGGACGTCTCACGGGTGGCCGGCGACGGGGGCAGCACCTCGCTGAAGGCGCGGGACACACCCTGAAGTGCGGCAGTGACCTCGCTGGGAATCACCCAGAAGGTACTGCCGGGTCCCTGGGCGAGCTGAGGCAGCATCTGCAGGTACTGGTAGGCGAGCAGCTTGGGGTCGGGGTCGTTGCGGTGCACGGCCTGGAACACCTCGTCGATGGCCCGGGACTGGCCCTCAGCCTTGAGGATCTCAGCGGTACGGCTGCCCTCCGCCCGCAGAACTGCGGACTGCTTGTCGCCTTCGGCGGTGAGAATCTGCGACTGCCGTTGCCCCTCCGCCCCGAGAATCGCCGCCCGCTTGTCGCGCTCGGCACGCATCTGCTTCTCCATCGCGTCCTTGATGGACTGCGGAGGGTCGATGGCCTTGATCTCCACCCGGTTCACTCTCAGGCCCCACTTGCCGGTGGCCTCGTCCAGTACGCCCCTGAGCTGGTTGTTGATGGTGTCGCGCGAGGTGAGCGTCTTTTCCAGGTCCATGGATCCCACGACGTTGCGCAAGGTGGTGACGGTGAGCTGTTCGACGCCCTGGAGGAAATCCGCGATCTCATAGGCGGCCGCTCGTGGATCCGTGACCTGGAAGTAAAGGACGGTGTCGATCTCGACGACGAGATTGTCCTCGGTGATGACGGGCTGCGGCTTGAACGAAACGACCTGCTCCCGTAGGTCGATCACCGGATAGACCCGGTCGATGTACGGAATGACAAGGCTGAGACCGGGCTTCAGCGTGCGGCGGTAGCGGCCGAGACGTTCGACGTTGCGTGCGCGCGCTTGGGGCACGATGCGCACCGCCCGCACCACGGTGAAGACTGCGATCAGCGCGACGATCACGCCGGCCACCAGCAACGCCGAGACTTCCATGGCTCACTCCCGGGGGTAGACGAGGGCGGTGGCGCCGCTGATCTCCACGACGTCGACGGTCGTTCCGGGGGGAATCACCAGCGTCTCGTCATAGGCGCGAGCCGTCCATTCCTCGCCGCCGATGCGGACCCGGCCGCCCAGCCCGGTCACCTCCGAGACGACATAGGCAGCCTTGCCGACCAGTGCGTCCGTGCCGAACCGCTCCGCTTGAGGCTGGAGCAGATGGCGCACCGCAATAGGGCGCACGAACAGCACACTGAGCGAAGCGACGACGGTGAACACCAGGAACTGCACAAGCGGGGGTACTCCGGCTGCTGCGAAGCCCGCCGTGACCAGCGCGGCACCAGCCAGCATTCCGAGCGCAGCAGTGAGAGTGAAGATCTCCGCTCCAGCCAACACCGCTGCGGCGATCAGCCACATCAGCCACGGATCCATTGCGCCCTCCTGGCCGCGACGGCATGACGAAGGCACCTCAGGCAACCAATACACCTATGGGGTAATTTTACCCTTCTCTCAAAATCCCAAGCTGCCGGCGAAATCCCTACGCTAGGGAGAGAGCGGTGCCGAGGGACTCGGCACCCATGGGTTTCGGGGCGCTCTTCTCGTAGAAGACGTCGAGTGACGTGATCGTGAAACCTGCGGCCTTCAGCATTTCGACGGTCGGCCGGGTGAGGTGACACCCTCCGCAGATGCTCTTGGTGACCGGCTCGAGCCGTCGTTGCCAGCGGCGTACCTTCTCGTCCCCTTCCGGGGCCAGACCGTGTTCGAGGAAGTGCAGCGTCGCGCCGGGTTTGAGAACGCGGCGCAGTTCGTGCAGAGCGGCTTCGGCGTCCGGGATGGTGCACAGCGTCCAGGTCGACAGGGCGCAGTCGAAGGTGTCGTCCTCGAAGGGCAGCGACTGACCGTCCAGGCCGGCCCGCCGTACGGGGACGCGGGCCGCCCTGACGCGGTCGCCGGCCAGCTCCCAGCCGACGTCGGCGGGCTCGACCGCGGCCACGCCGGTAACGGCGGGCGGGTAAAAGGGGACGTTGTGTCCCGTACCGAAGCCGATCTCGACGACTTCGCCCTTCAGGCCCTCGCAGACCCGGCGCCGCAGCGGCTGCGCCGCCTTCGCCCCGCAGGCAACGTTCACGATCCGCGGCACCACGTGATCGGCATAGAGCCCCATCGCATCCTCCGCCTCCTGCTTCAGCATGGCACCGGAGCGGCTTGGACGCATGCCACCCTCCTTCCGTGGACGACCGAAGTCTTACGGCCGGGCATGGGAGCGCCCGCAGACGCCCGGCCTTCCGCAGACGCCCGCGGCAGGCGAGTACTTGCCACAGGAGGAGCGTGCTTCATCGGCTCGCACGGCGTGAGCGCGCTGGCCGAGCGGGGCCGCGAGCCACTGGTGCTGTACGCGTTGCTGCCCGCGGCACACCCCGGAGAGCCTGAACTGCCGGACGCGGAGTTCCTACGGGGAGACGTCCGGGACGCCAAGGCGGTGCGGGCGGCACTGCGCGGGGTGGATGCCATGTGCCATCGGACGCACCGGCTGCAGCGGCAACTGGGCACCACCGACTCCCATGGGGAATGCGATGCCAGCCGCCGCGCCGGGCCGCCGGGGTGTGGAGTGCGGGATCGAGTTCCACTCGCTGTCGAAGGCATACAACATGCCGGGCTGGCGGGTGGGCTTCGCGGCTGGCCACGCCGACAGCCAAGACCCATACCGACCCAGGGGCGTTCGCAGCGATCCAACACGCCGCGGTCGCCGTGCTGAACGACACCACCGGCTATCCGGGACGGCTGCGTGCCACGGACCGGACGCGGATGCGGCTGCTGTGTGACGTCCTGCCCGACGCCGACAGCCACCAGACCAGAGAACTAGCACTTCAACACCGCCCTCCGCAGACCGCAACGCCTCGACGTGAACTGGTAGCAACGACGCCCCTCCTGCACGGCATTAGCGGCGCGGAACGGTCCAGCACTGCCGTCGACCGCCAAGGCATGATGGCTACCGAAGCCGCGTGATTCCAGGGTTCGTTTGCCTGGCGGCGAACCTCAGGTTCGCCGACGGTTGAGCAGCCACCACGTGGTCACCAGATCGTCGGTTCGACGCAGGTCCAGTTCCGTGAGTTCCTGGAACCGGTTGACCCGGTAGCGCACGGTGTTGGGGTGCACGGCGAGTTCCCGCGCCACCCTGCTCACGTCCTGGTCGCATTCGAGGTAGACGCGCGCCGTGCGCTCGATCTCCCTGTTCGAACGACCAGCGGCGTCGAGCGCCGCCAGGTGGCGTGCGGTGAGGGATTCGGCGGTGCGGGATTCGGCGAGGACGAGTGGCCGCGGACCGAGGTCGGGCAGGCGCACGATGCCCGACATGGCGAAGCACCGTGCGGTCTCCAACGCCAGCACCGCCTCGCCGAACCCGGTGTGGAGCTCATCGAGCGGCATCGGCGGACCGACCGCCACCAAGTGCCCGACGACGGCCTCGGGTGCACTCGGCGCGATGAAGCCGAGGACTTCCCCGATCTCGGCGAGGGGCAACCGGTCGGCGGGAACGCGCAGGGCCGTGGCGATGGCACGACGCAGCGCGTCGGCATCGTCGGCGCTCGTGGCCCGTGCGGCGAGGGCCACGTGATGTGCCTGCGGCCGGAGCCCGAAGAGGTGGGCGTCCTGGTGGATCCGCTCGGCCGGAAAGGCCCCGCTGAGCACGCCGGCCGCGAAGGCCGATCGGCGTTCGGCGTCGAAGTGCGCGCGCTCCAGGGCGAGATCGTGCTGGACGCGGGCGAACACCGCCGATGCCTCGTTGGAGAACTCCCAGGTGCTGTCGTGCACCGCAAGAAGAAGGTCAGGGGGCAGGTTCACCTCGGCGGCGATCTCGTCCAGCAGGGCGAGCATCTCCCGGGAACCGAGCCGGTAGCCGATGGTGAGCGCGTCGAGGGAGATCCCCCGGGCGGTGCGCTCAGCCGCGTAGCCACCGAGCATCTCGCGCAGGGCGGCGTCGGGCACGCGCAGGGACGAGAGCTCCGAGACGAGGACGTCCATGAACCTGCGGGCGGACGTCTGGATCTCCTCGTCCGAGAGCACCGCGTAGCCCGGTACGTGCCTGCGCGCCAGGCTCAGGAAGCGGTCCGCGAAGACCTCGCGCCGCGTGCGCAGGCGGGCGACGACGGCGGCGACCGTGGCGTGGGTCGAGGGGTCCAGGGTGTTGAGGTCCGGCATCCGCCGGCGTGCGGGCCAGGCCGTGGGGCTCTCGTGGTCCATGGCGGCACCCTAGCCACAGAGTTTGTTCCGGGGAACAAAATTCGCGCGATGAGGTTATCGGAGATTCCGTAGCTTGCCGGGACAGGCGCGGCAACACTGTGGCGGAGCTCGCGGGTGACCTCGTTCCGGCTGCCATGCCGAGCACTCTTCCACGTCGAAGGGATCTCTCCTGTGGCACGTTCATTCCCGAAGTCGCCCAGCGGTGCGTCCGCGCCGCGGTCGTCGGCCGGCTACGTACTCGGGCTGCTGTTCGTCGGCAATCTGCTCAACTACTACGACCGGGCGTTGCCCTCCGTCGTTCTGGAGCCGATCAAGGAGGAGTTCGCTCTCGACGACACACAAGTCGGGATGCTCGCGTCGGCCTTCGTGCTCGTCGCGGCGCTCGCCGGCGTGCCGCTGGGGCGTCTGGCGGACCGGATCCCGCGTACGGCGGTCGCCGGATGGGGGCTGTTCGTGTGGAGCGCCTTCACGGCGGCCGGCGGGGTCCTGACCTCCTTCTGGGGGTTCTTCGCCACACGAGTGGGAGTGGGCGTCGGAGAGTCCAGCTACGCACCGGCCACCGGATCCCTGCTGGCGGACCTCTACCCGAGCGAACGCCGCTCGCGTGCCCAGTCCCTGTTCATGCTCGGCTTCCCGATCGGCACCCTGCTCGCCTTCGTCACCGCCGGCGCACTGGCCGTCGCTTTCGACAGCTGGCGGGCTCCGTTCCTGATCGCGGCCGTACCCGGGGTCGTCGTGGCCTTCCTCGTACTGCGCCTGCGCGAACCCGAGCGCGGCGCCGCCGAACCCGACCACGTCCCCAGCGGGGAGAACCGGCGCACCTCCCTCCTGCAGCTGATGAAGGTCCGCTCGATGTACGGGATGCTCCTCGCGTTCGCCGGGTACAACTTCGCCGCGTACGCGATCGGGACCTTCCTCACTCCCGTCCTGCAGCGCTACTACGGCCTGTCCCTCGTCACCGCGGGCCTGGTGGGCGGGGTCGTCGTCGGGGTCACCGGCCTCATCGGCCTGCTCGCCGGCGGTCGGGTGCTCGACCGCGCGGCGAGGAGATCCCCCGAGGCCAGGGTGCGGGTGGCGGCCCTGTGCCTGGGCCTTGCCGCCCTGTTCGCCTTCGCGGGCCTGGCCGCAGGCCGTGGCGCGGCGTGGCAGCTGGTGGTGTTCCTGAGCCTGGGCTACATGCTGGGCATCGTCTACCTGGCCGCGGCCGTGCCGGTGGTCTCCGACGTCATCCGCCCCGAGCAGCGCTCCGGTGCGCTGGGCCTCCTGTTCGCCGTCGGCTACCTGATCGGCGGGGCGGGCGGACCCGTCTTCGTCGGCGCCCTGTCCGACACCCTGGCCGCAGGCTCCGCGTCGGCCGTCGGGGCATCGGCCCACGGCCTGCGCACAGCCCTGATGGTCACTGTTCCCCTCGCTTTCGCGGTCGCCGCGATCGGCATGCTCCTGGCCTCGCGATACCTCCGCTCGGACCGCGACTCGATGCTCGCGCAAAGGACGACGACATGACACGGCCGGACCACGCCGAATCCACGAACGAAGAAGGGGCGTCCCGAATGATCCAGCACGTACGGGTCCTGATCGTCGGCAGCGGCTTCTCCGGCATCGCGCTGGGGCGGGCCCTGAGAGAGGACCGGTTCACCGACTTCGTCATCCTCGAGCGGGCACCCGCGGCCGGAGGCGTCTGGCACTCGAACACCTATCCCGGCTGCCGGTGCGACGTCCCCTCTCACCTCTACTCGTTCTCCTTCGCCCCGAACCCGGACTGGACCTCGACGTACTCCCCGCAGCCGGAGATCCAGGCCTACCTGAACCGCTGCCTCGATCGGTTCGGGCTGCGCCCGCACCTGCGCACGGGAGTCGAGGTACAAGGCGCCCGGTGGGACGAGGACGAGCAGCTCTGGCACGTCTCGACGGACAGCGGGGACTGGAGGGCGCAGGTGCTCGTCAGCGCCGTCGGCCCGCTGACCGAACCCAAGCTCCCCGACGTACCGGGCATCGACCGCTTCGGCGGGAAGATCATGCACTCCGCGCGCTGGGACCACGGCCACGAACTCGCCGGTGAACGCGTCGCGTCGATCGGCACCGGCGCCTCCGCGATCCAGTACGTCCCGGAGATAGCCGACCACGTCCGCTCGCTCCACGTCTTCCAGCGCAGCGCCCCGTGGATCACCCCCCACGACAAGCGGGCGATCACCGAGGCGGAGCGCGAGCGCTTCCGGGCCCGCCCCGGGCTCCAGCGGGTCGAGCGCGCCAAGACCTACCTCGCCAAGGAACTGCTGGTCCTGGGCTTCGCCAAGCGTCCTCAGCTCATGCGCCTGATCGAGCGGGTTGCCCTGCGACACCTGCAAGGCCAGGTCAAGGACCCGGCCTTGCGCCGGGCTCTGACACCGGACTTCACCCTCGGCTGCAAACGCGTCCTCCCGTCGAACGCGTGGTACCCCGCCCTGCAGAAGCCGAACGTCGAACTCGTTCCCCGAGCGCTGAGCGAGATCCGCGAGCACAGCGTGATCGACGCGGACGGCGTCGAACGCGAGGTCGACACGATCATCTTCGGCACGGGGTTCCACGTCACCGACATCCCCTTCGCGGACAAGGTGCGCGGCCGCGCGGGCAAGCCGCTGAACGTGGTGTGGGCGGGATCCCCGCGCGCGTACCTCGGCGTGTCCGTTCCGGGCTTCCCGAACTTCTTCATGTTCCTCGGACCCAACTCCGGCCTGGGCCACAGCTCCATGGTCTACATGGCCGAGGCCCAGGCGCAGCACGTGAAGAAGGCCATCCGCGCGCTCGACCTCTCCGGCTCGACATCCATCGAGGTGACCCCGCAGGCACACGACGCCTACAACGCCGGCCTCGACCGCAAACTGGCGAAGTCGGTGTGGGAGCTCGGCGGATGCCGCACCTTCTACCGGGACGCCAACGGCCGCAACGCCACCATCTACCCGGACTGGACCTTCACCTTCCGCCGGCACGCGGCCCGCTGGAAGCCGGAGGCCTACCACCTGGCCGTGCGCGAACCCGCCGCGGCCGAGCAGCCGGTCACGACCGGGGACGCCTCGTGAAGGCCGTGAGCCTGTCCCGGGGGCAGCTGAAAGTCGTCGACCTGCCCACCCCGCGTCCCGCGGCGGGACAGCTGCTGATCAAGGTGGAGCGCTGCGGGATCTGCGGCTCCGACCTGCACTGCCGCCTGCACGCCGACGAGTTGGCGCAGTCCCTGGAGCTGTGCGGCTACCCCCGCTACCTGCGCTCCGACGAGAACGTGGTGCTGGGCCACGAGATCTTCGGCAGGGTCGTCGAGCACGGCCCGTGGAACGCGGCGAGGATCAAGCCCGGTACACCGGTCGTCAGCATCCCGCTGGTGCGCCGCGGCCGGCAGGTCGACGGTGTCGGGCTGTCCGCGCACGCCCCGGGAGGGTACGCCGAGTACGTCGTCGTCCAAGAGGCACTGACCTTGCCGGTTCCGAACGGTCTCCCCGCGGACCTCGCCGCGCTCACCGAGCCCATGGCGGTGGCCTGGCACGCGGTGAACCGCGCAGGCGTGTCCCGGAAGGACGTCGCGATCGTCCTCGGGTGCGGCCCAGTGGGCCTCGCGGTCATCTCCGTGCTCAAGGCCCGTGGCGTCGCCACCGTCGTGGCCAGCGACTACTCCGCCGGCCGCCGCTCGCTCGCCCTGCGGTGCGGCGCTGACCTCGCGGTCGACCCGGCCGTCGACTCCCCGTGGGCGCAGGCCGGCACCGGGCGCCGCTTCATGACGTCGATGCCCGACCAGTACAACGCGGGCATCGACGCCATCGAGAGCCTGACCCGGCTGCCCGTCCCCTGGTGGACCGCCTGGCGCGCGTTGGACAAGGCCGGTGCGACCCGACCGGACAGGCCCGTGGTGTTCGAGTGCGTCGGAACGCCGGGCATGATCGACGGGATTCTTGCCGCCGCTCCCCTGCACACGCGCATCGTGGTCGTCGGCGTCTGCATGGGCCCCGACACCCTGCGCCCCTCGCTCGCGGTGAACAAGGAACTCGACCTTCGGTTCGCCGTCGGGTACACACCGCTGGAATTCCGGGACACTCTGCACGCACTCGCCAACGGCACCCTCGACGCCGCCCACCTCGTCACCGGGCACGTGGGACTGGCGGGCGTCCCGGCTGCTTTCACCACCTTGAGCAACCCCGAAGCCCATGCCAAGATCCTCATCGATCCCGCCCTCGCCACCGAACGGATCCGGGCGACGAGCACACCCGGCGGGCCGATGTGACGGCCTTTCAGCAGGGGTGGCTCGTACCGCGGACGCGTGGAGCGGGGGTGTGGACGCGGACCGGACGGCACGGTGTGGCGATATCTCTACGACCCGCTCGGCCGTCGCGTCGCCAAGCAGCGGCTCAGTGGTGACGGGTCCACGGTCCGGGAGCAGGTCACCTTCACCTGGGACGGATCCACCCTGTGCGAACAGGTCACTTCCACGCCCGACTTTCCCCACCCGGTGGCCATCACCTGGGACCACGACGGTGTGCGCGACCCAGATCACCAGTAAGACCCTCTGGAATCACGGGCAGTATCGCATCGACGTGGAGAACCCGGATCCCGGTGGGCGCGCAGGCCAGCTGCACTTCCAGGACCAGGGCAACAAGGGCGCCAAGTACCAGTACGATTTCAAAACGGGGAAATTCGAGGGGCTGCCACGCTCCATCGAGAAGGCCGTGGGCAATACTCCAGGATTCATCGGAGCCATCAGAAAGGGCCTCTCCGCTCTCGGCGAGGGATAGTCATGAAAATCAACGAGAAGATGACCCGGCTTCTGGCGGAACACCCCCCGACGAGGCTCACCGACGCGGACATCCCACCCATGTTCCTCGAGGTCAAGGATGAAGGCTGGTCCTACACCCCCAACGGCGCACGCGTGCTGACCGGACTGATCCCGGACATCACCACCTCGTACTTCGACGTGCTCCAGGAAGAAACGTCGATCAACGGCCGGGGAATGACCGACTACGATCTGCCGCCGGCGGAATCCGAGCGGACGGGCCCCCTCCTCAGGAGGTGCCTCGCCTATGCGTTCGGATGTCTCGGCGAGGCGGAGCGGAAATTCGGGGACCAGGAAGTCCGGTCCTACTTCATCCTCTCCATGGGCGGAGTCGACGACGATCTCCTTACTGCCACCGTCACCTTCTGCACGCACGACCCGAATGCGGCGCCCTACATCCGGGACATCGAGAACGTCCGGGACGCGGCCGTCGTCGAGCTCACCGTGAAGGACCGCGAAATGTGGCACTAGGCAGTGCCTGACGGCTCCTTGGTGAGGTCTCGGAGCCAGATGGCGATGGCTGCCGCTTCCGGCTGACCTCGGGCGGCCACCACGGCGCCCGCCGCGGCACGCTTCCCGCCGCGCACCGTCGCGTGGGGCCCGCATAATGGAGGGAACGGCGGGTGGAAGGGGACGTCTCGTGCCATCGGCTCTGCCGGGGGGCGAGGAGGCTCACGGCCCGTTCTGGTCCGAGCCCGGGACACTGCTGGAGCACGTGCCCGTGGCCGTCCTCGGCATCGATGACGGCGACCGCGTCTGTTACTGGGGGCCCGGCGCGCGGGACCTCTTCGGGTACGACTCCGCCTCGGTCCTGTCCGGGCCCGGCGCCGTCCTCTTCGCCGACGGGTCTCGCAGCGGATCCGAATCCTGTACGCGGCTGACGGAGCGGGGCCGGACCCTCGGGTACTGGAGGGGGCGGCTGGCGGCGCGGCATCGTGACGCCACCGTCTTCGAGTGCGGCTTCCGGGCCTTCTCCGTGACCGGAGCCGCAGGGCGTTCGGTGGTGATGGTCCTGGCGAGCCGCAGTGACGAGCTCGACCGGGTCAAGACCAACCTCGCCTTCCTCGACGCACTCTTCGAGACCTGCCCCATCGGTCTGGTCATGCTCGACCCGGACCTGCGGTACGTCCACCTCAACCAAGCGCTCGCCGACATGGACGGCCTGCCGATCGAGGCGCACCTCGGGCGGCGCATGGACGAGTTCATGATCATGTCCGACGGCGGCGAGTACCAGCGCATGCTCCGGGACGTCGCGCTGGGCGGAGCGCCGGTCGTGGGGACGCTGGTCGGTCTGCGCCCGCGCGGACATCCGGACCGTGACCAGGTGCGGTCGGTGAGCTTCTTCCCCCTGAGTCAGGCGGTCGGCTCGCGCCCCGGAGTGGGCGGGCTGATGGTGGACGTGACGGACCGGGAACAGGCCATCCTGGAAGCCACCGCAAGCCGTCGGCGCCTCGCCCTGCTGGACGGGGCCTCCACGCGTATCGGGACGACCCTGGACGTGAACATCACCGCCCAGGAGCTGGTCGACGCGTCGATGCCGGACTTCTGCGACGGCGCCGTGGTCGAGGTCGTGGAGTGGATGGACGAGGACGAGGTCTTCGACCCGGCGAGATTGCTGATCACCCGCAGGATCGCCTCCGGGACGATCCTGCCCCCTCCGGCCACCGAACTCGTGAGCGGGGTGGAGACGGTGCGGTATCCGCCCGGCTCCGTCATCCACGACATGCTGCGCACCGGTCGGGCGATCTCCGCCGTGGTGAACGAGGAGTTCCTGGCCCGGACCGTCCTGATCGAGTCACGCGCGCGGCTCTTCGCCGAGAGCGGGTTGGCCTGCGTCCTCGTCGCCCCGCTCATCGCCAGGGGCACCGTCCAGGGAATCGCCATGTTCGGCCGGTCCGGGGACCGGCCGCCCTTCACCCGGGACGACGTCAGCCTTGCGGGCGAGCTCGCCTCACGCGCCGCGATCTGCCTGGACAACGCCCGCCTGTACAGCCGCGTCCAGGACATCGCCCTCACGCTGCAGCGGGCCCTGCTGCCCAGCGCGCTGGCGACCAGCCCGTACGTGGACGTGGCCCACCGGTACGTGCCCGGCAGCCGGATCACCGAGGTCGGTGGCGACTGGTACGACGTGATCAGCCTGCCCGACGGCCGGGTCGTCCTCGTGGTGGGCGACGTGATGGGGCACGGAGTGTCGGCCGCCGCGGCCATGGGGCGCCTGCGCATCACCACCAAGGCCCTGGCCAGGCACGACAGCGAGCCCGCCGAGCTGCTCACCGAGCTCGACGCGTGCGCCCGGGAGGCCGGCATCGAGCTGGCGACGTGCCTGCACATCGTCTACGACCCGAAGACCGGCCGCGCCCGCATCGCCAGCGCCGGCCATCCCCCGCCCCTGGTGCTCCGACCGGACGGCACGGTGGAGACCATCGACGAAGTCCTCGGAGTTCCGCTCGGCGTCGGCGGCTTCCCCTTCCGGACGACCGAGATCGAACTCCCCGCGAACGCGACCCTCGCCCTGTACACCGACGGCCTCATCGAGGCACGCGGCCGGGACATCGAGGCCGGTCTGGAAGCACTGCGCAGCGAACTGCAAGGAGCTCCAAGGCCGTTGGAACAGGCGGCGGACGGCATCCTCGCGAGCCTGCTGCCCACCCCGCCGACCGACGACACGGTCCTCGTCCTCGCCCGCGTCCACCGCGCCCCGTAGAACACCACCGGACGGCCGAGACGGCTGCCGTGACCAGCGATCGTAAAGACGGCCGGCGCCAGGGGATCCCGGTGGCACCGAAGGTGCGGCAGGACCTGCTGGAGCGCGCTCGGGAGCTGGGCGTCACGGCCCCGGAATCCCTCGCCCAGTAGGCTGCGCCTTCCCGGGGCCCCAGGCCCTCATCACCCGAACTCTCACGTGGAGGAGGCGTCGTGGCCGAACGGCCCGCGCGCAAGACCGGGACCGCACGCGTCGTGCGCACCGAGCAGCTGACCCCGCACATGGTGCGGGTGGTCCTGGGCGGTGAGGAACTGGCCGGGTTCGCGGCCGACCGCTTCACCGACCACTACATCAAACTCCTCTTCGCGGCCGAGGGCGTCACCTACCCGGAGCCCTGGGACATGGGGCACATCCGAGCGGCGTTCCCGCGCGAGGAGTGGCCGCGCAACCGGGTCTACACCGTGCGCGCTTGGGATCCGGAGCTGCTGGAGCTGTCGGTGGACTTCGTCGTCCACGGCGAGGAAGGCCTCGCCGGTCCGTGGGCGGCCCGGGTCCAGCCGGGCGAGCGGGTGTACTTCATCGGCCCCGGTGGCTCCTACGCACCCGAACCGACGGCCGACTGGCACCTGTTGGCCGGGGACGAGAGCGCGCTTCCGGCCATCGCCGTGGCCATGGAACGGATGCCGCGGGGGGCCACCGTGCACGCCTTCATCGAGGTGTCCGGCCCGGCGGAGGAACAGAAGGTCGTGACCCCGGACGGTGTCGTCCCGGTATGGCTCCACCGGGGCGAGCGCCCGATCGGCGAAGCGCTCCTGGAGGCGGTCACCTCGTTCGCCTTCCCCGACGGCACCCCGGACGTCTTCGTCCACGGCGAGGCCGGCTTCGTCAAGGAACTTCGCCGCCACCTCCGCCAGGAGCGGCAGGTCCCGCGCGAACACCTTTCCCTCTCCGGCTACTGGCGCCAGGGCCAGAGCGACGAGGCGTGGAGCGCCGTCAAACGGGACTGGCACGCGCAGGTCGAGACCGAACAAGAGGCGTAGCCGGCCGGGGCGAGCGCGGCCCATGCCGTGCCGCCGCGGACGGTGATGCGGAGTAGCGTGATCGTCTGCTGCATGGACCGACCATGCGCCCGGCCGGTCCGTACGAGGGACTGCGGCGACGAAGCGATGAGGCTGCGATGAGCGAACTGACGAAGCCCGAGATCGAACGTCCGGAGGGTGATGCTCCCCAGGAGCTGACCGTCCGCGACCTCGTCGTCGGGGACGGGCCCGAGGCGAAGCCGGGCAGGGTCGTCCGGGTTCACTACGTCGGGGTCACCTTCGCGTCCGGAAAGGAGTTCGACGCCTCGTGGGACCGGGGGGAGCCGTTCAAGTTCGCCGTGGGTGGCGGACGGGCCATCAAGGGCTGGGACCGGGGAATCAGGGGGATGAAGGTCGGCGGCCGGCGCGAGATCATCGTTCCCCCGCGCCTCGGCTACGGCAACCAGTCCCCCTCGCCGCTGATTCCGGCGGGTTCGACGCTCGTCTTCGTGGTGGACCTGCTCTCCGTGGTCTGAGGAGGGCCGGAGTCCGGGGGAGGCCGGCCCCTCCCCGCTCACCCCGGCCGCCCCTGCCTCCCGGTTCGCCCGGTTCTCCCAGTTCGCCCAGTTCGCCCACGGGAGTGGATCCCCTCCCTCAGGCGGCTTAGCCCGGCCCCCGCCTCGGCCGTCGGGCGCGCGTCCGGCACGAAGCTGCTGCCTGCTCACTGCCCGGCGCGACTCGGAGGTCCGTACGCCCATGACCCACGCACACCCCATGCCACCCGAGGGGCGCCGCCGCCCCGCCCGCGCCGGTGGAAGGGCGGCCACGGTGGCGGCAGCCGCCCTGACGCTGCTCCTCGCACTACCCGGTACGGCGCTGGCGGCCCCTGGGGACCTGGACCCCTCCTTCGCCGACTCCGGCAGGGTCCAGACGTACTTCCCCGACGACGGCGGCCCGTGGGACTACGCCGAGGGTCTGGACGTCGCCCGGCAGGGCGACGGCAAGCTGGTCGTGGCCGGCCGCGTCACGGGGCCGGGCGTCCCGTTCGACATGGCGCTGATCCGGTACAACGCCAACGGCAGCGTCGATACCGGCTTCGGTGGCGGTGACGGCCGGGTGACCAGCGATTTCGGGGGTGACGACCAGGCCGAGGCGGTGGCGGTACAGCCCTCCGACGGGAAGATCGTGGTCGCCGGCCGGACGGAGGTCGCGGACGAGGGCGGCGGCTGCTGCTTCTTCTCCCTCGCCCGCTACAACACCGACGGCTCCCCCGACCAGAACTTCGGCACCGCCGGCCTCGTGCGCGTCGAATCGTTCGGGAATGCCTCGGGGGCCGCCGACCTGGTCGTCCAGCCGGACGGAAAGATCCTCGCGGTGGGCCTCAGCGGCGGGGCGGGCTTCGCGCTCGCCCGCCTGAACGCGGACGGCAGTCCCGACCCTTCCTTCGGCGGGGACGGCACGGTGGTGGCGGGCTTCGCTCCTGCCTTCCCCGGTGACGCGGGCGGCCAGGCCACCGGCTTGGCGCTCCAGCCGGACGGCAGGTTCGTCGCGGTGGGCTCCGTGGGCAGCACGGCCTTCGACTTCGGAGTGGCCCGCTACCTGTCCAACGGCAGCCTCGACACCTCCTTCAGCGGCGACGGCATGGCCACCGCCGACTTCGGCGGTACGGACTTCGGCCGGGCCGTGGCGGTCCGGTCCGACGGTGCGGTCGTCGCCGCCGGGACGACCAACACCGGCTTCGCACTGGCCCGGTTCACCGCGGACGGCAGTCCCGACCCCGCCTTCGGCACCGGCGGCCGGGTCACCACCGTCTGGCCCCTCAGCACGGCGGTGGCGTACGACATGACGCTCCAGCAGGACGGGAAGATCCTCGTCGGCGGCACGGCCGACGACCCGGACAGCCAGGAGGCCTCCGACTTCGCCCTCGCCCGCTACCTGCCGAACGGCACCCTGGACACCGGCTTCGGCGGCGGTGACGGCCGGGTGTACACCGGCATGCTGGGCGGGGAGGAGATCCGGGGGCTGCTCGTACAGCCCGACGGGAAGATCGTGGCCGCGGGCCTGGCCGGGCTGGGCGCCTTCGGCATCGCCCGCTACGAAGGCGGCGGCAGCACCCCGCCCCCGCCGGCCGCCGACCTGTCGGTGACGAAGACCGGCACGACGACCGTGAGCATCGGTGACCAGGCCTCGTACACGGTCCGGGTCACCAACGCCTCGACGTCCACCGCGACCGCGACGGGCGTGACGCTCACCGACACCCTCTCGGGAGCCGGCGGCACTCTCCTGTCGGCCGTCCCCTCCCAGGGCACCTGCACGACCACGGCGACCAGCGCGAACTGCGTCCTCGGCAGCCTCGCACCGGGCGCGAGCGCCACGGTCACGGTGACGGCCGAACCGCGTGCCACCGGCACCCTGACGAACACCGCCTCCGCCACCGCCACGCCCCAGGACCCGAACCCGGCCAACAACAGCGCCGGCGCCTCGACCTCGGTGAACAACTCCCGCGGCTGCACGATCATCGGCACCAGCGGTACGGACACCCTGAACGGCGGCTACTTCAACGACATCATCTGCGCCCTCAGCGGCAACGACACCGTCCGCGCGAGCTACGGCAACGACACCGTCCACGGCGGGCCCGGCAACGACAACATCGACGGGGGCTTCGGCGACGACACGCTGAGTGGAGGCCCGGGCAACGACACCCTCACGGGCTACTACGGCAACGACCGCCTGACCACCACCGACGGCGTCGGCGCCAACGACACCGCCGACGGCGGCATGGGCTCCGACACCTGCACCACCGACCCGGGCGACACCCGCATCAGCTGCCCCTGAGCGTGTCGCTGCGCACCTAGGGCCCCTGGGCGCCCCCCGGCTCACATGATGCTCGGGAGGGGTTCGTTCCCCTCCCGAGCCGAGTCGTCCCTCCGGGGGAGATTTCCGCTCGCGTCGCGATGAGTTCGGGCACCGCCGCCGGTCTACCCTCCAGACCCATGGCCCCGAAGGAGCGGCAGATGACCGGTAGGACACTTCTCGACCTCGGACCGCAAGCCCGGATCGTGGCCCGTCTCGCGGCGGG
This sequence comes from Streptomyces sp. NBC_00086, assembly GCF_026343255.1. Taxonomy (NCBI): domain Bacteria; kingdom Bacillati; phylum Actinomycetota; class Actinomycetes; order Kitasatosporales; family Streptomycetaceae; genus Streptomyces; species Streptomyces sp. NBC_00086. The sequence goes on along the minus strand of NZ_JAPELZ010000001.1, from coordinate 7,293,127 downwards.
CGTCCCGGACGCCCGGCTCACCGACCCGACGCCCTGCCCCGAGTACGCGGTCGGCAACCTGCTGGGCCACCTCGCCGGCCTCGCCACCGCCTTCCGTGACGCCGCCCGCAAGGACCTGGGCTCCACCACGGACACGGCCCCCGACACGGCCGTGCCCTCCCTCCCCGCCGGCTGGCGCGAGGAACTGCCCCGGGTCCTCGGCGAACTGGCCGAGGCCTGGCGGGATCCGGCCGCCTGGACCGGCATGACCCGCGCGGGCGGCGTGGACCTGCCGGCCGAGATCGCGGGTGTGGTGGCCGTCGACGAACTGGTGATCCACGGCTGGGACCTGGCCCGGGCCACCGGCCAGGAGTACGCACCCGATCGGGCCGCGCTGGACACCTCGTACGCGTTCCTCCTGGAATCGGCGGGGGAAGAGGGCGACGGCGGGGACATCTTCGGCCCCGTGGTCCCCGTACCGGACGACGCACCGCTGCTGGACCGGGCGGTCGGGCTGAGCGGACGCGATCCGGGCTGGACGGGCGGTACGGGCGGTACGGGTCAAGGCGCGGGGCAGCCTGCCGGCTGACCGCCCCGGGGCAGCGCCTGCCCTCAGGGCGCGCACAGGCGTACGGCGAGGGCGGCGATGTCGTCGTCGAGGCGCCCTCTGCTGTAGCGGAGCAGATCACGGTGCAGAGCCGTGAGCAGATCGCGGGGCGGGGCCGCCGGCTGCCGGCGCATCCAGGTCGTCAGCGGGAAGAACTCGCCGTCGCGGGCGCGGGCTTCGGCGATCCCGTCGGTGTACAGGAGCAGTACGTCGCCGAGGGCGAAGTCGAAGGTGTCGACGCTGTACCGATCGCCGATCAGCTCCGCGAGGCTGAGGAGCGGGGACGGGTCGCCCGGGTCCAGGACACGGAGTTTCCCTCGGTTCAGGATCAGCGGCGGTGGGTGCCCGCAGTTGAGGATGTCGATGCGTCCGCCCTCGTGCGGGATCTCGACGAGGAGCGCGGTGGCGAAGCGCTCCATCGGCCCCTCGGGGGGAAAGGCGGCGTTGTACCGCGTGCTGCTGGCGTCCAGCCTGCGTGCGACGCTCATCAGGGAGCGCTCTCCGAAGGCCGCCTCCCGGAAGGCGTTGACGATCGCCGCGGCCGCCCCCACCGCCGGAAGGCCCTTGCCCCGCACGTCACCGATGAGGAGCCGGACCCCGTAGGGCGTGTCGACGCCTTCGTAGAAGTCCCCGCCGATACGGGCCTCCGCCGCGGCCGCCAGATACAGCGACTCGATCTCGATGCCGCCGATGCGGTGCGGCATGGGGCTCAGCACCACCTGCTGCGCCGCGTCGGCGACGAGCCGCACCTGGAGGAGCGTGCGCTCCCGCTGGAGCCGGACGTGGCTTCCGTACGCGGCGGCCACGGTCACCGCGATGATCCCGGAGGCCGTCCACCACGTCCCCAGGTCGGGGAAGACGAGGCTGAGGCCGATCATCAGGAGGAGGCAGACCGTCCCGAGCAGGACGGTGGGGAGCACCGGCCACATGGCGGCGGCGAGGGCCGGCGCAGCGGGCAGGAGACGGCTGAAGGCCATTTCCGGCGGGGTCGTGTAAGCGAAGCTGGCGATGACGACGGTCAGGATGACCGGTGACAGCCGCACAAGCCATCCCTGGCCGGGGCGCCTGAGGAGCCGGGGCCGTCCAGACTCGATCACGTTTCCCAGAATATAGGTGAAATCAGGATAAAGCGCTCCGACGGGCAGCGGCAGGGCAGGAAGCACGCCCCTCCGGACCGGGCGGACCCGCGGCGTACCCTGAGGTCCCGCACCGCGCCGCGTCCCGGCGACTTCGAGGAAGGCTGATCGTGCGCACTCCCTTCTCATGGCTTGCCGGCAGGTACTCGCTCGGAGCGAGAAGCGTCAGAGTCGCCGCACTGGGTTCGGTCGTGGCGAGCATCGCGATCATCGTGACCGGCGGGATCGTCCGCGTCACCGGCTCCGGTCTCGGCTGCACGGACTGGCCCATGTGTACGGGAGAGACGCTGGCCCCCACCGCGGAGATGGGGGTGCACGGCGCCATCGAATTCGGGAACCGGCTCCTGACCGGGGCGCTGTGCGCGGTGGTGGGCTGGGTCATCATCACCGCACGGCTCCAGGAGAAGCCGATGCCCGCGGTGCTGCGCGGAGGCTGGGCGCAGTTCTGGATCGTCGTGCTCAACGCGGTCGTCGGTGGAGTGACCGTATGGATGCGGCTGAGCCCGTACATCGTTGCCGCACACTTCCTCGCCGCCACGCTGCTGCTCACCGCCGCGGTGTACACCTGGCATGCGGCGTACGCCGATGCCGATGCCGATGCCGATGCCGCCGGCGGTGCCGGGCTCGGCGCGCGGGGCGGCGATGACCAGGGTCCGACCGGCGTGCCGGTCCCCCTCGCGCCGCGTTCCGCCGCGCGGATCCGGTCGCTGTCGGCGGCCTTGGTCGCGGTGACGGCCCTGCTGGTCGTGGTGGGCACGCTCGCCACCGGCTCCGGTCCGCACGCGGGCGACTCTTCCGACGTGGCGCGGATGCCCTTCGACTGGACGGCCGTGACCATCGTCCACGGCATGCTGGCCGGGGCGGTCCTGGTCCTGGCCGTAGCCCTGCTCCGCGCACTGCCCGAGGACGGCTTCGGCGCCGCGCGCCGCAAGACGGCCGTCTTCCTGGCCGTACTCCTGGGCCAGGGGCTCGTGGGACTGGTCCAGTCGGTGACGGCCCTGCCCTCGCTCCTCGTGATGCTCCACCTGCTGGGCGCGGCGCTCGTTTGGACCGGAGTTCTCCAGGTGCACTTCACGGTCAAGAGGGCCGGTTCCGGCCGTTCGGGTCCGCTGGTCGGCACACCGCTGCCGCGTGCGCGGGGCGCAGCGGCCCACGCCTGATCAGCAGGGTCCCGTTCCCTGTCCCGGGAACGGCCGAGGGGCCGCTTCGGATCGCTCCGGAGCGGCCCCTGGATGCCGGTGCGGCCCCCGTCACTCGGTGGAGCGGCGCCTGCCCCGTTGGCGGCGCGGGTACGGCAGGAGCCGTGGTGAGCGTTTGGCGGCCACGTCCTCGACCCAGCCGAAGGTCAGGACCAGGAGGCCGACCAGCGGGATCGCCACCAGCAGGGTGAACCACTGGCTGGCCAGCAGCCACTGGAGGTTGTCGTAGAAGAAGGGGACGCTCCAGAGGGGGTCGATCAGCGGGATCGCGGCCACCAGTGCCACCTGGTGCCACAGGTAGACGCTGACCGCGCGCGAGTTGAGCAGGCTGACCAGGCCGTTCCAGCGTTCCAGCAGCCTGGGCCACTGGTCCCAGGAAGGGCTGACGTGGAGCAGGATGGCGACGAAGCCCAGGGACCACAGGGCCTGCGCGATCGGCCAGGCCTCGATGTCGGTGTGCACGGTCGGGTCGACCGGGCGGGTCTGCAGGTACCAGAGGGCGGCCACCATGACCAGCGGGGCGATGGACGGCAGGACGTACTGCGGGATCCTCTTGAGCAGCCCTTCCTGGTGGGCCATGCCGAGGATCCAGCAGGAGCCGAACATGGTGAAGTCGTTGGCGGTCTCCCAGACCCGGCCGTAGATGAACTCCTGGTCGGCGAAGAAGGAGTTCATGACGATGAGCAGCGCCAGGGGGCTGAACAGCGTCACCCACGGAAGCCGTCGCAGCGCCCAGAGCATCAGCGGTGAGAGCAGCACGTACCAGAGGTAGGCCCGCAGGTACCAGAGCGGGACGGTGATCTGCAGGGCCCAGCCGCCTTCCACCAGGCCGAAACCGGGCAGGGCGTCCGCGTACGGCGGAGTGCTCAGCGGGAGGATCCAGAACGCCAGCTTGGTCCACCACCAGGTGGGGTGGCCGTCGGAGTCGGGGCCCCAGCCGTCGATGATCTGGAGGGTGATCAGGACGGCGCCGAACAGCCACATCGGCGGCAGCAGGCGGCGCAGTCGGCCGCGGATCACTCCGAGCGCGGGACGGCTGAGCGAGCGGGCCATCAGGGAGCCGGCCAGCGCGAACATCACGCCCATCGACGGAAAGACGAGGGGCAGCCAGAACCATCCGAAGTTGTGGTAGATCATCACGCGGACCAGGGCCAGCGCGCGCAGCAGGTCGAGGTAGCGGTCGCGGCCGCCCTTGCGCGGGGACGGCGCCTGCGGCTCCGGCTCCGGATCGGGCTCCTGCCGCTGGCGCAGGACGGCGGGGATCCTCAGCTGGACGGTGTCCTGATGACGCCCGAGGTCTGTGTATGCGGTCATGATCAGGCCTCCACCGGTACTGCGACCTCGCCGGTGCGCCGGAGCTTCTGCCAGCGCAGCCGGCCGCCGGTCATCGCCGTGATCGCGGACTGCAGCAGGACGATGTACATCAGCTGCCGGTAGACCAGTTGCTGGATCGGCAGGCTGATCAGGTACCAGGGCTTCTCGTGGTCGAGGTGGAAGGCGTACCAGGACAGCACGGCCTGGAGCAGGATGAAGCCGCCCCAGCTGGTGAGGGTGATCCCGGCGTCCCCGAAGAGCACGCCGTACAGCAGGAACAGGTCGACCAGCGGCGCCAGCAGCGGGGCGATCACGCCGAACAGCACGACGAGCGGCAGTCCGACCCGGCCGAAGCGCCCGGCCGGCCCGCGGGAGGTCACCGCGCCGCGGTGCTTCCACATCGCCTGCATGCTGCCGTAGCTCCAGCGGTACCGCTGGGACCAGAGCTGCTGGAGGCTGGCGGGAGCCTCGGTCCAGGCGCGGGCGTTCTCGGCGTAGACGATCCGCCAGCCGTCGCAGAGGACCGCGATGGTGATGTCGGTGTCCTCGGCGAGGGTGTCGTCGCTCATCCCGCCGACCCGTCGCAGCGCCTCCTTGCGGAAGGAGCCGACCGCGCCGGGGATGGTCTGGATGACGTTCAGCATGTCGTACATCCGGCGGTCCAGGTTGTGGCCGAGGACGTACTCGATGTGCTGCCAGGCGCCGATCAGGCTGTCGCGGTTGCCGACCTTGGCATTGCCCGCGACGGCGCCGATCTCCGGGTCGCCGAAGGGCTGGACCAGCTCGCGCACGGTGGACGGCTCGAAGACGGTGTCGCCGTCCATCATCACGATGATGTCGTACGAGGCGGCCGCGATACCGGTGTTGAGCGCGCTGGACTTGCCGCCGTTGACCTTGCGGATCAGCCGGACGAACGGGAGGCCCATCGCTTCGACGATGTCGGCGGTGCCGTCCGAGGAGCCGTCATCGATGACGATCACCTCGATCGGATGGTCGCTGACGGCAAGGGAGTTGAGGGTGTTGGCTATGCACTCGCGCTCGTTGTAGGCCGGGACCAGCACGGTGACCGGCCCGGTGACGGGCGGTCCCCAGGCGTCCCGCTTCTTGGCGCGGCGGGCGTGGAGCGGTGCGAGCACGAGCATCAGCCCGAACCGGCCGAAGTTGAGGAAGCCGACGAGGGCCAGCAGCCCGACCAGCACCGGCAGGGTCTGCACGGCGAACTGGGTGGCCCAGATGTAGCCCTTGCCCGCCCACAGTTGGTATCCGGTCACCGGCACGGTGGCGCTGGAGGCGCCGAGTGCGTCGGAGATGGTGGTGAAGCGGTAGCCCTGGGCCTGCAGCTTGTCGATGATCTGCTCGAGCGCGGCGATGGTCTGGGTACGGTCGCCACCCGCGTCGTGCAGCAGGATCAGCGCGCCCGCACCGGGCTTGGCCGGCATGGCCGCCTTGACGATCTCCTCGACTCCGGGCCGCTTCCAGTCGTCGGTGTCCCGGTCGATGAACGCGGTGAGGTAGCCGCGCGCACCCACGTACTTGATCACCGGATAGTTCCAGTCGTCCATCGCCGTGGCGTCGGAGGAGTACGGCGGGCGGAACAGCGCGCTGTGGACGCCCGCGACGCCGGCCAGCGCGAGCTGTGTCTGCGCCAGCTCCCAGCTGATCCGGGTCTTGGACTGGTACACCAGGTCGGGGTGGGTGAAGGTGTGGACGCCGAGTTCGTGGCCGCCCGCGACGATCTGCCGGATCAGCTCCGGGTTGCGCGTGGTCATGGCGCCGGTCACGAAGAAGTCCGCACGGACGTCACGGGCCGCGAGCACGTCCAGGATCTTCGGAGTCCACTGCGGCGAGGGACCGTCGTCGAAGCTCAGGACCGCGGTGCGGTCGGGGATGTGATAGCTCACGGGCTTCGCGTTCTTGCTGCCGCGCGCGTCGATGACCGGACCGCCCTTGAGCAGGTCGTTCGGCACGGTGGTCTTGTCGACCGAGATCGCGATCCGATCGTCGTGGAACGCCTCGTTGGTGGCGAGGCCGCGCAGGACGAGAAGCGCGAGCAGGCAGGCCAACAGCGACAGCGGCATGACGAAGCGCAGCGGCGGCGCGGCCAGTCGGCGCGGCCTCAGCAGGGACTGCCGGCGGCGCTGATGGCGGGACAATGACGCTCCTGGAGATGGGTGGTGCGGACGATCAGGGGTTCTCGGACGGCCGGTCCGAAGAGCCTGCCCCGGGCGGGGCGGTGGCCGTGGGGTTCGGTGTGATCGCCACCGGACGGGGAGTGGCGGCCGGGGGTTTCGGCTTGGTGGCCGGGGGCTTCGAGGTGGCGGCCGAGGGCTCCGACGAAGCGGCCGACGGCTTCGGTTTGGTGACCGGAGTCTTCGACGGAGTGGGCGAGGGCTTCGTCCGGGGTGAGGCGGACCGCGTGGCCGTCCCGGGTGAAGATGACCCGGACGGCGCCGACGGCGCGGATCGCGCGGTCGACAGGGTGGGCGACGGCGCGGTCCCGGATGAGCCCGGCGAGGCGGGCGACCGCGAGGGTTGCACGGGTATGCCCATCGCCGGGGCTTCCGCCTGCATGCCGATCAGGCTGCTGCCCATGGCGATCGCCAGGATCGCGCCGACCACGGAGACCGGCCAGCCGAGGCCCCGGAGCAGACGGCCGCGCAGACCCGACTGGTCGACGAAAACCGGTGCGGGTGCGGGCTCGTCAAAGCCCGGCTCTGACATTTCAGGCTGTGCCTGCCGTGCCGACCCGCGTTCAATGGAAGGTATGACTGAGCGCACCTTGCGAGGCCTTTCAGGGCAGGGTACGTAGACCGCGGGATGGCAGGGCGAACGCTAGTGCACCGGGCGGAATCGACTTGGGCTCGATGTCTGCTTTTGGAGCGTTCTGACCAGGCTCCGTAATCGGATTGAAATGCCAATTGGCAGTACCAGTCAGTAGATTCCCACGCACGGTCCCCGATAGCCGACCGGAGCATGATCGGCCGCACCAAATTCGTCTAGACCATTTCACCGAGGCCCCATTGCCGGGACCCGGTGGCCGGGGTTCCGCGGGTCGCCGCGAACCTTAAGATGACCCCCTCATGTGATCAGTCATTGATCCTCATGCACAGGGCGTGTCCAGGTACCGCCTCTACGCCCACCCCCAAGGAGCCCGTGTGAGTCAGCCCCGCCGCACCTCTCGACACCGCGCGTGGACCGCGCTCACACTGCCCGCCCTCCTGTGCGTACTGGCGGCGTGTTCGGGCAGTCCCACCAGTGACGCCGCCGCGTCGCGCACCCCCAGCGCCTCGCCGACCCCGTCCGGACCGCCCGGAACCCTGTTCGACGACTTCCGGTACAGCGGTCCCGAAGACCCCTCGCTCGCCGCCAACGGCTGGGAGGTCCGTGCAGGTGGGGGCGGCCCGGGGATCAAGGACACCTGGTCCGGCGGCGGCGCCGGCTTCCCCACCGACCCGACCGCTCAGGGCGGCCGGGTACTGCAGCTCCAGTCCTCCACCGACGGCACCAAGCAGGGCACCAAGCAGGCCGAGGTGCAGACCACCGGCACCCCGCTCTTCACCGGCACCTTCGCCGCCCGGGTCTACCTGAGCGACAAGCCCGTCAGCGGCCGCAACGGCGATCACGTCGTCGAGACCTTCTTCCCGATCTCCGCCTCGGACTCCTCGCCGAACTACAGCGAGCTCGATTACGAGTACCTGCCGAACGGCGGCTGGGGTTCGGTGGGTCCGCAACTCGACACCACGAGTTGGTTCAAGGCCGATCCGCCGGACCGGGTCACCCGCGCGCTCAAGAAGCAGCGCCTTGAGGGCTGGCACATCATGATGATCACTTTCATGGACGGGAAAGCCACCTATTCGCTGGACGGCAAGGATCTGTTCACCAGCTCCGGCAAATACGTCCCGCGCGAGAAGATGGACATGCATTTCAGCAACTGGTTCATCGACCTTCCCTTCACCGGCGGTTCACGGACGTGGAACATGAAGGTCAACTGGTTCTATTACAAGGCCGATGAGGCCGTTTCCCACGCCGATGTCAAGAACACCGTGGACGGTTTCTACAGCGCCGGCACCCACCACATCAACACCGTGCCGAAGTCCTGACCCCCGGCCCGGAGTGAGCCGGGCCGGCCGGGCCGCCCCCGGCCGGCCCGGCTCACTCCGCCCGCACCTCACTCCGCCCGCAGCGCCCGCGCCGTCCGCGTCCGCGCCGCCCACGCGGCCGGCAGCAGCGCTCCCGCCACCGCGATCAGCGCCCCGGCCGGCGCCAACGCCCCCAGCAGCAGGGGGCCGTAGACGTCCACGTCCGCCGGCGGGATCGTGGTGCCGACGGCCCGACCCATCTCCGGCATCACCCAGCCGTGCAGGGCCACCCCGAGCGGAACGCCAACCGCCCCTGCGGCGAGGCCGATCGCGCCCACCGAGGTGAGGACCTGCACGACCGTCTGCCGGGGCGTCATCCCCAGCGCCTTGAACACCCCGAGGTCGCGCACCCGGTCCCGGGTGTCCAGCACCACGGTGTTGAGCACCCCCAGGCAGGCCACGGCCACCAGCATCAGCGTGAGCATCCCGATCAGGGCCTGCATCGCGCGGATCACGCTCGACTTGCCCGGCCCGGCGGCCTCGGCTTCCGCGCCGAGCGGCTTCAGCGCGGCGTTCAGGGACTCGACGTAGCGCCCGGTGTCCGTCCCGGAGGTCAGCCGGACGGTGAAGTCGCTCGGCAGGTACCGGCTCCCCAGCCCCGCGACCGAGTCCATGCCCGTGCGCAGGGCCATCCCCTGGTCGCCGAGGTCGAAAACCTCCCCGACGATCCGCAGCCGGACGGTGCGGCCCTGCTCCGACAGGACCACGGTGCCGCCCAGTTCAATGCCCGTGGCCCGGAGGAAGCGGGTCGCGGCGACCGCCTCGCCCGGGCCGCCGAACCAGCGGCCGGACACCATCGTGTGGTCGGCGCCGGGGGCGTCGCCCTCGTACGCCACCAGGGGCGCGCCGCCCTTCAGCCCCGCCACCGACACCTGTGTCCTGGCGGTCCGGTACGAGGACGCGGTCCCGGGCCGGGCTCCGATCACGGCGGAGATCGCCGCGGGGTCGGCGGGCGTCCGGGGCGTGCTCGCCGGGCCCTCACCGGGCCGGGCCAGCGAACGGACCGTCACCTCGCCGCCCCGGTCCGGGTCCCCGTCCTGCTGGATCGCGACGAGCGTGCTGCCCAGCCCCACCGCGAAGGTCACCGCGAGCGCGCCGAACGCGACGGCCGCCGCCATCGTCGCCGAGCGTGCCGGGCGGGCGAACGGGCTCGCCAGCCCGAGGCCGACCGCACGCGGCAGCGGCAGCCGGCCGAGCAGGTACCGCACCCGGCGCCCCCGCCCGCCCCCGGCGCCCCGGCCCATCGCGAGCACCTGCGCGGTGCGCAGCCGGGCCGCCCGCAGCGCGGGCACCGAAGCCGTGAGCGCCACCAGGGCCAGGGCGCCGGCGGGCACCGCGAGGTTCACCCAGAGCGGGATGAGCGCGGCCCCGGTCCCGTACGACTGCGCCACCTCCGCCATCAGGGGGACGGCAAGGAGGTTGCCCAGCAGCACGCCCGGCACGGCTCCGGCGGCGGCGGGGATCAGCGCCTGGGCCACGTACGCCCGGCCCACTTGGAGCGGGGTGAAGCCGAGCGACTTCAGGATGCCGATGCGCCGGGTCGCGGCGCCGACCGCGCCGCTCACCACGATGCCGATCACCAGCACCGACATGCAAAGGCCCAGCGCCGCGAACGCGGTCACGAAGGGGACGTAGGCCGCCGTGTTCTCCTGGGCCGACTGCCGCACGTCGAGGTAGGACTGGGATCCGGTGACGGCCCCCGGCGCCAGCGCCCCGGCGATCGCGTCGCGGGCACGCCCGACGGCGGCGGCGGTGCCGGCGTCGGTGAGCCGATACAGCATCTGGCGGCCCGCCCGACCCCCGTCGAGGCCGCCCAGTTGCGCGGGCACAACCCATGCGTCGGCGCTCTCGCCCACCGACTCGGCGACGCCGACCACCGTGAGCACCGTACCGCCGGAGCCGCCGGAGTCCCCCGTCCCTCCCGTCTCCAGGCGCGTCCCGGGCCGCACTCCGGGCTGCCGCGAGCCGGCCTCCAGCACGATCTCGCCGGGCGCGGTGGCCCACCGGCCCTCCACCAGCGCGACGCGGTCCACCCCGCCCCCGGCGGACGCCCGTCCCGCCACGGTCAGGGGCGGCGGCTGGAAGCCGGGCGGCCTGTCGCCCGTCGGTCTCAAGCGTACGGAGGTGACGGCGAACGGCCCCTCCGCATCTGCGACCCCGGGTATCCGGGCGGTGTCCGCCACCTGCCCGGCGGTCACCGCGGAACCCTCGAACTGCACGGTGAGGTGCGCCCCTTGCTGCCGGTCGAAGGCCCGGTCGAAGGGTGCCCGGGAGGCGACCAGCAATCCGAGGGCGAGGACCGACGCGGCGACCGAGATGAGCGCCGTGAGGACCATCACCGCCGTCTGCGCGCGGCGCCGCCCCACCCCGGCGCGCACCACCCGTCCCAGTGCTCCGCCGCGCCGCCGGCCGCTCCCGGGGACCGTCCGTCCACCGCGTCGCCGGTACCCCGGCCGGCTCATCGCCGTACCGCCGTGACATCGCGCGCGATGCGCCCGTCGACGAGTTCGATGGTGCGGGTCGCGCACGCTTCGGCCAGCGCCAGGTCGTGCGTGACCAGCACGATCGTCTGGCCGGCCGCGTTCAGCTCGCGCAGCAGGTCGCGTACGTCGGCGCCCGACGCGCTGTCCAGGGCGCCCGTCGGCTCGTCGGCGAGGAGCAGCGCCGGACGGTTCATCAGGGCCCGTGCGACGGCCACGCGCTGCCGCTCGCCGCCCGACAGCCGGCCGGGAAAGGCCCGGGCGTGCCGGTCGATGCCCAGGTGTGCCAGCAGTTCGGCGGCCCGGGCCGCGGACTCGGTGCGGGGCATCCCGGAGAGCTGGGCGGGCAGCAGCACGTTGTCCAGAACGGTGAGGTCGTCCAGGAGGTTGAAGAACTGGAAGACCATGCCGATCCGGGAGCGCCGGTACTTCGCGGACGCGGTCTCGGTCAGCCCGTCCACCCGCACCCCCTCGACGCTCACGCTGCCCTCGCCGGGCCGGTCCAGACCCGCGATCAGGTTGAGCAGCGTGGACTTGCCGCTGCCGGAGGGGCCGAGCACGGCGAGCGCCTCCCCCTCCCGCACCCGCAGGCTGATCCCGGCCAGCACGGGCGGGCCGGCGCCGTACGTCATGCTCACCCCGCGCACGTCGATGAGGTGGTCGTCGGTCATGGATCCTCCACGGTTCCTGCGTCCTCGGGCGGCGCCCGGATCCGCTGCCCGGTCGCCGCCCCGACGCTAGGAGCCGGGCTCCCGGCGCCGCGTCGGCACCGGTGGGGACCTTCCGTACCGTGTCCGGACGACGCCCCGCGGCGTCATCCCCGCGATGTAGTCGGGAGGCGGAGGCCACTGGTACCCGCGGCTGATCCGCGGCCGCCCGGCTCTGGGCACACTGGTCCGATGCGCACAAGAGACGCCCTCGTCCGCCGGGCCCGCGACCTGCGACCCGCCGGGGCGCCGCCGCGGCTCTCGCGCCCGTCGTGGGCGTTCGACTCGGTCATCGCCCTGGTGCTCGCGGTGTACACGGTCATCGGTGACCTCAACCGGTCGTACGTGGAGGCCCAGGCGGGGCCCGACGTCGCCGTGCCGCCCCCGGCACGGCTGCCGTCGCCGCCCGCCGTGCCGCATCCCGTACCGGTCGTGGAGCACACCCTGCCTCCCGTGGAGCCCTGGGAACTCCTGGCCGCCGTACTGACGGCCCTGCCGCTGCTGATGCGCCGCCGGTACCCGCTGGCCGCCTACTGGGCCGTGATGGGCGCGACGCTGCTGCTGCACCGGGGAGCGGCCGCCGCGGACGCCACCACGGTCACGTTCGCCTCGGGCCTGATCGCGGCGTACAGCGCTGCGGTGTACAGCCCCCACCGCAAGGCCGTTGCGGGGTCCCTGATCGCGGGAGCCGTGCTGTACGCGGTCTTCCCCCTGGTCCCCGACGTGGACAAGGGGTTGGTCCCCGTACTGGTCCTGCTCCCGGTCGGCCTCGCCGCGCACGGCATCCACACCTGGAGGCAGCGGGCCCGGGCCCTTGAGGCGGAGCAGCGTGCGGCGCTGCGGCGCGCCGTGGACCAGGAGCGGTCGCGGATCGCCCGGGAGCTGCACGACGTGGTCACCCACAACGTGAGCATGATGACCATTCAGACCGGCGCCGCGCGCAAGGTGCTGGACGCCGATCCGGACCGGGCCAGGGAGGCGCTGCTGGCGGTGGAGGCCGCGGGGCGGTCGGCGATGTCGGAACTGCGCCAGGTGATGGGCCTGCTCACCATGACCTCCGACGGCCCCGACCCGGCCGCCGACGCGGACCTCGCGCCGCAACCCGGCCTGGACCGGCTGCCGGAGCTCGCGGACCGGGTGCGCGACGGCGGCGTGCCGGTGGAACTGACGGTGCGCGGCGCCCCGGCCCGGCTCCCGGGGGGTGTGGACCTGGCCGCGTACCGGGTCGTGCAGGAGGCGCTGACGAACACGGTCAAGCACGCGGCGGGCGCCGCCGTTTCGGTCCTGGTGCAGTACGCGCCCGGGGAGCTGCGGGTGGAGGTGACCGACAGCGGCGGCCGCCCGCGGCCTCCGGGGCCGGGCGGCGGTCGGGGCCTGGCCGGCCTGCGCGAACGGCTCGCGCTCTACGGCGGCACCCTGGACACGGGCCCGCGGCCCGGCGGAGGATTCCGGGTCCGCGCCGTCCTCCCGGTGGAGGGTCCATGACCGGGACACCGCGTGTGGTGATCGTCGACGACCAGGCCCTGGTCCGAACCGGCTTCGGGATGATCCTCGCGGCCGACGGCATCGAGGTGGTCGGTGAGGCCGCCGACGGGGAAGAGGCGGTCGCCGTGGTCCGGCGCACCCGGCCCGACGTGGTCCTGATGGACATCCGGATGCCCGGGACCGACGGTCTGGAGGCCACGCGCCGCATCCTTCGTCCCGAGGGCCCGGCGCCCCGGATCGTCATCCTCACGACCTATGACCTCGACCGGTACGTCTACGCCGCCCTCAGCGCAGGGGCCAGCGGCTTCCTGCTGAAGGACGTCACCCCCGAGCACCTGGCGGCCGCGGTCCGGCTGGTGCGCTCCGGCGACGCCCTGTTGGCCCCGGCCATCACCCGCCGGCTGGTGGAGCGCTTCGCCGGCGCCGACGACCGTGCCGCTCCCCTCCACCGGGACCTGTCCGCGCTCACCCCGCGCGAGCTGGAGTTCCTCGAAGCCCTGGCCCGCGGCCTCAGCAACGCCGAACTGGCCGGCCGCTTCCACGTCAGCGAGGCCACGGCCAAGACGCACGTCGCCCGCATCCTCGCCAAACTCCGCCTCCGCGACCGCGCCCAGGCGGTGATCGCGGCCTACGAGACGGGCTTGGTCACCCCGGCCGCACCGGGGAGCGCCCCTCCGCCCTGACCCCGGGCGAGAGCGGTGGTCAGGAGGGAGGGGCAGGTGAGCCCGCCCCTCCCCGTGGCTCAGTGAGCGTGGCCGTCGTTGTGGGGCGGCTGCGAAGGAGCGGGCCGCGCGGTCGCCGAGGCGCCGGGGGCGGGCGCCGCCGGGCTCGCCGGGGTGGCGGCGGGGGCGTGGTCGTCCGCCGCGGGTTCTTCGCCGGTGCCGTGGCTGTGGCCGCCGCCGGGCGCGCTCTCCATCGAGGCCGCGACTTCGCGCAGGCCCAGGAAGGCGAGTGCGGCGGTGACGAGGACGGCCAGGCCGACGAGGCCGAAGATCCGCCGCGCCGGGGTGTCGGCGTCCTTGATCACGTAGGCGACGAAGGAGACGACGAGTCCGGCGGGGACGAGGACGGCGCCTCTGGCGGGGAAATCGTCGAAGTGCTGGAGGCCGCCGCTGAGCATGCCGATGCCGAAGGACAGCAGCAGCGAGGCGCCCATCACCAGCAGCAGCCGGGGCAGCCCGGGACGCTCCCTGGCGAGCACGAACTCGTTGAGGACGGTCGCGGCGAGGAAGACGAGGGCGCCGTACACGGCGATGCGGGTGTAGCGGTCGGGGTCGAGCGGGTGGTGGACCACGGCGCCGCTGATGAGGCCGGCGCCGACGAAGTAGCCGACGTAGCCGAGGTACCGGGCGGCCAGGGACCGCTTCCGGGCCAGGCCGGCGTGGTGTTTGCGCCGGGCGGCGCGTCCCGTGGCGGGAGAGTCCGGCGAGGTGTCCGCGGTCCGGGCGCCGAGGAGCTGGGGCGAAGTCACGTACGAGTTCCTTTGATGCTGCGTGCACGGCTCATCACCCCGTCACCCACCTGAGGGCGGGCCGGGGTCTGCGATGAGAGTCGGGTCAGAACGGGACGGAACGCCCGGTCCTATACCTGCTGCACCACGGAGCCGAGGACGCTTCGCAAGGGCGGAAGGCCGCACGGAACGGTCGGCGCCCACGAGCCCGGCCGCAGCGCGGCCACGGCGGGGGACGGATCGCCGAGGGGAACCAGCGCAGGCTCGGGCAGCTCCGCACCCTGCTGGGGATGACCGGAGACGCACGCTTCGGCGGGGTGATCGTGCCCACCGCCGCCACCATCGTCGTGCCCGCGGGGCGCCTCGGCGCCGTGAGGGTCGGCGCTGTCGCCGCGGTCGCCGACGCCGGCACTGCCATCAACGATGGCATCCAGGTGCGCCACGGGCACGGCGCCCCGGGCGACGTGCGCCGAGGCACTGTCGGCTCCGGCGGCGTGCGTGTAGAGGAAGGCGAACAGCAGGGCGGCCAGCCACAGCAGCCGCAGCGCACCCGCCGGACGGCGGGCCCGCTTCGCGCCGGATGCAGCTCGGGCCGTGATCATGCCAGGACCCTATCCGGCGGCCGGAATCCGCTGTATGGCGGCCCCGTTGACGCGAGGCGTACGGCCGTTGTCGGTTTCGCCGCACGCGATGACCGCGCCCAGGCACCGAGACTCCCCCCGACATAGGACGTATACGGCATTTCGCCGCCCGCTCTCGTGGCTCCCGTGGTTGCATCCTCATCGGAAGGGTGCGTTCACCAGGACCTGGAGGAGGCTGGATGTCCGGCTCGGCTGACGACCCCACGCGCCCGTGGACCCGGGACCGCCGACTCGGGCGGAGCGCCTCGCCGCGCCCTCCCTCGCGCACGGTGCGCCGGGATCTCGCCCAGCTCTTCTGCGCGGTCGGCGGGGTGGCCCTGGGGATGCTGCTCCCCACGCTCTCGCTGGGCCCCCAGGTGGATGCCGGACCCGTGGTGACGCTCCTGTTCACCCTCGGGTTCGGCGTCATCAGCCTGGTGAGCATCATCTACTCGATGCTGTTCCTGGTCATCCAGTTCTCCGCCAGCACCTTCACCCCGCGCCTCGGCCTCTTCCGGGACGACCCGATCGTGTGGCGCGCGTTCGCCTTCACCGTCGGCGTGTTCGTCTTCAGCATCACCTCGGGGCTGGCCATCGGGGCCCGCAGGACGACCGTGTCGACCCTCGTTCCCGGCACCGCCATGGTGCTCACCCTGATCGCGCTCGCCCTCATGCGGACCCTGCAGACGAGAGCCTTTCACTCGATCCAGCTCGGCCACTCCCTGAGCGCGATCGCCACGCGCGCGCACCGGCTGTTCGATGACGTGTACGTACGGCCGTACGACCCGGAAGCGGCCACGGTCGCGGCCACGGCCGCACCCACGTGCCACGCCTCGCCTCCCCCGGCGGCCGGTGCCACCGCCGTCCTCTGGTCCGGACCGGCCGTGGTGGTCCAGCAGATCGACGTACGCGCCCTGGTCGGCCTGGCCAGGGAGCACGACTGCTCCATCACCTTCCTCGTCGCCCCCGGAGCGACCGTGTCGCGGGGCATGACGCTCGCCGAGGTGACCGGCGGCGAGCTCCCCGAGGCGGCGCTGCGCGGCGCCCTGGAGACCGGGGTCGAGCGCACCTTCGACCAGGACCCCGACCTGCCCTTCAGGCTCCTCGCCGACATCGCGCTGCGCGCGCTCTCCCCGGCCGTCAACGACCCGGCCACCGCGGTGGAGAGCATGGACCGGCTCGAAGACCTGCTGACCCGCCTCGCCGGCGTGGAGCTGGGCATCGGCCACTTCGCCGACGAGGGCGGACGGTCGCGGGTCACGCTCCCGGTGCCGGACTGGGAGCGTTACGTGCGCACGGCCGTCGACGACCTGCTCTTCTCCGCCGCCGGCTCCCCGATGGCCCTGCGCAGGATGCGCGACCTGCTGAGCAGGCTGGCGGAGCGGATCCCTGAAGGTCGGCGCGGGATCGTACGGGACCGGCTGCAGTGGGTCGACCGGGCGGGGAGCGAGCGGTACCCCCTCATCTGGGCCGCCTCACCCGGCGGGTAGAGCCGCCCCCCGGCCGGCACCCGGGCGCCCCGGATGCCGGCCGCCCCACGGAGGTCAGGCGCTCGGCGCCACCTCCGAGCGCACCCTGCGGGCCGCCTCGACGAGGTTCTCCAGCGAGGCCCGCGTCTCGGGCCAGCCGCGGGTCTTCAGGCCGCAGTCGGGGTTGACCCAGAGGCGTTCGGCCGGGATCGCCCCAAGTCCCTTGCGCAGCAGGGTCGCCGCTTCCCCGGCCGAGGGGATGCGGGGAGAGTGGATGTCCCAGACGCCGGGGCCGACCTCGCGCGGGTAGCCCGCGCCGGCGAGTTCGTCCGCGACCTGCATGTGGGAGCGGGCCGCCTCCAGGCTGATGACGTCCGCGTCGAGGTTCTCGATGGCCTCGACGATGTCCCCGAACTCCGCGTAGCACATGTGGGTGTGGATCTGGGTGTCCGGACGGACGCCGCTGGTGGTGAGGCGGAAGGATTCCGTGGCCCACGCCAGGTAGCCGGCGTGGTCGGCGGCGCGCAGCGGCAGGGTTTCACGCAGGGCGGGCTCGTCGACCTGGATGACGGAGGTGCCGGCGGCCTCCAGGTCGGCCACCTCGTCGCGGAGCGCCAGCGCGAC
Source organism: Streptomyces sp. NBC_00086 (assembly GCF_026343255.1). NCBI lineage: Bacteria > Bacillati > Actinomycetota > Actinomycetes > Kitasatosporales > Streptomycetaceae > Streptomyces > Streptomyces sp. NBC_00086. The sequence continues at coordinate 7,275,918 of NZ_JAPELZ010000001.1, read as the reverse complement.
CTGGCGGGCGGTGGCGGCGAGCGGCTGGTCGTCGCGGACGAAGGACCAGGCGAGCATGGTGACGGGGCCGGTGAGCATGCCCTTGACCGGCTTGGCCGTCTGCTCCTGGGCGTACGCGGTCCAGCGCACGGTCATCGGGTCGGGGCGCGAGATGTCTCCGGCGAGGACCGGCGGGCGGACGTAGCGGGTGCCGTAGGACTGGACCCAGCCGTGCCGGGTGGCGAGGTAGCCGGTCAGCTGTTCGGCGAAGTACTGGACCATGTCGCTGCGTTCGGGCTCTCCGTGTACGAGTACGTCGAGGCCGGCCTTCTCCTGGAAGGCGACGACCTCGCGGATCTCGGCCCGGATGCGGTCCTCGTAGGCCGCCGTGTCGATGCGTCCCGCGCGCAGGTCGGCGCGGGCGGTGCGCAGTTCCGTGGTCTGCGGGAAGGAGCCGATGGTGGTGGTGGGAAGGAGCGGCAGGCCGAGGTGGGCGCGCTGGGCGGCGGCCCGTTCGGCGTAGGCGGGGAGGCGGCGGCCGTCGGTGTCGGTGATCGCGGCGGTGCGGGCGCGGACGGCCGGGTCGTGGGTGATCCGGGAGGCGGCGCGGGAGGCCAGGTCGGCCCGGTTCGCGGCGAGTTCGGCCGCGATCGCGTCGGTGCCCCGGGCGAGTCCGCGGGCCAGCGTGCTGATCTCGGTGCTCTTCTGCCGGGCGAAGGCGAGCCAGCGCCCGATCTGCGGGTCGGTGTCCCGCTCGGCGTCCGCGTCGAGGGGGACGTGCAGCAGGGAGCAGGACGCGGCGACGTCGACCCGGCCCGCGAGGCCGAGCAGGGTGCCCAGGGTCGCCAGTGACTGCTGGTAGTCATTGATCCAGATGTTGCGGCCGTTGACCACGCCCGCGACCAGGCGCTTGCCGGGGATGCCGCCGGCCGCGGCGAGGTCGTCGAGGTTGGCGGCGGCCCGGTCGGTGAAGTCGAGGGCGAGGCCCTCCACGGGCGCCTTCGCCAGTACGGGCAGCGCTTCGCCGAGCCGGTCGAAGTAGGAGGCGACGAGCAGCTTGGGGCGCTGGGCGAGGCTGAGGCCGCCGAGTTCGCGGTAGGCGCGGGCCGCCGCGTTCAGTTCGGCCGGGGTGCGGTCCTGGACCAGGGCCGGTTCGTCGAGCTGGACCCAGGCGGCGCCGGCAGCGCGCAGTTCGGTGATGACCCGTGCGTAGACGGGGAGCAGCCGGTCGAGGAGGGCCAGCGGATCGAAGCCGGGGGGCGTGCCGGGTGCGGGCTTGGCGAGGAGGAGGTAGGTCACAGGTCCGACCAGGACCGGGCGGGCCCTGTGGCCGAGGGCCAGGGCCTCCTTCAACTCGGCCACCTGCCGGGCGGGTTCGGCGGTGAAGACGGTGTCGGGACCCAGTTCGGGCACCAGGTAGTGGTAGTTGGTGTCGAACCACTTGGTCATCTCCAGCGGGGCCACGTCCTGGGTGCCCCGCGCCATCGCGAAGTAGCCGTCCAGGGCGTCCGCCGCGACGGCGGACCGGTGGCGGTCGGGGATCGCGCCGACCATGACCGTGGTGTCCAGGACGTGGTCGTAGTACGAGAAGTCGCCGGTGGGAACCTCGGTGATGCCGGCCTCGGCGAGCCGGGCCCAGTTGGTCCGGCGCAGGTCGCGGGCCGTGGCGCGGAGGGCTTCGGCGGTGACGCGGCCCTTCCAGTAGCCCTCGACCGCCTTCTTCAGTTCCCGGTTCTGTCCCTGGCGGGGGTACCCGTACACGGTGGCCCCTACGGGCGCGGCTGCGGACTCGGTGGTCACGGAACTCTCCTTCGCGAGCGTGTCTCCATGGCCCGGTGACGGGTCGCGGACGCGAAGGGTGCGGGAACGGGCGGGTGTTGGGGTCGCGTACGGCTCGGTACGCGACGGGAGGATCCGCCTGAAGCACGCCGACCCGCCCACGAGGTCACCGGGAAACCGTGCGCGGTCGTTCGCGCACGGGCAACGGGCAGGTCTTCGGACTCGCGGGCTCGCCTGCCGGTCTCCCGGCGGGCACCTAATGGCCGTCGCTTCCCAGGACCGCTTCCGGTCCCAGTGCGTATGACGGCGGTCGTTCCCGCTCACCGCTGCGGGGCAGTCCCGGATTCCCACCGGGTTCCCTCTTACGACGCATCCCGCCTGGCGGACGGGGGCGAACCAGCTGCGAGGCCCACAGTAGGGCGGACGCCCGGTGAATGAACACGACTTCCCGCATGCCGGACGGTGAGATGAGACACGGAGAGGCCTGCCGAGAAGCAAGCGGGGCGCGCGGACGGCCGGGTACGGCCGAACGGGCGAGTGACGCTGACGGCCCGGCAGATGACATGGAGTCACGACTATACCAATTGTGGTGGATTGTCTGATTCTAGGGTGTACTGGACACCGGCAACACCGTCCAGGAACTGGAGCGTTACGTGGCATCCACCACTCTCACCGTCTGGAAGTTCCCCACTCCCGAGGGGGCCCAGCAGGCGGAGTCCGCCCTGCTCGCCCTGCAGAAGGAACAGCTCATACAGGTGCACGACGCCGCGGTCGTCACCTGGCACGAAGACGCCAGGAAGCCGAAGACCCAGCAGTTGAACAGCCTCACGGGAGCCGGCGCGCTGTCCGGCACCTTCTGGGGGATGCTCTTCGGGCTCCTGTTCTTCGTGCCGCTGCTCGGCGCCGCCGTGGGTGCGGCAGCCGGGGCCATCGGTGGATCGCTGTCCGACGTCGGGATCGACGACCAGTTCATCGACGACGTGAAGTCCGAGGTGAAGCCCGGGACTTCCGCACTGTTCCTGCTCTCCTCCGACGCCGTGGTCGAGCGGGTGCGCGCCTCCTTCCCCGGCGGGCAGGCGCAGCTGATCCGCTCCAACCTCTCCGGCACGCAGGAGCAGCAGCTCCGCGAGGTCTTCGCGGCCTGAGACCCACCCGTCGCCGCGACGTCTCGGCCCGGACCGGTGGGTCTCCTCCCCCGGATCCGGGCCGCAGCGGTGTGCGCGCCGCCCTCGGCACCGCACTCGGGTACTGGCCCCGCACGCCCCGCCCGGCCCGCCGCGCCCCGGACTCCACCCCGGCCGCGGCGGCCCGGGCGGGGCGTTTCGCGTCCCCGCCGGAGGGGACCTTTGGCCCGGCCCGTGGGACCAAAGACCCGGATTGGGCCCCTGAGCTGCTGTTAGCGTTGAGGTGTCGCCGCCCGTGAGTGCACTGCGCTCGCCCATTCGATGGCCGATGGCCGCGACCGCGTATGCCGTATGCCCTGCCGAGAGGAGGCGATCGCCCCATGGATCACAGTCCGAGTCCGCTGAACCACCCGCGCCGCGTCGCCTCGTCCTGCGCCGCGCTCTGAGCCGCACCTCCGCGTAGCCAGAGCTCTCGCTCCACCCCCGACGGCCCGTCGGCGCTCGCCGCCCGGCCGCTCACCCTTGCCCGGCCCGTTCCGGCAACCCCGCGCCCAGCCCTTGCGGCGGGCTCGTCCGGCATGCTCCGGGCTCCTCCACCCACCCCTTTCCGGGGCGTCCACAGGCCGCTCCGTCCGGTCCGCGCGAGGTCTCGCGCACCGTCACGCCCATTTCCCCGCACGTCCCCGTTCACCAGAAGGAAGCACTGTCATGACCATCAGCACGAACACCAACACCCGCACCGACGCCGCCTCGACCGCCGATGAGCAGGCCCAGGCCCTGGCCGTCCTGCACGAGATCCGCGACGAACTGCGCGATTTCAACCGGGACATGGACCGCCTGAACGCCCTGACGGAAGATCAGGTCAAGTCCACCGTGGAGAACCGGAAGCTGACGGCGCTGACCCTCATGTTCGTCATTCCGTCCACCTTCGCCGCGATCCCGGGCGCCAACTTCGAGCACCTCAACGAGTACGGCTTCGACAACTTCTTCGCCCTGCCGGTCCTCCTGGGCACCGTACTCGCCGCATCCCTGGGCACCTTCGTCTTCGTCAAGAAGAAGGGCTGGCTCTAGGCCGTCGCCGCCGGCGCGGGCAGGGGCGGGAGGCCCGGCGCCGACAGCCAGGCCGCGAACAGGTCGTCCAGCGGTTCGAGCGCGTAGCGGGACGCGTGCGCGGTGAAACCGGCCGTGGTGACCACGCCGTGGCGGTTCACGGTGGCCCACTCCCGCAGCATGCGGAAGAACGGGCCGTCCCCCAGCGCGCAGCGGATCGCGTGCACGGCGAGGCCGCCGCGCTGGTAGAGGCGGTCGTCGAACATCAGCTTGCGTCCCGGGTCGGCCAGCAGGAGGTCCTGCGGCTGCCCGGAGAGCAAGCGGTGTGCGGCGGCCGCCAGTTCGTGCGCGGTGCGGCCGCCGGAGCGCTCCGACCAGAGCCATTCCGCGTACTTGGCGAAGCCCTCGTTGAGCCAGATGTGCCGCCAGTCGGCGATGGTCACGCTGTTGCCGAACCACTGGTGCGCGAGCTCGTGGGCGATGAGCCGCTCGGAGCCGCGTACGCCGTCCACGTGGTTGGAGCCGAACAGGGAGAGCCCCTGGGCCTCCACCGGCACGTCCAGTTCCTCGTCGGCGACGACCACCGCGTACTCGCCGAAGGGGTAGGGGCCGAACAGCTCCTCGAACAGCTGCATCATCGCGGGCTGCCGCGCGAAGTCGCGCGAGAAGCGGGGCAGCAGATGCGCCGGTACGTGGGCGCTCTGCGGGACGCCGCCGAGCCCGGGGTCGCCGAGCAGCACCGTCTGGTACATGCCGATGGACAGGCCGACCAGGTAGCTGGAGGTCGGCGCCGGCTGCTCGTACACCCAGGTGGTGGTGGAGGCGCGGGTCGTCCGCGTGAGCAGCCTGCCGCCGGCCACGACGGTGTACGCGGAGGGGGTGTTGACCGAGATCTGGTACGAGGCCTTGTCCGCGGGCCGGTCGTTGCACGGGTACCAGGAGGGCGCCCCGACCGGCTGGCTGGCCACCAGCGCGCCGTCGGTCAGTTCCTCCCAGCCGAGGCCGCCCCAGGGGCTGCGCACCGGTGTGGGGTTGCCCGCCCAGTGCACCTCCACGGTGAAGGCGGCGCCGGCGGGCAGCGGCTTGGGCGGCCGGATGCGGAGTTTGCCGCCCCGGTGGCTGTAGTGCGGCGCCCTGCCGTTGACGAGGACGCGGCCTATTTTGAACTCGGCCAGGTTGAGGTGGAACTCGGTGAGCGGCGCCCGCCCGGCGATGGCACTGAGCCGGGCCGTCCCGGCGAGCCGGTTGGGGCCGGGACGGTATTCCAGAGCGAGTTCGTACCGGTGCACGCGGTAACGGGGGTCGCCGTTGGCCGGAAAGTACGGGTCCGATGCCGCTGTCTTCTGGCCGTTCACTGCCGCTTCCGCTCCCTGCGTTGTGCTCGTACGACGTGCTGGTGGTGCCGGGCCCGGTCGCCCGGTTTCCCGGCGCCCGGACCCGCCCTTCAGGACCGCCACGCCTCGATCGGGTTGCCCAGCCAGCGGGTGTCGGCGGGAACGGATTCCCCGGCCATCACGAGGGAGGCGGGACCCAGAGTGCTGCGGGCCCCGACCGTGCTCCCGGGCAGGACGATTCCGCCCGGGCCCAGGGTGGCGCCCTCACGCAGGACCACAGTATCCGTCCTCAAGATCCGGTCGTGGAAGAGGTGCGTCTGCAACACGCAGCCCCGGTTCACGCTGACCGCGTCGCCCAGGACGACCAGGTCGGTCTCGGGCAGCCAGTAGCTCTCGCACCACACGCCGCGGCCGATCCGGGCACCGATTGCGCGCAGCCACAGGGACAGCACCGGCGTCCCGGGCACCGAGCCGACCAGCCAGGGCACGGCCAGGACCTCGACGAAGGTGTCGGCCAGTTCGTTGCGCCACACGAAGCCGCTCCACAGCGGGTGCTCTCCCACCCGGTGGCGGCCCACCAGCAGCCATTTCGCGGCCGTCGCGACCACGCACGCGGCCACCCCGGCGGCGAGCAGGACCGCTCCGGACAGCAGCGCGGTCACCCACGCGCCGGGCCCGTCCGGTCCGGCCAGCGCACAGAACGCCGCCAGTGTCAGCACGGCCAGCGCGACCGAGCAGAACACCGGGACGAGCCGGCACAGCTCCACCAGCCCGCGCGCCCACAGCAGCCGCGCGGGCGGATCGTACGTCCGGCTCTGGTCGGAGTCGGCGGTGGACCGCGGCAGCCGGACCGGCGGCAGGCCCAGGTAGGAGCTGCCCTTCTTGGCCTTCTTCGGGGTGGCGGACAGGACGCCGACCAGCCCGTCGTCCGGTACGGAACGGCCCGGCGCGGTCATTCCGGAGTTGCCGAGGAAGGCCCGGCGGCCGATCTCGGAGTGGCCGATCCGCAGCCAGCCGCCGCCCAGCTCGTAGGGGGCGGTCAGGGTGTCGTCGGCGAGGAAGGCGCCCTCGCCGACGGTGGTGAGGCTCGGCAGCGCGAGCACCGTGGACACCTCGGCGCCCCGGCCGATCTTCATGCCGAGCAGCCGCAGCCACACCGGTGTGATCAGTCCGGCGTACAGGGGGAAGAGGGTTTCCCGGGAGAGGTCCATCAGCTGGGTGACCGTCCAGGCCTGCCAGCCGATCCTGCTGTGCGTCGGATGGGTTCCGGTGCGCAGCCCGAGGCTGAGGAGGCGTACGGAGACCAGGAGCAGGGCCGCGTACGCGAACCCGAAGGCGAGCGCCCCCGGCACCACGGCGAGCAGCGCTCCGGCCAGCGCCCGGCCGAGTCCGGCGTCGGCGGGCACGAACCGGCCGGCCACGAGGAGGGCGGGCAGGGCGGCGAGCACGGGCAGGGCGGTGAGGCAGAAGCCGGCCGTCCCGTAGGCGGCGCGCCAGGGCAGGCCGCGCGGTGGGCGCTCCTTGGGCCAGTTCCGCTTGGCCTTGCCGAGTTTGCCGGCGGGGGCTCCGGCCCAGCGCTGGCCGGTCGGGATCTGGCCGACGACGGCGGAGCCGGGGGCCACCTCGGCCCGCTTGCCGACGCGGGCGCCGGGGAAGAGGATGCTGCGGGTGCCGACGACGGCGCCCGCGCCGACCTTCACGGCGCCGATCTCCAGGCGGTCCCCGTCCAGCCAGTGGCCGGAGAGGTCCACCTCGGACTCCACGGCGCAGCCGCGGCCGAGCTTGAGCATGCCCGTGACGGGCGGCAGCGAGTGCAGGTCCACCTCGGGGCCGACCTTGGCGCCGAGCGCCCGTGCGTAGCGCTCCAGCCAGGATCCGGTGAGCGAGGTGGCGCCGGAGTACTCGGCGAGCCGCTCGGCCGTCCACAGCCGCAGGTGAACGTTTCCGCCGCGCGGGTGGCGCCCCGCCTTGACCCCGCGCAGCAGCAGGCGGGCGCCGCCGGCCGCGATCGCGAGGCGGCCGGGCGGACTGTAGAGCAGTGCGGCGCCCGCGGCGACGAGCCACCAGGAGGCGGTCGGCGCCCACGGATAGGCCCCGGACCAGTGCAGTACGTTGCCCAGGGCGAGCACCGCCACCGTCCGGCGCAGGCCGACCAGGGTGAAGAGCGGGAGCAGCAGCAGGGACTGGATCACCTGGGTCCGCAGCGGCACGGGCGCGATGGTGCGTACCGCGCCGTCGTCCTGTGCCGACTTCTCCAGGTGGCGGGCCAGCTTGCGCAGGGTGGGCTGCTGGTAGATGTCGAGGACGGCCGCGCTCGGGTAGCGGGTGCGCAGCCGGGTGGTGAGCTGGGCGGCGGCGAGGCTGCTGCCGCCGATCGCGAAGAAGTCGTCAGTGGCGCCGGCGACGGTCACGCCCAGGGTCTCGCTCCACTGCTCGGCGAGCCAGGCCTCGGTGCCGTAGAGCTGCTCGGTGGGACCGCTGGTCTCCAGTTCCGGGAGCGGCCAGGGCAGTGCGCCCCGGTCCACCTTGCCGGAGGTGCGGGTGGGCAGCTCCTCGACGGGCGCGAGCAGCGGTACGAGGGCTGCGGGCAGCTCGGCGCGGAGCCGGGTGACGGCCGCGGCGTGGTCCCAGCCGTCCTGGGTGACCAGGTAGCCGACGAGGAGCTGGTTGCCGCTGCGTGCGGTGCGGACGGCGGCGGCCGCGCCGGCGACCCCGGGCAGGGCCTGGAGGGCGGCGTCCACCTCGCCCAGCTCGATGCGGCGGCCGCCGAGCTTGATCTGCTCGTCGCCGCGGCCCAGGAAGACCAGGCCCTCCGGTTCCGCGCGGACGAGGTCGCCGCTGCGGTAGGCGCGCTCCCAGCCGAGGGATTCCAGCGGGGCGTACTTCTCCGCGTCCTTCTCGGGGTCGAGGTAGCGGGCCAGGCCGACGCCGCCGATGACGAGCTGGCCGCTGCCGCCCATGGGCACCGGTTCGCCGGATTCGTCGACGACGGCCAGTTCCCAGCCCATGAGCGGGAGGCCGATGCGGATCGGTTCCTCCCCGGTCAGGAGCGAGGCGCAGGCGACGACGGTGGCCTCGGTGGGGCCGTAGGTGTTCCAGACCTCGCGGCCCTCGGTGACCAGGCGCTGGGTGAGCTCGGGCGGGCAGGCCTCGCCGCCGAAGATCAGCAGCCGGACCTCGTTGAGGGTTTCGGGCTCCCACAGGGCGGCCAGGGTCGGCACCGTGGAGACCACGGTGATCTCCTGCTCGGCGAGCCAGGGGCCGAGGTCGGCGCCGCTGCGGACCTGGGAGCGGGGGACGGGCACGAGGCAGGCGCCGTAGCGCCAGGCCAGCCACATCTCCTCGCAGGAGGCGTCGAAGGCCACGGACAGTCCGGCCATGACCCGGTCGCCGGGGCCGATCGGCTCCTCGGTGAGGAACAGCTCGGCCTCGGCGTCCACGAAGGCGGCGGCGCTGCGGTGGCTGACGGCGACGCCCTTGGGCTTGCCGGTGGAGCCGGAGGTGAAGATGATCCACGCGTCGTGTTCGGGGCCGGGGCGGCCGGCGGGGGCCGATGTGCCGAGGTCGGCGCCCTTGCCCGGCGCGGCGACCTCGATGCGCCCGCCCGCGCCCAGTACGGCCCGTACTCCGGCCTCCCCGAAGACCAGGTCGGCCCGCTCGTCCGGGTCCTCGGCGTCGACGGGCACGTAGGCGGCGCCCACCGCGAGGACGGCCAGGATGCCGGTGTACAGCTCGTTGGTCCCGGACGGCACCCGTACGCCGACCCGGTCGCCGAGCCCCACTCCGGCGGCCGCGAGGGCCTGGCGGCGGCGCTCCACCTCGGCGGCGAGCGCCCGGTAGGTCAGCCGGCCGGTCCCGTCGTCCAGGGCGAGCTCGTCGGGGTGGGCCCGTACGGAGGCCTCGAAGACGTCGACGAGGGTGCGCGTCGGGGCGGCGGGTCCGGCGGAGAACAGGGCCGATTTGCCGGGCTCGCCGGGCCCCGCCCCGGCGTCGGGCGCGGGGCCTTCGTCGAGGCCGGTCCCGTCGTCGAGCAGAGTGACTTCACCGTGCTCTGGTGTGGCTGCCATCGGCCCTCGCGTCGTGTTTCCGGAACCCTCCGGGTCGCCGGGCGGAGCCCGGGTCTGCCCAGGTTGTTCCGGTCCAGCGCCAAACAGCCCGCCAGTCTAGTGCGACAACAAGGAATTTCTGTTTCAAGCCTTGCGCTTGGCCGGGAAGGAGCGGTAAAAGCAGCGCGCCGCGGACCGGAATCCCGGTCCGCGGCGCGCCTGGTGAGCGGGAGCCCGGCCTCAGCGGCTCGCGAGCAGTTCGAGCGTGTCGATGACCCGGTTCGAGAAGCCCCACTCGTTGTCGTACCAGGCGACGACCTTGATGTGGCGGCCTTCGACGCGGGTGAGCTCCGAGTCGAAGATGGAGGAGGCGGGGTTGCCGGTGATGTCGGAGGAGACGAGGGCGTCCTCCGAGTACTCCAGCACGCCGGCGAGCGGGCCTTCGGCCGCGGCGCGGTAGGCCGCCAGCACGTCCTCGCGGGTCACGTCGCGGGCGACGGTGGTGTTCAGCTCGACGATGGATCCCACCGGAACCGGGACGCGGATCGAGTCGCCGGAGAGCTTGCCGTCCAGGTTGGGCAGGACCAGGCCGATGGCCTTGGCGGCGCCCGTCGTGGTCGGCACGATGTTCACGGCGGCGGCGCGGGCGCGGCGGGGGTCGCGGTGCGGACCGTCCTGGAGGTTCTGCTCCTGCGTGTAGGCGTGCACGGTGGTCATGAACCCGTGCTCGATGCCCGCGAGTTCGTCCAGTACGGCGGCCAGCGGTGCGAGCGCGTTGGTCGTGCAGGAGGCGTTGGAGACGATCGTGTGCAGGGCCGGGTCGTAGGAGTCGCTGTTCACGCCGAACGCGAGCGTGATGTCGGCCCCGTCCGCCGGTGCGCTGACGAGCACCTTCTTGGCCCCGGCGTCGATGTGCGCGCGGGCCGCCTTGGCCGTGGCGAAGCGGCCGGTCGCCTCCAGCACGATGTCCACACCGAGCTCGGCCCAGGGCAGCTGCGCCGGCTCGCGCTCGGCCAGCACCTTGATGCGGCGGCCGTCGACCACCAGGACGTCCCCGTCCACGCTCACCGGGCGGCCGAGCCGGCCGGAGGTGGTGTCGTAGGCGAGCAGCCGCGCGAGGGTGGCGGGCTCGGTGAGGTCGTTGACCGCGACGACCTCGAGCTTGCTGTCCCGTTCGAGCAGCGCGCGGAGCACGTTGCGTCCGATGCGGCCGAATCCGTTGATGGCGATGCGCGTCATGGTGTCTCCCTTGTCCCTGTCCCTTGGGTGCGTCACCAGGTTCGCCGGTCCGGGGCGCCCGCGACAGCGGCGCGATCGCCACGGTCCGCAAGGATCGCGCCACGAGGCGGCCGGGGATCACGGCACGCGGAGCGTGCGGGCAGGGCGCCCGCTCCGGACGGCCGGGCCCCGCGGTGGTGGCATCAAGGTGCCTGCACCCTTGGTGCCACCCTGCGGACCTTCTGCGGGTGCCCGGGGGTGGACAGGATGTTCACCGGAAGGACCGCACAGCGCCTTCGACACCGCACGGCCGATGTCCCGGCCGGGCAGCATCCCCTGGCCACCCGGCCCCATAGCAGCGAAGGAACACCCATGTCCCGGACTCGCGCCAGCCGCAGGACCGTCCTCCTCTCCCTGATGGCCGCGGCCGCCGGTGGCCCGATCCTGACGGGACTCACCGCAACTCCCGCCGCAGCCGCCGGCGGCGACCTCTACGCTTCGAACTCGGACCTCTACGCGAGCACGACGGCGATCGAGGGTCAGGACTACGCGCGCCGGTTCAGACGCCACGAGGCCGTCGACAACGACAAGGCCACCACTCCGCGCCCCCGCCTGAGCAGTGTGCTGGCCATCCACGGCGGCGGCATCGAGATGGGTACCTCCGAGCTCTGTCTGGCCGTGGCCGGCTACCACCCGGACGGACTCGCACCCGTCACCCAGGGCGCCCCGCTGTACGACTACTGGATGTTCGAGGGCATGCGCGCTTCCGACAACGCGGAGCTGCACGTCACCGCCTCGCACTGCGACGACCCGGTCGCGCGGTCCATGGCCGCCGGCAGTGCCAACGTGCTGAGCCTGCACGGCTGCACCGCGACTCAGGCCGGGGCGCCCCAGGGGAAGCCCAAGGCGGTCGTGGTCGGCGGCCTCAACGCCCGCTTCCGCCAGCTCCTCTCCGCGAAGCTGGGCGCCGCGGGCTTCCAGGTGCTCGGCGGCAACCCGGAAGACCTCAACGGAGACCTGCCCGAGAACATCTGCAACCGGACCCTGACGAGCGCGGGAGGCGCCCAGCTGGAGATCACCACCGAGCTCCGCCAGAGCCTCTTCGCGAACTTCTCCGGTGCGGCCAACCGCGCCACCACCACCAACACCGACTTCTGGAAGTTCGCCAACGCCTGCCGCAACGCCATCACGGCCATGGAGGCCGAACAGCTCGCCCGCAGGAGCCTCTTCACCGCCTGAGCCGGAAGTACGGGTTCCGCCCGGAACCGCGAGGTCGTCCGCGGGAGCCGCGACCTCGTACGCAGGAACCGCGGCCTGGTCCGCCTGCCCCCTCATTCCCCCCGGGCGAAAGTGCGCCGGTACTCGCTCGGCGTGGTCCGCAGGATGTGCTGGAAGTGCAGCCGCAGGTTCGCCCCGGTGCCCAGGCCCACGTCCGCGGCGATCTGCTCCACGCTCCGCTCCGAACGCTCCAGCAGTTCGCGGGCCATGTCGATGCGGGCGCGCATCACCCACTGCATCGGCGTGTACCCGGTGTCCTCGGCGAACCGCCGCGAGAACGTGCGCGGGGAGACCGCCGCGTGCCGGGCGAGCGCCTCCAGGGTGAGGGGTTCGCCGAGCCGGTGCAGCGCCCACTCACGGGTGGCGGCGAACCGCGGGCCGAGCGGCTCGGGCACGCTGCGCGGCACGTACTGCGCCTGGCCGCCGCTGCGGTAGGGGGCCGCGACCAGCCGCCTGGCCGTGTGGTTCGAGGCGGCCACCCCGAGATCGCTGCGCAGCACGTGCAGGCACAGGTCGATGCCCGAGGCGGCTCCGGCCGAGGTCAGTACGGAGCCCTCGTCGACGAACAGGACGTTCTCGTCGACCCGGACCAGCGGCCACTTCGCCGCGAGCGCCCGGGTGTAGTGCCAGTGCGTGGTGGCCCGCTTGCCGTCGAGCAGGCCCGTGGCGGCGAGCGCGAAGGCTCCCGTGGAGATGGCCGCGAGCCGTGCGCCCCGTGCGTGGGCGGCGATCAGCGCGTCGACGACGGCCCGCGGCGGGTCCTCGCGGTCGGGGAACCGGTAGCCGGGGACGAAGACGGTGTCGGCCCAGGCGAGGGCTTCGAGGCCGTGGGCGACGGCGTACGACAGGCCGTCGCCGCCGGTCACGAGTCCCGGGGCGGCGCCGCACACCCGGACCTCGTACGGCATGCTCGCGCGGGTCGTGAACACCTGCGCCGGGATGCCGACGTCGAGGGGTTTGGCCCCTTCGAGGACGAGGACGGCGACGTGGTGGGGGCGGGAGGCTGGCACCGCGTCATGCTTCCGAAGGGGCGGGAGCCTTGTCAAGCATCACCGTTAGTAAAGCTTCCGATTGAGATAACCACCTATCAGTTGGTCCAGACCTGTTGACGGCGATCCTTCCGGAGGATTAGGTTCCCGGCCACGAAGCGGATACGGCGTCAACTCCCCACGCCCGCCGGGTCGCAGGCCCCCCACCCACGGGCCCGCCGCCCCGTCCCCACGCGTCCCGGCGGGCCGCACTCCCACGCTTCGCGCTCCACGCCGTCCCCCCATTCCCACTGGAGGCATTTCCTTGCGTACCCCAAACCGAACCCGTACACGGCTGGCCTGCGCCCTCGGCGCCACCCTGCTCGGCGCGGCCGCGGTGCTGACCTCTCCCGGGGCGGCCTTCGGCGCCAACATCCTCTCGAACGGGGACTTCGAGTCCGGCACCACGGCCGGCTGGTCCTGTTCCGGCGGGCTGGGCTCCGTGGTCGGCTCACCGGTGCACGGCGGGAGCAAGGCCCTGGCCGGCGCCGCCAGTGCGAGCGACAACGCCAAGTGCGTCCAGACCGTCGCCGTGCAGCCCAACACCAGCTACACGCTCTCCGCCTGGGTCCGCGGCAGCTACGTCTACCTCGGGGTCACCGGCGGCGCCTCCACCTGGACCCCCTCGGCCGCCGCCTACACCAAGCTGACCGTCGCCTTCACCACCGGCGCCTCCCAGACCAGCGCCGAGATCTACCTCAACGGCTGGTACGGGCAGGGCACTTACCACGCCGACGACATCACCCTGGACGGTCCCGGCGGCACCGTCGACACCCAGGCGCCCACCGTGCCCGGCAGCCTCGCCGCCACGGGCAAGACCTCCACCACGGCGTCCCTGACCTGGACCGCGTCCACCGACAACGTCGGCGTGAACGGCTACGACGTCTACCAGGGCGGGACCAAGGTCGCGACCTCCGCCACCCCCGGCGCGACCGTCACCGGCCTGACCCCGAGCACCGCGTACGCGTTCACCGTGCGCGCCCGCGACGCCGCGGGGAACACCTCGGCCGCCTCGAACACCGTCAACGTCACCACCGATACCGGGACCACGCCGCCGACCGGCTTCAAGCAGGCCGCGCCGTACCTCTACCTCGGCTGGGGCAACCCGCCGAGCCCGACCACCGTGATGAACGCGACCGGCACCAAGTGGTTCACCATGGCGTTCATCCTCTCCTCCGGCGGCTGCAACCCGTCCTGGGACGGCCAGCGCCCGCTGACCGGCGGCATCGACCAGAGCACCATCGCCTCGATCCGCGCCGCGGGCGGCGACATCGTGCCCTCCATCGGCGGCTGGCAGGGCAATAAGCTCGGCCCCAACTGCTCCAGCGCCGAGGCCCTGGCCGGCGCCTACCAGCAGGTCATCAGCGCGTACGGGCTCAAGGCCATCGACGTGGACATAGAGAACACCGACGAGTTCGAGAACGCCGTGGTCCAGGACCGCATCCTCGGCGCGCTCAAGATCGTCAAGCAGAACAACCCCGGCCTGAAGACCATCCTGACCTTCGGCACCTCCACCACCGGCCCGACCAGCTGGGGCAACCGCCTGATCGAGCAGTCCAAGGCGCTGAACACGGGCATCGACGTCTTCACCATCATGCCGTTCGACTTCGGCAACGCCTCGACGGACATGTACGCCAGCACCGTCAGCGCGACCGAGGGCCTCAAGGCCAAGCTCAAGTCCACCTACGGCTGGGACGACGCGACCGCGTACTCCCACATCGGCATCTCGGGCATGAACGGCATCAGCGACACCCAGGAGACCACCACCGTCCAGAACTGGACCGACATCCGCAACTGGGCCAACTCCCACCACATCGCGCGCCTCGCCTTCTGGTCGGTGAACCGCGACCGCGGCTGCCCCGGCGGCGGTCTGCAGGAGACCTGCTCCGGCATCGCCCAGAGCGACTGGCAGTTCACCTCCATCACGGCCGGCTTCACCGGCTGATCCACCGCCTCGTACGACCGGGGGCCGTCGCGGAGTTCCGCGGCGGCCCCCGGGCCGTGCGCTGCGTCAGGAACCGGTCGGGACCGGCCGGCACCCGGTCAGGAACCGGTCGGGGCGGGCCCTTCGGCGCGGGCCCGGGCCCGCACGGCCTCCGGGTACCGGCGGGTGAAGCGCAGTGCCCCGACGATGGTGAGGATCGGGATGATCCAGCCGGTCCAGGCGTTCTGCGGGTCCCGCAGCACGAGGTCGCCGTACGCACCCACGACCGCGTTGACCAGGAAGGTCAGTCCCCAGACCCCGGTGATCAGGTAGTTCGTCCGTTTGAAGGCCGGCGTGTCCCAGAACTTCCGGTCGACCTGCTCCCGGGCGTACTGGAGGGTGAACGGCACCCCGGCCAGGATGGAACCGAGGGCGATGGCGAAGAGGGTGACGTTCGCGATCTCGCCCGCGTAGGTCTCCAGCCAGCGTCGTGTGCCGTCACTGGCGAACGCCCCGACGACCGTGAGGATCGCGAAGAACACGACGTCGGCGAGTTCCAGGATCTTCAGCGAGGATCCGGGATTCAGCAGACGGCTGCCGACGACGAGGCAGACGGAGATGGCCAGGGCCAGCCCCACCGCCCATTCGAAGCGTCCGGGCCCCACCACGAGGGCGAAGACGATCCAGGGGGACAGCCCCACGAAGGGGCTGTCCAGGAACTGCGCCACCTTGTTCGTGCCGTGGGCACCAGCCGTGTGCGCCATGGGTCGGCCCTTCCTGCAGCAGCCTGGTCCGGTCCCCCTCCCCCTCTCAACGTACGCCGCCTCACCCGGACCGCATCCGCCGCGGGCGGCGCCCCGGCGATGTGCGTGCCGGATGCGGGCGTGCCACGCTGGCGGAACCCTGGGTACTGGTTACACGCGACCGGGTGACGCCTCCGGAGCCCGCCGCCGAGACGAACGGGGCTCGCCGTGCCACGAGGAACGCACCCCCGGTCCCCGCGCCGGCGCATCACCGCCGGATGCGCGGCCCTCCTGTTCGTGGCCCTGACCGCGGGCCCGGCCGCCGGGGCGACACCGCCGACGCCGACGCCCTCCGGCACCGCGCCCTCCGACACCGGTGGCTCCGGCCCGCTCGACCCCCGGATCACGGAGATCATGCGCAAGCCGGGCTACCGCAACGCCCAGTGGGGCCTCCTCCAGGTCGATCCGGAGACCGGACGGACCGTCCACAGCCGGTTCCCCGACCAGCTCTTCATCCCCGGGTCCACCGCCAAGCTGTTCAGCGTCTCCGGCGCCTGGCACGCCCTCGGTCCCGGCCACCGCTTCGTGACACCGCTCTACGCGGTCGGCGAGCGGCGCGGCGCGACCCTGACCGGCGATCTCGCCCTGGTCGCCCAAGGCGATCTGACCATGGGCGGCCGGACCCGCCCCGACGGTACGGTCGCCTTCACCGACCTCGACCACACCTACGCCGACGACGTCCCCGGGGCCACGCTCACCCCGCAGAACCCGCTCGCCGGCATCGACCTCCTCGCGCGCCAGGTCCGCGACTCCGGCATCACCCGCGTCGACGGGAACGTCATCGTCGACGACCGGCTCTTCGAGCCCGAGCCCGTCCTGATCCCCACCCCGACCCCGCTGATCCTCAACGACAACCTCATCGACCTGACGACCACCCCCGGGGACCGCGCCGACGCCCCCGCCAGGCTGGACTGGCGGCCGAAGGTCGCCCCCTACCGGGTCACCTCGACCGTGAAGACCGTGGCGGCGGGAAAGCCGACGGCCGTCACGGTCACGACCTCGGACGACGGCACCCGGATCCGGCTGTCCGGCACGATCGCGGCGGGCGCCGCACCGGTGCTGAAGGTCTCCCCCATCACCGACCCCGCGGCCTTCGGCCGGACCGCGCTGATCGAGGCCCTCGAACGGGCCGGGGTGGACGTGACCGCGGCTCCGGCCGGCGGGAACCCGGTGGACCGGCTGCCCGCGGGCTACGAGGGCCGGGCGCGGGTGGCCGCGTACACCTCGCCGCCCTTCGCCGAGTACGCCGAGCTCATCCTCAAGGTGAGCCACAACCTCGGCGCCAACCTCGGCATGTGCCTGATGGCGGTCACCACCGGCAGCCGCGCCTGCATGGACGGCTTCCCCGTCCTGGCCTCCTTCCTGGACGAGGCCGAGGTCGACCGTGCGCAGGTACAGCTCCTGGACGGGCGGGGCGGCAACCCCGTCGACCGCTCCACGCCGCAGGCTGAGATCCAGATGCTGACGTACTGGCTGCGCTCCCCCGAGGCGCGCCGCTTCCGCGAGGCCCTGCCGATCCTCGGGGTCGACGGGCTGCTGGCCGAGAACTGCCGCGACTGCCCGGCGCGCGGCAAGGTGTTCGCCAAGACCGGGGCCGCCGTCGGGCTGGACGCCCTCAACGACCGCCTGGGCGTCGGCGCCATCACCATCGCCGGCTACCTGGACAAGGGCGACGGCCGCTTCGACGTGTTCTACGCGGGCGTCACCGGCGCCTCGACCCCGACGACCGACCCGAGCGGCATCCTCGACATCGCGAACGACGTCGCCATGATCGCCGCCTACCTCCAGGAGGGCGTGGGCGGCACCTGAGCACGGCAGCACCAGCCCCCGGCCCTGTCAAGTAACGAATAGCCGGGTCTACGGCCCCGCGCCGCCTCCGGGCACGGTGGAAAGCGACCGTCCTGCGCCCCGCAGGAGCGACGCGTCATCCGGACCGAAGGCGGACCCGCCATGACTGACATCGCCATCATCGGACTCGGCTGCCGCTTTCCCGGCGCCCCCGACGTCCTCGGCTACTGGAACCTCCTCCTGCGCGGGGCACGGCAGTTCGGCGCCGTGCCCGCGGACCGCTGGACCCGCGGGACCTTCCACGCCCCCGGCGACCGGTCGGCCCCCCATCCCGCCGCTACGGACCAGGGCGCCTTCCTGGACTCCGTGGACCGCTTCGACGCCCCGCACCACGGGGTGCCGCCCGCCCGCGCGCGGGCCGTGGACCCGCAGCACCGGCTGCTGCTGGACGTCAGCCGCGAGGCCCTCGACGACGCGGGGATGGGCCGCGGCGACTTCGACCGGGAGAACACCGGGGTCTTCGTCGGACTGTCGGTGTCCGACCGCAAGGACCTCGTGACGGCCCGCATGCGCGCGTCAGGCGCCGTCAGCCGCCGGTTCGGCCTGGGCGGACCCGGCGTCGTCGTCGACGCCGCCCGTTCCGGCTCGCTGGTCGCCCTCGACCGGGCGGTGGCCCACCTGCGCCGGGGCAGCTGCCGGATCGCCCTCGTCGGCGGCGTGCACCTCAACCTCGCCCCCGACAGCCTGGTCGGCTTCTCCCGGCTGCGCGCCCTGTCCGCCGCCGGGGTGTGCCGCCCGTTCGACGCGGAGGCCGACGGCTTCGTCCTCGGCGAGGGCGCCGGCGTCGTCGTCCTGCGGCCCCTCGCCGACGCCCTCGCCGCCGGCGACCGCGTCTACGCGGTGATCAGGGGCATCGGCTCGGCCGACGACGGCGCCTCCCCCGGCCCCCTGGTCCCCTCCGTCGAAGGCCGGCTCCGCGCCATGCGCCGGGCCTACGAGGACGCCGGAGTCGCCCCGTCCTCCGTCGGCTTCCTGGAGGCCGACGGCACCGGAACCGCCGCCGGGGACCGTACCGAGGTGGAGGCCCTGCGCCGGCTGCGCACCGAGTACCCCGACGACGACCCGGCCCTGTGCTACCTCGCCTCGGGCAAGGCCCTGATCGGGCACTCCCTGGCCGCGGCGGGCATCGCGGGACTGATCAAGACGGCCCTGGTGGTCCACCACCGCACGGTCGTGCCACAGCCGGCCACCACCCCCCACCCCGACCTGGCCATCTCCGCGGCGGGCCTGCGCTTCGCCGACACACCGCGGCCCTTTCCGGGCGGCGGCGCTCCCCTGCGTGCCGCCGTCAGCTCGTTCGGTTTCGGCGGCGCCAACGTCCACGTGGTACTGGAGGAGCGACCCGAACCGGTCCCCCGACCGGTCCCCGGACGGCCCGCGCACCGCGCCGCCGGTTCCGGGAGCGCCGGAGCCGCCGATGACACCGAGGTCGCCCGGCCCCAGCTCGTCTTCCTCTCGGCCGGAAACCCCGAGCTGCTGGACCAGCACATCGGCGAGGTACTCGACGTACTCGACGTACTCGACGTACTCGACGTACTCGACGCGGCGGACCGTACGCCGCTGGCGGCCGTGGCCCACACCCTAGGCGCGCGGGCGCCGCTGCCGGCCCGGCTCGCCATCGTCGCCACCGGCACGGACGCGTTCGTCGAGCGGCTGCGCCGAGCCCGTGAGCAGCTCCTCGCCGGCGCCCGGGGCGACCTCGGCGACGGCGCCTTCGCCGCCGACGCCCCGCTGCCGGCCGCGCGGCGCCGCATCGCCTTCCTCTTCCCCGGCCAGGGCAGTCAGCGTCCGGGCATGATGCGGGACCTGTACGAGAGGTTCCCCGCCTACCGCTCGGCCGTCTGCGTGCTCAGCGCCGTGGCCCGGGCCGGCCTCGGCTTCGACCTGGCCGACCTGCTCTACGGCGAGGCCTCCGCACCCCGGGCCCCGCTCACGGACAACGGGGAGCTCGGGCGCATGCTCGCCGCCACCGAGGTGTGCCAGCCGCTGCTCGGCACCGTCCAGATCGCGGCCACCCGGGTCCTCGCCGACTGCGGCGTCACCCCCGACCTCGCCCTGGGCCACAGCGCCGGGGAGTTCGCGGCCGCCGCGGCGGCCGGCGCCCTGACCCACGTGGACGCCGTCCGGCTGCTGGTGCACCGGGGCGCGGCCCTGCGGCGGGCCGGGGCCGGGCTCCGGGGCGGAATGCTCGCGGTCCAGACCGACAAGGAGACCTGCCGCCGGCTCGTCGACGGCATCGACGACGTGTGGCTCGCCTGCTTCAACCAGCCGCGGCAGGTCGTGGTCAGCGGCACTCCGGAAGGTCTCGCCGCCCTGCGCGGGGCCTGCGCGGAAGCCGGGGTCGTCACGGCGACGCTCGACGTGTCGAACGCCTTCCACTCCCCGCGGCTGGCCCGCGCCGAGGAGGCCGTGCGCTCGGGCCTCGCCACCCGTCGCATCAGCAGCCCCGCCGTGCCGTTCGTCTCCTCCGTGACCGCGGAGGTCTGCGAGGACCCCGACCGGCTGCGCGGCCTGTGGGCCCGGCACGCGTCCGCGCCGGTCCTCTTCGACGACGCCGTCCGCACCGCCTACGACCGGGGGGCCCGCGTCTTCCTCCAGGTGGCCGGCGGGACCTCGCTCCTCACCTCGGTCCGCCGCAACCTCACCGGCCACGGCGACGTCCACGTCGTCCCCGTCACCGGGGAGGTGCCGGACGACGGACGCACCTTCGTCCTGGCCCTCGCCCGGCTCGCGGTCCTGGGCGCCCCCGTCGACCCGCGCGCGCTGGTCGCCTCGGAGGAGCGCCGGCTCCTGGACCTGCCGGTGGCCAAGGCGGACGGCCGGTCCTGCCGGGTCCCGGCCCGCCGCCCCGCGAAGGAGCCCGCGCCCACCCGGCCTGCCGCACCGGGCCCGGCGGCCCTGCGGCTCGCCGCACCGTCCGCAGCCGCGCCGCTCGCGCAGGCCGCTCCGGGCGCGTGACGGCACTGCGTTGGTGCTCCTTGCCGCGCCGTCTCATGCTTGTCAGTGGAGCCCCTGGCCAGCGAAGGCGAGATGAGCGGCGATGGAGCAACTTCCCACCCCTCCCGGTGAGCGGCCCGCCCGGACCACGCACGCCTCCCCGGGTGCGGCGTACACGGCCACGGCCACCGTCAGCGAGCAGGGCATCGTGACCGGGTGGAGCGAGGACGCGCGTCGGCTGCTCGGCTACCTGGCCTCGGAGGTCGTGGGGATGCCCGCCGCGGATCTGCTCGCGGACCGGCCCGGCGATACCGCCGGATCCGGCGGTACGGGCACTGCGGCGCGGCCGGTCGCACCCGGGCAGGAACGGTGGAGCGGCACTGCGGCGCTGCGCCACCGGGACGGCCGCCGGCTGGACACGGGACTCCTCGCCCACCGCAGGACGGCCGACGGCGGGACGGCCGAGTGGTTGGTGGTGTCCGCGGTGGCGGGGGCGGCGGCCGCGTCCTGGGACGGGCCCCTGGGCGAATGGGCCTTCGACCGCTCCCCTTGTGTCCTGGCGGTCTTCGACGAGGACCTGCGGCTGGTGCGGGCGAACACCGGCATGCACCACGCGCTGTCCCTCACGGAGGCCGAGATGCGCGGGCTGCGCCTGTCGGAGATCGCCCCCGGCCCGGTGAGCGAGGAGGTCGAGCGGGGGATGCGCCGGGCGCTGGAAACGGGCGAGCCGCAGTCCGTGGACGGCTTCGTCCGGCCGCCCGGCGCGGGCTCGGCGAACGGCTGGGCGACCACCCTGGCCCCCGTACCGGGCCCGGACGGCCGGGCACGGGCCGTGTACCTGAGCGCACACGACAAGGCCGCGGGTGAGACCGCCCCGCGCAAGCCGCTCCCGCCGACCCTCGCCGGGGCCCGGATCGACACCGTCCCCGACAGCGCCCGCACCGCACAGGAACTGGCCGACGCGGCCGTCCCCCGGCTCGCCGACTTCGCGGTCGTCGACCTGCTGGAACCCTCCCCGCGCGGCGGGGCCCCGTCCCCGGGTCCCGGTACGGGGGCGCTCACGGTGTCCCGTAGCGCCGTGCGGTCGGTGCTCGGCGGGAGCCAGGAGTCCCGGTTCGCGGTCGGGGAGACGGCCGTCTACCCGGCGCTGTCGCCCCCCGTGGAGTGTCTGGCCGCAGGGCGGGGCGCCGTGTACGGGACCGCCGACCCGGCCGTCGCGCGGTGGGTGGCGCAGGATCCAGGGGCCGCCTGGATCGGCGAGTACGGGACCCATTCGATAATGCTGGTGCCGCTGCGCGACGGCGCGATCACCCTCGGCCTGGCCGTCTTCAGCCGTCACCAGCGGCGCGAGCCCTTCGATCCGGAGGACCTGCGGCTGGCCGAGGAGCTCGCGGCCCGGGCGGCTACGGGCATCCACCGGGCGCGCCGGACCGCCCGGGAGCACACGAGCACCATGACGCTGCAGCGCAGTCTGCTCCCCCACACGCTGCCCGTGCAGTCGGCGCTGGAGATCGCCTCCCGCTATCTGCCCTCCGGCGGCGAGGCGGGTGTGGGCGGCGACTGGTTCGACGTGATCCCGCTGTCCGGAGCCCGGGTGGCCCTGGTCGTGGGCGATGTCGTCGGCCACGGCATGCGCGCCTCCGCGACCATGGGCCGGCTGCGGACCGCGGTGCGCACGCTGGCGGACGTCGACCTGCCGCCCGACGAGCTGCTCACCCACCTCGACGACCTGATCATCCACTTGTCAGCGGACGAGACGGGCCAGGAATCCTCCGGCGGGATCGGCACCACCTGCCTGTACGTGGTCTACGACCCGGTGACCCGCGTGTGCACGGCGGCCCGGGCCGGCCATCCGCCGCCCGCCGTGGTCTCCCCCGAGGGCTCCGCGTACCTCCTCGACGTTCCGGCGGGGCCGCCCCTGGGCCTGGGGGGCCTGCCCTTCGAGACCGTCGAGGTCGAACTTCCCGAGGGCAGCCTGCTCGCGCTGTACACCGACGGCCTCCTGCAGGCCCGCGACCACGACATCGACGAGGCCCTGGACAGCATGCTCGCGGCCCTGATCCAGCCCGCCTCCACTCTGGACACCGTCTGCGACCGGGTGCTGACGGCGCTGCTGACCCACCGCCCGGAGGACGACGTGGCCCTGCTCGTCGCCAGGACCCGGGCCCTGCACACCGACAAGGTCGCCGTCTGGGACCTGCCCGCCGACCCCTCCTTCGTCGCGCAGGCCCGACGGGGCGCCACGGACCAGCTGACCGCCTGGGGGCTCGACGAGGCCGCCTTCGTCACCGAGCTCGTGGTGAGCGAACTGGTCACCAACGCCATCCGGTACGGCGAGGCGCCGATCCAGCTGCGGCTCATCCACGAGGGCACGACGCTGATCTGCGAGGTCTCGGACGCGAGCGGTACCGCCCCGCACATGCGGCGTGCCCGGATCTTCGACGAGGGAGGGCGCGGCCTGCTGCTGGTCGCGCAGCTCACCCAGCGCTGGGGCACCCGGCACACCCTCTTCGGCAAGACCATCTGGGCCGAGCAGTCCCTCGTCGGGTTCTGAGACCTCGGGTTCTGAGACCTCAGGTTCCGGGGAGCTCAGGTTCCGGGGACCCGGACTCTCAGGACCCGGGGTCCGCAAACCTTCCGAGGACCTTCTCCCCTTCCCTGTGACACGCCCGTGACAGACGACGGACAGGTTCGCGAACTCCCACCGACAGGCTCTTTAACACGGACATACATTCACATTCGTGGACATGTCTCCTGCTTCCAAAGGTGCGAGCAGCCGTGATGATCGAGCCGAAGTGCCGGAGGAAGTCCCATGAGCCTCACACTCGTCGCGCACCACACCGCAGCCACCGCAGCCGTCCTCGCCCCGCGCGAGCAGGAAGCCCTCCGCCACATCGCCGCCGGGTGCACCTACGTGCAGACGGCCCGCTCCATGGGACTCTCCAAGCACACGGTCGACGCCTACCTGCGCCGCATCCGGGCCAAGCTGGGCATCAACACCACGGCGGAGATGACCCGCCTGGCCATCTCCCTGGGCCTGTGAACACGGGCCGCGCCCAGTCCGGCGGCTCCCTCGGCGGCTCCCCGGGCGGCGCCTCGCTCCCCGGATCCACGGGGCGCGGAGCGGCCCGCCGGGCAGGTGCGGTGGCGGTGGCGGCACGTAGCGCCGCCACGAATTCCAGGCACGAGTCGTAACGGTCCTCCGGGACCTTCGCCAGAGCTTTCTCCAGTACGGCGCCGGCCTCCGGCGCGATATCCGGCCGCTTCTCCGTCAGGGGAGGCGGCTTGTCGTATTGGTGCGCCCACAGCAGGGCGGGGGCATCGTCGCGGACGAAGGGGGGCCCGCCGGCGAGGGACTCGTAGACGACACAGCCGAGGCTGTAGACGTCGCACCTTCCGTCGACCGGGCGCCCGGAGATCTGTTCCGGCGCCACGTAGTCGATCGTGCCGACGAACTCGCCCGCCGTGGTGAACCCGGTGAGCGCCAGCGATTTCTTCGTCAGCCCGAAGTCCGTGAGGTAGATGTGCTCCGGGTGCTCGCTGTCGGTGCCCGCGGCGACCAGGATGTTGGCGGGTTTGACGTCCCGGTGCACCAGATCGTGGTCGTGGGCGGCGTCGAGCGCGGATGCCACCTGGGCGGCGATGCGCAGCGCGGTCGGGACGGGCAGCGGTCCGTCCCGGTCCAGCAGGGCCCGCAGGTCCGGCCCGGCGACGTACCGCATGGCGATGTAGAGGACCCCTTCGATCTCCCCGGCTTCGAAGACGGGGACGATGTGCGGGTGTTCGATCCTGGCGGCGACCCGGGATTCGTGGGCGAAGCGGCGCCGGAAGACCTCGTCCCGGACGCGCTCCGGGGCGATCAGCTTGAGCGCGACGGTACGGTCCAGGCGCAGGTCCTTCGCCTGGTACACGACGGCCATGCCGCCCCGGCCGATGATGCGCTCGATCCGGTAGCCGGCGATCTGCCTGCCGATGAGGCCGGAGGCCCGGCCCGTATAAAGGCCCTGGTTCGCTGCCGTGCCCATCAGGCGCCTCCCGAAAAAAGTCTATCCAGCGATCCCTGCACACGCCCGTGGGGCGAGCGGTGCTCGCCCCACGGGGGATGTGCCCGGGCCCTCGGCCCGGCGGTCAGTCGTCGTCGCCGCCGGCTCCGCCGTTGCCGCCGCGGCCGCTGCTCTCGCAGCCGACGCCGACGCAGATGCCGCCGTTGCCGCCCCGGCCGCCGCTGCCTCCGTCGCCGCCGGGGGACGCGGTGCCGCCGTTGCCTCCGTTTCCGCCGTTGACGCTGCCGTTGCAGACTCCGGCGCAGATTCCGCCGTTGCCGCCCTTCGTGCCGTCGCCGGACGGCCGGCCCTGGGTGCCGTTCCCGCCGTTGGCGCTGCCGTTGCAGAGTCCGGCGCAGATTCCGCCGTTGCCCCCGTTGGTTCCGTTGACCGTTCCGTTGCAGTTGCCGGCGCAGACCCTGTCCCCGACGCGGACGCTGCCGTTGCCCACTTTGACCTTGCCGGTGAGGCGGCTCGTGCCCGGTCTGCTGTCACCACCGTCCTGCCAGCCGCTGGACGCCGCGACCGTCGTGACCGTGGCCGTCGGCGCCGCCATGGCCGCGGGCGCCATCGCGCCGGCACCGATCAACGTCGACGAGATGACAAGACCTATACGGAACTTCCAGGAACGCGTACGCATGGGATTCTCCTTGCCGATTGATCATTGATGGTTGAAATCGATACCGGAAACGATGTCTGGAATTCGGATGGAGAAAGGCCCGGCCGGCCACCGGCCGGTCGGGCCCGTATATCAGGTGGAGAGGGGGGAGAAGGGGTTGCTGGTACCCATCAGGGCGAACCAGTCGCCGTCCTCGTAGCTCTTCTTCCAGGTGTCGATCTGCTCGGTCGAGATCTTGTACTTCTTGGCGATCTTCTCCTTCATTTCATCGGAGTCGTCGGCCAGCAGGGTCACCACGATGCGCACCTTGTCCACCATCGTCAGCTCCGACTTGGACTTGTCCGGCAGGTCGTCGAACCGGAAGCAGCCGACTCCACCGGGCTTGCCGGGCTCACCGGGCTTGCCGGGCTGACCGCCCTTGCCGCCCTCGCCACCCTCGCCGCCTTCGCCGCCTGCTCCGCCGGACCCGCAGTGGGCGGGCGATCCGGTCATGGGCGAGGAAACGGTGCTCGTGGGGGTGTGGGACTGCGACGCTTGCGCGGCGCACGCCGTGCCGGTGACGAAAGCCAGGGAGGCCGCCGCCAGGATGAGCGGACGCTGCCAGGAGCTCGTGAACATGGGGGTTCTCCGTTTCCGTGTGCACGGATGTCGCTGATCAAAGAAGGGGTGGTGAGGGTGGATCTGGGGGGTGGAGGCCCTGAAGGCCTCCACCCCGTGGAGCAGGGTGCGGGGTCAGCGATCAGAAGATGCTGATGCCTCCGGCACCACCGTTGCCGCCGAGGCCGCCGAACAGACCGCCGAAGCCGCCCTTGCCGCCCTTGCCGCCCTTGCCGCCCTCGAAGACGCCGTTGCCGCCCTTGCCGCCGTTGCCGCCCTGGCCGCCGATCAGGAGGCCGTCGCCGCCGCCGCCGGCGTTGCCACCGCTGCCGCCGAAGAGGCCGCTGCCGCCCCCGCCGCCGTTGCCGCCCTTGCCGCCGACGACGCCTTCACCGCCGCCACCGCCGCCACCGCCGCCGCCACCGACCAGGACGCCGTCGCCGCCCTTGCCGCCGTTGCCGCCCTGGCCGCCGGTGCCGAGGACGCTGCCCCCGCCGGAGCCGCCGGAGCCGCCACCGCCGCCGATGAGGCCGCCGCCGCCTTCCCCGCCGTCCCCTCCGGCGCCACCGGCGGCCGGGAGGGCGGTGGCCACATGGGCCGTCACCGGGGCCGCCGTCGCCATGGAGGCCGGAAGGATGACCGCTCCCGAGATCATGGCGGCCGATGCGACCAGGGTCGCCATGCGGAATCCACGACGGTTGGTGCGGACGACGTTGTTGGTGCGAGTCTTACGGTTCATGACCTTCTCCTATTGCTTATGTGCCCCGGGTATTCGGGACGGTGGGGTATTCGAGGGGAGAGGAGGAGTTCCTCGGGTGAGGCTTTCCGTCTCTTCCTCGTGCCTCAAGTAAGCCCCGGCCGGCACATCCGGGTCATGTTCCGGAAACTCGGGACTTGACACCCTCCGCGTCACGGGTTAAAAGCCCGGGAGACCCCATGGATGGACCCCGTAGACCCCGCAGATCAGATGCCGCGGCGACTGCGGTGCGCGACCACGGAGACCCAGAGCAAGGCCGTGACGGCTCCGACGGCCAGCGTCAGGGTGCCCGCCGGGCCGCCGGCCATGGCCCAGCCGTTGCCGATCAGGAGGGCGGTACCGGCGACCCGGGAGGCGATCGCGTACCGGCGGTTCCCGGTGCGGCCGAAGTGCCGGCCCAGGACGTAGCAGGCGGCGATCAGCGAGGTGAAGGTGACCGACCCGGCGGCGAAGTGCGCGTAGCTGTGCCAGGTGAGGGTGGCGGTCTCCACGGAAGGGGCGCCCAGGGGGAAGCCGTCGACCGGGTCCATGACGAAGGCTCCCGCGGCGATCATGCCGATGCCGGCGATCCGGACCAGCCGTGGCGCCCACGTGGCTCCGGGGGCACCGCGCAGGGCCCGGCGCAGGCCGGTCGCCCCGATGGCGAGCAGGACGCCGGCGAGCAGGAAGTTGGTGATCTGGAGCCAGCCGAGGCTGCCGTTGCTCAGCGCGCTCAGCGGGTGGCGGGTGATGTCGAAGCCCTGGCGGGTCGCGGCCTGGGTCAGGGAGACGACCGCCCACAGCGGGGAGGCCACGACCACGCAGGTGAGCAGGGAGCGGGTGGTGGCGGAGACGGGGGCGGAGGAGGAGACGGTGGCGGTCGCGGTGGGGGTCCGGGTGCTCATGGCAGGTGCCTCTCGGGTTCGTCGTACGCGGCTTCGTTCGGTTCTCGCCGATACGTCGAACCGGCGATGTGACAGGGAATGCGCGCGTTCCCTGTCACATCGCCGGTTCGACGTGTAAGCAGGTACCGGCAGCAGCTCGGCACCACGAGACGAGGGAGTCCCCATGCGCTACCTGATGACGACGAAGCCTTCCGAGACCGCCCCCGACGAGCGGCTGTACGCCGAGATGGGCAAGTTCATCGAGGAGCTGACGGCCGCCGGCGTACTGCTGGCCACGGGCGGCCTGGAACCGGGCGGCATCCTGGTGGCCTCCACCGGCGAGGAGATCACCGTGACGGACGGGCCGTTCGCCGAGGCCAAGGAGGCCGTGGCCGGTTTCGCGCTGATCGAGGTCCGGTCCAGGGAAGAGGCGATCGAGCTGGCCCGCCGCTTCCGCAGGATCGTCGGTGACGGGGAGAGCGTGGTCCAGCAGGTCTTCGGCCCCTGACCCGTGCCCGACGCCTCGCGGACGATCGACGCGGTCTGGAAGCTCGAATCGGCCAAGATCATCGCCACGCTCACCCGCCTGGTGCACGATGTCGGCCTGGCCGAGGAACTGGCCCAGGACGCGCTCGTCGCCGCGCTCGAACAGTGGCCGGGCGCCGGGGTCCCCGACAACCCCGGCGCCTGGCTGACGACCACGGCCAAGCGCCGGGCGGTCGACCACATCCGGCGCTCCCGGATGCTGACGGACAAGCAGGAGCAGCTCGCGCACGAGCTGGAGGAGAACCGGGAGCACCAGGAGGAACAGGAGCCCGAACAGGACGACGTCCTGCGGCTGATGTTCCTCTCCTGCCACCCCGTGCTGCCCGCCGAGGCCCGTGCGGCGCTCACGCTGCGGCTGCTGGGCGGCCTGACGGCCGAGGAGATCGCACGGGCCTTCCTCGTCACGGCGAGCGCCGTCACCCGGCGGATCGCCGCGGCCAAGCGCACGCTGGCCGAGCACCACGTGCCCTTCGACCTGCCGGAGGGGTCCGAGCTGCCCGAGCGGCTGTCCTCGGTGCTGGAGGTCATCTACCTGATCTTCAACGAGGGCTACTCGGCCACCTCGGGCGACGACCTGATGAGGCCCGGACTCTGCCTCGAAGCCCTCCGGCTGGGCCGGCTGCTCGCCGAGCTGGCCCCCCGGGAGGCCGAGGTGCACGCCCTGGTCGCGCTGATGGAGATCCAGGCCTCCCGTTCGGCGGCGCGCACCGGTCCCTCGGGCGAGCCGGTCCAGCTCCACGAGCAGAACCGGGGGCGCTGGGACCCGCTGCTCGTCCGCCGCGGCTTCACCGCGATGCTGCGCGCACGGGAAGCCGGCGGGGCCCCCGGCCCGTACATGCTGCAGGCGGCGATCGCCGTGTGCCACGCGCAGGCACGCACCGCCGAGGAGACCGACTGGACCCAGATCGCGACCCTGTACGGGGCCTTGGCGCGGCTGCTGCCGACGGCGGTGGTCCGGCTCAACCAGGCGGTGGCGCTCGGCATGGCCCACGGTCCGCAGGCCGGCCTCGACCTGGTGGACTCCCTGGTCGCCGATCCCGTGCTCCGCGACTACCACCTCCTGCCCAGCGTCCGGGGAGACCTGCTGCTGCGCCTGGACCGGGGCCCGGAGGCCCGGCTGGAGTTCCTCCGGGCGGCGGCCCTCGCCAAGAACGCCGCCGAGCGCGCCTTCCTGCGCCGGCGCGCGGAGCAGGTCCCCGCCACCGGCGGCCCGGCCGGTCCCGCGCCGGGTCCGACCCTGGGCCGGGCCGCGGAGGGCTTCCTGGGCCGGGCGGATCTGGACGCGGCGACGGTCCGCTCGTACGGGCAGACCCTGCGGCGGCTGCGCCTGGACCTCGGCGACGCCGCGCCGCTGTCCCGGCTGACGTCCGAGGAGGTGGCGCGGGTGTGCTCGGCCGCCTGGGGCGCCGCGGCCGCCCGCACCTGGAACCGGCACCGCTCGGCCGTACGGTCCTTCGGCGCCTGGGCCGGCCTGGACGGACTCGCGGCAGGGCTGGAGCGGCGCCCCGAGCCCCGGCCCCGGGCGTCCGCGCTGGACCCCGCGCGGCTCGACGCGCTGTGGAGCGATCCCGAAGTACCGCTGCGGGAACGGGCCCTGTGGCTGCTCCTGCACGAATCGGCCGCGGGGGTCACGACCGTACTGTCCCTGAACGTGGAGGACCTGGACCTGGAGGACCGCCGGGCCCGCGCGGGCGGCACGTGGGTGAGCTGGCGCTCCGGGACGGCCCGCCTCCTGCCCCCGCTGCTGGCCGGCCGCACCCGGGGCCCGGTGTTCCTCTCCGACCGGCGCCCCGGCCCGGCCCGCACCCCCGCCCCGGCCGACCTCTGCCCGGACACGGGCCGGCGCCGGCTGTCGTACGAGCGGGCCGAGCACCTCTTCAAGGAGGCCACCAGGCCCCTGGACCCCGCCCGCGAGGGCTACACCCTCCGCCGCCTCAAACCCGGCCCGAAGGAACGGGGTTGATGGTGACGGCCCGGCGGGGCGCCCGCCGGAGCGGCGTGTCAGAGGAGGTCGTCGACCAGTTTGGCCAGTCGGTCGAGGCCCAGGGAGATCTCCTCGGGGGTGAGGACACTGACGGACAGCCGGACCTGCGTCAGGCCGCCCGCGCCGTCGTAGAAGTGGTGCATCGGTGTCCACAGCACGCCGAAGCGCGAGGCCGAGTACTCCAGGGCCGCGTCGTCGGCACGGAAGGGGAGCGTCAGGACGACGAACATGCCGCCCCGGGGCGCGTTCCAGCCGACTGCTCCGTGATGGGCCCAGGTGGGACCGAACCGGCTCTCCAGGCCCTCCAGCACCGCCCGCAGGTTGCGCCGGTAGACCGCCGCCTCCCGGGTGGTGGCGGCGACGACGTTGCAGCCGTTCTCGACCAGGAAGCCGCCTATCACGGCCTGCGCCACGGTGGAGGTGTTCAGCGTGACCATGCTCTTCAGCTTCGCCAGTTCGTCGGCGAACAGGCTCTCCCGCCCGTCCTCGCCGACGACCACCTGGTCCGCGACCGCGTAGCCGACGCGCGCCCCCGCGAAAGCGCTCTTCGCGAACGAGCCCAGGTAGACCACCCGGCTCTCGGTGTCCAGCGCCCGCAGTGTCGGTGGCCGCTCGCCGTCGAGACGGAACATCGAGTACGGGTTGTCCTCCAGGACCAGCACGTCTTCCCGCGCCGCCAGTTCCAGCAGCGCCCGCCGTGCCGACACCGGCATGCTGACGCCGCTGGGGTTCGCGAAGTCCGGTACGACGTACACCACCCGGGGCCGCGCACCTTCCGACCTCGCTGCCCGGATCTGCCGTCGCAGGTCCGCCAGATCGATGCCGTCGGGGCCCTCGGCCACCCCGCGCACGGGCATGCCGGCGATCCGGGCCGCGCCGATGAAACCGACGTACGACGGCGTCGCCGCCAGCGCCACGTCGCGCGGGTCACGGTGCAGGGCGCGCAGCACCAGGACCATCGCCTCCTGGCAGCCGGTGGTCACCACGATGGACTCGGGATCCACCTCCAGACCCTCGTCGATCTCGAGATGGCGGGCGATCAGGTCGTGGATGACGCCTTTCGTGCGCCCGTACTGGAAGAAGGTCCGTCGCACCTGGGAGGGGGACAGGGAATGTTCGCGCTCCAGGTGTGCGGCGAAGGCCGCCAGATAGCGCGGCAGGTCGTCCAGTGCGTAGAAGCCCTCGTACGGGCGTCCGGCGGCGAACGAGACGGCGTCGGGGAACCTGCCCGCTATCTCGTTCAGGAGGGTCATCGAGGTCAGAGCGGGATCGGCGACGGAGCCGTGCAGATCGGACATGGCCATGCGGACCCGCGGCCGGCGCGGCGAGGCTTCTTCGGGCATCGTTTCCTTCAGGGCTTCAGGGGCAGGGCTTCAGGGGGCAGGTGGTACCGCCGGGTCGGGCCCCGGCCGATCCGGCAGCCGGTCAGGCCGTCGGGCCCGCGCTCCGCCAGGTCGTCGGCGATCGCCGTCACCGTGGCCTCGGCGACCGCGATGTCCGCCGTTCCGCGCGCCGCGAGCTCGGCGTCGATGACCTCGGAGGACGTCGGCATGCCGAGACCCACCCCGCCACGAAGTCCACGCGATGCGCACCGTGTCCGCGTCGCCCTGCGCCGCACGGGTGCGGGGCGAGGGCGTCCAGGAAGGCGTTGCCGGAGGCGTAGTCGCCCTGTCCCGTGATGCCCGGGAGCCGGCCGCACGAGGAGAAGAGCGTGAAGAAGTCCACGCTGCCCGGCGGGAACCGCCCGGGACCGTCGGGGCGGCGGGCCGGCGCCGGGCGCACCGGCTCCCGCTCGACCCGTACGAGACGGGGGACCTCGGCGCCGCTGCCGCGCGGAGCGGCGGCGTGCGGGCCTCACGCACTCCCCGGGTCACGCACCACAGGCCCAGCCGCAATGGTGCGCCCCGCACGGAGTGGTGTTGTCGTTCGTACCCTGCACGACCTGTCTCCTTCGGTCGTACGACGTTGGAGCGGTCGACGGCCGACGGCCACCGGCGCGGGGGCGGGGTTCGCCGTGCGTGACGGAGTACGGCCCCGCCCCTGCCCCCTTGGCGGCCGCTCGGCCGCTGCGCGAGGTGGCTGTCAGCCGTTGATCAGGTGCTCCGTGCCGGGGACCAGGTGGGCCCGGTACGGATCGATGTCGTCGACGTTGACGGTCTTGATGATCCACCGGGTGCGCAACGCGTCCGGGTCGCCGACGCTGACGACCTCCTTCGCGTGCACGGTGTGGTTGTTGTAGGTGATGACGAAGTCGCCCGGGCCGATGAACACCCTGCTCTTGTGGGCGTGCAGGACCTCGTTGACCTTGGGTACGAGGGCCTTGGCGCGGTCCGTCACGCCGACGGTGCGGTTCTCGAAGTACCGCAGGTCGTCCTCGCCGCCGATGACCGGGTGCTTGTCGGCCTCGCCGAGCTCCAGGGAACCGCCCATGACCGTCAGGTCGTCGAAGGGCGTGTAGAACTCGTTGCTGCGCAGCGCCTCCAGCTCTTCCTCGGTGAAGGAGGCGATGACGTCGATGTTGCGGACGAAGGAGGTGTACACCTCGTTCACCGGGTCGCTGCGCATGCCGACCATGTAGACTTGGTCGGGGCGGACGAAGTGGTTCGCCAGGTCCTTGTGGAAGTAGATGCGGTTCAGGGCCTTCTGGGACTGGCTCTCCTTCATCGACCGCTTGGGGTAGATGTCCTGGTACACGTCACCGTCGTTGACGTTGACGTAGCCGATCCCAGGGGTGTTCGCGAGCTGGGCGAACAGGGCGAGGAAGCCCTCGGCGATGAAGGTCTTCTTCAGCTCGTACTTGGACTTGACGGGCTCGTCGAAGTCGAAGTGGGGTACCTCGCGGTCGTACGGCACGTTCTTGATGACGACGGCCGGCTGCTCGGCGCGGTCGATGGTCGCCAGCGAGTCCACGTAGGCACGGAAGCGCTCGGGTACGACACCTTCGGCGATCAGCGCGTTGACCTGGAAGAGGTGTGCCTCGTAGAGCCGGTAGGGGTTGGCGGTGACCCTGCCGAGGGCTTCTTCGAGAGCGGTACACTCCAGGTCGGTGAACGTGAATTCGGGAGTGATCTCCCACCCAGTGCCCAGGATGGCGGGTGCGGTGGTCACAGGGACTCCTTACGCATTTGGTAGGTCTCGCCGGCGTTCGCGTTTCGCCACTGGGGTGGCCGGGCAGTCGGAAGCTGCTCGGCCGCCCGTCGAAACCTCGGGGCGGAACACGGCAAAGCCGTGATGATGGCTGCCCTATTAGGCAAAGCCGAAGCGGCAAGGGCCTTGTAAGGCGCAGCCGTGACGCCAAGTCTGTTTGGCGCAAAGTAGTGCCAGACGTTGTGGCGTTGCGAACGTTAGGCACGGGGCTCGCCACCCGTCAAGATCAATCTTTTTGTTGAACGCAACCAATTCCGTTACCGGGCGATTTCAAAGTCGCGGTCTTCTTGTGAATATGCAGGTCACAGCGCCGCAACGGCGCAGAGAAGGCGCGGAACCGAACTAGACCAAGCCCCGTTGCGGAAGGGACCTTCCCAAATCCCCCGCACGCTAAGGGGTTTTGGCGTGCCACCGGCCTGCCGCCGCCCGCCGCGGCGCCCTCCCGACATGTCCGCCGCCCGACGCGTGCGCCTTCGGCCCGGATCCCGCTGCGGGCGCGCCACGGCGCGAGTCCCCCCGCAGCGACCCGCCGGGGTAAACCGGATATGCACGGAGAACACCGAATCCCTGTCGGGGTGTCCGGTACGTCCCGGACGGGAGCCCCATGACGTTCTGACCGGCGAAACGGAGAGCGCTATTCCGATCGGCTCCCCGAAACGGACTGCCCGCATGCTGCTGCCGGACACCCTTGAAGTACCTCTCCTATTCGGTCATGTCGGTATTTCACCTCCGGGATTGCATGGAGCGACCGCATTTGCGGAGCAGGCGTAAAGGTCGATAATTCCCCGGATCGCGAAAATCGATCTTGACTGGCGGTCTGGCGTGCGCATAACTTGGCCGAGCTGACAGCTCCAGTTCCGTTTGCGCCAGACCGGGCGCCTCGGTCGGCCCCACCGGGCCCACGCCACCGCACCACAGGACGGATCTGCCGGCTCCCCGGGCCGACGCGGTGCCGCCCCATGCCCCCGCGCACGCCCTTTCTTCGCAGACCTCGCGCCGGTTCCGGCAGCGCCGCCGGTGCCGCCGGCCGAAGACCCCGGCCCGCCCTCGCCCCGTACGTCCCCGCATGCGGGGGCTGACGCCTCTCACGCATGCACCACAAGGGGGTTCAGCAAGTGATCATCGTTCCGTACGCGCAGGGCGCGGCCAGTCCCAGCCGGATCGCTTCCGCGTCCGAACGCTTCGGCGGAGTCGTCTTCGTCGTCGACGCCGCCGTACCACAACCCCCCGCCGTCCTGTCGGTACTGGAGCGGTTCGGGATGGTCGTCCACGGCGACCCCGAGGACCCGGAACTTTCGGCCCGGTTGGAGCCGTACGCGCCCGTCGGCGTCGTCACGTTCGTCGACGCCCTGCTGCCGCTGGCGACGCGCATCGGTGCGCACTTCGGCCTGCGCACCCACGACGCCTCCGTCTGCTCCCTGCTCACCAGCAAGTACCTGCAGCGGCTCCGGCTCAACGGCGAGGGCGTCGGACACGTCGACACCACCGCCTTCACCTACGGGGGCGAGCTGCCCGCGAGCCTCGCCGAGGCCGTCTACCCGGCGGTCCTCAAGCCCGACTCCGGGGCGTCCAGCCGTGACACCCTCTTCCTCGACAGCCATGCCGACCTGCTCGCCCACACGCCCGAACTGGTCTCCGGACAGCCCTACGTCCTGGAAGAGGCCATCATCGGCACCGGCGAGTCCCCGGCCGGGGAGTGGCTCGCCGACTACGTGTCCGTCGAGAACGCCCTCGTCGACGGCGAGCTCGTCTGCGTGGGCGTCTCGGGCAAGCTCCCGATGGCGCCGCCCGTCCGCGAACGCGGCGCCGTCTTTCCCCTCGTGCTGGGCGACGCCGTCGACGCCGAGGTCCGCGACCTGTCCGCCAGGGCGGTCCGCGCGCTCGGCATCACCACCGGCCTCACCCACACCGAGATCAAGCTGACCCCCAAGGGCGCGCAGGTCATCGAGGTCAACGGACGGCTCGGCGGCGCCTTCGAAGCCCTCATGCCCCAGGCCGGCGTCACCGACCCGGTGGCCCTTGCCGTCGAGATCGCCGCCGGCGCGACCCCGGCACGGGTACGGGAACTGATCCGGCCCGCCGAGAAGGTCACCCTGGTCCACTGGGCCCAGCCGCCCATGTCCGCCACTGCCGTCGACACCCTCACCGGAATGCCGGAACTGCGGCGCATGGACGGGGTGTTCGCCGCCGGCCGGGTCCTCGCCCCCGGATCCCCCGTCGACTGGCGGCGCGGCTCGATCGGCCGGGTCGTCGACGTCTGGCTGGAAGCGGCCGACCTCGACGAGCTGGCCACCCGACTCGCCGCCGCCGAGCGGCACCTCGATCACCACATCACCTGGAGGAACGCGTGACCACCCATGCCCCCGACGCCTCGGCCGAGGACCTTGTCACCGAGGCAGTCCGGCGCGCCTGGACCGACGTGCTCGGCGAAGAGCCCGAGTCCGAGGAGATCAGCTTCTTCGACGCCGGTGGCGACTCCCTGGCCGCCGTGGAGCTCATCGAGCACCTCCAGGAGCAGCTCGGCCGCTCGCCCCGCATCCAGGACGTCTACCGCTCCCCGAGCCTCGCCGGACTCACCACCGCCCTGCTCATCGACGAGAGCGCCGTGCCGGCCGCACACCACACCACCGGGCGCACGGTCGTGCGCTTCCGCGACGCCGACGGCGGCCGTCTGTGGGTCTTCCTGCCACCGCTCTCCGGAGCGGTGACCCGCTACGGGCGGATGACCCGGCTCCTCCCGCTGGCCGACGCCGTCTGGGCCTGCGAAACCCCGGCCTCCCTGTCCCGCCAGGGCATGCGGGCCGTCGCCGACGGTCTCGCCGAAGCGCTGATCGCCGAGGGCCTCACCGGCTTCGACGAGATCGTGCTCGGTGGCTACTCGCTCGGCGGGGTCTTCGCCCACGAGGTGGCCGGCGCGCTGGCCGCCCGGATCGGGCACGAGAAGGTCTCCGCGCTGCTCATCGACCCGCCGTCCCCCGAAGACCCCTCGCTGACGCTGTCCCACGAGGAGACCTTCGACATCTTCGTCCGGGTCGGCTGGCGCATCACCGCCCGGGAACCGGCCGCCTTCCTCGACGCCGACGGCACCATGGACTTCGCGGGCATCGCCGCCGCCGCGGCCGAGGCCGCCACGCTGCCCAAGAACGCCGGCGCCGACGAGGTCGAGGCGGCCTGGCAGGTGTACGCCGCCAACGCCGAGATCCTCACCGGCTACGCCCCCGGCCGGCACCCCGACGACCGCCGCGCCCTGCTCCGTACGCCGCGCAAGGGCGAGTCCCTCGCGCTGGCCGCCGGCGAGGACTGGACGGCCTGCGCGCCCCATGCGGTCTGGGCCGATGTCCCGGACCCCGAGCGGTGCTGGGCCGTACCGCTGGAGCACTTCCAGCTGCTGGAGCCGCCGAACGACGTCACCATCGCCCGCTGGCTCGTCCGGACGGCCGACCTGATCGCCGACGGACGGAGGGCGGGCTAGATGGCCGAGGCCACGACCGTCGCCGAGCCCCCTCCGGCGCCCGAGCCGCCCCGCGGCGGCCTGCGGCTGCCCAGTTGGGTCACCGAGCTGGGCCGGCCCGGCGCCCGGCGCCTGCTGGCCTGGCAGGCGCTGATCGACTCCTCGGGCAACGGCATCGCCCTCGGCCTGCTGACCCTCTACCTGATCGGCCCCGCCGGGCTGACCACGTCGGAGGTCGCCGCGTGCCTGTCCGCCGCGGCCGTCGCGGGGCTGCTCGCCACGCTGCCGGCCCGCCGGCTGATGCCGCGCATCGGAGCCCGCCGCTACGCCATCATCTCCAGCCTGGTGCGCGGCGCGCTGATCGCCGTACTGCCGTTCACCTCCGGCGTCGTCCCCGTCTTCGTCCTCATGGTGCTGAACGGCGCGGCGGAGGCCGGGCGTTACGCCATGTACCAGGTCATCATCGTCGACGTGGTGCCGGAGAAGGACCGCGGCGAGGTCCTCGGCATCCGTCGCGCGATCGGCAACCTCGGCTTCACCGTGGCTGCCGGCCTTGCCACGCTCGCCATCGCCGGCGGCAGCCGCGGGGCCTTCCAAGTGGCCTTCCTCTTCGACGCGTTCACCTTCGTCGCCGCCGCCCTGATGGTCGCCCGGATCAAGACGAGCCCCCCGTCCGCGGCCGAACCCGGCACCAGGCCCCGGGGCTTCTTCCAGGACCGGCGGTACCTGACGCTGACCGCGCTGCGGAGCGTCTGCGGCGTCCTCGCCACCTCGGTGTTCACCGTCGGCCTGCCCCTGTGGGTGACCACCAAGACCGACGCCCCGGCCTGGCTCGCCGGCATCCTGCTCGGACTCAACACGCTGCTCGTCGTCCTCTTCCAGGTCGGCATCTCCGCCCGGGTCGTCGGCCTCGTCTCGGCACGGCGCTTCCTGCTCCTCGGCAGCGCGCTGACCAGCGCCGGCATGGTGGGCTTCGCCGTCGCCTCCCACGTCGGCGCGGTGACCGCGGCGATCCTGCTGCTCGTCGGCACCGTGCTCGCCGTCTTCGGCGAGATGACCGACACCGCGAGCTGGTGGGTGATCTCCATCGACCTGGCGCCCGCCGACCGCCGCGCCGAGTACTTGACGACCTTCGACATCTCCACCCCGGCGACGGAGATCATCGGCCCGACCTCCATGGTCCTGGTGGTTGCGCTCGGCAGCACCGGGTGGCTGGCCTTCGGCGCTCTGGTGCTGATCGCCTGCGTGTGGTCGGCGCTGCTGCTGCCCCGGGAAACCCCTACCGGGAAGGACTCGGCACCATCATGACCACGCTCTACGAGGCGTTCCGAGACAGCGCCCACCGTCATCCCGACGCGACGGCGCTGGAGGTCGACGAACACGTCCTGACCTACGCCGAGCTCACCGACCTCGTCGACCGGCTCGCCGGCCGGCTCGCGGTCGCCCCCGGCACCCGGGTCGGCCTGGTCGCCACCCGCAGCCTCGCGGCGTACGCGGGCTACCTGGCGATCCTGCGGTGCGGCGCGACCGTGGTCCCGCTGAACCCGACCTTCCCCCGGCAGCGCATCGAGTCCATCGCCACCCAGGCGAACCTCGGGCTGTTCCTCATCGACGGCGGGCTCGACGAGGCCGTCGTCGCCGCGATGACCGCGTCCGCGGAGCGGCTCTCGGCCCGGGCGCTCGTCGAGACCGACGCCACGGTCACGGGGCCCGCCACCGAACCGGAACCGGGCCCGTACGCCGGCGGCGGCGACGACATCGCGTACGTCCTCTTCACCTCCGGTTCCACCGGCCGGCCCAAGGGCGTGCCGATCCGCAACCGCAACGCCGAGGCGTACGTCCGCCACCACGTGGCCCGGCACGAGAGCGCGCCCGGCTGCCGCTACTCGCAGACCTTCGACCTGACCTTCGACCCGTCGGTCTTCGACATGTTCATCTGCTGGGGCGGCGGCGCGGCCCTGGTCGTGCCCAACGCCTCCGAGCTGCTGGACCCGGCGGCCTTCGTCAGCGCCCGGGCCATTACCCACTGGTTCTGCGTGCCCTACATCGTCACCCTGGCGAACCGCCTCGGACTGCTGCCGCCCGGCTCCATGCCCACCTTGCGGCGCAGCCTGTTCGGAGGCGAGGCACTCACCCTGGAGCAGGCCGCGATCTGGGCCGACGCCGCCCCGAACAGCACGATCGAGAACATGTACGGGCCGACCGAGGCGGTCGTCACCATCACGACCTACGTGCTGCCGCCCCAGCGATCGGACTGGCCGGCGACGGCCAACGGCACCGTGCCCATCGGGGCACTGCACCCGGATCTCGAATACCTGCTCCTGGACGACGAGTTGTGCGTACGAGGTCCCCAGAGGTTCGACGGCTACCTCGACCCGGCCGACGACGAGGGCCGGTTCCACCCGAAGGAGGGCCCGGCGCCGGTCCCCGAGGACTGGTACCGCACCGGTGACCTGGTGGCCCTCCAGGACGGGGTCTTCGTCCACCGGGGCCGCATCGACCAGCAGGTCAAGTTCCGCGGCTACCGCATCGAACTCCCCGAGATCGAGGCGAAGCTGCGCGCGGTGCCGGGGGTCACCGAGGCGGTCGTCCTGCACCAGCCCGGCGCCAACGGCGGCCGGCTGATCGCCGTCCACACCGGCGAGCAGCGCCCCACCTCGGAGCTGACGAAGCTGCTGCGCGAGGAGCTGGCCCCGTACATGGTGCCGAGCCGCTTCGTGCACGTGGACGCCCTGCCGACCAACGCGAACGGCAAGATCGACCGTCGCAGTCTCATGGAGGAGTTCGCCGTCGGCAACCGGGTCCGGGCGGCACGCTAGGAGTCGGCCTCCGGACGGAAGTCGGCTCCGGCCCCGGCCGCCAGCAGGGTGAGGATCCCGGCGAGTTGGGCGCGTACGGCCTCGTCGGCGACGGTGCCGTCCGCGCCCACCGTCCCGCGGTCCACGGTGATCCGCGCGCACGCCGCGTCCCGGATGTCGGCGCCGGTGTAGCCGAGGACCGTCCGCAAGGTGGCCTCCGCGCCCTCGCCGCGGCCCGGGGCCGCCGCGTTCACCCAGGCGACGGGCTTGTCGCAGATCTCGGTGCCGCCGACGGTCCAGTCGAGCAGGTTCTTGAAGGAGCCCGGCAGGGTGCCGGCGTACTCCGGGGTGCAGATCAGCACCCCGGCCGCCCCGGCGATCGCCGCGCGCAGCCCGGCCACCGGACCCGGCAGCGGTTCGGCGTCGTCGTCGGGGTTGAAGTGCGGGAGGTCCGCCAGCCCTTCGTAGAAGACCGTCCGCACCCCGGAAGGGGCCGCCGCTCGCGCGGTGCGCAGGACGGTCTCGTTGGAGGAGCCGGCCCGCAGGCTTCCCGACAGCAAGAGGATCACAGGGAGCGCAGTCATGTGCCCCAATGTAGTGATCCGCGACGGGAGGGAGCCGCCGGGGTCAGCCGAAGCGGCCCTGGACGTAGTCCGAGGTGCGCGGGTCGGCGGGGGCCCCGGACATGGTCCGTGAGGCGACCACCTCGGGGGTACTCGGTGTTGGAGGTGAACCACGGGGAGGCCGCGAACTCCTCGTAGCTCTCCGTGCCGAAGGCCTTGCGGCACACGACCGTCAGGTCGTAGCGGCCTTCGAGGGTGGTGGAGCCCGCCTGGTTCGCGCAGTCCCGCATGGTCATCGTCAGCGGGATGCCTTTGCGGACCAAGGACACGTCCTTGGCTGTACTTCGCGCAGGGCCCAGGCGGTCATTTGTGGTCGCGCATGAAGGCAGGGATCTCGTCGCGGGTCGGGTAGTTCGGCAGGGGTGCCGGCTTGTCCTGAAGGAACGCAGTGATGACGGCAGCGGCTCGGTCGTTGTTGTCGTCGAGGCCGTTCCACATGTGGTGTCCGACTCCGGGCATGTACTGCGTGCGCTGGATGGCGGGGTCATGGGCGAGGATGGCGGTCGCCCATTGACGGACCTGGGAGGAGCATGCGGCGATCATCAGCATCGCGGGGGTCCGGGACTGCCTCAGTAGCGGTGCGACGGAGGGCGAGTCCTTGACCGTCTGCTGGACGCGGAGGCTGGCGGCAGGGCTGAAGGAGAAGTTCTGTGCGGTGTCCTCGCTGGGGATGCGGTGCGCGTCGCCCGCGCAGTAGGCGGATGCGGTGTCGCTGCCGAGGTCCGCGGCGGTGAAGGCGTTGGCGCCTTCGGCCTGTCCGATCAGTCCGGTGTCGGGGCTGAGGAGTCCGAGTCGCATGAAGCCGAAAGCCACGGCGTACCGGGGGACGTGCGTCGATCGCGGTCCGGTCGGGTTGGGGGCGAGGCCTCGTGCGGATGCCCGGCCCTTGTGCCCGGTGATGTGTGCGGTGGGGCCGTCCATGGGCCCGGGCTCGGCGATGACCGCCCGGTGCAGGCGTGTGGCGACGCCCGGGTCGGCCAGGGCTCGGGTGAGCACGACTCCGCCCCCGGAGAATCCGAGGATGTCGACCTTGCCCTTGTCCAGGCGGTCGACGAAGGCGGCGAGGTCACGGACCGCCCTGGAGATCGTGTACTGGTCCATGGGGAGCAGGTCGCTTCGTCCGCCGCCGGCCTGTTCGTAGGCGTAGACGTCGTAGCCCTGGCGTGCCAGGAGTTGCAGAAAGGTGTGGTCTTGCACCGAGATGCCGCGGATGGGGCCCCCGTGGAGGTACACGAACGGGACGGGATGCCGGGGGCCGGGGTTCGCGGGCGGGTAGTGATAGACCGCGACCCGGCTGCCCGTGTCCAGGTTCCAGTGCTGAGTGGACACGAACGGCAGCGCGGGCGGATACCGCCGGGCCGTCGGTGCGGTCGGGATGCAGACCGCCGCCGTCAACGCCGCCGCGACGACCACCGGCAGGAACGGCACGAGCCGCGCCGGCCAGGTGCGGTGCCGCCCCCTCCACAGCGCGAGGACGGTCCCGGTCCCGAGGGTCGTCAACCACGCGGCGAGCCCCGAACCCGCCCCGTCCGTGAGTGCGATCAGTGCGAGGAAGACGACGACCAGCGCCGCAACGGCGGCCAGGGTTAACAGGAGGCGTCCGGTGAAGCGGACGAGACGTATGACGGACGTGGGCACGGCGGGCCTCCGACAGTTTCAGAACGCTGTTTCAAAACGACGTTATCAGAGGGGGTAGGCTGCTGACCGTGGGTAGGCCCAGAACAAACGACGAGGCCGTCAAAGAGCGGCTCGTGGAGTGCGCGACCGAGATGCTCGCCACCCGTCCGCGGGAGTCCGTCACGGTCCGCGCCGTGGCCACTGCCGCCGAGGCGTCGACGACGGCGGTGTACTCCTTGTTCGGCGGTAAGGACGGGCTGATCCGTGCGGTGCGCGACAGAGCCGTCGCCGGCCTGTTCCAGGACCTGTCGGCGGTGCAGACCTCCGCGGACCCTCTCGCCGACCTCTACGCACTGGCCGTCGCCTACCGTCGTTGGGGGCGCGGACACAGCCACCTCTACACGGTGCTGTTCGGTGGTGTGCAGTCCTTCGACCCGTCGGGAGAGGCCGGTGCCGGTGACCCGATCCGCCCGCTGCTCGCGGCGATCGATCGCGCCTTGACGGCGTCCGTCCTCGCCGGCGAAGCAACGTCGATCGCCCTGTCGATCTGGGCCGCCCTGCACGGGCTCGTGACTCTCGAACTCGCCGGGGCCCTCGACGCCACCACGGCCGAGGCCGCTTTCCGCTCGACGATTCACGCCACGCTGCGCGGATGGACGACCCCGGAGGTGTTCCGCAGTCTTCGCCAAGCCGAACTCGCCCGGTGACCGGATCCCTCGGCCTGTAGACCCCACAGGGGCCGCCCCGAAACCGGCTCGGCCCGCCGGAGCCGTTTGGCCGAAACCCCACCGATACGCGGCTCCCCGGCGCCCGCCCGCCGCCGGCCCGAACGCCCACCCGCCGCCGGCCCGGACGTCCGTCCGTCAGCCAGTCAGTCACCGCCCGGACGTCCGTCAGTCACCGCCCGAACGCCCGTCAGCCGTGCATCCGGGCCCCCTTGAGCACCTTGTCCACGGAGTTGCGCGCCCCGTGAACGGCGATCCCCACCAGGTCGAGCCGCTCCCTGCCCACCGCCGCCACGGCCGCGCGGTTGGCCCGGTCGTGGCCCGTGCCGAACAGGTCCGCCGTGAACACCGCCGTCGCCAGCCCGCGCCGCACCGCCCGCTCGTGCGCCGCCGTCACCGTCTCCTTCCCGCCCTCGAAGACCAGTACGGGCTGGCGGAACATCGGCAGGTAGGGGGTTCCGTCGGCGTCCTCGTACGGCTCGCCGACCACCTCGGGACAGGCCGTACCGAGCCCGCTGACGAGGAACGCGGTGACGTTCAGCCGCTGCCAGGTCTCCAGGTCGTCGCGCAGCAGCACCGCGATCTTGGTGTCGAACCGCACGGGTGCGTCCTGCCCGTCCATCTCGCCGGCCTTCTCGCCGGTCTTCTCGCCGGTCTTTTCGTCGCTCATGCACCGAGACTGCCGGGAGTCCCCGCGCACGGTCTTGTACGTTCTTTGCGTGCAGCCCCAGCAGGAGGTTTCGGCCTGGCGTCCGCGGGTCGCGGGTGTCGTCGAGGTCTTCCACGCCCGCTTCACCGCGCACGCTTACCCCATGCACGTCCACGACGCCTGGACCCTGCTGATCGTCGACGACGGCGCCGTCCGCTACGACCTGGACCGCCACCGGCGCGGCACCCCGGGCGACACCGTGAGCCTGCTCCCGCCGCAGGTCCCGCACAACGGCTCGGCGGCGACCCCGCACGGGTTCCGCAAGCGCGTGGTCTACCTCGACACCACCGTGCTGGACGCGCGCTTCACCGGCGCCGCCGTGGACGGTCCCGACCTCGCCGATCCCGTCCTGCGCCGGCGCGTCGGGCAGCTCCACCGGGTCCTGGCAGCCCCCGGCGACGAGTTCGAGGCGGAGAGCCGGCTGGCCCTGATCGGCGAACGGCTGCGCACCCTGCTCCGGCCCCGCCTCGAACTCCCCCGCGCCCGGGCCGCATCGCCCGGCACCGGCGCCGGCCTCGCGCGGAGCCTGCGCGAGCTCCTCGACGAGCGGGCGGCC
The DNA here is from genome assembly GCF_026343255.1 of Streptomyces sp. NBC_00086. Taxonomy (NCBI): domain Bacteria; kingdom Bacillati; phylum Actinomycetota; class Actinomycetes; order Kitasatosporales; family Streptomycetaceae; genus Streptomyces; species Streptomyces sp. NBC_00086. The sequence goes on along the minus strand of NZ_JAPELZ010000001.1, from coordinate 7,232,535 downwards.
GCCGGCCTGTCACTCGAGGAGGCGGCCGGTCTGCTCCAGGCCCATCCCGCCCACCTGGTGCGCGCGTTCAGCGCCGCCTTCGGGATCGCCCCGCACCAGTACCTCGTCGCGCGCCGGGTCTCCCTGGCCCGCCGGCTGCTCCTCGACGGCCGCCCGGCGGCCGAGGTGGCGGCCGAGGCGGGGTTCTACGACCAGTCCCACTTCACCCGGCACTTCAAGCGTGTCGTGGGCACCACCCCGGGGCGCTACACCCGGTCCTCCGCATCCCGCTGACGCCGGGCCTACGGGCGAGTAGGGTGACGATCCATCAGGTCATCTGACCCGGACCCTTGACTCTGTACCCGGCAGTAGCGATTCTCGACCCAATGCTTGCGCGGGACATGACAAACAGGTGCCAGGGCGGCCACGCCTCGGGTGGACCGTGTCCTCGACCGCGCCCTCCGCCGACCGAGGACGTGAGAGTGGCCATGACCCCAGAACCACGAAGGCAACGACGAGAACCACACCCCCGCAGTCGGCGCAAGCCGTTCGCGATCCTGTCCCTGCTGCTCGGCCTGCTCGCCATGGCGCTCGGCCCCGTACCGGGAGCGGCGGCCGACAACGGCTGGTGGAACCCCACCGCACGGCCCGGGCCCGACTCCCAGATCAACGTGACCGGCGAGCCCTTCAAGGGCACCGACGCCCAGGGCAACGTCCGGGGCTTCGTCGACGCGCACGACCACATCATGTCCAACGAGGGCTTCGGCGGCCGCCTGATCTGCGGAAAGCCGTTCTCGGACGCCGGTATCGCCGACGCGCTCAAGGACTGTCCCGAGCACTACCCCGACGGCAGCCTCGCGATCTTCGACTTCATCACCAAGGGCGGCGACGGCAAGCACGACCCCGACGGCTGGCCCACCTTCAAGGACTGGCCCGCTCACGACTCGCTGACCCACCAGCAGAACTACTACGCCTGGATCGAGCGCGCCTGGCGCGGCGGCCAGCGCGTCCTCGTCAACGACCTCGTCACCAACGGGGTGATCTGCTCGGTCTACTTCTTCAAGGACCGCAGCTGCGACGAGATGACCGCCATTCGCCTCGAGGCGAAGAAGACCTACGACATGCAGGCCTACGTCGACAAGATGTACGGCGGCGCGGGCAAGGGCTGGTTCCGCATCGTCACCGACTCCGACCAGGCCCGCGAGGTGATCAAGCAGGGCAAGCTGGCCGTGGTCCTCGGTGTCGAGACCTCCGAGCCCTTCGGCTGCAAGCAGATCCTGGACATCGCGCAGTGCAGCAAGCAGGACATCGACCGCGGCCTCGACGAGCTGTACAACCTCGGCGTGCGCAGCATGTTCCTGTGCCACAAGTTCGACAACGCCCTGTGCGGGGTCCGCTTCGACGAGGGCGCGCTGGGAACGGCCATCAACGTCGGGCAGTTCCTGTCGACCGGCACCTTCTGGAAGACGGAAGCGTGCACCGGCCCGCAGCACGACAACCCCATCGGCCTGGCCCCGGCGGCGGCCGCCGAGAAGCAGTTGCCGGCGGGCGTGAGCGTGCCCTCGTACGCCTCCGGCGCCCAGTGCAACACCCGCGGCCTCACCGACCTCGGTGACTACGCGGTGCGCGGCATGATGAAGCGCAAGATGATGCTCGAACTCGACCACATGAGCGTGAAGGCGGCCGGCCAGGCCTTCGACATCATGGAGACCGAGAACTACCCGGGCGTGATCTCCTCGCACAGCTGGATGGACCTCGGCTGGATGGAGCGGCTCTACAAGCTCGGCGGTTTCGCCGCCGCGTACATGGGCGGCTCCGAAGGCTTCAGCGCCGAGGCCAAGCGGACCGACGCGCTGCGCGAGAAGTACAACGTCGGCTACGGCTACGGCACCGACATGAACGGCGTCGGCGGCTGGCCCGGCCCGCGCGGGGCGAACACGCCGAACCCGGTCACGTACCCCTTCCGGAGCACCGACGGCGGCTCGGTCATCGACAAGCAGACCACCGGCCAGCGCACGTGGGACCTCAACACCGACGGCGCCTCGCACTACGGCCTGGTGCCCGACTGGATCGAGGACATCCGGCTGGTCGGCGGGCAGGGCGTGGTGGACGACCTGTTCAAGGGCGCCGAGTCCTACCTGCGCACCTGGGGCTACTCGGAGCAGCACAAGGCCGGCGTGAACCTCGCCGCGGGCCGGCCCGCCTCCGCGAGCACGTCCGAGTGGTGGAACCCCTTCGTCAGCTTCGCTCCCGGCCTCGCCTTCGACGGCAGCCGGAGCACCCGCTGGGCGAGCGAGTGGAGCAACGACCAGTGGCTGCAGGTCGACCTCGGGTCCGAGCACCTGGTCAAGCGGGTCACCCTGGACTGGGAGGCGTCGTACGGTCGTTCGTACCGCATCGAGGTCTCCGCGAACGGGACGGACTGGACGACGGCCTGGTCCACGGCCGAGGGTGACGGCGGCGTGGACACGGCGAGGTTCGCCGGGGTCCCGGCCCGGTACGTACGCGTCCACGGAGCGGGACGCGGTACCCAGTGGGGTTACTCCCTGTACGAAGTCGGCGTATACAGCAGCTGACGGCGTCGAGCGGGGTGTCCGGGGGCCGGTGAGCCCGCGGACACCCCGCTCGGGGCGCACCGGAGCGAAGGGGAACCCGTACATGGCACGGATGCCGTTGACCGACCGGCGCAGGCAGCTGACGGAGGCGGCGATCCGCGCGATGACCCGCGACGGGGTGTCCAGGACCACGACCCGGTCCATCGCCGCCGAGGCGGGCGTCTCCCTGAGCGTCTTCCACTACTGCTTCGACTCCAAGCAGGCGCTGCTGGAGTCGGTCATCGAGACGATCACCGCGCACTACGTCACCCTCGTGAAGGCCGCGATCGTGCCGAGGCCGACGCTCCGCGAGACCATCCGGGCCGGCTTCCAGGCGTACTGGGACCACGTGGTGGCCAGTCCGGGCGCGCACATGCTCACCTACGAGCTCACCCAGTACGCGCTGCGCCAGCCGGAGTTCGGGCACCTGGCGCGCAAACAGTACGAGTCCTACTGCGATACGTACGCCGAGCTGCTCGAAGAGCTGCGCCGGATCACGCCGTTCGAGCTGAGCGTGCCGGTGGCCGTGCTGGCCCGCTACCTGGCGGCCATGACGGACGGGGTGACCCTGAACTTCCTGGTCCTCGGCGATGAGAAGGCCGCCGCCGAGATCCTGGACATGGTCACCGATCACGTGACCGGTCTCGCCGTCCAGACGAACTGACCCGACCTCAGACAGCCACCCGGAAACCGATGTTGGACGTGGAGCTGTCGGGGGTGTTGGAGCTGCGGGCCGCGACCCGGTAGCGGTTGCAGTACGAGTCGTGGCAGAGGAAGGAACCTCCGCGCATGGCGCGGGAGGGATGGCCCGGGGCGAACGGGTCGGAGCACCACTCCCAGACGTTGCCCACCGCGTTGTACAGGCCGTGGCCGTTGGGGCGGTACGACTTCACGGGGACGGTGCCGAGGCGGGGTCCGGTGTGCAGGGTGGGGAAGTCGCCCTGCCAGATGTTCAGCATCGTCCGTCCGCCCGGCGCGAGTTCGTCGCCCCAGGGGTAGCGGCGCTGCTCCAGGCCGCCGCGGGCCGCGTACTCCCACTCGGCCTCGGTGGGCAGCCTGGTCCCGGACCAGGCGCAGTAGGCCGCCGCGTCGTTCCACGAAACGTGCACGACGGGGTGGTTCTGCCGGGTGGCGATGGAGGAGCCGGGCCCCTCGGGCCGCTTCCAGCTCGCCCCGGACACCGCTCGCCACCACGGGACCCCTTCCACGGCCGGTGCGGTGTCGGCGAGTTCCGCCGCGAGCAGGCCGGCGAAGACGAAGGAGAAGCCGAAGTCCTCGGCTTCCGTGACGTGCCCGGTGGCCTTGACGAAGGTGGCGTACTGGGCGTTCGTCACCGTGGTCGGCGAGATCCGGAAGGGGGCCACCTCCGCCTCCCTGACGGGGCCCTCCCCGTCCGCCGGGAATCCGTCCGCCGCCTCGGTACCCATGAGGAACCGGCCCCCGGGCAGGTCGAGCAGACCGCGTACGGGCCGGGGCGCGGGGACCGCGGGCGCCGCGAGCAGGGTGAGGGCACCGGCCGGGGCGACGTGGCCCGGGGTGCAGCAGGAGGGGTACGAAGAGGACACAGCGGCTCCGGTGAACGTGCGGGATGGACGCGGTCCGGCCGGGCGCGGGGCGGCGCGCCCGGCCGGAGGCCGTAGGACTGGGTGGCCCTGCGGCTAGCCGACCCGGTCGGCGGCGAGCTGGGCGGCCAGGGCCGGGATGCCCAGGTTCCGTTCCTGCGTCGGGGTGGCCTGGTACAGCTTGTTGACCAGCTGGTGCGGGTCGGCGGCGAGGTCGTAGTACTCGCGGAACGTGACCTCTCCGGTGCCGGACACCGTGCCGTTGGCATCGGTGTGCAGCTTGTAGTACTCCACGTACTGCTTGTCCTTGGCGACGTAGGAGGACCAGGTGCGGTGGTCGGCACCGGTGCCCTGCTTCCACCATTCGACGAGCAGATGGTCGCGGCTGTGGGTGCCCAGCAGCGAGACCCCGTCCTGCGGGGTGTTCGGGGTGATTCCGGCGGCGTCGAGGATGGTGGGCGCGATGTCGATGTTGGCGACGATGCGGTTGTCCACCGTGCCGGCGCCGAGGCCTCCGGCGGGCCAGGAGAGGTAGAACGGCACCTCGTGGGCAGGGCTGTAGGGCACCGACTTGGCGGTCCAGCCGTGGTCGGCCCAGCCGAAGCCGTTGTCACCGATGTAGATCACGAGGGTGTTGTCGAGCTGACCGGTGGCCGCGAGCTTGTCCTTGAAGGCCTGGACCGCGTCGTCGACCGACAGGAGCGTGCGCAGCTGCTCGGCGCGGATCCGCCGGCCGTCGGCGAGGGTGCCGGTGGCGTCCTGGATGTAGGGCGGCTTGTCGCTGCGGTCGGCCTCGGTGACGGAGGGGCGCCCGTTCCACTCGGGTACGGGGGTGCCCGCGTACTTGGGCTCGGGGGTGCGGGGCCCGTGCGAGGCGTACGGGGTGACGTAGGCGAACCACGGCCGGGTGTCGGTGGCCGCCCTGTCCACGAAACCGAGCGTCCGGTTCTTGATGATGTTCGTGGTGTAGCCGTTGATCGTCTGGACGGCTCCGTTGACGTTCCACTTGGCGTCGACGTATCCGGGCTGGAGCAGCGCGAATTCCTCGAAATGCGGCGGCGCGTCCGCGATGTTCCAGGAATTGAGGTATTTACCGAAGAGGCCCGTGCGATATCCAGCCTGCTTCAGATATCTCTGGACGGTGGTGTTCTGGTCCAGCACGGCCGAGGAGGCGTTGTTGCGGACCCCGTGGTTGTGGGCGTAGCGGCCGGAGAACACCGAGGAGCGGGAGGGCGAGCACAGGGGGGTGGTGACGTGCCCGTGGTTGAACTTCACACCCTGGCCGGCGAGCCAGCCTATGGTCTTCTGGAGCGCCCATTCGGTCTGTTTGGGCTGGTCGTCGGTGACGATCAGGAGGATGTTCGGGCGGGCCGCGGATGCCGCCGCGGGGGCCGCGGCCGCCTGGGCGATCGCGGGCACGGTGGCGGCGGCCGCGGCCGCCGCGGTGCCGGCGAGGAATCCTCTGCGACTGACCTGCGTACGGGCTCTCTTACTCATGGGTATTTCCTCCTGCTCTCCGAAGGGGCCCCCTACCGCACCAATGGTGTGGCGGTCACTGCCATGCGGAGAGCGTAAATCGAGGGGAATACACATTCCATGTACGGAGTATGAAATGACGTCAGTCCAGGGCCGGATGGGCTTCCGGATGCTCGTCCCACCAGGTGCGGTGGAAGGCGTTGTTGTCCACATTGGCCAGGTACGCGTAGACCGCCGACCGGTAGAAGAGCTCCGCCTGGCGGGCCGAGACCGTCGAGCGGTTCCAGGCGAGCCGGATGCGCCCGGTCACCGGGGACCCGATCAGCGGGCGCATGACCGTGCCCGCGACGGCGGGTGCGGTGGGCTGGCTAAGGGAGATGGCGCGGCCCGCGGAGATCAGGTCGTACTGCATCATGCGGTCGGTGATCCGGTAGCGCGGCGCGGGGACGAAGCCCGCCTTGGCGCAGGCCTCGACCAGCGCCTCGGGTCCGCCGTCGTCGTCCTCCACCAGGGTCATCCACTGCTCGTCCGCGAGGTCGGCGAGGTCGAGGGCCTCCAGCCGGGCCAGCGGGTGGCGGGCTGACATGCGGATGCAGAAGGGCTCCTTGGACACCAGGGTGCGGGCGGTCACTCCCGCGGGCAGCGGCACCTCGTGGTCGTTCACCTCGCCGTACACGATGACGTCGTAGCGGCCCGCGCCGAGCATCCGTACCAGGGCGGTCACCGAGTCCTCGATGTCCACGGTGATCTCCCGGCCGGACAGGACCAGGTCCTGCCGGGCGATCAGTCCGTCGATCAGCACCAGCAGGATGCAGCCCAGGCGCAGTGGGGCGTCTGCCGTCCGGGCCCGCGCCTCGGAGCCGAGGGCGTCCATCTCGCTGAGCACCCGGCGGGCCTTCGCCAGGACGAACTGGCCGAGCGGGGTGGGTTCGACCCCGAGCCGGCCCCGGACGAAGAGTTCGCCGCCGGTGACCCGCTCGATCCGGCGCAGCTGGGCGGAGAGCGCCGGCTGGGAGACCCCGAGGATCCGCGCCGCGCCCCCCAGGCTTCCGGTCTCCGCTATCTGGCAGACGGCTTGCAGATGTCTCAACTCCAGCTGCATCCGGGCAGCTTACGCAGCGCCATCCGCCGCCGCCATAACGCCGGTCTTATGCCCGCAGGGATGTCCCGATCTCGTCATGGACACGCCCATACTCGGCCGCGAACAGCCAGACCGCCTTCCCGCCTTTCCCCGCCTTCGCCTCACCTCCCCGTTCCATCCCCCCCACACGATCGGAGTGGACTCTTGCAGCCCACCAGATGGATGGCCGCCCTCACGGCCATGGTGCTGACCACGGGCCTCGCCGGCACGCTGGCCACCACCGCCACCGCCTCGCAGAACGCGGATCCCCTCCCGCCCACCGCTGCCGAACGGGCGGTCGCCGCGGCCGACGCGGCCGTGCGCAGCGGGCTCGACAGCCTGGTCAACTCCCCGCAGCAGCAGTACGACCGGCGCCTGGTCACCCCCTGGGTCAAGGACCTCTACTCCGTCGCGTACGAGCGCAGCTACCGCGGCCTGCCGGTCGTCGGCGGCGACGCGGTCGTCCTCGCCGACGGGCAGGGCCGGGTGCGCGCCCTCCAGTCGGCCTCCGCCACCGTGATCGACGTGTCCACCACGGCGACGGTCACGGCCCGGGCCGCCGAGGCGCTCTCGCGCGGCCGGCAGGTCAAGACCGACAAGGTGGAGAGCAGCCGGCTCGTCGTCAAGATCAAGGACGACAAGCCGGTGCTGGCCTGGGAGACCGTCCTGATCGGCCGTACCGCCAAGGCGCCCAGCAAGCTCCACGTGTTCGTGGACGCCCGCACCGGAAAGTTCGTCGACAGCTTCGACGACGTGGTCGCGGGCAGCGGCAACAGCAAGTGGAACGGCCCGAACCCGCTGACCATCGACACCACGGCCTCGGGTGGCACGTACTCCCTGCGCGACCCGAACCGGACGGGCCTGAGCTGCGCCGACTACAGCAGCGGCACGGTCTTCTCGAAGTCCACCGACTCCTGGGGCACCGGCAACCCGACCTCCAAGGAGACCGGTTGCGTGGACCTGATGTTCGCGGCGCAGAAGCAGTGGGACATGCTGGGCCAGTGGCTCGGCCGCAACGGCGTCAACGGCAGCGGCCGCAGCTTCCCGGCCAAGGTCGGCCTGAACGACGTGAACGCGTACTGGGACGGCAGCACGGTCACCATCGGCCACAACAACGCCAACGAGTGGATCGCCGGCGTGGACGTGGTGGCCCACGAGTACGGGCACGCCATCGACTCCAACACCCCCGGCGGCACCAGCGGCCAGGAGTCCGGGCTCGGCGAGGCCACCGGTGACATCTTCGGCGCGCTGACCGAGGCGTTCATCAACGAGCCCTCCCCGTACGACACTCCGGACTACACCGTCGGCGAGATGATCAACCTCGTGGGCAACGGTCCGATCCGCAACATGTACAACCCGCCGGCCGTCAACAACGACCCGGCCTGCTACAGCTCCGCGATACCGGGCACCGAGGTGCACGCGGCCGCCGGCCCGCTGAACCACTGGTTCTACCTGCTCGCCGAGGGCACCAGCCCGGGCGGCGGCAAGCCGAACAGCAGCACCTGCAACCAGTCCACGCTGACCGGGGTGGGCATCCAGAACGCCGGCAAGATCTTCTACGGCGGCATGCTGCTGAAGACCTCCAGCATGTCCTACAAGAAGTACCGCACGGCGACGCTCAGTTCCGCCAAGTCGCTGGACACCACCTGCGGGCTGTTCACCAAGACCAAGGCCGCCTGGGACGCCATCAGCGTGCCGGCGCAGACCGCGGACCCGACCTGCACCCCGAGCGGCCAGAACAGCGACTTCACGCTGGCGCTGAACCCCTCCTCGGGCACCGTCCAGCAGGGCGCCTCGGCCACCACCACGGTCGCCACCGCCATCTCCACGGGCACGGCCCAGCAGGTGACCCTCACCGCATCCGGCCTGCCCGCCGGGGTCACGGCCTCCTTCAGCCCGGCCACCGTGCAGTCCGGACAGTCCTCGACGCTGACGCTGACCGCCTCCTCCAACGCGGCCCCCGGCTCCTCGACCGTCGTGGTCAAGGGCCAGGGCACCAGCCTCTCGCACACCGTCGACTACGCGCTCACCGTCGGCGGCACCACGCCCAACCCCGGCGCGCCGAACATCGACGTGGCCGCGGTGCAGGCGCACCTGACCCAGTTCAACACGATCGCCTCCCAGAACGGCGGCAACCGCCGTGCGGGCAGCGCCGGTTACACGGCTTCGGTGGCGTACATCAAGGGCAAGCTGCAGGCCGCCGGCTACACGGTGACCGAGCAGAACTGCAGCTCGTGCACCTACCCGTCGAACAACCTGATCGCCGACTGGCCCGGCGGCCCCGCCGACCAGACGATCATGTTCGGCGCGCACCTCGACAGCGTCTCGGCGGGTCCGGGCATCAACGACAACGGCTCGGGCTCCGCGACCCTGCTGGAGAACGCGCTCGTCCTCGCCCAGAAGAACCCGACGATGACCAAGCACGTGCGCTTCGCCTGGTGGACCGACGAGGAGCAGGGCCTCAACGGCTCGAAGTTCTACGTCAACCAGCTCACCAGCACCCAGAAGTCCGCCATCAAGGCCTACTACAACTTCGACATGGTCGGCTCGACCAACGGCGGCTACTTCATCAACAACGTCAACTCCACCGCGGCCGCCCCGCTCAAGGCCTACTGGACCTCCCTGAACCTCGCTCCCGAGGAGAACACCGAGGGCCAGGGCCGCAGTGACGACTACTCCTTCCAGCAGGGCGGCATCCCCACCTCCGGCTACGCGGCCGGCGCCAGCGCCCGCAAGACCTCGGCGCAGGCCACGAAGTGGGGCGGCACCGCGAACGCGGCGTACGACCCCTGCTACCACGCCTCCTGCGACACCACGAACAACATCAGCGCCACGGTCCTGGACCGCAGCGCCGACGGCGTGGCCTACACCGTCTGGAACCAGGCCGTCGGCGGCACCACCCCCGGCCCGGACTTCTCCATCAGCGCCTCCCCGGCCACCGGCAGCGCCGCCCAGGGCGGCACCGCCACCTCCACCATCAACACCGCGACCACCAGCGGCGCCGCCCAGACCGTCGCCCTGTCGGTGACCGGAGCCCCGGCCGGCACCACCGCCTCGCTGAGCCCCACCTCGGTCCAGTCGGGCAGCTCCTCCACGCTCTCCGTCCAGGTCGGCGCGAGCACCGCGCCCGGCACCTACACCCTGACCGTCACCGGCGCGGGCTCGGTCAGCCACACCACCACCTACACCCTGACCGTCACCGGGACCGGCCCCTCCTGCACCCCGCGCCAGCTCGTCGCCAACGGCGGGTTCGAAAGCGGCACCACCCCGTGGACGACCACCACGAACGTCATCACCAACCAGGCCGGCCAGACCCCGCACGGCGGCACGTACAAGGCCTGGCTCAACGGCTACGGCTCGGCCCGCACGGACAGCGCCTCGCAGTCCGTGACCATCCCGACCGGCTGCTCCTCGTACCAGCTCGGCTTCTACTTGCACATCGACACCGCCGAGACCGAGAACACGGTCTACGACACCTTCACGGTCTCGGTGGGCGGCCAGACGCTGACGACCCTGTCCAACGTGAACGCGGCCTCCGGCTACCAGCTCAAGACGTTCAACGTCTCCCAGTTCGCCGGCCAGACGGTCACGCTGAAGTTCCAGGGCCTGGAGGACGCCTCCCTGCAGACCTCCTTCGTCGTGGACGACGTCACCCTCCAGGTGAGCTGACGCCCCCGGCACCCTGAGCACCACCCGGGCGGCACCCGCCCCGGCCCCACGGCCGGAGCGGGTGCCGCCCGCTCGTGCGCGGTGCATGCAGGCCCCGCCGGAGGTCCACCTGGGCCCGCCCCTTCCTGGTGGCCGCCCCCGCCCTCACCGCTTCCTTCGCCGGGCCGCGCACGACCGGGTTCCGGCTGCCCTGAACGGGGACCCGTCCCGTGGACGGGCCCCCGCGATGCCCCGGCGCCGTGGTTCGGCGCCGGGGTTCAGCCGCCGTCGCGGACCGAGACGATGCCGTTGAAGACGCCGACGTAGGCCGTCCCGTCGGGGCCGAGCGTGATCGGGGCCCAGTTGTTGTCGTACAGCGGGCCGGTGCCGGTCAGCTGACGCCAGCGGCGCTCACCGGTGCGGAAGTCGACGGCCGTGAGGTACCAGGCGTCGATCCCCCAGACGTTCGGCTCCTTCTCGTAGAAGTAGAGCAGCCCGTTCGCGGTGGAGAGCTTGGGGACCACGGAGGGCGAGCGGATCGCGCTCTGCCAGACCGTGTCGCAGCCGCTGCCGTCGGCGCGGACGTCGATGCGGCTGACGCCGCCGACGACCGATTTGCCGAGGACCAGCGACGTGACGTTCTCGTAGCCGTAGTTGTTCTCGACGACGATGCTGTTGCCCCAGGTGATCAGGGAGTTGTCGGTGGTGGAGGCGCCCGACCCGAAGACCGGGACCTTGCACACCAGCCGCTGCCCCTCGGGCACGTCCAGGCCCCGCTTGAAGACCAGGACGTTCATCCGGTCGTCGGCGTTGTCGGTGATGGCGACGTAGCCGTTGCCGAAGAGGTCCGGGGTGGTGCCCGAACCCTGGTTGACCGAGCCGGGCTTGGTTCCCGTACCCCGGTCGTAGGTCTGGCGCCACTGCACGACGGGGGTGCCGTCGGCGGAGGCGGTGAAGCTGTAGAGCGCGTGGTCGGTGACGATGGAGACCCCGTCCTCGCCGACCGAGAAGGAGTTCTGGATCTCCTCCCCCGCCAGCCGGACCGAGCGGATCACCGAGGTCACCGGGTCCACGGTGCCGACGCGGCCCTGGCGGGTGACCCACCAGATGAGGCCGTTCCAGTCCGGCATCACCGAGGTGACCGGGTCACAGGTGCCGGTGGGCCACAGGTTGGTCCAGTCGACGCAGTCGTGCGGGACCTGGCCGGTGAGGTCCCAGTCGTTGTCGACCTTGAACTGCCAGACCCCATCGGGATTCCGGACGTGCGAGAGCCTCAGGATGTGCTGGCGGGAGTCGGCCAGCACCGCCCGGTCCTGGTTGTCCAGGTAGAAGTAGGCGCCGCCCGAGGTGTCCTTGAAGATCTTCGAGAAGTCGAGCGAGGTGATCGCCTGGACCGTCGAGGAACGCTGCGGGAGCTGGTACTCCGCGAGCGTGGCGAGCGTACGGGGCTCCAGCAGTTTGACCTTGAAGCCGCCGAAGGTGCCGCACACCGTGACCAGCCGGCCGCCCGAGTCGAAGGTGGCGGTGGCGCATTCGCCGCCGAGGGCGGCGATCTTCTCGCTGGCCACCTTCGGGTTCTTGCCGAGCGGTCCCGACCAGGGCGAGGTGGCGCTGCCCGCCGCGTCGGAGTGCATGCCGCTGCGGCCGTTGGGCGCGAGGAAGGGGTGCTGCGGCGGGGCTTCCCCGGGCAGCGGCGCGGCGGCGGCCGGGGCGCCGTCGTAATGGCTGATCAGGCGGTGGCCAGGGGCCAGGGGTATCTCCTCGGCGGCGGCCGGCGAGACCCCGTACAACACCGCACATGCGGCGAGAGCCGGCGCCACGGCGCAGTTCAGCGCTCTTCGGAACATCCGGACTTCCTCCCTTGTCCTCGGTGGTCCGAGGTTTCTATTGACATTGCGTCTGACATCGCGCCGGGGCCAGACGCTAGATCGCACTGCCTGAGGAGTCCATGGAAGAGCCGGATGATTCACGAAGGCGCAACAGTCGATCATTTGACTGGGCGTCAGGGCTTGAACCCGCTGACCACGTTCGCCGTGGCCGAGACCCCGTTGTGGATGGTCTGCGCGAGACTGCTGCTCGCCAGATAGAAGCCGAGCAGGACGCAGACGAGCGCGTGCGACAGTTTGAGGCCGCCGCCGCGCATGAAGATCCATGCGAGGACGAGGAGCAGGACGAGGACGGAGAGGGAGATCACCATCGGAACACCTCCTTACGCGCCGTCATGGTGGCGCAGCGGGAGGGCCCTTCGGGCCAAACTCGTGTCCGCCAAACGGGTGTTGACGGTCCGTGACCGGCGTTCAGTCCTTGACGATCTCGTCCCAGTGGACCGTTCGCCCGCACCAGCGGCCGAGCAGTACGGGGTCGTGCCCGACCGCCAGCAGGCCCGCGCCGGACTCCGCCCGGTACTCCTCGACCACTCCGACCAGCGCGGCGGTGGTGGACGCGTCGAGCATGGCGGTCATCTCGTCGCACACCAGCCAGCGCGGCCGGAGCACCAAGGCCCGCGCCACACAAGCCCGTTGCAGCTGGCCGTCGCTGACCTCGTGGGGCCGCCGGCCGAGCAGGTCCGTGCCCAGTCCGACCCGGTCAGCCAACTCGGGGACGGTGGAGTCGATTTCGCTACGCCGGCCGGTCGCCCGGAGCGGTTCGGCGACGAGCTCGCGCAGGCTGAGCCGCGGATCCGCCGCCAGCCGGGGCTGTTGGAAGACCATGCCGACGGAGGTGCGCAGGGCGCGCGGCGCGCGGTGCCGGAAGCCGGTCACCGCACGGCCGTCGAAGGCCACGGTTCCGTGCTCGGGCCGGTGCAGCAGTGCGGCGACCCTGGCCAGGGTCGACTTGCCGCAGCCGCTGGGGCCGAGCAGTCCGAGGGATTCGCCGGGGGCGAGGCTCAGGTGGGCACCGCGCACGACGGGGGCCCGGCGGTCGTAGCCGGCGGTGACGGCGGTGAGCTCAAGCATGGTGGCAGGCCACCCCTTCGGTGAGCGGGGGCCGCTCGGCCCGGCAGCGGGAGTCCGCGCGCGGACAGCGGGCGGCGAAGGCGCAGCCGGGCGGGAGCGCGCCGAGCTCGGGCGGGGCGCCCGGGATGGGGGTGAAGGCCCGCTCGGGGAGGGCGTCGAGGAGTCCGCGCGCGTAGGGGTGGCGGGGGCCCGGAGCGCCGAAGAAGGCTTCGGCGGGGGCGGTTTCCACGATGCGGCCCGCGTACATGACGGCCACGGTGTCGGCGATGCGGTGGGCCGCCGCGAGGTCGTGCGTGATCATCAGCAGCGCCCGGCCGGCGTCCCGGGTGTGGGCGCGCAGCTCGTCGACGGTGCGGTGGACCAGGTCCCGGTCGAGGCCGGTGGTCGGCTCGTCGGCGAGCAGCAGGGGCGCGTCGCCGATCAGCGCGAGCGCGGTGGCGGCGCGCTGGGCGAGCCCGCCGGAGAGCTCGTGGGGATGGCGGTCGAGGTGGGTGGCGGGAAAGGCCGCCCGGTGGGCCGCGGCTTCGGCGGCGTCCCGGAGCTCCGCCTTGGCGGCCCCGGTCAGTTCGCGGACCGTCTCCTCCAGGTGGGAGCGGATGGTGCGGACCGGGGTGAGGTGCGCGGCCGGGCTCTGCGGCACCAGTGCGACGCGGCGGCCCCGGATGGACCGGGCCAGGGTGCGCTCGTCGAGGGCGAGCAGGTCGGTGCCGTCGGCGAGCCGGGCCGAGCCGGCGGTCTCGGCGTTGCCGGGGAGCAGTCCGAGCAGGGCGGAGGCGAGCACGGACTTGCCGCAGCCGCTCTCCCCGACGAGGGCGAGGCACTCGCCGGGGGCCAGGGCGAGGGTGGCGTCGGTGACGGCCTCCACGTACCGGCCTGCGCGCATCCGGAACCGCACGGAGAGCCGGTCCAGTTCGAGGACCGGCCGTGCGGAGCCCTGCCCCGGGCCCCGCACGGCAACGGCCGACTCCGCCTCCGGCGCCGAAGGGGTGTGGTTCTTCACAGCGTCAGCTCCGATCGGCGGCGGGGGTTGAGGCGCTCGCGCCAGGCGCCCGCGAGGCCGGCGATCGCCAGGGTCGGGACGATCAGGAGGAGCCCGGGGAAGAGCGTGGGCCACCAGTCGCCGGCGAGCAGCGATCCGCGGGCCGTCTGGACCAGGTTGCCCAGGCTCGCCTGGTGCGCCGGCAGGCCGAGCCCCAGGAAGGACAGGGCCGACTCGTGCCACATGGCGTGCGGGATCATCAGCACGGCGGCGAGCCCCGCCTGCGGCAGCACTCCGGGCACGAGGTGGCGTACGGTCACCCGCCACCGCGAGGCGCCGCCCGAGACGGCCGCGTCCAGATAGGGCCGCGAGCGGAGCGAGAGGACTTCCGCGCGGACGATGCGGGCCGTGGACAGCCAGTGGGTCAGGGCCACGGAGACGACCACCGGCCACACCCCCGGCCGGAACATCGCCACGATGAAGATGCCGAGCAGCAGGTGCGGGATCGAGGACAGGGCGTCCACCACCCGCATGACGCACCGGTCCGGCCACCCGCCGAGCGCCCCGGCGAGCGCGCCGACGGCCGTGCCGAGGACGGTGGCGACCAGCGCGGCCACCAGCCCGACCAGCAGCGAGACGCGCAGCCCGTACACGCAGCGCAGCAGCAGGTCGCGGCCCACGTCGTCGGTGCCGAAGGGGTGGGCCCAGGAGGGCGGCAGCAGCTTTGCCGACAAGTCGACAGCCTGCTGGTCGAGTTGGACCAGCGGTGGCACGAGCAGGACCGCCAGCGCGATGAGGACGACGATCACCGCCGAGGTCCGCACCCGCAGGGTCCGGGTGGAGCTCCGGTCACGGCCGTGGGACCGCCAGAGCTGCGCTCCGGTCGTCGCGGTCGTATCAGCCATCGAAGCCCACCCTCGGGTCCGCCAGCCCGTAGAGCAGGTCGGACAGCAGGTTCCCTGCGAGCACGGCGGCCGTGGCCAGGACCGTCAGCGCGGCCAGCAGCGGGAAGTCCACCGAGGTCGCGGCCTCGACGGTGGCCGCGGCGATGCCGGGCCAGCTGAAGACGGTCTCCACCAGCAGCGCGCCGGTGATCAGTTCCGGCACCCGCGACCCGATCAGGGTCAGCATCGGGAGCATGCCGGAGCGCAGGCCGTGGCCGAGCAGCACCCGCCGCTCCCCCAGGCCCCGCGCACGGGCGCCCCGTACGGGATCCTCCTCCAGCGCGTCGGCCACGCCCTGTCT
Organism: Streptomyces sp. NBC_00086; assembly: GCF_026343255.1. NCBI lineage: Bacteria > Bacillati > Actinomycetota > Actinomycetes > Kitasatosporales > Streptomycetaceae > Streptomyces > Streptomyces sp. NBC_00086. Next base: position 7,216,975 of record NZ_JAPELZ010000001.1, on the reverse strand, counting down.
GACGTACAGGAAGAACCAGGGCAGTTGGGAGATGCCGAGGACCAGCGCGGGCAGCACCAGGTGGCGGGCCACCTGCCCGGCGGTGACCACGTCACTGCCCGCGTCGGTGAGGCCGCCGGACGGCAGTGCGCCCAGGCGCACCGAGAAGAACCAGATGGCGAGCAGGCCCAGCCAGAAGGCCGGGGCCGCTTCGAGGGTGTACGCGAGCCCGGAGACGGCCCGGTCCAGGCGCCCGCCCTGGCGCCGCGCGGCCAGGACGCCGAGCCCGGTGCCCAGCAGCACGGCGACGGCGAAGGCGCACAGCGCGAGCAGCGCCGACCAGCCGAGCCGCTGCGCGATGACGTCGGAGACGGGCTGGCGCATGACGGCGGAGGTGCCGAGGTCCCCGGTCAGCGCCGAGGTGAGCCACTCCCACCAGCGCGAGAGCAGGGGCTGGTCCACGCCGAGGTTCACCCGCAGCTGGTCGAGTCCGGCCTGCGAGGCGGTGAGCCCGGCGGTGCCGGCGTACGCCTTGACGGGGTCGAAGGGGGAGAGCGCGGCGACCGCGAACACCCCGAAGGTCACGACGAGCAGGACCGGGCCGGCGAACAGGGTCCGCCGGCCCGCCATGCGCGCCATCGGCCCCCACGGGAGACGGCGCAGACGGTGGAGACCGCTCACTTCTGCTTCGGCTTCCAGCTCTCGACGTTCCACCAGGGGCCGGTCCCGAGGCCGTGGTCGTGCGGCTCGGTCTGGGTGGAGGGCCCGTCCCACCGGTCGCCCACGACGTAGAGGTGGTCGATGTGGGTGAGGTAGACGTAGCCCGGGTTCTTGACCAGCTCGCGCTGGACCGTGTCGTACGCGGCCTTGCGCACGGCCGGGTCGGCGCTGCGGCGGCCGTCGAGCAGCGCCTGGTCCACGGCCGGGTTGTCGTACCGGGCCATGTTGTTGAAGCCGTCGCCCGCGAGGGCGGAGTTCAGCGTCAGGTACTGGTCGAAGTCCGGGTCGGCCGGGGAGCCTCCGCCCGCGAGGACGGCGTCGGTCTTCATCCGGGGCTCGATGACCTCCCAGCTGCCGGACTCGGTGGTGACCTGGATGCCGGCCTTCTTGGCGTCGGAGGCGAAGGCGAGGGCGTGGTCCTGGCGGAGCTTGTCGCCGGAGGGGTACCAGAGCGGGAAGGCGGCGCGGACCCCGTTCTTGACGCGGATGCCGTCGGCGCCGGGGATCCAGCCGGCGTCGTCGAGGATCTTCTGGGCCTGCGCGAGGTCGTACGGGCGCTCGGTACCGGCGGCGAACCACGGGCTGCCGGTCGGGACGGGGCCGTAGGCGGCCTTGCCCGCGCCCTCGAGGAGCTTGTCGACCAGCGCGCCGCGGTCCACGGCGATGTCCAGGGCCCGGCGGACGGCCGTGTCACCGGTGACGGGGTGCTCGGTCGGCAGGGTCACCTGGCGGTAGTCGTAGGTCTTGGCGGCATACCTCTTGAGCGCCTTGTCGGCCTTGAACCCCTTGGCCAGGTTCGGCGGCAGGACGGCCCCGTCCAGCTCGCCGGAGCGCAGCCGGGTGGCGCGCACGTCGTCGTCCTTGATGACCGCCATGGTGAACTTCTTCACCGCGGGCTCGCCGCCCCAGTAGGACGGGTTGGCCTTGAAGCTCAGCTTCTCGCCCTTGGACCAGGCGGTGAGCACGTACGGTCCCGTGCCGACGGGCCGGGTGGTGAACTCGCCGCTGTTGACGTCCTGTCCGCCCGCGATGTGCTCGGGGGCGATCGGCAGGACGGTCCGCTCGGCGAAGGGGGCGTAGGGGTACTTCAGGGTGAAGACCACGGCGTCTTCGCCGCGCGCCGTGACGTCCGCGATCGCGTCGAGCTCGGACTTGGAGGCGTTGTTCGTCTTCGCGTCGAGGATCGTCCGGTAGGTGAAGACGACGTCCTTGGCGCCGAAGGGCCGTCCGTCGCTGAACTTCACGCCCCGGCGCAGCGGGTAGGTGTAGGTCAGTCCGTCCGCGGAGACCTCGGGGAGCGCCTCGGCCAGCGCGGGCTTCAGCTTCATGCCGGCGTCGTGCGCCAGCAGTCCGTCGAAGATCTTCGAGTTGCCGTCCTTGCCGTAGCCCAGCAGCGGGCTGAGGCTCTCCGGCTCGGTGGCTATGCCGACCACGACGGAGTCGGCCGCCCCGGCACCCGCCGCGGCACCTCCCCCGGGGGTCGAACAGGCCGCCGCGCCCGCGACGATCACCGCGGCCGCGGTCGCCCCGGCCATTCCCCGTACGGTCCGGGCCTTCATCTGGTGCACTTCCTTCGTTATTGCAAAGAGCTCGCAATAATGCCAGACGGGAGCGGAAGAACACGAACCGGGCCGCACCGGCGGGAAGGGGCGGCGCAGGGGTCTTGCCCGGCCGCCGCGGAGCATGCCATATATGTCTAGACCTTTCCGGGGAGCCGGAAGCACCGGAAGACCGGACCAGCCGCACCGGAAGACCCGAAGAACGGAAGAAGAGGGCGCCCGCCGTGCACGACCCCGCACCCAGCACCGCGCCGCACCCCCCGCACCGCTCCCGGCGGCCGTCCGTACGGGGAGCGGCGCCGGCCCTCGCCCTGGCCCTCGCGGCCGCCGCGCTGACGGCGTGCGGCGCCTCCGACACCACGCCCCCGGCGGCCCCGGCCGGGCTCACCGCCCAGGCGGGCAGCGCCACTTCGGTCCACGTCATGTGGCAGTCGCCCGCCCCCGCCGACGCGGTGACCTCCTTCCTCGTCTACCAGGCGGACCGGCTGGTCCGTGAACTGCCCGCCGACAAGACGATGACCGACATCACCGGCCTGACCCCGCGGACGGCCTACGCGTTCACGGTCCGCGCCCGGGACGCCGCCGGGAACACCTCCCCGGCCGGCGCGGCCGCCTCGGCCACCACCCCCGCGGCCACGGCCGAGGACCGGCTGGCCCCGACCGCCCCGGCCCGTACGGACGGCCGGGCCCTCGGGCCCACCTCCGCCCGGCTGACCTGGGCCGCGGCCACCGACGACACGGGCGTCACCGCGTACGACGTCTACCAGGGCGACGCCCGGATCCACACGGTCGGCCCCGGCACCACCACGACGGTCCTGGAGGACCTCCGGCCCGACAGCGTGTACACCTTCACCGTCCGGGCCCGCGACGGCGCCGACAACTCCTCCCCCGCCGGTCCCGCCGCGGACGTGACCACCCCGCCCGGGCCCGGACAGCGGACCGGCACGGCTCCGGCCGAGTTCACGGCGGTCGCCTCGCCGGGCGCGGTGACCCTCGCCTGGACCGCCCCGGCCACCGGCCGGGCGACCACCGAGTACGAGCTCTACGTCAACGGCCGCCCCACCACCGTCATCCAGTTCGGCGAGGGCGCCGTTCCGGCCGGCCAGGCGGAGCACCGCCTCACGGTCGCCGAACCTCCCGGCACCGCATGGACGGTGAAGCTCCGGGCGCGCCTGCCCGACGGCACCTGGGGCGCCTTCTCCGCCGAACGGCAGGTCGTACTGGCCCCCTGAGCGCCCTCCGAACGGCCGCTCCGAGCACCCCCGGACGGCTTCCCGGCGGTCGCGCGAACTCCGCCCGCCGGAGGAGCTCCTGACATCCTGTTCGTTCGATCTGTCCCGAACGGTACTGCGGGGAAAGAAGATCGCGCAGAATACTCCCGTGTTCGGTGAGTACTCGGTCAACAACAATCAGGCAGATTCCATGGACGGCGATCCTGGGCCAGACTCTGGCGCCGTGCCGGGAAACCTGCCGCCGGAAACGGCGAGCTTCGTGGGCCGCGAGCGTGAACTCGGCCTCCTGTCCGACCTGCTGCGCGAGCGTCGGCTCGTGACGCTGACGGGCGTCGGCGGCGTGGGCAAGTCCAGGCTGGCCCTGCGGGCCGCCGCCGACCCCCGCCAGCGCAGGCGCGACGGGGTGTGGTGGGTGGAGCTCTCCCCGCTGCGCGACGCCGAACTGCTCACCCCCACCGTCGCGCACGCCCTCGGCCTCGCCCACCAGTCCCCGCGCCCGCTGGACGAGGAACTGTGCGCGTGGATGGCCGACAAGGAGCTGCTGGTCGTCCTCGACACGTGCGAGCACCTGGTGGCCGCCTGCCGGCACCTGGTGGGCGAACTCCTGCAGTCCGCACCGGGCCTGACGGTGCTCATCACCACCCGCGAACCGCTCCTCAGCCCCGGTGAGCACCTGGTCGAAGTCAGCCCGCTGCCCAGCGAAGGACCCGACAGCGACGCCCTCGCGCTGTTCCGGGCCCGCGCGATCGCCGCCACCCCGAACGCCGCCGCCGCCTTCGCCGACCCGGACCGGGCGGCCCTCGCCGCGGACGTCTGCCGCCGCCTGGACGGGATCCCCCTCGCCCTCGAACTGGCCGGCGCCCGGATGCGGCTGTGGACCCTGGAACAGATGGCGCAGCGCCTCGAAGGCCGCTTCGACCTGCTCTCCGGCACCGCCACCGCCCGGCTCCCCCGGCACCAGACGATGCGCACCGCGATCGGCTGGAGCCACGAACTGTGCGAGCCGGTCGAGCGGCTGCTGTGGGCCCGGCTCTCGGTGTTCACCGGGGACTTCGACGTCGCCGCGGCCCGCGCGGTGTGCTCGGGCGGCCCCCTGCCCGCCGCCCGGGTCGAGCGGGTGCTGGCGGACCTGGTGACGAAGTCGGTGGTCCGGTGCAGCCGGGAACGGGGCGCGGGCGCCCGCTACCGGCTCCTGGACACCATCCGCGAGTACGGCCAGGACTGGCTGGCGGAACTCGGCGAGGAACGGGTCATCGCCGACCGGCACGCCCACTGGTACGCGGCGCTCGCGAAGGCCGCCGACCCGGGCTGGATGGGCCCGGGCCAGCTGGACTGGTACCGCAGGATGACCGCCGAGCACGCGCAGCTGCGTACCGCCCTGGAGCACCTGCTCCGCTCGGACCCCACGGCGGCCCTGGAGACGGCGGGCGCGCTCTGGTTCTTCTGGTTCTCCTGCGGCCACGTCGACGAGGGCCGGTCCTTCCTGGAACGGGCCCTGAGCCGGGGCCCGCGTACCGGAGCCGCGTACGTCCAGGCCCTGTGGGCCCTCGGGCTCACCACCCTGCTCCAGGGCGACCTGGCCACGGCCGAGGAGCTCGGCCGGGCGTGCACCGGCGCGGCGGCCACCCTGGCCGACCCGGAGCCGGAGCTGCGCGCCGCGTACCTGCACGCGGTGTCGGTGCTGATGCCGGGCGATCCCGTACGGGCCCTGGCGCTCGCCGGACCCCGGGCGCGCGGGGGCCACGGCGGGAGACCCACCGGCGTGGGCTGGCTGCTGTGCCGGCTGGCCACCGGCTACGCCCTGTGCGACCTCGGACGCTTCGAGGAGGCCGAGCAGGAGGCGCAGGGCCTGCGCGAGGCCTGCACGGAGCTGGGCGAGCGCTGGCTGCGGGCGTACGCGGACTACATCCTGGCCGTGGCCGCCTTCGGGCTCGGCCACCACGGGGAGGCGGCCCGGCACGCGCGGGCGATGCTGTCGGGCAAACGGCTGCTGGGCGACCGCTTCGGGATCGCACTCGGCCTCGACCTGCTGGCCGCGGCCGTGGCGGCCATGGGAGACGGCGAGCTGGCGGCCCGGCTACTGGGTACGGGGCACGCCTGGTGGCGCACGGTGGGCCGGCCGCAGATGGGCTCACCCTCGCTCACGGCCCTGCGCGACCAGGGCGAACGGCAGGCCAGAGCGGCGATCGGCGACGAGGCGTACGAGAACGCCTTCCTGGGCGGCGCGGCGGCGTCCACCGGCTGAAGCCCAGTGCGTGGGCCGGGCCGGTGGACGCAGCCAGTGGCGCCGTGGCGTAACTCCGGGGCTCCCGTCAGTACGGGAGGGGTCTGCCCGACGGTGTACGCAGGTCCAGGTCTCGGGGTGCGGGCTTCGGGACGGGCTTTCGGATCAGCTGCTGGCGCATGCTGCCTCCTCGCTCAGACCAGGGCCGGGCGGCGGGGTTCCACCGTGCGGCCGTCGGGGAGCAGTTCACCTGTGTCATCGAAGACCACGGCACCGTTGCACAGCAGGTTCCAGCCCTGTTCGGGGTGGAAGGCCACGGTGCGTGCGGCGTCGTGGTCGACGCTGTCGGCGGTCGGGCAGGGGGGCTGGTGGGAGCACATGGCGCACCTCCTCGCAGAGTGGGGCGGGAAGGCCGGTGGTCACCCGGTCGAATCCGCGATCCACGGTGGCGGTGAGTATTACTGATCGCCACCCCCGGGCGGAACCCATATTCGCCGCCCAGTTCAGGGTGTGTATGCCCGCTTACGATGCGCTCATGCCCGCTATCCGGATCATTCACCGCACACTTCTCGACACCGGGGAGGCGTGGACGAGGCTGACGGACTGGGAACGCCACGCCGCCGCCGTCCCGCTCACCCGGGCGATCATCGAAACACCGCCTCCGACGCACAACGGAACCCGTTTCACCATGCGTACGGGCGTGGGGAGCATCACCTTCGACGACCCGATGGAAGTCACCCTCTGGCGGCCCCCGCAGGACGGCTCCGCGGGACTGGTCCGGCTCGTCAAACACGGCCGCGTGGTGCGGGGCCGGGCGGAGATCGAGCTCCGCCCCTCGCCCGCGGGCGGCTGCGAGGCCGAATGGCGCGAGGAACTGCGCGTACGGGGCCTGGGCCGCCCCTTCGACCCCCTGGTCGCGGCGGCGGCGCGCCTGTGCTTCTCCCGAGCCTTGAAGGCCCTCCTGCGCCCCTGAACGGGGCGTCCGGCCCCCGGGCCGCCCGGGGGCCGCCGGCCCGGCGCAGGCGCACGAAGGGGGCCCGGGACCGCCTCGCGGCAGCCCCGGGCCCCCTTCCCCGCTCCCGAACCGACGCGCTAGCGGATCGGCATGCCCGAGAGCGTGCGCGCGATCACCAGCCGCTGGATCTCGCTCGTCCCCTCGAAGATGGTGTAGATCGCGCTGTCGCGGTGCATGCGCTCCACCGGGTACTCGCGGGTGAAGCCGTTGCCGCCGAGGATCTGGACCGCCTGGGCGGTGACCTTCTTGGCGGTCTCGCTCGCGAACAGCTTCGACATCGAGCCCTCGGCCGAGGTGAAGGGCTTGCCCGCGACCGCCATCCAGGAGGCCCGCCACACCAGCAGCCGGGCCGCGTCGATGGAGGTCCGCATGTCCGCGAGCTGGAAGGCGACGCCCTGGTTGTCGATGATCGGCCGGCCGAACTGCGTACGGGTCTTCGCGTAGTCCAGCGCCACCTCGTACGCGGCGCGCGCCGTGCCGACCGCCATGGCGCCGACGGCCGGGCGGGAAGCCTCGAAGGTGGCCATGGCCGCGTTCTTCACGCGCTCCCCGCCGCCGGCCTTGGCCCGCTCGTGGGCCCGCGCGAGCCGCTCGTCCAGCTTCTCCTTCCCGCCGAGCAGGCAGGAACCGGGGATCCGTACGTCCTCCAGCACCACCTCGGCGGTGTGCGAGGCGCGGATGCCGTGCTTCTTGAACTTCTGCCCCTGGGACAGGCCCGCGGTGTTCGGCGGCACGATGAAGGAGGCGTGCCCCTTCGTCCCCAGCTCCGGGTCGACGACGGCCACGACGATGTGGACGTTGGCGATGCCGCCGTTGGTCGCCCAGGTCTTGGTGCCGTTGAGCACCCACTCGTCCTTGGCCTGGTCGTACACGGCGCGGGTGCGCATCGCACCGACGTCGGAGCCGGCGTCGGGCTCGGAGGAGCAGAAGGCGGCGACCTTCACGTCCTCGGGGGTGCCGTACATCTGCGGGATCCAGGTCCCGATCTGCTCCTCGGTGCCGTTGGCGACGACGCCGATGGCGGCGAGCCCGGTGCCGACGATCGACAGCGCGATGCCCGCGTCGCCCCAGAACAGCTCCTCCATCGCCATCGGGATGCCGAGGCCGGTGGGGTCGAAGAACTGCTGGGCGTAGAAGTCGAGGGAATAGATGCCGACCTTGGCGGCCTCCTGGATGACGGGCCACGGAGTCTCTTCGCGCTCGTCCCATTCCGCGGCCGCGGGGCGGATCACGTCGGCGGCGAAGCCGTGGATCCAGTCCCGCACCTGCTTCTGGTCGTCGTTGAGCTCCATGGTGAACTCCGCCATGTCCCCTCCATCTTTCGTGTCGCCTGCCGTACAGGTGGCTGCCGAGCAGTGTCCATCAAGCAAGTTACCTACGGTAACCCCCACTCCGACTCCAGTCTGTTACCGGCCGGTAAGCACTGTCAAGCAGCAGCGATGACGGACCGCCGATGAGATCGCCACGGTGTGCGGGGTGTTACGTTGCGTGGCCTCAGGACATCGCAAGGGCGGGGAGTGAAGACGGCATGGAGACCACACGGCAGTCCGGCGAGCCGGGAGCGGGCGAGCGCCGGCGGCGGGAGCTGCTGGAGGCCGCCGACCGGGTCGTCCTCAGGGACGGCCCCAAGGCGTCCATGAACGCCATCGCCGCGGAGGCGGGCATCACCAAGCCCATCCTCTACCGCCACTTCGGCGACAAGGCGGGCCTCTACCAGGCCCTGGCCGTCCGGCACACGGACGCCCTGCTCGACTCGCTGCGCGCGGCACTGGACGCACCCGCCGAACGGCGCAGCCGAGTGGAGGCCACCCTCGACACCTACCTCGCCGCGATCGAGGCCCGCCCCCAGGTCTACCGCTTTCTCATGCACCCGGCCGAGGACTCCCAGGCCCCCGAGCGCGGCTTCGACGTCGGCCTGCACTCGGCCCCGCTGCTGCGCCGCCTCGGCGAGGAGTTGGCCCAGGTGATCGGCGAACGCGTGGACCTGGGCCCCGGCGGCGAACGCCTGGCCCGGGTCTGGGGCCACGGCATCGTCGGCATGATGCACGCGGCGGGCGACTGGTGGCTCGGCGAACGCCCCTGCGCGCGCAAGGAACTCGTCAGCGCCCTCACCGATCTCCTGTGGGGCCGCCTGGCCACGGCCGGCAACCGAGCGGACGGCCCGGGCTTCTAGCCCCACCGGGCACCGTCAGGGGCAAATCCAGCCCCGCCGGCGTTTGAGGCGCGGGGTCCGGGGCGGAGCCCCGGGAACCCCGGCCCCGCCGGGCTTTCACTCCCCCAGCGCGTGGATCCCGGCCTGACCCCAGTCGGTCTTCCGGATCTGCCTGCGCAGCTTGCGCGCCCGCAGCCCCGTAACCCGCTCCGCGTACACCGCACCGGCCAGGTGATCGCACTCGTGCTGCAGGCACCGCGCGAAGAACCCCGTCCCGGCCACCCGAACCGGCGCCCCGTCCGAGGTGACGCCCTCGACGACGGCCTCGTCGAAGCGGACCGTGGACGCTTCCAGCCCCGGCAGGGACAGGCACCCCTCGGGACCGGCGAACTCGTCCCCCTCCGCGGACACCAACCGCGGGTTGACGATGTGCCCGACGTGGCGGACGTCCTCGTCGTCGGGGCAGTCGTATACGAACACCCGCTGCCCCACGCCGATCTGGTTCGCTGCGAGGCCGACGCCCTGGGCGGCGTACATCGTCGCGAACATGTCCTCGATGAGCCGGTCGAGGGCCGGACCGAACTCGGTGACCTCCGCGCAAGCGGAATGGAGCACCGGGTCGCCCAGCAGGCTCATGGTGCGGACGATGCCGGAGGTACCGGGGAGGGGGCGCTGTCGCATGGCGGTAAGAGTACGACGGGCGACTATATGAGGAGATCTTCGGCAGACCGGGGGCGCCGCGGTCCGGGCGCGGGCAGGTCATGGATAGGCTGGGGGCGACCGACGCAAGGAGGACAAGGGACGATGGCAGGCAACACAGAGCCGCTTTCGCCGCGGGCCAAGCTGGCCGTGACGGCGGGCAAGGCCGCAGCGGCGGTGTCGCGGGCCGCGGGACGCGGAAGCGGATCGGTGATCGGAGGCAAGGTCGCGCTCAAGCTCGACCCCGATCTCCTCGGCGCGCTGGCGCAGCATCTCGACGTCGTCCTCGTCTCGGCGACGAACGGCAAGACCACGACGACCCGGCTCATCGCGGAGGCCCTGCGGGCCAGCGGCCCGGTCGTCTCCAATGCGCTGGGCGCGAACATGCCCGCGGGCATCACCTCCGCCCTGGCGGGCGGCTCGGACGCCCGCTACGGCGTCATCGAGGTGGACGAGAAGTACCTGGCCGGAGTGGCCCGGGACGTCACCCCCAAGGTGATCGCCCTGCTGAACCTCTCCCGTGACCAGCTGGACCGCGCCGCCGAGACCCGCATGCTCGCGGAGAAGTGGCGCGAGGGCCTCTCCGGCTCCAAGGCGGTCATCGTCGCGAACTGCGACGACCCGCTGATCGTGTGGTCCGCCTCCTCCTCGCAGAACGTGGTGTGGGTCGCGGCCGGTCAGGAGTGGAAGGACGACGCCTGGTCGTGCCCCTCCTGCGGTGGCGTCATGCAGCGTCCGGGCGACGACTGGTTCTGCGGCGAGTGCGGTTTCCGGCGTCCCACCCCGAGCTGGGTGCTCTCCGGTGACCACGTGCTCGACCCGCACGGCAGCGCCTGGCCGATCAGCCTCCAGCTCCCGGGCCGCGCCAACAAGGCGAACGCGGCCACCTCGGCCGCGGTGGCGGCCGTCTTCGGCGTCCCGCCGCAGGTGGCACTGGAGCGGATGTACCAGGTGCAGGCCGTCGCCGGACGCTACGACGTGGTGAGCTTCATGGGCCGCGAACTGCGGCTGCTGCTCGCGAAGAACCCGGCCGGCTGGCTGGAGACCTTCTCCCTGATCGACCCGCCGCCGACCCCGGTGATCCTGTCGGTGAACGCACGCGGCGCGGACGGCACCGACACCTCCTGGCTGTGGGACGTGGACTACCCGCGCCTGGCCGGCCACCCGATCTTCGTGATCGGCGACCGCAAGCTGGACCTCGCGGTCCGCCTGGAGGTCGCGGGCCTGGACTTCCGGGTGTGCGAGACCCTCGACGAGGCCGTGCAGCTGGCGCCGCCCGGACAGATCGAGCTGATCGCCAACTACACCGCCTTCCAGGACGTGCGCCGCCGCGTCGGCAACTAGTACCCATAAGGACAAGAGCATGAGCGACAACAGCCTGCGTCTGGTGTGGATCTACCCCGACCTGCTCAGCACGTACGGAGACCAGGGCAACGCCCTGGTCGTCGAGCGCCGGGCCCGCCGGCGCGGCCTGGACGTACAGCGCGTGGACGTGCGCAGCGACCAGCCGATCCCCACCTCGGGCGACATCTACCTGATCGGCGGCGGTGAGGACCGGCCGCAGCGGCTGGCCGCGGAGCGCCTGCTGCGCGACGGCGGTCTGGAGCGCGCCGTTTCGAACGGGGCGATCGTCTTCTCCGTCTGTGCCGGCTACCAGATCCTGGGCCAGGAGTTCGTCAACGACGTCGGCGAGCGCCAGCAGGGCCTCGGCCTGCTGGACGTGGTGACCGTGCGCGGCGAGGGCGAGCGGTGCGTCGGCGACGTGCTGGGGGACATCGACCCCCGGCTCGGCCTGCCGCAGCTGACCGGCTTCGAGAACCACCAGGGCGTCACGCACCTCGGCCCGACGGCCAGGCCCTTCGCGCGGGTCACGATGGGCCGCGGCAACGGCACCGGCGACGGCACCGAAGGCGCGTACAACGACACGGTGTTCGGCACGTACATGCACGGTCCCGTGCTGGCGCGCAACCCGCAGATCGCGGACCTGCTGCTGAAGCTGGCCCTCGACGTGAACGCGCTGCCGCCCATCGACGACCGCTGGTACGAGGCGCTGCGCGCCGAGCGCATCGCGGCGGCCACGCAGCCCGCGTAGCCGCACCGCCACCGGCACCGCCGATACCCGGCGTTCGGCCCGGATTCCCCTCGGGGCATCCGGGCCGACGTGTTTTCGTACGACTGATCTGACCAGCATGTGGAGGATGGTTCAGTCCACCCTCGATCCGCTTGTAGGGTGCTGGGTAGTTCCAACCGGACGACGTGGTCCGGTCGTCGGCCCACGTTGCAAAGGTCCTCCCCTGCCATGCGCATAGGTGTGCTCACTTCCGGAGGCGACTGCCCCGGGCTCAACGCCGTCATCCGCTCCGTCGTGCACCGCGCCGTCGTCGACCACGGGGACGAGGTCATCGGTTTCCACGACGGCTGGCGCGGCCTCCTGGAGTGCGACTACCGCAAGCTCGACCTGGACGCCGTGAGCGGCATCCTGGCCCGTGGCGGAACGATTCTGGGCTCCTCCCGGGTCCAGCCCGCCCATCTGCGCGACGGCGTGGAGCGGGCCCGCGGCCACGTCGCCGATCTCGGCCTGGACGCCATCATCCCGATCGGCGGCGAAGGCACGCTGAAGGCCGCGAACCTGCTCTCGCAGGGCGGCCTGCCGATCGTCGGCGTCCCTAAGACGATCGACAACGACATCGCCTCCACCGACGTCACCTTCGGCTTCGACACCGCCGTCGGGGTGGCCACCGAGGCACTGGACCGGCTGAAGACCACCGCGGAGTCCCACCAGCGCGTGATGGTCGTGGAGGTCATGGGCCGCCACACCGGCTGGATCGCCCTGCACTCGGGCATGGCGGCCGGCGCGCACGCGATCGTCGTGCCCGAGCGCCCCTTCGACATCGAGGAGCTGACCGCGATCGTCGGCGAGCGCTTCGAGCAGGGCAAGCGCTTCGCGATCGTCGTGGTCGCCGAGGGCGCCAAGCCCGCCGAGGGCAGCTCGATGGCCCTGGAAGAGGGCGGCACCGACATGTACGGCCACGAGCGGTTCGCCGGCATCGGCAACCGTCTCGCCGTCGAGCTGGAGGAGCGCCTCGGCAAGGAGGCCCGGCCGGTCATCCTGGGCCACGTCCAGCGCGGCGGCACGCCCACGGCGTACGACCGCGTCCTGGCGACCCGCTTCGGCTGGCACGCGGTGGAGGCCGCCCACCGGGGCGAGTTCGGGATGCTGACGGCCCTGCGCGGCACGGACATCGTCATGGTCCCGCTCGACGAGGCCGTGCAGACCCTGAAGACGGTTCCGTCGGAGCGTTACGACGAGGCGCAGAACGTCCTGTGATCTTTCCCCCTTTCCGCGCGTCACTCCCGTAATGGCCGCCCCCGGACGATTCCCGTCCGGGGGCGGCATTACTGTGGTGGGGCACCACGGGTCAAGGGAGTGAAGAGATTGAGTTACCTCGCGCACGACGGCATGGACATGAAGATGGACCTGCCGCCCTTCACCCTCGGGCGCGGGCTGGAGTTCTCCTTCGACGCCTTCTTCCTCATCGGCTCGATCCTCGGCCTCGCGCTGTACGGGTGGGGCGTGGTGCGGCTGCGCCGGCGCGGGGACGCCTGGCCGGTCGGGCGGACGATCGGCTTCACCATCGGCGTGCTGAGCGTGGCCCTGGTGATGTGCACCAAGCTGAACGACTACGGCATGGTCATGTTCAGCGTGCACATGGTCCAGCACATGGTGATCAGCATGCTCAGCCCGATCCTGCTGCTGCTGGGCGCGCCCGTGACGCTGGCCCTGCGCGCGCTGGCGCCGGCGGCCCGAGGTCACAAGGGGCCGCGCGAGCTGCTCCTGATGCTCCTGCACAGCCGGTACATGAAGGTGATCACCCATCCGGTGTTCACCATCCCGATGTTCATCGCCAGCCTCTACGGCCTGTACTTCACCCCGCTCTTCGACTTCCTGATGGGGTCGAAGACGGGCCACATCGCGATGATGGTGCACTTCCTCGCCGTCGGCCTCGTCTTCTTCTGGCCGATCATGGGCGTGGACCCGGGCCCGCACCGCCCCGGCTACGTGATGCGGATGCTGGAGCTGTTCGCCGGAATGCCCTTCCACGCCTTCTTCGGCATCGCGCTGATGATGGCCAGCGAGCCGATGATCAAGACGTACGCGAACCCGCCCGCCTCCCTCGGCATCGACCCCCTGCTCGACCAGCAGTGGGGCGGCGGAATCGCCTGGGCCTTCAGCGAGATCCCCTCGGTGCTGGTGCTGATCGCGCTGGTCTACCAGTGGTACCACTCGGAACAGCGGGCCGCGAAGCGCTCCGACCGGTCCGAGGACCGCAACGGGGATCAGGAGCTGGCGGCCTACAACTCGTATCTCGCCTCGCTCCAAGCGCGTGGCCAGTAGCGCCGGACCGCCTTCAGGCGCCACCATGGGGCATGACCGGATCCGTGAAGGCGATGGCAGTGATGACCTTCGCCTCTCTGGTGGCGATCGCCACGTATTCCGTGGCCCTCGGAAGCAACGGCTGGCTGTGGTTCGGCTGGGTGGTGCTGGGGCTGCTCACCGCGGGAATGGCGGCCACGGGCAGTGCCTGAGCCGCCGCCCCCTGCGATCGATGGCTGACCGTCCGTAGGATGTCCCCTGACCACGGGACGTCGACGGGAGCCGCTTGGTGTTCTACCACTTGCTCAAGCACGTGATCCTGGGGCCGCTGCTGCGGCTCCTGTTCCGGCCCCGCATCGAAGGACTGGAGAACATCCCGGAGGACGGGGCCGCGATCATCGCGGGCAACCACCTGTCGTTCTCCGACCACTTCCTGATGCCCGCGATCCTGACGCGGCGCATCACCTTCCTCGCCAAGGCCGAGTACTTCACCGGACCGGGCCTGAAGGGACGGCTCACCGCCGCCTTCTTCCGCAGTGCCGGACAGATCCCGGTCGACCGCTCCGGCAAGGACGCGGGTCAGGCCGCGCTCCGCGAGGGGCTCGGGGTGCTGTCCAAGGGCGAGCTGCTGGGCATCTACCCGGAGGGCACCCGCTCGCACGACGGGCGGCTGTACAAGGGCAAGGTCGGAGTGGCGGCGATGGCCCTGGGCGCCGCGGTGCCCGTCGTCCCGTGCGCGATGGTCGGGACCTTCGAGATCCAGCCGCCCGGACAGAAGATCCCCAAGATCCGCCGGGTCACGATCCGCTTCGGCCGGCCGCTGGACTTCTCCCGGTACGCGGGGATGGAGGGCGAGCGGGCCGTGCTGCGGGCCGTCACCGACGAGATCATGTACGAGGTCCTCGCCCTGTCCGGCCAGGAGTACGTGGACCGGTACGCCGCCGACGTCAAGGCGGAGGAAGAGGAAGCACGGAAGAAGGCCCGGCGCAGGACGCGCTGAGCCCTCTCCCGTGCGGAGCGGAACGGTGCCCGCCCGGTCCGGCTAGCGGATGGCGGGGAGCTCGTCGATCGCCCGCTGGTCGGCGGCCGGGGCCGGCGCGAGCAGCTTGGCGGCGACGGGCGCCGGGGCCACCGGGGTGGCGTGCGGACCGCACGTCACGTTCTGGGCGTCCACCTGGCCGGTGAGCAGGTAGGTGTCCACCCGGGTGTTGATGCAGGGGTTCACCAGGTTGGTGACACCGTGCGAGCCGGCGTTCTGCTCGGTGATCAGACGCGAGCCGGCGAGCCGCTTGTTCAGCGAGACCCCGCCCTTGTACGGCGTGGCGGCGTCACGCTCGGACTGCACGATCAGTACCGGCGGCAGGCCGCGGTGGGCGCCGACACCGACCTCGATCGCGTGGTGCTGCTTGGACTTCCAGGTGGCGCAGGGCAGGTTCATCCACGCGTTGGCCCAGGTCATGAAGGGGTACTGGGCGTGCAGCTTGGTGTTGTCCCGGTCCCACTTGGACCAGCTGGTGGGCCACTTGGCGTCGGCGCACTCGACCGCGGTGTAGACGGCGTTGCCGTTCTCCGCCGAGGCGTTGCCCTGGATGTCGCTCATGTCGGGGGCGATGGCGTCGATCAGCGCCTGCTCGTCGCCGGCCTCGTACGCGGCCCAGGTCTGGGCGACGGGCACCCAGGAGGAGTCGTAGTACGGGGCGCTCTGGAAGAAGCCGATGAGCTCGGCCGGGCCGACGATCCCGCCGAGCGGGTTGGCCTTGGCCTTCGCGCGCAGCTTCAGCCACTTGGCCTCGACCTCGGCGCGGGTGGTGCCGAGGTGGAAGGAGGCGTCGTTCTTGGCGACCCAGTCCTCCCAGTCGTTCCAGCGCATCTGGAAGGCGACGTCCTGGCCGAGGTTGGCCTCGTACCAGATGTTGTCGCGGGAGGGGTCCACCACGCTGTCGACGATCATGCGGCGCACGTGCGTCGGGAACAGGGTCGCGTAGACCCCGCCGATGTAGGTGCCGTAGGAGACGCCGATGAAGTTCAGCTTCTTCTCGCCGAGGGCGGCACGGATGACGTCCAGGTCACGCGCGATGTTCGGCGTGGTCATGAACGGCAGCATCTCGCCGCTGCGCTCCTTGCAGCCGTCCGCGTACTCCTCGGCGAGCTTGCGCTGGGCGTTCTTGTCGGCCTTGCTGTCCGGCACCGGGTCGGCCTTGGGGGCCTTGACGTACTCCTGCGGGTCAATGCAGGAGATCGGCGCGGAGTGGCCGACGCCGCGCGGGTCGAAGCCCACGAAGTCGTACGCCTTCGCGGTGTTGACCCACAGCGGGCTCTTGGTGGTGATCCGGCGGGGGAAGCGCATGCCGGAGGCGCCCGGGCCGCCCGGGTTGTAGAGGAGCGCGCCCTGGCGCTCTTCCTTGGTGCCGGTGCTGACGGCGCGGTCGACCGCGATGTCGATCGTCTTGCCGAAGGGCTTGCTGTAGTCGAGCGGGACCTTCACGTAGCCGCACTGGATGGGCGCCGCGAAGCCCCAGTCGGGCGGACAGTCCTTCCAGTCGATCCCGGTGCGGGCCGCGCGGGCGGCGGCGATCTGGGTGCCGAACGCCTCGGCGATCGGGTTGTCACGGCCGGAAGGGCCGGAGAAGCCCGACGAGGCCGAGGAGGCCGACGCCGACGGGGCGAGCAACAGGCTCGCCGCCAGCGTGCCGGTGACCAGAGTGGCGGCGCTCCCCAGCACCGCGTTGCGTATCACGTGGTTGTTCCCCCTGCGTCATCTGCCGCCGTGGGCGGCGTGGTTCGTGCCGGTGTGGATGTGCGTCGGCACGTGGTGGGGATACTTCCGCCTGACCAGGAGCGGGCAACAGAGCACGGGGCGGTTCTTTGCCAACCCGATATCCGGAAATGGGTGTACCGCTGAGCGGTGTCTGGTTCGTCCGGGGTTCGGTGGGCCGCCGGCCGTGGCGGTCCCGGGGTTCACCAACCGTAGGCGGCGCAGGCGGAGTCGAGCAGTTCGCGCAGCCGCAGTGCGTCCGGGGCCAGGGCCGTGACCAGGACGGCCGGACCCGCCAGCGGGGTGAGCGCGGCGAACTCCCCCAGCATCCCTGCCTGCGGCGGGGCCTTCGCGAACTCCGGGTCCACCACCAGCAGCTGCCCCAGTGCCCGGTGGCCCGCGAGTCCCGCCGGGCCGTCCCAGCCGCCGGGTGCGCCCGGTCCGCAGGCGAGCTCCTGGTCCAGCAGCGGGCGCCCGTCCCGGGTCACGGCGAGCCGGGCGCGCAGCAGGCCGGGAGCCTCTCCGGTGCGGCCGAGCACCTGCTCCTCGCGCAGCAGGAGCCGGGCGGTGGGGGCGAGTTCGGCGCGGGTACGGACCCGCAGGTCGCTGCCGCGCACCGAGACGAGGGGCTCCGGGAGCCAGCGCACCGCCGCCCCGTCCCCGAGCCGGAGCCGTACGTCGTACCGCGCGGGTTCTCCGTGCCGGCCGGGCAGTGCCAGGGTGGCCGCCGCCGAGCGGAACACCAGCCGGGCGCCCGGTCCCGCGGCGGCCTCGACCGTGAGGTGGTCACCGCCGAGGGGGGCGCTCATGGCGCCGACCAGCATGACGCCCGCCTCACCGGGCCCGCCCCGGGTGCGGCGCAGGGCGAGCGGCCCCTCCCCGGCCAGCAGGGGCAGGGCGGTGCCGCCCCGCCCGTCGGTGGTGGCGCCGATCCGGGCGGTGGCGCGCAGGCCGGCCGGAGCGGGGGCCGGGGGGCCGGCGGGGGGCGCGCCCGGCGCCGTGGGGACGGCCGCGGGGATGACCGTGGGGCTCACCGGGCGGTCCAGGCGGCGATCCGCTCGCGCACCCAGGCGGCCACCGGGGCCACGCCCTCCTCGCCGCGCAAGGACTGGAAGGCGACAGGGAGTTCGCCGCGCTGGGCGGCGGCGTCGCGGGCCATCCGGTCCAGGTCCGAGCCGACGTGGGGGGCGAGGTCGGTCTTGTTGACGACGAGCAGGTCCGCGGTGGTGACGCCGGGGCCGCCCTTGCGCGGGATGTCGTCGCCGCCGGCCACGTCGATGACGAAGATCTGGGCGTCGACGAGGCCCCGGGAGAAGGTGGCGGTGAGGTTGTCGCCGCCGGACTCGACGAGGATCAGGTCGAGCCGTCCGTTCCCGTGGAAGGCCTCCTCCAGCTCCTCCACGGCTTCCAGGTTGGCGGAGATGTCGTCGCGGATGGCGGTGTGCGGGCAGGCGCCGGTCTCCACGGCGCTGATCCGCTCGGGCGGCAGGACGGCTTCGCGGAGCAGGAACTCGGCGTCCTCGCGGGTGTAGATGTCGTTGGTGACCACGGCCATGGACAGCTCCGTGCGCAGGGCCCTGCAGAGCGCGGCGACGGTGGCGGTCTTCCCGGAGCCGACGGGCCCGCCGAGGCCGATGCGCAGGGCGCGGCGGGTCCCGTCCGCCCGCAGCGGCTCGGCGCTGTGGGTGTGGCGGTGCGGGAAGGTCACGCCGCCGAGGGAGTGGTCGAGGTGCATGGGGGGTCTCCTTGAGCTGAAGCAGGGGGGCGGGGTCCGCCGCGCGGGCTGCGGGGTGGGGGGCGGGTCAGGAGGCGAACAGACGTACCGGCCAGTCGGCATGGGCCTGCGCCGCGATGTCCAGCAGCGGTGAGGAGGCCGCGGGCAGGGTGTGCGTACCGTCGGTGCGGGCCCGCAGCGCGGCCCGCACCGCCTGCCGGGACACGGAGTCCAGCTCGGGGGCGAGCCCTGCCAGGACCCGGCTCGCCTCGAAGGGGTCCAGGCCGAGCAGCCGTACGGTGGCGGTGGCCGGCCCGCCCACGCTCTCGTACGCCGCCACGTGCGCGGCGTCCAGTGGTCGGAGCCCCGCCGAGCGGGCGGTGACGCCGAGCACCACGGGCTGGTGCGCCCCGCGCGGGAACGCGGCGGCCATCGCGTCCAGTTCGGCGCCGGGCCAGGTGGCGCGGGCGGCCCGCATCAGCTGGCGCCCGAGCCGTCGCGCGGAGGCGCGCAGCGCGGGTGACGGGGTCCGGGCGTCGGCGGCTTCGTCGAGGGCCGCCGGGTCGATCCCGAGGGCGGCCGCCGCGGCGAGGCCCGCCGCGACGAGCCCGGCGGTGTGCAGCCGGCCCCGGCAGAACTCCGCCAGGGTGGCGGCGTCGTGGATGCGGCCCGCCTTGCAGGCGGCCTCGGCCCCGCCGGAGTGGGCGTGGCCTCCGGCGGGGAAGCGGCCGTCGGCGAGGACGAGGAGGGTGGCGAGGCTCATCGGAACAGGCCCCTCCCGTCAGAAGAGGAAATAGCGCTGGGCCATGGGGAGTTCGGCCGCCGGGGCCGGTTCCACCACCTCGCCGTCGATGGTGACGGTGAAGGTGTCGGCGTCGACTTCCACCCTCGGCATGGCGTCGTTGTTGCGCATGTCCGCCTTGGTGACCTTGCGGGTGCTCTCGATGGCGACGAACTCCTTGCCGAGCCCGAGCCGTTCGGGCAGTCCGTCGTCGAGGGCCGCCTGGGAAGTGAAGTTGACCGAGTTGAGCCCGGGGGCCCGCCCGTACGCCCCGAACATCGGGCGCGGCAGGACCGGCTGCGGGGTGGGGATGGAGGCGTTGGCATCGCCCATCTGCGCGTAGGCGATCTGGCCTCCCTTGATGACCAGTTCGGGTTTGACCCCGAAGAAGGCGGGCTTCCACAGCACCAGGTCGGCGAGCTTGCCGGTCTCGACGGAGCCGATCTCGCGGGCCAGGCCCTGGGCGACGGCCGGGTTGATCGTGTACTTGGCGATGTAGCGCCTGGCCCGGTGGTTGTCGGCGGGCCCGTCGCCGGGCAGGGGGCCGCGCCGCTTCTTCATGACGTGGGCCGTCTGCCAGGTGCGCAGGATCACCTCGCCGACGCGGCCCATGGCCTGGGCGTCGGAGGAGATGATCGAGATGGCTCCGAGGTCGTGCAGGACGTCCTCGGCGGCGATGGTGGAGGGCCGGATCCGGGACTCGGCGAAGGCCAGGTCTTCGGGGACGGCGGGGTTGAGGTGGTGGCAGACCATCAGCATGTCGAGGTGTTCCTCGACGGTGTTGACGGTGTGCGGCCGGGTCGGGTTGGTGGAGCTGGGCAGGATGTTGGGCTCGGAGACCACGGTGATGATGTCGGGTGCGTGCCCGCCGCCCGCGCCTTCGGTGTGGTACGAGTGGATGGTCCGCCCGCCGATGGCGGCGAGGGTGTCGGCGACGAACCCGGCCTCGTTGAGGGTGTCGGTGTGGATGGCGGCCTGGGCACCGGTCTCCTCGCAGACGGTGAGGCAGGCGTCGATGACGGCCGGGGTGGATCCCCAGTCCTCGTGGAGCTTGAAGCCGAGTGCTCCGCCGCGCAGTTGGGAGTACATGCCCTCGCGGGACATGGTGTTGCCCTTGCCGAGCAGGCCGATGTTGACGGGGTGGGACTCCAGCGCGGCGAACATCCGGGCCAGGTGCCAGGGTCCGGGGGTGACGGTGGTGGCCTTGGTGCCCTCGGCGGGTCCGGTGCCGCCGCCGACGAGGGTGGTGATGCCGGAGGCGAGGGCCTCGTCGATCACGGTCGGGGAGATGAAGTGGACGTGGGCGTCGACGGCGCCCGCGGTGAGGATCTTCCCGTTGCCCGCGATGATCTCGGTCTCGGGGCCGATCACCAGGGCGCGGTCGACGCCGTCCATGGTGTCGGGGTTGCCGGCCTTGCCGATGCCGCAGATCCGGCCGTCGCGGATGCCGACGTCGGCCTTGACGATGCCCCAGTGGTCGAGGATCACCACTCCGGTGATGACGGTGTCGGCGGCGCCCTCGGCGCGGGTGGTGCGGGCCTGGCCCATGGATTCGCGGATGACCTTGCCGCCGCCGAAGACGGCCTCGTCGCCGGCCAGGCCGGGCCCGCCGCCGAGGTCCTGCTCGATCTCGACGAAGAGGTCGGTGTCGGCGAGGCGGATGCGGTCGCCCGTGGTGGGCCCGAAGAGGTCGGCGTAGACCTGGCGCGATATCTCAGCCATCGAGCGGCCCTCCGGTCTCCCCGCGCAGTCCCGGCACGGTGCGCAGCCCGGCCAGCGGTACGAGGGCCACGGCAACCGGGATGCCCGGCTCGAAGCGGACCGCGGTGCCGGCGGCGATGTCGAGCCGCAGGCCGTGGGCCGCGCGGCGGTCGAAGTCGAGGCCGGGGTTGGCCTCGGCGAAGTGGTAGTGCGAGCCGACCTGGACGGGCCGGTCGGCGGCGTTGAGCACGGTGAGTCGGGTGACGGGCCGGCCTTCGTTGAGGCGCACCGGGCCGTCCCCGTAGGCGATTTCGCCGGGGATCATGCGGGCACTCGCTCTCAGACGATGGGGTCGTGGACGGTGACGAGCTTGGTGCCGTCCGGGAAGGTCGCCTCGACCTGGACGTCGTGGATCATCTCGGGTATCCCCTCCATGACCTCCTCGCGGGAGAGCACGGTCCGCCCGGAGGCCATCAGCTCGGCCACCGTCCGGCCGTCGCGGGCCCCTTCGAGGAGGTGTGCCGTGATCAGGGCGATCGCCTCGGGATGGTTGAGGAGTACGCCCCGCGCCTTGCGTCTCTCGGCCACGTCGGCGGCGACGTGGATGAGCAGTCTCTCCTGCTCGTGGGGGGTCAGCTGCACAGCAATCACCAAGCTTCCGGGACATGATCAACATCGCGCCGAGCCGACCTTATGGGCCGTCAACACTTTGTTGACCTGCGCATATCCGAGCCAAGCGTGTCTTGCCCAACACAAGGAAAGACTTTCCGTCCCGCCCACCGCCGCTTTGCCGGCCCATGGGTGACCATTGGCGGAAGGAACGTGGCCGTTACGCTAGGTGCCGCGCTTTTCCGCTGAGTTAACCCACGTTTCGTGCAGGTACCCGGTTCAACTCCGGGCGTCGCACAGCCCGGTTCCGTATACGGAGCCGTCCACGAGGAGCAGCATGTTCGCGAACCCCGTCCACCACATCACCTTCGACGCGCAGGAGCCGTACGCGCTGGCGCAGTTCTGGTCCGAGGTCACCGGCTGGCCCATTCACCCGGACGACCTGGCGGACGACCCCGAGATCTCGCTGGTGCCAGGGCAGCCGGGGGTGACCGGACTGCTGTTCATCCAGGTGCCGGAGGGCAAGTCCGGGAAGAACCGGGTCCACTTGGACATCCAGCCGACCACCGGCACCCGCGACGAGAACGTGGAGCGGCTGCTCGGGCTCGGCGCGAAGCTGGTGTCCGACCAGCGCCGGCCGGACGGGACCGGTTGGGCCGTGCTCGCCGACCCGGAGGGCAACGAACTCTGCATAGAGCGCAGCGCCGCGG
Organism: Streptomyces sp. NBC_00086; assembly: GCF_026343255.1. Lineage (NCBI taxonomy): Bacteria > Bacillati > Actinomycetota > Actinomycetes > Kitasatosporales > Streptomycetaceae > Streptomyces > Streptomyces sp. NBC_00086. The sequence goes on along the minus strand of NZ_JAPELZ010000001.1, from coordinate 7,194,750 downwards.
AGCGCGCCGGGTCCTGACGTCGTGACGCCCCGCCGGTCAGCAGCCGGTGGCGGTCCGCACCGGCGCTCCGGCGGCCACCCAGGGCAGGGCGATCCACACGGTCTTGCCGCCGTCCTCGGTCGGGCTGACCGAGAGCCGGCCGCCCGCTTCCGCGGCGAGCCAGCGGATGATGACCATCCCCCGGCCGTTGTCCTGCTGGACGGCGGCCGGGAGCCGCTTGGGCCAGCGCGGGTGGCTGTCGGTGACGCCGATGCGGAGCCACTCCTCGCGCTCCAGGCGGATGTCCACGGTGAAGGTCGGCGACTTGCCGAAGGTGTGCTGCACGGAGTTGGTGGCCAGTTCCGAGACGATCAGCCGGATGCTGTCGGCGGCCTCGGTCCCCTCGGACAGTCCCCACTCGCCCAGCACCTCCGCCACGTAGCGGCGGGCGGCCGCGACCGAGGCGGGATCGCTCGGCAGAGTAACGGATGCTTCCTGATGATCTGCCATGGCGACGGTCCCTTTCCCACCGGGGCGAAGCCGCCCCGGATCTGTGCTGGACGCCAGAGTGCCACCCATCGTCCCGCCGTTTCCGCAGATCCCTCAAGATATGCATATATCTGTCGCTCAATGCGGTGAACTCTGCTACGGAAGAGCGTATTTGGACGGCAGACTGGTGCGAGCTGTGCCGGTGGAAGGAGGCGGGTGTGCAGCATGGTCCCGCGGTGCGCCGACGCAAGCTCGGCGAGGAACTGCGTGCCCTTCGCGACCGGACCGGACTCACCAGTGGTGAGGCGGCCCGGCTGGCGGGATGGCACCAGTCGAAGATCAGTCGTATCGAGACGGGGCGCAGCGGCGTCAAGGTCGAGGACATCCGGCTGCTGCTCGACGTCTACGGGGAAGACGTCGTGAGCGTGCAGCAGCGCGCCCTGCTGGAGGCCCTCTCGGCCTCGGCGGCGGGCCCCGCCCCGGACGACGACACCGGGCGCGGCCGCCAGTGGTGGCACGACTACCGGGGACTGCTGCCACAGGAGTACCGGGACTTCATCAGCCTGGAGGCGGGGGCCCGGTCGGCCCGCACCGTCGAGCTGTCCGTGGTGCCGGGACTGCTCCAGACCCCGGAGTACGCGCGCGCCGTGACCCGGGCCGCCCTGGGCGGGCTGCCGGAGCCCAAGGTGGACGCGCTGGTCGACGTACGGCTGGCACGTCAGTCCGTACTGCGGGCCGATCCGCCGCTGGAGCTGAGCGCGGTGCTCGACGAGGCGGTGCTGCGGCGCACGATCGGCGGGGCGGGGGTGATGGAGGAACAGCTGAGGCACCTGGTGGAGGTGGCGCGTTTGCCCCAAGTGCGGCTTCAGGTACTGCCGTTCAGCGTGGGGGGACATCTCGGCCTCACCGGACCGTTCGTCATCTTCTCATTTCCGAACATCGCCGATCTGGATGTGGTGGTACTCGACCATTTGACGAGTAGCCTCTATCTGGAGCGGAAGGAAGACCTTGAGGCGTACAGCGCCGCGTTCCGCACCATCCAGGCGCACGCCCTCCCGCCCCGCGATTCGTCGGATCTCATCAGCGCCCTCGCTGACGACGCGTAAGGAGGCACCTCCGTGTCCGCAACCCCCTTATCCACAGGCGGACTTCTGAACAGCGCACGGTGGCGGCGAAGCAGCCGCAGCACCGGAATGAACAACTGCGTGGAAACGGCCGCCCTCGGCGGCGGCCTGCTCGCCGTCCGCGACTCCAAGCGGACGGACGGCCCGGCCGTGCTCTTCACCGGGCCGGCCTGGACCGGCTTCCTCGTCTCCGTTCGTGCGGATCTGGAGACGTAGGCACGGCTCAGGCCAGGCTCAGCCAAGGCGTGGCATCGCAAGGCAAGGCATGGCAAGGCGGGAGCGCCCGTAACGGCTCCGCCTAGAGGTCCGTGGCTCCGGCCGGAGCGGTCCCCAGGATCGTCTCCACCGCACGGCCGATCTCCACCCCCGTGAGATCCGCCCGCGCGGTCAGTCGCAGCCGGGAGATGCCGTCCGGCACCGACGGCGGCCGGAAGCACCCCACGGACAGACCTGCCTCGCGGCAGTCGGCGGCCCAGCGCAGTGCCGCCGAAGCCGACGGGGCCCGCACCGACACCACGGCCGCGTCCGGCCGGGCCGCGGTCAGGCCGGACGCGGTGAGCCGCCCGTACAGTTCGGCGGCCACCGCGCGGGCACGGTCCGCACGCTCCGGTTCCCGCTCCAGCAGGCGCAGGGCGGCCAGTGCGGCGCCCGTCGCGGCAGGGGCCAGCCCGGTGTCGAAGATGAAGGTCCGGGCCGTGTTGACCAGGTGCCGGATCACCTTGGCCGGGCCGAGCACCGCCCCGCCCTGGCTGCCCAGGGACTTCGAGAGGGTCAGCGTCGCGACGACCCCGGGAGCCCCCGCGAGTCCGGCGGCGTACAGCGCCCCGCGGCCGCCCTCGCCCAGCACCCCGAGACCGTGCGCGTCGTCCACGAGCAGGGCCGCGCCCTCGGCCCGGCAGGCCTCGGCGTGGGCCGCGAGCGGCGCGGCGTCCCCGTCGACCGAGAACACCGAGTCGGTGACCAGCAGCGCCCGCCCCCGGTGGGCGGCGAGCGTCTTGCGGGCCGCGTCCGGGTCGGAGTGCGGGACCACGGCGGTCTCGGCGCGCGACAGCCGGCAGCCGTCCACGATCGAGGCGTGGTTGCCGGCGTCGGAGACCACCAGGGTGCCCCGGTCGCTGAGCGCGGTGACGGCGGCCAGGTTCGCCGCGTATCCGGAGGACAGGACCAGCGCCGCCTCGAACCCGCAGAAGGCGGCCAGCTCCCGCTCCAGCTCGGCGTGCAGTTCGGTGGTGCCGGTGACCAGGCGCGATCCGGTGGCTCCCGCGCCCCAGCGCTCGGCGGCCTCGCGCGCGCCCCGTACGGTCTCCGGGTGCCGGGACAGCCCGAGGTAGTCGTTGCTCGCGAGATCGAGGAGCGGGGAGGAGGCCGGACGCGGACGCAGCGTCCGGACCAGTCCGGCCTGCTCCCTGGCACGCTCCGCGTCGTCGATCCAGGAGAAGACGTCCACGGGGGCGGGGGTGTGCTGGTGCGGCATCGACGGTCCTCGGGTTTTTGTCGGCAGTCCACAGACCTGCCCGACCCTAACCGCCCGTGACCCCTGCGTCAGGTGTGGCGATACACACACCTTCTTCCGGCCATGTTGTTCGATCTCTCCTTGGCCGGGAGTACCCGGGTGGGACAGGATCGACAGCATGGACCTGCTGAACACCCTCGTGGACAAGGGGCTGCGGCGTGAGCTGCCGACCCGCGAAGAGGCACTCGCCGTGCTGGCGACCTCTGACGACGAACTGCTCGACGTGGTGGCCGCGGCCGGCAAGGTGCGCCGGCAGTGGTTCGGCCGCCGGGTCAAGCTGAACTACCTGGTCAACCTGAAGTCGGGGCTCTGCCCCGAGGACTGCTCGTACTGTTCCCAGCGGCTGGGATCGAAGGCCGAGATCCTCAAGTACACGTGGCTGAAGCCCGATGAGGCCTCCCAGGCCGCGGCCGCGGGCGTCGCCGGCGGGGCGAAGCGGGTGTGCCTGGTGGCGAGCGGGCGCGGTCCGACGGACCGTGACGTGGACCGCGTCGGCAAGACGATCGAGGCCATCAAGGAGCAGAACGAGGGCGTCGAGGTGTGCGCCTGCCTCGGCCTGCTGTCGGACGGCCAGGCCGAGCGCCTGAAGGACGCGGGTGCGGATGCCTACAACCACAACCTCAACACCTCCGAGGCCACGTACGGCCAGATCACCAAGACCCACACCTACGCGGACCGGGTCGACACGGTGCAGAAGGCGCACGCCGCCGGCCTGTCGGCCTGCTCGGGCCTGATCGCGGGCATGGGCGAGAGCGACGAGGACCTCGTCGACGTCGTCTACGCGCTGCGCGAGCTCGACAGCGACTCGGTGCCGGTCAACTTCCTGATCCCCTTCGAGGGAACCCCGCTGGCCAAGGAGTGGAACCTCACCCCGCAGCGCGCCCTGCGCATCCTCGCGATGGTCCGCTTCGTCTGCCCCGACGTCGAGGTCCGGATCGCGGGCGGCCGCGAGGTGCACCTGCGCACCATGCAGCCCCTCGCGCTGCACGTGGCGAACTCGATCTTCCTGGGCGACTACCTGACCAGCGAGGGGCAGGCCGGGCAGGCCGACCTCGACATGATCGCGGACGCCGGTTTCGAGGTGGAGGGCGCCGGTACGACGACCCTGCCCGCGCACCGCTCCGAGGTCACGGCACCCACCGGCGGCTGCGGCTCGAAGAACTCCGGCTCCGGCGCCTCCGTCTGCGGCTCCTCCGCCACGGCGGACGAGGCCGGCTGCGGTTCGGCGTGCGGCGGCTGCTCGGGGCACGCCGGGCACGAGGCCCCCGTACCGGTCCAGGCGGAAGCGGGCGAGGTCCGGTCCGGCCTGGTGGCGGTCCGCCGTCGCGGTGCGGGAACGGATCTCGCTCCCAATGCCTGATCAGCACCACGCGCCCGACGCGCTGCCGGCCCGCGAACTGCTCGCGCTGGACCGGCAGCACGTCTGGCACCCGTACGGCCCGATGCCCGGGCGCCAGGAGCCGCTCGTCGTCGCCTCCGCCTCGGGGGTCCGCCTGCGGCTGGCCGAGCCGTCGCAGGGACACGACGAGCTGGTCGACGGCATGTCCTCCTGGTGGTCGGCGATCCACGGGTACAACCACCCGGCGCTGAACGAGGCCGTCACCGGCCAGCTCGGCCGGATGTCACACGTGATGTTCGGCGGGCTCACCCACGAGCCCGCCGTCCGGCTGGCCGCCAAGCTCGTCGAACTCACCCCGGCGGGCCTGGAGCACGTCTTCCTCGCCGACTCGGGCTCGGTCTCGGTCGAGGTCGCGGTGAAGATGTGCCTCCAGTACTGGCGTTCGGTCGGGCGCCCCGAGAAGAGCCGCCTCCTCACCTGGCGCGGCGGCTACCACGGGGACACCTGGCAGCCGATGGCCGTCTGCGACCCCGAGGGCGGCATGCACGAGCTGTGGTCGGGCATCCTCCCGCGCCAGCTCTTCGCGGACGCGCCGCCGAGCGGCTTCTCGGCTCCCGTGGAGGAGTCCTACGCCGCCCACCTGCGCTCCCTGTTCTCCGCGCACCGGGACGAACTGGCGGCCGTGATCGTGGAGCCGGTGGTCCAGGGCGCGGGCGGCATGCAGTTCCACAACCCGGGCTACCTGCGGGTGCTGCGGGAGCTGTGCGACGAGTTCGATGTGCTGCTGATCCTGGACGAGATCGCCACGGGCTTCGGCCGCACGGGCGCGCTGTTCGCGGCGGACCACGCCGGGATCACCCCGGACGTGATGTGCCTGGGCAAGGCGCTGACCGGCGGTTACCTCACCCTGGCCGCGACGCTCTGCACCGAGCGGGTCGCGGACGGGATCTCACGCGGCGCGGTCCCGGTCCTGGCCCACGGGCCAACCTTCATGGGCAACCCGCTGGCCACCTCGGTGGCCCTGGCCTCCATCGACCTGCTGCTCGGCCAGGACTGGCAGGGCGAGGTCAAGCGCATCGAGGCGGCCCTGCTGGAGGGCCTGGCCCCGGCCGCGGACCTGCCGGGCGTCCGGGAGGTACGGGTCCTGGGCGCGATCGGCGTCATCCAGCTCGACCACCCGGTCGACATGGCCCGCGCCACGGCGGCGGCGGTCCGGGAGGGCGTTTGGCTGCGCCCGTTCCGGGACCTGATCTACACGATGCCGCCGTTCGTGACGGGCGACGCGGACGTGGCCCGCATCTGCCGGGCCGTGGTCGCGGCCGCGAAGGAGGCCTGACATGGCGGTGCTGATGGTCTCGGGGACGGGAACCGAGATCGGCAAGACGGTCGTCACCTCGGCCGTCGCGGCGGCGGCGCTCGCGGCGGGCCTCTCCGTGGCCGTACTGAAGCCGGCCCAGACGGGCGTCGGCCCGGACGAGCCCGGAGACGCGGCGGAGGTCGGCCGGCTGGCCGGCTCCGCCGTCACCACGGTGGAGCTGGCCCGCTACCCGGAGCCGCTGGCCCCGGACACGGCGGCCCGGCGCGCGGGTCTCCCGACGCTCTCCCCGGAGCGGATCGCGGAGGCGGCCCGCGCGCTCGCCCTCTCCCACGACCTGGTCCTGGTCGAGGGCGCGGGCGGCCTCCTGGTCCGCTTCGACGAAGCCGGCCACACCCTGGCGGACGCGGCCCGGCTGCTCGGCGCTCCGGTGCTGATCGTGGCTCCGGCGGGGCTCGGCACCCTCAACTCCACCGCCCTGACGGCCGAAGCCCTCCGGGCCCGCGGCCTGACCTCCCCGGGCGTGGTGATCGGCAGCTGGCCGGCCGAACCGGACCTGGCGTCCCGCTGCAACCTGGCCGACCTGCCCTCGGTCTCGGCGCTCCCCCTCCTGGGCGCGGTCCCCGCCGGTGCGGGCGCCCTCGCCCCGGCAGCCTTCCGTACCTCGGCGCCCGGTTGGCTCGGCGCCCCCCTCCACGGCACCTGGTCGGCGCCCGCCGTCTGACCCCCCGCCCGCCCGCCCGCGCGGGCGGACCGGGGCGGCAAGGCTCCGTACGGCGCCTCCTCGCCCCGGTCCGTAAGGCCGGACGGGGGAACGGGCGGTGCCGCGCGGCCACCCGGCGGTGTCGGGGTGGGGAGTCGCGGCGGGGCGGCCGAGTATCGGGGGGTGGGCTTCCTCGTGCCGGTCCTCTTCGCGCTGTTCGCGGCGCTCAGCAACGCGCTCGCGACCGTGCTCCAGCGGCGGGCGGCGCTCATCGTGCCGCAGAGCGACGGGTTCCGCTTCGGGCTGGTGCTCGACCTGCTGCGGCAACCGCTCTGGATCGGCGGGATCCTGGCCGTGATCGCGGCCGGCGCCGGGCAGGCCGTGGCGCTGGCCACGGGCGCGCTGGCCCTCGTACAGCCCCTGTTCGTCCTGGAGCTGCCGCTCGCGCTCCTGATCGCCTCGCTGGTGACGCGGACCCGGATGCCGGGGCCGTTGTGGCTCGCCGTGGGAGCGGTGGTGGCCGGCCTCGGGATCGTGCTGGTGGCCGCCTCACCGACGGGGAACCGTACGGATGTTCCGGTCGGCCGGTGGGCCGTGGCCCTGGCGGCGTGCGCCGTGGCGGTGGCGGCGCTCTCCGTGGCCGGCCTGCGGCGGCCGCCCGGCCGGATACGGGCCGGATGCCTCGGCGCGGCCACCGCCGTCTGCTACGCGCTGACCGCCGCACTGATGAAATCGGCCATGCACGTACTCGACGAGGGCGGCATCGGCGCCTTCCTGCGCACCTGGGAGACCTACGGCTTCGCCGCGACCGGCATCTGCGCGCTCCTGCTCCTCGAACACGCCATGCAGGGCGGCCCGCTGGTCGCCTCGCAGCCCGCGCTGACGCTCGGCGACGCGGGCGTCAGCGTCGCGCTGGGAGTACTGCTGTACGAGGAACACCTGCGGACCCACTGGTGGCTGCTGCCACAGGTGCTGGGCCTGTCCCTGATCTGCGCCGGGGTCCTCGCCCTGGCCAGACACAGCGCCGGGGCCGAAGCCGGCACGACGTGAGACCGCGGCCCCGGCCGTACGGCCGGTCGTCAGTGGCCTCCGCGGGGCTCCAGGCAGCCGCCCTCCACGTACGCCCCGTGGGCCTGGACGACCACCGGCGGGCCCAGCCGGCCCGTCACGCAGGGGCCGCTCTCGGGGACCGACAGGACGAAGGAGACGTTCACCGCCCCGGATCCGTACACACCCCCGGCGTCGAAGCCGTACCCCAGCCCGGTCAGGACCGCGCGGAGCTCCTCCGCCGTGTGCGGGGCGCCCTTCCCGCCGCTGCCGCCCGTGACCGCCGCCCTGATCCGTGCGGCGTGCGCATCGCCCCGGCACCGGGCCCCGGGGGTGAGCTCCACCTGCTGTTTGAAGGCGTGGTTCTCCGCGTACTTCCGTGCCTCGGGATCCGCGGGCAGCTCGCGCACCGTGGCATCGGGGCTCGCGCCGCCCGTCCCCACGTCGGCGCACCGCGCCGCGATCTCGGGGAACAGCGCGTCGTGGCGGGCGGCCGCGGCGGCGGCCCGGGCGGCGTAGTCCACGGAGGGGGCCACGGACGGCGCCGGCGGCTCCTGCGGATCCCCGGCGGCGGCGCTCCTCGTACCGCAGCCGGTCAGCGCGAGCACTGAGGCGGCGAGGAGGAAGGCCACCACGCCGCGGGGGCCGGTGCGGGGTGTCGTCACGCCGTCTCCCCCAGCGGCTTGACCCAGCGCCGCCAGTGATCCTCGCGGTGGTAGCCGGCGGCGGCCCACGCCCGCTGCGCGCGCTCGTTCGCTTCGAGGACCATCGCGTCACCGCGGCGGCCCCCGACGGCGACGAAGCGCCGTTCGGCCGCTTCCAGGAGCGCCGTGGCGATCCCCTGGCGGCGGCGGGACGGCAGTACGGCGAGCCGGTACAGGGACGCCCGCCAGCCGTCCCAGCCGGCGATCACGGACCCGACCAGGACCCCGTCGCATTCCGCGAGGATCAGCGCCTCGGGATCCCGGGTGACGAGCCGGGTCACGCCGTCCGCGTCGTCCGTGATCGAGGTGCCCTCCGCCGCTTCCTTCCAGAAGGCGAGCACGGTCTCGGCGTCGGCCGGCACCGCGGCCCGTATGTGCAGATCGGTCATGCCCGGAGCCAAGCACGACCGGCCGGTGGCCCGCCACCGACTTCTGCCCACCGAGACGCACCGGTGCGCGCACCCGCTCCCGTCTCCCGGACGCCGACGCGGGTTCGATGCGAAGATCTTGCACATACGGCCCCACCGAAGGAATGATCCGCCTGCTTTGCCCTTCCTTTACCCTGTAGGCAGCTGTTCCTCACTTCCCACGAACGAAAGGTGTGAGCGTCCGTCCATGGGCGAGCCTCCCAGTCCCCTTCCTTCCCGCCCGCGACAGCGCGCGACACCCCTCCTCCTGGCTGATCATGGGACGGAGGTGAGGGACCGATGACCGAAGTGCTCCTGCTCGTCGTGGCGCTGCTGCTCTGCCTTGCCTGCGGAGTCTTCGTCGCGGCCGAGTTCTCGCTGACCACCATCGAGCGCAGCGAACTGGAACGGGCCGTCGAGCGCGGCGAGCGCGGCGCCGACAGCGCCCTGGCCGCCGTCCGCAGCCTGACGTTCCAGCTCTCCGGCGCCCAGCTCGGCATCACCGTGACCGGCCTGGTCATCGGCATGATCTCCAAGCCCTCGATCGCCGCCCTCCTCAAGGGCCCCTTCGAGGCCATGGGCCTGTCCACCGGAGCCGCGTCCTCCACCGCCCTGATCCTCGGCACCGTGCTGTCGACCATCGTCCTGATGGTCGTGGGCGAGCTCGTCCCCAAGAACTGGGCGATCTCCTCTCCGCTGGCCGTCGCCAAGCGGGTCGCCACCGCGCAGCGGATCTTCAGCCGCGCCTTCAGGCCCCTCATCAGCCATCTGAACACCACGGCGAACCACATGGTCCGCCGGTTCGGCATGGAGCCCGCCGAGGAACTCGCCTCGGCGCGCACCCCGCAGGAGCTGGCGGCCCTGGCCCGGCACTCCGCGAAGGCGGGCGCCCTGGAGAAGGACACCGCCGAACTGTTCATGCGGACCTTGAACCTCGCCGACCTGACCGCGGAGAACGTCATGACCCCCCGGGTCCAGGTCACCGCCCTGGAGCTGCAGACCACCGCCGAGGACGTGGCGAACGCGACGCTGGCCACCGGACTGTCGCGCTTCCCCGTCTACCGCGGCAACCTCGACAGCGTCGTCGGCACCGTCCACATCAAGGACGTACTGGCCCTGCCCGCCGAGGAGCGCCACAACCACCCCGTGTCCTCGCTGCTGCGCGAACCCCTCCTCGTACCGGAGTCACTGACCGTGGACCGGCTGCTGGACCGGCTGTCCGGGAGGCAGACGATGGCCGTGGTCATCGACGAGTACGGCGGTACGGCCGGTGTGGCCACGCTGGAGGACATCGTCGAGGAGGTCGTCGGCGAGGTCCGCGACGAGCACGACCCGCACGAGACCCCCGACCTGGCCCCGGCCGGGGAGGACGCCTCCGGGCGCGCCCTGTTCTCCGCGGACGGCTCCGCACGCACCGACCAGCTCGAACGGATCGGGCTGCGCGTGCCGGACGGCCCGTACGAGACGCTGGCCGGCCTCATAGCGACCGAGCTGGGGCGGATCCCCCTGGTCGGCGACAGCCTGGAGCTCGACGGCTGGCGGCTGGACGTGGTGGACGCGAGCGGGCGGCGGGCCGCGCGGGTGCTGTTGCACGTGCCGGCCGGACCGACCCCCGGTAGTGGTGTGGAGGAGGCCCGATGACCGCCGTCCAGTTGCTGATCGGCCTGGCGACTCTGGTCGTCAACGCCTTCTTCGTCGGTGCGGAGTTCGCCATGATCTCCGTGCGGCGCAGCCAGATCGAGCCGTACGCCGAGCAGGGCGACCGCAGGGCGCGCGCCGTCCTGTGGGGCCTGGAGCACGTGTCGGCGCTCATGGCGGCGGCCCAGCTGGGCATCACGCTGTGCACCCTGGTGCTGGGCGTGGTGGCCGAGCCGGCCATCGCCCACCTGCTGACCCCGGCGTTCGACTTCTTCGGGGTGCCGTCCGGGCTGACCCACGCGATCTCCTTCGTGGTGGCGCTGGCCCTGGCCACGTACCTGCACATGCTCTTCGGCGAGATGCTGCCGAAGAACGTGGCGCTGGCCGAGCCGGTGCGGACCGCCCTGCTGCTGGGGCCGCCGCTGGTGGCCCTGACCCGTGGGCTGAAGCCGGTGATCTTCGCGATCAACGCCTTCGCCAACGCCCTGCTGCGCCTGCTGCGGGTGGAGGTCAAGGACGAGGTCACGGCGACCTTCTCGGACGACGAGCTGGCCCGGATCGTCAAGGACTCCAGCAACGCGGGACTCATCGACGACCGCGCGAGCGAGCGGCTGCACGACGCCCTGGAGCTGGGGCGGCGGCCGGTGACCGATGTGGTGCTGCCGGCGGACCGGGTGGTTCCGGCCCGCGAGGGCATCACACCGGCCGGACTGGAGCGGCTGTCGGCCGAGTCGGGGTACTCCCGGTTCCCGGTGATCGACGCACAGGGCCGGATCCTGGGGTACCTGCACGTCAAGGACGCGCTGGACGCGGCCGAGCGGGACGAGCCCTTCCCGGTCGGCGCGCTGCGGCCGATCGCGCAGGTCCGGGCGGAGACCCCGCTGGACGACGTGCTGACCGCGATGCGGCGCAGCCGGACGCACCTGGCGGCGGTGCTCGGGCCGGACGGGGTCATGACGGGCCTGGTCACGATGGAGGACGTGCTGCGGGAGCTGTTCGGCAGGCCTGCTTCGGCCTAGCGCGGCGCGGTGCGGCCGCTCCCCCGGTCCCGCGTGCGGGGCCGGGGTACCGGGCGGTAGCATCGCTCCCGCCATGGAGATGAATGCGCGGTACACCAGTTTCGTCGCGGTCGGCGACTCCTTCACCGAGGGCATGTCGGACCTGCTCCCCGACGGCTCCTACCGGGGCTGGGCCGATCTGCTCGCCGACCGCCTCGCCGCCCGCGAGCCGGGCTTCCGCTACGCGAACCTCGCGGTCCGCGGCAAGCTGATCGGGCAGATCGCCGGGGAGCAGGCGCCCGCGGCCGCCGGGATGGGCGCCGACGTGGTGACCCTGGTCGGCGGGCTGAACGACACCCTGCGCCCCAAGGTGGACATGGGCCGGGTGCGCGGACACCTGGAGGAGGCCGTCGGCCTGCTGGCGCCCACCTGCGGGACGCTGGTCCTGATGCGCTCCCCGGGCCGCAACGGCCCCGTGATGGAACGTTTCCGTCCGCGCATGGAGGAGCTCTTCGTCATCATCGAGGAGCTCGCCGCGCGGCACGGCGCCCTCGTGGTCGACCTGTACGGGTCCTCCGCGCTCGGCGATCCGCGGATGTGGGACGTGGACCGGCTGCACCTGACGGCCGAAGGCCACCGCAGGGTCGCGGAGGCGGTCTGGCAGGCTCTGGGCCTGCCGCCCGAGGCGGACTGGAACGCCGAACTGCCGGCCACCGCCCCTCCGGGCTGGACCGCGCGCCGCTCGCAGGACCTCAGCTTCGCCCGCCGGCACCTGCTCCCCTGGGTGGGCCGCCGCCTGACGGGCCGCTCCAGCGGCGACGGCAGGCCCGCCAAGCGCCCGGACCTGCTGCCGCACGAGGCTCCGGCGGCAGACCGGCTCGTCTAGGCCGTTGGGCCGTCCCTTTCGGATCTTGCCCGGCCCGCGCCGCCCGGCACAGCGCCGCCCGGCACAGCGCCGCCCGGGACCGCGCCTCGCCGCACCGCCGGGGCACCCGGGTACGGTCAGCCCGCGGGGCTCGCGGGCACCCCTTCCCCGCCCTCTCCCACCCCGTGCCCGCCCCCCGCACGCTCTCGTAGCAAGGCACAATCCCGGCCGGGTCCCCTACCTGCGTAAACGCACAGCCGCGGCCCAAGTAGAATCCATCCACGTGACTGCCAAGCCCCGCATCCCCAATGTCCTGGCCGGCCGCTACGCCTCCGCGGAGCTCGCCGTCCTGTGGTCCCCCGAGTACAAGGTGACGCTGGAGCGGCGGCTGTGGCTCGCCGTGCTCCGCGCCCAGAAGGACCTCGGCATCGAGGTCCCCGACGCGGCCCTCGCCGACTATGAGCGCGTCCTGGAGACCGTCGACCTCGCCTCCATCGCCGAGCGCGAGAAGATCACCCGGCACGACGTGAAGGCCCGCATCGAGGAGTTCAACGCCCTCGCCGGCCACGAGCACGTCCACAAGGGCATGACCTCCCGCGACCTCACCGAGAACGTCGAGCAACTCCAGATCCGGCTCTCGCTGGAACTGGTCCGGGACCGCACGGTCGCCGTCCTCGCCCGCCTCGGCAAGCTGGCCGGCGAGCACGCCGAGCTGGTCATGGCCGGCCGCTCCCACAACGTCGCCGCTCAGGCGACCACCCTGGGCAAGCGCTTCGCCACCGCCGCCGACGAGCTGCTGGTCGCCTACGGCCGCCTGGACGACCTGCTGACCCGCTACCCGCTGCGCGGCATCAAGGGCCCGGTCGGCACCTCTCAGGACATGCTCGACCTGCTGGGCGGCGACGCCGCGAAGCTGGCCGACCTGGAGCAGCGGATCGCGGCTCACCTCGGCTTCGGCCAGGCCTTCACCTCGGTCGGCCAGGTCTACCCGCGCTCCCTCGACTACGACGTGGTCACCGCCCTGGTCCAGCTGGCCGCGGCGCCCTCCTCCATCGCCAAGACGATCCGCCTGATGGCCGGCCACGAGCTGGTGACCGAGGGCTTCAAGCCCGGCCAGGTCGGCTCCTCCGCGATGCCGCACAAGATGAACACCCGCTCCTGCGAGCGCGTGAACGGCCTGATGGTCATCCTGCGCGGTTACGCCTCGATGACCGGCGAGCTGGCCGGCGACCAGTGGAACGAGGGCGACGTCTCCTGCTCCGTGGTCCGCCGGGTCGCGCTGCCCGACGCGTTCTTCGCCCTCGACGGCCTGATGGAGACCTTCCTGACGGTCCTCGACGAGTTCGGCGCCTTCCCCGCCGTCGTGACCCGCGAGCTGGACCGCTACCTCCCCTTCCTCGCCACCACCAAGGTCCTGATGGGCGCCGTGCGGGCCGGGGTGGGCCGTGAGTCCGCCCACGAGGTCATCAAGGAGCACGCGGTGGCCTCCGCCCTCGCCATGCGCGAGCAGGGTGCCGAGCGCAACGAGCTGCTGGACAAGCTCGCCGCCGACGAGCGGATGCCGCTGGACCGGGCGCAGCTGGACGCCCTGATGGCCGACAAGCTGTCCTTCACCGGCGCGGCGGGCGACCAGGTCGCCGCGGTGCTCTCCCGCATCGAGGAGATCACCAAGGAGCACCCCGAGGCCGCGGGCTACACCCCCGGGTCGATCCTCTGACCCCCGATGAGCTCGGCTCCGCCCGCGACCGCGTCCTCCCGGACGTGGTCGCGGGCGGTCTTCGTGTCCTCTTCTGCGGCATCAACCCGGGTCTCCTCTCCGCCGCGACGGGCCACCACTTCGCCCGTCCCGGCAACCGCTTCTGGCCGGTCCTGCACCTGTCGGGCTTCACCCCGCGCCTCCTGTCCCCCGACGAGCAGGACGAGCTGCCGACGTACCGCCTCGGCATCACGAACGTCGTGGCCCGTGCCACGGCCCGCGCCGACGAACTGAGCGCCGAGGAGTTCCGCGAGGGCGGCCGCATCCTGACGGCCAAGGTGGAACTCCTGCGCCCCCAGTGGCTGGCCGTGGTCGGCGTCACCGCCTACCGCACCGCCTTCGGCGAGCGAAAGGCCCAGATCGGCCCCCAGGAGCGCACCATCGGCGCCACCCGCATCTGGGCCCTCCCCAACCCCAGCGGCCTCAACGCCCGCTGGACCGCAGCCTCCATGGCCCAGGAGTACGGCCGCCTCCGCGCGGCCGCCGAGCACCCGGGCCCGGCCGCGTCCGGCTCTTAGATCCCCGCCCCGGCGGTCCGGAGGGCCGTCTATCATCCGGTGATGATCATCAGGCCGATTGAGCTCGTGATATTCGACTGCGACGGGGTTCTCGTCGACAGCGAGCGGATAGCCGCCCGCGTGCAGGTCTCCCTCGGAGCGGAGCTCGGCTGGCCCCTCACCGAGGCCGAGGTCATCGAGCGGTTCATCGGGCGCTCCTCCCTCTCCATCCGTGAACAGGTCACCGAACGACTGGGCCCGCGGACGGCCGACCTCTGGTGGGAGCTGTTCGAGGAACGTCACCGCGAGGCAGTGGATCTCGGACTCTCCCCCGTCGAGGGACTGCCCGAGGCACTCGAAGCGATCACACTGCCGACGTGCGTGGCCTCCAGCGGCTCCCACGAGAAGATGCGGCACACCCTCGGCCGCACCGGCCTCTACGAGCGTTTCGCGGGGCGCATCCACAGCGCCACCGAGGTCCCCCGCGGCAAGCCGGCCCCGGACCTCTTCCTGTACGCCGCACAGCGGATGGGCGTGGATCCCGCCGCCTGCGCGGTGGTCGAGGACAGCCGGCCCGGCGTCCAGGCGGCCCGCGCCGCCGGGATGCGGGCCTTCGGTTACGCCGGCGGGCTGACCCCCGCCGAGCAGCTCGAAGGCCCCGGAACCGTCGTCTTCGACGACATGCGCCGGCTCCCTGGCCTCCTCACCGGCCACTGACCGCTGCCCCCGCCGGGCGGCGGGGCCCGCGTGACTGCCCGAACGAACCGGCTCGGCGGGGAGCTCGCCCACCCCGCGGAGCCGATCGATCCAACCGGTCGGGTGTCAGGCGTCCCGCCGCCGCACCGACAGCCATCCGCCCGTCACGGCGACCAGCGTCCACAGGGCAAGCACCCCGAGACCGGCCCAGGGAGCCAGGCCCACCGAGGTGTCCAGCCGCATCATCATCTGACCGGCACGGTCCGGCAGGTACCCGGCGGCGCCCTCGGAAGCCTGGCCGAGGACGAACGACAGGATCAGCACGAAGGGTATGAGCAGGCTCAGGACCGCCGAAGCACTGCGCAGCACCGCGGTCAGTCCGGCCGCCAGCAGGGCCATCAGGGCGAGGTACACACCGCAGCCGAAGATCGCACGGTAGGTGCCCGGGCTGCCCAGTTCCAGGGCGTACTCACCCATGAAGGCCTGCCCTCCGACGAATGCGGCCACCCCGCTGAGCTGGCCGACCAGGAAGGCGAGTCCTCCCACCATGGCCATCTTCGACAGGTAGAGCCGCGCACGGTTCGGCACCGCGGTCAACGACGTCCGCAGAGCGCTGTTGTGGAACTCCGAGGAAAGAGCGGTCGCGCCGAAGGCGAAGGCGGCTATCTGGCCGAAGTTGAGGCCGTAGAAGGCCGCGAGGAGCGGGTCCTCTCCCATGCTGCCCTCCTCCGCCGTGCCGATCAGCGAGGCCGTCAGCACCTGGATGCCCACCGTGGCAGCGAAGATGGCCATCAGCGCCCCGAAGGTGCCGCGCAGGGACCGTATCTTGATCCATTCCGAGTGCAGGACGGGGACGGTGGGCAGAGCGGTGCTCATGGGGAGGCCTCCTTGGAAGGGGTGGGTCAGCTGGTGGCGGCGAACTGGGCGCTGTCGGCGGTGAGGTCGAGGTAGGCCTGCTCCAGGGAGGCCCGCTCGTCGATCAGTTCCAGCATCGGAATGCCCTCGCGGGCTGCGATGACGCCGAGTTGTTCGGCCTGTATGCCGTCCACGGTCCACCGCCCGCCCTCGGCGGTGACCAGTTCGAAGTCGTCCCGGGCCAGGGTGGCCCGGAGCCGGACGGGGTCCGTGGTGCGCAGCCGCACCCTCGGGGTGCTGCGGGCGTCGATGAACTCCTCGATGGAGGTGTCGGCCAGCAGCCTGCCCCGCCCGAGCACGATCAGGTGGTCGGCGAGGGCCGCGGTCTCGGTCATCAGGTGACTGGAGACGAGCACCGTGCGCCCCTCGGCGGCCAGGCCGCGCATGAGTTCGCGGATCCAGATGATGCCCTCGGGGTCGAGGCCGTTGGTCGGCTCGTCCAGGAGGAGCACTTCCGGGTCTCCGAGCAGCGCCGCCGCTATGCCGAGGCGCTGACGCATGCCCAGGGAGAAGGTCTTGACCCGCCGCTTGGCCGCCGAGGCTATTCCGGACTGTTCCAGGACCGCCTCCACCCGGCTCATCGGGATGCGGTTGGCCACGGCGAGGAAGCGAAGGTGGTCCCGGGCCGTGCGGCCGCCGTGCGCCGACTGCGCGTCCAGCAGGGCGCCCACCCGGTGGAGGGGATCGGGGAGTTCGGTGAACCGCCGGCCGCCGATGGTGGCCGTCCCGGAGGTGATCCGGTCCAGGCCCAGCAGCAGCCTCATCGTGGTCGACTTCCCGGCCCCGTTGGGTCCGAGGAAACCGGTGACTCGGCCGGGCATGACATCGAAGGTGAGGTGGTCAACGGCCCGGGTCCGGCCGAATTCCTTGGTCAGTTCTCGGATCTCGATGCTGTTCATGTCTCAAGGTTCGCCGCCGTCCCCACCCCTCTTCCTCCCCCATGCGAGGGTTCCTTCTCCCCCACGTGGGGGAGGAGCCGCACCGCCCCGAACTGCCACGATGAGGGGATGCACCGACTGTTCCGCGCCGCGCTGCGCCCAGTGACCTACTCGCGCTGGGTGCATCTGTGCGTGCCCATGCTGATGCTGGCCATGTGGATGTTCATAGCGCCCGAGGCTCCGTGGATGCCCATGCTGCTCGTGATACCGATGGGCCTGCTGCCCTGGATGCGGCTGGCCGAGGGGCTCCAGGCGCAGTTCCTCCTCACTCCTCACGAGCGCGATTCCCAGGGCGGCCGGGAGGCCGAGGAGCAGAGTTTCAGCACCGTTGCCTCCGAGGGGTGGAGCGACCGGTGGCGGACCCTGTTGTGGCTGGAGATACGGCTCGTCGTCGGGCTGGTCTCCATCTTCGTCACGGTGTGGCTGCCCGTCTTGACGATCCAGCTGATCAGGACCGGCCTCGGTGGGACGGTCACCGACGACCGGCTGGTGCCCGCCGGCCTCCCGGCTTGGGCGGCCTGGGCACTGGCTCCGCTGCCCCTGGTCCTCCTGATCGTCGTCGTGGTCCTGCTCGGCGACATGATCACGGCGATCGCCCGCAGGCTGCTGGGGCCTTCGGCGGCGGAGCGGCTCACCGCGCTGGAGGTGCGGACCGAGCAGCTGCTGGAGCGCACCCGCATCGCGCGGGAGCTGCACGACTCCATCGGCCACGCACTGACCGTGGCCGTCGTCCAGGCCGGGGCGGCGCGGGCGGCGGGCGATCCGGAGTTCACGGACCGTGCGCTGAGCGCGATCGAGGAGACGGGCCGGGCCGCGCTGGAGGACCTGGACCGGGTGCTGCGCGTCCTGCGGGAGTCCGGTCAGCGGCCGTCCCAGCGGCCCACCCTGGCGGAGGCCGACCGGCTGTTCGAGTCGGCGCGCGCCTCCGGCGCCACCGTCGACGCGCAACTGATCGGCCCGCTCGACCAGTTGCCCGACTCGGTGAGCCAGGAGGGGTACCGGATCCTTCAGGAGGCGCTGACCAACGTGCTGCGGCACTGCGGTCCCGTACCGGTACGGGTGCGGATCGGCATGGTCGCCGACCGGCTGGACCTGGAGGTGACCAATCCGCTGCCGGACCGGCCCTCCGTCATGACCGGCGGCGGCACCGGGCTGCGCGGGATGCGGGAGCGGGCCGCGCTGCTCGGCGGGGAGACCGAGACCGGTCCGTACAAGGGGGGTTGGAGGGTGCGTACGCGGCTGCCGCTGGAGCGAATACGCTGATCGGATGCCGGTTACCGTACTGCTCGTCGACGACGAACCCCTGGTGCGCGCGGGTCTGCGCGCCGTCCTGGACGCCCAGCCCGACATCGAGGTGATCGGCGAGGCCGCCGACGGCGCCGCGGTGGTCCCGCTGGTGCGGCAACTGCGCCCCGACGTCGTGGCGATGGACGTGCGGATGCCGCTGCTCGACGGGATCGAGGCGACCCGGGCGGTCCTGCGGAGCGTGGACTCGCCGCCGAAGATCCTCGTGGTCACCACCTTCGAGAACGACGAGTACGTCTACCAGGCGCTGCGGGCCGGCGCCGACGGGTTCCTGCTGAAGCGGGCCCGCCCGTCGGAGATCGTGCACGCGGTCCGTCTGGTGGCGGAGGGCGAGACGCTGCTCTTCCCCGCGGCGGTCCGCTCGCTGGCCGCCGAGTACGGCAACCGCCAGGCACGGACGGTACTGGAGCGGGCGGCGCTGACCGAGCGCGAGGAGGCCGTGCTCCGGCTGATGGCGAAGGGGCTGACCAACATCGAGATCTCCCGCGAGCTGATCGTCGGCACGGAGACGGTGAAGTCCCACGTCAGCGCGATCCTGGCGAAGCTGGGGGCGCGGGACCGGACCCAGGCAGTGATCACCGCGTACGAGTCCGGGTTCGTCGCTCCCGCGTGACCGGCCCACGAGGGGAAGGCCGGATTCCGGCCGATGGGGGGCTGCTTCTCGCCGCCGCGCCCGGTGCGCAGTACGATCCGGCTGACAAGCTCGCTACCTGGGAGGACACACGTTGGGGCAGCTGACCGGCGGGGACCCCTCTCTGCTGCGGCGGATCAACTCCGCCGTGGTGCTGCGGGCCCTGCGCGCGGCCGAGGCGCCGACGCTCACTGACCTCACCCGGGTCACCGGCCTCTCGCGGCCGACCGTCGAGGGAGTCGTCGAAGGGCTCATCAGGACGGGCCTCGTCGTCGAGGCGGGCGCGGAGGAGGGTGCGCGGCGCCAGGGACGCCCGGCCAGACGGTTCCGCTTCCGCGCGGAGGCGGGGCACCTGCTCGGCGTGGAGATCGGCGCGCACCGGATCGCGGTGCTGCTGTCCGGGCTGGACGGACGAGTGATCGGCGCCGGCACCAAGGAGGTCGCCGAGACGGCCTCCGCCGACGAACGGCTCGAACGGGTCCGCGGTGCGGTGGCCGACCTGCTGCGCCGCGCCGGGATCCCGCGGGACTCCCTGAGGGCGGTCGGCGTGGGCAGCCCCGGAATCGTGGAGGCCGACGGCACCGTCCGCCTCGGCACGGCCCTGCCCGGCTGGACCGGGCTGCCGCTCGGGGAGCGGCTCCGGCGTTCGTTCCGCTGCCCGGTGCAGGTGGAGAACGACGCGAACGCCGCGGCGGTCGCCGAGCACTGGAAGGGCGCCGCGACCGACACCGACGACATGGTCTTCGTGATGGCCGGGCTCAGCCCCGGAGCGGGCTCCCTGATCGGGGGCCGGCTGCACCGCGGGTTCGGCGGGGCGGCCGGGGAGATCGGCGCCCTGCACCTGCTGGGGCGCGAGGTCACGCCCGAGAAGCTGCTCTCGACCACCGGTGAACCGCTGCACCCGCTGGACGAGCGGGCGGTGGCGGAGGTCTTCGCGATGGCCAAGCGCGGGGACGTGGGCGCGGTGGCGGCGGTGGAGCGGTTCATCCAGCGGCTGGTCCACGACGTGGCCGCGCTGGTCCTGGCGATGGACCCGGAGCTGGTCGTGGTCGGCGGCTGGGCGGCCGGACTCGACGGGGTACTGGACCCCCTGCGCCGTGAACTGGAGCGGTACTGCCTGCGCCCGCCGCGCGTGGCGCTGTCCCTGCTGGGCGAGGCGGCGGTGGCCACGGGAGCATTGCGGCTGGCGCTGGACCACGTGGAAGAAGAACTGTTCGCGGTGGAGAAGACGGTCACCGCCCGCCGCTGACCCCCTCCGGGGCCGGTACGGGTGCGGGTCCGCGCCGCCGCCGGTTCCTCCGGGGCTGCGGATCCGCACACACGCCGCCACTCACGGGCCGGCCGGCGCCCGTTCGATGCCGCGGTTCGGCGTCGGCGGGTCCCTGCGGTTCGGCGTCGGCGGGTCCCTGCGGGAGGGCAAGATCCACGGGAGGGCAAGATCCCCCACCCGCCCTTCGCCCGCTCCCCGGCTGCCCTGCCCGGCCCCGGTCCTCAAACGCCGGACGGGCTGAAGCAGAAGACGGCCGAGCGGGGCCGCCACTTCGCGGCGGCCCCGGTCAGCAGGTGGTCAGGACGCGACCCGCGTGTCGTGGGTGATCTGCACGTCACCGGTGTCGCCGAAGGTCAGGCGGCAGGTGTCCGCCCGGTAGGTGGCCACCGAGACGGCCGCCGTGCCCGCCGCCGTGAAGTAGCGGGTGGTGACCAGCAGGACCGGGGCGCCGGGCAGGCGGTCCAGTTCCTTCGCGTCCTCGGCACGGGCGGAGCCGAGCTCCACCGAGCGGTCCTGGCCGTCGAGGACCAGCTTCTGCAGCTCGCGCATGACGGTCCGGGCGCGGGCCGGACCGGCCGGGGCGTCGATGGCGGAGAGGCCCGGCACCGAGGAGGCCGGCACGTACAGCAGCTCGGCCGCGAGGACCTGGCCCTGCTCGACGCGGCTGCGGCGCACCGCGAGCACCATCTCGCCGGGGGTGGTCCCGAGGAGCTTCAGGAGGGCCGGGGTGAGCACGGCCTCCTCCGCCGCGTCCACCGGCTCCCACCCGTCGACGCTCTCGCCGGGCCAGCTGTGCTGCGCACTGCCGACGTCGACGCCCACGCGCGGCGGGGCGACGGTGGTGCCGACGCCGCGGCGGCGCTGGAGGCGGCCTTCGAGTTCGAGCTGCTCCAATGCCTGGCGCAGGGTCGCGCGGGCCACACCGAAGCGGGCGGCGAGCTCGCGCTCGTTCGGCAGGACCTCGCCCACGGCGAAGTCCTGGTCGAGCGCCTCACTGAGGACGGTCTTGAGGTGCAAGTACTTCGGCTCCGGCACCGTTTCGAGCTGCGTGGTCCCCACCCTGACTCCTCCTGCTATCGCCGCACTCGCCGTGTTCCAGCGGGAGTTCCGCGCCTTTGTTTATTAAAGGTTCCTGCACTATGCCTGCGACGATAAGTCGGCGCACCCCCTTGGTCAAGACCAATGCTCATCCCTTTGTCGGGCAGATCGGGCATATGCATCAAGCTGTTCACGGGATGTTCGCGAGCACCGCGGAAAGCACGCGGAGGGCGTCACGGAAGACACCCCGAAGAGCGCCGCGGCGGGCGCCGCGGAGGGCACCACGAAGGGCGCCGCCGAAGTCACCGCGAAAGCCGAAGTCCCGCCTCCAGGGGCTACCGGGCGGTAACCGGTCGAGAGACACTACTGACAAGCCGTCTCACACGGCCGCCGAAGCCGCCCGACCCCCGACGAGGAGCAGCATGACCGCCACGGTCTCCTTCACGATCGATTCGCCGCTGGGCCCCCGCACCACGACCGCCGCCTACGAGCGCAAGGGCGCGGGCGAGCCGCTCCTGCTGCTCCACGGCATCGGCCACCACCTCCAGGCCTGGCACCCGGTGACCGACATCCTGGCCGCCGAGTACGACGTGATCGCCGTCGACCTGCCCGGCTTCGGCGTCTCGGAGCCGCTGCCGCACGGGGTTCCGTACGATCTCGGCACCGTCGCCTCGGCGCTGAACGCGCTCTGCGCGGCGCTCGGCATCGAGCGGCCGCACGTCGCGGGCAACTCCCTCGGCGGACTGCTCGCCCTGGAGATGGGGCGCGTCGGGCTGGCGCGCTCGGTCACCGCCCTCTCCCCCGCCGGGTTCTGGTCGGAGGGCGAGCGCCGCTACGCCTTCACAGCGCTCCGCGCGATGCGCGCCGGCGCCGGCGCGCTGCCCCGCTCCGCCGTGGAACGGCTCGCCCGCAGCGCCGCCGGACGCGCCGCGCTCACCGGCAGCATCTACGCGCGCCCGGGACGGCGTTCGCCCGGCTCCGTGGTCGCCGAGACCATCGCCCTGCGCGAGGCCTCCGGCTTCGAGCAGACCCTGGCCGCGGGCGGCTCCGTACGGTTCACCGCGGATCTGCCGGGCCTGCCCGTCACCATCGCCTGGGGCAGTCGCGACCGGCTACTCCTGCGCCGCCAAG
Organism: Streptomyces sp. NBC_00086; assembly: GCF_026343255.1. Lineage (NCBI taxonomy): Bacteria > Bacillati > Actinomycetota > Actinomycetes > Kitasatosporales > Streptomycetaceae > Streptomyces > Streptomyces sp. NBC_00086. Next base: position 7,172,452 of record NZ_JAPELZ010000001.1, on the reverse strand, counting down.
GCGTCCGCGCGAAGCACACCATCCCCGGCGCCCGCCTCGTCCGTCTCCCCGGATGCGGCCACGTGCCCATGAACGACGACCCGGCCCTGGTCGCCCGCGTCATCCTGGACACAACGGAGCGCGCCCGATGAGGTGTTGACGGAGCGCCAGGGGACCGCATCAGTGTTCACGCATGGTTCGCGTGCACGACGCGGGCGGTCCGGTGTGCCGCCGGTGTACGGCGACACACTGGTCCGGCCCGTCCCCGCCGGCCTCTGGAGACGCACCGATGGCACCTCTGCCGCACACCCGACGCTCCCTGCTCGGCGGTTCCCTCGCCGTCCCGGTGGGCCTCGCCCTGTCCGGCGCCCTGACGGGCGCCCTGTCCATTCCCGCCCACGCGGCGGCGCCCGCCTTCGCCCGCTCGGGCCGCCCGAACGCCTTCTGGGGCGTCCAGTCCGGCGAGATCACCGCCCACTCGGCCACCGTCTGGACGCGTTCCGACCGCCCCGCGCGGATGTACGTCGAGACCTCCCCGAGCGAGTCGTTCCGCTACGCCGTCCGCCGCCACCGCGGCCCGCTGCTCGGCCCGGACTCCGACTTCACGGGCACCACCACCCTGCGCGAGCTCCCGCCCGGACAGCAGATCCACTACCGGGTGCTCCTCGCCGACCCCGACGATCCGCGCCGCACCGGCGAGCCGGTCCACGGCACCTTCCGGACCGCGCCCGCCTCCCGCCGCCGTGACGTGCGCTTCCTGTGGTCCGGTGACCTCGCCGGCCAGGGCTGGGGCATCAACCCGGAGCTCGGCGGCTACCGCGTCTTCGACGAGATGCGCCTGCGGAACCCCGACTTCTTCCTCTTCAGCGGGGACACCATCTACGCCGACGGGCCGATCCAGGCCTCCGTACCGCTGCGCGACGGAACCCTGTGGCACAACGTGACCACCGAGGAGAAGGCGAAGGTCGCCGAGACCCTCGCCGAGTACCGGGGCAACTTCCGCTACAACCTGCTCGACGGCAACCTGCGCGATTTCAACGCCCAGGTGCCGGTCCTCGCCCAGTGGGACGACCACGAGGTGCGCAACAACTGGTACCCCGGCCAGATCCTCGACGACCCCCGCTACACCGTGAAGGACGTCGACACCCTCGCCGGCCGGGCCCGCCGGGCCTTCGGCGAGTACTTCCCCGTCACCGACCTGCGCGGCGGCCGCGCCGAGGGCCGGATGTACCGGGTGATGCGCTACGGCCCGCTGCTCGACGTGTTCGTCCTCGACATGCGCACCTACCGCGACGCGAACTCCCCCGGCCGCCAGACCGACGACCCCATCGGCATCCTCGGCCCCGAACAGCTGGCCTGGATCAAGCGCGAGCTCTCGCGCTCCCGCGCCACCTGGAAGGTCATCGCCGCCGACATGCCGCTGGGCATCGTGGTGGCCGACGGGGCCGCGAACTTCGAGGCCGTCGCCCAGGGCGACCCCGGGGCGCCGCTCGGGCGCGAACTGCAGATCGCGGAGCTGCTGCGGCACATCAAGCACCAGCGCATCACCGGGACCCTCTGGCTCACCGCCGACGTGCACTACACGGCCGCGAACCACTACGCGCCCGAGCGGGCCGCCTTCACCGACTTCGCACCCTTCTGGGAGTTCGTCTCCGGCCCCATCGGCGCGGGCGGCTTCCCCTCCGGCCGACTGGACGCCACCTTCGGCCCGGAGACGGCGTACGTCCAGTCCGCGCCCTTCGCCAACATGTCCCCGTCCGAGAATCCCCCGTACTACGGGGAGGTCGAGATCGACGGGGACGGCGGCGAGCTCACCGTCCGGCTGCGCCGCCAGGGAGGCGGCGTACTCTTCACCCGGACCCTGCAGCCCGGACGGGTGGGGCAGTAGGGTCCGACATCTGAAATCGGCCGGAAAACAGGGCGAAATCGGCCAGATGGATCCTTAACCAGTCGGTCACAGATCGTTCGTGATCACGCAACACCCCTGCGTCACAGTGGTCTGCATGACTGAGCGTATTGCTGCCCCTGCCCAGCGTCCCCACCGCCACCACTGGCGCCGCGACGTCGTCGAGCTCGCCGCTCTCTTCTGCGCCGTCGCGGTCGCCGACGCCATCGCCAACCTCGTGGTGCACGGTCCCCGCGGCCCGGTCCTGCTCGTGGCCTCGGCCGTCGCACTCCTGGTGACGGCGGCGTTCCACACCTGGTGGGCACGCCGCCACAGCCATGCGCCGCCGCCCACGGACACCGCGCCTTCGGACGCCGCGCCCACGGACACCGCCACGGGCGCGGTCGCGGCGACGGCCGGTACGGACGCCGCACTGGCCTCCGCCCTCTGGCGGATGCGGACGACCGTGCGCGACGAGCCCGGCAGCCTCGCCGCGCTCTGCACCGCACTCGCCCGGAGCGGGGTCGACATCCTGACCCTGCAGACGCACCCGCTCCCCGAGGGCGGCACGGTGGACGAGTTCCTGCTGCGCGCCCCGCATCAGCTGCCCTCCGCCGACCTCACCCGGGCCATCTCCGGCGCCGGCGGCCACAGCACCTGGATCGAGCGCGCCGACGCACACGACCTGGTCGACACCCCGACCCGCGTCCTGGGGCTGGCCACCCGCACCGCCCTGGACGCCGCCGAACTGCCGCTCGCCCTGCGCCAGCTGCTCGGCCGCTGCACCATCCACTCCATCCCGGCGACCACCCTCTCCGGGCGCCCCAACGCCGGCGCCGACGCGCCCGTCGAAGGCGTCTTGGAGGCCACGGTCATGCGGCTGCGCGACCCGTCCGGCGGTGCCATCACCATCGAGCGGCCCTACCTGCCGTTCACCCCGACCGAGTTCGCCCGCGCCCGCGCGCTCGTCGAGCTGGACGCCCGGCTCGGACCGCGGGTCCCGCGCAGCCGTGACGTACTGACCCTTCCCGAGGGCAACGAGATCACCGTCCGCCGCGCCGACGGCTCCGACCTGCCCGCGGCCCGTGCCATGCACGACCGCTGCTCGGAGCGCACCCTCGGCCTGCGCTACCACGGCCCCGTCGCCGACGCCGACCGCTACCTCGGCCACCTGCTGAGCCCGCGCTTCGGCCGCACCCTCGCCGCGACCACCGCCTCCGGCAAGCTCGTCGCCCTCGGCCACCTGCTCTGGGACGGCGACGAGACCGAGGTCGCCCTGCTCATCGAGGACGACTGGCAGCGCCGCGGCATCGGCTCCGAGCTGCTGGGCCGGCTGATCGGGATGGCCGTCGAGGCCGGATGCGACAGCGTGTACGCCGTCACCCAGGCCCAGAACACCGGCATGGTCGCCGCCATGCGCGGGCTCGGCCTCCCCCTCGACTACCAGATCGAGGAGGGCACCCTGGTGATCACCGCCCGGCTGGACGCGACCCCGGTCAGCTCCCGGCTGCCGTACGAGCTCCCGGGCGAATCCCTCCGCGGCCTACCCCGCAACCAGCAGTGACCCGGACCGGCTCCCCGGCCCGCTCCTGACCGGGCACCGGCTCCATCGCCCGGTCCGGCGCCCGGCCCGGATCGGCCCACAGATCGTCCACGTCCTCCAGCCCGACCGACAAGCGCAGCAAGCGGTCGCCCACGCCCGGGGCGTGGCGGTCCCCCTCGGCCACGATGAGGTGGCTGAAGGAGGCCGGGTGCCGTCCGGATCCACCCAGGTCACCCGGGTCCCCAGCAGGCCGCCGCTCAGCAGGTGGGCGCAGCCCCCGTACAACGGCCGTACGGCGCCCACGTGACGCGACTCCTTCATCCCCCGCACCAGCAGGCACGCCGACTACGCGGCCATCCCGCTCGCGAAGGCGACGGCGCTCTCGGTGCCTTCGAGCCGGGACAGGGCCGTCCCGAAGCAGGCGGTGGTCGGATCGTCCGGCCGGGAGCGGACCGGCGGGCCCCCGGGCCGGGCTCCGTCGTCCCGAACGCGTCGGCCTCGCGGGCCGTCTTCCCTCCGACGGGCCCGGACGACCACCCCGCCCACGCGGCCGATTCGGATCCCGGCGAGCTCCGGCGGCCGGTCCTCGACGAGTTCACCTCGCCCGTGAAGTCTCCAGGATGGAGGCCAGGTTGATCCTCCAGGAGCGGGATCGCGGGCCGCTGCCGCCCCCCGCGTCAGCAGGCTGACGATGTTTGGTGATGACGCGGACCCGTCCCGCATACGAAGATGTCCACATGTCAGACATCATCACCAGTGACAGCGCCGCACGGCTGCCCCGACAGGTCGCCGATGCCTACGTCGACGACCTCATCGCCATCGACCCGATCACGGGCACCTATCTCGGTGTCGCCGCGAGCTCCGGAAAGCTCCCGGACCTCTCCCCGGCGGGCCGCGCGGCGGCCGCCGAACTCACCCGCACCACGCTCGCGCGGCTCGACGCCGCCGAGCGGCAGCCGGGCGCCGACAGCGATGCCGAGCGCCGCTGCGCCCGCCTGCTGCGCGAGCGCCTCAACGCCGAACTCGCCGTCCACGAGGCCGACGAGGATCTGCGCGCGGTCAGCAACATCCACTCCCCCGCGCACTCGGTCCGCGAGATCTTCTCCCTGACCCCGGCCGAGACCGACGAGGACTGGGCGGCGATCGCCGAACGGCTGCGCGCCGTACCGGTCGCGTACGCGGGCTACCGCGAGTGCCTCGCGCTCGGCCTGGACCGCGGCCTGTTCGGGAGCCCGCGCCCCACCGCCACCTTCATCGAGCAGCTCACCGCCTGGGCGGGCGAGGGCGCCGAGGGCGAGGGCAAGGAAGGCTACTTCGCGGAGTTCGCCGCCACCGGCCCCCAGGCCCTGCGCGCCGAGCTCGACGCGGCCGCCGCCGGCGCGACCGCCGCCGTCTTGGAACTGCGCGACTGGATGCGGGACGTGTACGCCCCCGCGGTCGAGGGCAAGCCCGACCCGGTGGGCCGCGAGCGCTACGCCCTCTGGTCTCGCTACTTCAACGGCGCCGACCTGGACCTGGACGAGGCGTACGCCTACGGCTGGTCGGAGTACCACCGGCTGCTGGCGGAGATGAAGGCCGAAGCCGCCAAGATCCTCCCGGACGCGGGTCCGTGGGAGGCGCTGGCGCACCTGGACGTGCACGGCACCCACATCGAGGGCGTGGATGAGGTCCAGGCCTGGCTGCAGGGCCTGATGGACGAGGCCATCGAGAACCTCGACGGCACCCACTTCGAACTCGCCGAGCGGGTCAAGCGCGTGGAGTCGCGGATCGCCCCTCCGGGCGGCGCCGCGGCCCCGTACTACACGAGTCCCTCGGAGGACTTCTCCCGTCCCGGTCGCACCTGGCTGCCGACGATGGGCCAGACCCGCTTCCCCGTCTACGACCTGGTCTCCACCTGGTACCACGAGGGCGTTCCGGGCCACCACCTCCAGCTGGCGCAGTGGGCGCACGTGGCGGACCAGCTCTCCCGCTACCAGGCCAGCATCGGTCTCGTCAGCGCCAACTGCGAGGGCTGGGCCCTGTACGCGGAGCGGCTGATGGACGAGCTGGGCTACCTCAAGGACGCCGAGCAGCGCCTCGGGTACCTGGACGCCCAGATGATGCGCGCCACGCGCGTCATCGTGGACATCGGCATGCACCTGGGTCTGGAGATCCCGGCGGATTCGCCGTTCCACCCGGGCGAGCGCTGGACGGTCGACCTGGCGCAGGAGTTCTTCGGCCTGCACAGCGGCCGGCCGGGCGACTTCGTCGAGAGCGAGCTGACCCGCTACCTGTCGATGCCGGGCCAGGCGATCGGCTACAAGCTGGGCGAGCGCGCCTGGCTGCAGGGCCGTGACAACGCGCGCGCGGCGCACGGCGATTCCTTCGACCTGAAGGCCTGGCACATGGCGGCGCTGTCCCAGGGGTCGCTGGGCCTGGACGACCTGGTGGACGAGCTGTCGAAGCTCTGACCACCGGGACCGCACCACGGTAGGACGGACGGGCCGGCTCCCCCCTCGCGGAGTCGGCCCGTCCGTCGGTCCGCCCGTCCGCCCGTCCGCCCGCCCGTCCGTACCTGCGGGGGCGGCCGGTCTTCAGCAGCCAGTCCTGAGGAACCAGTCCTCAGCAGCCGCAGTCGTCGGAGTCCGTGGGCGCGGTCAGCGGGTCGGCCTCGGGGCGCTGTTCGCGGCCCTGCCAGGTCTCGACCTCGAAGCCCTCGCGGATCCAGTACTCGATGCCGCCGAGCATCTCCTTGACCTGGAAGCCGAGCTGCGCCAGGGCGAGCGCCGAGCGGGTGCCGCCGTTGCAGGCGGGGCCCCAGCAGTAGGTGACCACGGGAACGCTCTTGTCGAGGAGGCGCTCCGCCTGCTCGGCGACGAGGGCGTTCGGCAGGTGGACGGCCCCGGGCACGTGGGCCTGGTCCCAGGACGGGGTCGAGCGGGAGTCGACCAGCTGGAAGCCGAGCTCGGCGCCGTCCTCCCGGTGGGCCTTGAAGGCGGCGGCGACGTCCGAGACATCGGCGTGGAAGGCCAGGCTCGCCGCGAAGTAGGCGGCGGCCGCGGCTGGTGCGGCCGGGGGAACCCGCAGGACGGGGTTGGTGGAAGCGGGCGTGTTCGTGGTCGTCATACCGAGAAATCTACAATTTGTTGATCACTCCTCGGCGAGGGCCTCCCCCCGGAGACCGACATGTCCCCGAGGGTCCCCGAGTATCCCCCGAGGACCGGTTTCACCCCGTTGACCAGGGGTTTCAGCCCGTTCCGCCCGCCGTGCGATGCCGCACCACCGAACCCCCGCGCTGCTTGACGATCTCCAGCTGGGCCTGCACCCGGGTCCGCAGGTCGGCGACATGGCTCACGATGCCGACACTGCGGTCGCGCTCGCGCAGCGAGTCCAGTACGTCGAGCACCTCGTCCAGCGCCTGGTCGTCGAGGCTGCCGAAGCCCTCGTCGATGAAGAGGGTGTCGAGCCGCATGCCGCCCGCCTCGTCGGTGACCACGTCGGCGAGGCCCAGCGCGAGCGCGAGCGAAGCGAAGAAGGTCTCGCCGCCGGACAGGGTGGCGGTGTCCCGCTCGCTGCCGGTCCAGGCGTCCACCACGTGCAGCCCGAGCCCGGAACGCCCGCGTCCGCTCGCCTTGGCGTCGGAGTGCAGCAAGGTGTAGCGACCGCCCGACATGCGCAGCAGCCGTACCGTGGCCGCGGCGGCGACCTGCTCCAGCCGGGCCGCGAGCACGTAGGCCTCCAGCCGCATCTTGCGCTCGTTGTCCGCGGAGGTGCCCGCGGTGAGTCCGGCGAGCCGGGCCACCCGTTCGTAGGCCTCGCGCAGCGGTCCCAGGGAGCGCAGCTCCCGCTCCGCCTGGAGGGAGAGCCCGTCGAGGTCCTTGCACCGGACCCGGGCCGCGTCCACGGCGGACCCGGCCGTACGAAGCTTCGCGGCGGCCAGCGCCGCATAGGCCTCGGCCTCCTCCGGCGCGGCCGGGGGCAGGGCCGCCGCCGCGGCGGTGTCGCTCTCGCCGAGGCGGTCGGCCAGCATGGCCTCCTCCGCCTGCCAGGTGTCCGTGCGGCGTTGGAGCGCGCTGCGTTCGTACTCGGGGAGCACGGCGTCGGCCGCCTCCTCGGTGGTGTCGAAGCCGGCCTTGAAGGCGGCGTCGGCGAGCTGGTCGTCGGCCTCCTTCAGCCGGGCGGCGGTGGTTTCGGCCCGGCGCAGCGAGACGGCCGCCGCCGTGACCATGCGGACCCGGTCCTCCAGGACTCCGGCGCGGGCCGCGACGCTGGGCGCTCCGTCCCGTACGAGGGCCAGCTCCGCTTCCAGCGAGGCCTGTTCCCGGTCGAGGGCTTCGCGGCGCGAAGCCCGCGCCGCCGCCCGGGCCTCGGCTTCGCTCCGCTCGGCGCTGCGCACCGCGTGCTCCCGCTCGGCGCGGGCCAGCCGCTCGCGGGCGGTGTGCAGCCCGGCGGCCGCGGCGTGCGCCTCGGCGTGACGGGAACTCAGCGCGGAGGTGAGTTCGAGGAGTTCGGCGGTGGTGGCGTCGCCGGCGACGGCGGCGGCTTCTGCGCGGGTCTGTCGGACGGCTGCCAGATCGCTCTCCACCGCGGCCCTGCGCTCCTCGGCCCCCTCGAAGCGGGCGTGCGCCGCCTCCTCCGCGGCCCGGTCGACGTGACCGGGGGCGGGCCGGGCCGGGGAGGGATGCTCCGCGGCCCCGCACACGGTGCAGGGCTCCCCCGCCACCAAGGCGGCTGCGAGTTCGGCGGCGATCCCGCGCAGCCGGGTCTCCTTGAGCTCGAGCCAGCGTTCCCGGGCGGCGGCCGACTCCTCGCGGGCGGTGAGCAGTTCGGCCGAGGCCTGCTCCGCGTCCGCGTCGAGGGCGTCGCGCCGCCGGGCGGCGTGCAGGTGCAGCCTCGCGGGCTCCAGCTTGCCGGCGAGCTGCTCGGCCAGGGTCGCGGCCTGCTGGGCGGCGTCCGCGCGCCCGGCCAGCTCGGTCCGGGTGGCTTCCCAGCGGCCCAGCCACTCGGCGGTCTCCTGCTGCTGCTCCTCGGCCGCCCGGGATTCCCGTTCCAGGTCGGCCCGTTCGCGACCGATCTCGGCGCTGCGCTGCTCGGCGCGGCGGGCGGCTCCGAGTGCTCCCAGATCCTCGCGCAGCCGCTGCTCCACGGCGGCCAGCTGCTCGGTCCCCGCCTCGGCGAGCTGCGGCGGCAGCTCCGCCCGGGCCACCGACTCCGCGTGCGCGGCGGCCATGTGCGCGCCGGCGGCGGCTCCGCGCAGCTCCAGGGCGGGGGCGACCAGGGCTCCGCGCCGGGCCCGGTCGAGCAGGGCGCGCACCCGCTCCCGCTCCGGACCGGCCTCGGCGAGCAGGGCCGCCCGACGGGTGGTCTCGGCGTGCCGGCGCTGCAGCCGGTCGAGCTCCCGTACGTCCTCGGCGGCCCGCCGGGCGGCGTGGTAGCGCCCCTCGACGGCGGCGAGGGCGTACTCGGCGACGGTGAGCCGCTCCCGGGCGGAGCAGCGCGCGACGGCGGCCCAGGCACGGATCGCCCCGGCCAGCCCGGGGTCCCCCGGCTGGTGCCGGGGCAGCGGCCAGGCGCGCAGGTCGGCGGCGTCCCCGGCGGCCTGGGCGAGGCGCTGGGCGGTGTGCAGCACCTGCTCGTCACCGGCGCGGACCTTGGCCTCGGCGGCGCGGCGGCGCTCACCGAGCAGGGTTTCCACGGCGGCAAAGCGGCGGGTGTCGAAGAGCCGGCCCAGCAGCCGCCCGCGCGCCACCTCGTCGGCCCGCAGGAAGCGCGCGAACTCCCCCTGCGGCAACAGCACGACCTGGCAGAACTGCTCGCGGCTCATGCCGAGCAGCTGCTCGATCTCCTCGCCGATCTCCTGATGGGACCGGCTCAGCGCGCTCCAGCCGTCCCCGTCGTACTCACGCAGCCAACTCTGCGCCTTGTCCTTGGTCGTCCCGGTCCCGCGCTTCTTGGGCCGGTCCTGTTCGGGGCGCCGGGTGATCTCCAGGCGCCGCCCGCCCGCGGTGAGTTCGAGGGTGATCTCGGTCGGGGTATCGGACGCCGCGTGGTCACTGCGCAGACTGGTACCGGGGGCCTGCCGGGAACCGGGCACGGACCCGTACAGGGCGTAGCACACGGCATCCAGGACGGAGGTCTTGCCCGCGCCGGTGGGCCCGTGCAGCAGGAAGATCCCGGCGCCGGAGAGCGTGTCGAAGTCGATCTCCTGAGGCTCGGCGAAGGGCCCGAAGGCGGTGATGCGCAGCCGGTGCAACCTCATCGGTGGGTCTCCTGCCGGCTGTCCTCGGCCCGCACCTCGTCGAAAGCACCTTGAAGCACGTCCCGCTCGGCCTCGTCGGAGAACCCGCCGCCCCCGCGCACGTGGGCGACGAAGTCCTCGGCGATCTCCCGGTCGCTGCGCCCCTTCAGCCGCTGCGCATAGGACCCGCCGGCGTCCTCGCTCCGGCCCTCGGGGTCGAAGGCCAGGCTCAGAACATGGGGGAACCGCGCGGCGAGCCGGGCCATGGGATCCTCGGGCCGGACGGCGTCGGTGAGGGTGGCCTCCACCCAACAGTCCTCGTACCGGGCGTACGCCCCCTCGGAAAGCAGCTCCTCCAGCGGCCCCCGAACCCGAGCGAGACCGCGCGGCACGGGAGTGTCGACCCGCTCGGCACTCACGATCTCCCCGCCCTCCCCCATCTCCACGAGCCACATGCTCTTGCGCTGATCGGCCTCGGAGAAGGAGTAGGCGAGCGGGGAACCGGAATAGCGAACGCGTTCATTGATCACCTGGCAGCCGTGCAGGTGCCCCAGCGCGACGTAGTCGACCCCATCGAAAACGGAGGCCGGCACGGCCTCGACGCCCCCGACGGTGATGTCGCGCTCACTGTCACTGGCCTGCCCGCCGGTCACAAAGGCATGCGCAAGCACAACAGACCGCGTCCCGGGCGCCCGCCCGGCCAGATCGGCCCGAATCCGCCCCATGGCCGCCCCGAGCACGGCCTCATGGCTCACCTTCGAGGCCCCGAACTCATCCTTGACCAGCGCAGGCTCCAGATACGGCAGCCCGTAAAACGTCACGTCCCCGTGTACGTCGCCCAGCACCACGGGGTCGGCACACCCGGCGGGATCGGTCCTGAGGTGAATCCCGGCCCGCCCGATCAGCCCGGCCCCGACCCCAAGACGGCGGGCGGAGTCATGATTACCGGAGATCATCACGGTAGGAACGCCAAGATCGGCAAGTCGGTGCAGTGCCCGGTCGTACAGCTCCACGGCAGGCAACGGCGGCACGGCCCGGTCATAAACATCACCGGCAACAAGCACGGCGTCGACCTCGCGCTCCCGCACGACCTCAACCAGATGATCGATAAAAACAGCCTGAGCACCGAGCAGGTTCACCCGATGAAAGCTCCGCCCCAGATGCCAGTCGGAGGTATGCAGGAACTTCACAGAACGACCCCGACCTGCACGTTTACCCCTACGACCCCTCTAAAACCAGCACGAACCGACCCAGGACTCACAGTCGCCCCCCTGCCACGCTAACGCATGCCACCTCCTGAGCCACCACACGCCTCAGTCAGGGTGGCCGCCAGCGAACGAGCCGGAGGGTCACCCGCGTCGGCAGCCCACGCACCGGCACCGGGGCAAGAAGGCCCGTACCTGGCTCCAGCGGCAAGCACGGGGCCAGCACGTCAAACGACCGATGCCGTGAAAGGGGCAGCGGGAGCGAGCCCTGCCCTATCGAGGCCTTGCTTCAACGCCTCGATGGCCTCGGCTCCTGCGGACCTCGATCTCGGCGGCCGTCACCGGCAAGCTTCACGATGCTGGCCTCGAACCTCGCCGCCGATCTCGATGCCTGGATGAGGCTGCTGGCCGGCCCTCCACGATGCCGAAGGCCTCGCCCAGGGCGAGCCCGACATCATGCGTTTCGCCTTTACGACCTGCCCGCCCGCCTCGCGAAACACGCACACCGCCGATGGCTGCGGCTCGAGGCCACCTGGCCCTGGAGCGACGCCTTCACCACGTGCCGGCGCCGACTCGGCGCACTACCCGCCGCCCCCTGAACCGGGAGCCGCCACCCCAACTAGGCCAGGAAGACACGCGAAGCTCCTGGCGGACACGGCGATCTCGGTCGAGAACCCGTCCACCAGGAGCTTCGTCGTTACGTGCAACCCTTCACCACCAACAGTCCGGCAGCACCCTCAGGTGAGAAGGGGCTCAGCGTCAGGTGGTCGCCGAAGAGACGTAAACCATGACAAGCGAGTCGCCCCGTCTATCTACCGCCACCTGCCTGTACGTGCCATGCAAGTCACTGTCGGGAATTGGTATGGCCAAACCCGAAACGTCAGGTCCGGACTGGATGTCCCATCCCAGTTTCGCCTCATCCTTGGAGTCGAATGGCGAATGGCCGGGTAGCATATCGAGCTCACTCTGCCCGAGATTCCTCAGAAACTGGTCCAGTTGAGCTTGAGTCGCCTCAAACCGAACCCAGAGGTCCATGCCTGCACCACTACTCTTGTATTTCCAGTGTTCGACGGCCTGAACGTCACCCGGAATCGGGAGTCCGTAGCGTTTCAAGTCCTCTGGACTGGGACGGCCCTGAAATCGCTCGTAGTGGTCACTCCGCACCTGAGTACGCCCGCTGGGCGCAGCTGACTGGACCGCACTGCCGCACCCGGCGAGCGCCGCGCCAGCAAGGAGCGCCAGGAGAATTTTCAGGCTCTTCGCGTAGGCCATTATGGCGTCCCCGTCATGCGCGAACTTCCGTACACGTTGAAATCTTGGGCCAGCCCGACGGTGTGCAGGTGAGCAATCTCGGGCTGAGTGAAGTGAAGCCCCATCGGACCATCGAGATCATCCCGATTCTCACTGGGCACTCCCCAGTCGTATCTTTTCCTGATTTCCAAATTGTAGGAAGCGACCTTTCCGTACGTGTCAACCTTAATATCGGAAACGCGCCACTGGAAACTATTGAGGGCATAGTACCAGTCTAGACTGCTATGACCGTCATCCTCGTCAGCGCGAGTCTGCCTCCATCCGGAATCGCTTCCATCCTCATCCTGGAAGAATTCGGATACTTTTTGCTTGAATCGCGGAATTTCCTCGATCATCTGATCCGGATGAAGAATGAAATCGTCCCCCGTATTATCGAGATAATGACTCAGCAGTGCCCAGCCATTCAACCATCCCTTGAACCAAAGTCCGGTTACGACGTACTGGAGTCGATTGAATACTTCGCGATCTTTCTTACCGGGTGATTCCTTGTCGTAGATCCTATCTTCCGTGTCACTGTAGTCATTGGTATGTCTGGTGGTTCCGCCGCCGTTGGTTCCGCCGGTGCCGCCAGCTGTAGCTCCGGGGGGGCCGGCGGGGGGGCAGGCGAAAATGCAGCCAGGGGATGTGCCTGCTCCTGGGGTTTCGCCTGGGCGAGTACCCGATTCGCAACCGCCACGTTCATTGGGGACACAGAGACCCGTTGGGTCGCTGGAGGTGACCGGGTTGTTGTTGGCGTAGGTGTAGCCGTTGAGGGACTGGTGCTGGTCGAGGCTCAGGATCGGGTCGACGCTGATGAATTGTCCGGTGTAGGGGTCGTATTCGCGGGCGCCGATGTGGGTGAGTGCGGTGTTGGTGTCGGCGGACTTCCCGAGGAAGCGTTTGTCGTCGGGCCAGGTGCCGACGGTGTTGCCTCGGGGGGCGCCGAAGGGGGTGATGTAGCGCTTGCTGAACGTCTGCTCGTCGCCGCTGTCGATGGCGACTGAGGAGGTGCCGTGGTGGTCGCTGGAGAGGAAGGAGACCTTCGAGGTGCCTGTCTCGTTGCTGCGGACTGCTACGCGCTGGCCGCCGAGGGTGTAGTAGCGGTTGGCCCACTTCTTGGTGCCTTCGAGGTGGACCTCGGTGGACCCGGCGTACAGGACGGTTTCGCCTGCGGTATTGCGGCGGATGAGGAGCTCGCCGTCGGCGTCGTACAGGTAGCTGGTGGTGTCGGTTCCCTCGACGAGCCTGCTGAGCTTGTTCTCCCCGCTCCAGGTCAGCACTTGGCTGTCGCTGCTGGAGGGAGAACGAAGGCGCTTGGTGGAGTTCCCGCTCTCGTCGTAGGTGTACTGGTCCGCGACCGCCGTGCAGTCCGTCCCGGTGGTGCTGGAGACGAGGGCGTGCCTGCGGGCGGTGTCGTAGCAGTAGGTGCGGTTGGTGGTGCTGGAGCTCGTGTGCGTGGTCTCCGAGGCGCGCTGGCCACCGGCGTTGTAGGTGTAGGACTTCCAGTAGGAGGCGGGTCCTCCGAGGTTGGCCGTGGTCCGTCCGGCACTGGCGCAGTCGGCGGTGCTCGGGGTCCAGGCTTCGGTTACGCGGCGCTGGCCGTCGTAGGTGAAGCACTGGTAGTCGGCCGCGCTGGCGCCACTGACCGTGGCCTTGTCGAAGATCGACGTGACGTTGCCGGCGTCGTCGTGCGTGTACGTGCTGTCCTGGACGAGGCCGTGGGTCGGCTCGTAGACGGTGGTTGCCTTGAGGCGGCCCGTTCCTTCCTCGAAGGTGTTGGCGATGTCTACGTCCTTGACGCCGAGCGCTCCCGAACGCGAGAGCTTCATCGTCTCGAGCCGGCCGAGAGGCGAGTAGCCGACGCTCTGGACGTACCCGCTGGTCCCGGAGAGACCGTCCGGCAGGAAGTAGCTGTTGTAGTCGGTGCTGATGGTCTCCGAGGGAAGGCCGCCGGCCGCGGGCTCGGAGGTGCTGGAGACGGTGCCGTCTGCCCAGAGGTTCGTCTCGTATGCGGTGGTCGCATTGACGGCGCCCGAGGTGACCAGCGCGTCGTCGGCGGGCAGCGTCAGCTCGGTCTTGCTGGGACGGCCGAGGTAGTCGTACTCCGAGACCTTCTTGGTATAGGCCTTCCCCGTCGTGCCGCCGACATAGCGAATGGAGGCAGTAGGCGCACCCCGCAGGAGAGTGTCGTAGGTCCAGGCGGCCAGCTTGTTGGCGTCCGTGCGGGAGGTCTGCCACTTGGCGGTCTTGCGGCCGAGCTCGTCGTAGGAGTACAGGAGCGTGGTGCCGCGTGCGTCGTCCGTGCTGGAGATCTGATCCAGCGACGTGTAGTGCGTGGTGGTCGTCCCGGTGTCCGGATCGGTGACGGTGCGCTGACGGCCGTAGAGGTCGTAGGTGTATGACCACTTACTGCTGTCCGGCCCGGTGACCGCGGCGGGCTTGCCGTCTCGGGTGAGCGTGTACTTCACGCTGGTGTACGCGGTACCGAGGGTGGCGCCGTACGCACTGTCATCCGGCTGCTCGCCCGCGTACGTGCGGGTTTCCGTCGTCCGACCCAGCGTGTCGGTGATGGTACGAGCGGCCGTGCCCCCGTCAGGTGCAGAGGTGGCTACGGAGTCGCCGGTGTAGCTGGTGGCCGTGGACCACTTCTTGGTGCCGTTGACCCACAGCTCGGAGGTCGTCGGGCGGCCTGCGGCGTCGAAGGAGGTCTTGGTCTGCGGGAAGGGCCCTCCGGCGGTGACGGCGTCGTAGTCGCCGTCCGGTGTGTTCTTGTCGTCCCAGGCGTCGGCATAGGTGTCGTAGGCCAGGCCGCGGGAGTCGTAGCGGGTGTCGGTGAGGATCCGTCCGCCGTTGGGCGACAGGGTCTGGGTCTGCAGCGGACGCAGCAGGGAGTCGGCGACGGCGTAGACCGGGGTCCGGTAGGTGGTGTTGTCGTGCTTGAGCTGGGTTATCGAGGTCCAGGGTGAGGATCCGCGCTTGAAGGAGTATCCGTACCTGATGTTCGGGGTCTCACCGCCAGTCTGGCTGCGATTGCTCAGCCAGGTGCCGGTGACGCGGCCGAGCGCGTCGTAGGCGCTGGTGGTGATCTTCGCGTTGGCGTCCTCGCCCTTGATCACCGCACCGCGGGCGGGGTCGAAGTAGGCGTAGGTCCGGTGGGTCTGCCCGTTGGAGTCCAGCGTGGGCTTGGCGCTCACGGTGGCCGTGAGCGGGCCGACGGTCGCCGGGGTGTAGGCGGTGGTGGAGGTGTTGCCTGCCGCGTCGGTGGCGCTCAGGGGCCGGCCGAGGATGTCGTAGGTGGCGCTGGAGAGCTTTTGCCAGCCGTCCGTCTCGGACGGGGTGCGCGGGTTGGTGCCGCTGGCGGCAGGGTAGGCCTTGGCCCGGCCGGTCCAGGTCGCAAGTCCCTTGGTCGGGACGCGCCCGTCCTTCCACCCGGTGACCGTGGCGTCGTCGTAGACGGTCGCGGTGTCGGAGATGACATCGCCGCGGGTGGTCAGCGAGGAGGGCAAGGTCAGCTTGTCATCGGTGAGGTCATTGCCGTCGGCATCCACGCAGGCCTGGGCCACGGTCCGGGTGCGAGAGACCAGGTTGGTCAGGCCAGCGGCTGGGTTGCGGGCGTACCAGGTGTTGGTGCAGGTCTCGTCGCCGCTCTTGGCGTGGTCGCCCAGGGCGCTGACACGCGCGATCATGCCGTAGTCGTCGTACGAGTAGTCGGTCTGGGTCCGACGGAAGGTGTCGGAGGCGGTGAGGTACGTGTACTGATACGCCCGCGACGTACGAACCTGTGAGGCAGTGATGGTCTTGTCGACGATCGGCTTGCCGTCGCTGTCCTTCGCAACCTGCCCCGCATCCGTCATCTTGTAGACGTTCTGCGTGGCTGTGTTCGTGTACCCCGGGTAGTTCAGGGAGGACGCGATGATGGTCGACCCGTTGTAGGTGACCGACTGGCGCAGGAAGCCTGCCACCTGGTCGTAGTCGGTGGAGTCCGACGTCGCGATCGGGCCGGCGCCGTCGATGTCGATGACGGGCACCTTGTTGGTGCGGGTGACCTTCGGGTCGGCCGTCTTGTCGCCGTACATGCCCTGCATGTACACGTTGGTGGTCTTGGAGCGGTTGGAGCCGACGCCCGTGTAGGTGGTGACCCTGCCGTAGCCGCGCCAGCTGGACCAGGTGCGATCCTTCTCCTTCGTCATGGGGTCGTCGTTGTAGCGCCAGCCGGGCTTCTCGTAGTCGTACGAGTTGGACACGGTGGCAGCCGTGACGGCGTCCTTGGTGGTGATGTTGGTGACGCGGTACTTGTGGAACCAGTCCAGGCGCGTATCGCCACCGTTGACCTTCCACTTCACCGGGTAGCAGGGGCGTGCGTCGTCGGCGTTGTCGTCGACCGCCGTGGGCATCTTGGTGCCGCTGACACACTGCGGGTCGGAGAGGGTGACCGTGGTCGTGGCTCCGGTCTCCGAGGTGATGGTGCGGATGCGGGGGCGATTGATCGGCAGGATGTCGTCGCCCGGTACGTCGACCCGGTTGGGCCGGTTGTCGTAGACGATGTCGACCGGGTCCAGCTTGAGGTCGGTGCCGTTCTTGCCGGTGCGGGTGACCGACTTGAGGACCAGGCTCCGGTCGCTCGGGTCGTTGAGATTGACCGGCGCCGTGTATCCGGAGACGAGGGCGTAGCTGTCGACGTCGGTGAAGGCGTCAGGCGAGACAGCCGTGGACCAGACCTGCGTGGTGATGTTGGTCAGGCGCTTGCGGGTGAAGAACGACGGACCCGTGGACTTGCAGTCTGTCGCCGTGCTCGCGCAGATGGTATCGAAGGGCACATCGGGCCAGTTGTCGGCAGTGTCCTCGGTGAGCGAGGAACAGTCCGACTCGCAGCGCTCGTCGTAGGTGAATGCGACGCGGCCGGAGGCGATGCCGGTGAAGAGCGCGTCCGCCCTCTGCCCGTACTTGATCTCCTTGAGGTAGCCACCACGCGTGTAGGCGCCAAGAGTCGTCTTGTCGCCGTTCTTCGCGTAGTAGTTGCCCTCCTTGGTGTACCAGTACGTGGAGGCGTTGCCCTGCAGGTCCTGGACCAGGTCCAGGTTCCAGCGCCAGGCCTGCTGAACCGAACGGCCGGAGAAGCTGCTGCTCTTCTTGTAGCCGGGCTCGCCTTCATCGTCGCCGAAGACGGGAACGGTCCAGACCGAGTTGGTTTCGGTGTCCGCGGGCGCGCCGGGGAGCTTGTTCAGGCCGAAGGTGTAGGTGGCTCCGTCACTGGTGACCACCTTCCAAAACTCACCGTCGGTGTCATTCGGGTCGGTGGTGGTGTCGCCGTCATCGGTGCTGACGGCACCCCGACCGCGGATGACCTTGGTGGCGTCGTCGTTCTTCAGGCGCCAGGTGTTGCCCGTCGCATCCGAAGGGTCCTTGACCAGTTCGCTGGCCTTGCCGTTCAGGACGAGGGAGGCGTTGTCGTACTTCCAGCACTGGTCGTGCTTGTCCGCCTGGGCGTCGTCGTCGCACGAGGCGTACTTGCGCTCGATGTAGGACGAGGCCAGGTCGAAACCCTCACCGACCTGGGACCCCTGGTTGTTGGTGGTCGCGGTGCGGCCATCGATGAACCCCGAGTCGTACGACAGGGCCAGCGAGGGCGCAGGACCCGCTGCTGCGGGCGGCACGGTGAGCGGATAGGACCAGGTGAACGATCCCGATGACCCGCCAGCTTCCCAGGTGGAGGAGCTGGCCAGGGGGGTGGCCTTGTAATCGCCGGCACCTGAAGTCGACGCGGCACTCGTGGCCATCACCGCGAGCACAGTGGGTGCAGCCGAAGCGGCACTCAGCAAGGGCGTGCTCGGGAGTTCCTGAGCGCGGAGCAGGACACTGCCTGTCGTGGCCGGCTTGGCGCCGGCCAGGGTGACGTTGGCGGAGAGTTCATGGCTGGCGATGTCGTTGTTGGAGGCGACGGGTGTGGTCGTGCGGCACTCCGGCTTGTCCGGGGTGGTCAGCGCGCAGCCCGGCAGGGTCACCAGGCCCAGGCGGGTCGACCAAGAGCCGCCGATGGCCGATGCGAACGAGTCGTAGTTCACCTCGACCCGTGCGGTGCCGGGTGTGGCGGCGGTGGCCGTGAGTAGCACGCCGGTGATGCCCGCCTTGCGGGCCGCCTGCTGGTCCAGCACCTGCACCGTGGCCTGACCGGAGGCGGCGGCGCCCGCGCGGGCGGTCTTGGCCGGCGGGGCGACGGCCACCAGGGAGTTGGCGGCCGGGGCACTGGCCAAGTCGCTCTTGAGGGTGGTGGCCTTGGGCCAGGTGTTCTTCGGGTTGGCCTTAGCGCGTTCGGCTTGGGCCTTGTCCTCGGCCTTGAGCTTGGCGATCAGCTCGGCTGAGGCCATCGTCTCGACCGGCACCGAGTTCACCTTCGCAGGCCGGTGCTGCGGGCTCGACGGTCGGCCGGGTGCATCTGCGGCGCTGGCGAGGGGGGCCGTGATCGAGCCGGTTACGGACAAGGCCAGGGCGAGGACTCCGATGATCGGTGTTCTCGCCAACAGACTTCTTTTTCTTGACACAAAAACTCCTGGAGCGGACGAGCCGCAAGGTAGAGGTGTGTGAGTGAGTGGCGATGAGCGCGCGGAGCACAAGGGCCGAGCGGCCGGGGTCGCAGAACGAGACCCCGGCCGCTCAGTGCTGGCCACGGCTGCCAAGAAGTGGCAGCCGTGGCCGGTCTAGGTGAAGTCCTTGACCTGTTCGGCGTCGATCATGGCGCCGGTCCATACGCGGACGTCGTTGATCTTGCCGGGGAGGTAGTTGCCCCAGGCGTCGTTGACGAGGCCCTTGCCGACCGCGAAGGTCGTGCTGCCCGACTCGGTGGCGTAGAAGTCGTCACGGTCGGAGACGTAGTTGCCGTCGACGTACAGCTTCAGACGGTTGTCCTGGGCGTTGTGGACGACGGTGACCTGCACGGAAGTGTCGAGCTCGGCTCTGGCCGGGCTCACCGACCAGGTGCCGGTGCCATCGGCGTTGAGGCGGCCGAAGTACCAGTTGCCGAGGACGGAGGTCACCAGCTCACCGGTGTCGGGGTGGTGGGTGGTTTCGGTGGCGGTCTTCTTGAACCACAGGCCCCATGCCGCCCCGCCGCTGTTGCGCTGGCCCAAGACCTGCGCGATGTACCCGTTGGGCTTGGCGATGAGCTTTTCGGAGTCGAGTTCGACTCCGGCGGTCGCGGTGAACGACCCCATTTCGTCGACGATCGGTCCTGCTGCCCATCCGTCGCCCGTGGTCCCGTTGAGGAGCAGCTTGCCGCCTGCGATGGTCGCACCCGAGGACAGGGTGAGGTCGCGGTCGTAGCCGGAGGTGTCCGTCAGGGTGCTTCCGGCGACGGTGTCGGGGTTCCAGCGGGCCGAGAGCTCGACCATGTTCCGGCCGGTGGTCTTGTCGTGCATCTGCACGTCCGCCCGCAGCGATTCCGCGCTCAGGTCGGACTGCCAGACGGTCATCTCGTCGATGAGGCCGGGGAAGTCGTTGACCCAGTCACCGCGGTACTGGTTGCGACCGATGGTCAGGGGACCTGTCGCGGCCACGGGCTTGAAGTCCGAGGGCAGGTCGATGCCTTCCTGGAAGTCGCCGTTGACGTAGAGCCGCAGTCGCCTGGCGGCCTTGTCGTACACGACGGCGACGTGCGTCCACACCTTGGGAACGGTCTTCGCCTTGGCGTTGACGACGTACTTGATGCCGTTGGAGTTGGTGTCGTCCGTGGTGGGCAGCGCGGCCGACCAGGTTCCGTTCGCGCGGTGGGTGATGTTGACCGCGCTCATGTATTTGCCAGCGACACCCGCCATGGAGAACGTCTTGTCCACACGGTCAGGGCGCACCCAGCCCGCGATGGTGAAGGATTCCTGGGTGTTGATCACGGGCCCGGAGGTCGCCGCGTAGTCATCGACACCGTCGAGCCGCAGAGCCGTGTCCTCGTCATTGCTGCTGAGGAGCCAGCCGCGGCGACCGTCCGAGGGACGGGTGGCACCGTTGCGCAGATCGGCCGGATCGGGCGAGACGTCCCTGGTCGCGGTGTCCTTGGCATCGTCACCGGACATGTCGTAGAAGTTCCAGTGCGCCACCGGATCAGGATCCTCGTTCACGGCGAACCGGAACGTCGCCAGCTCTCCCAGGCGCCCGCCGTTCACGTTGTCCACGCCCTTGACGTAGACCGTGTTCAGCCCTGCGTGGTGCGGGGCGATCTCGACGGACGAGCTGGCCGCCACCGAAGCATCGGCCCAGTCGCTGTCCCCGTCGATCTTGTACTTGTACTTGACGACCTTGGAGTCCTCGCCCACGGCCGGACGGAAGATGAACTTACCCGGCAGTCCCGGCTTGCCGCTCGCCGTGCAGCTGGTCGAGGTGCACTCGTCGTAGAGGCCGCCGGTTGAAATCCTCGGGGGCTTCGGCGCGGACGAGTCCAGCTTGAAGTAGCAGGTCACATAGGGACTTCCCGCGGTCGCCACGTCGGCGGCGAAGGACCTGGTCCAGGTGAGCATGCGGTACGTCTTGCCGTCCTGCAGGGTCGGCATCAGTTCCGGTTCGGCACGGACCGAGGCATTGGCCCCGTAGTAGCTGTTGCTGGGGCTGTCGATGAACGGGCCGCTGTTGACCTTGACCCAGTTCGCCCCGTCCTGCTTCTCGATGAGGAAGGCCACGCGCAGCCGCGCCTCCGCCTCACCACCCGGCTGGACCTCGGTCGTGGCGCGCAGCTCGGGCGTGGAGTCCGCGATGGTCGTCGCCTCACCGAGGCTCGTCTCGCACGGCGTTCCGTCGACGGTCTGGGCCGTCGGAGTGGCCGGGTTGCTGATGTAGTCCACGGTGAGCGCGGCGTCGTTGCGGAAACGCTTCCAGGCGCTGGTGTCGCTCTCGTTCTCCGCCCGCAGTTCCAGAGTCAGCGGAGAGTTGCCGGTCGCCCAGGCGGCGACCGTGGACGTCAGGTTCTCGTCCTTTTCATCCGGATTGTCATTGAACTCGATCGGCGCAGCCGGAGAGTTCGGATCGCACGACGATCCCCGTCCCGCAGAGACCAGACGGTCGCCCATCAGGTCCGCGTAGGCCGGCTTGGTTCCCCAGGTCGTCGACTTGGTGAAGCTGCCCGCCGTACGCACGAGCCACACGTTGCGCGGGTCGCACTGGAAGGACCACGGCTCCGTGACGGTGAAGGTCGCGTCCAGGACCCTCTTGCCGCGCAGGTTGTCCGGCGTGAACTGGAAGTAGAGCCGCTGTACGTAGCCCGGACCGCAGTAGTAGCCGGCCCACGAACCGCACTCGCCCACGCCCTTGCCGAGGTTGTCCTCGCCGTTCTCCCAGGCGTAGTCCTCGTACCCGTCGTTGCGCAGCAGAAGACGCTGAACGCTGTAGTCCGCGTTAACGGACGGGTCGATGTACAGGGGGAAAGCCGCAGGATCCTTCTGCGCCATGAGCTTGGCGTCCGGGACGACGGTGAGGCTCGTGGCGTCCACGGCCAGGGGCATGGTCGCCGACTGATCGCCGAGGCCGGGACCGTCGAACGGCGACTCCTCGCCCTTGACCGACCCGGCCACGGGGCCGGTACCTTCCGCGGTCACCGCGGCGCGGCTGTTCAGCAGGACGGAGCCCGGCTTCGCCCCGGCAGGCGCTGCTTCCGGGCCGGCCGAGTCCCACATCCGGGCCGGCGGCGCCTCGAAGACCGTCTGGCCGTCGCTGTTGCGAGCCGTCAGTCCGTTCTCCTTGGACCCGGCGACGTCCAGGCCCTTGGCCTTGAGCGCGAACTTGACCTTCTTCAGCGCCGGGCTCGCCGCGGCCTGGGGGGTCTTGACGACGAGGACCTCGCGGAAACCCTCCACCGTGGCCGTCATACGAAGATCAACGCCCGGCAGTACCTCCGCGTAGGTGGCACTGGCCCCCTCGAGCTTCGGCTTGGGCAGGGCCTTGCCCCAGCCCAAGCCGAAGGTACGGCCGCCCCGCTCGATCTTCACGAGGTCTGATTTGGCACCGCCGCCCGAGAAACTCAGACCGACGACGGCGGCCTTCGGCCCCACCGTTCCGTCCGGCCGAACCACCAACGTGGCATCAGGCTTTACCCAGGCACCATCCGCACTCTTCGCCCGGACGGGCACGACCGACTGGACGAGGCGGAACGACTTCCCATCAGGGTTCGCAAATGTGGTCGTGAACTCCGAACGCTCGCCCACGACTTCCACACGCTGGCCGCTCTTGGCAGCCTCTTTCGATGCCCGCTGCGCCTCAGGAAGCGGCGCTTCCGCTGCAGCCGGCGGCGTACCAGCCCCATAAGCGGGCGACGCTCCGACGAGCAAGGCCACACCTATCGCGGTACTCAGAGCACGGCGAAGCCGTCTCCGTTCTCTTACTGACATTTACCCGCCCCAGAAGAAGGATGAGGGCCTCCCCAGGCCCTCCAAGGCGACGAGACTCTGCACGTCACACAGCAGAGGCTAAACATTTCATTAGAATCCATCAACACCGAATCGATGGACCGTTGATCACCTTAAGGTCGAATTTGCACCCACAACTGACGCTACGTCACCGCGTGCAGAATTATGCCCAATGTGGACACACCGGTGAATCTCTTCTCGGATTTTTAGGCGAAACTTTCGGTCGACCGACCGGGTTCACAACCCCGCCGACACTCCGCCTGACAAAGAGGCGGCACCGACCTGACCTCACATCAAGTCGCGCCATGAACATGACATGAACCAATGGTTTCACAGTTCACTCCTAAATTTCCAAAATCAGAAAGTTCCGAGGCGTCATTGAACGCAACCTCTTGACGCGCGAATCCGGCCGACCGACTTTCTTTCTCCCGGGGCCACTGAACTGCATATTTCCAATACAGGAATGCTCCGATCGACCAAAAATCCGTGGCGGCGCGTACGGCGGCGGCCGCCTCGGTGGACCTCGACGGGCGATCCTCCCGAGGCGGTGACCAGCCCCGCCGCCTACCGTGGAAGCAAGAGCCCTACCCCTTCGGGGAGGCGATCGACATGACCGGAGAGACCTACGACGCCGTGATCGTGGGAGCCCGCTGTGCGGGCGCGAGTACGGCGATGCTGCTGGCCCGCCAGGGCCACCGGGTGCTGGTGGTGGACCGGGCGGCCTTCCCCAGCGACACGCTCTCCACCCACCTCATCCACCCGCCCGGGCTCGCGGCCCTGCGGCGCTGGGGCCTGCTGGACCGGGTCGTCGCCACCGGCTGCCCGGAGATCACCACGTACACCTTCGACCTGGGACCCCTCGTCATCTCCGGGTCGCCGGCGGGACTGGGCTTCCAGGGCTCGTACGCGCCCCGGCGGACCGTCCTCGACAAGATCCTCGTCGACGCGGCCGTGGAGGCCGGCGCCGAGGTGCGCGAGAAGTTCACCGTGGAGGGCCTGGTCACGGAGGGGGACGCGGTGACCGGCATCCGCGGCCACGGCCCGGACGGGGCCGCGACCACCGAGTACGGCCGGGTCGTCATCGGGGCCGACGGCGCGCACTCGATGGTCGCCCGCGCCGTGGACGCCCCCCGCTACGCGGAGAAGCCGAAGCTCCAGGTCAGCTACTACACGTACTGGGCGAACCTGCCGATGCACGGCGGGTTCGAGGCGTACATGCGGGGCGACCGCGCCTTCGCGGCCTGGCCCACCAACGAAGACGTGACGCTGGTGGTCTGCGGACTGCCGATGCGGGACTTCGAGGCGAACCGCGCCGACATCGAGGGCGGATACCACGAGACCCTGAACCGCGTGCCGGCCTTCGCCGACCGGATCGCCTCCGCCACCAGTACCGGACGGCTGGTCGGCACCGCCGTCGAGAACCACTTCCGGGTCCCCTACGGACCGGGGTGGGCGCTGGTCGGCGACGCCGGGTACCTGAAGGACTTCATCACGGCCCAGGGAATCCAGGACGCCTTCCAGGACGCCGAGTTGTGCGCGGGGGCCCTGGACGACGCCTTCGCGGGCCGCGGGGCCTTCGACGACGCCATGCTCGGCTACCAGCAGGCGAGGGACGAACGGGTCATGCAGATGTACGAGTTCACCGCCGAATTCGCGGCCCTCGAACCTCCGCCGCCCGAGATGCAGCGGGTCCTGGGCAAGGTCGCCGAGAGCCAGGACACCATGGACGGCTTCGTCCGCGTGAACGCGGGCGTCACCAAGCCCGGCGAGTTCTTCTCCGACCCCCGCCTCGTGGGAGCGGCGCAGCCGGCGAGTTGATACCCCCGCCCCGGCCGCTCAGGGCGCGTACGTCTCCCCGCCCGGGGTGAGGGTGGCGCTCCCGGCGGTGCTGTCGGCGAGCCAGGCCTCGAAGGCCGGCAGGTCGGACTCGGGGAGGGCGATCTCGATTTCCACGGCGGCCCCGTAGCGCACGTCGATCACCGTCCTGCCGGTGGAGCGCAGGTCGTTCTCGGTCTTGCCGGCCCGCTGGTGGTCGACGGTGACGGTGACCAGCCGGTAGCGGTGGCGGGTGACGGTGCCGAGCACGTCGAGCGCCTCCCCGACGACCCCGCCGTAGGCACGGATGAGGCCGCCGGCGCCGAGCTTCACGCCGCCGTAGTAGCGGGTGACGACGGCGACCGCGTAGCGGATGTCCCGGCGCGTGAGCATTTGCAGCATCGGCACCCCGGCGGTGCCGCCGGGCTCGCCGTCGTCGCTGGCCTTCTGCACGGAGGCGTCGGCGCCGATGACGTAGGCGAAGCAGTTGTGCGAGGCGGTGGGGTGCTCCTTGCGGATCCGGGCGACGAACTCCTGCGCCTCCCGCTCGGTCGCCGCGGGCGCGAGCGCGCACAGGAACCGCGAGCGGTTGATCTCGGACTCGTGCACACCCTCGCGGGCCACCGTCACGTACTGGTCTGCCTTCACCCGTCCACCCTAAGCCGTGGTCGAGCCCGGGCCGGCCGACCAGCAGGCGGCCTACCTGCGGCAACGGACCCCGCTGCACCTGATCGAGACCAGCCCGGGACCGCTGGGGAACCCACGGACTCGACGACGAGGACCCGACGTGACGGAGCCCTGCCGTGCTTACGGGGAATCCGGCATGCGCCTTTTCCGTTGACCGGGCTGACAGCAATCAGCGGTCAGGACCAGCAGGACCGACAGAACCAGCAGAACCAGCAGAACCAGCACCAGGAGGCGGCACACGTGTACGGCGATCCGGCAACCATCCGCAAGATCCTCACCGAGCTCGGCGACACCTGGGCCGTGGTGGGCCTGTCCAACAACCGGGACCGGGCCGCGTACCGCGTGGCAGAGGTTCTCCAGCGGTACGGCAAGCGCGTGATCCCCGTGCACCCCAAGGCCGAGACGGTCCACGGCGAGCAGGGCTATCCCTCGCTGGAGGCGATCCCCTTCAAGGTGGACGTGGTCGACGTCTTCGTGAACAGCGCGCTGGCGGGCACCGTCGCCGACGAGGCTGTCGCGAAGGGGGCGGAGGCCGTCTGGTTCCAGCTGAACGTGGTCGACGAGGCCGCCGCCGCCCGCACCCGCGCGGCCGGAGTAGACATGATCATGGACCGCTGCCCGGCGATCGAGATCCCCGCCCTCTGAGGCCCCGGGGGTCCTCCCGGCCTTCAACCCTTTCAACGCGGCTCAAGTACCCAAACCGCCCAAACGGTACGAATACTTGAGACCGCGCCTCCCCGTCGGGGTCTGCCGCGCACCTCGGACCGACCCCGACCAGGGAGTGCCACCGTGACCAGCCATGCCCACAGCCATGCCCACAGCCATGCCCGCATCGCCGTGCTCGACCTCGACGGCACCCTGGTGGAGGGCTCGGTGGCCGCCCCCTTCGTCGAGTCCCTCATCGCCGGCGGCGTCTGCGACCCGGCGGCCGGGCGAGCAGCGCTCGACATGATGGCCGGCTACCAGCGGGGCACGGCGGCCCACGCCCCTTCCGTGGCCGCCGCCTATGGCCACCTCGCACGCGCCCTCGAAGGCGCGGACCGGACCGACGTGGAGCGGGCCGCCGACGCCGCCTGGCCGGAGGCCCGGAAGAAGATCCTCCCCTTCGCCGACGAGCTCGTACGGCTCCTGCACGCGGCCGGGCTTCGGACGGTACTGATATCCGGGAGCCCGTACGAGATCGTCCGGCGTGCGGCGGCCGAGCTGGGCATCGGCGAGGCGCACGGCATGCGGGCCGAGTTCCGGCGCGGCCGCTGCACCGGAGCCCTCACCGCCACGCCGGCCCTGCCGGGCGGCAAGCGCGCGGCGCTGCGTACCGCGACCAAGGGCAGCCCGGTGGACCGCCGGAGCTCCTTCGCCATCGGGAACTCCCCCTCCGACGCCGAGGTGTTCGAGCAGGTCGGCCTCGCCATCGCCTTCGAACCGGACCCGATCCTGCGGGGCTGGGCGATGGACCGGGACTGGATCACGGCCGACCGGCGCAACGTACTGGCCGTCTGCCAGGACCTGATCGCGACGCACCCGGTGCTGGGCGCGACCCCGGAGACGACCCGCGGGACGACCCGCGGCGCAGACCTGGAGGCCACCGGCCCGCGCTGACCGCGCACGGGCCCCGCCCCGCCCAGCCCCCACCCACCCCGGTCGGGCACCGTCAGGCGTGGGCGGTCACCGGCGGGATGGAGACCGCCATCGTCATCTCCATCGGACCGGGCCCCTCGTTGCGGTAGGCGTGCGGGGCGTCCGCCTCGAAAGAGACGGCCCCGCCGGCCGGTACGGCGTACGACTGGTCCCCGACCACCAGCGTCAGCTCCCCCACCGTGACGTGCAGCATCTCGAAGGTGCCCGGCGGATGCGGGTCCGAGGCGGTCCCCTCGCCGGGCTCCAGCCGGTAGGTCCACATCTCCACCGGCCCGCGCCGGTCGTCGCCGAGCAGCATGCTCGCGCCGCTGCCGCCCTCGGTGGACCACATCCGCACCCCCTGCCCCGGCAGTACCACCTGCACCCGCGGACCGCGGTCGTGGTCGAGCAGGGTGGTGATGCTGACGCCGAGGGCGTCGGCCAGTTTGACCGTCGTGCCGACGCTCGGGTTCGTACGGGCCTGCTCGATCTGGATGATCATGCCGCGGCTCACCCCCGCCCGGGCGGCGAGGGCCTCCAGGGTGAACCCGCGCTCCCGGCGCCAGCGCTTGAGGTTGCGGCCGAGCGCCTGGGTGAGCTGTTCGAGATCAGACACCGTTCCGTCCACTCCGTACAATATTTTGAATGACAGGGTTCACTATGCTGAACTATCGTGCGCTGTACTCCACCATGTACTCCACCGTTCAACACACTGTACTGCGAGGCCTGCCATGACCGCCCTGTTCGCCCTGGCCACCGCCGTCCTCTGGGGCCTCGCCGACTTCGGCGGCGGGCTGCTGACCCGCCGGATACCGGCCCTCACCGTGGTCGTGGCCTCCCAGATCCTCGCCGTCCTCGTACTGGGCGCGGTGGTCCTGGGCACCGGAGCCTGGCGGGAGGCCGGACCGCAGCTCTGGTTCGCGGTGGGAGCGGGGCTGGTGGGGCCGGTCGCGATGCTCAGCTTCTACAAGGCGCTCGCCCTCGGTCCGATGGGCGTGGTCTCCCCGCTCGGCTCCCTCGGCGTGGTGGTGCCGATGGCCGCGGGGCTGCTCCTGGGCGAGCGGCCCGGCGCCGCCCAGCTCGCGGGGATCGCGGTGGCCGTCGTGGGCATCGTCCTCGCCGGCGGCCCCGAGCTGCGCGGCGCTCCGGTGCAGCGGCAGGCCGTCGTCCTCACCCTCGTCGCGGCCTTCGGCTTCGGCGCGGTGATGGCTCTGATCGCCCACGCCTCCTCCACCGTGCCCGGCCTGTTCCTCGCGCTGTTCGTGCAGCGCGTCACCAACATCGCCGTCGGCGGCACGGCCCTGTGGGTGCGGACCGGGCGCGGCGCCCCGGCCCTCCCCGCGGGTACGGGCGGCCTGCGGATCCTGTGGGGGCTGCTGCCGGCGCTCGCCTTCGTCGGGCTCGCGGACGTCGCGGCGAACGGCACCTACTCCATCGCCGCCCAGCACGGCCCGGTCACCACCGCCGCCGTGCTCTCCTCCCTCTACCCGGTGATCACCGCCCTGGCCGCCTTCGCCGTCCTCAAGGAACGCCTGCGCACCGTCCAGGCGGCGGGCGCGGGCCTGGCCCTGGCGGGCACGGTCCTCCTCGCGGCGGGCTAGACCGTGGGCGCCGCGTTCACTCCGGCTCCGACACGTCCGCCAGTGCGCCCAGTGCGCGCAGCTGCTCCGGGGTGACCCCGTCGGGGATCGGGACCGGCGCCGGGGTGCGCAGCGGCGGCTGCCAGCCCGTCTCGGGGTCCCAGCGGCGGACGATCCGCGCCGGTGCCCCGGCCACCACGGCGTGGTCCGGCACGTCGCCCCGTACGACGGCTCCCGCCGCCACCACGACGTTGCGGCCCAGCCGCGCCCCGGGCAGGATCACCGCGCCGGTCCCCAGCCAGCAGCCCGGTCCGATCTCCACGGGGGCGCTGCGCGGCCACTGCTTGCCGATGGGCTCGTGCGGGTCGTCGTAGCTGTGGTTGGTGGAGGTGATGTACACCCCGGGACCGCAGAAGGTGTCGTTGCCGATGGTGATGCGGGTGTCGGCTATGACGTGGCTGTCCCGGCCGATGACCACGCCGTTGCCGAGGACCAGGACCGGTTCGGCGCCGAGGTCGAGGTCCGGCATCATCCCTGCGGTGAGCGTGACCTGTTCGCCGATGATGCAGTGGTCGCCGAGGCGGATCCAGGGCGCGCCGAAGACCGTCCCCTGCGGGAAGGCGAGCCGGGTGCCGTGCCCGATCGCGCCGAAGCGCAGCCCTCCGGGAGCCTGCGCGGTGACCGCGCCGGCCCGCTGCATCCAGCGCCAGCCCGCGTGGACAGCGCGCCCCGCGAGCCGGCGGCGCAGCGCCGTCAGGGAAGAAAGCACCGCCTGAGAAGAGAACGTGTTCTGGTTCTTCGCCACCGGGTCACCGTAGCGCGCCCCGGGCCCGGGCCGCGCCGTGATCTTCACCCCATCCCCGGTGGCTCGGACGGCGTGGCCTACGGTGCCGGTAGCGCGACACGACGTACCGGAAGAGGAAGAGAACACATGACGCAGCAGGCGGCCCAGGCACTCGTGATGGGTGTCGGCGGGAAGAACCCCGTGATCGACCCGACGGCGTTCACCGCTCCCACCTCGGTCGTGGTCGGGGACGTGACCCTCGGCGCGGGGTCGAGCATCTGGTACTCGGCGGTGCTCCGCGCGGACTGCGGTCCGATCACGCTCGGCGCCGACAGCAACGTGCAGGACAACTGCACCGTGCACGTGGACCCCGGGTTCCCGGTCTCCATCGGCGAGCGCGTGTCCATCGGGCACAACGCCGTCGTGCACGGCTGCACGATCGAGGACGACTGCCTGATCGGGATGGGCGCGACGGTCCTCAACGGCGCGGTGATCGGCGCCGGCTCGCTGGTGGCCGCTCAGGCACTGGTCCCGCAGGGCATGGTCGTCCCGCCCGGTTCGCTGGTCGCGGGCGTCCCGGCGAAGGTGCGGCGCGAGCTGACCGCGGAGGAGCGCGAGGGCCTCAAGGTCAACGCCCTCATGTACAACGAGCTGGCCGAGCAGCACCGCGCCTCGGCGACCCCGGGCGCCTGACGGGCCCGGCGCCGAAGCCCCCCGCCCGCCCTCGGGCCGGGCGGGGTCAGGGGGCCGGGCTCCTCAGTCGGTGAGTACGGTCGGAGCGCCAGAAGCCTGCGCCGGGACCGCGTCGGACGCCTCCGCAGCCGCGCCGGTACCGGCCTCGGCCTCGGCCCGCGCCGCCGCGGCGGCCTTCTTCATCCGTCCGCGCACCACCACGGTCATGGCGATCCCGCAGACGAGGGCCAGGGCGAGGGCCACCCACGAGAACCCCTTCAGCCACGGCTCCGCGACGATCCCGATCGAGTAGATGACGGCCGTCGTGCCGCCCGCCCACAGGATCCCCCCGAGGACGTTCGCGACGAGGAACCGCCAGTAGGGCATGTGCAGGACGCCCGCCAGGGGCCCCGCGAAGATCCGCAGCAGGGCCACGAACCGCCCGAAGAAGACGGCCCACATGCCCCACTTGTCGAAGGAGCGCTCCGCCATGGCCACCTGGTCCGGCCCGAAGTGCTTGGGGAAGCGCCGTCCCAGCCGCTCCAGCATCGGCTTCCCGCCCCTGCGCCCGATCGCGTAACCGATCGAGTCGCCCACGATCGCCCCGGTGGTCGCGCAGATGCCCAGCACCACGGGGTCGATGTGCCCCTGCTGTGAGGCCAGCAGCGCCGAGCTGACCAGGACGATCTCCCCCGGCAGCGGGATGCCGAGGCTTTCCAGTCCGATGACGAGCCCCACCAGGAGGTAGATGCTGACCGCCGGAATCGTCTCCAGCCATTCCTGGATGTGCACCGGTACGTCCTCCCGTGTCGTTCCGCCCGGCCCGCCCCCTGTGGCGGACCGAACGGGCAGCCTATCCGGTCGCCACCACAGCCTTTGCCCGCAGCGGCAGTTCGCGCGAGGAACGCCCCGCGAACACTTCGCGGCGCCCCGTCCCCACCACCCACGCGTCCCGCTCCGGGTCCCAGGAGGACAGGGTGCGCGCGTCGACGTCCAGGACGATCCGCCGGGCCTCGCCCGGTTCGAGGGTCAGGCGCCGGTACCCGGCCAGCGCCCGGACCGGCTGGTCCAGTTTCAGGTCCGGGGACGGCCCCACGTAGACCTGCGCCACCTCGGTGCCCGTGCGGCGTCCGGTGTTGCGGACGGTGAACTCCACGCGCAGCCCGCCCTGCTTGCCGTGCGCGCCGCCGCGCCGGACCGCCAGCTTCTCGTACGCCCACGTCGTGTACGAGAGCCCGTGCCCGAAGGGGAACAGCGGAGCCACCCGCTGCCGGTCGTACCAGCGGTGGCCCACGTGCACCCCCTCGGTGTACTCCTGCCGCCCGCCCACCCCCGGGTAGCGCATCAGGTCCCCGCCGACCGGGGTCGCCCGCTCGTCGGCCGGGAAGGTCTGGGTGAGGCGGCCGCCCGGGTCCGCGTCGCCGAAGAGCACGTCGGCGGTGGCGGCCGCGCCCTCCTGGCCCGGGTAGTACATCTGGAGGACCGCTCCGGTACGCGGGAGCCACGGCATGGTCGTACCGGAGGAGGTGTTGAGCACCACCGTGGTGCGCGGGTTGACGGCGGCGACGGCCTCGATCAGCGCCGCCTGGGCGCCGGGGAGGCCCAGGGAGGTGCGGTCGCTGCCCTCGGTGGCGTCCTCGTAGGCGAACAGCACCACGCTGCGGGCCGCCTTGGCCGCCTTGACGGCCTCGGCGAGGTCGGCGGCCCGGGTCGCCGTCGTGGTGTGCCGCAGCCGCAGCCGCTGCCCCTTGGGCCCGCCCTCGGCGAAGACGGCGAGGCGGTGTTCGCCCGCCTTGAGCGCGAGGGTGCGGCGGCGCACGGTGCGGCCGTCGGGGGCGGCGCCGAGCAGTCCGCCGGCGAACTGCTCGGCCACGCCCTGCCGTACGGGGAAGAGTTCCTCCCCGTCGAGCCGGACGGAGGGCCGTTTCCCGGTGTAGTGGACGAGCAGGGTCCACTCGTCGTCGGCGGCCAGCCGGAAGGTCCCCTCGAAGCCCCAGGTGCGCCCGGGAGCCACCGCCCGGTCGTCGAGGCCCGCCTCGGGCGTCAGGAGCTTCGGCGGCAGCGGGCGCCCGTAGAGGTCCTCGCCGAGGGCGTAGCCCACCGTGGAGCCGCTGCCGGCCCGCCTCCGGATCTCGTCGAGGGGGGCGGCGGCCGCGTCCGGCACCACGTGGGCGCTGCCTCCGCCGCCGACGAAGGGGGTCCGCCCGGTGGGGCCGATCACGGCGATGGAGCGGGCGGCGGGGCCCGTCAGCGGCAGGGTGGACCGCTCGTTGCGCAGCAGGACCGCTCCGGCGGTGGCGATCCGCCGTGCGGTCGCGGCCCCGGCGGCGGCGTCCCGGGCGGGCCGGGCGGCGGGGTGCGCGGCGAGCAGTCCGAAGCGGTCCAGGGTGGTCAGGATCCGGCGGACGGCGAGGTCCACGGCACCCTCGTGGACGGAGCCGCCGCGCACCGCCTCCCGTAGCGGGGCGCCGTAATGGGTGCCCGCGGGCATCTCCATGTCGAGGCCGGCGCCGATCGAGGCGACGGTGCTGTGGGTGGCGTTCCAGTCCGACATCACCCAGCCGTCGAACCCCCAGCGGCCGCGGAGCAGTTCGTCGAGGAGGGGCTTGCTCTCGCAGGCGTAGACCCCGTTGACCTTGTTGTAGGCGCCCATCACGGCGCCGGCCCCGGCGGCCACGGCGGCTTCGAAGCCCCGTAGCTCCGTCTCGTGGA
Organism: Streptomyces sp. NBC_00086; assembly: GCF_026343255.1. Lineage (NCBI taxonomy): Bacteria > Bacillati > Actinomycetota > Actinomycetes > Kitasatosporales > Streptomycetaceae > Streptomyces > Streptomyces sp. NBC_00086. Next base: position 7,140,087 of record NZ_JAPELZ010000001.1, on the reverse strand, counting down.
GGGTCTGTTCGGCGGCGATCACGTCGACGGTGTCGCGGCCCTTCTCCTGGTTGTTGAGCGCGAAGTGCTTGACGGTGGCGATGAGGCCCTCGTCCTGGATGCCCCGGACGACCTCGGCGACCAGGTCGGCCGTCAGCTTCGGATCCTCCGAGAACGTCTCGAAGTTCCGCCCGGCGTACGGGGTGCGGATCAGGTTGGCCATCGGCGAGAGGAGCACGTCGATGCCGAGCGCGCGGCCCTCGCGGCCGATGACCCGGCCGTACGCGCGGGCGAGCGCCGGGTCGAAGGCGGAGGCGAGCAGGACCGGGGCGGGCAGCGCGGTGGCGGGCTTCGCGACGCGGACCCCCGCCGGACCGTCGGCGAGGCGGAGCGCCGGGATGCCCAGGCGCGGGATGCCCGGCACGTAGCCGGCCTGGCCGAGCGGGGCCGGGTCCGGGCCGCCGTGCAGCAGGACGGTCTTCTCCTCCAGGGTGAGCCGCTCCAGCAGGGCGTCGATCCGGGCGGTGCGGCCGGCCGCCGGCGCGGCGGCCGGGGCAGCCCCGGAGGCGGAGGCCTTACGGGGCTGCGCGCCGGGCGGCGGCGCCGGCACGCAGCCGGCCGCGCCGAGGGCGGCACCGAGGGCGCCCATCGCCCCGAGGAAGCGCATCGCACGGCGTCTGGACACGGCCTCGCTCATGGGCGCTCCCTGCGGCGTGGGCATCGGCGTCAGGTGGCGGGAGCGGCCCGCGCCGGACCGCTCCCGCCGCCCACTGTGCGCCGACGGCCGCACGGGCCCGCATCAGGCGCGCCACCGCGGCGCCGATGTTCAGCCCTGCGGCGGCGGCTGCCCGAGGTCGGCCCCGCGGCGGCTCCCCGAGCTCGGCCCCGCGGCGGCTCCCCGAGCTCGGCCCCGCGGCGGCTGCCCGCCGTCGGCCTCGCGCCGGGGCTCGCCCTGGAGCCCGACCCGCACCTCGGTGCGGTGGCCGCGCTCGGCGCAGTCCCGTACGACGGCTGACAGGCCCCGGCGGGGTCAGGCGTTGGGGCGCAGCGTCCACACGACGGTCATCTCGCCGGTCACGGCCTCGTCCTCGCGCTGGATGGCGATGGTGACGGGGAACTCGGGGCGGCCGCCCGCGTCGAGTTCGGCGACGACCTCGGCGGCCGGGCGGCCGAGGGTGGCGGTGGCCGTCACGACGCCCTTGGCGAGCTTCTTGTAGCCGATCTCCGCGCTCACCGCGAGGGGTACGGCGCACGAGAGCTGGTCGCCGAAGGCGGCCAGGACGATCGCACCGCTCGCGGACTCGGCGAGGGTGAACATCGCGCCGGCGTGCGGGCCGCCCAGGTGGTTGTGGAACTCGGCCTGGTCCGGGAGCCGGACGACGGCGCGCTCGGGGGTGGTCTCCAGGAACTGGAGCTTCAGGGTCTTGGCCATCGGCACGGTCGCGGCGAGCAGTTCGCCCACGTTCATCTGTTCAGCGCTCATGGAACGCGATGTTACCCGCGAGTAGTAGGCGTTGGCCATACCCGCACGGGGGCGGCCGTGGCTCCCCGCCCCCACTCCCACTATCGTTACCGGCCATGTGGCCAGGACAGCAGCAGCCGCCCGGGGGAGAACCCAACCCCCAGGACGCGCATCAGAACCCGTACCAGCAGCAGCCGGGAACGCCGAACCCGTACCAGCAGCAACCGCCGACGGTGGCGTACGGGGAGCAGCAGCCCGGCTACGGGTACCCGCAGCAGCCCCCCGCTCCCCAGGCCTGGGGCCAGCAGCCCCCGACCGTTCCCGTACCCCAGTGGGGCGGCACCCCGCCGCCCCCGCCGCCGCGCGGAGGCAGCCCCTTCGCGACCAGGACCGTGGCCATCGTCGCGGCCTCGGCCGTCATCGTGGCGGCCGCCGCCACCGGGGCGTTCGTCCTGACGCGGGACGACAAGGGCTCCAACCAGGCGGACGACAAGCCGAGCGCCTCCCCGTCCGCCCCTGCCTCCTCCGCCCCGGCCGCCCCGGCGAGCCCGAGCGCGAACCCGCGCGGCGGCGCCGAGGCCAAGCCGGTGATCCCCGGCTGGAAGGTCGTCCTCAACCCGAAGTACGGCACCGCCTTCGACGTCCCGCCGGACTGGGACGTCCAGTCCTCGGGTCTTTCCATCGGCTTCGGCGACGAGTCCAAGGACGACGGCTCGGCCCTCGTCATGATGGGGGCGCCCGCCATCCTCAAGGAGGAATGGTGCCTGGTCGACGCCGACAAGGACGGCAAGGAGGACTCGACCTCACTGGCGGCCACCGGCACCAAGGGCGGCATGGGCGCGAAGAGCACCGCCGAGGCCGCGTACAACGAGGCCGGCAACTGGGCCTTCTCCGCGTACGCGCAGAAGGCGCCGAAGGGCACCACCAAGGTCACCCAGGCGAAGGAGTACACGACCTCCTCCGGGCTCAAGGGACACATGGCGACCGCGACCGTCAGCGGCCTGCCCAAGGAGAACAAGTGCTCCTCGGACGGCAAGTCCGTCGCCTTCAGCTTCACGACCGCCAACGGTGACCTCTCCACCTGGATCCTCTACGGCGCCGCGGGCGTCCCGGGCGAAGTGAGCAAGGAGACCTACGAGAAGATCCTGAGCAGCCTCCGCCTCAACGCGGTCTGATCTCCTCCGCTCTCCCCACCGGGCCGGAAATCCGTTTGGATTCCCGGCCCGGTACGGGGATAGTCCGGAGGTGAGCTCTCCTACCTCCCCCTCCCCCGGTCCCGCCCGCCCCGCGTCCTCCCGCCGCACGCCGGAGTGGGCCGGCCGCAACTACACCCTCCTGACGGGTGCCGCGGTCATCACGAACCTCGGGAGCCACGGAGCGCTCATCGCGACCACCTGGGCGGTCCTGCAGTCGGGCGGCTCCCCCGGTGACGTCGGCCTCGTGGCCGCCGCCCGTACGCTGCCGCTCGTCCTCTTCCTCCTCATCGGCGGAGCCGTCGCCGACCGGATCCCCCGCCACCACGTCATGGTCGCGGCGAACGCCCTCAACTGCCTCTCGCAGGCCGTCTTCGCCCTCCTCGTCCTGACCGGCGATCCCGAGCTGTGGCAGATGATGCTGCTCACGGCGCTGTGCGGCGCCGGTACGGCCTTCTTCAACCCGGCCGCCGAGGGCATGCTCATGGCCACCGTCTCCGGTCCGCAGGCCAACCGCGCCTTCGCCTTCTTCCGGATGGCGATGAACGGCGCCAGTGTCGGCGGAGCGGCCCTCGGCGGAGCCATGGTCGCCCTGCTGGGCCCCGGCTGGGTGCTCGCCGTGGACGCCGCCGCCTTCGCCGTCGCCGGAGCCCTACGGGCCTTCCTCAACGTCGGCGACGTCCCCGAACGCGCTCCCGGCGGCGGCCTGCTGACCGATCTGCGCGAGGGCTGGGGGGAGTTCCGGAGCCGCCCCTGGCTGTGGAGCATCGTGCTCCAGTTCTCCGTCGTCGTGGCCGTCGTCGGCGCCGCCGAAGCGGTCTACGGGCCCCTGGTCGCGCTGGAGCAACTGGGCGGGGCGGCTCCGTGGGGCGTGGCCCTGGCCTTCTTCGGCCTCGGCACCATCGGCGGAGCCGTCCTGATGATGACCTGGAAGCCGCGCCGCCTGCTGCTGGTCGGGACCCTCTGCGTGTTCCCGCTGGCGCTCCCCGCGGCGGGGCTGGCGGTGCCGCTTCCCGTGTGGGGGCTGTGCGCGGTGATGTTCGTGAGCGGCGCGGCCATCGAGGTGTTCGGCGTGAGCTGGATGACGACGATGCACCAGGAGATCCCGGAGGAGATGTTCTCCCGGGTCTCCTCCTACGACTGGTTCGGCTCGCTCTCGATGCTCCCGCTGGCCATGGCGCTGGCCGGCCCGGTCGAATCCGCGATCGGCCGCACCTCGGCCCTCTGGGGCTGCGCGGGCCTGGTGATCGTGGTGACGGCAGCCGTCCTCCTGGTCCCGGACGTCCGCCACATGACCCGCAAACCGCCCGCCCCGACCGGCCCCGGCGCCGCCGCCCCCGACCTGGCCAAGCCGAGTCCGGCCGCCTCCACCTCAGCCGAATCCAGCCCCGCCGGCGTGTGAGTCGCGGGGTCCGGGGCGGAGCCCCGGGGAACGGGCGAGGGCGGGTAGGGGGACATGAGCCCCGCGCGACGACCGCCGGCGAGCCCCTCAGCCGAGGCTGAACGCCCCCTCCGGCGGCTCGGGCGAAGCCACCGCATCGGCGTCGGCCACCGGCAGAGCCCCCCGCATCAGCCGCGCCAGGGCCGCCCCCACCTCGACCCGCGCCGGAAACGCGTCACCCGCGCACACCCGCGAAAGCTCCGCCACCTGCAGCTCCCGCTCCGAAGCCAGCAGCACCGCGTTCCCGAACCGCCGCCCGCGCAGCACCCCCGGCTCCGCGATGAGCGCCAACTCCCCGAAGACCGCACCGAAGTTCGCGAGCTGCCCCCGCAGGAACGCGAACGGCGCCCCGTCGGCGAGGTTCGCCACGTACACCCCGCCCGGCTTCAGCACCCGCGCCACCTCGCGCGCGTACTCCACCGAGGCCAGCGAAGCGGGCACCCGGGATCCCCCGAAGACGTCCCCCACCACCACGTCCGCGCTCGCGTCCGGCGCCCCGGCCAGCCAGGCCCGCGCGTCGGCGACGTGCACCGTGATCCCGCTCCCGGCCGCCACCGGCAGGAACTCCCCGACCAGCGCGACGAGCCCGGCGTCGAACTCGACCACGTCCTGCCGCGACCCCGGCCGGCCAGCCGCCGCGTACCGGGGCAGGGTCAGCGCGCCGCCGCCCAGGTGCAGCAGGTCCAGCGCGGCCCCCGGCTCGCCCACGCAGTCCAGGACGTGCGCGAGGCGGCGTACGTACTCGAACTCCAGGTGCTCCGGGTCGTCGAGGTCCACGTACGACTGCGGCGCCCCGTCCACGGTGAGCAGCCAGGCCCGCTCCCGGTCGATGTCCGGCATCAGTTTGGCGGTGCCCTGGGCCACGTCCCGGATCACCGGGATCTGTTCGTCACTCACCGGACCATTGTCAGGCTCCCGGAGCCGCCCACACCTCGCGTGCCTGCTCCACGTGGGCCGCGGCCTGCTCCAGCCCCGCCCGCGCGGCGGGATCGCGGCGCGCGGGGTCCAGTACGTTGCGTCCGAAGACCTTACGGGCCTGCGAGGACGGGGTGATCAGCAGCACCTTCGCCCCGGACTCCCGCAGCCGTGCGGCCTGCGCCGCGGGCGAGGGGATCATTCCGGCGCCGGTGGTCATCGGCGCGAGGATCACCACGCGCGCATAACCGGCGGCCAGGTCGGCGTTGGTCGCGGAGCGGACCCCGCCGTCGATGAACGGCCGCCCCCCGACCGTCACGGGCGGCCACACCCCCGGTACGGCGCAGCTCGCCGAGACGGCGTCGACGAGCCCGGCCGCGCTCCCCCGCTCGAAGGCGGCGAGTTCGCCGGTCAGCGCGTCCACGGCCGTGATGACGAAGCGCCGCTCGGGCCATGCGTGCGACACCAGGCGGCCTTCCAGCACCTTGCGGCGAACCGGCTCCGGCTCGGTATCGGCGGCGAGCGCGAAGGCCCCGATCCGGCGCCGGTAGGACTTCGCGTCGCGGGACCGCACCATCGCGACGGCGTACCGCCCGATCAGGGAGGCTCCCAGCTTCGCGGGGAGCTCCCCTCCGGGGTCGCCGAGCTGGCGCTCGTACAGGTCCTGCGGGGTGAGCAGTCCGGAGGTGAGCTGCGCGCCGACGACCGAGCCGGCCGAGGTCCCGACGACGAGGTCGGCTCCGGTCAGGTCGACGCCCGCGCGGGCGAGCCCGTACAGCATCCCGGCCTCCCAGCCGACGCCGGTCAGCCCGCCACCGCCGAGCACCAGAGCCGTGCCCTTGCCTTCGCCGCCGCCGCCCATGCTGCTGCCTTCCACGAACTGCTCCCTCCCCGCATGCCAGTGGTGACGGCAGTCTGGCGCAAGCCGACCACCGCCACCACAGCGGGTACCGCCCCGCGGCTACCCGGCCGCTACCCGACCTCGGTGACCGTCCCGGCCCCGACGGTGCGCCCGCCCTCGCGGATCGCGAAGCCGAGCCCGCTCTCCAGCGGGACGTCCCGCCCGAGCTCCACGGTCATGGTGACCGTGTCCCCCGGCCGGGCATGGCCCGCCTCGCCCAGGTCCACGTTCCCCACCACGTCGGCGGTGCGGATGTAGAACTGGGGCCGGTAGCCGGTCGCCACCGGGGTGGTGCGGCCGCCCTCGCGGGCGGACAGCACGTACACCCGCGCCGTGAAGCGGCGCCTCGGTACGACGCTGCCGGGCGCGGCCACCACGTCGCCGCGGCGCACCGCGTCGCGTGGCACCCCGCGCAGCAGCAGCGCGACGTTGTCCCCGGCCTCGGCGGAGTCCATCGGCTTCCCGAAGGTCTCCAGCCCGGTGACGACGGACTCCACGGCCGCGCCGTCGCCGCCGAGCAGCGCGACGCGGTCGCCCATGGCCACGGTGCCCCGCTCGACGGCGCCGGTGACGACGGTGCCGCGCCCGGTGATGGTCAGGACGTTCTCGACCGGCATCAGGAACGGCGCGTCGGTGTACCGCACGGGCATGGGCACGTACGTGTCCACGGCGTCGAGCAGGGCCTCGATCGACGCGGTCCAGCGCGGGTCGCCGTCCAGCGCCCCGAGCCCGGAGACCCGTACGACCGGGGCGCCGTCCCCGCCGTAGCCGTTCGCGGTGAGCAGCTCGCGGACCTCCAGCTCGACCAGGTCGGTGAGCTCGGGGTCCCCGGCGTCGGCCTTGTTCAGCGCGACGACGATGTGGTCGACGCCGACCTGCCGGGCGAGGAGCACGTGCTCGGCGGTTTGCGGCATGACCCCGTCGAGGGCGGAGACGACGAGGATCGCCCCGTCGAGCTGGGCCGCGCCCGTAACCATGTTCTTGACGTAGTCGGCGTGGCCGGGCATGTCCACGTGGGCGTAGTGGCGGGTGTCGGTCTCGTACTCGACGTGCGTGAGGTTGATGGTGATGCCGCGCCGGGCCTCCTCGGGGGCCCGGTCGATCCGGTCGAACGGCACGAAGGAGGCGCCGCCGCGCTCGGCGAGGACCTTGGTGATGGCGGCGGTCAGCGTCGTCTTGCCGTGGTCGACGTGCCCCATGGTGCCGATGTTGAGGTGCGGCTTGGTGCGCACGAAGGCCGTCTTGGCCATGATGTCTTCCCGTGTGATTCCGAAGCTGAAAACTCGAATCGCGGGACCCCTGAGCGAAACCGACCCTCCCCCTGTGGGGTCCGCCGGACGATCCGGGAAGGGTCAGCTTCGTGCGCCGCCGAACGCGGTTGCGCCTGCGGCGAGCTGTACGGGGACGGCAGCCTTCGGCGCGTCCGCGACTGCGGACGGCTCTGTGGGGAAGGCGTGCCTGGACATGTGCTCGATCCTGCCGGAGCGGGCTCGGCGGGGCCAATGAATTACGCGGCGGCGGGCCGGACTTCGCCGATGTTCTTCAGCGCCTCGCGCACGGACAGCGGGGACAGCGACTCCCGCTCGGCGGTGACGAAGGCGCGTACGGCGCCGGGGTCCGTCTTGGCGTACTCGCGCAGGCACCAGCCGATGGCCTTGCGGATGAAGAAGTCGGGGTGGCCGCTCTGGCGGCGGCAGTACGCGAAGAGCCGCTCGGTGTCGGTCGCGGACTTGTACCGGAGCTGGTGGAGCAGGGCGGTGCGGGCCGGCCAGAGGTCCTCGTCCCCGGCCCACTCGTCCATGACGGCGGCGAGCGCCGGATCCGCCGCCACGAGCGGCCCGACCGTGTGCGCGGCGAGCAGGTCGACGGTGTCCCACCAGGGGTCCGTCACGATCAGGTGCCGGACCACGGGCAGGAAGCCGGAGGAGCAGCGGGAGACGTGCCGGCGCAGGTAGTCGACGGCGAAGTACCGGTACTCACGCTCCGGAAGCTCCCAGCAGCGCAGCGCGAGGGCCGCGCAGTCCGCTTCGGACGGTTTCGGGGTGTCCTTGGTCACCGCCCTCGACAGCTCGCGGCGCAGCGGGGTGGGGATCCCGAGGAAGGGCGCGACGTCCTTCATGTACGCGGCCATGGGCCCGGCCCGCTCCGCGTCGGCCGCGGCGCCGTAGGTCTGCGTGAGCCGCGCCACCAACAGCTCGGCGAGGCCGCTGTGGGGAACCAGCGGGGGCCGCCTGTCGTTCGACTGCATGAGGCCCAGATTACGGCGCTCGGACAGGGGGGTCGGTTAGTCTCCCGGAATGTCCCTCCTCCTCGCGCCGTGGACGCGGCTCTCGCTGCTCGTCGTGCTGCTCCTCGCGGCCGGCGTCTGCGTCGTGCTGTACGAGCCCCAGCGCCTGCTCTCGGAGGGGTGGCCCCCGGGGCTCCCGGTGGGCACCGCGGTCCTGCTCTTCGCCGCGGCGTACGGGGCGTGCACGGCCGCCCTGGTGCCGCGCCCCCTGCTGAACCTGGCCTCCGGTGCCCTCTTCGGCTCCCAGTTCGGCCTGGTCGCGGCGGTCGGCGGTTCGGTGATCGGCGCCGGGATCGCCTTCGGCCTCGGCAGGATGATGGGCCGTGACGCCCTGCGTCCGCTGATCCGCGGCCGGTGGCTGCAGGCGGCCGACGATCAGCTGGCCCGGCACGGCTTCCGCTCGATGCTGGCGGTCCGGATCTTCCCCGGTCTGCCCTTCGCGATGGCCAACTACGCCGCCGCGCTGTCCCGCTGCGGCTGGCTCCCCTTCCTCCTCGCCACCGCGATCGGCGTGGTCCCGAACACCGCCGCGTACGTGATCGCGGGGGCCAGCGCCTCCTCCCCGACCTCCCCCGCGTTCCTCGCCTCGTTCGGTTTCATCGCCGTCTCCGCCGTGGGTGCGGCGGTCGTCGCCTGGCGCAAGCGGCACCGGCTGGCGCCCGTGGACAAGCCCGACCGTCCGGCGCCGGTGCGGGAACTGACGGCAGTACACCCCCCTGTGGTCACGGCGGCACCCCACGGGCCCTAGCATCGGACCCGAACTGCCCGACGATCACAAGGACGAGCGCACCCCGACATGAACTGGATCGAATCCCTCATCCTCGGTCTCGTCCAAGGACTTACGGAATTCCTCCCGATCTCCTCCAGCGCCCACCTGCGGCTGACCGCGGCGTTCGCCGGCTGGCACGATCCGGGAGCGGCCTTCACCGCCATCACGCAGATCGGCACCGAAGCCGCCGTACTGATCTACTTCCGCAAGGACATCGCGAAGATCATCTCCACCTGGTTCCGCTCGCTGTACACGAAGGCGCTGCGGTCCGAGCAGGAAGCCAAGATGGGCTGGCTGGTGATCGTCGGCTCGATTCCGATCGGTGTCCTCGGCCTCGCCTTCAAGGACCAGATCGAGGGCCCGTTCCGCGATCTGCGGCTGATCGCCACCACCCTCATCGTGATGGGCCTCGTGCTCGGCTTCGCCGACCGGCTGGCGGCGCGCGACGAAGAGGGCGGTCGGCACCGAGTCGTCCGCGAGCGCAAGACCTTGAAGGAACTGGGCGTCAAGGACGGCCTCATCTTCGGTCTCTGCCAGGCGATGGCCCTGATCCCGGGTGTGTCCCGGTCGGGCGCGACGCTCTCCGGCGGTCTGCTGCTGGGCTTCACCCGCGAGGCGGCGGCCCGTTACTCCTTCCTCCTCGCCATCCCGGCCGTGCTGGCCTCGGGCCTGTTCGAGATCAAGGACGTGATGGAGAACCCGGGCCACATCGCCTGGCCCCAGACGATCTTCGCCACGGTCGTCGCCTTCCTCGTCGGTTACGCGGTCATCGCGTGGTTCATGAAGTTCATCTCCAGCAAGAGCTTCATGCCGTTCGTGATCTACCGGGTCCTGCTCGGAATCCTGCTGTTCGTGCTGGTGGGAGCAGGGGTCCTGAGCCCGCACGCGGGCGAATCCGGCGGCTGAACCAGGGCCGTACAGGTAGCTCTATCGAGCATTTCCTAGCGCCTGATTGCAGCACCTCGCCATGATCATCTCCCACTTATCTCCCACCAGAGAGCCGGGATACGCACCACTAGGACGCGTGCGTCCGCAAAGTAGGGGGATGACGCGGAAGGGCCCGCACGGCAGTGCGGGCCCTTCCGCGTGGCGGCCGGCACCGCCTCGAAGCGGCCGTCGGCAAGCCGATCGTGCGTCTCAACGCGACCCGCGACTTCGACCACTGGCTTGAGGTCTACCAAGGCACGCTTCCCAGCCCCCAGATGCGCTGGTGCACAGTTATCTGCACCAAGTCCCCTCGTTGATCAGCGTGATGGTCAGTGCGATCAACGAGGAGGAACACCGTGGAACTGCGACATGAACTGATCGAGGGGCGGGCCGAGCTGCCCCGGGTAGGGGCCGTTGTCCCCGCTCGGGGCGTCCACCCTCCGTACGTCGTCGTGAACGCGTACGACGACGAGATCGAGGCGGCCACCGCCTACCTGCGGGACCTGGCGCTAAACGACTGCAGCCCGTTGACGGTACGCAGCTACGGGTACGGCCTGTTGCGGTGGTTCCGGCTGCTGTGGCTGTTGGGAGTGGCGTGGGAGAAGGCGACCGAGTCTGAGGTCGCGGTGCTGGCGGGATGGCTACGGACGGCCTCGAATCCGCAGCGCCAGCGGACACAGGCAGGTGGCGCCGCACCGGGGTCGGTCAATCTGAGGACCGGCAAGCCCGCGCTGCGCGCCGGGTATGCGCCCAGGACGATCAACCACGCGTTGTCGGTGGTCAGCGGCTTCTACGGGTTCCATGCTCATCAGGGCAACGGGCCGGTGGTCAATCCCGTCCCGATCTCTCCGCAGCGTCGACGGGCCCTCGCTCACCGAAGCCCGTTGGAGCCGCGGGCGGTCGTGGGGCGGGCACGGCTACGGCAGAAGGTCTCCGACCGGCCGCCCCGCTCGATTCCCGACCGGCTCTGGGACGAATTGTTCGACCGCATGGGCTGCGAGCGCGACCGCGCCCTGCTGGAGTTTTACGTCTCCAGCGGCGCGCGAGCGGTCGAGCTGCTCGGGGTCGGAGTGGACGACATCGACTGGGCTGGCCAGAGGGTCTACGTGATCTCCAAGGGCACCCGGGAGAGGGAAGCGGTGCCGGCCTCGCCGCAGGCATTCGTCCGGCTGGCCCACTACCTCGACGAGGCGGGCACGCCGCCACGGGGCGAGTCGGTCTGGCGAACTCGTCGCGGGAGCGATCGCCCCCTGTCCTACTGGGCGATGCGTCGGATCATGCAGCGGGCGAACGAGCTGCTGGGCACGAACTGGACCCTGCACGACCTCCGGCACACGGCGGCATCCCGGATGGCCAACGGCGGGAAGCTCACCCCTGTCGAGGTCCAAGCGATCATGCGGCACACCAACATCCAGACCACCAGCCGCTACCTGACCGCGCGGGTTGAGGAGATGTTCGACAAGGTCGCGGAGCACTACAGCACGCCGCGGCCGGCGACGAGCTACCCCACTGGGTACTCCGCGGATGACATCAAGGCGGTGTTCGGTGGCTAGGTCCAGCACAACCACCGGTGTCAGCCGCCGGCACGGGCCCATCGTGGAGGGGCTCACCTTTCCCAGCCGGTTCGTGGGCGGTCCGATGAAGCCCCAGCCTGCGGTCTCGGATCCCCCGCCGCGACCGCACGGAGAACTGTCTGAAGCGTCGATCAACCACATCTCCAAGCTGGCCTTCGACGTCTGGGAGGACGCTTCCACCGTTACCCGGCACCAGCGTGCTCAGGCCACCCGCGACATCCTTCAGTACCTGTCCACCCACCCGGGGCACACCTGGCAGGAGCGGTGGGACGCCAGCCCTCTGGGCAAGGGGCTGATCAAGGCGAACAGTCTTGGTGCCCGCAGGACGACCGGCCTCGCGGTCACCCCGGGGGTCCGCACGCTGTTCTGCCTTCGCGTCGTCCAGCCCACGATGCTCGCCTTCCGGCAAAACCAGCTGAACAACTTCACACCCTTGTTCATCTCCGCGCAGAACGACCCGCTGCTGGTCACCTTCGAGGAGCACATCGCCGCACAGGAGCTGCGGCTCCAGCACCAGCGGGAGGCAGTGCTCGACATGTGCACGCTCTTGACCTATCAGGGCGTCGCGCTGGCTGACATCACGCCGGAGTCGATCCTCCAGTACGCGCACGACAACCGGCTGGCCCGCTGCCGTCTCCAGCCCGGACAACCGGCCTCCAACCGCCTGTTCGGGCACGGGATGTGGACGGCCCTGATCACGATGGGGCGGTTCCCGGTCTCCACGCCGACGACTATGCGGGCGGCGATGATGCGCGGTCAGCGGACCATCGAGGAGCTCGTCGATCAGTACGGGATCCGCGACCAGGCCGTCCGCGGCCTGCTGATCGACTACTTCGGCCGGCGCCGAGCGGATCTCGACTACTCCAGTCTGAAGCAGCTCGCGCTCCTGCTGGTCAAGCACTTCTGGGTGAAGATCGAGCAGCTCAACCCCGGACAGCAGGGACTTCGGATCGCACCGGACCTCTACACGCGCTGGCGCGAGACGATCCGTCTCAAGGACGACGGCACCCACCGGCGGGGCCAGGACGACATCGTCATCTCGGTTCGCAGCTTCTACTACGACCTGCACACCTGGGCTGCTGCTGAACCTGAACGCTGGGCGGCCTGGGTCGCACCGTGTCCCGTCCCGCCTGGTGAATTCCATGGCCTGGGCGTCCGCCGGCGGAAGGGAACCGAACGCTCCGCGGACCGCACCCGACAGCGCCAGCCGCTCCTACCCGTCCTGGTCGACCACGTCGAGTCCCGCTACGACCATGCCCGGCTCCTGCGCGAACGCGCCGACCAGGCCGCCGACGGGGAGGAGTTCACCTTCGCCGGCAACGCCTATCGCCGGGTGATCAGCGAGTCGGACCAGAAGCGGCTCCGGCACGGCGATGCCGTTCCCACCCGCGTGCTGGAGCTTGGCTCCGGTGAACTGAGGCACATCGGCACGGAGGAGGAGGCCGCCTTCTGGGACTGGGCGGCAGTGGAGACCTTGCGGCACTCCGGCGTGCGCATCGAGGAGCTGTGCGAGCTGACCCACCTCAGCATCCGCCAGTATCAGCGCGCGAACGGCGAGGTCATCGCGCTGCTCGTCATCGAACCGTCCAAGACCGACCGCGAGCGCGTCATCCCGATGTCGGCCGAGCTGTTCCACGTCATCGCCTCGATCATCCGGCGCCACGGCCGGCGAGGAAGGCCGATTCCGCTGGTCAGCCGCTACGACCCGCACGACAAGGTCTGGAGTGCGCAGATGCCGTTCCTCTTCCAGCGCCAGAACGGAGCGATCGGGTCGAAGATCTTCAACCCCGGCACCATTCAGCAGATGATCAGCCGACGGTGCGAGGCCCTGGCCGAGACCCACCCCGGGTTCCGCGGGCTGAAATTCACTCCGCACGACTTCCGGAGGATCTTCGCCACCGAGCTGGTCAACAGCGGTCTGCCCATCCACATCGGCGCCTCACTGCTCGGTCACCTCAGCATCCAGACCACCCGCGGCTACGTCGCCGTCTTCGACGAGGACGTGATCCGCCACTACCAGGCCCACCTCCACCAGAGGCGCCAAGTCCGCCCCTCGGAGGAGTACCGGGACGCCACCGAGCAGGAGTGGACCGAGTTCGAGGAGCACTTCGACCGCCGCAAGGTCGAGCTCGGCTCCTGCGGACGCCCCTACGGCACCCCTTGCCAGCACGAACATGCCTGCATCCGCTGCCCGATGCTCCACGTCAATCCCAAGATGCTCGCCCGGCTCTCCGAGCTCGAAGCCGACCTCCTGCAACGCAGGACGCAGGCCGAGGCCGAAGGCTGGATCGGTGAGATCGAGGGCATCGACCTCACCCTCACCTTCCTCCGCGCGAAGCGCGACGAGACCCAACGCCGAGCCCAGCGACCAGCTGTCCACCTCGGCATCCCCGCACACCGCCGTCCACAGGAGTCCGAATGACGTTCCCCAGACCGATGCCTCGAAGCAAAGAGCTGTCACCGAAGGATGACGCTTACACCCCGTTCCTCGAAGATCTCCAGGAGGAGGTCGAACAGCACAACCTCGCGATCACCGGCGGGCACGCGCTCCGCCAACCGCGTCCGAGCCTCGGCAGAGAAGTCCCAGTGCAAAGTGAACGGAGTGGTCGCGCCCCAGCCGCCGACAAGGCAGTCGTCCAGAGCGTCCAGGTTCCAGCCGAAGTACCCGCCGGGCCCGTTGACGGCCTCACCGATCGCGCAGTAGAAGCTGTCTTGGTCGACGATGTGTCGGCCATCCAAGGTGAACACCTGGCCCGCAGGCGCATCGGGCTTCCCCTGGCGTTGGTACTCCCGGGACCACAGGGCCACCGACAGCCACGCGTGTCGGTCCCCGGGTGCGAGTTCGTGCCACATTCCGGTGTGGTTCAGGTGACCGGTGCGGACCAGCTCCCACGGTCGTTCCGCTCCGGGCAGTGCGTTCTCGCACCAGAGCGTCACCGTGAGGTCGACGAGGTCGGCACCACTGGCGGAGGGCTTGACGTCGATGACGGTGACCTCGTTGACGAAGTAGGACCCCATGGTGGCACCGTCACCGTCGAGGAGCTCGAACCAGGCGTTCCCCGCCACGGCACGACGACTGCCGACGTGGTCAACGCACCTAAGTAGGCCACCCTGCGGGAGGCAACCCGCGAGGTGCACTCGGCGCGCTCCTTCTTCATCTGGCAGGGGCGTGAACAACCCCTCGGCTTCGTGGGCGAAGCCCCAGAAGTCACTGTCGTCCTCGTCCGAGGTCAGCGCGTACTTCTGCCCCTCGCCGCCCCGCCCTGATGTTCGCATCGCACCCCCATTGAGAGCGCTGATCTTACCGACGCGTGGGGATCTGCCCTGCCGTCGCCGGCGCCGCCCCCTGACCCCATCCCATTCATCTCGGAGGCCCTTTGACGAGTCACATACCCGCCTTCACCCATGAGAGTGAAGTGCAGAGAAGCACCAAGAACCTAAAGCTCAAGCCCTTGGAGGAGTGGGTCGGCGACGATGAGGTGATCTCGTACGTGGCGATCCGCGCAGACGAGAACCGTCTTGGCTACGTAAGCACCAAGCCGAACATCAGCGCCGTCTTTCCGTTCCGCGAGGACGGTATCGACCGCGCCGGCGTAGATCGCATTCTCGACGAAGCTGGTACCGGTCTGCCGGCCTACTACGAGTGGCGCACGTGGTCGGGCTGTTACTTCTGCTTCTTCCAGCGCAAGCACGAGTGGGTCGGTCTCACCGCCACCCTGAGCTGTTCGAGAAGGCCATAGCGTACGAGGAAAAGGTCAACTACCGGCGTAACGCGATGCAGGGGCGGGAGTACACCTGGTCTCAGGGCGAGTCCCTGCACGAGCTGATCGAGCGCCGCGATGAGAGCGAGGCCAAGCACCAGGCGGCACTCGACCGCGCGGCCAAGCCTGTGAAGCCGAACCGTCCGCTACTCGAGATTCTCGCGGACGCCCACGACGAGGACGATGACGAGGCCGGCTGCGCCGTGTGGTGGTTCGAGCAGTCCACCGCCGCCGAGCTGACCGGTCTGCTCCTCACCAGTTCCAAGAAGCAGGCCGCTGCGCTCGAGCCCGGCCGCGTCGGTCTCCTCGACCGAGGGATGCCGATGCTAATCGCCGTGAGCGCGGCCACTGCCTCGGTCAAGGAAGACTCGTCCACCGCGGACGGCGTGGGCGAGGCGGGCACCATTCTTGCAACGGCCGACGACAGGGGAAGTTGCGGTGCTCCGTGTTGACGGACGGATCGTGTCGGCGGGGCTCCTCCTGATACGGTCATCTGTTCGCCGAGGAGGTCGTGATGACTGGATCCCTGCCCGTTGCTGCCCAGGTGGACCTGCGCCGTCAGCCTGTGGAAGACGTGCTGGAGCGCGTGGAGGAGGCCCTACAGGTGCGACTGGTTCGGGAGGCCCTGGTGCGCAAGCGCCGTTCCTTGGGGGGCCGTACGGAGCGGGGGACGTGGGTGCGTATCGAGCGGCGGGGATTCGAGCGGATCGGCCCGCAGGGCTGGAACGGGACCGAGGCCGCCGCCATGCTGCAAGGGGTCGCGATGCCCGAGTGGTACCAGGGCGTGGCATGGCGCGAGCCGGGTGAGCCGGTCATGTGGCGCGCGGAGGGTGTGGCCATCGGCAGTGGACAGGCCAGCGAGGGTCCGTTCGGGGTTGTGGAGGAGCACGGTGTCAGGTTCCCTGCCGAGCTCCCGGGCCGCACGCTCGACGGCCAGCCGTAGCCGGACCGGATCAAGGGAGTGCTCCGGTGCTTCTTGAACTCCTTCGGGGTCTCCTTGCTGTCGGCGACGTGCATCACCACGCCGACCTCGCGCATCCGCCCTCCGGCATGACGGCCTCGCGGCGCTCCAGCTCGGCCTCGATTGCCTTGGTGTAGGCGATCACCAGGCGCTGGTTGTAGGCCGCGACTTGAGCCTTCTGCCCCAGGGGCGCGACGTATGTGAGGAAGTGGTCGACGATGTCTCTGCACACGGCAGCCACGCGCTCGGGGTTGGAGAGGATCGTCTCGATGTGAGAAGCCTTCCCCGACAGGAAGACCTTCTCCTCCTCGTCCAGGCCCTCCGCTGTGGCCAGCTCGTCGAAGGCCTCGTCCAGGGCCTCCTTGTCGAGGTTGAAACCGACAGCTCGGCCTTCCACGATCACCGGCTTGGTGAACCCATCGGCGATGGACTGCTCCGGCGTGTACCGCGACATCACGAAGTCCGGATCGTCAGGGTCACCGAACAGCTTGAACGTCGAACGGTCCTTGTCCTGGATCGCAGTACCCGTCGCACCGAAGAACTTCCCGTTCGGCACCGCCGCGCGCCACGCGTCGCCGAGGGGGCTTCGTCACTACTACGAGCCGGTCCGCCAGCAGGTCCCGCATCGGTACTCGACCCCTCGCAGTTGCTTCTGCTTGGGGCACTCCCTCTTGCCGTCGCATCGCGGCGGGCGGTATCGGTACCTGCCTTCTCCTGTTCCGTACGGAAGCCGCAGACCGGGATCACGTCGCCTGCATGCCGGACACCGCCTGGCCAATAGACGGGCACCCGCCAGGCTCATCCCGGGATTTCGGGAACACCCCGGTTTGATGTCGTCTGATTTCGTTTCGACACGTCAGCAGCGATTCACTTGCGTTCGTCTTCCCGATCCCCACCTGACGCCTCGCAGGACGCCTTTTCCTCATCGCTCACCACGACGGTCATCAACCAACGCAGCATGAGGCGGTTTGAAGCCTCCCCCCGCAGGGCGACTTCGAAGGGCCACAAAACCTTCATCATCCGCACAGCACCACTCTTGGAAGCTGCCCTACTGTCAACTCCCCTTCGTGTTCAGGACGCAATCCCGGGCGAAATAGGCGGCTGCCCGGCGCGGATCTCGCGCTCCAGGCGCCACTCCTGCTCGGCCTTGAGCAGCCTGGCGTTCTCATCCCGCAACCGGGCCAGTTCCTCCGCCGCGCTGACACTGCCGTCGCGGCCCTCGGGCGTGGCCTGGGCCTCTTCCTTGCGTACCCACGTCCGCAGCGACTCCGCGGTGATACCGAGATCCGCCGCCACCGCCGCGTATGTCCGCTTCCCGGTCGCGGCGCGGTAGAGCGCGACCGCGTCCTTCCTGGACTCCTCCGGATACGGAGACTTACGTCCCACCTGGGCATCCCTTCCTGGACCATCAAGATCCATTGTCAGGGTGTCCACTCCAAAGGATCAGCCTCAGAGGTCGAGTACCTCGAGGGGTGGTCTTGCCGGTCTTGCGGTCGGTGCGCCGGCGCTTGATCTGGACAGCCTGGCGAGATCCAGGGAAGAGGAGGTTGTTCACGGTGGCAACCTTGATCCGGCGGATCTCCGAGCGGCCGTGGCCGACGCCCCGGGTGCGTCCCTGGAGAGGGATGTCTTTCCAGGGAAGGGACTTGAGCTGTCGGCACAGCTTCTTCTGGTTGCCCTTGACGATCACGATGTAGTGCGCCGCCCGGCCGAGGAGGTAGTCGGCATTCTCGCACTGGGTATGCATCGCGTCGCTGGTGACCACGACTCCGGCCAGGTCAGCGACGGTGTCCAGCAGCGGCTGGAAGCAGGTGATCTCGCTGTGCCAGGACAAGGCCGGTGGTGTGCTCCAGCGCGGCGAGCAGGTGGATCTTCCGCCCCCTCCCTTTGACCGCACCCCGCAGGCTCTTGCCGTCCACGGCCAGGCCGCGCATCCCGGCGGCCCCGGTCGTCTTCGGCCAGCGCTCTGCGAGCCAGCTCCCGACCGCTCGGTCCAGCGCGTCGCCGTCGACGTGGGCCAGCAGTCGGCGGACCGCCGTCTCGGCGGGCAGGACCCGCCTGGGCGAGAGTGGATCGGGGCGGACACCGACCTGTTGGAGCACGTACGTTGGGGGCATCGGCCGATCCACTCACCGACTGCCAGCAGTGAGGTCGCTCCGGCCAGCACCGCATACGCGGTGAGCGCGAGCACGGCAGCCAAGCGGTGGCGTATCCCGCGTGGATCACGCGGATCCGGGACCTCGGCCAGCCGCTCCAGCAGACCGGGGATCTCCTCGGGCACGACCTGCGGGTACTGGCGGAGTTGGTCAAGGGCAGGCGGGATCAGCGATGATGCGTCGGCAGGCACGGCCTTCCACTCGGATCACGGAACGTAGAGAACTCCATGATCTTGGAAGCCGTGCCTGTCGCGTTCCCGGGGCATCGCCGAACTGATAGATCATCACGAACCGGGCGTCACACCACTACGAAGCCGTGACCTCGCTGGCGGCCTACCCAACGGCCAGTCCGGTTAGGGAAGGGGCTGTCGGAAAAGGACCCGAACCACGGACACCTCGTCGGCGGCCTACTTCACTCGGGTCGGCGACTCGGGGAAACGGAACGACGGCAACGTCGTCACCGCGCCCCGAGTCGACCGCGCAACCTCAGCTCCACTCGTCCCCTCATTCCAGTTCTTGGGTTTCCTTCGATTCGCCCCAAGGATGCTGGCGGAATATTTGGTTCCGTAAGTGACTGCTTGCTTCACATGAAAAGGATGCTTAAGTTGTCGCCTACGATCCTGACTCGATCGTAGGTATCGCGGGCCTGGGGAGGCCTCGCATCACCGGGGGATCACGCGTGCACACCATCGACAGGCTTCGGCCTACACCGGCGCGAGCCTTAGCGCTCGCCGAAGGGGTCATGCCCTGTGGCGCTGACCCCAAGGCTGCCGCCACCCGGTAGTCGGTCGCCCCTGTCGCGACCGGAGGCCCCGGCCGTTCCCCGCTCCGGCCTCACACACAACACTCCCGGCACACCCGTTCCGGGCGTGCTCATCGAAACGGTTCAACCATGCATACGCTTATTCATCTGTCCGCAGTCGCGGGCACCCCGCCCCCGCGGAGAACGCCGTGAGACGTCCTGGAAGGGGCGTCGGCCGGTTCTGCGGCGTGCTCACAGTGCTGGCCCTCGCCCTCACCGCTGCGCCCGCGGTCCCGGTTTCCGCGACCCCCGCCCCCGCGCAGGTGGCAGGCACGCCCTCCGAACTCGCGCTCGTCGAGGCCTTCAACACCGGGCAGCGGGTCGAGGTCGCAGAGGAACGCACGGAGCGGGACACCGTCTACGCCAACCCTGACGGCAAGACGTTCACCTTGGAGAAGGCGATCGCCCCGGTCCGGGTGAATGCCGGCAACGGTTGGACGAAGCCCGACCCGACACTGGTCACGAGGGCCGACGGCACGGTCGGGCCGAAGGCCGCCGCTGTCGACATCTCGTTCTCCGCCGGCGGCCCGGGTGCGGACCTGGTGACCATCGGCGAGAACGGCCGCAGCGTGTCGCTGGGTTGGCCGGGCGAGTTGCCCGCTCCGAGGCTGGAGGGCAGTCGGGCGGTGTACGAGAACGTACGTCCCGACGTGAACCTCATCCTGACGGCGACCGTCGAGGGGTTCCGGCAAGTCCTGGAGGTCGAGACGCTCAAGGCCGCGGCCGACCCGGCCCTGAGCACCATCGAGTACGCCCTCAACGC
Source organism: Streptomyces sp. NBC_00086 (assembly GCF_026343255.1). Lineage (NCBI taxonomy): Bacteria > Bacillati > Actinomycetota > Actinomycetes > Kitasatosporales > Streptomycetaceae > Streptomyces > Streptomyces sp. NBC_00086. Next base: position 7,120,196 of record NZ_JAPELZ010000001.1, on the reverse strand, counting down.
CGAGGGACTGGCCGTCCGTCCGGGTGCCGCGGGCAGCATGGAGGCCGTGGACGCCAACGGGCAGGTTCTGTTCCGTTCGCCCAGCGCTCAGATGTGGAACTCGGCAGGCGACGCCGACCCTGCGCACGCCGGCCCGGCACGTGCTTCCGCGTCCGTCGCGAAGAGGTCAGCCGCCGCCGTCCCGGCGGTGCTGCACTCCCAGGAGCCGGTGCCGGTGGCGCCGCCCGAGGAGGGCGACCCGCTCAGCGGACCGGGTTCCGGCGACGAGGCCGCGGTCATGCGGGTCGCGGTGGCCGAGGACTCCGTGAAGGTGGTTCCCGACTCGGCCCTGATCGCTCGTACGACCGAGGCCGAACTGCCACTCTACATTGACCCTTCGGTGGAGCTGAACGAGTCCGAGCGCACGGTGCTGTCCTCGGACGGCGACGTGTTCTACAACTTCGACGGCGGCACCAACGGCATGAGTGTCGGTAGGTGCGGCACCGCCGTCATCGGCGGCGTGTCGTACTACTGCGGCAACGGCTACACGAACCGCATGTACTTCGAGTTCGCCCCGGACAAGCTCAAGGGCAAGCACGTCCTCGACGCCACCTTCAAGGTCACCGAAACCTGGTCGTTCTCCTGTGACGCCCGCTGGGTCGACCTGGAGCGGACCAACAACATCTCCTCCGCGACCAAATGGCCGGGGCCGGCCGTCCTGGACCAGATGGGCGACCGTCATGTCTCCGCCGGCCGCGGCTCCGCCTGTTCACCGTCGCAGCCCAAGGCGCCCATCGCCTTCAACGACAACCCTGAGGAGACGGACGAGAACCTGACGCCCACCGTCCGGGACTTCGCCGCCGGGAAGTTTCCCCGCCTCACCCTGATGCTGATGGCGAAGGACGAGAAGGACACCGTCTCCTGGAAGCGCTTCGACGACGACGCCGTCCTCGTGGTCAGCTACGTCAGCAAGCCCGCCACCCCCACCGAGTACGGCATCAGGTCCGGCGCCGGCCGCGTGTGCAGCACCAACGAGGGGCAGCCCTCCGTTCTGACCGACCCGACGCCCGACCTGCTGGCCACACCCGAGACAGCGGTCGGCGGCGAGGCAGAGGGCAGGCTGCGCGTGTACTTCGACGTCGACGTGAAGAACGGGACGACCTGGGCGGACGCTCCGCAGCCGGCCAGCGGCTCCGTCAAGCCGAGCCCCGGATACGCGGCGTACAGCAGCACGGCGAAGAACTTCCCCGCGCAGACGAAGACCTGGGACAACCCGCTCGTCGACGGCAAGCTGTACCGCTACAACGCCTTCACCTACTCGCTGTACAACAGCGACTCGACGCAACTGGTCAGCTCAGCCACGCCCTGGTGCTACTTCACGGTGGACAGCAAGGCGCCCCGGAAACCCACGCTGAGTTCCTGGACCGTCTACAGCGAGTGCGTCTCCGGCGGATCCTGCACTCCGGGCGGGGCCCCGGGGAAGGCCGGCACCGTGCTGTTCGGGCCGGGCGCCGGAGAGACCACGCCCAACACCGGCTATCGCTACCGCCTCTCCACGACCGCCACCTGGTCGGCGTGGATGAGCGGCACCACCTACCGGGCCACGATCACCCCGCCCTCCTCCGGCACCAAACTGCTGCACGTCCAGGCGAAGTCGGCCGCCTATCCGCTCGGCGGCGAGGAGCAGATCGTCCGGTTCCTGGTCGCCGAAGGTCCCAAGGCGATCGCACGCTGGAGTTTTGACGAGAAGTCCGGTGTCGCCGTCGACGCGACCGCCACCGATCCGGCGCTGCGCAACGACCTGACCCTGACCGGTGCCGTCCGTACCCCCGACGGGCGCCGCGGCGAGGTCGTCAAGACTGCGGCGAGCGGAACCGTGCCGGAGGTCCGCGGCCCGGACCAGGCGCTCCGCACCGGCGCGACGGCGTCCGCCTCGACCACCAGGCCGGTCCTGGAGACGGCGGCCTCGTACACCGTTTCCGCCTGGGTCCGGCTGGAGGAGGGTGGCCGCAACCGTACCGTCGCAGGTCAGGACGGCACCCATCACAGCGCCTTCTTCCTCAGTTACTGCGCGGCCGTGGACACCTGGTGCGCCCGTCTCGCGGCAGCCGACGCGGCCACCACCGACCTGGAGGGTCAGCGCGTCAACGCCCAGGCATCCGCCCAGCTAAATGTCTGGACGCACTTGGCGATGGTCGCCGACCACGAGAAGAACGTCCTGTCCCTCTATGTGAACGGCCAGTTGCAGGGCACCGACGCGATCACCACCAACTGGCCCTCGAGCGGAGGCTTCCAGGTCGGCCGGGCTAAGTATCGCGGCGCCTACGTCGACCAGTTCCCTGGACAGATCGACGAGATGACGGTGTGGCAGGCGGCGAAGTCTGCCGAGGAAATCGCCACCGAGGCTCGGCTCCTCGACGGCCCTGACGGCACCGGGCTACCCCATCTCGAACTGGTCGCCGACCTCAACCCCTCAGGTGCCTCCGGCAGCGTCCTGCGGGACACCACCAGCAACTATGGCCAGGCCCTGACCCTGGGCAGCGGTGCCGTGCTGGACGGCTCCGCCGTCGTCCTGGACGGCACCGGCGGCGGGGATCTCGCCACGCAGGTGGTCGACCCGACGGGTTCGTTCACGGTCTCCGTGGAGGCCCTCGTCGACGGCGCCGCACTGGCCGGCAAGCCCAACGGCCACAAGGCGCAGATCGTCTCCCAGCGGACCGCGACCGGCACGTCCTGGGGCCTGTGGTTCGAGAAGACCAGCGTCGACACCACCGGTCACGAGGTGGTCGACGAGAACGGCGACCCGGTGATCGACGAGGAGACCGGGCAGCCTGTGTCCGAGACCTGGGCGCTCGGCCGGTGGCACTTCGGCCGGGTGAACACCGACGGTACGACGGTGTCCGTGCAGAGTCAGGAGACGGCGGTCCTCGGCACCGAGGTCCAGTTGACCGGTGCCTACGACGCGCAGTCGCAGACGGTCAGCCTCTTCCTCGTCGACCGCCAGGGCGTGCCCACCGCCTTCACGGCACAGGCCGGAACCGGCGTCCTCACGGTCGGCAAGGGCTGGACCGGATCCGACTGGGGCAGCCGTCTGCCGGGCCGCATCACGCAGCTGAGGCTCTGGGCGGGCGCCGTCCACAACGCCCAGCAGAAGACCGCGGTCGTCGGCGACTGAGCCTTTCGCACGCCACCGAGGGTGCGGGCCGCTGGCCCGCGCCCCGCGGAGCGGTCCCGGCTCCCTCCTCAACCCGCCAGGGAGCCGGGGCCCCGCATCCCTTCGGAGAAGAAAGCACATCGTGATAAGAACACCTTTGTCGGGACACCGGCGCCGGACGCGGAGCCTTCCGCTGCTCGGGGCCATCGTCCTGTCCCTGGCCGCTCCCAACGCCGTGCCGGCGGCTGCGGCCGACCTTCCGGGCGCTCCGCCGTCCGCCGACTCCCGGGTCAGCCGTGTCAGTCCCGTCGTCGGCCAGGGCGCACACCAGGCTCGTGCCAGGGTCGCCCGGGAGAAGCAGGCCAACCGGCAGCTCGTCGAGAGCGCAGAGGCCGAGCGGCGGGCGGCCTGGCCGACCGCCAGCACCGTCTCGGACCCCCTCGGATCCAGCACGTCCGGGCGGATCGTCGATGTCCGCGGCAGCGTTGTGAAGTCCGGTAACGGCAAGCGGGCGACGGCTTCCTCCGGCTCCGGGCCCGCCGCGTCGGACGTGGCCACCGTCTCCGTCCTCGACCAGCGGGCCGCGAGCCGTGCCGGTGTGACCGGTGTCCTGTTCACCGTGGGCGGCGGGCGGCCCGGCCGGGCCGGCGTGACGGTGGACTACAGCTCCTTCGCCTCGGCCGTCGGCGGCAACTGGTCCGGACGGCTCGGCCTGGTGCAGCTCCCGGACTGTGCGCTGACCACGCCGGAGAAGGCGGCCTGCCGGGTCCCGGTCGAGCTGCCGTCCGCGAATGACCCCGTACGGCAGAAGGTCACCGCGGACACCGTGCTCACCGCACGCTCCGCCCCGATGGTGATGGCGGTGACCGCCACCTCGGGCGGGGAGTCTGCGACTGGTGGCGGCGACATGACAGCCACTCCGCTCACCCCGTCGGCGACCTGGGAAGCCGGGGCTTCCTCCGGTTCCTTTGCCTGGAACTACCCGCTGACCCTGCCGCCGTCCCCGGCCGGTCCCGTCCCTCCGCTGAGCCTCGCCTATGACTCGGGCAGCATCGACGGCCGGACGGCGAACACGAACAACCAGGGCTCGCTGATCGGTGAAGGCTTCTCGCTGACCGAGTCCTACATCGAGCGCAAGTACGGCAGCTGCGAGGATGACGGCCAGAAGGACAAGTCCGATCAGTGCTGGAAATACGAGAACGCCACCCTCGTCCTGAACGGCACGGCCAACGAGCTGGTCAAGGATGACGCCTCCGGCACGTGGCGGCTGAAGAACGACGACGCCTCCCTGGTAGTCCACGAGACCGGCGCCGACAACGGCGACGACGGTGACGACAAGGCTGCGGGGAAGGGCGACGGGAAGGGCGAGCACTGGAAGGTCACCACCGGTGACGGCACCACGTACACCTTCGGCCTGAACAAGCTTCCCGGCGCCGGGGCCGAGCGCACCGAGTCGGTGTGGACGGTGCCGGTGTTCGGCGACGACAGCGGCGAGCCTGGGTACACGGCGGGCGCTGCTTTCGGGGATCGCGCGAAGACCCAGGCCTGGAGGTGGAACCTGGATCTGGTGCAGGACGTCCACGGGAACGCCTCGACGTACTGGTACGCCAAGGAGCTGAACCACTACGCGAAGAACGGCGACAAGACCAAGCTCGCCGACTACGTACGCGGCGGTCACCCCACGGAGATCCGCTACGGGCAGCGGGCTGGCGCCCTGTTCACCGGCAAGCCGGCCGCCCGCGTGGTCTTCTCGTACAAGGAGCGCTGCACGGCCGCCACATGCGCCGAGCTGACCAAGGACACCGCCGACAACTGGCCGGACGTGCCCTTCGACTCGATCTGCGCAGCGACCGCCAAGGACTGCCTGAGCACCGGCCCGCACTTCTTCTCACGCATGCGGCTGGTCAAGGTCGAGACCCAGTCGTGGTCGACCGCGGCCGAGCCCGACGCGTTCAAGCCGGTCGACTCGTACGCGTTCACGCAGGAGTTTTTCGACGGCCAGGACATCGGCAACAGCTCGGACCAGGTCCTCACGCTCACGAAGCTGCACCGCACGGGTCTCAACGGCAGCCCCGCCGTCGAGTTGCCCCCGGTGGGCTTCACCTACCAGCAGCGGCCTAATCGCGTCGAAGGCGGCACTCAGCCGGGCGGCGCGAACATCCTGCCGCTGACCCGACCCCGGATCTCCACCATCACGGCGGAGTCCGGCTCGATCACCACAGTCGCGCTGTCGAACCCCGAGTGCGTGCGTGGCACCAGGATGCCGGCCGCCGAGGACGACAACGCCCTGTCCTGCTACCCGGTGTACTGGCCGATCAACGGCGGCGACCCGGCCCTCGACTGGTTCCACAAGTACCGGGTCCTCGCCGTCAGCACCAGCGACCCTGCGGCGAAGAACCCCGCCGTCGAACTGGGCTACGAGTACGCCAAGGCCGGCTGGCACTACAACGACGACCCGTTCACCGAGGAGAAGGAGCGCACGTGGTCGAACTGGCGCGGCTACCAGCAGGTCACCACGTACACCGGTGAACCGGGCAGCATCCGTGGCAAGTCCGTGCGGCTGTTCATGCAGGGCATGCATGGCGACCGGCGCAAGGACGGCAGCAGTCGCACGGCGACCGTGACCCCCGTTCCCGTCCCCTCGGCGACCCTCGCCGCGGCCGACGACCACGATCAGTACGCCGGACAGCTCCGGCAGGAGATCACCTACGACGGGGCCACCCCGATCGCGTTCACCTTCAACAACCTATGGTCCAAGGAGACGGCCAGCCAACAGAAGTCCTACGCGCACTCCAGGGCCCACTTCGTCCGGACGGCGCGCAGCTACGAGTACACCTGGCTCACCGCTGCGAAGAAGTGGCGGACCACGGCGTCGACGAACACCTACGACGGCACCTACGGCATGATCACCAAGGTCGAGAACCACGGTGACTGGTCGTTCACCGGCGACGAGACCTGCACCCGCACCTGGTACGCCCGCAACACCGGCAAGGGCTTGACCTCGCTGGTCTCCCGGACCCGTACCGTCGGCAAGCCATGCGCGGACTCCGACGACAAACTGTCCCTGCCGACGAGCACGGCCACGCGCGGCGATGTGCTGTCCGACGCGGCCACCGTCTTCGACAACCCGGCCGCCACCGCCTGGACGGCGTCCCAGACCCCGACGCTCGGCTTGCCCACCTGGACCGGCCAGCCCACCGGATACCCGGCCGCGAACGGCACCGCCGACCGCAACCCCGGAGCGGGATCCTGGCAGACGGTCGTCACCACCCAGTTCGACACCGACACCGACACCGCCGGCCTCGGCCGACCGCTGAAGTCCACCGACGGCAAGGGCAACGCCACCACCACCGCCTACTATCCAGCGGCCGGCGGCCCGGTGACCGGCGTCATCGTCACCCACCCCAAGCTGGCCTCCAACGGCCAGGCCCACAAGTCGTACACCTACTTCGACCCGGCCCGCGGGTCGGTCAGTTACACCCTCGACGCCAATCTCAAGAGGACCGAGTACACCCGCGACGCCCTCGGCCGTACCACTGCCGTCTGGCTGCCCAACCGGTCCAAGGCCGCCGGTGACAGCCCGAGCGGCTCCTTTACCTACAAGCTCAGCCAGACCACACCGTCGTGGACCTCGGTGGCGCAGCTCAAGGCGGACGGGGTCGGCTACCGCACCAGCTACACCCTCTACGACTCGTTGCTGCGGAAGATCCAGACCCAGACCCCCGGAGTCAACGGCGGCCGGATCCTGACGGACACCCGCTACGACGCGCGGGGCCTGGCCGTGGTCACGCAGGCGGACGCGTTCGACAGCGCCAAGGCGCCCAACAGCAGCTACTACGGCATCGAAAACGCCCAGGCGCCGGTCCAGAACGACATGGTGTACGACGGCGCGGGCCGGGTAGTGAAAACCGCCCTGTCCTCCTGGGGCACCAAGAAGTGGGACACCCGCACCACGTACACCGGCGACTCGGTGGCCACGACCGCCGTTCAGGGCGGCACCGCCTCGCGGGTCATCACCGACGCGCTCGGCCGTACCGCGGAGACCCGGACCTACGCGGGTCCGCAGCCGGACGACAAACAGTACGGTGCCACGACCGCGGCCCCGTACACCCGGGTGACGCACACCTACGCCCGTGACGGCAAGCCGCTGACCGTCACCGGCCCCGACGGCTCGACCTGGTCTCACACCTACGACCTGTACGGGCGGGAGGTGTCCAGCACCGACCCGGACACCGGCACCATCACCACCGGTTACACCGCTCTCGATCAGGTCGACCACACCAAGGACGCCGAGGGGCATCTGATCCTCTTCGGCTACGACGAGCTCGGCCGCAAGACCGACATGTGGCACACCAGCCGCACGGACGTCAACAAGCTCGCCAAGTGGACCTTCGACGGCCTGCTGAAGGGCCTGCCCGACAAGTCCGTCCGCTACGAGAACGGTGTGAACCAGGCAGGCAGCAAGGAGTACACCAAGACCGTCACCGCGTACGACACAGTCGGCCGGGCGACGGCCACCTCCCTCACACTGCCCGCCTCCGATCCGCTGGTCACCTCCGGTGCCGTCACCGAGACCGTCGCCCTGGGCACCGCCTACCGGCTCGACGGAACGCTCAACAACGTCAAGGAGCCGGCTGCCGGCGGGCTGCCCGCCGAGACGGTCGAGACGCTCTACAACGACGCTGGCCTGCCCACTCAGCTCTCCGGGCTCTCCGGTTACCTGCTGGGCGCCGACTACTCGGCCACCGGGCAGGTCCACCAGCTGGAGCTGGGGACCTCGGCCGCGGCCAAGCGGATCTTCCTCTCCCGCACCTACGAGCCCGGCACCGGCCGGATGCTCGCCTCCGCCACCGACGACCAGACCCGCGGTCCCGTGCAGGACCTCCAGTACGCCTACGACCAAGCGGGCAATGTCACCTCCATCCACGACCGGGCCGACACGGGCACTGGCGGCGACTACCAGTGCTTCGGCTACGACGGGCTGCGCCGCCTGACCGAGGCCTGGACCCCGAAGACGGCCGACTGCTCGACGGCCGGACGCACCGCGGCCAACCTCGGCGGCCCCGCTCCGTACTGGAGCGGCTTCACCTACAACACCTCCGGGCAGCGGGCCACGGAGACCCGCGGCGGGGCCGACCCGGTCACCTCCACGTACTGCTACGACACAACCCGCCGGCACGCCCTGAAGGCGGTCGTCCGCTCCACCGCGCCCGACGCCTGCGCGTCGGCGGCGGCCCAGTACACCTACGACGACTCCGGACGCACGGAGAGCCGTGCCGAGAGTGCCGCCTCGACGGTCCGCCAGTCGCTCCTGTGGAACCACGAGGGCCGGCTGGGCAAGCTCACCGAGGGCGGCACCTCCACGGGCTACGTGTACGACGCCGACGGCACCCTGCTGATCCGCCGTGACAACGCGGCCGCCGGCGAGTCGGTGCTGTACCTGGGGAACACCGAGGTGCACCTCAAGTCCGGGAAGAAGTGGGCCAACCGGTACTACACGGCGGGCACCAGCACCGTGGCCGTGCGCACCAACCAGTCGGGCAGCGAGAAGCTGACCTTCCTGTCGGTCGATCATCACGGCACGGGCCACGTCGCGATCTCCGCGGACAGCGCCCAGGCCCTCAGCAAGCGGTACACCACGCCGTTCGGCGCCCAGCGCGGCAGCGACACCGGGGCCTGGCCCGACGACAAGGGGTTCCTCGGCAAGTCGGCGGACGCCGGGACTGGACTGACGCAGGTCGGGGCACGTCAGTACGACCCCTCCATCGGGCAGTTCATCAGCGTGGACCCGAACCTGACGCTGGAGCAGCACCAGTCGCTCAACGGCTACGGCTACGCCAACAACAACCCCACCACGCTCAGCGACCCCTCCGGTCTCGCGGTGCCAGAGTGCAGGACCGGCGAGATCTCCTGCACCGGAGGCATCCCGGACATCCTCCTGGACCGCAAGGCGACGTCGAACCCGCCGCCTCACCGCGGCACGAACTACAACACCGGCCGTGGCCGGGCCGGCCACCCCCCGGCGGGCGCGCCCCGCTACGAGCGCTACCTGGAGCAGCTGCTCTTCTCCAACGCGGAGATCGCCGCCAAGCTCCGCAAGGAGCGGGTCAACCAGATCCTCGACGGGGACTGGGACCTCCACAACTACCTGGAAGAGGAGATCGAGGACATCGACGAGGACCTCTGCCGCAGGGGCGCGCGGGACGGCTGCGGCGCGGCCAACCTGGCGCACGACCTCCTGGAGATGATGGGACCCTCGCGCAGCGACGTGGAAAAGATCATGGAGCGGATCGACGAGTCCTGGAAGCGCAAGAACAAGCAGGGCGAGGAGGGATTCGGGTTCGACGACCCCGCCGAGTTCCAGATCGCGCTGACCCTGGCGATCCACGGACACAATGTGATGTCCCGGAACGACGACCAGCTCGCGCCGCATGCCGGTGATGCCTGGGTGGACGACAAGCGGGCCGACTTCAAGGCTATGACCAGTACGCGTGACGACGGTCTTCGCGACCACTTGAAGAAGGCCGACCGAAAGCAGCAGGTCGACCTGGCCGTGATCGATCTTCGCAAGGGCGGCATGGACGAGAAGACGGCGAACAAGGGCATCGACGACTTCAAGCGCAGCAACACGCATATCCAACGCGTCATCGTCTTCGGGCGCGGATACATGCTCGACCTGGACGTCAAGTAGGCACGTGGCTCCTGTCGGCGGGGTGCCGGGACTCCCGGCACCCCGCCGATCGTTCACGTGGATACTTCCGAGGCAGACGGCGAGACAGAGAGCGAGAGATGCGCATGACAGACTTTGAGAAGCACGGTGGTGGCGATCGGGACTTCGAGTTCCGGGTCGGCCCCACCGCCGGGCCGTGGGACACCACCGGCTTCGGAGACCGGCTTTGGCAGGACGTCGGGGGCATCCTGGACGTGGCCCTCGGGCAGGCCCCCGGCGTCACCCAGGAAGACGGCGGCCGCCTTTACGGCTTCCAGAGCGACGATGTGACCGTGAGCTTGTACGTGGGCGAGCCGGATCCTGGTCCTCCCCTCGAATCCGTTCCGGCCATGCTGACCGCCCGGTCCCGGTCCGACACGGTGGAGACCTATCAGCTCGCCGAGCGTCTCTACGATCAACTGGTCGGCTTCGGCACCTACCTGGTCCTTGTGTTCGACGACAATGTCATGCCCGTCGCGGCCAACTTCGACATCGGCGAATGGTGACAGGTGTGCACGTCCGCGTCGAAGACCGGCGGGCGGTATCCGGGCCTCGCGGTTCCAGCGGCACGGTGCCGCTACCCGGGGGGGCACTACCGGCCTACGGCCCACGTCGACCAGGAACTGCAGTCGGCCGTCACCGCTCCAGTCCCGACCCAACTCTCCTCGTACAGCCAACCCACCGTGCAGCACGCCCTGCTCCGCACGGCGGACGAGTTTCGTTCGGCCGCGCGTCCAAGCCCGCCCCCGACTCGGCCGACCTCGCCTACGGCCGAACCGCGACCGCGTCGTCCACCGAGACGGCCTTCCTCGCCGTGGTCAACGAATTCGACGGGGATCCCACCACGCGCTGGACCAGCGCCTATAGCAACGACCAGTGACTCAACGTCGACCTTGGGTTCCGCCCGAAGCATCGACACCGTGAGGCTCGCCTGGGAGGTCGCCTACGGCAAGGAGCACGCCATCCAGGTCTCCGGCGACGGTACGGCCTGGCGCACCGTCGCCCAACGCCGCGGCCCGACCGGCCCGGTCACCGGCGAGCCCGGGCCCGCCTGCGCATCGGCCCAATCCACCCGCCCAAGGCGGGCGCTGTACCGGGACGGCACTCGACGCCACCGGCTACGAAATCCCAACCGGTGGAAGGGGCGCCTTGGTCCCGAGTCCGCGCGGGCGCGGTTCTCTCGGGAGCCGTACACGTGTCGGCGCGGTCGCTCGCGGGGGCGTCGGGCGTGGACCGGTGCCGGACCCCGGGCACGGCCCGCCGGTCGGGGTGTTTACGTTCCTCTTATGCGATTCCCCAGAGTTCTGACCGGCGTGGCCGCGGTGACCCTACTCAGCGCGGGCTGCGGCGCTTCGGAAACCGCCCAGGGCGGCGGCAGCGACGACGCGGCAAAGGCCCTGCCGGTCGCCATCGCCGGCCCTCAGCCGGACGTGTACATGCGTGCGGCGACGCGCTCCGGGTCACCCCGGCCCCCGATCTCGGCGCTCCCTTCGTGAAGAAGGTGGAGCACGCGCTGCGCGAGGACGTGCTCAGCACCGCCAAGGTCGCCGGTAAGACCAGCACCACTCACCCCGCCGGCGTGACGCAGAAGGCCGGTGCGGTCAGCCAGTGCATGGTGACATACGCGGGGGCGAGATCCCCTACGACGTCAAGATCAGCGACAGCTACACCGCGGGCAGCAGCATCATCTCGTACACCAAGGAGCCCAAAAAGGCGCTCCTGGTCGACAAGCTCATCTACCAGATGATCAATGAGAGGTACGGGGCGACACCGGCTTCACATGCCAGCACTGGGGCAAGCACGCCAAAAACGGCAAGCCGGGCTACCGGACTGTGCGGATCAAGATCGACAGCAATAGCTCCAGCTACAACTTCGAGGAAGTCGAGTAACGCCTGCCGGAGCCGGAACCTAGGCAGAGGCCCGTGTCTGTCGACGATAGCTCTGCGTTCGGGAAGCCGGACCCGCCGGCTTCCCGAACCGGGCCTGCAACGGGTCCCCTGTCGGGTGTGTCGAGCCCGGCCGGTTCACGACACCGAGCCTTCTGCATGGTGGACACGTTGTTTGACGCGATAACGATGTAGTCGCCGACCTCGTGGGCGCCGGTGAGCAGGGCGTACGTGGCGGCGAAGCGGGCAGCGCGAGGCATGGTCATCTCCTGGTGAGGGGCCGGCGAGCGCCGACGGGATCAAGGTTGTCCGTGTGTCGCGGCGCGCAGTGTCCAGCGCTGAGCGACTCTGACGCGTAAATAACAGCAGGTCAGGGTGGGTGTGGGCATGGCTGGGTGCCCGGTGGTCGCGGAGGACCGCCGGAAGCGCCGGGAGCCGTACTCGCCGCCTCGGTCGCTGTGGAAGATCACGTCCTTCACGTCACCGCCGCGGGTGGCCGCGGCCATGTTCAAGGACGCCACGACCAGGTCAGCGTCATGGTGTGCGCCCATCGCGTAGCCGAGCAGCCGGCGCGAGAACAGGTCGATGACGGTGACGAGGTAGAGCTTGCCCTCACCGGTGGTGATCTCGGTCATGTCGCCGCACCACACCTGGTCCGGGGCGTCCGCGGTGAAGTCCCGCCGCACGAAGTCCGGGGCCGCCGGCCGTTTGCCGGGCCGGGTCAGCCCGCGCCGTCGGCGCACCTTCCGCCCCGCCAGCCCGAGCTCGGCCATCAGACGGGCGACGGTGTTCACCGAGACCCTCCAGCCGGCGCGGACCAGGAGACGCCAGACCTTCGGGGAACCGTAGGTGCCGCCGGAGTCCTCGAAGATCTGCCGGACCACGTCGGCCATCTGTCCGCGCCGGACCTCACGCACGGTGGCGCTTGTCGCGCCACTTGTAGAACCAGGACTCCGACACCCCGAGAGCTCTGCAGGCCAGCCGGTGCGGGATGCGGTGCCCGGTCCTCTGGTTACCGATGAACACGGCCAGGGCGGCCGGGTCCGTCCCGGTTACTTCTCCGATCTGCACGCTGCAGATCTCGCCCGGCGCCCGCCGCTACTACGACAAGCAACGAGCCCGGGACCTGGACTACAACCCCGCCCTGCGCCAGCTCGGCAACCGCCTCATCGGCACTGACCATGGAGCAGGAGATTGCCGATTCGCTGCAAACCAGGTCGCTGCGCTTCGTGGCCAGCGAGGGAGAGCACTGCAGGGTGCCATCTCCCACTGCTCTCTGATTCGATCTTGAAGAGTGGTGGAAACAGCAGCTCAAAGCCGCTCAGGACCTCGACGCTTGAACTGGTTCATGACGTTCATCTCCAGCAAGAGCTTCATGCCGTTCGTGATCTACCGGGTCCTGCTCGGCATCCTGCTGGTCATCCTGATCGGCAGGGGCGTCCTCAGCCCCCACGCCGGCGAGTCGGCGGGCTAGGGCCCGTCTTCCGCAAAGAACGTGGCGCACGTCACCGCTCCGCGTGAATCGAAGGCCGTTCGGGAACGTTCCCGGGCGGCCTTCGCGTCGTTGTGCTGAAGAGACCTGAAGACGAACAGCAGGGGGTGTCCCATGGGTCGAGTGGTGCTGGAGCGGTTTCCGGCCGGAAGTCCGAGGGGAAGTTGGCCGGCCGAGGAGTACGCGGCGCAGCGGACGCGCGAGGGCGTGCCCGCGGAGGTGGTGATGGATCTGGCCAGCGACGCCTACCTCGTGGTGGTCCGTCCCCGGGAGGCGCGTTCCGGTCACTGACGCGGGGCCGGAAGATCCGGTCCCCGCACGCCCCTTGGCCTCCGCGCCCCGCGCCCGCACACTGACCCGATGACGCAGCGTGTGGACCTTGCGGGCTTGATGGACCGGCTGGCGATCGACGAGCTGGTCACGGGGTACGCCATCGCCGTGGACGACGGCGACTGGGACGCGTACCGCGCCCTGTTCGCCCCGGGCGGGCGGGCCGACTACGCCTCGGCCGGCGGGATCGAGGGCCCCGCCGGGGAGGTCGCGGACTGGCTCGCGGAGACGATGAAGCTGTTCCCGGTGCGCCAGCACCTCATCGTCAACCGGCTGATCCGGATCCCGGACGAGGGCGGTTCCCCCGGTGACACGGCGGAGGTCCGGGCCGACTTCCTCAATCCCATGCGGCTGGCCGGGGAGGAGCCCGACGAGGGCGGCCCCGCCGTCACCGCGCCCAACTTCGTCGCGGCGGGCCGCTACACCTTCGCCGTCACCCGTACCGCCCGGTCCGGCTGGCGGCTCTCGCGGGTGACCGTCCACGAGAAGTGGCGGCACATGTCGTTCTGACGGTTCGACGGGCAGATGGCCGGACGGACGGGTGCCGGACGGACAGGTGCCGGACGTACAGGTGGTTCACCCGGCGGACAACCGGTTCACGGACAGCTGGTTCCACAAGCGGCTGGTTCCACGGGCAGGGCTGTTCCACACTGGAAGCGGAGGCCCAGGGTGCTGACGGTCTCGACGGTCTCGAAGCGGGTCCCGTGGTGGCGTGCGCCGGCAGCGGTCGTCGCGGGGGCCCTGCCCTGCCTCGCCTTCCCGGCCCCCTCGCTGTGGTGGTTCGCCTACGTCGCCCTCGTGCCCTGGATCCTGCTGCTGAGGTCGGCCCCCACCGGCCGGCGCGCGGCCCTGGAGGGCTGGCTCGGCGGCGCCGGCTTCGTCTTCGCCGTCCACCACTGGCTGCTGCCCAGCCTCCACGTGTTCCTCTTCGCCGTGGCGGCGCTCGTGGGCCTGCTCTGGATTCCCTGGGCGCTGCTGGTGCGGGAGCTGCTCGGCGGGCTCCCGGGACCGGGGCGGGCCGCGGCCGCGCTGGTCCTCGTACCGGCGGGCTGGCTGCTGTCGGAGCTGGCCCGGTCCTGGCAGGGGCTGGGCGGTCCGTGGGGGCTGCTCGGTGCCAGTCAGTGGCAGGTGGCGCCCGCGCTGCGGCTGGCTTCGGTGGGCGGGGTCTGGCTGGTCGGCCTGCTGGTCGTGGCGGTGAACTGCGCGCTGGTCCTGCTAGCCACGGCGCCGGGGGCGCGGACGCCCGCGCTGGCCGGGGTGACGGGCTGCGCGGTGCTGGCGGGGGTGGTGTGGCTGTGGGCGCCCCGCCCGGAGGTCTCGGGCGTGCTGCGCGTGGCCCTCGTACAGCCGGGCCCGGTCGAGGACGGCCCGGACGGCGCGGAGCGGCGGTTCGCCCTCGGGGAGCAGCTGACCGGGGCCCTGGCCGGGCAGGGGCCCACGGGGACCTCTGCCGGGCTCCGCCCGGACCTGGTGGTGTGGGGGGAGAGCAGTGTCGGCGAGGACCTGACGGCCCGCCCGGACCTGGCCCGGCGGCTCGCCGCCCTGTCGGCGCGGGTGGGGGCTCCGCTGCTGGTCAACGTGGACGCGCGGGCCGCCGACCGGCCCGGGATCCGCAAATCGGCGGTGCTCGTCGGTCCCGGGGGCCCGACCGGTGACCGGTACGACAAGATGCGCCTGGTCCCCTTCGGGGAGTACGTGCCGGCCCGCGGGCTGCTGGGCTGGGCCACCTCGGTCGGCAAGGCCGCGGCGGAGAACCGCGTTCCGGGCGAGGCGCCGGTCCTGATGGACCTGCCCGGCCGGCCGGGCGTCCGCCTCGGCCCGCTGGTCTGCTTCGAGTCGGCGTTCCCGGACATGAGCCGCCACCTCGTCCGCGAGGGCGCCGCACTGCTCGTCGACCAGTCGTCGACTTCCACCTTCCAGAACAGCTGGGCACCGGCCCAGCACGCCTCGCTGTCCGCGCTGCGCGCCGCCGAGACCGGCCGGCCCGAGGTCCACTCCGCTCTCACCGGCATCAGCGCGGTGCACGGCCCGTCCGGCGAGCGGATCGGGCCGGCGCTGTCCACCTCGGCGAGCACGGCATGGGTGTACGAGGTCCCGCTCGCGCGGGGCACGACCCTGTACGTCCGCTTCGGGGACTGGCCCGTGGGCGCCTCGCTGACCGCCCTGGCCGTCTACGGCGCGGCCGCGGGCGCCCGCTCCGTACGGCCCGGGAAACGCGCCGGGGCGCCCCTGGGAACACCACCGGCGCCGACCGGGTAGCCGACCGTGTCGTGGCCGCTCAGGACGCCTGCTCCAGCGCGGACCTCACCACCCGCTCGCACAGTTCGTGGGTGGCCAGCGCGTCGCGCGCGCTGAGGGTCGTGCCCGTGGAGACGGCCTCCAGGAAGGAGTCGACGACCTGCTCGATGCCGCGCTGGCGGGCCACCGGCACCCAGTCCCCGCGCCGCCGGACCGTGGGCTGGCCCTTGTGGTCGATGACCTCCGCGAGGTTGACGACCTGGCGCTTGGTGTCCTGCCCGGAGACCTCCAGCACCTCCTCCGTGGAACCGGAGAGCCGGTTCATGATGCCGAGCGCGGTGAAGCCCGTACCGGACAGCTGGAGCACCACCTGGCTCATCAGGCCGTCCCGCACCACGGCCCGTACGTCGACCTGGTCGGCCTCGCCGGGCAGCAGGAAGCGCAGGGTGTCGACGACGTGGATGAAGTCGTCCAGGACGAAGGTCCGTACGTCCTCGGGCAGGCCGACCCGGTTCTTCTGCATGACGATGAGGTCGCGCGCGTGGTCGGCGCACTGCGCGTAGCCGGGCGCGTGGCGGCGGTTGAAGCCGACGGCGAGGGAGACCCCGCGCTCCTCGGCCAGCTCGACCAGGCGGCGCGATTCCGCGAGCTCGTAGGCGATCGGCTTGTCGACGTACGTCGGCACGCCCGCTTCCAGCAGCCGTTCCACGATCTCGGGGTGGACGGCGGTCGGGGCGTGCACGAAGGCCGCGTCGAGCTTCTGGGCGAGCAGCGAGTCGAGGTCGGTGTGCAGGCGTTCGGCCGGGACGCGGTGCTGGGCGCCGACCCGTTCGAGGGTGGCCGGGGTCCGGGTCTGCAGGTGCAGTTCGAGCCCCGGGCGGGTGGTCAGGACGGGCAGGTACGCCTTCTGCGCGATGTCGCCGAGTCCGATACAGCCGACCTTCACCGGGACCTCCAGGTTCGTTCCTTGTGGGAGTACGCAGCCTAACCGGTGGTGACCACGGCCGAGTTCGACCAGGATGGCGCCCATGACGATCAGTGACGGATCCCACCGTTCCGAACCCTCCACCACGGCCGACGAGCGCGAGATGCTCGACGGCTGGCTCGACTACCACCGCTCCACCCTGGCCTGGAAGTGCGAGGGCCTGTCCGACGCGCAGCTGCGCACCACCCCGCTGCTGCCGTCCGCACTGAGCCTGCTGGGACTCGTGCGGCACATGGCCGAGGTGGAGCGGTACTGGTTCCGGGAGATCATGCTGGACGAGGAGCTGCCCGAGCTGTACTGCAACGGCGAGAACCCGGACGGGGACTTCCACTTCGCCGACAAGGACACCTGGGCCGAGGCGGAGCGGGTGTGGCAGACCGAAATCGAGCTGGCCCGGCAGGCCGCGGCCGGCCGCTCGCTGGACCTCGCCTCGAAGGCCGAGAGCCACCGCCGGGGCGAGGTGTTCAGCCTGCGCTGGGTCTACAACCACATGATCGAGGAGTACGCGCGCCACAACGGCCACGCGGACCTGCTGCGGGAGCACATCGACGGCGCCACGGGCGAGTAGCCGTCACCCGTGCGGGGTGAATATCGGCTCCGGGTTTTCGCAACACAGTCCTCGCACAGCAGAGTTGTGTGAGTGCATCCAACCCGAACCACGACAAAGCTGCTGCTCGGCGTCGCCTGTGCGGTCTCGGCCGTCTCCGGCTGCGTGAACGTGACCCCGGCTCCCCTGCAGCCCGCGACCGCCCCCGGCACCCCGGGGGCGCCGCCCCGGCACGAGCCCCGCGGCGGGCCGGGGGCCGCGCCGGTGGTCGTCCGGGCACCCGCTCTGGAGGCGCTGGAGGCCGTGGAGGCAAGGCCGGGACACCCGGCCGGGCCGGCCCCCTCCGCTTCCGGCCGGGCCGCCGTCCCGCGGGCCGCGGCCCCTACCGCGCAGGCGGCGCAGGACGGCCGGCCGGGAGCACGCGGAGCCCCGGCGGCCGCAGCGCCGGTTCCGGACATCCCGGAGCCCCGGCGGCCCAGCGGGCACCGCGACCACACCGACGGGCGTCCGGGCGGGCACCCCGGACGGCCCCGTTCCGAGGGCGGCGAGGTGCCGCGCGAGCTGGTGCGGGAGCTGCCGGTGCGGCCCGCCGACGTGTGCGCGCTGGGCCGCCGGCACGGGCGCTGGCATCCGGACAGCCCGGAGGCCCGCATCTGCGCGGGCGTCCAGGGCGGCTGACGGCCCGGCCCTGCTCCTCCTGGTTCCGCTCCCGCTCCCGCTACTGGTTCTGCTCCGGGAACGGTCGGGGCCCCTCCCCCGGTTCCGCCGCCAGGCGGCGCTCCAGGCGGGCGATGGCGGCCCGTACGCCGTTCCCGTACCCGTCGTCGGCCAGGGCACCGGTGGCGGCGCGGGCCCGCGCCAGGTGGATCCGGGCCGCCTCGGGGCGCCGTAGCTTCACGTAGTCGGCGGCCAGGCTCAGGTGCAGCGACGGGTAGAAGACCCGGACGGCCGGGGGCGGACCGGGACCGTCGCCGTCGGCTTCGGCGTGCGCGGCGGCCAGGGCCCTGAGGTCCCAGGCCAGCTCCTCGGCGGGGTCGTCCTGCGCGTCGGCGAGGTAGTGCGCGAGCGTGCAGCGGTGCAGGGAGTCGCCCTCCGTGCCGATCTCGGACCAGATCTCGCCGAGCCGGTTGCGGGCCTCCTCGCGGTCGCCGGCGTGCAGCAGGATGGCCGCTTGGCCGATCCTGGTCATGACGGCGTCCTCAGACGCCTCCTGCTGCTCCGTCAACGCGGCCTCCGGCTTGTTCCTGTCAGACCTGCTCCGGTCTGATCATCAAGACGCTAGCCGGAGGCACCGGCAATGCCGCCTAGGCGCGGTCGGTCATCGGCCCAGGTCCGGGATCCGCCAGTCGATCGGCGCATGGCCCTGGGCGGCGACGGCCTCGTTGATCTGGGTGAACGGCCGGGAGCCGAAGAACTTCTTGGCCGACAGCGGGGAGGGGTGGGCCCCCTTGACGACCGCGTGCCGCTCCTCGTCGATCAGCGGGAGCTTCTTCTGGGCGTACGCCCCCCAGAGGACGAAGACGGCCGGGTCGGGGCGCGCGGCCACCGCGCGGATCACCGCGTCGGTGAACTTCTCCCAGCCCTTGCCCTTGTGCGAGTTGGGCTCCGCCTCGCGGACGGTGAGCACCGCGTTGAGCAGCAGGACGCCCTGCTCGGCCCACGGCATCAAGTACCCGTTGTCCGGGATGGGGGTGTCCAGCTCCGCCTGCATCTCCTTGTAGATGTTGCGCAGCGAGGGCGGGGTCTTCACGCCGGGCTGCACGGAGAAGCACAGCCCGTGGCCCTGGCCCGCACCGTGGTACGGGTCCTGGCCGAGGACCAGCACCTTCACCTGGTCGAACGCGGTGGCCTCCAGGGCCGCGAAGACCTGCTCGCGGGGCGGGTAGACCGGCCCGTTCGCCCGCTCCTTCTCGACGAACTCGGTGAGTTCCTTGAAGTAGGGCTGATCCAGCTCCCCGCCGAGGACGGGGAGCCAGGACTCGGGCAGCATCTGGGTCACGGCGACAACCTCCGGTACACGTTGTTCGAGACTTCACGCCCGCGCAACTGCTTCGCGCGACGGATCAAGAACTTACCGGTGACCACTGACAACGCGGCGCCCGCCCACCCCGCCCGGGTGGGCGGTGCGGGCGGGCGGGGCGGCGTACGGGGCCTGCTACCAGCTGGTCTTGCGGTGCAGCTCCCACAGCTGCATGACGGTCTGCGGGTCGAGCGCCCGCTCCGCGCCGGCGATGTCCTCGCGGGCGGCGACGTACAGCTTGCCCTGCCACAGGGGCAGCAGCCGGACGTCGTCGGCGAAGATCTGCTGGGCCTTCTCGAACTCGTGGACGCCGGCCGACCGGTCGCTCTCGCGGCGGGACTTGGGCAGGATGACGCTCAGGATCTCGTTGGACTCGTACGGGGTGCCGACCGCGTTCTCCTTGCCGACGAACGGCGCGATGAAGTTGTCCGGGTCCGGGAAGTCGGGGAACCAACCGCGGCCGAAGACCGGGTATTCGCCCTTCTTGTAGCCCTCCTGGAAGGCCTTCCAGGGCTGCCCGCGCAGGGTGATCTTGAAGAGCCCGCTCTCGTCGAGCTGGCGCTTGAGCTCGGTGAACTCGTCCGCGGTGGAGGCACCGTAGCGGTCGGTGGTGTACCAGAAGGTCAGGTCGACCGGCGTGGGGATCCCGGCGTCCTTGAGGGTCTTCTTGGCCTTGGCCACGTCCGGCTGGCCGTACTTGTCGTAGAACGGCGTCTTGTGGCCGACGACCCCCTTGGGGACCATCGAGTAGAGCGGCTCGGCGGTGCCCTGGTAGACCTGCGAGACGAGCGCCCCGCGGTCGATGAGCTGCGCGATCGCCTGGCGCACCTGGACCTTGGCGACCTGCGGGTCCTTGGGGTTGAAGATCAGGTAGCGGATCTCGGCGCCGACGTTCTCGACGACCTGGACGCCCTCGTCGTGCGAGGCGGGGGCCTGGAGGTCCTTGACCTCCTCGGCGGAGAGGCCGCGGTAGGTCGCGTCGATCTCCTTGCCCTTGAGGGCCGCGATCATCTTCTTGGAGTCCGCGAAGTAGCGGATCGTGGCCCCGCCGTTGCGGCGGTTGGCGAAGCCGTTGTAGCTCTCGTTGCGGTTCAGGACCGCCTCGCTGCCCTCTTTGTACGACTCGAGGGTGTACGGGCCGGAGCCGGTGACCTTGTCGCCCTCGCGCAGCTTGTCGGCCGGGTACTGCTTCGGCGAGACCAGCGAGGCGGCCGGGGAGCCGAGCACGAAGGGGAAGGTGGCGTCCGGGGTTTTCAGGTGGAAGACCACCGTCTGCGCGTCCGGCGTCTCGATCTTGTCGAGGCTGCCGAAGAGGGCCTTGGGGCCGGAGGGGGCGTCGATGGCCATGATCCGGTCCAGGGAGTGCTTGACGGCCTTGGCGTCCAGCGGCTCGCCGTCGGAGAACTTCAGGCCCTTGCGCACGGTGCAGCGGTACGACTCGTTCCCGGAGTCGGTGAACTCGCAGCTCTGGGCGGCGTCCGGCTGGGGCTTGGTGGCACCCGTGGGGAACGCCAGCAGGGTCTGGTAGACGTTCCGGTAGAGCTCCCAGGAGCCGTCCCAGGCCGCGGCCGGATCGAGGGTCGTGGGTGCGCTCGTCGTTCCGACGACGATCCGCTGTTCGCCATTGCCACCGTCGTCCGAGAACAGGCCGCATCCGGAGAGCAGGGATATGGACGCAACGGCCGCAGTGATCTGCAGGCATCTGGTCCGGTTGAACACGTGCACGCTCCTCGATCAGCCAGGGGTGCGGCAGACCCTACCGCAGAGCATCACGAAACCAATGGGTAGGTTTCATGAGGCACTTGACCGATTACGTGCCCATTCGGTACGCATTTGCCTCCCCTTGAGAGGCAAATGCGTCCGATTATCGGTCAATGCACTCCGGCATTGAGGAACATTCCCCCGTCAACGATCAGAGTTTGTCCCGTGATCCATTCCGCTTGTGCAGATGTAAGAAAAGCGGCGGCCCCTCCGATGTCCTCCGGAACCCCGAGCCGGCCCAGCGGATAGGCCGCGGCCGCCTCCTGTTCCCGGCCCTCGTAGAGCGCCTGCGCGAACTTGGTCTTCACCACCGCGGGCGCGATCGCGTTGACCCGGACCCCCGGCGCCATCTCGTGGGCGAGCTGGAGGGTCAGGTTGACCATGGCCGCCTTGCTCATCCCGTACGCCCCGATGAAGGGCGAGGCGGAGACGCCGGCGATGGAGGCGATGTTGACGATCGCGCCGCCGTTCTCCTTCTGCCAGGCGTGCCAGGTGCGCTGGGCGAAGCCGAGCGCCGAGATCACATTGGTCTCGAAGACCTTGCGGGCCACCCCGAGGTCCAGGTCCGCGATCGGCCCGAAGACCGGATTGGTCCCCGCGTTGTTGATCAGGAAGTCGACGCGGCCGAAGGCCTCCATCGCCCGCTCCACGGCGACGGCCTGGTGGGCCTCGTCGTGCGCCTTGCCCGCGACCCCGATCACCCGGTCCGCACCGAGCTGCTCGACGGCCTCCTTGAGGGCCTCCTCGTTCCGCCCGGTGATGCAGAGCCGGTCGCCGCGCGCCACCAGGGCCTCGGCGATGCCGTAGCCGATGCCCCGGCTCGCCCCGGTGATCAGCGCCACCTTGCCGCTGTCCGTTCCGTCGTACGTCATGACGTGAACCCTGCCTTTCGTCAGCTGAGCGGGCCGCCGGCCACGTACATGACCTGGCCGGAAACGAAGCCGGCGGCCTCGCCGGCGAAGAAGGCAATGGCGTTGGCCACGTCGTCCGGGCGCCCGACGCGCTGCACCGGGATCTGCGTGGCGGCCGCGGCCTGGAAGTCCTCGAAGTCCATCCCGACCCGGGAGGCCGTGTGCGCGGTCATCTCGGTGACGATGAAACCGGGGGCGACGGCGTTCGCGGTGATGCCGAACTTGCCGAGCTCGATGGCCAGCGTCTTGGTGAAGCCCTGCAGACCGGCCTTGGCCGCCGAGTAGTTGGCCTGGCCGCGGTTGCCGAGCGCGGAGCTGCTGGAGAGGCTCACGATCCGGCCGAACTTGGCTGCCACCATGTGCTTCTGACAGGCCTTCGACATCAGGAACGCACCGCGCAGGTGCACGTTCATGACGGTGTCCCAGTCGGTGTCGCTCATCTTGAAGAGCAGGTTGTCGCGCAGCACACCCGCATTGTTGACCAGGATGGTCGGAGCGCCGAGCAGGCTCACCACCCGCTCGACGGCCGCCTCCACCTGGGCGCTGTCGGCGACGTCGCAGCCGATCGCGACGGCCGTGCCGCCGGCCGCCGTGATCGCCTCCACGGTGTCCTTGCAGGCCGCCTCGTCCAGGTCGAGTACGGCGACGGCCCGCCCTTCGGCGGCCAGGCGCAGGGCGGTGGCCGCGCCGATGCCCCGGGCCGCCCCGGTCACGATCGCGACGCGCTGCTCGGTGGTGGACATGCTGGATCTCCTCGCCTCGGAAAGCGGCCCCTCAGGGCTGAGCAACCGCTTAGTAGCTTCAGCTGAGGAGACGCTAGGAGCCCTGGCACTCCGTGTCAACGGGGAGTCGATCGGGCTACCGGACCAGCAGGTCCAGCAGCCGCTCCACCTCCACCTCGGGATCGGCCGTCAGGCCGATGTGCACCGGGCCGGGCTGCACGACGGTGCTCCGGGGTGCGATCAGCCACCGGAACCGCCGCCCCGCGTCGTCACCGGCCGCCTGCCCCGCGAACTCGCCGCCCGTGCACACGCCCTCGACCCCGCGCAACGCGGCCCGTACCCCGGCCACGTCGGCCCCCGGATCCAGCACGAGGAGCTTCGCCTCGTCCAGATGGGTGCGCGCGGCGACGTACGAGCGCGCCCGGCAGTAGACGATCACGCCGGCGTTGAAACACTCCCCGCGCTCCATCCGGGGCACCACACGCACCAGCGCGTACTCGAACACGTCCCGCTTGATCACTCGCTGTCGCTCTTCATCTTCCGGGGACGGGGGTCGAGGCGGTCGGCGAGCCAGCCGGGCGGACCCGACCGGACCTTCGCCTCGGCCTCCATCGTGATCCTCTCGTGGATCGTGGCCGCGCGCGGCAGCAGGGCCTGCACGTAGGCGCGGCGCAGCGCGTCGGTGGAGTCGAAGCCCGGCTCGTCGACCAGCCACTCGTCGGGCACGTCGGCCGCGACCTCGGTGAGCAGCTCCTCGGTGACCAGCGGCGCGAGCGCGGCCGCCGCCGCCGCGATGTCCGGGCCGACCGGGGCCAGTACGTGGTCGGAGGCGTTGTAGGGCTTGGCGGCGGCGCTCTCGGCGGTGGGCCAGTTGTGATGCCAGATCATGGTGGCGCCGTGGTCGATGAGCCAGAGGTCCCCGTGCCAGACCAGCATGTTGGGATTGCGCCAGGACCGGTCGACGTTGTTGATCAGTGCGTCGAACCAGACCACGCGCCCCGCCTCCACCGGGTCCACCTGGTACGCGAGCGGGTCGAAGCCGATCGAGCCGGGGAGGTAGTCCATCCCGAGGTTCAGCCCGCCGCTGGCCTTCAGCAGCTCCTGGACCTCCTGGTCGGGCTCACCGAGCCCGATGACCGGGTCGAGCTGCATCTGCACCAGCCGGGGGACGCGCAGCCCCAGCCGCTGGGCCAGCCGGCCGCAGATGACCTCGGCGACCAGGGTCTTGCGGCCCTGGCCGGCTCCGGTGAACTTCATGACGTACGTGCCGAGATCGTCGGCTTCCACGATTCCCGGGAGCGAGCCGCCCTCACGCAGGGGCGTCACATAGCGGGTCGCGATCACTTCTGTGAGCATTTATCCAGGCTATCCGGCGATCATGGTTCACGATCCATGGTTTTCCCGGGGCCGGTCGTAGCGCGCGAGAGGGTTCACGCGGCGGGCGAGGTCCGCGGCGCCGCACCACAGGGCCCCGGCCCCGGCGGCCGCGAAGAGGGCCGCGTACACGAGGAGCATCAGCCCGATCAGGTCGGTCGGGTAGGGCATCGTGCCCGGACCCCAGGCGGCGAGCACCTCACCGACGAGCGGGATGTTCGCCCGGTCCCCTCTCCACCACACGCCGGACGGGCAGCCGGCCAGGAACGCCCCGCCCCAGAGCCACGCCACCGCCCGTACGACCTGCTCCTGCCGTGCCCGCCTGATCGCCGCCGCATGCACGATCGCCGTGGCCGTGGCCACCGCGTCCGCCGCCTCGTCCTCCATGAGTGCCGCTCCTCTCCGCATCGGGCCCGCGCGTGACCCGCGATCCCCGACTGCCGCGTCCCGGGGGCGGGACCGTCCGGTCATGATCGGGCGAGGAGGCTTGGACCGGTAGACATCGGCACGGGACGGATTCCGGCGGATCCCGGCGGACCCGGCCGACCCCGTGGACCCACCGATCCGGCGGATCACCGACGTCCGTGGCCGCGCGGGCCCGCCGTCGCCGAGGAGGGAACGACGGCCGGCGTCACCGCCCCGCCCCCACCGTCTGCCGCCGCGTCAAGGCCGGGGTCCCGCCCCGGGCCGGCCGCCCGTCCGGGGGAGGTGACGAGCAACCGGCCCAAGGCGTCCGGGAACCACCAGTTGGACCGCCCGAGGAGGGTGACCAGAGCCGGGGTGAGGAGGCCGCGTACGACGGTGGCGTCGATGATGACGCCCGCCGCCAGCGCGGTGGCGAACACCTTCACGTCGGTGATGGGGACGCTGCCCAGCGCGGTGAAGGCCAGGAAGAGGATGAGCGCCGCGGAGGTCACGAGCCGGCCGGTCCGGCCGATGCCCGTCACGACGGAGGGGATCACCGTGTCGCGCACCCCCTCGGCGGCCAGCTCCAGGTGGGATTCGCGGATGCGGTGGAGGATGAACACCTCGTAGTCCATGGACAGCCCGAAGAGGAAGGCGAAGACCGCCATGGGGATCCAGATGGTCACCGCCCCGATCGCCGGGGTGCCGAACAGCGCCTCGCTCCCGTGGCCCTCCTGCCAGACGAGCACGACCACCCCGTACGCCGCGCAGGTCGACAGTGCGTTGAGGACCAGGGCCTTCACCGGCAGGACCACCGAGCGCAGGGTCCGGGCCAGCACGACGAAGGTGAGCAGGGCGACGAAGACGAGGATGAGCCCGAGGGACCCGTAGACCGCGTCGATGAAGTCGACGTCCTGGGCGGGTCCGCCGCCCACGAGCGCGCCGGGGGTCTCCCCCGCCGTGTCCATGACCGCCGTCACCGCGTCCCGGCCGTCGCCGCTCGACGGGTCCGCCGCGGTCCACACCTCGACGATGCGCCGTCCGCCGCGCTGCCAGCCCGCGGGGGCCACGGAGCCCGCGACGCCTTCGAGAGCGCCGAGCCTGCTCTCCATCGCGACACTGCTCGCGCCGTCCACGACGACTTCGAGAGGGCGTGCGATGCCCTCGCCGAAGCCCGCGTCGACGATCCGCTGGAAGGCCGCCGCGGGCTGTCCGCCCTGGGCGAGCGTCACGGTGGCCGGCTGCCCCAGGCGCAGGGCGAGTACGGGCGCGGCCAGGGCCAGCAGCAGCGCGCCGCTGATCACCGCGGTGAGCGCGGGGCGGCGGGTGGTGGCCCCGGCGATCCTGGCCCACATCCTGCTGTCCGGGCGGTGCGCCCGGCGCGGCCGGTCGAGTTGGTCGCCCCACGAGTACAGCAGGACGGGCAGCAGGGTCAGGGCGACCGCGACGCTGACGAGCGGGATCAGCAGACCCGCGTAGCCGACGCTGCGCAGGAAGGGGACGGGCAGGACCACGAGGGCGGCGAGCGAGATCGCCACGGTGGCGCCGCTGAGTGCGACGGCGCGGCCGGCACTGGCCAGGGAGCGTACGACCGCTTCGCGGCGGGCGGCGGGACCGGGGCCGTCGGCTCCGGGCTTCTGCCGTTCCTCCCGCCAGCGGGTGACGACGAGGAGGGCGTAGTCGATGGCGATGCCCAGACCGATGAGGGCCACCAGGAACTGGACGATGAACGAGACGTCGGTGACCCCGGTGATGCCGCGCACCAGCAGGAACGTGGTGGGGATGGCGACCGCGGCCATCAGCAGGGGAACGACGGCCAGGCCGCTGGTGAAGACGAGGCAGAGCACGACGAGGGCCCCCAGGGCTCCGATCAGCGTCTCGTGGATCGGGCTGCGCTGGGCTCCGCTGTCGCGGCCGGACAGGACGGGCTGGCCGGTCAGCTCGACCGGTGCGCCCGCGATCTTCGCCTGCCCGACCGCCTGCCTGATCCCCGGGAGCGACTGCTCGTAGGGGGCGTTGGTGCGGTTCGCCGGCGGGTAGAGCAGCGCGACGGTGGTGCGCCTGTCCCCGGAGATCAGGGAGTCGTCGCCCGTGTTCGCGTAGGACACGCTGCGGCCGCCCTGCGGAGTGACCTTGGCGATCAGGTCGCCCCAGGCCGTACGGACCTCCTCGCTGTCGGCGGTCGTGCCGTCCGGCACGGTCACCACGAGGAGGAGCGGGGCGTTCTTGCCTCCGGTCTGGGAGAAGTGCCGGGCGAGGGTGTCGTTCGCCACCTGGGCCGGCTTGTCCGGGAGGCGGGACTCGAAGGAGAGCCTCTCGATCGTGCTGCCGGACAGGGCGCCCCCGACCAGGGTGAGCACCACCCAGACCAGGACCACGGGCAGCCGATGGGCGAGCACCCATCGCGTCATGCGCTCCACGGCACACCTCCTGTAGCGACGCTATTGTGTAGCCTCGCTACACATGGCGGTCAACGTAGCCGCCTGGCACGGCGTCCGCAACACAAAGCCATTGCCGGGCAGGAGAGTTGGGCGGGGCACGGACCGCGCCGGGGAACGCGAAGAGCCCCTGGCGGGAGCGGCATCCGTCCGTGGATGCCGCCCCCACCAGGGGCTCTGATCGTGGTGTTAAACGGTGTTACGCGGTGTTGCGCGGTGTTGCGCGGTGTTGCGCGGTGTTGCGCGATGCTGCGGAACGCGGACGCTACGGGGAACCGGCTCCCCGCATCACCGAGAGGAAACGCTTCAGGGCCAGCCCGAAGTAGGCGCCGGCCAGCAGGGTCAGGGCCGCCGCGACGGAGACCATCGGCCAGTCCAGGGATTCGGGGTGGCTCAGGCCCCTGTTGAGCATCAGCAGGATCAGCGCACCCAGCACGCAGAGCAGTCCGATGAGAGCCGCGAGCGTCCCGGTCGTGACCCCGCGGTCCCGCCGGGCGTCCGCCGCCTCGATGCCACTGCCCTTGCGGAGCCCGGAGACGGCTCCCGCCAGGGAGAGCACACAGCCGAACGCGACGACCGACAACCCCACCAGCAGCAACGGCGGATGTCGGTACGCCCACGGCCCGGGCGGACCCCCGAGCATGGCGGACGCCCAGGTCGCCGCGAGCAGCGGCAGCGCGCACACGGCGCGCACGGACAAGTGGTTGGCTCTGATCCGCAGCGTGGCGTCGTTGTAGGCCCGTGCCACCTCGGTGGGCGGACCCCACTCCCGGACGGCGCGCTGCGCGGCCTCCTCGGCGTCGGGACAGTGCTCCAGATTGCTCTCGGTCGCACACTCCAGGCCGTCCAGCACCTCATCGAGGATCGCCGACCGCCTGGAAGACGGTCCGACGAGGTGCTCGGCGATGCGGGCGGTGTAGCGCCGCAGTACCGCCGCTTCCGTCACGCCCCGCCTCCGAGCACCACCGAGATGATCGAGGAGACCTCCCGCCATGCCGTGCGCTTGTCGGCCAGGGCGCGGCGGCCGGCCGTGGTGAGGAAGTAGTTGCGGCGGCGGCGGCCGTTGAAGGTCGACCACTCGCTGCCGACCAGCCCCGCGGCCTCCAGCCGGTGCAGGGCCGGATAGACCGTCCCCGTAGGGAGGTTGATCGCGTCCCCGCTGCGCCGCTTGAGCTCTTCGATGACGGCATACCCGTGCTGCTCTCCGGGCTCCAGCACGGCCAGCAGCATGCCTTCCAGGTTGCCTCGCAAGGTCTCTGCCTTCATGTCGCCACACTACACATCGGGGCCGGAACCGGACCCGGCGCTCGCCCCGGCGCCTCCCGCTCGGGCTGCGCCAGCCGGGATCGAGGCCGGGATCGGGGCCTGGATCGGGGCCGGCGCCCGGGTGCCCCTGGCGCCGATCAGGGACAGCAGCGGCCCCGTCATCGCCGTCGTCATCAGGGCCATCACGACCATCAGGGAATACAGCGAGCCGTCCAGCAGCCCGAGTTCCAGACCCACTCCGAGGATCACCAGCTCGGTCAGGCCCCGGGTGTTCATCAGCGCCGCCAGGGTGGCCGAGTCCCTCTTGCCCAGGGACTGCGAGCGCGCGCCCAGGTAGGTGCCGCCGAGCTTCCCGCCGATCGCGACGAGCAGGATGACGCCGAACTCGGCCAGTCCTTCGATCCCCACGCCCCGCAGGTCCACCTTGAGGCCCGCCACCACGAAGTACACGGGGAGCAGCAGGAAGGTGATCTGGCCGGTGCGTTCGAGGATCTGCTCGCGCAGCAGGTCCACGCCCTCGCGGGGCATCAGCGCACCGAACAGGAAGGCGCCGAAGATGTGGTGCATCCCCATAGCCTCGGTGGCCGCCGCGGAGAGGAGCGCCCCGACGATCACGAGGGCCAGGATCGTCTGGGTGAGGGGCTTCTCGGTACCGCCCGGCGCGAACATCCTGCGCAGCAGTGGCCGCAGGGCCAGCAGTACTCCCGCCAACGGGATCAGCAGGGCCACCATCCAGTAGTCCGCGGCGCCGCCGGCCACCGCCTGCACGCCGCCGAGTGCCGACCAGGCCGCCACGTCGACGACCGCCGCCGTGGCCAGCGCGAGACCCCCGATCGCCGTACGGGACAGCTCCCGGCTGACGAGGATCCGGGCAAGGACGGGAAAGGCGGTCACCGATACCGACAGGCCCATGAACACCACGAATGCGGCCCGCTGTTCGGTGGGGTGGTGGCGCAGCACGTAGAAGGCGAGGAGGGCGCCGAGGGCGAACGGCACGAGGGTCGATCCGACGGCCGCTCCGAGGGTTGCCCGGACCCTGCCGCGCAGGAAGCGGTGCTCCAGTTCCAGACCGACGGCGAACATGAACAGCGTGACCCCGACGTTCGCCAGGCCGGCCAGCAGGGGCCGCACGTCGGCCGGGAAGAGGCGGTCCGTGGCCAAGTCGCCCAAGAGGGTGGGCCCGAGGAGGATCCCGGCGAGGATCTCACCCACGACGGGCGGCTGGCCGACGCGGGCGGCCAGAGCGCCCAGCCCGCGGGCGAGCATCAGGATCAGCGCGATGTCCAGCAGGAGCAACTGCACTTGATGGCTGGTCATTGGGGCACGAACCTCGACCTCCCCGTGGGCCGTCACGCGCACAGCGCGCGGATTCCGCTCCCCACGCTACGCACGGCCCACAC
Organism: Streptomyces sp. NBC_00086; assembly: GCF_026343255.1. Classification (NCBI taxonomy): domain Bacteria; kingdom Bacillati; phylum Actinomycetota; class Actinomycetes; order Kitasatosporales; family Streptomycetaceae; genus Streptomyces; species Streptomyces sp. NBC_00086. Next base: position 7,090,579 of record NZ_JAPELZ010000001.1, on the reverse strand, counting down.
GCCGCGGCCAACCCCCGACCCTACGCCGCCGCGATTTGCGGAACTCGACAACGGCTCCCGATTTGGCGGGTGTTACGGAGATCAGCCCGCCGGGGCCCACTGGGCCAGGAGGGCTTCGGCCGTGGTGATGGCCGCGACGAGGGAGAGGGAGTTGCGGATCACCTCGGCGGTCCAGGCGGCGGGCACCCCGGCGATGGCGTCGGACGGGACCACGACCTGGTAGCCGAGGTTGACCGCGTCGAAGACGGTGTTCGGGATCGCGATGTTGGAGGAGACCCCGGTGACGACGAGGGTGCGGATGCCGAGATTGCGCAGCAGCGCGTCCAGGTCGGTGCCCGCCATCGGGGAGAGCCCGTGCAGCCGGCGGACCACGAGGTCCTGCTCGGCGACGGTGATGGGCGCGGCGACCTCCACGGCCGGGCTCCCGGTCAGCTGGCGCACGGGCAGCCTCCCGGCGGCCCGGAACAGCCGGGCGTTGCTGTTGGCCCCGAGCCCGTCCGGCCGCCGCTCGGCGACCGCGTGCAGCACCTGCACCCCGGCCCCGCGCGCGGCCTCGACCAGCGCGGCGACCCGGTCCAGCATGCCGGAGTCCCGGGCCTCCTTCGCCAGTTCCGGCAGGGCGCTCTCCTCGCCGACGACGCCGCTCTGGCACTCGACGGTGAGCAGTGCGGTGGTGGCGGGATCGAGATCGGCCATGGCTCCCCCTGGCGTGGCGACGGAAGAGCACGCATGATTCCTGACACATAGTCAGATGTGAAGGGGCGCGGACCATATGGACAGGACACCCGTGGACGGCACACCCGTGGACAGCACACCCGTGGACAGGGCGCAGCGGCGGGGCCGCCGCATCATGATGACCGACGAGGAGACGAACGCCTTCCTGCGCGAGCAGCGCACCTGCCGGGTGGCCACGGTCTCCCCCGACGGGCGCCCGCACGTGGGCGCCCTCTGGTTCGTCTGGGACGGCACCTCCCTGTGGCTGTACTCGATCACCCGCAGCCGCCGCTGGTCCGACCTCCGCAAGGACCCCCGCATCTCGGTGGTCGTGGACGCCGGTGAGGCCTACGACGAACTGCGCGGGGTGGAACTGTCCGGCACGGCCGTCTTCGTGGGCGAGGCCCCGCGTACGGGCGAGCCGTGCGGGGAACTGGCCGAGCCGGAGCGGCTCTTCCCCGTCAAGAACTTCGGCATCACGGAGATGCCGCACGACGGACGGCACGCCTGGATCCGGCTGACACCGGACTCGATCGTGTCCTGGGACTTCCGCAAGATCTAGGCCGAAGCCGAAGCCGAAGCCGTGGCCGCGGCCACCCGCTTCAGGGCCTCGACGGCGGCCCGGATCGACGGCCGGCGGTCGGCGTCCGCCCGCCAGACGACGTACACGTGGCGCCGGACGCTGTCGCGCACCGGCAGCAGCCGGACCCCCGGCGGCACGGGACCGCGCCCCAGCCGGGGGGCCACGCACACGCCCAGTCCGGCCTCCACGAAGGCCAGTTGGGTGTGGTGCTCCTCCGCGATGTGCGTGATCCGGGGCTCGATGCCGGTACCGCGCAGGGTGGAGACGAGCCACTCGTGGCAGAACTGCCCCTCGGTCCAGGAGATCCAGTCGTCCTCGCCGAACTCGGCCAGGGAGATCCCGTCGCACCCGGCCAGCGGATGCCCCGCAGGCACCGCGATGTCCAGGGTGTCGTCCAGGAGGTGGGCCCGCGTGAGCTCGACCGGTACGGGCATCCGCTTGTTGTGCCAGTCGATGGCGAGGGCCATGTCGAGGTCGCCCCGCACCACGGCGGCCATGCTCTCCTCCGGCTCCTGCTCCTTCACCCGGGGCCGCAGTTCGGGGTGCTCGGCACGCAGCTCCGCCAGGACCTGCGGCAGCAGCCCCCGCATGGCGGTCGCGAAGGCGCCGATCCGCAGCTCGCCGACCGCACACCCGCGGCGGGCTTCGACATCGGCCTGGGCGAGCTCGACCTGGGAGATGATCCGGGCGGCGTGCTCGGCGAGGAGCCGGCCGGCATCGGTGAGCCGGACCCCGCGCCCGTTCTTGGCCAGGAGCGGCTGGCCGACCTCCCGTTCCAGTTTCGCCATCTGCTGGGACACGGCGGAGGTGGTGACATGGAGCCCGTCGGCGGCGCCGCTGACGGAGCCGTGGCGGGCGAGGGCATCGAGGGTGCGCAGCCGCTCCAAGTTCAACATGTAAGCAATCCTACGACGTCACCCCCAACAACTTTCGCTTGCCCTACGAGGTTGCACGGGCCAAGGTTGCTGTCATGAGCGCCCCCAGCACCCCGGTCCCGTCCCTGCCCCCGACCGCCACCACCGCGGCCACCTCCACCGCCAATGCCACCGCGGCCACCGCCACCGCCACCGCCACCACGATGGCGCCCGCCACCGCCCGGCTGGACTGGCGCCTGCGCTTCGCGGTCCTCTCGGTGATCTGGGGCTTCAGCTTCCTGCTGATCAAGGTGGGCACGGAGGCGTACGCCCCGTTCCAGGTCGCCCTCGGCCGGGTCTTCTTCGGCGCGCTGGCCCTGCTCACGGTGCTCCTGATCCGCCGCGAGCCGCTTCCCCGGGGCCGGCGCACCTGGGCCCACCTGTCGGTGGCGGCGCTGCTGCTCAACACCGCCCCGTTCTCGCTCTTCGCGTACGCGGAACTGAGCATCCCCTCCAGCCTCGCCGGCATCTGCAACGCCACCTCGCCGCTGTGGGGCATGGCCCTCTCGCTGGTCGCGCTCTCCGAGGACCGCCCGACGCGCCGCCGCTTCGCCGGCCTGGGCCTGGGCTTCATCGGTGTCCTGACCGTCCTCGGCGCGTGGCAGGGCTTCTCGGGCCTCGACGCCAAGGGCACCGCGCTCGCCCTGCTGGCCGCGCTCTGCTACCCGATCGGCTGGATCTACGTACGCCGCACCCTGGCCTCGACCCCGGGCTCCCCGGTCGCCCTGACCGGCGCGCAGCTCCTGGTCTCCACGCTCCAACTGGCGGCGGTCAGCGTCCTGTTCACCTCGGCCCCCACCTCGTTCCCGCTCTGGCCGACCCTGTCGGTGATCGCCCTGGGCGCCCTGGGCACGGGCATGGCCCTGCAGATGCAGTACGGCCTGGTCACGGAGATCGGCCCGACCACCGCGCAGATGGTCACGTACTTCATCCCGGTCATCGCGACGACGGCGGGCGTCCTCCTCCTGGACGAGCAGCTCCACTGGAACACCCCGGTGGGCGCGGCCGTCGTCCTGGCCGGCGCGGCCCTCACCCAGACCCGGCGCCGCTGAGGCCTGCCCTTCGGATCAGGGACGGATCGGGAGGGGGCCCGCCGCCGCGCGGCACCCCGCCGTCAGTCCAGCCGCCCCCCGGCCGCCGGGCGCACGGCCGAGGCCACCGCCTCCGCCAGCCCCGGTACGTCCGCCAGGGACAGCGCCGACATCGTCATCCGCACGGCCGGCCCCGATTCCACCCGGAACCGGGCCCCCGGAGCGACCGCCCAGCCGGCGCCCAGCAGTCGTGTCACCACCGCCGTCTCCTCGGCGACGGGCACCCACACGTTCATCCCGCTCCGCCCCTGGGCGCGCACCCCGCGCCGGGCCAGCGCCGCGACCAGTCCGTCCCGGCGCTCCCCGTAGGACCGCGCGACCGCCGCATGGTCGACCGCTCCGGCGTTCCACAGCTCCACCGCCGTGTACTGCAGCAGCCTGCTCACCCACCCGGGGCCCAGCCGCTGCCGCCCCCGGACCCGGTCGAGGGTGACCCCGTCGCCGGTCAGCACGGCGAGCCGCAGATCGGGGGCGTACGCCTTCGCGGTGGAGCGGATCAGCACCCAGTGACGTGTCACCCCGCCCAGCACGTTCAGCGGCAGGTCCACGATCCCGTGTCCGTGGTCGTCGTCGATGACCAGTACGTCCGGGTGCCCGGCGAGCACGGCCCGCAGTTCCGCGGCCCGCTCCGCGCTCACCACCGCCCCGGTCGGGTTCTGCGCCCGGGCCGTCACGAGCAGCGCCCGGACCCCCTGCGCCAGCGCCCGTTCCACCGCGTCGGGCAGCGGCCCGTCGTCGTCCACGGCCACGGGCACCACCCGTAGCCCCAGCGCCGGGACGAGGTCGAGCACGCTCCCCCACCCCGGGTCCTCGACCGCCACCGCGTCCCCGGGCCGCAGGTGCGCGGCCAGCACCCGTTCGACGCCGTCCAGCGCGCCCGAGGTCACCGCCACCTCCCCGGTCGGCACCCCGTCCGCGTCGAAGGCGGCCCTGGCGAGCCGCGCCAGCTCCGGAACGACCGGGTCCTGGCCGTAGAGCGTCGGCTGCGCGGCGTACCGGCGCGCCGCGCCCGCCAGCGCGGCGTCCAGCGCGGGCAGCAGCCGCACGTCCGGGTTGCCGGAGACGAGGTCGCGCACCCCCGCCGGGACGGCCATCCGCAGCTGGTCGCGCGGGGCGGTCGCCGGGCGGGCCCGCACCCGGCTGCCGCGCCGCCCGTCGGTCTCGATGACCCCGCGTTCGCGCAGCGTGCGGTACGCGGCGGCCACGGTGTTGGGGTTCACCCCCAGCACGCCCGCGAGCTCCCGCATCGGCGGCAACAACGCTCCCGGCGCGAGCGCGCCCGAGGCGACGCCCGCTTCCACACTCGCGGCGATTTCCGATGCGCGCCGCCCGATGATCAGATACTCTCCTAGCACAAAGGCAAGTATGCACTAATACAACGGAGTCCGCACGATGAGCGTCACGCCTGCCCCCGAGACCACCACGGAGACGTCGACGGCAGCGGCCTCGACGGCGCCCTCCAATGCGTCGCCCGCCGGGTACGCGCCCACCGAACGTACCGTCCCGACCCGGTCCCGCGACCGCGCCCGCTACGACCGCGAGACCGTGCACTCGATACTCGACCAGGCCTACCTGTGCCACCTCGGCTTCGTCCGCGACGGCGCCCCGGTGGTCCTGCCGACCCTCTTCGGCCGGGTGGGCGAGGCCCTCTACATCCACGGCTCCACGGGCTCGCGCCCCCTCCTGGCGGCCGGCAAGGCCGACCCGGGGCTGCCGGTCTGCGTGACCGTGACGCACGTCGACGGCCTGGTTCTGGCCCGCTCCGCCTTCCACCACTCGCTCAACTACCGCTCGGTGGTCGTACACGGCACCGCCTACGAGGTGACCGACCCCGAGGAGCGCAGGATCGCCCTCGACGCCCTCGTCGACCAGGTCGTCCCGGGCCGCTCGGCCGACTCGCGGCCGGCGAACGCCAAGGAGCTCGCGGCCACGGCCGTGATCCGCCTCGACCTGAACGAGGTGTCCGCGAAGCTCCGTACGGGCGGGCCGAACGACGACCCCGAGGACCTGGCGCTGCCGTTCTGGACGGGCGTGGTCCCGGTCGCGCCGGCGTACGGGACCCCGGTCCCGGCCGCCGACCTCGCCGCGGGCATCGCCGTCCCGGACTACGTCACCGCGCTCTGACGACCACTTCATCGACAAGGGCGGGCCGGACCTCCGGCCCGCCCTCCGGCGCGTCCGCGGCCCCGGTGTCCACCGGCCGCCGCCACTCGGCGGCGATCAGCGCCCCGACCGCCGTCAGCAGGAGTACGGTGCCCAGCACCACCGGCCCGGTCAGCCGCTCCCCGAGCACCAGAACGGCGATCGCCGCCGCGCCGACGGGCTCGATCAGCATGATCACGGACACCGTCGCGGCCCGCACCGCGGCGGCCCCGCTGAAGTAGAGCGCGTAGGCCAGCGCGGTCGGCACGGTGGCCATGTACGCGAGCAGCCAGAGCACCCGGACGGGCTCCGCGGTGTGCGGCATCAGGCCCTCCACCAGGGCGAACGGCAGCAGGCACACCGTGCCGACCCCGACCGACCAGACGGTGGTGACCAGCGGGTCCCCGCCGGTCCCGCGCCGCCCGAGCAGCCTGGCCCGCAGGGTCATGGCCCCGTAGCCGGCGGCCGACAGCAGCGCCCAGCCGACACCGAGCGGCCGCACCTCGCCGCCGCCGCCGCTGCCGAGGACGAGCACGGCCAGCCCGGCCAGCGCCCCGCCGACCGCGAGGATCCCGCCCCGGCCGAGCCGCTCCCCCATCCAGTACCGGGCCCCGAGCGCGATGAGCACGGGCCCGGATCCGAGGGTGACGACGGTGGCCACGGCGAGGCCGGTCTCGCGCACGGCGGCGAAGTACGCGGACTGGAAGAGGGTGAACATCAGCCCGGTCCCGATCAGCGACCCCACCGAGGCCCGCGCCCGGACGGCGCCCGCCCTGGCGGCACCCGCCCTGGCGGCGCCCCGCGGGCGACGGCGTACGGCGAGTACCCCGAGCAGCACCGCCAGCCCGCCCGCGCACCGCCAGAACGACAGGGCGAGCGGACCGAGGTCACTGGCGAGGTAGAGCAGCGAGGCCGCCGCCCCCGCCGTGCCCCAGGCGGTTCCGGCGATGACGAGGAAGAGCAGACTGCGCCCGGTGGCGGGCATGTGGTCGGACTGGACCGACTGAATCGACTGAATCGACACGAGAGTTCTCCGCGCATGCGTGAAGGATGAAAGGAGCAGGTCATCGCTTCGCGGGCAGCGCGAATCCGCCCGGGTCACGGCCCGGGCCGGGTTCTCCTACGTGGTGGCAGCCGCCCGCGCTAGGCGGCGGGAGGCGGAAGCACGGTCGACAGCATGATCGCGATCCTAGACCTTGCTCGGATCGCGGTCCAGGGCCGCCACCGGCTCCGCGACCCCGGGCGCGACCTTCCGGGAGGTCTGCGCGATGAAGGCCCCGCCCAGCACCAGGGCGCCGCCGATGATCTGCCAGGTCGAGAGGTGCTCGCCGAGGAGCACCCAGGCCAGTACGGTCGCCACGACCGCCTCCAGGCAGGCCACCACGCCCGCGACCTGCGGCGACAGCTTGCGCACGGAGACCACACCCGTCAGGTACGCGAAGACGGTCGCGATCAGCACCACCCAGCCGAGCAGCACCGGCGCGGGCACCATCAGGTCCCCGAGCGCCGCGTCGCCGCCCAGCACCTGCCAGTCGATCTGCCAGGGCCGGGCGATCACGGTCATCACGAGGGTGCCGACGATCATGCCGTACGCGATCATGCCCATCGGGTCGGGCACGTCGTCCCCGTCGCTGCCCTGGTCGGCGAAGACGAAGTAGAAGGCCTGGCAGCAGGCTGCCGCGAGGCCGAGCAGCACGCCGAGCAGGTCGAGGCTGAGCCCGGCCCAGATCTGCACCACGCAGGCGAGCCCCACGACGGCCACGGCGGCGCCGGCCGCGGCGGCCCGGGTCACGGGCCTGCGCTGCACGAAGCGGATCCAGCCGAGCAGGAGCGCCGGGCCGAGGTACTCCAGCAGGAGGGCCACGCCGACCGGGATCCGCGACAGCGAGGCGAAGTAGAAGGCCTGGACCCCGGCCACGGCGACGATCCCGAAGCCTGCGAGCAGCAGGGGTTTGCTGCGTACGAGATCGCGATGGCGCCAGGCCAGCGGGGACAGCACGAGCGCCGCCCCGGCCACCCTGAGCCAGACCATGTGGAGCGGGTCCAGACCCGCCTCGATCAGCGGCTTCGCCGCAACACCCGAACCACCGAACGCGATCGCCGAAATGAGGGCGAGGCCCAGTCCGGCATGTCTCCCTGACGCTTGCATTCGGACATCATGGCAGGCCCGGTCAGGAGCGACAGACCCGTGACACCTGTTGAGACGCTCCCGAGACCGACCCGACACCGGCCGGGTCCGCACCCGCTTCCCACCGACCTCCCCACCCGCCCCGCTCCGCAATATCTGACAGGTCGTCAGTCTTGAATGTTGCGTCCGCCGGGACTACCTTCCGCCGCACGTACCTGACGAGAAGGGGTGGTCGCATGGCTGAAGTCACCGCGGAATCACGCATCGAGGCGTCCGCCGCGAAGCTCTGGTCCCAGCTGACCGACTGGGACGCTTACGGCCAGTGGAGCATGACCCACACCAACTTCCCGAAGGGCGGCCCCGAGACCCTGGCGGTGGGATCCACCTTCGCCGAGAACATGAAGATGATGGGCTTCCCCGCCGAGGTCCTGTGGACGGTTTCGGAGCTGGAGGACGAGCGCGTCTTCGCGATCACCGGCAAGGGTCCGATGGGCGTGGCCGTCCTGACCCGCTACACCCTGATCCCGGACGGCGGGGCCACCACGGTCCGCATCGACGGCGAGTTCACCGGAGCCGCGGTCTCCCTCATGGCGGGCAAGCTCAAGGACTCGGCCACCGCCGCCCTGAACGAGTCGCTCCGCAAGCTCTCCGGCCTGGTCGCCTGACCACCGCTCCGGGTCGAGCAGGTCCGTACGCACACCGGCACCCACACGCACACGCACATGACGGCGCGCCCCGCGAGAATCCTCGCGGGGCGCGCCGTCATGTGGTGCGGGAGGTCCCGCCGACGCGCACTCAGTGCTCGTCGGCCAGGATCAGGTAGAGCTTCTTGCGGGCGTCGTTGATGACGGCGAGGGCCTTCTCCCGCTGCGCGGGAGTGCCGGTCTTGAAGACCTGGCCGTAGGCCTCCATCAGGCCGAATCCGGCCGTCCGGACCTCGTTCATCGCCTCGAAGTCGAAGCCCCGGCCGGCCTCCTCCCAGGGGGCGTCCGGGCCGGACTCGGCCTCGGCGCGGCCGGCATCGGTGAGCGTGAACAGCTTCTTGCCGCCCTCGCTCTCGCTGGTGATGAGACCCTCGTCCTCCAGGAGCTGCAGGGTCGGGTAGACCGACCCCGGGCTGGGCTTCCACGCCCCGCCGCTGCGCTCGCCGATCTCCTGGATCATCTCGTAACCGTGCATGGGCCGGTCGGTGAGCAGCGCCAGGATGGAGGCGCGCACATCACCCCGCCGGGCCCGGCCGCGCGGTCCACCGCGCCCGCCACGCCCACCGAAGGGCCCGCCTCCAAAGGGCGGCCCGAACGGCCCGAAGGCGGCGCGCCGCCCCTGAAACTCCTCCCGACGGTCCGGCCCGCAGTGGCCGTGACCCCGTCCGTGCTCATGTCCGTGGTCGTGTCCGTGCTGTCCGTGTGAACGCATGACTGCGCTCCTTTCCTCATTCGGTACTCGTAGTCGCTGTTGCGATGTCTCCACTATCGCTGACCCATCGCGATGCGTCAACGATATATCGGAAACTCCCTCAACGAACACAGCCCGGACCACCGCATGACCACGTCCTGCCTCACCGATCCTTGACCGATCTCACCGAGGTTCGACCACGGCCTCGTCCGTCTCATCGAATCTCGATGGATGGAAACGATGCAGGCTGGATACGGTGCGGGCATGCCTGAGCTCCTCCCTGCCGACGTGGTCGAGGTGCTCGGTGTCCTTCTCGGCGGGGAGGACCCCGTCCACGTGGCGCTCCGTGTTCACATCCCCCATCTGCGGGTGCGGGATCGGTGCACGTGCGGGTGCGGCACCGCGTACTTCGATCTCGACAGGAGCTTGGTCACCCCGGCACCGTCCGGCTCGGGCACGGTGGTGGCGGCGGAGGCCCAGATCGTCACGGAGGACGGGGAATGCCCCGGTGAGGTCTTGGTGTTCGCTCAGTCCGGCTACCTGGCATGGCTGGAGATCTGTTCCTGGAGCGACGACATCGAGGTAACACTGGCCCTGGCCCGGCAAGTGCTGGAGCGGCCTTTCACCGTTCGGGCTCGGGGGCGAGGTCTTCAGCAAGGAGTTCCCCATGGTGGCCTTCACCGCACCGGCCGACGCGGACTTCACCGGGATCAAGGCACTCCTGACCCACGGGGAGGAGCAGGGTTGGTGGCACTACGAAGTCGGCTGCGGCACCGACGAGTGGTGGAACGCCTGACCTCGACGAGATCACCGCGGCGGTGCTGCACCCATCCGGCCCGAGCCCGGCCACCCGAACAGTCCAGTCATCCCGGATTGGCCTTTGCGGCCGCCTCCGCCGCGTCCCTACGGTCGGTGACATGCGCATCCGAATCGTCGACGCCTTCACCGACCGCCCCTTCGGCGGCAACCCCGCCGGAGTCCTCCTGCTCGACGGCGGGTTCCCCCCGGACGCCTGGCTCCAGCAGGTCGCCGCCGAGGTCAACCTCTCCGAGACCGCCTTCGCCCATCCGCTCCCGCCCGGCGGTGAGGCGGACTGGGCGCTGCGCTGGTTCACCCCGACCGCCGAGGTCGACATGTGCGGCCACGCGACGCTGGCCACCGCCCACGTCCTGGCCACCAGCGGCCTCACGACGGGGACGGTCCGCTTCTCGGCACGCTGCGGGATCCTGAAGGTCACGGCCGAGGAGGACGGGACCCTGGTCATGGACTTCCCGACCTCCTCCCTGACCGAGGTCGACCCGGACGCCGCCGTCGAGCGCGCGCTCGGCGCCACGGCCAAGTCGGTCCACGACACCTCCGCGCACATCGGAGACCTCGTGGTGGAGCTGGCCGACGAGCGGACCGTACGGGAACTCGCGCCGGACCTGGCCGCCCTGCGCGGCTACTCCCGGCGCGGGGTCATCGTGACCGCGGCGGCCGAGGACCCCTCCCGCGGCTACGACTTCGTCTCGCGCGGCTTCTTCCCCGCCCTCGGCATCGACGAGGACCCGGTGACCGGCAGCGCCCACACCGCCCTGGCCCCCTTCTGGGCGCGGCGGCTGGGCCGCACGGAGCTGGTCGGCCTCCAGGGCGGAGCCCGCACCGGCCTGGTCGGGGTCCGGCTGCTGGGCGACCGTACGCTGCTGATCGGGCGCGCGGTCACGGTCGTCGACGGCGAGCTGCTCAGCGCACCGTAAGCGGCCGGGCGGTGCGCCTACGGGGTGGGCAGCCAGCCCACCTTGCCCGCCAGCAGGGCGTACCCGCCGAAGGCCACGATGTCGAGCAGCGCGTGCGCGACGACGAGCGGGCCCACCCGGCCCCAGCGCCGGTAGGCGAGGACGAAGACGACGCCCATCACGACGTTGCCGATGAATCCGCCGATGCCCTGGTAGAGGTGGTACGAGCCGCGCAGCACGGAGCTGGCGAGCAGCGCGGCCATCGGCGACCAGCCGAGCTGGTCGAGCCGGCGCAGCAGGTAGGCCAGCACGATGACCTCCTCCACCACGGAGTTCTGCACCGCGGAGAGGATCAGCACGGGGAACTTCCACCACACGTCGGGCAGTGCCTCCGGCACCACCGTGAGGTTGAAGCCGGTCGCCCGGGCCCCCAGGTAGAAGGCCAGTCCCGCGCTGCCGATGCCGGCGGCGACGAGGGCTCCCCGGCCCAGGTCCCACCAGGGCCGGGTGCGGTCGAAGCCCAGCACCTTCAGCCCGGGCGCGCCCTCACGGGTCAGCAGGTGCGCGACGAGCAGGACGGGGACGAGGGCGCTCGCGATGCCGAAGAGCTGCCAGGCCAGGTCCAGCCAGGGCCGCCCGGGGGCGTACGAGCCGTTGAGCGTGGCGGCCTGGTCCTTGAGCCCGCCCGGCTTGGTCAGCGAGCCGATGAAACTGATCAGCGCCGAGACGCCGCTCGCGCCCAGGGACAGCGCGAGCACGAGCAGCGTCTCGGAGCGCAGCATCCCGCGCCCCTTCGGGCCCTCGCCGAGTTCGAGCTCCCCGACCACCGGTTCCGGCTCCGTCCGCACGCCCGTCTCCCGTCCCGCCACCGCCGTGACATCTCGGCTGCGACATCTCGCGGGGCGCCCCGCCCCGATCACCCCATACTGCCTCCTCCACGGGGCAAGGGGATCACTGGGCGGGACCGGGCGGGACGAGGCGGGACCGGGCAGGCCCGGGATTCAGCAGGAAATCAGTCCGCGGCCGCCTGTCCCGCCGCCGCGGCGCCACCCCCCAGCCCCACCGGCCAGGTGTGCACGGGATCGCCCCGGTGGCTGAGCTCGCTGTAGCGGCGCGTGGTCGCGGCCAGAGCCGCGTCCCGCTCCAGCCCGTCCGCGAGCGCCCGGTGGTACGTGTCCACCTGCCAGGTGGCTCCGTTCACCCGGCGCCGGCACCGCTCCTCGATGATGCCGAGGTAGTGGTCCCGGTCGGCGGGCTCGATGCCCCACGCGTCCAGTCCGGCGGCCGCCATCGGAAGCAGCTCCTCCAGCACCAGCCGCACCGCGGGCACGCTCGCCAATCCCCCGCCCCGGCCCCGGCGCGGCCAGCGCAGCCGGGCGTCGATGCCGTAGCGGCAGGCCGCGTCGAAGTTGGCCTCCGCCTCCGCGAAGGGCAGCCGGCTCCACACCGGGCGCTGCTCGTCCGCGAGCGTCCGTACGAGCCCGTAGTAGAAGGCCGCGTTGGCGACGACGTCGGCCACCGTCGGACCGGCCGGCAGGACCCTGTTCTCCACGCGCAGGTGCGGTACCCCGTCGGCCACCCCGTAGACGGGCCGGTTCCAGCGGTAGACGGTGCCGTTGTGCAGCACCAGCTCCTGCAGGCTCGGCACCCCGCCCTCGGCGAGCACCCGCAGCGGCTCCTCCTCGTCGCAGATGGGCAGCAGGGCCGGGAAGTAGCGGACGTTCTCGGCGAAGAGCTCGTACGCCGAGTCCACCCACCGCTCGCCGAACCAGGTGCGCGGGCGCACCCCCTGCGCCTGGAGCTCGGGCGGCCGGGTGTCGGTGGCCTGCTGGAAGAGCGGCGGCCGCGACTCCCGCCACAGCTCCCGCCCGAACAGGAAGGGCGAGTTGGCCCCGACGGCTATCTGTACGGCCGCGACCGCCTGGGCCGCGTTCCACACGTCGGCGAACCGGGCCGGCGTCACCTGCAGGTGCAGTTGTACGGAGGTGCAGGCGGCCTCCGGCACGATCGACCCGGAGGTCCAGGTCAGGCGCTCGACCCCGTCGATGTCGAGCACGAAGTCCTCGCCCCGCATCATCAGGATCTGCTCGTTGAGCAGGGAGTAGCGGTCCACCGCCGAGAGGTTGGCGGTGACCAGGTCGGTGCGCGAGATCGTCGGCAGAATTCCGATCATGACCACCCCGGCGCCGACCTCCAGGGCCTGCCGGTGGGCATAGCCGAGACCCGCGCTCAGTTCCTCGGCGAGCTGGTCGAATACCCGGCCGCCGAGCCGGTGCGGGAGGACGTTCACCTCCAGGTTGAACATTCCCAGTTCCGTCTGGAAATCGTTGCTCGCAATACGCTCGAGGACCTGCGCATTCACCATTCTCGGCAACCCGTCGGCACCTGCGAGATTCAACTCGATCTCCAGCCCCATCATGTTCTTGGGGCGATCGAACCTCTTCTCCTCCAGAAGTCGCTCCAGTACCTCCAGGCACTCGTGAAGCTTCCTCCGGTACCGTTGCCGATCGGACAGGTCGAATCCGCCCGCCACGACCTTCTCCCCCATCGGAGCGTCCCTCCTCGACTGGGCCTGGGCAGCGTGGAATGGATCCGCCCCCAGGCGCGCGTTACGGTCGATGATGCCCCGGCGGCGTGATCGATAACGCGGAAGGGGCGTGACTGGCGGGGAGCGCGCGCCGGTTTGGCCGACAGGCGCTTTGGCACATTCACCTGGCAAGGGCTCATGCGCAAATACAGCGTAGACCTTGCCGGTTATCGATAACCGACGCTTTTCAGCCGAGCCCCCATCCGGTAACCTCCGAGGTCAGCGCGGAAATTTTGCGCGCACCCGGCATGAATGCCACGTCAGCGGGACCGGTAAGCGCCTTGTCGGCAATAGGCGGGACAGCTAGCCGAAACACTGCGTGAACACATGTCAGATAAACTCCGCATGCGAGGCAGAGAGTTGGCGCGCGGCCATTGCCCCTCAGCCCCCCTCTGACCCCAGAATGCGACAGCGCCGTCCGCACCCCGCACCCGCCCCGTTCCACAGGTCTCCCAAGTGAGAGGCGACCCACCATGCCGCTGCACGTCCCTCCGGCTCCCGCGCCCGCCCTGCGCAGCGTCCTCGCGGCCCTCGGCTCCCCCACCGCCGTCCACGAGGCGCACACACCGGCCCTGCGCGCCCTCCAGGGGCCGATGACCGCCGAACTGCCGTTGCCCGTCCACGTTCTGGACCGGCTGCACGTCTCCGGCCTGACCGCCGGCGGCAGGCCGCCGCGCACCCGCCTGACCGGCTGGCGGTTCCTGATCCGCAGCGGCGACCGCTACGTCGCGGCGGCCGACACCCGGCTGACCCCGGACGGGTGGACCTTCTCCCACTTCTTCGAAGGCCCCTACGTCGCCGCCACCGAACGCGCGCTGCGCCAGGCCGAATCGCTCGGCAAGAACTACCAGCCGCGCCTTCTGTCCGTACCGGAGCTGTACATGCTGACCCTGTGGCTGCACGGATCGGTGGGCGCCGACGCCTCCGCCGGGCTCCCGGCCGCCGCCGACCTCTTGGTGCCGCTGGCGCCCGCACCGCCCGGCATCGCCGCCTACCGGCCGCACCCCGTGTCCGAACTGCTGCCCGTACTGACCCATCGGCTCACGCCGACGGCGCCCCCGGTCCCGCCTTCCATGGCCGCTCCGGCCGCCTGATCCGACCCCTGGCCGGTTCTGCCCATTCGGCCTAGCCCACTCGGGCCCCCAGCGAACCATCCGAAATGACAGGGGAGTTGACCTGAACCGCCCGCACGGGTGATGCGTCATCAATCTATGAGGACAGCTGCCGGGAAATCCCTGCGGACCCGGTGCCGTGGGGGAACACTGGGGACCCTGACCGAGCCAAATCGTTGATACGGGGGGCGGCCATGACCAACGCATCGAGCCGCAGCACACAGACCACACCGCAGCGAAAGAACGCATCCATGTGCCAGCACAAGCCAGCATGCCCGACCGCCGACTCCGCCGACAGGGAGGCCGCGCACCCCGTGGCCGTTCACCCGGAACAGGGCTGGAGCCTGCTGTGCAACGGCGTCCTGCTGTTCGAGGACACCGGTGAGCTGCTGCCGGACGGCCAGATCATCGCCCCGCACCGCGCTCTCGCGGCGACGCAGGTGATGAAGGCGGCCTAGCCGACGACGCGAACGAAAGGGGCCGGCCCAGGAGAGAACTCCCGGACCGGCCCCTTCGTCATGTCACCGGATCAGTTGCCGACCGATGGTCGACCCGTCGCCGATCAGTTGTCGTACTCGTCCAGCGGCGGGCAGGAGCACACCAGGTTCCGGTCACCGAAGGCGCCGTCGATGCGGCGCACCGGCGGCCAGTACTTCTCCGCGGCCGACACACCGCCCGGGAAGACGGCCTCGTCGCGGGTGTACGGGTGGTTCCACTCGCCGCCCAGCGCCGCCGCCGTGTGCGGGGAGTTGGCCAGCGGGTTGTCGTCGACCGGCCATTCGCCGCCCGCGACCCGCTCGATCTCGGCGCGGATGGCGATCATCGCGTCGCAGAAGCGGTCGATCTCGGCGAGGTCCTCGGACTCCGTCGGCTCGATCATGAGCGTGCCGGCGACCGGGAAGGACATGGTCGGCGCGTGGAACCCGTAGTCGATCAGGCGCTTGGCGATGTCGTCGATGCTCACGCCCGTCGCCTTCGACAGGGGGCGCATGTCGATGATGCACTCGTGCGCGACCAGGTTGCCCGGGCCGGTGTAGAGCACCGGGTAGTGCGGCTCCAGGCGCTTGGCGATGTAGTTGGCGCCGAGCACCGCGACCTGGGTGGCGCGCTTGAGGCCCTCGCCGCCCATCAGGCGCACGTACGACCAGGAGATCGGCAGGATGCCGGCCGAGCCCCACGGAGCGGCCGAGATCGGACCGACGCCCGTCTCGGGACCGGCGGTCGGCTGGAGCGGGTGGTTGGGCAGGTACGGGGCCAGGTGCGCCCGGACACCGACCGGGCCGACGCCCGGGCCGCCGCCGCCGTGCGGGATGCAGAAGGTCTTGTGCAGGTTCAGGTGCGAGACGTCGCCGCCGAAGTGACCCGGCTTGGCCAGGCCCACCAGGGCGTTGAGGTTGGCGCCGTCCACGTAGACCTGGCCGCCGGCGTCGTGCACCTGGGCGCAGATGTCGGCGACGTGCTCCTCGAACACACCGTGCGTGGAGGGGTACGTGATCATCAGCACGGCGAGCTCGTCGCGGTACTGCTCGATCTTGGCGCGCAGGTCGTCCGCGTCCACCTCGCCGTCGTCGGCGGTCTTGACGACGACGACCTTCATGCCGGCCATCACGGCGCTCGCGGCGTTGGTGCCGTGCGCGGAGGACGGGATGAGGCAGACGGTGCGCTGCTCGTTGCCGTTCGCCCGGTGGTAGGCGCGGACGGCCAGCAGGCCGGCGAGCTCACCCTGGGAGCCGGCGTTCGGCTGAATGGAGACCTTGTCGTATCCGGTGACCTCGCAGAGACGTTCCTCCAGCTCGGTGATGAGCGTGAGGTACCCCTCGGCCTGCTCGACCGGAGCGAACGGGTGCAACTGGCCGAATTCGGGCCAGGTGACCGACTCCATTTCGGTGGTCGCGTTGAGCTTCATGGTGCAGGAGCCCAGCGGGATCATGCCGCGGTCCAGCGCGTAGTCCTTGTCGGACAGCTTGCGCAGGTAGCGCAGCATCGCCGTCTCGGACCGGTGCTGGTGGAAGACCGGGTGGGTCAGGTACGCGTCCTCGCGCAGCAGCCCCTCGGGAAGCGCGTCGGCCGTGGTGGCGTCGAGCGCCTCCAGGTCGGCGGTGACCCCGAAGGCCGCCCACACCGCGTCCACGTCGGCGCGCAGGGTGGTCTCGTCACATGCGGCGGAGACCAGGTCGGCGTCGACCTGGTACAGGTTGACCCCGCCCTCGCGGGCCGCGGCCACGACCTCGGCGGCCCGGCCCGGGACGCGCGCGGTGATGGTGTCGAAGTAGGCGCCGTGCACGATCTCGACCCCGCCGGCCGTCAGACCGGCGGCGAGCAGGGCGGCGTAGCGGTGGGTGCGGCGGGCGATCGTCCGCAGCCCGTCCGGGCCGTGGTAGACGGCGTACATGCCGGCCATGACGGCGAGGAGCACCTGCGCGGTACAGATGTTGCTGGTGGCCTTCTCGCGGCGGATGTGCTGCTCACGGGTCTGCAGCGCCAGACGGTAGGCCTTGTTGCCGTCCGCGTCCACGGAGACGCCGACGAGGCGGCCGGGCAGCGAGCGGGCGTGCTTGGCCTGGACGGCCATGTAGCCGGCGTGCGGTCCGCCGAAGCCCATCGGGACGCCGAAGCGCTGGGTGGTACCCACCGCGATGTCCGCGCCCAGCTCACCCGGGGAGGTCAGCAGGGTCAGGGCGAGCAGGTCGGCGGAGACGGCGACGATGGCGCCGAGCGCGTGCGCCTGCTCGATGACCGGCTTGATCTCCCGCACGGCGCCGGAAGCACCCGGGTACTGGAGGAGCACGCCGTAGACGCCGCGCTCGGCGATCTCGGCCGGGATCCCGTCGCTCAGGTCGGCGACGACGACCTCGATGCCGATCGGCTCGGCGCGGGTCTGGATCACCGCGATGGTCTGCGGCAGCGCGTCGGCGTCGACGAGGAAGATGTTGCCCTTGGCCTTGCCCACGCGGCGGGCCAGGGTCATGGCCTCGGCGGCCGCCGTGCCCTCGTCGAGCAGGGAGGCGCCGGAGGTCGGCAGCCCGGTCAGCTCAGCGACGACGGTCTGGAAGTTCAGCAGGGCTTCGAGGCGGCCCTGGGAGATCTCCGGCTGGTACGGCGTGTACGCCGTGTACCAGGCCGGGTTCTCCATGACGTTGCGCAGGATCACCGGCGGCGTGAAGGTGCCGTAGTAACCCAGGCCGATCATGGACGAGAGGACCTGGTTGCGGTCGGCGAGCTGACGCAGCTCGGCGAGCACCTCGGCCTCGGTCCGCGCCTCGGGCAGGTTCAGCGCGGCAGTGGTCTTGATCACATCCGGTACCGCGGCGGCGGTGAGCTCGTCGAGGGAGCCGTAGCCCACCTGAGCGAGCATCTTCGCCTGCGCCTCGGCATCCGGGCCGATGTGGCGCTGCTCGAAGGGGATGCCTCGCTCCAGCTGGGAGAGCGAAATGCGGTTGGCGGTCATGTACGGAGGCCTCCTGGTCGTACGACCTGCGAGGGGCACCACGGCGCGGGCACCCGGACGGCCTCCCCCTCTGTCATCACAACCTGAGAGCTTCACCGGGCCGCGCGGGGGTCGCCCACGAGATCCGGCTTTCACCGTCGGTGAGGAGAGGGACCGGCACTGCGCGCCCGGTTCCCGCACCTGCTTTCCAGAGTGGCCTCACCACGTGCGGTACGTATGCCTGAGAGATTCCGGGGAGGATTTGCTCCTTCGGCGCCTCCGTCTCACTCACTCGGAGGACTCTCCCGCACAGGGTCAACAGCCGTCACCCAGCCTACCAGCGAGGATCTGGGCACCTCCCTCGAGTGGCCCCCTCTCCGGAAATGCACTTTTGTAGTGCTTACGGAGGAGTTGCGCCCAAATGGAGGGACCGGACCGTGCAGACCGACATCGATCCCCGCAGCCTGATCGGCCGCAAGGCGTTCGACCGCAATGGCACCAAGATCGGCACCGTCGACGAGGTCTACCTCGACGACGCCACGGGCGTCCCGGAATGGGCCGCCGTACGCACCGGACTCTTCAGCCGGGACGCCTTCGTCCCGCTGGAGCCGAGCGAGATGGTGGGCGACACCCTGCGCGTGCCCTTCGAGCGCTCCCTCATCAAGGACGCCCCCGACTTCGGCGTCGGCCGCCACCTCTCCCCCGAACAGGAGCTGCAGCTCTACCACCACTACGGCCTGGACCTGACCCTCCCCTCCGACTTCCAGCACGACTTCGGCCACAAGACCCCCGACACCCCCTGACCCCAACGGCCACCCCAGCAACCCCGGCCACTCCAGCCCCTCAGGGGGCCGCTCCAGCCTCTCGGGGGGCCATTCCAACAACCCCGGGGGCCACTCCAGCCCCTCCGAAGGCCACACCAGCCTCTCGGGGGGCCATTCCAGCAACCCCGGGGCCCACTCCAGCCCCTCCGAAGGCCGCCCCAGCAACCCCCGGCCATTCCAGCTCCTCCGGAGGCCACTCCAGTAACCCCTGGGGCCACTCCAGCCCCTCCGGAGGCCACCCCATCCCCTCGGGGGGCCACTCCAGCTCCTCCGGGGGCCGCTACCGCCCCTCCGGGGAGACTCCAGCCCCTCCGGCGTTTGAGGAGCGGGGGTCCGGGGGCAGGCCCCCGGGAACGGCGCCGCACGCTGCAAGGGGTCCGGGCGAAGCCCGGGGAACGGTGGAAGGGCGGGTAGGGGACAGCAGCCCCGCAGGGCGGCCCCACCCCCTACCCAGTCCCCACCCCATCCCCCCCGACCCCCAAGGCCTGGTCCCCGACCAACGGCATCGGATCGGACGGCTCCAACTCGGGATCGTCCACCAGAAACGTCCGCACCCGGCCGGGCCGGGATCCGGGCTGCTCGAACCGTACGGTCACCCGCCCGACCCCACTGCCCTGCACCCACCCGGGCCCGTACACCGCATGCCGCACATCACCCCCGGCCGCCCACCGCCGCTCAGGCACGCCCTCGACACCCTCCAGACCCACCCCACCCCCACGCCCCGACTCAGCCCCCAGCCCGTGCCCGGGGCCCTGCCCCACGCCCAGACCCTGCCCGCCGGCCTCCCCCTCCGCCGATCCGGCACCCGGCCCCTGCCCAGCAGCCCCACCCAGACCCGCCACGGCCCCCCGCCCGGCACCACTCCCCAGGCCCTGGACCCGGACCTCGGCCTCCTGCCCCCCGCCGGCACGATCCGCATCGGGATCCACATCGGGGTCCGCATCCGGATCCAGGCCAAGGCCAGCGCCAGCGCCGAGCCCCGGCCCCGCAGCCGACCCCTCACCCGCCCCGGCCCGCGCAGCCATCGCATCGGCGAACGCGAACAGGTCCTCCTGCGTATAGTCCGCCAGCCCTGTCACCCCCACCCCCAGCAGCCGCACCCCGCCCGTGGTGTCCACAGCCTCCAGCAGCCGCCCGGCAGCCTCCCGCACCACCGCGGGGTCATCCGTGGGCCCCCGCAGGGTCTCCGAGCGGGTCAGCGTGGAGAAGTCGTAGCGCCGCACCTTGAGCACGATGGTCCGCCCCGAGTGCCCCGACCCCCGCAGCCGCTCCACACACCGGTCGGAGAGCCGCTGCACCTCGTTCCGGATCCGCACCCGGTCGTGCAGGTCCACGTCGAAGGTGTCCTCCACCGAAACGGACTTCGCATCGCGCTCGGCGACCACCGGCCGCTCGTCCACACCCAGCGCCATCCGGTACAGCCCGACGCCGTGCGAGCGCCCCACCATCCGGACCAGTTCGTCCTCGCCGGCTCCCGCCAGCTCCCCCACCGTGGTGATCCCGGCCCGCCGCAGGTGCTCCCCGGTGGCCGGCCCCACCCCGGGCAGGGTCCGTACCGACATCGGTGCGAGGTGCGCCCGCTCCGTGCCGACCTCGATCAGCAGCAGTCCGGCCGGCTTGGCTTCCTCGGAGGCGACCTTGGCCAGCATCTTGGACCCCGCGAGCCCCACCGAACCGCTCAGCCCGGTCGCGGCGGCGATATCGGCCCTCAGCCGCTCGCCGACGGCCCGCGCGGCCTCGGAGTCGAAGGCGACGCCGCCGGCCTCAAGGTCCACGAAGGCCTCGTCCAGGCTCAGCGGCTCCACGAGGGGGGAAAGCTCCCGGAGCATCCCCATGACCGTGTCGCTGACCTCGCGGTACAGGCTGAAGCGCGGAATCAGGCACGCGCCGTTGGGGCAGAGGCGCCGTGCCTGGGCCATCGGCATGGCGGAATGCACCCCGAAGCGCCTTGCCTCGTAGGAGGCGGTGGCGACGACCCCGCGCGGCCCGAGCCCGCCGACGATGACGGCCTTGCCGCGCAGGCTCGGCTTCGACGCCTGCTCCACGGAAGC
Source organism: Streptomyces sp. NBC_00086 (assembly GCF_026343255.1). Taxonomy (NCBI): domain Bacteria; kingdom Bacillati; phylum Actinomycetota; class Actinomycetes; order Kitasatosporales; family Streptomycetaceae; genus Streptomyces; species Streptomyces sp. NBC_00086. Next base: position 7,069,896 of record NZ_JAPELZ010000001.1, on the reverse strand, counting down.
GTAGAAGGCGTCCATGTCCAGGTGCAGGATGGTCGGCGCGGCTCTCACAGCTCCGATGCTGCCCTACACCACTGACAATCGGCCCGACCCCGGGACAGGCGAGCCGGGCGGCCCACCGGCACCAACCGCACGCAAGGGAAAGCAGACCCCGGTCGGGACCGGACGGACCATCCGGCCCGTCCCCGTCCCCCGCTCCACGCCTCAGACGGCCCGGTTCCTCCGGGCGGCCAGCTCATCGGCCGGGTTGTGCCTGACCACCGTCTCGCCCGTGTCCACCCGCTCCCCGTGCAGCTGCGACAGCGCGTTCTCGACATCGCGCCAGACCACGCCCACGGCGATGCCGAAGACTCCCTGGCCGCCCTGGAGCAGGCTGACGACCTGATCCGGCGAGGTGCACTCGTACACGGTGGCGCCGTCGCTCATCAGCGTCATCCGCTCCAGGTCCGAGAAACCCCGGTCGCGCAGGTGCTGCACGGCGGTGCGGATGTTCTGCAGCGCCACCCCGGTGTCCAGGAAGCGCTTCACGATCTTGAGGACGACCACGTCCCGGAAGCTGTAGAGGCGCTGCGTCCCCGACCCGTAAGCGGGACGCACCGTGGGCTCCACCAGCCCGGTCCGTGCCCAGTAGTCGAGCTGCCGGTACGTGATGCCGGCCGCGGCACACGCCGTCGGCCCCCGGTATCCGACCTGCTCGGGTGCGGACTCGCCCCCCACCGACTCGACCGGCCCCACCGAACCGACCGGCGCGGGCTCCGGCTGACGGCGCGCGGAGTTCACCGCACCACCGTGCAGCGGGTACGGCCCACCGTCACTCCGTGCGGGGATGCCCCCGGTCATACCGTCGCCCGTGACTCTCACGCCGACCCTCCGTCCTTGACCTGCCACCTCGAAGGTAGGCAGTCACCAGGGGTGCGTCAACGATCGCCACACTCGGCACGCCGAGTGATAATCACCCTGAGAGTGGTTTCCCGTACCCCATTGCGGGGAAAGGCTACTCGAATGGGCTGAAATATCCGGGAGGACGGCGCGACCCGCGCCTCACTGCGGGCCGGTACCGAAGTCCTCTGGCGAGATCTGGTCGAGGAACTCGCGGAACTTCTCCACCTCGTCCTCCTGCTCGTCCGGGATCGCGATTCCGGCGTCGTCGAGCACGCCGTCGCTGCCGTAGATCGGCGTCCCGGTCCGCAGGGCGAGCGCTATGGCGTCGGAGGGCCGCGCGCTCACCTCGACTCCACTGGCGAAGACGAGCTCCGCGTAAAAGACGCCCTCCCGCAGATCCGTGATCCGGACTTCGGTGAGCTCCTCGCCGATCGCTTCCAGCACGTCCTTGAAAAGGTCGTGCGTCAGCGGCCGGGCAGGGGCCATGCCCTGCTGCGCGAAGGCAATGGCGGTCGCCTCCCCTGGTCCGATCCAGATGGGGAGGTACCGGTCGCCTCCCACTTCACGCAGGAGCACGATCGGTTGGTTCGAGGGCATTTCCACCCGGACACCCACAACGTCGAGCTCGTTCACACAGCAACCCTAGGACCTGCCCGGCAGGTTTGGGTAGTCGGGCTCCCCCAAGCCTGCCCACAAGCCCGTCCGAACTCACCCGAAGTCGGCGCGAAAACCCCGCGGGATCAGTGGATCCGCACCCCGAGAGCAGTTTGCACGAGGGCCTCGTGCAGCCGTACGGAGAGCCCCGCGAGCTCCTTCATGGTGGCCTCGGCATGGGCCCTGGTCTGCGGATTGCGGTGCCGGCGCAGCGGCGAGACGACCTGCTCCACCAGACCGGCCTCCCGGTCGGCGGCGGCCTTCATCGCCCGCAGGTGGCGCGGCTCCAGACCGAATCGGCCGAGATCGGCCACCAGACGGGCCACGGTGACCGCCTCGGCGTCGAATCCGCCGCCGGGCGCCTCCGCGATGAGCCCGTAGGACTCCCATTCCACGAGCTGGACCTCGTCCACCTCCGCGGCGGCCATCAGCTCGGCCCGGCCCACCCGGGCCACGGTCGGCCGCTCCCGGCCCACCTCGCCGTAGAGGGCGACGGGGCTCGTGGGGTCGACGGACTCCCCGTGCGCCGTGGGCGCCGGGATGCGGATCTGCTCGCCCCGTGCGAGCGCGTCGAGCTGCTCGCGGATGACCTTCAACGGAAGGTAGTGGTCGCGCTGGAGCCGCAGGACGTGGGCGAGGCGCTCCACGTCGTCGGTGCTGAACTTGCGGTATCCGGAAGGTGTGCGCCGGGGCTCGACGAGCCCCTCCGCCTCCAGGAAACGGATCTTCGAGATCGTGACTTCGGGGAACTCGTCACGCAGCATCGTGAGCACCGTTCCGATGCTCACCAGCCGCACGCCCGAGGAGGCGGCGGTGGCGGTGCCGCTCTTGGCGGCACCGCCTGCCGGGATACGCAGCATGGGACCTTCCCTTGAAGGGTCAGTGCCCCCGCAGGCTCGCGTAGAAGACCAGCCGGTACTTGCCGATCTGCACCTCGTCGCCGTTGTGCAGGGCGACGGAGTCGATCGGTTCACGGTTCACGTACGTGCCGTTGAGGCTGCCGACGTCGGAGACGGTGAAACCGTCGTGGCTCCTGCGGAACTCGACATGACGCCGGGAGACGGTGACGTCGTCCAGGAAGATGTCGCTCTGCGGGTGCCGGCCGGCCGTCGTCAGCTCACCGTCCAGAAGGAACCGGCTGCCGGAGTTCGGGCCGCGCCGCACGATCAGCAGGGCGGAACCCGGAGGCAGCGCTTCCACCGCGGCCTGGGCCTCGGGGGACAGCGAGGACGACACGTGCGTCTGTCCCGACACCTCGGCCTCGTAGGCCTCCAGGCCCGAGATCGAGATGGTGGACGTGGTCTCCGAGGCACGCTCCGGCGTCAGACCCGGCCGCAGCGGCGCCCCGCAGTTGGAGCAGAACCGGCTCGCCGCATCGCTGCGGTGCCCGCACCTGCTGCAAATCTGCTCGGCCGACATGGACGGCTCCTCGCGCCGCGGCTGCCCCGCGGAGGCATTGGTGGCATACGGGTCGGGGGCAAACCCTCCACCCGTACTTGAGGTTGATGGTTCACCGAAACCTATGCGTCCGGTACCGGCAGGGTCAACAGTCGACGCGCCGTGCGCGCCCGAAATGTCACCCGCTCCGGCGACCTCGTCGCGGAAGAGCGGCCGGTCGCCCTGCCCTTCCACGTCGCCGTGCCCCGCGCGGTGCCTGGCCGCACCGCTTTCCTCGCGGTTCTTCTTGCCGAACAACTTCTCAAACAACTTCACGGGCGATTCCCCTTGACCGAAACAGACCCGCCCGTGGGGCAGGACGAACTCCGAATGCAACACCTGCCGACCCGGACATACTTACAACGTCCGTAACCATCAGACAGTTTCCACCACGCACCGCGACTTCGGTGCGTCGACCCCCCGCAGGCATTCGCCCGCGTGAGCCGGTCTCCGGCACCTCCCGCATCACGACGATGACGACCGAGCGTAGTCAGGCTGCTTCGCAGCCCGCAAGGCATCCACAACGATCTTCGCCGGACGTGTGACGCTGACGACCGCCTGCTCCTTCTCCAGCGACTGCACGACGCCACCGGGGATGTTGAGCGCCGGCTCCAGGTCCTGCGGCTTGCCGATCACCTTGAACTCATATGGCTGTGTGATCTTCTTACCGTCGATCGCGACCCCGTCCTCCTCGTCCGAGAAGTACGAGTCCGCCACGATCCGCACCCCGTTGATCTGGATCGCCTCGGCCCCGGCCGCCCTCAGCTCCTGGAGGGTGTCCAGCAGCTTGTCCGACTGCACCTGGCCCTTGGGGTCCGTGATCTTCAGCACGATGCCCGGACCTTGCGCGGCCACCGTACCGGCCAGGATCCCGAGTTGGCGTTCCTTCTCCACGGTCTGCTTCCGGGCCTCCTCGGCCTGGTTGGAGCTGCTTTCGAGCTCCCGGCGCTGGTCGTCGAGGATCTGCTTCTCGTCCTCCAGCCGCTTGGTCCGCCCGTCCAGCTCGTCGAGGATCCGTACGAGGTCCTCCTGACGGGCCCCGCGCAGCGCGCTGGAGTCGCTGTTCGACCGTACCTGGATGGCCAGACCGAGCCCCAGGACGAACAGCAGCACCGCGACGATCAGTTGGGCGCGGCTCACCCGCGGCGGCCACAGACCGGCCGCCAGCCGCTGCCTGCCGGTCTGCTCGGGCCCGGTCGGCTGGGTCCCGCCCGGCGCCTCTGCGGTCTCCTCCCGGGCCCCCTCCTGCGCCACGGGCTCGGCCGCGCGGCCCACGGGCCCGGCCGGCGGCTCCAGCGGAGGCTGTTCCTTCGGCCGCTGCGCCGCGGCCCCGGGCTCCTCGGGCGGGGTGTCGTTCGTACTCATCGGCCTCACGCCCGGAACACGTGCCGGCGGATGGCCGCGGCATTGGAGAAGATGCGGATGCCGAGGACGACGACCACACCCGTGGACAGCTGCGAGCCGACCCCCAGCTTGTCGCCGAGGAAGACGATCAGCGCCGCCACGACCACGTTCGACAGGAACGACACCACGAAGACCTTGTCCACGAAGATGCCGTCCAGCATCGCGCGCAGGCCTCCGAACACCGCGTCCAGCGCCGCGACCACGGCGATCGGCAGATAAGGCTCCACCACGGCCGGCACTTCGGGCCGGACGAGAAGTCCGACCACCACTCCGACCACGAGGCCCAGTACCGCGATCACGATGCACCCTTCTGCTGCTCTGCTGCTGTAGCCGTACGTACGGTCAGGCTCGACGCGGCCGGAAGGCGCATCTCGGCCTCGGACGACAAGGAGTAGCGGATGCCGTAGTTCTCCTGCAGCACATGCAGGTACTGGCCGTCCGCCGAGTCCTGGAACGCGGTTCCGAGGCGCTTCTTGTCGCCGACCGCCAGCACTTCGTACGGCGGCACCAGCGGCCTGTTGTCGACCAGTATCGCGTCACCCGCGGCCCGGATCGCCGAGAGCGACGTCAGCCGCTGCCCGTTGATCGAGATCGCTTCCGCCCCGGACTGCCACAGCCCGTTGACGATCTTCTGCATATCGCGGTCGCGGAGCCGCCCGGTGTCCGAGAATCCGGCGCTCTCGCGCGGCTGGGAGCCGTCCGCGGTCGTCGAGCCCTTCGCGTCGTCCACCGTGAGCTTGATCCCGGGCCCGTGCACTTCGGTGGCTCCCGACAGCAGGGCCAGGAGCTGTCCCTGCTCGCCGCCGTGCTGCTTGAGGGCCTCGCGCTGCCGGGCGGCGACGGTGTCCCGCAGCCGCTCGATGTCCCGCTCCAGACCGTCCGCGTGCGCATCGGCCCGCTCGACCCGGTCGATGAGTTCGTGACGCTCCTTGGCCAGCACCGGCGCGGTCGCCCGTGCCTGCGCGGCGCCCAGGGTGACGACCATGGCGGCGAGCACGAGCCCGGCGGCGAGACCCAGTTTGGCCTTGAGGGTCCGCGGCAGGCCGGACGTGCCCTCGGCCTGGCGCCGGGCAGAAGCCTCCGCGTAGCCCTCGTCGAGGGAGTGGTCCATCACGTGCGTCAGCAGCGACATGGAAGCGTCCGGCCGCGCCGGAGGTGCCGAACTGCGGTTGTGGGGCGGCTGCGACATGCCGCACATCGTCGCATGTCGGCGCCGCTCCCACCGAATGCGGACGTCCGGTGGACCGGCGGGACCTTCGCCCCGCCCGCTCCACCGGACCTCCGCCCTACGCCGCTGCGGTGCGGCCTACGCCGTCCCGTGCGGGGCGCTCAGTGCCCGGCACCGTCCACCACCGCGGCCCAGCCGTCCAGCAGCGCCTGCGCGGACGCGTCGTCGGGTCCCTCGGCCCACAGGTGGGTGACCGCCTCCGCCGGGTCCGGCAGCACCAGGGCCCACCGCCCGTCGGCCTCGACGACCCGTACCCCGTCCGTGGTGTCCACCTGCCGGTCCCCGGCCTCCTCCACGACCCGTCGCATGACGAGCCCCTTCACGGCCCACGGGGTCGGCACGTCCCGCTTGAGCACGTGCGCCCGCGGGATCCGGGCATCGATCTGGCTGAGCGTGAGCTGCGTCCGCGCCACCAGCCCGATCAACTGCACGAAGGCGGCCGATCCGTCGAAGACGCTGCTGAACTCGGGGACGATGAAGCCGCCCCGCCCGTCACCGCCGAAGATCGTGTTCTCCGCGCGCCCCACCCGGGTCAGATCGTCGGGCGAGGTCGTGGTCCACTCCACCTGGGTCCCGTGGTACGCCGCCACCTGCTCGGCGATCCGGGTCGTGGTCACCGGCAGCGCGACCTTGCCGCTGCGCTTCTCGGCGGCCACCAGGTCGAGCAGCACCAGCAGGGCGCGGTCGTCCTCGATGATGCGGCCGCGCTCGTCCACGAGGGAGATCCGCTCGCCCACCGGGTCGAAGCGGACTCCGAAGGCCGCCCGCGAGGACGCCACGATCTCCCCGAGCCTGACCAGTCCCGCCCGGCGGGATTCGGCCGTCTCCGTGGGCCGGGACTCGTCGAGCCCCGGATTGACCGTGAGGGCGTCCACTCCGAGCCGGCCCAGGAGGCTGGGCAGCACCAGGCCGGCGCTGCCGTTGGAGGCGTCCACGACGACCTTGAGCCCGGAGTCCGCGACCCCGGTGATGTCCACGCGCCGCAGCAGGGATCCCGTGTAGGCGTCGAAGACGCTTCCCGGGAACTGCAGGTCACCGATCTCTCCGGGGAACGCACGCCGGTACTCCTGGCGCGCGTAGACCCGGTCGAGCTTGCGCTGCTGCTGGAGGGAGAGGTCCGCCCCCCGCTCGTCGAGGAACATGATGTCGACCGAGTCGGGCACGCCCGGCGAGGTCCGCAGCACGATCCCGCCCGCGCTGCCGCGCGCGGTCTGCTGCCGCGCCACGGGCAGCGGTACGTTCTCCAGGTCCCGGACGTTGATGGCGCTGGCCTGGAGCGCCGAGATCACGGCCCGCTTGAGCGCTCTCGCGCCACGGGAGTGGTCACGGGCCGTGGTGACCGTCGCACCCTTCTTCAGGGTCGTCGCATAGGCACCTGCCAACCGGACCACGAGCTCCGGGGTGATCTCCACGTTCAGGATCCCGGTGACCCCGCGCGCGCCGAACAGATGTGCCTGCCCGCGGGACTCCCAGATGACCGAGGTGTTGACGAAGGCGCCGGCCTCGATCGTCTTGAAGGGGTAGACCCGGACGTTCCCCTGGATGATCGATTCCTCGCCGACGAGGCACTCGTCGCCGATGACGGCCCCGTCCTCGATCCGGGCGGCGCGCATGATGTCGGTGTTCTTGCCGATGACACAGCCGCGGAGATTGCTGTGCGGCCCGATGTACACGTTGTCGTGGACGACGGCCTTGTGCAGGAACGCACCGCTCTTCACCACGACGTTCGATCCGATGACGGTGTGCTCGCGGATCTCGACGCCGGCCTCGACCTTGGCGTAGTCCCCGATGTACAGCGGCCCGCGCAGCACCGCGTCCGGGCTCACCTCGGCCCCTTCGGCGATCCACACGCCGGGGGAGATCTCGAAGCCGTCCATGTCGACCTGGACCTTGCCCTCGAGTACGTCGGCCTGGGCCTTGACGTAGCTCTCGTGGGTGCCGACGTCCTCCCAGTAGCCCTCGGCGACGTAGCCGTAGATGGGCCGGCCTTCCTTCATCAGCTGCGGGAAGACGTCACCGGACCAGTCCACGGAGACGTCCGCGTCCACGTAGTCGAAGATCTCCGGCTCCATGACGTAGATGCCGGTGTTGATCGTGTCCGAGAAAACCTGGCCCCAGGTCGGCTTCTCCAGGAAGCGCTCGACCTTGCCTTCCTCGTCCACGATGGTGATGCCGAATTCCAGGGGGTTCGGCACCCGGGTCAGGCACACGGTGACGAGCCCGCCCTTCTCCTTGTGGAAACGGATCAGGTCGGTCAGGTCGAAGTCGGTGAGCGCGTCGCCGGAGATGACGAGGAAGGTGTCGTCCTTCAGAGCCTCCTCGGCGTTCTTCACGCTGCCGGCGGTCCCGAGTGGCTTCTCCTCGTTGGCATAGGTGAGCTCCATTCCGAGCTCCTCGCCGTCACCGAAGTAGTTCCTGACGAGCGACGCCAGGAACTGCACGGTGACCACGGTTTCGTTGAGCCCATGCCGCTTGAGCAGCCTGAGCACGTGCTCCATGATCGGCCGGTTGGCCACCGGCAGGAGCGGCTTGGGCATGCTTGAGGTCATGGGGCGAAGCCGAGTGCCTTCGCCACCAGCCATCACGACGGCCTTCATGTCGGAAGAGTCCTCCTTGAGAGACGGCGTATCGCCGACCTCACCCGTCCCGGACGGTGACTGGACCACTCCCCCGCGTCAGTCACGCCGAGCGAGCTCAATCGGCCGTGGCGTCCGCCTTCACCAACCGGCGGACTTGTACCACGTAAAGGACTCCTGCCCACCAATAGAGGGTTGTACCCCATCCGGCGAACGCCCATCCGAAAACTGACCCCATCCAGGCCAACCAACCCGACCAGGTGCTCACCAGGAGGAAGGGGAACGCGTACATCAGGTTGAAGGTCGCGGCCTTGCCCAAGAAGTTGACCTGGGGCGGCGGATAGCCGTGCCGGCGCAGGATCCAGACCATGACCAGCAGCATCAGCTCGCGCGCGAGCAGGGCGCCGGTGAGCCAGAGCGGCAGGATCTCGCGGTACGTGAGACCGAACAGGGTGGACAGGATGTAGAGCCGGTCCGCGGCGGGGTCCAGCAGCCGGCCGAGGCTGCTGATCTGATTCCAGCGCCGGGCCAGCTTCCCGTCGAGGTAGTCGCTGATCCCGCTGAGCATCAGGACGGCAAGTGCCCAGCCATCGTGCTCGGCCAGGATCAGCCACAGGAACAGGGGTACGCCTGCGAGGCGAGCCATGCTCAGGATGTTCGGAATGGTGAAAATTCGGTCAGTCTGAACCCGAGTCTCCTGGACCTCCACCCGGGGGCCTCCACTGTGACTGTAGAAATGTCGAACGATGCACCCTGACCCTACAGGAGCCGGTGCACCGGTCCGTAAACGCAGAAAAGCCCCGTACCGGTTACCCGGTACGGGGCTTTCTACAATGATTGTTCGGCGGCGTCCTACTCTCCCACAGGGTCCCCCCTGCAGTACCATCGGCGCTGAAAGGCTTAGCTTCCGGGTTCGGAATGTAAACCGGGCGTTTCCCTAACGCTATGACCACCGAAACACTATGAAGTTAACCAAACCGGATATGACACAGTTCGTTACTTCAGAACTAACACAGTGGACGCGAGCAACTGAGGACAAGCCCTCGGCCTATTAGTACCAGTCAGCTCCACCCGTTACCGGGCTTCCACATCTGGCCTATCAACCCAGTCGTCTACTGGGAGCCTTACCCTCTCAAGGAGGTGGGAATACTCATCTTGAAGCAGGCTTCCCGCTTAGATGCTTTCAGCGGTTATCCCTCCCGAACGTAGCCAACCAGCCATGCCCTTGGCAGGACAACTGGCACACCAGAGGTTCGTCCGTCCCGGTCCTCTCGTACTAGGGACAGCCCTTCTCAATATTCCTACGCGCACAGCGGATAGGGACCGAACTGTCTCACGACGTTCTAAACCCAGCTCGCGTACCGCTTTAATGGGCGAACAGCCCAACCCTTGGGACCGACTCCAGCCCCAGGATGCGACGAGCCGACATCGAGGTGCCAAACCATCCCGTCGATATGGACTCTTGGGGAAGATCAGCCTGTTATCCCCGGGGTACCTTTTATCCGTTGAGCGACGGCGCTTCCACAAGCCACCGCCGGATCACTAGTCCCGACTTTCGTCCCTGCTCGACCCGTCGGTCTCACAGTCAAGCTCCCTTGTGCACTTACACTCAACACCTGATTGCCAACCAGGCTGAGGGAACCTTTGGGCGCCTCCGTTACTTTTTGGGAGGCAACCGCCCCAGTTAAACTACCCATCAGACACTGTCCCTGATCCGGATCACGGACCGAGGTTAGACATCCAGCACGACCAGAGTGGTATTTCAACGACGACTCCACAACCACTGGCGTGGCCGCTTCAAAGTCTCCCACCTATCCTACACAAGCCGAACCGAACACCAATATCAAACTATAGTAAAGGTCCCGGGGTCTTTCCGTCCTGCTGCGCGAAACGAGCATCTTTACTCGTAGTGCAATTTCACCGGGCCTATGGTTGAGACAGTCGAGAAGTCGTTACGCCATTCGTGCAGGTCGGAACTTACCCGACAAGGAATTTCGCTACCTTAGGATGGTTATAGTTACCACCGCCGTTTACTGGCGCTTAAGTTCTCAGCTTCGCCACACCGAAATGTGACTAACCGGTCCCCTTAACGTTCCAGCACCGGGCAGGCGTCAGTCCGTATACATCGCCTTACGGCTTCGCACGGACCTGTGTTTTTAGTAAACAGTCGCTTCTCGCTGGTCTCTGCGGCCACCCCCAGCTCACGGAGTAAATCCGATCACCAGTGATGGCCCCCTTCTCCCGAAGTTACGGGGGCATTTTGCCGAGTTCCTTAACCATAGTTCACCCGAACGCCTCGGTATTCTCTACCTGACCACCTGAGTCGGTTTAGGGTACGGGCCGCCATGAAACTCGCTAGAGGCTTTTCTCGACAGCATAGGATCATCCACTTCACCACAATCGGCTCGGCATCAGGTCTCAGCCTTATATGAGGGACGGATTTGCCTACCCCTCGGCCTACACCCTTACCCCGGGACTACCACCGCCCGGGCTGGACTACCTTCCTGCGTCACCCCATCGCTTACCTACTACAAGTCTGGGTCACCGGCTCCACCACTTTCCTTTCCCCGAAGGGTCCGGAACGGCTTCACGGGCTTAGCATCGCCTGATTCGATATTGGGCGTTTCAAAGCGGGTACCGGAATATCAACCGGTTGTCCATCGACTACGCCTGTCGGCCTCGCCTTAGGTCCCGACTTACCCTGGGCAGATCAGCTTGACCCAGGAACCCTTAGTCAATCGGCGCACACGTTTCTCACGTGTGTATCGCTACTCATGCCTGCATTCTCACTCGTGAACCGTCCACAACTAGCTTCCGCTGCTGCTTCACCCGGCACACGACGCTCCCCTACCCATCACAGCGGGCGTTGGCCCTATTGCTGCAATGACACGACTTCGGCGGTACGCTTGAGCCCCGCTACATTGTCGGCGCGGAATCACTTGACCAGTGAGCTATTACGCACTCTTTCAAGGGTGGCTGCTTCTAAGCCAACCTCCTGGTTGTCTCTGCGACTCCACATCCTTTCCCACTTAGCGTACGCTTAGGGGCCTTAGTCGATGCTCTGGGCTGTTTCCCTCTCGACCATGGAGCTTATCCCCCACAGTCTCACTGCCACGCTCTCACTTACCGGCATTCGGAGTTTGGCTAAGGTCAGTAACCCGGTAGGGCCCATCGCCTATCCAGTGCTCTACCTCCGGCAAGAAACACGTGACGCTGCACCTAAATGCATTTCGGGGAGAACCAGCTATCACGGAGTTTGATTGGCCTTTCACCCCTAACCACAGGTCATCCCCCAGGTTTTCAACCCTGGTGGGTTCGGTCCTCCACGAAGTCTTACCTCCGCTTCAACCTGCCCATGGCTAGATCACTCCGCTTCGGGTCTAGAGCGTGCAACTCAATCGCCCTATTCGGACTCGCTTTCGCTACGGCTTCCCCACACGGGTTAACCTCGCTACACACCGCTAACTCGCAGGCTCATTCTTCAAAAGGCACGCAGTCACGACCGTTATTCCGAAGAATAACGGCGACGCTCCCACGGCTTGTAGGCACACGGTTTCAGGTACTATTTCACTCCGCTCCCGCGGTACTTTTCACCATTCCCTCACGGTACTATCCGCTATCGGTCACCAGGGAATATTTAGGCTTAGCGGGTGGTCCCGCCAGATTCACACGGGATTTCTCGGGCCCCGTGCTACTTGGGAGATTCTTAAGCAAGCCGCTGATGTTTCGTCTACGGGGGTCTTACCCTCTACGCCGGACCTTTCGCATGTCCTTCGACTACATCAACGGTTTCTGACTCGCCGACCGGCCGGCAGACCGGTCAAAAGAATTCCCACAACCCCGCATGCGCAACCCCTGCCGGGTATCACACGCATACGGTTTGGCCTCATCCGGTTTCGCTCGCCACTACTCCCGGAATCACGGTTGTTTTCTCTTCCTGCGGGTACTGAGATGTTTCACTTCCCCGCGTTCCCTCCACACTGCCTATGTGTTCAGCAGTGGGTGACAGCCCATGACGACTGCCGGGTTTCCCCATTCGGACACCCCCGGATCAAAGCTCAGTTGGCAGCTCCCCGGGGCCTATCGCGGCCTCTCACGTCCTTCATCGGTTCCTGGTGCCAAGGCATCCACCGTGCGCCCTTAAAAACTTGGCCTACAGATGCTCGCGTCCACTGTGTAGTTCTCAAGCAACGACCAGTCACCCATCACCCCACCAGGCAAGCTGGCGAGTTTACTGGGGCCGGCATCGCGAAGATAAGACCTTTCGGCCGTACCCTCAGATACCCAACAACGTGCCAAGCACCAGACCTCTTCCGAATCCTCTTTCCACGCCGAAGCAGTACTTGAGAATCATCAGATCATCTGGTGCCAACTAATCAACGTTCCACCCTGAGCTGACCGTGCAGAACGTTTGTCTGCAATCGGTACTGTGCTCCTTAGAAAGGAGGTGATCCAGCCGCACCTTCCGGTACGGCTACCTTGTTACGACTTCGTCCCAATCGCCAGTCCCACCTTCGACAGCTCCCTCCCTTACGGGTTGGGCCACCGGCTTCGGGTGTTACCGACTTTCGTGACGTGACGGGCGGTGTGTACAAGGCCCGGGAACGTATTCACCGCAGCAATGCTGATCTGCGATTACTAGCAACTCCGACTTCATGGGGTCGAGTTGCAGACCCCAATCCGAACTGAGACCGGCTTTTTGAGATTCGCTCCACCTCACGGTATCGCAGCTCATTGTACCGGCCATTGTAGCACGTGTGCAGCCCAAGACATAAGGGGCATGATGACTTGACGTCGTCCCCACCTTCCTCCGAGTTGACCCCGGCGGTCTCCTGTGAGTCCCCATCACCCCGAAGGGCATGCTGGCAACACAGGACAAGGGTTGCGCTCGTTGCGGGACTTAACCCAACATCTCACGACACGAGCTGACGACAGCCATGCACCACCTGTATACCGACCACAAGGGGGGCACTATCTCTAATGCTTTCCGGTATATGTCAAGCCTTGGTAAGGTTCTTCGCGTTGCGTCGAATTAAGCCACATGCTCCGCTGCTTGTGCGGGCCCCCGTCAATTCCTTTGAGTTTTAGCCTTGCGGCCGTACTCCCCAGGCGGGGAACTTAATGCGTTAGCTGCGGCACCGACGACGTGGAATGTCGCCAACACCTAGTTCCCAACGTTTACGGCGTGGACTACCAGGGTATCTAATCCTGTTCGCTCCCCACGCTTTCGCTCCTCAGCGTCAGTAATGGCCCAGAGATCCGCCTTCGCCACCGGTGTTCCTCCTGATATCTGCGCATTTCACCGCTACACCAGGAATTCCGATCTCCCCTACCACACTCTAGCTAGCCCGTATCGAATGCAGACCCGAGGTTAAGCCTCGGGCTTTCACATCCGACGTGACAAGCCGCCTACGAGCTCTTTACGCCCAATAATTCCGGACAACGCTTGCGCCCTACGTATTACCGCGGCTGCTGGCACGTAGTTAGCCGGCGCTTCTTCTGCAGGTACCGTCACTTTCGCTTCTTCCCTGCTGAAAGAGGTTTACAACCCGAAGGCCGTCATCCCTCACGCGGCGTCGCTGCATCAGGCTTTCGCCCATTGTGCAATATTCCCCACTGCTGCCTCCCGTAGGAGTCTGGGCCGTGTCTCAGTCCCAGTGTGGCCGGTCGCCCTCTCAGGCCGGCTACCCGTCGTCGCCTTGGTGGGCCATTACCCCACCAACAAGCTGATAGGCCGCGGGCTCATCCTTCACCGCCGGAGCTTTTAACCCCCGCCCATGCAGGCAGGAGTGTTATCCGGTATTAGACCCCGTTTCCAGGGCTTGTCCCAGAGTGAAGGGCAGATTGCCCACGTGTTACTCACCCGTTCGCCACTAATCCACCCCGAAGGGCTTCATCGTTCGACTTGCATGTGTTAAGCACGCCGCCAGCGTTCGTCCTGAGCCAGGATCAAACTCTCCATGAATGTTTACCGGTAATCCGGTGCACACGCACTTAGAGCGGGACAGTCATGTCGGAATAAGACCGACCGTCCACTGCGTCCTCGCTGTGTAATTGCCTGCAAGTGTCAGGGCCGAAGCCGCGACCTCACAGGTCTTTTTCAAAGGAACCTCATCCACCGAAATGGACGGGGTATCAACTTTTTGGCGTTGATTTTTGGCACGCTGTTGAGTTCTCAAGGAACGGACGCTTCCTTTGTACTCACCCTCTCGGGCTTTCCTCCGGGCTTTCGTTCTGTTCTTGCGTTTCAGACTCTATCAGAGTCTGTCTCGCTTGTTTCCGCCTTCAAGGTCATCCGCTTTCGCGTTTTCCCTTTCCGGCGAGTCCGACTCTATCAGTGCTTTTCCTTCTCTCTGACCACTCTCCTGCTTTGCCGAATAGGCGTGCGGAAAGGAGCAGAGATCAAGATCAGACAAGAGAGAGGAGGAGTCCCGTCCATCAGCCGTTCGCGAAATGTTCACGCGGGGCTTCCTGGCGGGAGTCACGACAGTACAGGTCCACGGGGGCCCGGGCAAATCGATTCAGGCGTATGGTCTAGTCCACCGGTCTAGTCCACTAGTCTCCGTGCCGAAGGACCAGTCCAGTTCGGGACCAACATCGGGCGAACCCGAACATCTTGTGACTTATCCTTCTGGAGAGTACGCCGTTCGCGACAGGTAGTGACGGCGACACGACGAAGCCCCACCCCTGGGAGGCCCCCATGACCAGCGTGACGTCCCCACTTGCCGGGACCGCCATCGGACTCGCGGCAGTGCCCGATCCGGTGTTCTCCGGCGCGATGGTGGGACCGGGCACCGCCATTGATCCCGTGCGCGAGCCTTCGGCGGCGGTGTCCCCCGTAGACGGTGTGGTGGTCTCCCTGCACCCGCACGCGTACGTGGTCGTCGACAACGAAGGCCACGGTGTGCTCACGCACCTGGGCATCGACACCGTTCAGCTCAATGGCGAGGGCTTCGAGCTGCTCGTCAACAAGGGCGACACCGTGACCCGCGGCCAGGAGGTCATTCGCTGGGACCCCGCCGCGGTCGAGGCGGCCGGCAAGTCGCCGATCTGCCCCGTCGTGGCGCTGGAAGCGACTGCCGACTCCCTCACCGACGTCGTCGAGGCCGGAGACATGAAGGCCGGAGACGTTCTCTTCGGCTGGCAGTGACGTATCCGCCTGCTCGGGCGAACTGGACATCCAACGCGGCGGGTGGACCCGCCGCTCAATCGGAGACAGGTGAAATGGAGACAACGCTGCGAGGCGTCGGCGTGAGCCACGGTGTGGCGATCGGCGAGGTTCGGCACATGGGCACGGCGGTTCTCGAACCGCCTGCCAGGCAGATCACCGCGGACGAGGCGGAGCGCGAACAGGGGCGCGCCCGTCAGGCCGTGGAAGCCGTATCGGCCGACCTGATCGCCCGGGGCCAGCTGGCCGGTGGCGAGGCCCAGCACGTGCTCGAGGCCCAGGCGATGATCGCCACGGACCCCGAGCTCATGGCGGACGTCGACCGGCGCATCGCCGTCGGCAGCACCGCCGAACGCGGCGTGTACGACGCGTTCGCCGCCTACCGTGACCTGCTCGCCGGTGCCGGTGAGTACATGGCCGGCCGTGTGGCCGACCTGGACGACGTGCGCAACCGCATCGTCGCGCGCCTGCTCGGTGTGCCGATGCCGGGTGTGCCCGACAGCGACGAGCCGTACGTGCTGATCGCGCGGGACCTGGCTCCCGCCGACACCGCTCTGCTCGACCCGGCGCTCGTCCTCGGTTTCGTGACCGAGGAAGGCGGCCCGACCAGCCACAGCGCGATCCTCGCGCGTGCGCTGGGCGTGCCGGCCATCGTGGCGCTGCCGGGTGCCGGCGAGATCGCCGAAGGTACGGTCATCGCCGTCGACGGCAGCACCGGCGACCTGTTCGTGGAGCCGAGCGCGGCGAAGCGGGCCGAGCTGGAGGCCGCGGCCGCCGAGCGCAAGGCCGCTCTCTCCGCGTCTTCGGGTCCGGGCGCGACGTCCGACGGGCACAAGGTCCCGCTGCTGGCCAACATCGGTGGGCCGGCGGACGTGCCGGCCGCGGTCGATGCCGGGGCGGAGGGTGTGGGCCTGTTCCGCACCGAGTTCCTCTTCCTGGACGACAGCAAGCACGCGCCGACCGAGGAGAAGCAGGTCGAGTCGTACCGCAAGGTCCTCGAAGCCTTCCCCGAGGGCCGTGTCGTCGTACGTGTTCTGGATGCCGGCGCCGACAAGCCGCTGGACTTCCTGACCCCGGCCGACGAGCCGAACCCGGCTCTGGGTGTCCGTGGTCTGCGCTCGCTGCTCGACCACCCGGACGTGCTGCGCACGCAGCTCACCGCGCTGGCCAAGGCCGCCGAGGGACTGCCGGTCTACCTTGAGGTCATGGCCCCGATGGTGGCCGACCGGATCGACGCCAAGGCGTTCGCGGACGCGTGCCGCGAGGCCGGTCTGAAGGCGAAGTTCGGTGCGATGGTGGAGATCCCCTCCGCCGCGCTGCGGGCGCGCTCGATCCTCCAGGAGGTCGAGTTCCTCTCGCTGGGCACCAACGACCTGGCCCAGTACGCCTTCGCCGCCGACCGTCAGGTCGGTGCCGTATCGCGGCTGCAGGACCCGTGGCAGCCCGCGCTGCTCGACCTGATCGCCATGTCGGCCGAGGCCGCCAAGGCCGAGGGCAAGAGCTGCGGCGTCTGTGGCGAGGCCGCCTCCGACCCGCTGCTGGCCTGTGTGCTGACGGGTCTGGGTGTCACCTCCCTTTCGATGGGTGCCGCTTCGATTCCTTACGTGCGGGCGACGCTGGCCAAGTACACCCTCGCGCAGTGCGAGCGTGCGGCTGCGGCCGCGCGTGCCACGGACAGCGCCGAGGAGGCCCGGGTGGCCGCCCAGGCGGTCCTGTCCGGCGAGTAGTACGTCGTCGACGTTCGAGGGGCCTTCGCCGGTGGCGGGGGCCCCTCGGCCGTTGCCGGGTGGGCGGGGTGCGCCGCGCTCAGTGGTGCGGGCCCGGTTCGTCCACCTCGTATCCGGGGCAGTACTCGACGCCGGGCTCGGGGCCCACGGGCTCTCCGGTGTCGGCGTCGGTGCAGTAGGCGTTGAAGACGGCCGCCGCCGAGAGGGGTACCAGGCGGCCGCGGTCCAGGCGCCAGCCGTGGACCCGGTCCCGGTCTCCTTCGGTGGTGGTGCGCAGGACCAGTCCCCCGGGCCCACCGAGGGCCAGGCCCGCGGCGAGGACGGTCACGAAGTCCAGGCCGTCGCGGCCGTCCACCCGGGGGCGGCCGCTGGGGCCGGTGTCGGCGTGCAGGACCGCCACGAGCTGTTCGTCCTGTGCCGGGACGCTGCACACCAGATGGTGGTGGCCCGGGCCGGCCCGGTCCACCAGGCGCCGGAGCACCTCGGTGGCGCGCTCCAGGGAGGCGGTCCCGATGTCCTCCCCGCAGTCGGCGCAGCGGCCCACTTCGGCCAGCAGCGAGCTCGCGTACTCCCAGGTGGCCTGCCGGACGGCCGCGTCCACGAGGAGCGGCACCAGTTCGTCGATGGGCTGGCCGGCATACGGGAGACCGCCGGTGGCGCCGCCCAGTACGGCGGTGAAGCGGGTGCGGGCGCCGGGGGTGTCCGGATCCAGTCCGCGGTCGGCGCAGTAGTCGGCGTACTCCACCGGGTCGAAGAGGGCGATGGTCGTGTGGATGCCCTGGGCCGCGAGGGAGCGGAGCAGCCGGTCCACGTGGTCCAGGTAGTCGCGGTGGTCGTCGAAGGCGAAGCTGCGGTACCCGCGCATGGCCGCGAAGTCCCCGGCGTCGGCCAGGAGGCCGACGGTGCTGGGGACTTCGCGGCGCAGGGTGCGGCGCCTGCCGGTGCGGGCCGGACGGCCCGTGGTGGAGGCGGTTCCGGTGTCGTTCGAGCGTGGCATGGTTCCCCCTGAGTGACGCGATCGCTTACTCACTCAGAGTAATCATTGCCACTGACAGTGGCCGTTCGCGTCAGCCGCGGGTGCGGGCGAGCTCCTCGTAGAAGTGCAGGAGGTCGAGGTTGTCGACGGAGCCGGGGTTGACCGCCTTGGCCATCGGGGCGCCCTGGAGGAGGCGCTTGACGGGGACCTCGATGCGCTTGCCGGTGAGGGTGTGCGGAATGCCCGGGACCTCGATGATCTCGTCGGGGACGTGGCGCGGGGAGAGCTCCTCGCGGATCGTCGCCTTGATCCGGGAGCGGAGCGCGTCGTCGAGGACGGCCCCCGGCGCGAGGTGGACGAAGAGCGGCATCCAGTACCCGCCGTTCGGCTCCTCCAGGCCGATGACCAACGATTCCTTGATTTCCGGGAGTCGCTCGACGGCCTCGTAGATGTCCGCGGAACCCATCCGGACACCTTGCCGGTTCAGGGTGGAGTCGGAGCGGCCGTGGATGACGACGGAGCCGTGGTCGGTGATCGTGATCCAGTCCCCGTGGCGCCAGACACCGGGGAACATCTCGAAGTAGCTGTCGCGGTAGCGGCTTCCGTCGGGGTCGTTCCAGAAGCGGATCGGCATGGACGGCATGGGGTTGGTGACGACGAGCTCGCCGACCTCACCGGTGACGGGCTTGCCGGAGGGGTCCCAGGCCTGGAGGTCCGTGCCCAGGCAGGCGGCCTGGAGCTCGCCGATGTGGACCGGGAGGGTGGGGACGGCGCCAGCGAAGCAGCTGCAGACGTCGGTGCCGCCGCTGACCGAGGCGATCCAGAGGTCCTCGGCCACCTCGTCGTGGAGCCAGCGGAAGCCGTCGGGCGGCAGCGGGGACCCGGTGGTGGCCACGCACTTCACGGCGGAGAGGTCGAAGTCGCGGGAGGGATGGACCTCCGCCTTGCGGCAGGCCATCACGTAGGCGGCGGAGGTGCCGTAGAGCGTGGCCCCGGTGCGCTCCGCGATGCGCCATTGGGCACCCGTGTCGGGGAATCCCGGGCTGCCGTCGTAGAGCACGACGGTGGTTCCGGTCAGCAGGCCGGAGACGAGGAAGTTCCACATCATCCAGCCGGTGGAGGTGTACCAGAAGAAGCGGTCCTCGGGTCCCAGGTCGCAGTGCAGGCCGAGCTGCTTGAGGTGTTCGAGGAGGATGCCGCCCTGCGACTGGACGATGGCCTTGGGCAGGCCGGTGGTGCCGGAGGAGTACAGGACCCAGAGCGGGTGGTCGAAGGGGACCGGTTCGAAGACCGGCTCGGTGTCGCCCGAGGTGAGGGCCGACCAGTCGAGGGCGCCCGCGGGGGCCGGCGTACCGAGGAGCGGAATGTGGACGACGGCGCGCAGCGAGGGGAGCTCGGCGCGCAGTTCGGCGACGGTGTCGCGGCGGTCGTGTTCCTTGCCGCCGTAGCGGTAGCCGTCGACGGTGAAGAGGACCACCGGCTCCACCTGCTGGAAGCGGTCCAGGACGCTGCGGGCGCCGAAATCGGGGGCGCAGGAGGTCCAGACGGCGCCGACGGCGGCGGTGGCGAGGAGCGCGGTGACGGCCTCGGGGATGTTGGGGAGGTAGCCGCTGACGCGGTCGCCGGGGCGCACGCCCAGGGCGCGCAGTTCGGCGGCGAGCGCGCCGACCTGGCGGCGGAGCTCGGCCCAGGTGACGGGGGTGGGCTCGTGGGTCTCGTCCACGTGGAGCAGGGCCGCGTCGGCGGCGCGGGCCGGGTCCTCGGCGGCGCGCAGGGCGTGCTCGGCGTAGTTGAGGGTGGCGCCCTGGAACCAGACCGCGCCCGGCATCGAGCGGTCCGCGAGGACGGCCTCGTACGGGGTGGTGAAGCGGACGTCGAACCACTCGGCGACGGCCTGCCAGAAGGTGTCGAGTTCGTCGACGGACCAGCTGTGCAGGGCCGGGTAGCCGCCGTCCGCGGGGGCGCCGTGGTGTTCGGCGGCCCAGGCCTGGAAGGCGGTGATCCGGGCCGCGGCGATCCGGTCGGGGCCCGGGGACCAGAGGGGCTCGGAGGGGGTGGCTGCTGCGGTCATGCGTCGGCTCCCGGTCACGTCTGCGGTTCGCGCTTCGTGGGCGTGTCGTGGTGTGCGGTGTGGTGTGGTGTCTGTGTTCGTACGGTGCCATCGCGCGCGGGGTGTGCGCACGGGGGCTCACAGGGACGATGCCATGTGATCGACATCCGCACCAGAGCCGTCATCGGCGGTCGGCTGTGATCCTTTTGCGGGTGAACGGCAGTTGAACGGCGCCTTCTGGGCCGAGTGGCGGTGGCAGGGTGGGCGCCATGGACGGTCGTGGGCTGGTGCGTGCGGTGAAGGACCTCGGCGGCGAGCGGGGGCGGCGCGCTTGGCGCTCCGCGTGGCGCAACCGGCGCGTGGACGCGGCGGGGCTCGCGCCCCGGGGCGCGGAGCGGGCGCGGGTGCCGGGTGTGCTGACCGGTACGGAGCCGCGGGCGGGTGGTGGGGTGCTCCGGTTCACCCGTTCGGAGCTGCTGGTACGGGTCACCGCGGGCGGGGCGGTGTTCTGGGGATGGGACGGCGCCGCGCCGACGCCCTCGTACGCGGTGGTCGGCAGCGGGCCGGAGCCCGATCCGCGCGCCGTGCTGGAACCGGACACCGACGGCGGGTGGCGGGTGGTGTCCGAGCGCGTGACGGTGGCGGTGTCCCGGCACGGGGCGGTGGAGGTGCGCACCCCCGGTGGGACGGTGCTGCGGCGGGATCTGCCGCCGCGGTGGTGGGAGCCGGCCGGCGGGGGCGGCGGGGCCGCTGGAGGTGGTGGAGCCGACGAGGGCGGAGCCGCCGGCGGGGGCCGTGGGGGCAGAGCTGCCGGTCGCGGCGGGGACGCGCGGTGGCTGCTGCGGAGTGAGGTGGCGGCGGACGCGCGGGTGTTCGGGCTGGGCGGGCGGGCGGTGGGGCCGCGGTTGCGCGACGGCAGCTACCGGCTGTGGAACACGGACCCCAAGGGCGGGTTCGGGTCCGGGGCCGGTTCCGGCGAGGACCCCCTCTACATCACGATGCCGGTGCAGCTGGTGGTCGCGGACGCGGGTACGCACCTGATCTTCCACGACAACTCCTGGGACGGGCGGGTGGTGCTGCGGGAGGGCGAGGAGGGCGCGGGCTCGGGGGCGGACCGGCCCGGATCCTGTGAACTCCGCATGGAGGGCGGCCCCTTGCGGTGCTGGGTGCTGGTGGGGCCGCCCGGGCGGGTGTTGCAGGGCTGGTCCGGGCTGACCGGCGGGGCGGCCGTGCCGCCGGAGTGGGCACTGGGGTACCAGCACGCGCGGTGGGGGTTCGGCAGCGCCGCGGAGGTACGGCGGATCGTGGCGGGGTACGCCGAGCACGGGCTGCCGCTGTCGGCCGTCCATCTGGACATCGACCACTACGACGGCCACCGGGTCTTCACCGTGGACCGCGAGCGGTTCCCCGATCTGCCGGGGCTGGCCAAGGAGTTGGCGGACGGTGGCGTCCGGCTGGTCTCCATCGTCGACCCGGCGGTGAAGACCGGCGACCCGGTGCACGCCTCGGGGCTCGCGGTCGGCGCGCACGGGGCCTTCGTACGGGACGCGGCGGGGCGGGAGGTCCGGGGAGAGGTGTGGCCGGGCGAGTGCGCGTACCCGGACTTCACCGATCCGCAGGTGCGGCGGTGGTGGGGAGGGCTGTACGAGGAGCGGCTCGCGCAGGGCTTCGCCGGGGTCTGGCACGACATGAACGAGCCGGTCGCCTTCGCCCCGTTCGGGGACCGGACGCTGCCCCGCTCGGCGCGGCACGCGATGGACGGGGCCGGCGGGGACCACCGGGAGGCGCACAACGTGTACGCCCTCGCGATGGCGCGCGCGGGCTGGGAGGGGCTCGTACGGCTGCGCCCGGCCGAGCGGCCGTTCCTCTTCTCCCGGTCGGGGTGGGCGGGGATGCAGCGGTACGGGGGCACGTGGTCGGGTGACGTGGCCAGCAGCTGGGACGGGCTGCGGGCCTCGCTGGCGCTGGTGCTGGGCCTCGGGCTGTGCGGGGTGCCGTACTCGGGGCCGGACGTCGGCGGCTTCTGGGGCACCCCCTCACCGGAGTTGTACCTGCGGTGGCTGCAACTGGGCTCCTACCTGCCGCTGTTCCGGACCCACTCGGCGATCTGGGCGGGGCGGCGGGAGCCCTGGGAGTTCGGGGAGGAGACCACCCGGGCCGCGCGGGCCGTCCTGGCGGAACGGGAGCGGCTGCGGCCGTACTTCGTGACGCTGGCCCATCTGGCGCGGCGCACCGGGGCCCCGTACGTGCGGCCGTTGTGGTGGGGGGCGCCGGAGGACCGGGCGCTGCGGGAGTGCGAGGACGCGTTCCTGCTCGGTGACGCCCTGCTGGTGGCTCCGGTGCTGGAGTGCGGGTCGGACCGGCGGGCGGTGCGGTTGCCGCGCGGGCAGTGGTACGACACGGCGACGGGCCGGGCGTACGAGGGACCGGGCCAGATCCTGCTGGACGCCCCGGCGGACCGGATCCCGGTGCTGGCGCGGGCCGGCTCGCTGCTGCCGGTGCGGGCGGCCGACGGATCGGTGGCCCTGGAGGCGTGGGCCCCGGCGCGGGGCCGCACGGGCGGCGGGGTGGTGATCCGGGACCCGGGGCCGGGCTTCGAGCCGGGCGAGGTGGAACGGTACGTGGTGCGGTGGGTCGGGGACGCGGTGGTGGTGGAGGACGAGGCCGGGGAACGGGTGGACGGGGTGGTGCTGCGGGGGCTTTGAGTCGGGACGGGCGTGGGGCGGCCGGGGTCGGCCGCCTCAGGCCGGGTGCGTATACCTGCCCTCGAACCACGCTGCGGCGGCCCTCGTGTGGAGCGGGAACGCCAGCTGCTCCGGGCCGCGCAGGACGTGCCAGCCGGTGGTCTCGTCCGTCGGGGTCGACGCGGGGAGGGAAGCGGTGGGGCGTACGGGCAGCAGGCCGAAGACGAGCAGGTGGCCGGCCGGGGAGCTGAGGGTGTCGGCGAGGGCGACCTCGCAGGCCGGGGCGTGGATGCCGGTCTCCTCGCGGAGTTCGCGGACGACGGACTCGCGCCAGTCCTCGCCGAAGTCCATGAAGCCGCCGGGCAGGGCGATGCCGCCGAGGGCGGGCTCGATGGTGCGGGTGATGACCACCAGGCCGGCGCCCAGCTCGTCCTCGACGGGGAGGAGCGCGACGGCTACCGGGAGGGGGTTGCGGTAGGCGACCGCGCCGCACGACGGGCAGGTGCGGGGCCAGTCGGCCGAATCGAACAGGGCTCCGCAGGTGGAGCAGTGCGAGTCCTTCAGGTGCGCCGGCATGCGGCGATGGTATGCCAAGGGGCATGCGGATGACGGTCGTTGCGGGATGGGTGGGCGCGCTGGGGATGCTGGGGGCACTGGCGGCGGTGGGCGCGCCTGGGGTGGTGGCCGCGCCAGGCTCGCCCGGGGCGGTGGGCGCGCTCGGAGCGGCCGTCCCGCCCCGAGCCGTCCCCGTCGGGCGGGCCGCGCCGGGCGATGGGTTCGTCGTGGTGTCCGAGGTGGATGCGACCATCGGGCAGGAGATGCGGTACGCCACGTCGCGGAATTTCACCGGGGCGGTCGTGGACGGCTACGACGAGCCCGTCTGTCTGCTCGCGCGGCCCGCCGCCGAGGCGCTGCGGCGGGCGCAGCGGGAGGCGTTGCGCGGCGGGTACTCGCTGCTGGTGTACGACTGCTACCGGCCGCAGCGGGCCGTCGACCGGTTCGTGCGGTGGGCCCGGGACGGGGCGGATCAGCGGACCAAGGCGGAGTTCTATCCGGAGGTGGCCAAGGAACGGCTGATCCCGGAGGGGTACATCGCCGAGAAGTCCGGGCACAGTCGCGGCAGCACCGTCGACGTGACCTTGACGGAGGTGGGACGGGGGCCCCTCGACATGGGGACGCCCTTCGACTTCTTCGATCCGCTGGCGCACACCGCCAGCCCGCGGGTGACGGGTTCGGCCCGCGCGCACCGGGAGGTGCTCGGGCGGCTGCTCGGCGCGCAGGGGTTCGTGAACCTGCCTCAGGAGTGGTGGCACTTCACGTACGCACCGGAGGCGTTCCCGGCCACGTATTTCGATTTTCCCGTCTCTGTCGCCTCCGTTCACCGCTGAGTACCGTGCCCGCATGACATTCAGTTCGTACGAGGAGTTCTGGCCCTACTACGTCGCCATGCACTCCCGCGCCGCCACCCGCTGGATCCATCTCACCGGCACCCTCACCGGCCTCGCGCTCACCGCCTACGGGCTGGCCCGCGGCCGCAAGCGGTACCTCGCCGCGCTCCCCGTGATCGGGTACGGGACCGCCTGGCCGGCGCATTTCCTGATCGAGCGGAACAACCCGGCCAGCTTCGGCAATCCGGGGTGGTCGCTGCGCGGGGACGCGCAGATGATCCGGATGATGCTGGCCGGGCGGGACGCGGAGCTCGGTGAGATCGCGCGGAAGTGGCTTGCCGAGAACCCGTGCGAGGAGTGCGGCACCGGGGGTGCGTTCCCGAGCGTTCCCTGACAGACTTCTGACGGTTCGTCAGATATCGGTTTCGGGAGGGGTCTTGGAACGCACACGCACACCCGTGGTCAGCGGGTGGTTCACCGGGGACGACGCGGACGGCACGGGCGGCGGCTTCCGCCTGCTGGGCACCCGGTGCTCCGCCTGCGCCGCCGTGTTCTTCCCGCGCGAGGACGCGTACTGCCGCAATCCGCGCTGCCCGGGCGGCGGCGAGCTCGTCGAGACCCCGCTGTCCCCGCGCGGCCGGGTCTGGTCCTACACGGACGGGCGGTACCGGCCGCCCGCGCCGTACGTGTCCGACCCGGACACACCCTGGACCCCGTACACCCTGGTCGCCGTGGAGCTGGAGGCCGAGGGGATGGTCGTGCTCGGGCAGACGGTGCCCGGGGTGGGCGTCGGCGACCTGGCGGTCGGGATGGAGGTCGAGGTGGTCGGCGGTGTGCTGAACGTGGACTCCGACGGACCGGACGGCACCGCCTGGACCACCTGGCAGTTCCGGCCCGTGGGGGTGGAGCGGTGAGCGCCTCCGTCGCGGACGTCGCCGTCCTCGGGGCCGGCATGCACCCGTGGGGCAAGTGGGGCCGCAGCTTCGTCGAGTACGGGCGGGCCGCCGCGCGGGCCGCGCTCGCCGACGCCGGGCTGGACTGGACCGACGTGCAGTCCATCGTGGGGGCCGACACCGTGCGGTCGGGCTACCCCGGCTACGTGGCCGGGGCCACCTTCGCGCAGGCGCTGGGCTGGCAGGGCGCACGCGTGACCAGCGTGTACGCGGCCTGCGCGTCCGGCGCCCAGGCCATCGGTGCGGCCCGGGCGCAGATCCTGGCCGGTCTGGCCGACGTGGTGCTGGTGGTCGGGGCGGACGCCGCCCCGAAGGGGTTCTTCGCGCCGGCGGGCGGGGACCGGCCGGACGACCCGGACTGGCTGCGCTTCCGGGTCCTGGGGGCCACGAACCCGGCGTACTTCGCGCTGTACGCCCGGCGCCGGATGGCCCTCTACGGGGACACCGGTGAGGACTTCGCGCAGGTCAAGGTGAAGAACGCGGCGGCCGGGCTGCTGAACCCGAACGCCCGCTACCGCAAGGCCGTGACGGCCGAGGAGGTGGCCGCCTCGGCGATCGTCGCCGATCCGCTGCGGCTGCTCGACATCTGCGCCACCTCCGACGGCGGCGCGGCGCTGGTGCTGAGCAGCATGGACTTCGCGCGCTCGCGGGGCGTCCCGGACCCGGTGCGGATCCGGGCCGTGTCCACGGTGACGCCCACGTATCCCCGTACCGTCCTGGACCTGCCGGACATCGCCACCGACTCGACCACCGCGGCCGTTCCGGTACCCGGGTCCTTCCGGGCCTCGATCGCGCGGGCCGCGTACGAGGAGGCGGGGCTCGGACCGGACGACCTCTCGCTCGCCGAGGTCTACGACCTGTCCACCGCGCTGGAACTGGAGTGGTACGAGGACATCGGCCTGTGCGGGGAGGGCGAGGGGGCCAAGCTCGTGCGGGAGGGCGCGACCGCGCTCGGCGGGCGGATCCCCGTCAACACCAGTGGTGGACTGGCGTCGTTCGGGGAGGCGGTGCCGGCGCAGGCCATCGCCCAGGTGTGCGAGCTGACTTGGCAGCTCCGGGGCACGGCCGGGGATCGGCAGGTGGCGGGAGCGCGGGCCGGAATCACCGCGAACCAGGGGCTGTTCGGGCACGGTTCGGCGGTCGTCGCCGTGCGCTAGAGGGTTCGCTCAGCGCCTGGTGGGCCGCTGAACAGCGGCTGCTGTCCGAATGCTTGACGGTCCCCAGTGGCGGGTTCACACTCTCTCCACGGTCCCGCGCCGCGACCGGGATCCCGGAACCCCCCATGAGAGCTGCGGCCCGTACCCCAGTCGGCGGGGGTACGGGCCGCCTCCATGTCGCGGCCCATGGCGGGGGCGTGGCCTTCGGATCAGGCCGGGCCCCGGTCCCCCGCCGTCAGGCTCCGGCGGCGGGCCCTGGCCAGGGTCATCGCGTGTTCCACGACCCCCACCAGCACGTCCTTCACCGACTCCCGGTCCCGTGCGTCGCACAGCAGCACCGGTACCTCCGGAGTGAGGTCCAGGGCTTCCCGTACGGTCACCACGGGGTACTGCTCCGCTCCTTCGAAGCAGTTCACGGCGACCACGAAGGGGATCTCGCGGCGCTCGAAGTAGTCGATGGCCGCGAAGCAGTCGGAGAGCCGCCGGGTGTCCGCGAGGACGACGGCGCCGAGCGAGCCCTGGGCCAGCTCGTCCCACAGGAACCAGAAGCGGTTCTGCCCGGGGGTGCCGAACAGGTAGAGCACCAGGTCCTCGCGCAGGGTGATGCGCCCGAAGTCCATGGCCACCGTGGTGGTGCTCTTGCCCTCCACTCCCCCGGTGTCGTCGATGGCGCGGCCCGGCTCGGAGAGACGTTCCTCCGTCCGGAGCGGTCTGATCTCGCTCACCGCACTGACCAGGGTGGTCTTGCCCACCCCGAAGCCGCCCGCGACCAGGATTTTCAGGGTCAGCGGCTCGACCGGCGTCACGGCATGCATGGCGCCGGTGCGGCTAGAGCGCCCGAAGGCCATCGATCACCTCACGCAGAATGGATTCGTCGGGCAGTTCGGCCGGGGGGACCGGCCGGGTCACGTGTACCAGTTCGTCGTCGACGAGGTCGCCGATCAGAACGCGTACGACCCCGACCGCGAGGTCGAGTTCGGCCGCGAGTTCCGCGACGGACTGCGGGCGGAGCAGGCAGAGCCCGAGGATGTCGGCGTGTTCCGGGGACAGGGTCGTGTCCCAGACCGGGTCGGCCGCCGCGGATTCCGCGACCACCAGCGCGATCAGGTCGAGGCGGTGCTGTCCGGCGTGGCTGGTCCGGCCGCGGGTCATCGCGTACGGACGCACCACCGGACCCGCGTCGTCGTCGAACCACTGGTCGCGAGCGGCGTCGGCAGCGGAAGCGGCGGCAGTGCCGGGGATGTGGGCGGGGTGGTCCTGGCCTGGATCGCTCATGCCGTCCGACTCACCCTCCGGCTGGCAGCCCGGTGCGCGGGGCGGTCGCCAGGTGGTCACCGACCCGCTTGACCATGAGCGTCATCTCGTACGCGACCTGGCCGACGTCGGAGTCGGCGTCGGCCAGGACCGCCAGGCAGCTTCCGTCGCCGGCCGCCATGACGAAGAGGAACGCCTCGTCCAGCTCGACCACGGTCTGGCGGACCCTGCCGGAGTCGAAGTGACGGCCCACGCCCTTGGCGAGGCTGTGGAACCCGGAGGCCACGGCGGCCAGGTGCTCGCTGTCTTCCCGGGTGAGGTCCTTGGAGCTTCCGGTGGGCAGGCCGTCGCCGGAGAGGACCACGGCCTTGCGGATGCTGGCGACCCGGTCGACGAGCTCGTCGAGGAGCCAGTTGAGCGGGCCGGAGCCGCGGCCCCTGGTGTCGTTGCCGGACTGCGGTGCGGTCATCGACCGTCCCCTTCGTTCTCGCTACCGGGACCGGTGGCGGCAGGGGTGCCGGCCTCGGTCACGGACTGGTGTGGTGCGGGTCGCCGCGCTTGCCGCGGCTGGTCGGCCTGCAGGGCGGGCGTGGTCTGCTGCGGCGCCTGGGTCGTCGGCTCGGCCTGAGCCGTCTGCTCGGCCTGAGTCGCGTGCTCCGCCTGCTGCCGCGCGTGGTGGTCGCGGCCCGCGGTCCAGCCGCGCTGGAGCGAGGACATGCGCCGGCGTACGTCCTCGGCGTCGCGGTCGGCCCCCGGGTCCGCGGCGGCTTCGGCGGGGGCCGGGGCCGGGGCGTCCTTGAGCTGGGGCGCGAGGCTGGCCTGGCGGATCCGGCGGGGCAGGGTCGCCCCGGAGGGCGCCGGCGCGGGGTGCGCCGGGCCGCTGGGGAGTGGCCCCTCCTGGGCCGGGTCCGGAACGGCCGAGACGGGACGGGGGTCCACGCGGCGGCCGTGCTCGGCCACCAGGGTCGGGGTGGGGCGCCGGCGCGGGAGCGGCACGGCGCCGGGCGAGCGGGCGCCGTCGGGGCGGGCGGATTCCGCGCGCGCCGGCTCCAGGCGGACCGGGCCGGTGGGCGGCAGGGGCTCCCGCTCGCGGTGGTCGCGGCGGTCACGGGTGCGGTCGCGGTCCCGGTCGTGGTTCCGGTCGCGGTCGCGCAGGCCGTCCCGGCCCGCGTCGCGGTCGGTGAGCCGGGCGCCGCCCCGCTCGGCGGTGGCGTCGGTGGACCGGTCGCCCTTCCAGAGACCGGTGCGGTCGCCGGAGCCGTCCGGGGCCCGCTCGCCCATGCGGTCCGCGATGCGGTCGGCCTTGCGGGGACCGCCTCGGTCGGTGTGCCGGTCCGTGTGCGGGCGGCCGGCCGGGCGCAGGCCGAGCAGGGAGTTGCGCGAGATGCCGTTCGGCGGGGTCTCGTCGTCGAGGGTGGCCATGGCGGGCCTGCCCTTGGCTCCGGAGACCCCGGTGAGCCCGGCGGTCGCGGCGGAGCCCGTGATGCCGGTGGGGACGTCCTCCGGGGCCGGGGCGGGCTCGTCCAGCCCCAGCATGCCGATCGGGGCCTCCAGCTCGACGGGGCCGCGCAGTTCGGCGCCGGCCGGGAGCCGTCGGCCGGAGGTTCCGCTCTCGGCGACGGCCCTCTGCCGGGTGGCGCCGACCGGACCGCCGAGTGCCTTGCCGCCGGCCAGCCGGATGCCGGCGCCGTTGGTCTCGGGAGCCTCCGTCAGCAGGGCCACCGGGAGGAAGACCACCGCGGTGGTGCCTCCGTAGGGGCTGATCTGGAGGCGGACCTTGACCTCGTGGCGGTGCGCGAGGCGGCTGACGACGAACAGGCCGAGCCGGTCGGTGTCGGAGAGTTCGAACTCGGAGGTCTCGCTGAGCCGGAGATTCGCGTCGAAGAGCGCTTCGGGTGTCATGCCGAGGCCGCGGTCGTGGATCTCCAGGGTGAAGCCGTTGGCCACGCGCTCGCCGAGGACCTGGACCGCGGTGTGCGGCGGGGAGAAGACGGTGGCGTTCTCCAGGAGTTCGGCGATGAGGTGGGTGACGTCGGCCACGGCCGGGCCGCCGATGCCCAGGCGCGGCAGCCGGCGCACCTCGATGCGCTCGTAGTCCTCCACCTCGGCGACGGCGGCCCGTACGACGTCCATCAGCTGCACGGGCTTGCGCCACTGGCGGGAGGGCGCGGCTCCGGAGAGGATCACCAGGCCCTCGGCGTGGCGGCGCATGCGGGTGGTCATGTGGTCGAGGCGGAAGAGGTCGGCGAGCTCCTCGGTGTCCTCGGTGCGCCGCTCCATGGTGTCGAGCAGGGTGAGCTGGCGGTGCAGGAGCACCTGGTTGCGGCGGGCCAGGTTGACGAAGACCTCGGACACCCCGCGGCGCAGTTCGGCCTGCTTGACGGCGGCCTCGATGGCCGCGCGCTGGAGGGTGTTGAGGGCCTGGCCGACCTGGCCGACCTCGTCCTTCTCGTACTCCAGGCGCGGGGCCTCGGTCTCCACGTCCACGTTCTCGCCCGCGGCGAGGCGGCGCATGACACCGGGGAGGCGGATGCCGGAGACCTCGTGGGCCTCCTTGCGGAGCCGGGACAGGTCGCGGATCAGCTCGCGGCCGATGCGCACGGACAGGACGAGCGAGACGATCAGGGCGATGAATCCGAGCACCCCGGCGAGGGCGGCCTGGACCAAGACGTCCATGGCGACGGGCTCGACGCGCTTTTGGTAGCGGTCGCCCGCGGCGGTGCCCATGACGGCGAGGTCTTCGAGCACCTTTCCGGCGGCCGTGTCCCAGTGGGCGGCAGGGACGTTGCGCGGGCTGTGGGTCGGGCCCTGGACGAGGAATCGCTCCTCTGCCTCGCGCAGGGCGCGGCTCTCCGGGTTGTTCCAGTACTGCTCGAACTGCTCCCGGTCGGCGGCCGGGAGGATCGCGAGGTTGAACTCGTAGAGCAGCTTGCGGTTGGCGACGAAGTCGGAGACGTGGCGGATGTCCGCCTGGCTGACGTTGCGGGCGGCCAGGGCCCCGGCGACGAGGGCGTCCTCGCGCGAGAGCGTCTCGCGGGCGCGGGTGATGCCGACGAGGGCCCGGCCCTGCTTGTCCATTTCCACGTCTTCGAGCGCGTGGAGGTTCATGAGGAAGTCGTAGCAGGGGTCCACGAGCCGGTTGTAGAGCTCCAGCGCCTGGTTGGTGTCGAGGGAGCCCCCGTCCACCGCGCTGCGCAGCGCTCCGATGCTGCGGAACGCTTCGAGGACGGAGCTCAGGTGCCGGGCGGAGGCCGGGTCGAGTTCGTCGGCGACCTCGGGGTCCTTGGCGTCGGCGGAGATCTTCTCGACCGCCTCGTCGGTGGCCGCGCGACTGATGAGCAGCTCGGTGTTGGCGACGGCGGCGCGCGGGTCGCCGATGACCACGAGGGTCTGGCGGCGCTCCTTCTGGATGACGCGGACGACGTCCTCCACGGGGTAGCCGACCTTGTCGATGACGTAGGCGACATCGAGGAGTTGGACGGCCTGCCGGCCGGTGATCACCGTTGCGAAGCCCCAGAGGGCCGTCAGGGAGACGAGCGGCACAAGGAGCAACGCCACGATCTTCCGGCGGATGGACTTCCCGCGAAAGCGCATGGCCTCCCCAGCCTCCCCAGCTCAACCCCGTTACCGGGGGTTGGTGTTCCGTCATTTAAACGGCGTGAGCCTACTACTGCCACGGCGAACCTTCGAAGGCCTGTCCGGACGTTTTCGGCCTGAGCCCCGGACGAAGATCACGAGTTGTCCGATAGTTCCCGTGAAGTGCGGCCCGATATGTGGCAGATGACACTTGGTGGGGCCTCGGTCCCCGTGGCGGAATGGATGGCTGGAATTCTTCGTTCCGCGATACTTCGGGGCTCCCGACGCGTCCGGGATCCGGGAATCTATCGGCCCCTTCGCGCGTCTACCTGTTCGGGGCGGGCATGAGAGGCCGCGTGGAGGGGAGGCACCGACCATGGCGAAGAGGTACGAGGACCACGGCGACGACGTCGGAGACGCGGGATCCGGGGCGCAGCAGGGGCGGGCCCTGTGGGTGGATCAGCCGGCGGGGCGCAGGCGCATGCCGGACCCGGTGCGCAGATCCGCCGTGCGGGCGGTGCTGATAGTCGCCGTGACGCTGACGGACGCGACGATCGCCTTCTTCCTGACGGTCACCGCCTCCTGGCTGGCGCTTCCGCTGTCGCTGTGCGCGATAGCGGGGGTCATCGTGGCCACGTGGGGCGTGCTCGACGTGCTGATCACCCGGCAGACGTGGAACCAGCGCTACGGGGTCCTCTCGGAGCCCAGCAGTACGGCGCGGGGGCGGCGGCGCGAGCGTCGCAAGGCGCGCCGGGAGGCCCGCTCGGCGCCTCCCCTGCCGCCCCGCATACCCGTGCGCGGCGAGGCGACCGGCATCTGGCCGCCGCCGACGGGCACGGGGCGGGGCTGAGGCGCCCGCACGGGCCGCCCGCCCCGTGCCGTGCCGCCCCGCCCCGTGCCGCCCCGCCCCACGGGCTCAGCTGCGGCGGTACATGCGGGTCGCCGTGATCTCGCCGTGGATGGTCTCCCCCTCCGCGAACTGCTGGGGCAGGCCCGGGCGCAGGTGCTCCTCGACGCTGATGTACTTGAGCCCCGCGCGCAGGTCGGCGTCGTTGCGCAGCCTGATGACCAGCGGGAACTCGGCGAGGGCCGTGGTGTCGAACAGGCCCGTGGTGTAGAGCAGCTGGACGCCGAGCGCGTCGGAGACGGCCCGCTGGAGTTCCAGCAGGTAGGTGGCGTTCGCGCGCCCGATCGGGTTGTCGAGGAAGAGCGTGCCCGCGTGCCGGTGCTTGTCGCGGCCCCGGTCGTTGCTGCGCAGCGCCGCCATCGTGCAGTACAGGGCGATCGCGGCGGTGAGCAGCTGGCCGCCGGAGAAGACGTCGCCCATCTGGCCGACCGGGACCCGCTCGGCGCGCAGCACCGCGTCGGGCTTGAGGATCTCCACCGCGATGCCCTTGGGCTCCAGGGCCGCCTGGACCCCGTGCAGGAGCAGCGACATGCCGTCGCGGCGGCCCTCGCCGAAGGAGGCGGTGCTGTTCTTCTTCACCGCGGCGCGGGTCGCCTCGTCGATGACCTCGCCGAGCCGCTCGGTGAGGGTGGCCTGGTCGGGCTCCTCGAAGCGGATGCGCAGGAACTCCTGGCCCGACCACTCCCCCAGCCCCTCGGGGAGCTGGGAGAGCCGCTGGGCGGAGCGCAGGGTGGCCAGGGCCGACTCCACGAGGCCGCGCAGCCGGTCCACGATGCTGTCCCGGTTGCGCTCCAGCTGCGCCAGCTCGTCGGTGAGGACGCGCAGCCGGGGGGCGAAGGCCACCGCCCAGGCCGCGGCGTGCTCGGGCAGGGCGGAGGCGGGCAGTTCGCGGATCTGCTGGCGCGCGGGGGTGCGTACCTGCTCGTAGCGGTTGGCGTTGGCGTGCCGGACCAGGATGTCGCTCGCCTCGCGGACGGCCGCCTCGGCGGCGGACAGGTCGGCGGCGCAGGCCCGTAGCGCGCGGCGGGCCTCGGTGGCCGACTGGCGGGCCTCCTCCAGGCTGCCGGGGTGGGCCACCGGCTCCTGCTCGTCCTCCTGGTGGGTGTGGTCGCGCAGGAGGTCCCGGAGCATGGCCGCGGTCTCGTCGAAGCCGCCCGCGCCCTCCTCGGCGGTGCGGTGGGAGCGCAGCAGGTCGGCGTGGGCCGCGCGGGCGGACTCCACGGCGGTGGTGTGGGCGGCGAGTTGGGCGGTGGCGGTGCGGAGCATGGCCTGGGCGTCCTCGACGTTGTCGGGGATCAGCTCCTCGGGCAGCTCGGTGTGTGCCTCGCCCTCGGCGGGGGCGTGCCGTTCGGCCTCGCCGCGCAGCCGGCCGAGCTGCTCGCTCGCGGTGGAGGCGCGGGTCTCCAGCATCTGTACGAGGGCTTCGGCGCGGGCGGCCGCGGCCTGCCGGGAGGGGCCGTCGGCGCCGTCGGTGCCTTCGAGGAGCTGGGCGGCGCGGGTACGGACCTTGTTGGTGAGGCGGTCGAGCTCCGCGAGGGCCACGCTCTCGTCGCTCTCGGCGCGGGCCTGTTCGGAGCGCAGGTCGGCGCCGACACCGACCTTCTCGTAGAGCTGGGAGGCGGCGCGGTAGGCCTCGCGCAGCGCCGGGAGAGGCGCCTTGGCCCCGTTGCCCGCGGGGGCCTCGGGCAGCGGATCGGGGGCACCCGCGACCTCGGCACGCTCGGCGCGCAGGGCGCGGGCGGTGCGGCGGGCGTCGTCGGCGGCGCGCTGGGCGGCGCGGCGGTCCTCGTCGGCGGCCCGGGCCCGGTCGAGGCAGACCTCGGCGCGGGCCTCGGACTCGGCGGCGTCGTCGGCGAGTTCGCGCAGCTTGGTCTGCCAGCCCGAGCGCTCGCGCAGCCGGTACGCGAGACCGGCGAGGGCGTCCGCGACGCGGCGGGCGCGCTGGGCGGTGTCCTGGCGCTCGTCGCGGACGCGGGCGGCGTCGGCGGCGGCCTCGTCGGCCTCGGCGCGTACGGTGCGGGCCTCCGCGAGTTCGGCGTCGGTCTCCTCGGCGAAGCCGCGGGAGGCGGCTGCCTGCTCCGCGAGCTCGGTGAGGCGGCCGGGCGGGCAGCCGTTGCGCCAGGACAGCAGCCGGGCGGCGAGCTCGCGGTCGCCGGACAGGCGGGCGGCGAGCTCGCGGATCTCGGTGTCGCGGGCGGTGGCACGGGCGCGCAGCGCCTGGCGTTCCTCGTCGGCGGCGTGCTCGTCGTGCATGGCCGGGTTCGGCGTGACGATGAAAATGCCGTGGATGGCGGATCCGGTGGCTTCGTCGGCCGGGGGAACCGGCGCCAGCAGGGCGGCGGCGGTGCCGACGGCGACGGTGGAGCGGGGCAGCAGGGCCGCGCCGGAGAGGACCTCGCGGGCCCGGGAGTGGGTGTCGGGGTCGGTGATGACCACGCCGTCGACGAGTTCGGGGCGGGCGGCGAGGACGGCGGCGTGGTCGGCCGGGTCCACGGACTGGGCGAGGTAGCGCCAGCCGGGGAGGGCCGGGATGCCGTGCTCGCCGAGGAACTCGACGGTGGCGAGAACATCGGGGCCGGGCGGCAGCAGGCCGCCGTCGCCGAGGGCGCCGAGGATGCGGGAGTCGTCGGCGGCGGCGGTGCGCAGGTCGAAGAGCTGGCGTTCGGCGGTCGCCACTGCGCGGGTCAGCAGTTCGCGCAGTTCGTCGGCGCCCCGGTCGAAGTCGGCGACCGTGAGCCCGGCGACCTCGACGCCGGTCGGGGCGGGGGACCCTGTGGAGCCCTGGGGCGCACCGCCCGTGCCGGTCGCTCCCGGGGCGTCCGGGAGGCCCAGGAGGGCCGCCAGGCGCGGTGCGGAGGCGAGGGACGCGGCGGCCCGGTGCTCGGCGTCGTGGGCCGCCTCGGCCGCGTCGGCTGCGTCCGCCGCGCGGGCGGCGGTGAGTTCCGCGCGGGATTCCGCCGCGGCGGCCTCGCGGGCGGCCTCGGCGGCCGTGCGGGAGGCCTCGCGGGACTCGTCCCAGGCGGCCACGGCCGTCTTCTCCGCGTCGGCTGCGGCCAGGGCGGCGCGCGCCGGGTCGGCGTCGGGGGCGGAGTCGTCGAGCCAGCCGGCCCGGACGGCCTCGGCGGTCTCCTGCTGGACCTCGGCGAGGCGGGCGCGCAGGTGCTCGGCCTCGCTGCGGGCCCGCTGGGCGGCCGTGGCGGCGGCGGTGGCGGCGCGGTGGGAGGCCTCGCCGGTCTCCTGGAGGACGGCGGAACGCTCCTCCTCCTCGTTGGCGGCCCGCTCACCCTGCTCGGCGGCGGCGTGCAGGGCCCGTACGAGCTCGGTGGCGGCGGTGGCCCGGGCGGCGAGCGCCGGGGCGGCGTCCCGCTCGGCCTCCAGGATCGCGGCGGCGACCCGGGCGGAGCGATCGGCGGCGGAGCGGTGGCGCAGGACGTGCTCGGCGGCCTGCCAGGCGGAGTGCAGGGTGCGGGCTTCGAGGAGTTCGCGGCGCTGCGCGGCGGCGGCCTTGTCGGCGACGGTCAGGGCCAGCGAGGCGTGCCGGTAGGCGAGTTCGGCCGAGACGGCGGCGCTGCGGGCGCGCGCGGATTCGGCGGCGGTGACCTGGTGGGCGGCGCCGGTGACCCGCTGCGCGAGGTCGGCGGCGCGGCCGCGCTCCTCGCCCGCGCGGGCGGACAGGCGCCGGGCGAGGGTGCGCGTACGGCGTTCGGCGCCGGCGTGGACGTCGCGGAGTCGGGAGCGGGCCGCGGCGGCCTCGACGATCTTGGTGAGGAGGTCCACGGAGCCCGCGGTGAACTCCCGTTCGGCCATCAGCTCGGCGCGGCGGCCGAGCTTGTTGCCGAAGCCGTGGACGAGGTCGGCGAGGCCGTCCGTGTCCCGGGTGTCGGTGACGGCGCGCAGCAGCAGGTCGGTGAAGTCGGAGTCCTTCTTGACCGCGAAGAGGCCGGCGGCCTCACCCTCGTCGGCGTTCATCTCGCGCTGGTAGCGGAAGAGTTCGGGGTCGAGGCCGACCTCGGTGAGGTGCTCGTTCCAGCGGTCGTGGATCTCCTCGAAGTACACCTCGAGGTGCGGGTACGCCTTGCCCGCCTCGGTCAGGGCGTCGCGGAAGCCCTTCATCGTGCGGCGGCGCCCCTGGGCTCCGGAGACGCCTTCCACGGGCGGGCGCACCGAAGTGGCCTCGGCCACCGGGAGGTTGTCCAGGCTGAGGCCCGGGCCGGGCCGGAAGGAGTACCAGGCCTCGGCGAACTTGCGCGGGTCGTTGGAGACTTGGCGGCCGCGCCATTCGCTGACCTTGCCGACGACCACGCACTCGCCGGTCTGGGTGTGCTGCCACTCCAGCGCCACGTGGCCGCAGTCGTCGGCCAGCAGGAACTTGCGCAGGACGCCGGAGCTGGCGCCGCCCAGGGTGTTGCGGTGGCCGGGCAGCATCACCGAGAAGATCAGCTTGAGCAGCACGGACTTGCCGCCGCCGTTCTCCAGGAAGAGCACACCGGCGGGCGCGGGGCGGCGCGGCGGGCCGGTGGGCTCGTCCTCGAAGAACTCCGCCTGGGTGGGCGCCGGGTGGGGCACCGGCTCACCGACTCCGCGCAGGTCGAGCACGGTGTCGGCGTAGCGCGCGCCGGCGGGCCCGATGGAGTAGAGGCGGATCCGGGACAGCTCGTACATGGCGGCGGACTCTCGTGGTCTTTCGTAGGTCGTACGGGGACGGGTGGCGGGCCTGTCGGGTGGCCCGGCGGGTGGGGGCGGCGGGTGGGGCGGCTCGGCGGGTGCGGCGGCTCGGCTCAGGCGTGGAAGGGCAGGCCCGCGTCGGCGGCGAGTTCGAGGTCGTCGCCCTCGGGCGGCGGCAGCAGGCTGGCGGAGCCGTCGCTGACGGGGACCACGCCGAGGTCGAGGAGCTCGGCCATGGCCGCGCTGCCCGCCATGTCGCGGACCTGGAGCTGGTAGCGGGGGGTGGTGCGGTACGTGCCTCCGGCCTCGTCCCCGGTGCGCTGGAGGAAGCCGGAGTCGGTGAGGAAGGCGGCGGCCTTACCGACGATGCCGGTGGTGGAACCGGCCAGCCTGCGGGCGTCCTTGGTGGCGCCGGTCGCGCTGCGGCGGGCGTAGACCCGCCAGGCGGCCTCCAGGCCGGGGGCGTCGGAGGCCGGGTCGGTGTTCTCGCCGAGTTCCTCGGCGCGCTCCTCCAGGCGGCGGCAGGTCTGCCGGACGAAGGCGTCGACGCCGTTGACGGTGATCCGGCCGATGTAGCCGTCGTCGGCGAGGTCCTCGGGGCGGGGGAAGGCCAGGGCCGCCACGGCGAGGTGGGCGAGGCCGTGCAGGAAGCGGTCCGCGGAGTCGGCGGTGGTGCGGCGGGCGTAGTCGCCCATGCGGACGGCGAAGACGGAGTCCTCGCCGGCGGCCACGGCCATGCCGGCGCGGGGGGACACCTCCAGGACGACCAAGCCGAGGCCGGTGGCGACGGCGTCGGCGAGCCGGGCGAAGGGGGAGTCCTCGCGGTAGCGGCGCAGCAGTTCGGCGTACTCCGCGTCGCGGGCCGGCAGCAGTTTGGGCTGGAGCCCGAACGCCACGAGGCGGGCCGCGTCTGCGGCGTCCGCCGGGGTGACGGGGCCCTGCGGGGGCTGAGCCGTCGCCATGGCCGGCGCGGGCGCGGGCGCGTGTGCGTGTGCGTGCGCCTGGACCGGAGCCGATGCCTCGGGCGCGTCGGGCTCGCTCCACGCGGGGTGCGGCTCGGCGTGGTGGTCGCTCACGGGTGGGTCTCCTCGGCGGTGCGGGTGGGGCTCATGCGGGTGCGGCTCATGCGGGTGCGGCTCAAGCGGGTGGTGACGTGCTGCTGCGCGGTGGCTTCGGCGGCGGAGGGATTTCCCCCACCCCGCCCCTTCCTGAAAGCAGGGGCAAGCCCCCACACCCCCGGGTGGGCCCCGGACACCTGGGGCTCCGCCCCCGCAACGGACCCCGCGGGCACACCCGCGGGGAGGGTGACACCACCGGCACGGCCGGTCCCGGCCGCACGCCGGAGCGGTACGGACCGGCCCCGCCGCGGCGCCGGGGCGGACCCGGGCTGCGTGGGTCGGACCCTCCGCCCCGCGAGGGCGGAGGCGGGGCAGGTGGGGCGGTGGTGGGGCGGTGGGGTCATGCCGCCTCCGTGCGGTCCGCCGTCATGGCTGCCGCGTCCAGGAGGGCGGTGCCGACGATGAGGTCCGCGCCGCCGAATTCGGGGTCTTCGAGTTCCGTGCCGTCGTCGACCGCGAAGAGGAGGCGTTCCTCGCCCTGGCGGTACGCCGTGCCCACGGCCGGGCTCGCCGCGTGGACGGCCAGCAGGGCGACCAGGTAGGGGAGATCGGGGTCGGAGCGGCGGGCTTCGGCGAGGAGGCCGGACAGGCGGCGCGGGGCGTCGTGCGGAAGTTCGAGGAGTGTCATCGCGGCGGCGAGCTGCTCTTCGCTGAAGCGGCTGTCGTCCGGGGTCGCGATCAGGTCCGGCTCCGGCATTTCCAGACCCAGGTGCTCGCGCTCCACCGGCGGGGTGAGGAGGATCTCCACCAGGTCCGCGACGCGCACCGAGACGGGGGTGCGCAGGCCCGCGCCCGAGGCGAAGAAGGCGTCCGTGACGCGGATCGCCGACGCGACCGGGAGCGGCAGGGTGGGGGCCACGAGCTGCCCGTAGAGGTCGATCCCGGAGCGCGGTGCGGGCGCGGCGAAGGCCTGGCGGTCCTGTTCGGCGCGGAAGAGCGGGCCCGCGTCGAGGAGTCGGGACTGGAGCTGGGTGTGGCGGCGGATGCAGTCCTTGACGATGTCGACCAGCTCGGCGGCGCGCCGCTTGTTGTCGGGCTCCTCCGCCTCGTCGCGGGCCTTGCGGATGTTGGTCAGGATCGCGTTCTCGTGGCGGTAGCGGTCGGCGACGTGGTCCAGGGCCTCCGCGATCATGTCGGGGACGGTCACCAGCCAGTCCACGGCCCGCACGTTGCGCCGGGTCGCGTCGAGGGTGCGGCGCAGGGTCTCGGCGTACTGGACGGTGCGGTAGCGGGCCTGTTCGGCGGCGAGCTGGGCGTCCGCGAGGCGGCCCCGGCTGATCAGGACCTCCAGTTTCACCTCGGCGGCGATCTGCGCGCTGGTGACGTCCGTGTCGAGGGCGCCGACCAGGACGTTGACGGCCTCGTCCGTGGTGCGCAGGTACACCGCGCCGCCGTAGCCCGGGACTTCCTCGATGAGCTTGAAGTCGTAGTCGCGCCGGACGTACACCCCGTCCGGGCCGAACGTGCCGTAGATCGCGCGGAATCCGCGGTCGACGCTGCCGACGTTGATCAGGTTCTCCAGCACCCAGCGGGCCACCCGCTCGTGCTCGGCCGCGGGGCGCGCCGGTGCCTGGGCGGCGACGCGCGGCAGCAGGCGGGCCACTATCTGCTCGTGGTCCGCGCCGGTGTCGAAGTCCATGTTGAGCGTGACCAGGTCGATCGCGGCGAGCGCGACCTCCGCCATCGCGTAGACCCCGTACTCGCCGGCCAGATTGGCCTTGCGTACGTCGAGGTCGTGCAGCGGGGCGGTGCAGGCGAGCGCGCGCAGCCGCCGGGCCAGGCCCTCGTCGGCGGCCGGGCCCGGCGCCGGGGAGGGAAGGGTCTTCGCCGGGGCAGGGAGAGTCACGGGCAAAGACTAGGCGCTGACCCTGACAACATCCCAAACGGGATGGTTCGCCCGATCCTCCCGCGATCGGCGAGTGCGCGGCCCGCGCCCTGTTCTACGCTCACCGCATGGCTTCCATGATCGCGCCGGAAACCCCGGCGGCCGGCCCCGTGATCGATCTCAACGCCGACCTCGGCGAAGGCTTCGGGCGGTGGACGCTGACCGACGACGAGGCCCTGCTGTCCGTCGTCACGAGCGCCAACGTCGCCTGCGGCTTCCACGCCGGCGACCCGTCCATCATGCGCCGCGTCTGCGAGCTGGCGGCCGCGCGCGGGGTGCGGATCGGCGCGCAGGTCTCGTACCGGGACCTGGCGGGCTTCGGCCGCCGCTCCATGGACGTGCCGGCCGGTGAGCTGGCCGACGAGGTGGCCTACCAGATCGGGGCGCTGGAGGTCTTCGCGCGGGCGGCC
This sequence comes from Streptomyces sp. NBC_00086, assembly GCF_026343255.1. Taxonomy (NCBI): domain Bacteria; kingdom Bacillati; phylum Actinomycetota; class Actinomycetes; order Kitasatosporales; family Streptomycetaceae; genus Streptomyces; species Streptomyces sp. NBC_00086. Next base: position 7,029,800 of record NZ_JAPELZ010000001.1, on the reverse strand, counting down.
GGTTCCCGGGTGTCGTACGTGAAACCGCACGGCGCGCTCTACAACCGCACCGTGCACGACGCGGGCCAGGCCGAAGCCGTCGTGGCCGGCGTGCGCCTCGCGGCCGGTCCCGCCGGGCTCCCGGTGCTCGGGCTGCCCGGTTCCCTGCTGCTCGCCGCCGCCGGGCGGGCCGGGCTGCCCGGCGTCCCGGAGGCCTTCGCCGACCGCGCCTACACCCCCGCGGGCACGCTCGTCCCGCGCGGTGAGCCGGGCGCCGTCGTCCACGACCCGGACGCGGTGGTGGCCCGCGCGGTCGACATGGCCGCCGGGCACGCGGTGACGGCCGCGGACGGCTCCCGGATCCCGGTGTCCGCCCGCTCCCTGTGCCTGCACGGGGACACCCCCGGGGCCGCGGAGCTGGCCCTGCGCGTGCGCGGGGCGCTCGGTGGGGCCGGGGTCCGGGTGGAGGCCTTCGCGTGAGGGCGCTGGAGGCCGGCGCCGGGGCGCTGCTGCTGGAGGTGGACTCCGCCGGGGAGGTGGCCGCGCTCCACGCGGAGCTGCTGCGCCGCCGGGACGCGGGCGAGCTGGGCGCCGTACGGGAGATCGTGCCGGCGGCCCGGACCGTCCTGCTGGACGGGGTACGGGAGCCGCGCGTCCTCGCCGCCCGGATCGCCCGCTGGCGGGTCCCCCCGCTGGCGCCGTCCGACGGGCCGCCCCCGGTGACGGTCGCCGTGCGCTACGACGGCCCGGACCTCGCGGAGGTGGCCGCCCTGTGGGAGGTGTCCCCCGATGAGGTGCCCGGCATCGTCGGCGCGATCACCTTCCGGGTGGCCTTCTGCGGGTTCGCCCCCGGCTTCGGCTACCTGACGGGACTGCCCGCCCGCCTCCACCTGCCCCGGCGCGCGACGCCCCGTACCGCGGTGCCGGCGGGCTCGCTGGCCCTCGCGGGCGAGTACGCGGGGGTCTACCCGCGCTCCTCCCCCGGCGGCTGGCAGCTGATCGGATCCACCGACGCGGTGCTGTGGGATCCGGCGCGCGAGCCGGCCGCGCTGTTCGCGCCGGGGGTGCGGGTGCGGTTCGCCGCGGAGGCGGCGCCGTGAGGGGGCTGGAGGTCGTACGGGCGGGCGCGCTGACCACCGTCCAGGACCGGGGCCGGCCCGGGTACGCCCACCTCGGCGTTCCCCGTTCGGGGGCCCTGGACACGGGGGCGCACGCGCTGGCGAACCGGCTGCTGGGCAATCCGCCCGGGGCGGCCGTCCTGGAGACGACCCTGGACGGTGTGGGGCTGCGGGCGGTGGGCGGCCCGGTGACGGTGGCGGTCACCGGGGCGCCCTGTGCGGTACGGGTCGACGGGCGCGCGGCGGCCTGGGGAGCCCCGGTCCTGCTGCGCGCCGGGTCGGAGCTGGAGGTGGGCCGGGCGGAGTCGGGACTGCGCGGCTATGTCGCGGTGCGGGGAGGGTTCGCGGTGCAGCCGGTGCTCGGCAGTCGCTCGACCGACTTGCTGTCGGGCCTGGGCCCGCCGGTCCTGTCGGCGGGGGCGCTGCTGCCGGTGGGCGCGCCCGGTCCGGATCCGGTGGCCGGGGCGGACGCCCCTGCGGCGCCGGGCCCGCCTGCGGAACTGGTCCTTCCGCTGCGGCTGGGGCCGCGGGCCGACTGGTTCACGGCGCAGTCGCTGACGGCGCGGCTGCTGCGGGCGGCGTACCGGGTCTCCGCCGCTTCGAACCGGATCGGGCTGCGCACGGAGGGGCCGCCGCTGGTCCGGGCCCGGGGCGGGGAGCTGCCGAGCGAGGGGATGGTGCTCGGTGCGGTCCAGGTTCCGCCGGACGGGCAGCCGGTGGTCTTCCTGGCCGACCACCCGGTCACCGGCGGCTATCCGGTCGTCGGCGTCGTCCCGCCGGGCCCCGCGCTCGACGCGGCGGCCCAGGCCCGGCCGGGGGTCCCCGTCCGGTTCGTACGGAGCCGCTGAGGCCGGGTCCGTAACCCGGTGCGCGGCCGGATGAAACGCTTCGCGCTCAGGGTGCCAAGTACGGGTGAACGGGGCCGCAGGGGCCTCGCACACACGGGAGGAAACGGGTGCGCAACCCATCACGGGAGGCCGGACCACCGGATCTCACCACGCCCGAGGGGTTCGGCAGGTTCTACGAGGAGCACGTCGACGCCGTCCTCGGCTTCGTCACCCGCCGGGTCGCCGATCCGCACGTGGCGGCGGACCTGACGGCGGACGTCTTCCTCGCGGCGATGGGGTCGGCGGGCGGCTACCGGCCCGACCGGGGCGTGCCGGTCGCCTGGCTGTTCGGCATCGCCCGCAACGTCCTGTCGGGCCACGCCCGCGGTCTGGCCCGCGAGAGCGGCGCCCTGGCCCGGCTCAGCGGCCGCCGGCTCCTCGACGACGAGGACGTGGCCGCGCTGGAGGAGCGCATCGACGCGGAGCGGGCCTTCCGGGCCGTCGCCGAGCGGCACGCCGCCCTGTCCGAGCCGCTGCGCGCGGCGCTCGACCTGGTCGTCGTCGACGGCCTCACGCCGGCGGAGGCGGCGCAGGCCCTGGGCGTCACCACGACGACGGTCCGCGTCCGCCTGCACCGTGCCCGGCGCGCCCTTCGCGCCACCGAACCCGCCCCGTTCTCCACCGCGGAACCGCACCTGGAGGTAGTCCGATGAGCAGCAGGCCCCACGCGTTCGAGGAGCGGCTCAAGGCCGAGCTCATGGCCATCGCCGCGGATCAGCCCCCCGCCGCCGCCCCTGTGCGGTCGACCGCCCGGCGCTACCGGATCCCGATCGCCCTCGGCGCGGTGGCGGCGACGGTCGCGGCTCTGGTGGTCCTGCCGGTGCTCGGCGACGACGGCGGTACGTCGCCCGCGTACGCCGTGTCCCGGAACGACGACGGCACCATCTCGGTCCACATCTTCCACCCGGACGGTCTCGACGGGACGGTCCGCGAGCTGCGGGAGCTGGGGATCGCGGTGGCGGTGGTGCCGCGCAAGCCGTCGGAGCGGTGCCCGTCGAGCGTGGCCTACCCGCAGGGACTCACTCCCGGGGAGGGCGGGGGCGAGTTCGCCGGCGCCCGGGACGAGTCCGCACAGATGATGATCACCCCGGAGACGGTGCCGCCGGGCCACACGCTGGTGGTGAGCACGCCCGCGGACGCCTCGGACGTCCACCCGATCGGCTTCGGCGCCGTCGAGACGCCGAAGGTGCCGTCCTGCGTGCCCGTCTACGCCGACCCGGCCAAGGCTCCCCAGCGGACCCTGAGCCCGAAGGAGGCCGCGGTGCTCAAGGACAAGCAGCGGATCGCGCGGGAGGAGCGGGAGAAGGAGGCCCGGACGGGCGGATCCGCCACGGCGAGCCCTACGGCGGGCTCACCGCGCAAGCCGTAGCCCGACGGTCGGCCAACCGACGGCGCGCCCCCGGTCCGTTCCTCGGACCGGGGGCGCGCCGCGCTGCGCAGGGGTGCGCGGCTACACGGCCGACTCCGGGGCGATCCGGCTCCGTACCGCCGACTGGACGTCCTCTTCCTCGGCCGGGTCCGCCGCCAGGCGGCGCAGGCGCGGGGCCACTCGGGCGTCGGCCGTCTCCGCGTGGCGGGCGGCCACCTCCCGGGTGGTCTCCTCGCAGTCCCAGAGGCATTCGACGGCGAAGCCCGCCGCGAAGGAGGGGTCCGTGGCCGCCAGGGCCCGGGCGGCGCGGCCCCGCAGGTGGGAGGAGGCCGTCTCGCGGTAGATGTGGCGCAGTACCGGCGCCGCGCAGCCGATGCGGAGCCGGCCGGCTCCGTCGACCAGGGTGAACAGCGGCGTGGAGTCCGGGCCCGAGCCGCGGACGGTGGAGCGCAGGGCCCCGAGGACCAGGGTGGCGTCCTCGGCTCCGCCGCGGGCGGCCAGGAGGGTCCCTGCGGCCGTTCCGAGGGCGTCGGGGCGCTGGACCCAGCGCCGGGCCCGCTCGACGGCGGCGGGGCCGCACATGCGCTCGTAGGCGGCTACGGCCGGCTCGTCGCCGGCGGCTTCGATGAGGTCCAGTACGGCCGGGTTCTCCGGCTCGGCGAGGACCAGGTGGTGCAGCGCGGTGGCGCGGGCGGCCTCTCCGGACGCGCCGGCGGCGGCCGCGAGGATCGCGGAGCGGTCCTCGGGGGTGGCCACGGCGGCCAGGCAGCGGGCGGCCGGGACGTGCAGGGGGGTGCCCCGGCGCAGTCCGTCGGCGGCCCAGTCGAAGACGGCCTGGACGCCCCAGCCGGGTTGGGGGCCGCGCGGGGTGAGCTGGCGCTGCCAGCGGTCGAAGGAGCCCTGCTGGCGGGCGGCGCGCAGCCGCTCGCCGTAGGCCGGGTCCTCTTCCCACAGGCACCAGGGCCTGGGCTCGTAGGCGTCGCGGACGGCGGCGGCGAGCCGCGCCTCACCCTCGGCGGTGTCGGGGAAGCGGGCGAGGACCGGTGCGGCCAGGGAACGCAGTCCCTCGTCGTCGTCGCGCAGGGCGAGTTCGTCGAGGGCCCAGGCCCAGTTGGCGCCCGTGGCGGCGTACCGGCGCAGCAGCATGAGCGCGTCGTCACGGCCGTACGAGGCCAGGTGGCCCAGGACGGACAGGGCGAGGCCCGTGCGGCGGTCGTCCTCGTCGACGAGGTCGTCGACGCCGAGGAGGTGGGCCTCGATCTCGCCCAGGGGGCCGTCGAGGTCCAGGTACAGGCGTGCGTAGTACAGGGAGCGGTTCTCGACCTGCCAGTCCTGGCGCGGATCGCCGGCCACGCAGTGGTTGAGCGCCGCGAGGGCCTCGGCTCTGGGCGCGGCGAGCGCGTGCAGCGTGCCGTCGCCGCGGCCGCGCTGCAGGAGCCCGAGCAGGGTGCCGCTCGGCGCTATGACTGGTTCGAACATGGGAATGGCCTCAAATCAAGCTGGGGACGCAACCGGGAATCGGAATTCACAGGGCCGCGTAACAGCATGCGAGGACGTCCGCCGTCAGGTTCCGCTCGATGTAGACCATTGCCTTCTCACTCTCGTCGGTGCTTCTCGGCCAGGGTGGCGGTCCCCCGGCAGGAGTGGGGGTCGGACACCCGTTGTGTCCTGCCCGCTCCTGCCCGTCCGCCCTGTCCGCGAATCGAATCCGACGCCATGATGACCCAGGCGGTTTGTGCGCCGCGACCACATTTAAGGCCGCCGTGACCAACCCGTGAGGTCTGGACCAGTCGGAAACCGGCCGGGAACCGGCCCGGAGACCGGCCTGGGCACCGGCTGGGGACCGACAGAAGCGGACTACTTGGCTCCGAAAAGTTCCAGCAGGTCGGCTTTGGCGAACATGCGGGCCGTGTCCACGGCGGAGGGCGTTCCGGCGTTCGGGTCGGCGCCCCCGGCGAGCAGCGCGCGGATGACGGCCTCCTCGCCCTTGAAGACCGCGCCGGCGAGCGGGGTCTGGCCGCGGTCGTTGGCCCGGTCGGCCTCGGCGCCGCGGGCCAGCAGGGCCGTGACGGCGTCGGCGTGGCCGTGGTAGGCGGCGAGCATGACGAGGGTGTCGCCGCGGTCGTTGGTGAGGTTGGCCGGGACGCCCGCGTCGACGTACGCGGCGAGGGTCTCGGTCTCACCGCGGCGGGCGAGGTCGAAGATCTTGGTGGCCAGCTCGACGACGTCCTCGTCGGGAACGCCCGGAGAGTCCTGGGAGGCCTGGGAGTCCTGGGAGCCGTTCTCGACGTGCTCACTCATCGGTCGTACCGCCTTTCACGGGCAGGGCTGCGCACGGCACTGCGTCCGTACGGGTGAAGCGTCAGAGTAACGCCCGGACCTGCACATGAGCGGCGCGGGCCGAGGCAATGATCACCTTGCGGCCCCCATGCCCCCGTCCCGCCAGGCGCGCCAGCCGGGATGGGCCGGTCAAGTGAAAAATTACTAGATTCACCCATATGCACCTTTTATCGCATTGATACTTCCTGTGAGCCTGGAAGAACTGATGGTGACTGTCCCCACCCACCAGGAGAACTGACTCATGGTCCTGTCCATCTCAGGTGTCGTCCTGCTCGGCATCATCTGCTTCCTGTTCTTCAAGAAGGACGGCATGAAGCTGACGCACGCGTTCGTGTGCGCCCTCTTCGGCTTCTTCCTCGCAGGCTCCGCCATCGCCCCCAGCATCACGGCGAGCACGGCGAGCCTCGCGAGTCTTCTCGGCGGGATCAAGCTCTAGCGCCCGGCCCCGGCACCCACCCGAAGCATCCACAACTCCAGGAGACGCCCGTGGCCCGGCGCCCACTTCCCCGCATCCTCAGCAGCGGCACCGTGTCGCTGACCCGGGGCCGCGACTTCGCTCGCACGGCCGCCGACAGCGCCACGGACGTCCTCCATCCGCTCCTCACCATCGGACGGGGCCTGCGCGTCCTGGCCTCGGCCGGACGGCGCAAGTGGTGCGACACCCCCAAGGACAAGCGTGGTCCCGCGCTGTTCCTGGGTGCCGCCTGCGTCCTCGTGGTCGCGCTCGTCCCCTACGGGCCCCTCACCGCCCTGATCACCCTCATGGCGGCGGCGGCCTGGCAGGGACGCGACCGCACCCCGGCGAAGACCGGTCCCAGCGATGCCGAGACCGAACGGCTCGGCTCCCTCTACGAAGCCCTCGTGCCGTACTTCTCCATCCCGGAGGATCCGAGCCCCCTCTTCGCCCACGGCGGGGAGTGGGACAAGGCCTTCAGCGGCTACGAGTTCGACGAGGCGGGCCGCGTCACCCGGCTCCACATCCGCTACCCGGCCTACTTCACCGACGGCGAGGCCGCATCGAGGGCCCGGATCGAGGCACTGCTGCACGCCAAGTCCGGGCGCGGACGGGAGTATCTCTTCGACTGGGACGAGGAGGGAAACCAGCTCGACCTGAGCGTGCTGGCGGCGCTGCCGACAGGTATCGCCGCCCAGCCCTTCGTCACCTCCCCCGGTGAGACCGTGCTCGGCTTCACCGACCCCGGCAGCGTGCAGCGCACGCTGCCCGTCCTGGACGGCGACGAGCCCCGGGACATGCCGCCGGTCATCTGGCGCACCGGATCCCGTTCCGCCGAGCCCCATCTGCTGGCCGTGGGGCAGCCCGGCAGCGGTACGTCCACGCTGCTGCGGTCCGTCGCCCTGCAGGCCCTGCGGCACGGGGGCGACGTACTGATCGTCGAGGGCGGCGGCACCGGCGAGTACTCCTGCCTCTCCGGCCGCGCGGGCGTCCTCGCCGTGGAGTGCGGGCCGACCGGGGCGCTGGCCACCCTGGAATGGGCCGCCCGCGAGACCGAGCGGCGCCTGATCGCCACCCACCGGGCCCGCGAAGCCGGCCGGCCCGCGCCCGAGGACACCCGGCGTCCGCTGTGGATCCTGCTCGACCGGCCCAGCGTGCTGGCCCACCTGGCCGCCGCCGAGGGCGCCCCCGATCCGATCGCGCAGCTCCAGGTGCCGCTGCGGCACGGGCGCGCCGCGCACGTCACGGTGGTGGTGGCCGAGCAGTTCGACCACTTGGAGCTGCTGCACGACTCCGTCTGGCAGCACACGAGGGCCCGGGCGGTGCTCGGAGCCGCCACGATCCAGCAGATCGCCGACGTGCTGGGACTGCCCCCGCACACCACGCCGACGGCCGTCCTGCCGCCGGGGCGCGGGTACGCCCGGCTCGGCGCCGGTCCCGTGCACCGGCTCCAGGTTCCGGCCACGCCGGACCCGTACGACGACGCCACCCACCCGGGACACCGGCAGGCGGTACTGGACCTGCTGCCCGAGCGGCAGGCAGCGCCCAAGCCCGCCCCGGACCACGTCACGCTGGGCAAGCCGCTGCACATCGTCCAGCCGCCCGCCCAGGCGCAGGGCCCGGCGATCGACGCCTCGGAGATCCCCGAGGTCCCGGCGGACGTCCCGTAGGACGCGGCGGGTCCGATCGGCCCCGTCCTACGCGACGAAGGTGCGCGGCGGCTCCGCCCCGCCGCCGCCCGCTCCGGTGGCGACCAGCCGGGCCGCGGCGGCCAGCCGGGCCGCCGCCTCCTCGGCCACCGGGCCGCCGACGGTGAAGGGGAGCCGGACGTACCCCTCGAAGGCGCCGTCCACGCCGAACCGGGGCCCCGAGGGGACCCGTACGCCCACCCGCTCCCCCACCTCGGCCAGCCGGGAACCGGAGAGCCCGCCCGCGCGGGCCCACAGGGTCAGGCCGCCCAGCGGGACCCGGAACTCCCAGTCCGGCAGCTCCCGGCGGACCGCCGCCACCAGGGCGTCCCTGTTCTCGCGGGCCTGGTCGCGGCGGATCTCCACGGCCTGCGCCCAGCCCCCGGTGCGCATCAGCCAGTCCACCGCGAGCTGTTCCAGCACGGGCGTGCCCAGGTCGGCGTAGGCACGGGCGGCCACCAGGCTGCGGATGACGTCGGGGGCCGCGCGGACCCAGCCGATGCGCATGCCGGCCCAGAAGGCCTTGCTGGCGGAGCCGACGGTGATGACGGTGGAGCCGGCCGGGTCGAAGGAACAGACGGGGCGGGGCATCTCCATCGCCGGGTCCAGCTGGAGCTCGACCATGGTCTCGTCGGCGACCAGGACGGTACCGGCCGAGCGGGCCGCCTCGACCATCGCGCGGCGCTGCTCGTCGGAGGCCAGGGCCCCGGTCGGGTTGTGGAAGTCGGCGACCACGTAGGCCAGGCGCGGGGCGGAGTCGCGCAGCACCTGGCGCCAGACGTCCATGTCCCAGCCGGTCAGCCCTTCCCCCATGGCGACGGGCACGAGGCGGACCCCGGCGGCGCGCATGAGCTGGAGGATGTTGGCGTAGGACGGGGATTCGACGGCGATCCGCTCGCCGCGCCCCGCGAAGAGGCTGCAGATGGCGTCGATGGCGCCCATCGCGCCCGTGGTGACCATGATCTGCTCGGGCATGGTCGGGATGCCGCGCTCGGTGTAGCGGTCGGCGAGCATGCGGCGCAGCGCGGGCAGGCCGGCCGGGTAGTCCCCGTGGGTGTGGGCGTACGGCGGGAGTTCCTCCAGGGCGCCCTGCACGGCCTTGGTGAGCCAGGGCTCGGGGGCCGGGAGGGCGGCGCAGCCGAGGTCGATCATCGAGCCGAGGGACTCGGGGGGCAGGGGCTCCAGCCCGCGGGCCGGCATCGGGTTGCCGGCGGGCACCGAGGTCCAGCTGCCGGCGCCCCGGCGGGATTCCAGGAACCCCTCGCCGCGCAGGGCCTCGTAGGCGGCGGCGACGGTGGTGCGGCTGACGGAGAGCGCGACGGCCAGCTCCCGCTCGGCGGGGAGCCGGGCGGCCACGGGGATGCGGCCTTCGAGGACGAGCAGGCGGACGCCGTCGGCGAGCGTGCGGTACGCGGGCAGCTTGCGCCCGCCGGGCGCGGCGGTCCGGCCCTGCTGGGAGGTGATGAGCCGGCCGAGCTGTGCGGCACCTACGGCCGAGGTCCACTGCGCCATGTCGTCCGGTCCACCTTCGTCGAATTGGCCCCTGTCGGCCCCCGCGGGAGCCGGCATTGGATTGGTCCTGCGGGGTCCAGGGTGCCACGGAGTGCTCCGCGCGAAATGAGGAGGCCCCGGGTTCGGGCCCGCCTGGAGCGTCCGGAGGATGGCCCTCGACCTCTTCCCCCGCGCCCCGGGGTACCAGGCCGCGTACGTGTACTCCGGCGTCGATCCGTGGGTGCTGCGGAACTGAACCGGCGGGCCGTTCACCGGGCGGCCATCGGGGCACTCCCGCACCGGCGGGAGCAGGGGGCATACTGCCGCGGTGACGCACGTACGCCTACCCCACCCTTATCTCGACCACCCGGGTCCCATCCCCTTCGCGCACCGCGGCGGGGCCTCGGACGGGCTGGAGAACACCGCCGCCGCCTTCCGGCGGGCCGCCGCCCTGGGCTACCGGTACTTCGAGACCGATGTGCACGCCAGCGCCGACGGCAAGCTGGTCGCCTTCCACGACGCCACCCTGGACCGGGTCACCGACGGGCAGGGGCGCATCCGGGAGCTGCCGTGGCGCCGGATCCGCGAGGTCCGGGCCGGCGGGACCGAGCCCCTCGCGCTCTTCGAGGACCTGCTGGAGGAGTTCCCGGACGCCCGGTGGAACGTGGACATCAAGGACGAGTCCGCCGTGCACCCGCTGGTCGGCCTGATCGCGCGGACCGGGGTCTGGGACCGGGTGTGCGTGGGTTCCTTCTCCGAGCGCCGGGTGGCCCGGGCCCAGAAGATCGCCGGCCCCCGCCTGGCGACCTCGTACGGGGTGGCGGGGGTGTTCGGGCTGCGGCTGCGGTCGTACGCGATCCCCGCCGCGCTGCGCGCGGGCGCGGTGGCGGCGCAGGTGCCGGAGACCCAGGCGGGCATCCGCGTGGTGGACCGCAGGTTCGTGCGGACGGCCCACGAACGGGGGCTCCAGGTGCACGTGTGGACCGTGAACGAACCGGAACGCATGGAGGCTCTCCTGGACCTGGGAGTCGATGGCATCATGACCGACCGGATCGACATCTTGCGCACGGTGCTGGACCGGCGCGGAGCCTGGGCCTGACCGGCCCGTTCGGCTGCGCGCCAGGTGGCGGCGGCCGCAGCGGTACGGGGACAGCGAGGGGGCACCGATGAGTGCGCAGACGACGGACGACGCGGAACCGGGGGCCGAGGACGGCAGAGCCGCCGCGGCGGCAACGGCCGCGCGCAAGCGCGAGCAGCGCGGCTGGTACTTCTACGACTTCGCGGTGTCGGTGTACTCGGCGAGCGTGCTCACCGTGTTCCTCGGGCCGTACCTCACGTCGATCGCCAAGGCCGCGGCCGACGCCGAGGGCTTCGTCCATCCGCTGGGCATCCCGGTGCGGGCCGGTTCCTTCTTCGCCTACACGGTGTCCGCCTCGGTGATCCTGGCCGTGCTGCTCATGCCGCTGGCGGGGGCGGTCGCCGACCGGACCGGCCGCAAGAAGCCGCTGCTGGCCGTGGCCGCGTACACGGGGGCCGCGGCGACGGCCGGCATGTTCTTCCTGGCCGGCGAGCGCTACCTGCTGGGCGGACTGCTCCTGATCGTGGCGAACGCCTCGCTGTCGGTCTCGATGGTGCTGTACAACGCCTACCTGCCGCAGATCTCCACGCCGGACGAGCGGGACACGGTCTCCTCGCGCGGCTGGGCCTTCGGATACACCTCGGGCTCGCTGATGCTCGTGATGAACCTGGCGCTCTACATGGGCCACGACTCCTTCGGTCTCACCGAAGGCATGGCGATCCGCATCTGCCTGGCCTCGGCGGGCCTGTGGTGGGGTGCCTTCGCGCTGATCCCGCTGCGCCGGCTGCGGGACCGCGCCGTGGTCCGGGAGCCGGGCGCCGCCCCGGCCGTCAGCGGCTGGAAGCAGCTCATCGCCACCCTGAAGGACATGCGGCGCTACCCGCTGACCCTGTCGTTCCTGCTGGCGTACCTGATCTACAACGACGGCGTGCAGACGGTGATCTCCCAGGCCTCGATCTACGGGTCGGAGGAGCTGAAGCTGGAGCAGTCCACGCTCATCGGGGCGATCCTGCTCGTTCAGGTCCTCGCAGTGGCCGGTGCGCTGGGGATGGGCCGGCTGGCCCTCCGGTACGGCGCCAAGCGGACGATTCTCGGATCGCTGGCGGCCTGGGGCGTGACGCTGGCCGCCGGATACTTCCTGCCGGCCCGGACCCCGGTGTGGTTCTTCGCACTGGCCGCGATGATCGGACTGGTGCTGGGCGGCAGCCAGGCGCTGTCGCGCTCGCTGTTCTCGCACCTGGTTCCGGCGGGCAAGGAGGCCGAGTACTTCTCGGCGTACGAGATGAGCGACCGGGGGCTGAGCTGGGTGGGACCGCTGGTTTTCGGGCTGACGTACCAGGTCACGGGCAGCTACCGGGACGCGATCATCTCGTTGGTGGTCTTCTTCGCACTGGGTTTCGTGCTGCTCGCCCGAGTGCCGGTGCGGCGCGCGGTGGAGGCGGCGGGCAATCCTGTACCCGAGCGGATCTGACCGGGGATCCGGCGGTTCCGACGGATCGGGCAGACTTCAGCCGCGCTAATTCGGAACGAATTTCGACGTTCAAGCTAAGGGCCGGTAGTGTACGCCTTTGGCCTGCCAGGCGGACCGTTACTGCGTGCTTATGAAGTGAAGACGTTGGGTGACATCTGCTGCCAGATGTGACAAAACGGGCACTGGTGGGTACAACAAGGGGCGGTACGACGGGCGACGCATGACCCGGAGCGGGAATCTATACCGCCGACCGGACGTTGACCGGATGACGACGACAGCGACACCTGTCCTGTGGGCGACAAGCCCGGGAGGCACGATTCATGAGTGAGCGAGCTCTCCGCGGTACGCGGCTCGTGGTTACCAGCTACGAGACGGACCGCGGCATCGATCTGGCCCCGCGCCAGGCGGTGGAGTACGCATGCCAGAACGGACATCGATTTGAGATGCCGTTCTCGGTTGAGGCAGAAATTCCGCCGGAGTGGGAGTGCAAGGCGTGTGGCGCCATGGCACTCCTGGTTGACGGGGATGGGCCCGAAGAGAAGAAGGGCAAGCCTGCGCGAACGCACTGGGACATGCTCATGGAGCGGCGCACCCGCGAGGAGCTGGAGGAAGTGCTGGCCGAGAGGCTCGCGGTCCTTCGTTCCGGCGCCATGAACATTGCCGTGCATCCGCGGGACAGCCGCAAGTCCGCCTGACAGCCGGACGCCACAGCGGCGAAGCACGACAGCACAAGGCCGAGGGGCCCCACCACACACCGTGTGGTGGGGCCCCTCGGCCTTGTGCTGCGCGGTTGGGTCGGTCTGCCGGCTGGGCGGGCCGGCTCAGTGCTTCAGGGGGTCAGTGCCGCAGGGGGCAGTCCCTCAGGGGGTCAGCGGCGGACGGCTGCCGTTGTCGGGCCGCTGCGGCCCGTCCTCGCGGATGACCTCGCCGTGGATGACCTCGCCCGGGACAACCTTGCCGTCCGGGTAGTGGATACGGGCCTGCTGGAAGGCGTCGCCGAAGGAGCCCGCCGGCGCGGAGGCCATCTTCCGCTCCAGGGAGCGGGCGGCCCGGCGGCCGATCAGGGCGCGGACGGGCGGGAGCAGGAGCAGCAGACCGGCCGCGTCGGAGATCAGGCCGGGCATCATCAGGAGCAGCCCTGCCAGCATGGTCAGGCCGTTGCCCGTGCCGGGCTTGCCGGGCTGCTGCGGAGTCGGCTGACGGCCCTCCTGGGCCTGCTGGAAGGTGTCCGTCAGGTTCTTGAAGGCACGTCGCCCGGCCCGCTTGATGACCACCGCACCCAGCACGAGGCCGCCCGCGAGCAGCAGGGCGACTCCCCCGCCGCCGATCATTCCGGCGACCTGGCCGAGCAGCCAGATCTCCAGGATGAGCCAGGCCGCGATGGCCAGGGGAAGGTACGTACGGGCGGGCGAACGCCGCCGGGGGGCCGTAGAGGTCGGAACTCCGGTCGTCATACCCCCAGTGTGCCTGGGCCGGCGTAAAGACGTCCTCAGCCGGAGGTACCGGACATCCCCTAGGGGTGGCGGCCCCCCGGTGACGCGGCCTACTTGCCCCGGGCCTTGCCCGTCAGCTTCCCCGACAGCGTGTCCGACACCTTGCCCGAGAGCTTGCCCGCGTGCTCCTTGATGCCCCACTGGGTGACCCGCCAGAGGGCCTCCACCACGATGTCCTTGCTCATCTTGCTGTCGCCGAACTCGCGCTCGACGAAGGTGATGGGCACCTCGACGACGCGGAAGCCCTTCTGCACGGCCCTGCGAGCCAGGTCGACCTGGAAGCAGTAGCCGGCCGAGGCCACGTCGGCCAGGCCCAGCCCTTCGAGGGTCTCGCGGCGGAAGGCGCGGTAGCCGCCGGTCACGTCGCGGATCGGGACGCCCAGCATCAGCCGGGAGTACGTGGACCCGCCCCGGGAGAGGAACTCGCGGCTCTTGGGCCAGTTCACGACCCGGCCGCCCGGCACCCAGCGGGAGCCCAGCACCAGGTCTGCGCCCTCCAGGGCGGTGAGCAGCCTGGGCAGCTCCTCGGGCTGGTGGGAGCCGTCGGCGTCCATCTCGATGATGACGCCGTAGCCGTTCTCCAGGCCCCAGCCGAAGCCCGCCAGGTAGGCGGCCCCGAGCCCTTCCTTGCCCTTGCGGTGCAGGACGTGGACCTGGTCGTCCGCAGAGGCAAGCTCGTCGGCGAGCTTTCCGGTGCCGTCCGGGCTGTTGTCGTCGGCGACCAGGACGTGGGCCCCCGGTACAGCCGCGCGGACGCGGCCGACGATCAGCCCGATGTTCTCCGCCTCGTTGTAGGTCGGAATGATCACCAAGGCCGTGCCGAGCGGTCCGTAGCTTCGCTGTCCGCCGTCGCTCACTGATTCCCCTTTTGCGTTCTCGTACATCCTGTACGTCGTGTCGCAGAGGATGATTTTAGAACAGCGATCGGGGCCCGCGGTCCTTCGGGCCGGACCGGCTCCCGCTGGCTGCGGGCCGCCTGACCGTTGTCTACTGGACCGCGGGGCCCCGATCTGAGGCCACCCGCCCCCAACTCCTGCGAAGCAGGGGGGACACCCTTGCGGCGAAACCTTCCCTCGCCCCCGAGGCGCGGGCGCGGCTGTGCGATCGGCTCCGTCCGGTTCGGACGTCCGGTGGTGGACCCGGCCGAACCTATCCGGGTCCGGCCGCCCTCACCGAACCACGGCCACCCGGATCACCCCTGTGGCCGTACGAATACCTCCCGGCCGCCGACCACCGTGGCCAGGCAGACCGGCAGCTCGCCGCCGGGGGTCAGGTCCGGCAGTCCGGGGGTGCCGGAGCGGGGGTCCGTGGACCAGCGGGCGACCCGGTCGTCGGGGGCCTGCACCACCAGTTCGGCCGTGTCCCAGACCGCGTAGTCGGCCGGGGCGCCCGGGACGAGGATGCCCGCGTCGTCGCGCCCCAGGGCCCGCCAGCCGCCGCGGGTGTGGGCCGCGAAGGCGGCCCGTGCGGAGATGCGGTGGGCGGGAGTGTGGTGGAAGGCGGCCGCCCGGACGGTGCCCCAGGGGTCGAGCGGGGTGACCGGGGCGTCGGAGCCGAAGGCGAGCGGAACGCCGGCCTTGAGCATGGCCGCGTACGGGTTGAGGGTGCGGGCGCGCTCGGCGCCGAGCCGGTCGGCGTACATGCCCTGCGCGCCGCCCCACAGCGCGTCGAACGCGGGCTGCACCGAGGCGGTGAGGCCGAGCTCGGCAAAGGCGGCGATGGTGGCCGGGGTCATCATCTCGGCGTGCTCGACGCGGTGCCGGGCGGCTCGCACGCGGTCCAGGCCGACCTTGTCGACGGCGGCCCGGACCCCGGTGACCACGGCGGTGATCGCGGCGTCCCCGATGGCGTGGAAGCCCGCCTGGAGGCCCGCTTCGGTGCAGGCGGCGACGTGTTCGGCGACGGCCCGCGCGTCGAGGTAGTCGGTGCCGGTGTGCTCCGCGTCGGCGTACGGGGCGTGCAGGCAGGCGGTGTGCGAGCCGAGGGCCCCGTCGACGAAGAGGTCGCCGGCGGCCCCGACGGCGCCGAGTTCCTTGACCTGGGCGAGGTCCCGGTCGGCCCAGTAGCCGAAGACGCGGGGGCCGGGGTGGGTCCGTGCCAGCTCCAGGAGGGCGGTGAAGTCCTCCGGGGAGGAGATCTCCGGGCCGCCGCACTCGTGGACGGAGCCGATCCCGAGGGAAGCGGCCCGGTCGAGGGCGGCCCGCTGGGCCTCGGCGCGCTGGGCCGGGGTGAGGGCGCCGAGCGCGGCCCGGCGTACGGCGTGGTGGGCGTCCCGGGTCAGCGGCTCGTCCGCTGCCGTGCGCGCCTCGGGAACCAGCCGGAGCAGCTCCGTGGTCACCACGGCGGAGTGCGCGTCGATGCGGCTGAGGTAGAGCGGGCGGCCGCCGGTGGCCTCGTCGAGCTCCTGCCTGCGGGGGGCGCGGCGCTCGGGCCAGCGGGCGGCGTCCCAGCCGTGGCCCAGCAGCACCCGGTCACCGGGGCGGGCGTCCGCGTACGCGCGCACGCGCTGGAGGGCTTCGGCGAGGGAGGCGGCCGTGGAGAGGTCCAGGCCGGTCAGGGCGAGGCCGGCGGAGGTGGTGTGCACGTGGGCGTCGGTGAAGGCGGGGGTGACGAGCGCCCCGTCGAGGTCGACGACCTCGTCCACGCCCTGCGCGAAGGCGTCCGCGGCGCCCTCGGAGCCGACCCAGGCGATGTGGCCGCGCTCGACGACCATCGCGGTGGCGAAGGGATCGGCGGGGCTGTGGACCTCGCCGCCGCGCAGGAGGACCGTACGGGTGCCTGCGGTGGTGGGGGCGGGGGCTCCGGCGGCTGTGGCGGAGTCGGCGGTGGTGCGGTCTGTCATGCCGACAGTCTGGCGGGTGCGTTGCGCGCCGCGGACCACGGCCCCGCCACAGGGGGCCGGGGGTGTTTCCCCTACCCGCCCTTCGCCCGTTCCCCGGGGCTCCGCCCCGGACCCCGCGCCTCAAACGCCGGCGAGGCTGGATTTGGCCTGCGGGCTGGATTTGCCGACGAGGCTGGAATTACACCCGGGGCGGGCGGGCCTCGTACGGGGTGGAGAGGACCACCGTCGTGCGGGTGGAGACGTGGGCCAGGGCGCGCAGGCGGCTCAGGAGGTCTTCCAGCTCCAGCGGGGTGGCCACGCGGACCTTGAGGATGTAGTTCTCGTCGCCCGCGACGCTGTGGCAGGCCTCGATCTCGGGAACGCCGGCCAGCCGCTCCGCGATGTCGTCGGGTGCGCTCGGATCGAAGGGCTTGACCGAGATGAAGGCCGTGAGGGGGAGACCGACGGCCTCGGGGTCCACGACGGCCGCGTACCCGCGGATGACACCGCGCTGCTCCAGGCGGCGTACTCGCTGATGGACCGCCGACGTGGACAGTCCGGTGGCCTTGCCCAGGTCCGTGTAGCTCATCCGCCCGTCCCGCACGAGCAGATCCACGATCTGGCGGTCCAGCTCCTCCATTGCGCTCATAGCCGCACAACTTACGGCCCCGAACCGTTTAGGCCCACCCGTGTCCACGGATTGAGGTGGCACCTGCGGCAGGCATGTGACCAAGGCCACAGGCGTATGCGGGCGTACGACGGCCGGAAGTGGTTACTCGTGCCGCGCGACGGGAAGTGCTTGGGGTGGCCGTGGCCGAAGAACCTGCCCGCCCGGCCCACCCAAGGGGGAGTACATCCATGCTGAACACCAAGCGCGCCGGTCGCACCGAACCGGAGCCCCTGGAAATCGTCGAGAGCGGTTACGCCGACGACGACGATTACCTCGAATACGCCGAGGGCTTCGAGATCCACCACGCGACCTGCCCCGACTGCGGCCAGTCGATCGCCCTCGTGGCGGACGAGGAGTTCCTGCCGGAGCACGCCCTCTGCCTGACCCCGTGGAACCCCTTCGGGCTCACGGTGTGCGCGGGCACCGGGCGGCCCGCCTCCGACGCGCTGCCCACCCTCGACTTCGGCGCCGAGGAGGCTCCCGAGCTGGAGCCCGTCGTCCACCTGGCGCTGCCGCAGGGGCTGGACTGGCGGACGCAGCCGTTCTCGCACGTCGGCGGCCCCGGCTCGCGTCCCGTACGGATGCCGGCGCCCGCGGCGATGCCGCAGATGCGCCAGCACGCGCAGGCCGCCTGACCCCCGGCCGGAATGGCCCCGACGGCCACCGAGGCGTCTACCAGTACGTTCCCTGCACCATGGCGGTGAGACTGGCATGGTGCAGGATCAGGCTGTCGGGGTCCGCCGGGATCTCGACCTCGCCGAAGTGCGCCTGCCGGTAGGCGATGCGCAGCATCACGATCCCGTGCCGCAGGGCGGCGTAGAGCGTGTGGAAGTCCATGTCCCGCGGCGCGTGCCCGGTGAGTTCGGCGTACCGGCGTTCTATGTCCTCGCGGCGCAGGAAGCCCGGCAGGCCCGGCTGGCCGAAACCGACGGTCAGGTCCTGGAAGAAGCAGTGCAGGTAGACGGTCCAGCCCAGGTCGACTTCGCGCGGGGCGCAGGCCGCCATCTCCCAGTCGAGTACGGCCACCGGTTCGAAGCCGTCGGGCTGGTAGATGACGTTGCCGATGCGCGCGTCACCCCAGTTGAGGACGGCCGGGCCGCCCTCGTCGTCCGGCCACAGCTCTTCGAGGCGGGCGAACGCCCGCTCCAGCAGCGGTGACCGGGACTTCCCCGCCACCACCCAGTCGTAGTAGGCGCGTTGGGACTCGACGTGCCGGCGCAGCGGGCTCCCGTCGCCGTCCGGGAGGAGGAACCGCGCCTCCTCGGGCGGGAACTGGTCGTGCAGCCGGGCGAGCAGCGCGATGCTCGCCTCCTGGAGCTCGGCGCGCTGTGCGTCGGTCGCGGCGTGCAGCCAGTTCCCCTCGTAGGTGTACGGCATCACGTCGGGCGGTACGCGCCCTTCGGCGCGGGCCATCACGAAGAAGGGGGCCCCGAGCGGCCCGGGGTCCTCTTCCAGCCACTGCACCCGCGGGACCGGCAGGTCGGTGTGGGCGGCGACCAGGCTCATGACCCGGTGCTGGCGGGGCATGTCGTAGGTGGGGAAGACGGTGTAGGCGGCCGGGTCGGCGGCGAGGCGCAGGGCGCAGGCGCGGATCGGGGCGTCGGGGTGCTCAATGTCGAAGAGCAGAGTCTCGCTGGACATCCCGTTGGAACCGGGGACGGAGACGTTGGTGACCTTCGCGCCGGGGAGTTCGGCGTCGAGCCAGGCGGCGAGGCGCCGGCCCAGCTCCTCGGGTTCGCGGGTGGAGGTGCGGGGGCGCGGTGCCGGTCCTGCCATGGGAAACCCCTTCTCTGGCTTGGCTGTTGAGGTGGCGGATGCGGTTGCGGATGCGGATGCGGGTGGTTGCGGTGCGGCGCCGGTCGTTCCGTCCGGGGTTACGGGGCCACCGAGCTGTAGTCGGCGAAGCCGCTGGGGTCGTGGCGGCCGAAGCTGCCGTGCTCGAAGATGCCGTAGCCGGTGCGGCCTTCGAGGGTGAAGCGGGCCGAGTGGTCGGTGACGCCGAAGGCGGCCATGGGGTGGGCCGAGGGGTCGGAGAGGTCGTAGGTGCGGCGGTCGGTCCAGCCGCGCCCCTGCCAGGTGCCGTGCTGCCAGTCGGAGGCGGGCGGGTAGCCGGCTCCGACGGCGAGCGGGGAGGAGTTCATGATCTCCACGCCGAGTTCGAGGGGTTTGCGGCCGGCCGGATCGGTGAGGTGGACGACGGCGCTCTCGGGGTGGCGGCCGCCCGGGCGATAGCGGATGTCGGTGTGCGGCCAGCCGAGTTGCACGTCGTGGCGGCCGCTGCCCTCGGGGAAGACCTGGACGGCCTCGCTGAGGGCCCGGTGGCCGTCGGCGTCCTCCTGGGTGATGACCATCAGGAAGCGGTCCTCGAACCGGACGGGGATCCAGAGCCAGTGGAAACCCTCGGGCCGGTGCTCCTCGGCGGCGCGGCCGCCCTCCTCGCCGGGAATCGGGCGCACGCCCCAACTGCGGTCGCGGGTGCCGGTCCAGTCGGCGTCGAGGGTGAACTCCTCGCCCTTGGCCCGGATGGTGCCGGTGACGCTGCCCGCCTGGACGAAGCGGCGGCCTTCCAGGATGAGGCGGTCGCCCCGGCGCTGGGTGTGGTGCGGCTCCCACACGGCGGGGAACTCGGCGGTCCAGGTGATCTCGTACGAGAGCCCGTCGGGGTCCTCGGGGTCGGCGGCGCAGGAGAGGGTGAGCCGCCGGAGGGGTTCGTCGACGGTGATGCGGAGCGGGCCGACGGAGAGGTTCATACGGTCGTCGGTGAGGGCGTCGGAGGCCCGGACCGCGAGGAGTTCGTCGCCGACCCGGAGGGTGGCGTAGGCGTCGATGACGCCGGCGTTGGGGTAGACCCCGAGGCCGAGTATCAGGACGGCGCGGCCCGCGTGGTCGAAGACGTGGAAGATGCAGCGGTCGTAGGCGTTGCGGTCGCCGGTGACGAGGTGCTTCATCGACAACGGGGCCTGGTGGATGGGGTATTCATCGAGCGGTACGGGACGGTCGGCGGGCATGACGAACCTCCGGAAACGGGTGCGAGGGTGACACCTGGGCGGAGATGACGGTACGTCAGATTGCGTGGTGGGGAACAGGGTTGTGGCACGAACTGGCAGGGAGACACATCGTGCGGGGGCCCGGTTGGGCGGGCCGTTGACGGGGGATGGGGGGCTCCCCGAGGTGCCCGGGGTGGCCCCGGAGGACCGGGCGCGCCCGTTCGGGGGCTTCCCGGGCCGGCGCCCGGCGGCCTGCCCGACCAGGTCGGCCCCGCTTGTGTGGGATGGCAGGGCCGCGCTCCCCGCGATGCGGGATCCTCAGGGGTCCCGGTCGGTCCGGTGGCGGAAGACCCGCCTCGGCGTGAGGAAGGGCGCGCCTTCCGGCGGGATGCGGGAGGCCCGGCCGGGCCCGACGGGCGGGGCCCCGGTCGGTCCGTGGCGGACCCGCCTTTGCGTGCGGGAAGGCGCGCACTTCCCGCGGGGCGCGGGCTAGCCGGAGGGCGCCTGCGAGGGGTCGGCCGGTGGTGGACCCGCCTCTGCGCGAGCGGAGGCCCTCGCTCCCGGTGGGGTGCGGGATCCCGGAGGACGCCCGCCGGTCGGGTCCCGGCCGGGTCCCGGTCGGCGGGGCCGGGTTCGGTCGGTGGCAGGCCCGCCTCTGCGCGAGGGGAGGCCGCGTCGCGCGGCGGGAGCAGGTCTCGGGCACCCGGACGCGTGTGCTGCCTGCGGGGTGCGGTGGATTGGGGGGCGCGCTGCCAGCGGGGGCGGTGGTGGATCCGGGGGACGCTTCCGGGTGCCCGGAGGAGAGGTCATGTCATGGCCTTGGCGGTGGCGGCGGTGCCCTGCGGGACTGTCCCCTACCCGCCCTTCCACCGTTCCCCGGGCGCCGCCCGGACCGGGCCACCGTCGGCCCGTGGCAGACCCGCCCCTGCCGGAGGGGGCATCGGCGTCGCGGCGGGAGCGGGACGCTGGCGCCCCGGTGGCAGACCCGCCTCTGCCGAAGGGGACGCCCGCGTCGCACGGCGGGAGCAGGACGCGGGCGCCCCGGTGGCAGACCCGCCCCTGCCGGAGGGGATGCCCGCGTTGCGCGGCGGGAGCGGGACGCGGGCGCCCAGACGCGTGTGCTGCCTGCGGGGTGCGGTGGGTTGGGGGGCGCGCTGCCAGCGGGGGGACCCGGGGGCCGCTTCCGGATGCCGGGGGGGGCGGGCCGGTGGCGGCGGTGGGGACAGGTCGAACGGATGGGCGGGGTTACCCGTGGGTCCGGTGGCGCGTTGGCCCGGTATGACCACGATGGAGACTTCCACACCGAGGGTGGGGCGCCGCCGAAGGGCGCCGGCCGCAGGGTACGAAGAATCGGTTCGGCAAACCCCCGACCCGCCCATCTACAAGGCGCTGCTCACCCGTTGGGAGGAGGACGGCCGGACCGTGCCGGGGCAGCGCGATCCGGAGTGGTCCCGGATCGCCTCCTCGCCCATCTGGCCGACCGGCCCCCTCTTCGGCGGCGGCTGACCGCTCACCGCGGCGCGGTCAGCGGGATTCGGGGCCCGCCAGGTGGCGGGCGATCACCATGCGCTGGATCTGGTTCGTGCCCTCCACGATCTGGAGGACCTTCGCTTCGCGCATCAGCCGCTCGACCGGGAAGTCCGCCGTGTAGCCGTAGCCGCCCAGCACCTGGACCGCGTCCGTGGTGACGGCCATCGCCGCGTCGGTGCAGAAGAGCTTGGCCATCGCCGCCTGGCGGGAGAAGGGCTTGCCCGCGTCCCGCAGCCGGGCCGCCGCCAGGTACAGCGCGCGGCCCGCCTCGATCTTCGTCGCCATGTCGGCCAGCATGAACCGCAGGCCCTGGAAGTCCGCGATGGGGTGTCCGAACTGCTTGCGGTCCAGGGCGTAGGCCAGGGCCTCGTCCAGAGCGGCCTGGGCCACGCCGATGGCGCACGCGGCGATGCCGAGGCGGCCCGCGTCCAGGGCTGCCAGGGCGATGGTGAAGCCCTGACCCTCCTCGCCGATGCGGCGCGAGTCGGGTACCCGTACGCCGTCGAAGTTCAGCTGGGCGGTGGGCGAGCCCTTCATGCCCATCTTCTTCTCGGGGACCGCGGCCGTGAGGCCCTCCGCGTCGCCCGGGACCAGGAAGGCGGTGATGCCCTTCGGGCCGGCCACGCCGGTGCGGGCCAGCACCGTGTAGAAGTCGGCGACGCCGCCGTGGGTGATCCAGGCCTTCGTTCCGCTGATCACCCAGTCTTCGCCGTCCCGGACCGCCTTCGTGGTCAGGGAGGCCGCGTCCGAGCCCGAGGCCGGCTCGGAGAGGCAGTACGCGCCGAGCAGTCCGCCGCCGAGCATGGCGGGCAGGTGGGCGGCCTGCTGCTCCTTGGTTCCGTAGCCGGCCAGGCCGTGGCAGGCCAGCGAGTGCACGCTGACACCGAGCCCGACGGTCAGGCGGGCCGCGGCGAGCTCCTCCAGCACCTGGAGGTAGACCTCGTACGGCTGGTCGCCGCCGCCGAATTCACCGGCGTACGGGAGCCCGAGCAGTCCGGCCTCGGAGAGAAGGGTGAAGACCTCCCGGGGGAAACGGCCGGCGTCCTCTTCCTCGGCGGCCCGGGGCCGGATCTCCCGCTGAGCGATCTCGCGAACGAGCGCGAGCAGGTCGCGGGACTCCTCCGTGGGCAGCGATCGGTCCACCTGCGGCGCGCGGTCGGTCATGGCGGCGCTCTCCTCACTCGTCAAGCACGGGGCGACGCGTGAGGGTGGTACGCGTCGCCGGGTCTCGGGGCTCACAGCCGATGGTGCCCTCCCGGATCGCGGGAAGGTCCTGTTCAAGAGGCTGCGGCGGTTGAGTATGCCCGATCAGGGGCTTCCCGTCACGGGCGCGAGATCCTCCTCGGGGACGGGCGGGGCCGGGCATTCGGGGGCGAACTCCTCGATCACCGTCAGGGTCGCACGCAGCGTGCGCACCAGCAGGGCGCCGAACTCGGCCCGGTCCGGGTGGCCGGGATGCCCCGGGGCCCCGGAGCCCCGGCCTTCCCGGGCCTGGGCGAGGGCGTGCTCGGGGGTGTGCTCGGGGGCTTGCCCAGGGACGCACTCAGGGGTCTGGCCAGAGGTCTCGCCGGGGGTTTGTCCAGAGGTCCGGCCGGGCGTCTCGACCGAGGCCTCGCCCAAGGTCTCGTCACAGGCCTCGCCGGCGATCTCCTCACAGCCCTGCGCGGAGCCCTGCGCCGGAACCCGCGCCGGAGCCTCCCCCGGGCCGATCCAGTCGAGGGTGCTGCCCTCGACGCCCGCCAGCCAGCCGACCAGTGCCAGCCGGGCGATCGGCGGGATCTCGCGGCGGCCGTACGCGCCTTCCGCGATGGTCGCCATGAGTTCCTCGCGGACGGCGTCGCGGATGGCGAGCACCTCGGAGTCGGAGCCGACCCCGCCCGTGACGATGGTGCGGTAGGCGGCCTGGTGGTGCTCGGCGTAGTACAGGTAGCCGTCGATGGTGCTGCGCACCCGCTGCGCGTTGGGCAGCTCGCTCTCGCCCGCGGCGCGGGCCACGAGCTCGGCCACCGAGTCCTCGACGATGGCCAGGTAGTAGCCGCGTTTGCTCTTGAAGTAGTAGTAGATGAGCCCCTTGGCGACGCCCGCGTGCTTGGCGATGTCGTCCATGGAGAGCGCGTCGTACGAGGTGTCGGCGAACAACTTGCGCCCGATCGCTATCAGTTCGGCCCGCCGAACCTGCGAACGGCCGGTCGTTCCGCGCTGTTGACTATTATTCAAATTCAGCCCTAGCCTCGAACTGCCACAGGAAGCCCGAAGTATGGCAGACCCCTGTTGCACCCCCCTTTGCACTCCCCCTGCGCACCGGACGACGTACGGGAGGACCACATCATGGGCAACGGCAGGACGAGCACGACGAGAAGCACGAGAAGTACGAGAAACACGCCCGAGGGCCGGACCAACTGGAAGAAGACCGCAGCCGTCGCGATGCCCGCGGTCGTCGCGGTCGGGGCGATGGCGATGGTCATGGCGCAGGGCGCGCTCGCCGCCTCCTTCGCCGTCTCGGGGACGAGCTTCCAGGTCTCCTCATCCAAACTGAGCAGCAAGGGCCTGGCCTCCTACGTGCACACCGACCGCTCCGTCGACGGCAAGGGGCATCCCGTGGCGCTGCTGGGCATCGGCGAGGCCACCCTCACGGACATCTGCCAGGCCGCCGAGGTGGACACCCCGGTGGGCAAGGTGGTCTTCAAGCTGACCGCCGGCGGCCCGTCCGGCAACGTCACCGCCAGCAATCTCGTCATCGACGGCGAGGACCTGGCCGGCGACGCAGTCTTCGGGACGGCGCAGATCGGCCGCGACGCCTCCACCCTCGACCAGGTCGGCGGGATCAAGGGCGAGGCCGGCAAGTTCGGCCTCCAGGCCGGGGACATCGAGGTGGTGGACGTGAAGTCGCACGCCTGGTCGGCGACCGGCGGCAACTTCCACCTCAAGGGCCTGAAGCTGAACGTCAGCCTGGACGGCAAGAAGTGCTTCTAGGCCTGCGCGGGGCCGCCGGGCCGGGCAGCGGATGGCTGGAGCGTCGGCTCCCGCTGCCCGGCCCCCGGCGGCGGCTGCGCGCCTGGCGCCGCACCCGTCCCTTCTGGGGCGGGCTGCTGGTGATCCTGGGCGGGACCGAGCTGCTGCTGGTCCCGCTCTCCCCGCTCACGGTGCTGGTCAGCCTGGGCCTCGGCGGGATCGCCGCCATCGGGATCGGCCTCGCGCTGATCGCCGCCGGCCTGTTCCTGTGGCTGCTGCCGCAGGCCCGGGCCTACGTCTCCATCCACGCGCTGCTGCTCTCGGTGCTGTCCTTCGTGGCGACCAACCTCGGGGGCTTCCTCCTCGGCATGCTGCTCGGCATCGCGGGCAGCGCGCTGGCCTTCGGCTGGACCCCGCTGCCCGATCCGGAGGCGGGCGAGGAGGGCCCGTACGTCCCGAGCCTGGACGGCAGCGGGCCGCGCACGCTGGCGGTCGCGCTGCCGGTGGTGCTGCTCGCCTCGCTGGTGGCGGGCACCGGGGAGGCGAGGGCCGCTCAGGCCGGTCCGCCGATGGCCGCGCGCACTCCCCCGACCGTGACCACCTCGCTCTTCGCCCCGCAGGGGTTCGCCTTCGCGGGGGTCACCCACGTGCCCACGGCGGACGGCCCGCTGAAGGTGCTGGTGCTGCGGATGCGGGCCGCCACGCTCACCGACTACGAGCTGCGCACCCGCGACGGCCGCGAGGAGTACGGGCTCGCCGCGAAGAGGCTCGACCTGAGCGGCGACGTGACCTTGTACCTGACGAGGTTCAGCGGGTGCATCGAGGGACTGCTCTGCGTGACCTTCAGCCCCGACGGGCTGCCCGCTCCCCCGGTCATCCCGCCGTTCGTCTTCATGACCCGGGTGAGCGCGGAGCAGGCGCTCGTCACCTCCGACGTGATCAAGACCGACGACCTGCGGCTGGTGGCCTCGTGATCCCCCTCCAGGCCGCGCCGCTGTGGGCGTACGGCATCGGCGCCACCTTCGCGGTGGCCGCCGGGCGCCAGCTCCAGTGGTGGGAGCGGTCGGTCCGGGGCGAGGGAGTCCGTACGAGGAGCCGCGCGGCCAATCCGTACCTGGCGCTCACCCTGCTCTACGCGGCGCTGCTGCCCGCCCCCACGGGGGTGTACCTGATGTGGCAGAACCCGGCCTGGTCCACGATGCACGTGGCCCGCGACCACGAGGGCGTGTGGGCCGGCTTCGCGCTCTTCTACGGGGCCTCGGTGGTGGTCGGCGCGCTGCTCGGCTTCCTGACGGCGCGGCTGTTCGTCCTGGTCGGTGCCGGGTACTGGGGGTACCTCCAGGCGGTGGCCGGGTACTTCCTGCTGTTCTTCACCCTGATCCACGGGTGGGACGGCACGGGGTACGAGCGGCTGCTGAGCGCCGACCCGGGGGCCTACTCGGACTGGGCCTCGGCCGGTGTCGCGAACGGCGTCCTGGCCTTCGCGACCTCGGGCACCTTCCTGGCCGTGCTGATCTTCGGGACGGCCGTCATCGGCACGATGCTGCTGGCCGAGATCGGCTGGCTCGTGGAGGGCTGGCGGCTGCCGGGCGCCGCGGCGGACCTCAAGGTGCCCCGGGTGGTCGCGGTGGCGATCGCCGGGGCGGGGGTCTACGCGCTGCCCTTCGCGGGGGCGGTGGGCGCGAGCGTCCTCGTCCGGCTGCTGGGGTGGTGGGCCGGGATCGGGGCGTTCGCCCTGCTGGCCGGGGTGGTGCTGCTGCCGGCGCGCTCGCCCGTGCGGACGCTGTACGGGCTGGTGGGCGTGCCGGACGGGCACTGGCGGGTGGAGCCGGAGGCCGAGCCCGAAGCCGAGGCCGAGCCCGGGGCGGGGAACGGCGGAGGTTAGAAGAACCAGCCGACCTGGGTGACGAACATGGCCACGACCACGACCAGGGTCCAGCCGAGCACGTGCTCCAGCCAGGAGGAGGAATCGTCCTCGGGGCCGCCGGTGCGGACCAGGTTGCGGGCGCGGGCGGTCAGGGCGGCGCTGTGTGCGGTCATGCCCTCCAATGTGACAGCGGAGGCGGCCCTCGCGGTAGAGACGATGGTCACGGGTGGCATGTCTCACGCCCCCGGCCGCGGGGTGCGGACCGAGGGCGTGAGGGGTGCGGGGCGGATCAGGTGGTGCGGTCGCGGCCCGCCATGCCCGCCATCGCCAGTGCCAGGCACAGGGCGATGCCGCCGGCGATGACGTTGCTCCACACCGTGCGCGTGGTGCTGACGTCGCCGGAGATGACGAAGGGCGCGACGATCGTCCAGGCGGCGAGACCCACCGCCGTCCAGGCCATGGCGTGGGTGCGTTCGTAAGCGGAGCCGAGTCCGCTCATGCACAGGCAGTACGCCAGGCCCGCGATGAGGTTGTTGATCGCCAGCGAGCTGAGCCCGCTGAATCCGGCGATCCACGGCGAAGCGGCGATGTAGAGGCCAGTCATCAGGGCCAGCGCCTCGACGACCTGGGCACTCGGGGTGCTGGTGACCCGCTCGAACCGCGAGCGCATCTCAGCGAGGTCGGGGTGGTGTTCGATTCTGGGTTGGGTGGTCATGGCGGGCTGCCTCCTATGAGAAGCTCCTATTGCCCTTTTGCCCTTTATGTTCCACTTACATGCCGTCCGTGGCAACGCGAAATCTCAGAGCACGCCGACCGCCCGCAGCGCGAGGACCTGGGCCGGGTTCGGCCGGATCGGACCGTAGAGGTAGCAGACGCCTCCGGTGCCGGAGACGACCTTGCCGGCCGCGTTGTGACGCTTGGTCCGGAGCCAGTTGTTCTCGAACTGCCGGCGGCGGTAGACGCGGCGCACGGCGGCGTTGTCGGCCGAGTTCGGGTCGTTGGCGATCACGTCGCCCGAGGCCGTGAAGCCGATGACGGTCATCAGGTGCCCGGCCGTGCCGTAGCCCGCGCCCGTGAGCTCCTCGGCCGTGAAGGACTGGGAGGTGATGACCGGGATGCCCGCCCGGACCAGGGTCTCCACGTCGGCGAGGGAGCCGAGGCGGGTGACGACGCCGGCGAGCTGCCGGTAGGTGGCGGCGTAGGCGGCGTTGAAGGGCCAGTTGCCGCAGCCCTTGTAGGCCGAGTCGTACGTGGAGCGGGCGGCGTGGCAGACCTGCGGGTCCGCGTAGTCCTTCTTGACCCAGGCCACGGCGGAGACGCTGGCCCTGCGGCCCCAGAACTCGATGATCATCTGCGAGGAGGTGGGGCTGCACCAGGCCTCGCCGCCGTTGTCGTACTCGGGGTACTGGCCGGCGTGCGTCTCCTGCGAGTACCTCGGCACCTTCAGCTCGTGGGCCCCGCCGGAGGCGGCGGACGCGGGGACGGTGAACCGGTCCGGGACGTCCGAGGCCATGGCTCCGGCCAGCCACACCGTGGGGCCCCGGCTCGCACCGGGCTTGCGGTACAGGGTCAGGCGCAGCCGCCAGTCCTTGATGCGCAGCCCGCTCGCCGGGGTGTCCACGGCCAGGGTGTCCGTCCAGACGGTGGACTTGCCGTCCGTCTGCCCGTCCACGGAGGTGCGGCGGATGTCGCCGTCGCCGGAGGCCCAGCGTCCCATCACGTACCAGGGGGAGGCGGTGCCGTCGGTGTACGTGCCGCGCAGTTCGGCCTGGATCCAGGTGCCGGCGGGGGTACGGGCGTTCCAGGAGGCGATGGCCTCGGTGGCGGGCACGGTGGAGGTGTGGACCGGGGAGGTCCAGGTGGCGTACTCCCAGGTGCTCTTCTTGGCGGTGTGCGGGTCCTTGTACTCGGTGCGGCCCGTCGGGGTCTTGATCTCCAGGCCGGGGCGGGCGCCGCCGATGGCGGTGGTGCCCTGGTGTTGGCCGGCGGTCCAGTGGGCGTACGAGTACCAGAAGCGGTTGTCGACCGTCTTGCGGGTGGCTGCGGCGGCCTCTGCCTTGGCCTTGGCCGGGGCCGGGGCCGGGGTGTCCTGCCCCGGGCCCCCGGGGGCGGGCTTCGGCTGCGCCGCGGAGGCTCGGCCGCCGGGGACGGTGGCTGCGGCTGCCGCCAGGGCTACCGCCAGTAGGGCTCGGCGGGGTGTGGGTGCGGTCATCTGCGTGGCCCCCAGGGGTCGGTGCGGCGGGTCGGCTCCCGCACACCCTTCCAGTTCCCGTCTGCGACGCCGTGAAGCCGGAGGGCCGTGTCGGGGTGACGGGGCTCCGCCCCCTCTCCCCCGTTCCCTCGGGGGTGGGCCCTGCGGGGCTGTCCCCTACCCGCCCTTCCACCGTTCCCCGGGCTCCGCCCGGACCCTTTGCCGGGTGCGGCGCCGTTGCCGGGGGCCGGCCCCCGGACCCCCGCTCCTCAAACGCCGGAGGGGCTGGATTTTCGCCGGCGTTTGGCGCGCGGGGTCTGGGGCGGAGCCCCAGGGGGTCCGAGCGCAGCCCGGAGAACGGGCGAAGGGCCGGTAGGGGACCTCCGCCCGCAGGGCCGGTTCGTCGCGCGGGGTGGCGGCGGGGTCATACGGTGGGGGCGTGGAAGATCAGCCTTCGCTCCAGCCCCTCGCGCGCGAGATCCTCGCCCTGCCGCCCTCCCTCGGGCCCGTCCGCCTCGTCGGGATCGACGGGCACGCCGGGTCCGGGAAGACGACTTTCGCCAAGGCGCTCGCCGAAGCCCTGGGCGGGGTCCCCGTGTTGCGGCTGGACGATGTGGCCACGCACGAGGAGCTGTTCGGCTGGGTGGGGCGGCTGCGGACGCAGGTGCTGGAGCCGCTCTCCGCGGGGCGGGCCGCGCACTGGGCCCCGTACGACTGGGTCGAGCGGCGGTTCGGGCCGGAGCGGGTGCTGGATCCGGGTCCGGTCCTGCTCGTGGAGGGTGTCGGCGCCGGACGGCGCGCGCTGCGTCCGCACCTGGCGCGGCTGCTGTGGATGGAGACCCCGCGTGCGAAGTCGTGGGGGCGCGGGCGCGATCGGGACGGGCGGGAACTTTCCGACTTCTGGGACGGATGGGAGCGCGCGGAGCTCGCGCACTTCTCGAATGATCCTTCGCGCCCCTTCGCGGACACCCTGGTACGGCAGAGCGCTACGGGATACGAGTGGACTTCCGGGGCTGCCGGGGCAGCCGGAAGCACCGCTCGGGTGACTGAGGGTGATGAGGCCCCCCAGGGCTGAGGGGCCGCGGAAAGTCCCTCTCCGCGGGCGCCTCCGGGCCGCTTGACCCGGGGGCCGGGACGGCCTTACGTTCTGAAGAAGCGGCCCTCACCGGCCGCCGCGAACATGGAGCCCCCGATTGTTCCCCCGTGATCGGGGGCTTCGTGTCGCCCCCGACACCCCGCCGAGTCCCGCCCTGCACTCCTCCGTCGCGGTGTCGCAGGGGGCACATCCCGGCCGATTCGTCACCCTGCGTCACCACGGACCGCCCTGATACGCGCCCGGCCCGTCTTCGCGGCACCCTACGTAAGGTGCGTAACCGCAGGTACGATGCACCCCTGATTTCATCGGCGCAGCGACAACTCGCGTACGCATCGCGGGGGTTGCTGGGCACCACGGGGGCAGGCTTGTGGGGGACGTGATGGACTTCGCCGCGCACGGCAGCAGCGCGCACGCCCCGGCCGAACTCGCCTGGCTGCGAGGAGTGGACGCCTGCACGATGGGCGCCTACCCGCAGGCCGAGGAGGAGTTCCGGGCGGCCGTACGACTCGATCCCGCGATGGCGGATGCCTGGCTGGGCCTGCACGCGCTCCGCGTCGACACCACGAACGCGTTACTGCGCATGTACGCCCACCGGGACCGCTTCGGGGAACAGCGGGCCCGCCACCGGCGGACGCTGAACTCCTGGTACTGGCTGGGCTGGTGGGTGCAGCCGGTACTGGAGACCAGGCGGGACCTGCTGCTGGCGCACGCCTCGCACTGGCTGGACGGGCGCCACGTCCCCGAGCTGGACCAGGCGCTCGCGGCCCTGCCGCCCGTGGACACCGATCCGCACGTCCGCTTCCTGCACGCCTGCCGGGCGTACCTGGTCAAGGACTGGGAGCAGTTGGTCCGCTCCACCGAATCGCTGGTCGACGATCCGCTCCTGGGCATCGAGGCGGGCCTCTTCGGCGGGATGGCCCGGGTCCGGCTGGAGATGTACGGGCAGGCCGAGCCGCTGCTGGCGGCCTCCCTGATGCGCTGCCGCAGCGAGCAGCCCCAGCGCAAGGAGCTGCGGTACTGGCTGGCGCGGGCGCACGAGGGGACCGGGCGCAGCGCGGCGGCGTTGCCGCTGTACCGGGCGGTGCACCGGGTGGACCCGGCGTTCATGGACACGGCGGCCCGGCTGACGGCCATCGAGGACAGCGAGGACGCCGACGGCCTGGCCGGGTACGCGAGCGGTGGCGGTTACGAGGCCTTCGGCGGGCACGGAGCGGCCCCGTCGGGCGGGGACTTCGCGGCGGTGGCGCTGGGCGGGGGCGGGCCGGTCCAGGGCATCGCCGCGGACGGGCAGCCGGACGCTGACCCGCTGACGGCGGCCGACCCGCCGGAGCCGCGGCACGGCCCGGGGGCGCCGGGGCCCGGCGCGGGGCTGCCGGCCGGCGTACGGCGCAAGGCCTCGCTGCCTTCGCAGCCGGGACCGGTGGGTCTGCCGGCCGGGCCGGCGGATCCGGCGGCGCTGGCCGAGGCGCTCGCGGAGCTGGAGCGGATGGTGGGCCTGGAACCGGTCAAGCGGCAGGTGAAGGCACTCTCCGCGCAGCTGCACATGGCCAGGCTGCGGACGGGTCAGGGGCTGCCGGTGCAGCCGCCGAAACGGCACTTCGTCTTCTCCGGGCCCTCGGGCACGGGCAAGACCACGGTGGCGCGGATCCTGGGCCGGGTCTTCTACGCGCTGGGCCTGCTCGGCGGCGACCACCTCGTGGAGGCCGGGCGCGCGGACCTGGTCGGCGAGTTCCTCGGGCAGACCGCCGTGAAGGCGAACGAGCTGATCGACTCGGCGATCGGCGGGGTGCTGTTCGTGGACGAGGCGTACAGCCTCTCCAACTCCGGTTACAGCAAGGGCGACGCGTACGGCGACGAGGCCCTGCAGGTGCTGCTGAAGCGGGCGGAGGACAACCGCGACCACTTGGTGGTGATCCTCGCGGGCTATCCGGCGGGGATGGACCGGCTGCTCGCCACGAATCCGGGGCTGTCCTCGCGGTTCACCACCCGGGTCGACTTCCCCAGCTACCGGCCGCTGGAACTCACCTCGATCGGCGGGGTCCTGGCGGACGCCAACGGCGACCGGTGGGACGAGGAGGCGCTGGAGGAGCTGCGGAGCATCAGCGGGCACGTGGTGGAGCAGGGGTGGATCGACGAGCTGGGCAACGGGCGGTTCCTGCGCACGCTGTACGAGAAGAGCTGCGCGTACCGGGACCTGCGGCTGTCCGGCTTCACCGGTGATCCCTCCCGGGAGGACCTCTCCACCCTGCGGCTGGCGGACCTGATGCAGGCGTACGGGGAGGTCCTGTCGGGCCGCGGCCCCCAGGAACGGCCGGAGCCGCCGCCCCTGTGAGCGCCTCCGGCGCGCCCGTACCGCGCCGGCATCCCGCAACGCCGTGCGCGCTACGGAATGTCCGGCGGCGGGCCGGCGCAGGCCGCGAAGGCGGAGAGGACCAGGAAGGCGAAACCCGCCGCGATGAAGATCCAGCCCGCCCACAGGGGCCGTCCGCCGTACTGCTCGGCCCACCGCTCGTCCGCCTCGACGTCGCCGAGCCTGCCTTGCAGCAGGGCCCGGACGCGGTCCGCGAACTCCGGGTCCGCCGCCGCGCGTTCCCACAGGACCGATTCGAAGGCCAGGGCCGCGGCCGGTGCGAAGGGTTCGCGTTCGAAGGCGGCGACGACGGCCACCCGTTCGGCCGGCAGCCCGTCGAGGATCACCTCGCGCAGTCGGCGCGCCACCGGGGAGGGTGCGTCGAGGTCCTCCCTCAGCAGGTCCAGCACCGCGCGGGCCGTGTCCCGGAGCTCCGGGTCCCGGTGCCCGCCGGACTCGTCACGCCCGCCGGACCCACCGGCCCCCGTAGACCCAGTAGACCCAGTAGACCCAGTAGACCCGCCGTGCTCGTCGCGCTCGCCGCGTTCGTCCCGTTCGTCGGACCGCATGACCCCGCCCCCTCCCACGCCGCACCGCACCGCACCGCACCGCGAGTATGGCGGCCCGGCGCGGCCGCCGGACCCGTCTTGCGACGGGTCCGGCGCCGGTGCGGCGACGGCGTCAGCCGGTGAGCGCCCCCTCCGAGCGGGGTTCGGTCCTGCGGGCGTGCGGTGCCGTGCGGTGCGCGGGGTCGCGCACCTCGCCGACCAGCGTTTCCAGGACGTCCTCCATGGCGACCAGGCCGAGGACCCGGCCCGAGGGATCCGCGACCTGCGCCAGATGGGTGGCGTCGCGGCGCATCACCGTCAGGGCGTCGTCCAGCGGGAGCGTGGAGCAGACCGTGGTCATGCGGCGCCAGACCCGCTGGGGCACGGCCCGTTCCCGGTCTTCCAGGTCCAGGACGTCCTTCACGTGCAGGTAGCCCATGAAGGCACCGCTGTCCGCGCGGACGGGGAAGCGGGAGTACCCGGTGCGGACCGTGAGCTGCTCGATCTGGCGCGGGGTGACGGCCGGGCCGACCGTGACCAGCCGGTCCGGGGCGAGGAGGACGTCGGTGACCGGGCGGCTGCCCAGTTCCAGCGCGTCCTCCAGGCGCTCCTGTTCCACCGGCTCCAGGAGACCGGCCTGCCGCGAGTCCTTGAGCAGGCGGCCGAGCTGGGCGGAGGTGTAGACGGCCTCGACCTCGTCCTTGGGCTCCACCTTGAAGAGCCTCAGGATCAGCGTGGCGCAGGCGCCCAGCGCCGTGGTCACCGGTCCGCAGACCCGCGCGAAGGCGACCAGTCCGGGGCTGAACCACAGGGCCGTCTTCTCGGGGGCGGCCATGGCGAGGTTCTTGGGGACCATCTCGCCGATGACCAGGTGCAGGAAGATCACCGCGGTGAGGGCCACCGCGTAGCCCAGCGGGTGGATCAGCCCTTCGGGCACGTGGGCGGCGTGGAAGACGGGCTCCAGGAGCCGGGCCACGGTGGGCTCGGCGACGGCTCCGAGGGTGAGCGAGCACATGGTGATGCCGAACTGTGCGGCGGCCATCATGCGCGGCAGGTTCTCCAGGCCGTGGAGCACCTGGCGGGCCCGCTTGGAGTCGACGGCCAGGGGTTCGATCTGGCTGCGGCGGACGGACACGAGGGCGAACTCGGCGCCGACGAAGAAGCCGTTGGCCAGGACGAGGAGCAGGGCGAACAGCAGTTGGAGCGCGTTCACCGGCCACCCACCTGTGCCAGCTCGGCGGGGGCGGCGGCGTCGGGGCCGAATCCGTAGAAGCCCTGCCCGTCGGAGCCCGGTGCGCCGGGGCCCGCGGGGGCGGTGCGCACGAGGCGGACCCGCTCGGCGCGGTAGCGGCGGACCTGGCGCACGGAGAGCTTCCAGCCGGGCAGTTCGGCGCGGTCCCCGGGGGCGGGGATGCGGCCGAGCAGGTCGGCGACGAGCCCGGCGACGGTCTCGTAGGGGCCTTCGGGGACCTCCAGGCCTATCCGGCGCAGGGTCTGCACGCGGCAGCTCCCGTCGGCCTCCCAGGAGGGGCGGCCGTCCTCGGCGGGTACGGCGGCCAGTTCGGGGCTGCCGTCCTCCGCGAAGTCGTGCTCGTCGCGGACTTCGCCGACGAGCTCCTCCACGATGTCCTCCAGGGTGACGACGCCGGCGGTGCCGCCGTACTCGTCGACGACCACGGCCATGGGCTGTTCGCTGCGCAGCCGTTCCAGCAGCGGCTGCACCGGCAGGGAGCCGGGCACCAGCAGCGGGGCCACGCAGATCCCGCTGACGCTGGTGCGGGCGCGCTCGGACTCGGGCACGGCGAGGGCGTCCTTGAGGTGGACGACCCCGGTGATCTCGTCGATGCGCTCGCGGTAGACGGGGAAGCGGGACAGGCCCGTGGCGCGGGTCAGGTTGAGCACGTCGGCCGCGGTGGCCGTGTGCTGGAGGGCGCTGACCTTGACCCGGGGGGTCATGACCAGCTGCGCCGTGAGCTCGCCCAGCGAGATGGTCCGTACGAAGAGGTCGGCGGTGTCCTGTTCCAGGGCGCCGGCCTGGGCCGAGTGGCGGACCAGGGAGACCAGTTCGCCGGGGGTGCGGGCGGAGGCCATCTCTTCGGTGGGCTCCACGCCGAGCGCCCGGACGAGCCGGTTGGCGACGGCGTTGAGGCCGGCGATGACCGGCCGGAAGACCCGGGAGAAGACGTGCTGCGGGCCGGCCACGAAACGGGCGACCTGCAGCGGCCGGGAGACGGCCCAGTTCTTCGGGACGAGCTCGCCGACGACCATCTGGACGGCGGAGGCGAGCAGCATGCCGATGACGACGGCCGCGCCGGGTACGGCGCCCTTGGGGAGGCCGGTCGCTTCGAGCGGCCCGGCCAGCAGGGCGGCGAGGGCGGGCTCGGCGAGCATGCCGACCACGAGGGAGGTGATGGTGATGCCGAGCTGGGTGCCGGAGAGCTGGAAGGACAGCTCCCGCAGGGCTGCGACGACCGTGCGTGCACGGCGGTCGCCCTCGGCCGCGGCGCGTTCGGCCTCGGGTCTCTCGACGGTGACGAGGCCGAATTCGGCTGCCACGAAGAAACCGTTGGCGAGGATCAGGGCGAATGCCGCCACGAGCAGGAGTAGCGGGATGGTCATGCCGCCGCCTCCGTGGGGAGGGCGGC
The DNA here is from genome assembly GCF_026343255.1 of Streptomyces sp. NBC_00086. Classification (NCBI taxonomy): domain Bacteria; kingdom Bacillati; phylum Actinomycetota; class Actinomycetes; order Kitasatosporales; family Streptomycetaceae; genus Streptomyces; species Streptomyces sp. NBC_00086. Next base: position 6,994,775 of record NZ_JAPELZ010000001.1, on the reverse strand, counting down.
GCGTGTACTACCGGACGATCCGTCCATTGCTGGAGGGAGTCACTCCTCGAGTCGCAGGTGCCCACGGGCCTCGGGGTCCCGGGGCCGGTGGGAGGGCGCACGGTCGCGCCCCCACACCAGGTTAGTCATTGAGATCGCAGCCGCAATGGGACGCAGCGACGAGGCCGGACGGGCTCAGTCGTTCTTTGAGCCGGTTCCGTGGGCTTCGGCCAGGGCGCGCAGGGCGCGGGCGTCGCCGATCGCCTGGGCCTTGGCGACCCCGGGCTGGATGCCGAGGGCGGGCAGGCTGGTGCCGTCGCTCAGGTCGAGGAACACCCAGGCGTCGCCGGGGCGGAGGTTGACGCGCAGGATCTGCGCCCACTCCAGGCGGCGGGTGGTGGTGAGGTTGACGACCGTGACTCCGGTCTCGTCGGCGACCACCTTGGGGCGGCTGAGCAGGACGAGGACGGAGGAGAGCAGGGCCGCGGTGAAGACGAAGGCGATCCGCTCACCGGGGTGCAGGGTTTCGAGGACCAGGGCGATCGCCGTGATCGTGACGAACATGGCGGCGCCCACGCCCAGCAGGACGGCCCGGGTGCGGGTCGGCCGGAAGGTGACCGGCAGGGCGGGCGGTGCGGGCTGGGCGGTGGCGTCGGCCATGTTCGTCAGATGCCTTCGGGTGGTGCCGGATGAAGAAAGGTGCGCGAGGCGGACCCGTCAGAGGCGGCAGGCGTGGATCGAGGTGGTGAGGATCGCCCGCGCGCCGAGCTCGTACAGGTCGTCCATGATCCGCTGGGCCTCCTTGGCGGGGACCATGGCGCGGACGGCGACCCAGCCCTCGTTGTGCAGCGGGGAGACGGTCGGCGACTCCAGGCCCGGGGTGAGGGCGACCGCGCGCTCCAGGTGCTCGGCGCGGCAGTCGTAGTCCATCATCACGTAGCTGCGGGCGACCAGGACGCCCTGGAGGCGGCGCAGGAACTGCTGCGCGCGCGGGTCCTCGGGGTCGGTGCCGTTGCCGCGGATGACGACGGCCTCGGAGGTCATGATCGGCTCGCCGATGACCTCCAGTCCGGCGTTGCGCAGGCTGGTGCCGGTCTCGACGACGTCGGCGATGATCTGGGCGACGCCGAGCTGGATGGCGGTCTCGACCGCGCCGTCGAGGTGGACGACGGAGGCCTCGATGCCCTGGTCGGCGAGGTGCTTCGCGACGATTCCCTCGTACGAGGTCGCGATGGTCATCCCGTGGAAGTCCTCGGGGCCCTTCGCGGTGCCGGGGATGGTGGCGTAGCGGAAGGTGGAGCGGCCGAAGTTCAGCGGCAGGATCTCCTCGGCGCTGGCGCCGGAGTCGAGCAGCAGGTCGCGGCCGGTGATGCCGATGTCGAGCTTCCCGGAGGACACGTAGATCGCGATGTCCTTGGGGCGGAGGTAGAAGAACTCCACCTCGTTGTCGGGGTCGACGACCACGAGCTCCTTGGACTCCTTGCGCATCCGGTAGCCGGCCTCATGGAGCATCGCCGACGCCGGTCCGGAGAGTGAACCCTTGTTGGGGACGGCGATGCGCAGCATGGGGCTTCCTTTGGTGCGTAGGTGCGAAAGGGTGTGCTGGTACGTGTGCGGGGCGCGCGGACGCCCCGGCAGCCTGTGCCGGGGCCGCGCGGACTTGCCGCGGCCTGTGAACCGCTGCGGCCTAGAGGTGCGCGTAGACGTCTTCGAGGGTGATCCCGCGCGCCACCATCATCACCTGGACGTGGTAGAGCAGCTGGGAGATCTCCTCGGCGGCGGCTTCCTTGCCCTCGTACTCGGCGGCCATCCAGACCTCGGCGGCCTCCTCGACGACCTTCTTGCCGATGGCATGGACGCCCTTGCCGACCAGCTCGGCGGTGCGGGAGGTGCCGGGGTCACCGTTGGCCTTGAGCTGGAGCTCGGTGAAGAGCTCTTCGAAGCTCTTGGGGGTTTTGTTCGCCATGATGGTCCTCAGAATACGGGGTCGGCGACTACCTGCTGGCGCCAGGGTTCGTGACGGCCCGCAGGATCATGGCGGTGGAGACGGCGGCGGTGACCGCTTCGTGCCCCTTGTCCTCGTTCGACCCCTCGAGCCCGGCGCGGTCCAGCGCCTGCTCGTCGTTGTCGCAGGTCAGTACGCCGAAGCCGACGGGGACTCCGGTGTCGATCGACACCTGTACCAGGCCCTGGGTGACGCCCTGGCAGACGTAGTCGAAGTGCGGGGTGCCGCCGCGGATGACCACGCCGAGGGCGACGATGGCATCGTAACCGCGACCGGCCAGTACCTTGGCCACGACCGGGAGCTCGAAGCTGCCCGGGACCCGCAGCAGGGTGGGCTCGTCGATCCCCAGCTCGTGCAGGGCCCGCAGGGCGCCGTCCACCAGGCCGTCCATGACCTTCTCGTGCCACTGGGCCGCGATCACGGCGACGCGCAGGTCTCCGCAGTTCTTCACGCTCAGTTCGGGTGCGCCCTTGCCGCTCACAGCTCTGCTCCTCGTTGCGATTCGTGTGGTGTGGGGTGGTGTGGTGTGGGGTGGTGCTCGGGGATGGTGTTGCCGGTTACTGGTTGCCGCAGGCGGACGTGGTCACTGCCCCGTCCAGCCAGGGCAGGTCGTGGCCCATCCGGTCCCGCTTGGTGCGCAGGTAGCGCAGGTTGTGCTCGCCCGCCTCCATGGGCATCGGCTCCCGGTCGGAAACCTTGATGCCGTGGCTGATGAGGGCCGCCGACTTCTCGGGGTTGTTGGTCAGCAGCCGGACGCTGTGGACGCCGAGGTCGGCGAGCATCTGCGCGCCGGCCCCGTAGTCGCGGGCGTCGGCGGGCAGGCCCAGCTCCAGGTTGGCGTCGAGGGTGTCGCGGCCGCGCTCCTGGAGCTCGTACGCGCGCAGCTTCGACAGCAGGCCGATGCCGCGGCCCTCGTGGCCGCGCAGGTAGACGATCACACCGCGGCCGGCCGCCTGGACCCGCTGCATGGCGGTGTGCAGCTGGGGGCCGCAGTCGCAGCGCTGCGACTGGAAGATGTCCCCGGTCAGGCACTCGGAGTGCATCCGGACCAGGACGTCCTCGCCGTCGCCGATCTCGCCGTGGACGAGGGCGACGTGCTCGACCCCGTCGACGGTGGAGCGGAACCCGTACGCGGTGAACTGGCCGAAGGAGGTCGGCAGGCTGACCTGGGCCTCACGGCGCACGGTCGGCTCGGCGGAGCGGCGGTAGGCGATCAGGTCCTCGATGGAGATGATCGTCAGGCCGTGCTTGCGGGCGAAGGGGATCAGCTCGGGCAGCCGCAGCATCACCCCGTCCTCGCCGGCGATCTCCACGATGGCGCCGGCCGGGCGCAGGCCCGCGAGGCGGGCGAGGTCGACGGCGGCCTCGGTGTGGCCGTTGCGGGCCAGGACGCCGCCGGGCTTGGCGCGCAGCGGGAAGACGTGCCCGGGGCGGACGAAGTCGCCCGGGCCCGAGACCCCGTCGGCCAGCAGCCGCAGGGTGGTGGCGCGGTCGGCGGCCGAGATGCCGGTGGTGACTCCGTGGGCGCCGCTCGCGTCGACGGAGACGGTGAAGGCGGTCTGCATCGATTCGGTGTTGTGCTGGACCATCTGCGGGAGTTCGAGCCGCTCCAGCTCGTCGCCCTCCAGGGGCGCGCAGATCAGGCCGCGGCACTCGCTCATCATGAAGGCGATGATCTCGGGGGTGGCCTTCTCGGCCGCGATGACGAGGTCGCCCTCGTTCTCGCGGTCCTCGTCGTCGACGACGACCACCGGGCGGCCGGCCGCGATGTCGCGGATGGCCTGCTCGACGGGGTCGAGCCGGAACGTCTCCTGCTCGACGCCGGGCACGGGCTTCAGGACGGGGTTCGGGGAGGTCATGCCGTTGCTCCTTCCAGAGCCGGGGCGGTGGTGGTGCGCGAGCGCTGGTACCAGTCGTAGGCGCCCCAGACGACGAGGGCGAAGTACACGACGTAGACGAGGCCGGAGAAGGCCAGTCCGCTGTTGAAGGCGAGGGGTACGCCGACCAGGTCGACGAGGAGCCAGGCGAACCAGAACTCGACCAGGCCGCGGGCCTGGGCGACCATCGCGACGATGGTGCCGACGAAGATGTAGGCGTCGGCCCACGGGCTCCACGACAGGCTCGGGTAGAGGCTGAACAGGCCGCCGACGGCCAGGGTGCCGGCCACCGCGCCGCCCAGCAGGAGGCCGCGCTCCTTCCAGGATGCGGTGCGGACGGCGATGGAGCCGTCCTGAGCGTCCTGCTTGCCGCGCTGCCAGGCGCGCCAGCCCCACGCGGCCACGCCGATGACGAGGAGCTGCTTGCCGACCCCGCCGGAGAGGTGCGCGGAGGCGTAGGCGCCGACGAGGATCAGGCCGGAGAGGAGCTGGGCAGGCCAGGTCCATATGGAGCGCCGCCAGCCGAGCGCGAGGGCGCCCAGGCCGATCAGGTTGCCGATCATGTCGGACCAGATGACCTTCTGGTCGAAGACCTCGAAGGCCTCGGTGTTGAGCCAGGTCAGGGCGCTCACTTCGACTCCCCCGTGGTGTGGAGCACGTTCGAGGCCAGGGGCGTGACCCCGGCGGCCAGCAGGCGCTCGACGTACTTCGCCAGGACGTCGACCTCCAGGTTGACCGGGTCGCCGGGCTTCTTGATGCCCAGGGTGGTCAGCGCGAGGGTGGTGGGGATCAGGCTGATGGTGAACCAGTCGGCGGCGGCCTCGACCACGGTGAGGCTGACGCCGTCGACCGTGATGGAGCCCTTCTCGACGACGTAGCGCGAGAGGTTCTCCGGGAGGGCGACCTTGACGATCTCCCAGTGCTCGGAGGGGGTCCGCGAGACAATCTCGCCGGTTCCGTCCACGTGCCCCTGGACCAGGTGGCCGCCGAGCCGTCCGCCGAGCTCCATCGGGCGCTCCAGGTTGACCCGGGAGCCCTGGGTGAGGGCTCCGAGGCTGGAGCGGTTCAGGGTCTCCTGCATGACGTCGGCGGTGAACTCGCCGTCGCCGGTCTCCACGACCGTCAGGCAGACGCCGTTCACGGCGATGGAGTCCCCGTGCTTGGCGTCCACGGTGACGACCGGGCCGCGCAGGCGGAAGCGGGAGGCTTCCGCGAGCTCCTCGACGGCGACGACCTCGCCCAGTTCTTCGACGATTCCGGTGAACACTCAGTGCTCCTTGAGGGCTGTGGGGGCGGAGGGGGCCGACGCGGGGACGGCGGTGACGCGGATGTCCGTGCCGATGCGGACGGTTTCGGTGATCCGGAGCCGGAGCGCGTCGGCGAGGGTGCCGATGCCGGCGTCGGCGAGGGCGAGGGGGCCCGCGCCGAGGAGGACGGGGGCCAGGTAGCCGATGACCTTGTCGACGGCCCCGGCGGCGACGAAGGCGCCGGCCAGGGTGGGGCCGCCTTCGAGGAGGACGGAGCGGATGCCGCGCCCGTACAGCTCGCGCAGCAGGGCGTCCACGGAGATCCCGTACTTGTCGTACGGGAGCCGGGCCAGCTCCACTCCGGCGAGGTGGCGGGTGTCCGCATCCTCGGCGACGGCGATCAGGGTGGGCGCGGCTTCGTCCAGGACACGGGCGGTGGGCCGGATGGTGGCGTGGGTGTCCAGGACCACGCGCAGGGGCTGGTGGGCGGCGGTGAAACCGTCGATCCCCCGGACCGCGAGGTGCGGGTCGTCGGCGCGCAGGGTGCCGGATCCCACGACCACGGCGTCGGACTCGGCGCGCAGCCGGTGGACGTCGGCGCGGGACTCGGGGGAGCTGATCCAGCGGCTGGTGCCGTCGGCGGCCGCGATGCGGCCGTCGAGGGTCGCGGCGTACTTCCACAGGATGTACGGGCGCCCCAGGCGTACGGAGGTCAGCCAGGCGGCGTTGCCCGCCTCGGCCTCCTCGGCGAGCAGCCCGGCCGCGGTGTCGATCCCGGCGGCGCGCAGGGTGGCTCCGCCACCGCTGGCCTGCGGGTTCGGGTCGGAGACGGCGTAGACCACGCGGGCGATCCCGGCGGCGATGAGGGCTTGCGCGCAGGGTCCCGTACGGCCGGTGTGGTTACAGGGTTCGAGGGTGACGTAGGCGGTGCCGCCCCTGGCCGCCGGGCCCGCCGCGTTCAGGGCGTGGATCTCGGCGTGCGGGCCGCCGGCCCGCTCGTGCCAGCCTTCGCCCACGACGGCGCCCGAGGCGTCGGTGATGACGCAGCCGACGACCGGGTTGGGGCTGGTGGAGCCGAGTCCGCGGGCGGCGAGCTCGATGGCTCGGCGCATGGCGCGGGTGCCCGCGTCGGGTGCTGCGTGCGCGGCGTGTGTCGCCACCGGGTCCTCCTGCCTCATCGGGCACGGACTCCGGGGCCTGTCGGGATACGACAGATGAAGCGGGTAGCACACGCGGGGACGCCGAGGCCGGAAAACACGGTCCGTTCGACGACACGTCCCGAGGGATGTGCCGGTGGACCGCCGACGGCGGCGTACCGGTGACTGGCCCGCCGCGCACTGCCTCCCATCCGGACTTTAACCGTCGGTCCAGGAATTTCACCTGGTCAACCGGCCGCTGGCTGCGGACGGGTCGCGGACTATAACCGCCGGTTCGGAATTACACCGACCCCGGAGTGCGCTGCTACTGGTACTGAAGCCAGTGTGCCACGGGTGATCGGCGGCCATGCGGGTGAGTCAATGTGGCCTGGGTCACACGTTCGGTCGTTCTTGAGCGCGTCGATTGCGCCGTTCGGCCGATTCGCTCCCCATCCGCAGCGACGCACGCACCTCCACCCGTGGTGACGCGCACACCCCCACCCGCGGTGACGCGCGCACCCACACCCATGGCGACGCGCACACCCCGCCCATATCGACGCACACACCCCAGTTCGCACCGACGCGCACACCCGCGCCAGGACTTGCCGGATCGCGCACTTTGGTCCAGACCTATTGACGGGTTGGTCTAGTCCTCTTAACGTTCCCTTCATCTTCCCCGGGAGACAGCCCGTCAGATGTGCGCACGTCACGGGCCAACACGCACCACGTTCCAGCCTGTTGTGTCCTGCCATCCTCCCCTCCCCAGGAGGCACAATGCTGTCCCCCACCAAGACGAGAGCCATGCTCCTGACGTCCGGCGCCGCAATCGCCGGTCTGCTGGTGGCCGGGCTCTCGGCGGGCGTCTCGCACGCCGCCGACAACGAGTCCTGTCGCCCCGACGGTCTGTACAAGACCGCGGGCGTGGACGTCCCGTACTGCTCGGTGTACGACACCGAGGGCCGCGAGAAGATGGGCGCCGACCACCAGCGCCGCGTCATCGGCTACTTCACGGGCTGGCGCACGGGCAAGGACGGCACGCCCGCCTACCTGCCCCACAACATCCCGTGGTCCAAGGTCACGCACCTCAACTACGCCTTCGCCCACGTGGGCAGCGACAACAAGATCTCCGTCGGTGCCGACAACGCGAACAACTCCGCCACCGGGATGACCTGGCCGGGAGTCGCGGGCGCCGAGATGGACCCCGCCCTCCCTTACAAGGGCAATTTCAACCTGCTGAACAAATTCAAGAAGCAGTACCCGAACGTCAAGACGCTGATCTCGGTCGGCGGCTGGGCGGAGACCGGCGGCTACTTCGGCGACGACGGCAACCGCGTCGCGTCGGGCGGCTTCTACTCGATGGCCACCAACGCCGACGGCTCGGTCAACCAGGCCGGCATCAACACCTTCGCGGACTCCTCGGTCGAGTTCATCCGCAAGTACGGGTTCAACGGCGTCGACATCGACTACGAGTACCCGACCACCATGAAGGACGCGGGCAACCCGCTGGACTGGCAGCTGGCCAACGCCCGCCGCGCCGGTCTGGTCAAGGGCTACGACGCCCTGATGAAGACCCTGCGCGAGAAGCTGGACCGGGCCGGCGCCGCCGACGGCAAGCACTACCTGGTGACCGTCGCCGCCCCCTCCTCCGGCTACCTGCTGCGCGGCATGGAGACGTTCCAGATGCAGAAGTACCTGGACTACGTCAACATCATGTCCTACGACCTGCACGGTGCGTGGAACGAGTACGTGGGCCCCAACGCCTCGCTCTTCGACGACGGCAAGGACGCCGAGCTCGCCGCCGCGAACGTCTACGGCAGCTCCCAGTACGGGAACATCGGCTACCTCAACACCGACTGGGCCTACCACTACTTCCGCGGCTCCATGCCGGCCGGCCGCATCAACATCGGCCTGCCGTACTACACCCGCGGCCACAAGAACGTCCAGGGCGGCACCGACGGTCTGTGGGGCAAGGCCTCCGCGACCACCTGCCCGGCCGGCGCGGGCCTGACCAAGTGCGGTGACGGCGCGGTCGGCATCGACAACCTGTGGCACGACAAGGACACCAACGGCGTCGAGTCGCCGGCCGGTTCCAACCCGATGTGGCACGCCAAGAACCTGGAGAAGGGGATCGTCGGCGACTACGTCACCAAGTACGGCTTCCCCGCGAACACCACGCTGACCGGCACCTACGCCCGCAAGTACGACTCGACCCTGGTCGCGCCGTGGCTGTGGAACGCGCAGAAGAAGGTCTTCCTCTCCACGGAGGACGAGCAGTCGGTGGCGGCCAAGGCCGACTACGTGATCGACCGCGGCATCGGCGGCACGATGGTCTGGGAGATGGCGGGCGACTACGCCTGGAACGCCACCAAGGGCCAGTACGAGATCGGCGACACGCTGACCTCCCTGATGTACGACAAGTTCAAGGCCGCCTCCCCGTACGGCGCCAAGAAGTCCAACACCGCGCTGCCGACGCAGGCCGTGGACATCAAGACGGAGTTCACCGAGTTCAAGCTCGGCGACTCGAACTACCCGATCACCCCGAAGCTCAAGATCACCAACAACACCACGGCCACCCTGCCGGGCGGCACGGAGTTCCAGTTCGACTACTCGACCGCGTCTCCGGCCAACGCCTCCGACCAGTCGGGCTTCGGCACCAAGGTGATCAAGAGCGACCACACCGGCAGCAACGTCGGCGGTCTGAAGGGCGACTTCCACCGGGTCTCGCTGAAGCTCCCGGCCTGGCAGACGCTCGCTCCGGGCGCCTCGGTCGACCTGGCCTTCAACTACTACCTGCCGGTCTCGACGCCTTCCAACTGGACGGTGAACATCTCCGGCACGACGTACGCGCTCGCCGGTGACCTGGCCCGCGGCACCACCGTGGTCCAGCCGGGCAGCACCACGCCGCCCACGACCCCGCCGACGACTCCCCCGACCACGCCGCCCACCACCCCGCCGACCACTCCCCCGACCACGCCGCCCACCACCCCTCCGGGCGGTACGTGCACCAACCCCGCGTACGTGGCGGGCACGGTCTACAACAGCGGCAACCTCGTCTCCCACAAGGGCCGCAACTGGAAGGCCCAGTGGTGGACGCAGAACGAGGAGCCCGGCACCACCGGTGAGTGGGGCGTCTGGAAGGACCAGGGCGCCTGCTGACACCCCTCGGGGTGACCGCGTAGGTGAAGTGACGTGACGTGAAGTGACGTGAGGACCCGGTGGCCCGGCGGCCACCGGGTCCTCGCGTTCCCCGGCGCGCGGTTCCCGGCCGCTCGCGGGGCCGGCCGACACCGGGCCGCGGCCCTCAGGCCGCGAACAGGACGGACTGCGCCGACTCCCGGGCCGCCAGCCGCGCCCCCGTGAGCACCGCCGGGTCGCCGAGGGTGCTGGCGCGGACCTCGGTCGGGACCGGGCTCAGGGCGGTGAGGCGGCGGGCGACCCTGGCCGCCAGGGCGGGTCCGCCCGCGCGGCCGAGCGCCCCGCCGAGCACGACGCAGCCGGGGTCCAGGATCGCGGCGACGGCCGCCGCCCCGAGGGCCAGCCGGTCGGCCAGGGCGTCGAGGAAGGCCGGTCCGGCGGCGCCCGCGACGGCCTCCTCGACCGGCCCGTCGAAGCCGTGGGCCGCTGCGAGCGCGGCCACCCCGGCCCGCCCCGCCAGCTCGTGGAAGCCGCCCTCGCAATTCGTGGCGGAGGGGAGGCCGCCCGTCCCGGGCACCGGCAGGAAGCCGATCTCCCCCGCCCCGCCGGAGGCGCCCCGGCGCAGCCGCCCGTCCAGGACCACGGCGGCACCGGCCCCTTCGCCGAGCCAGAGCAGCACGAAGGACTCCAGGTCCCGGGCCGCCCCGACGCGCTGTTCGGCCAGGGCCGCCAGGTTGGTCTCGTTCTCCACGACGACCACCGCGGGCAGCCGCCGCTGCAGCGCCGCCACCAGGTCCCGGTGCCAGGCGGGCAGTCCGGCGCTGTCGCGGAGCTCTCCGGTGCCGGGGGCCACCAGCCCGGGCGCTCCGATCACCACCGTGTGGAGCCGGTCGGCGCCCGCCTGCCGGGCGAGTTCCTCCAGCCGGTCCACCGCTTCCTCCACGGCGTCCACGGGCAGGGCCGCCTGCGCCAGCGGCCGGCCGAGGAGGTCGGCGACGACCGCCGTGGCGCTGTCCGTCCGTACGTCGAGCGCCGCGAGGTAGGCCCGCCGCGCCACGATCCCGTAGAGCTTGGCGTTGGGTCCGCGCCGCTGTTCGCCGGATTCCCCGACGACCTCGATCAGTCCGGCTCCGGTGAGGCGTTCCACCAGGTCGGCGACGGAGGGACGGGACAGGCCGGTCAGCTCCTTGAGCTGGGGGGCCGTCAGCGGGCCCTCCTCCTGCAGGAGCTGGAGGGCGAGCCGGTCGTTGATGGCCCGGGCCGTGCTCGGCGAGGCGGGGGACGGAGCGGGGGACGCGGCGCGGGTGGTGGCGGTCAGCGCCTTGGCAGGAGTCACGGCGCCCATCCTAGGAGTTCCGGGGCTTAACTATCAGGCAGGGTCCCTGATAGTTTACGTGTCATGACCGGGGAAACCGACCTCAGCCCGGCGCGACTGCGCCATGCCCGCTTCGCCATCGCCGGCGTCTTCTGCGCACACGGCGCGGTCACCGGCTCCTTCGCGACCCGCATCCCCTGGATCCAGGAGCACGCGCAGCTCAGCGCGGGCACCCTGGGCCTGGCCCTCGCCTTCCCCGCGCTCGGCGCGGCGCTCACGATGCCGCTGGCCGGCCGCATCAACCACCGGTTCGGCGCGCGCACCGCCCTGCGGATGCTGCTGAGCCTGTGGACGCTCGCCCTCATCCTCCCGAGCCTCGCCCCGAACCTGTGGACGCTCTGCTTCGTGCTCTTCGTCTACGGGGCGACCGCGGGCATGTCGGACGTGGCGATGAACGCGCTGGGCGTGGAGACCGAGAACCGGCTGAAGCGCTCGATCATGTCCTCGCTGCACGGCATGTGGAGCGTGGGCGCCCTGATCGGCTCGGCCGCCGGCACGGTCGCCGCGCACGCGGGCGCCGATGCCCGTCTGCACCACCTGATCGCCGCGCTCGCCCTGACGCTGGCCGGGCTGATCGCCGTACGGGGCGTCCTGGACCTGCGCACCGACACCGCCGGGGAGGAGGCGCCGCCGCACTTCGCGCTGCCCCCGAAGTCGGCGCTGTTCATCGGCGCGATCGGCTTCTGCGCGGTCTTCGCGGAGGGCGCGAGCCTGGACTGGTCCGCGGTGTACCTGCGGGACGTGCTGCACACGGACGCCGGTCTCGCGGCCGCCTCGACCACCGCCTTCGCGCTGACGATGGCGCTCGCCCGGCTCGTCGGGGACAAGGTCGTGGACCGGTTCGGGGCCGTGCGCACGGTCCGTGCGGGCGGCGCGCTCGCCACCGCGGGCGGGCTGCTCGTGGTCACGGTCCACCAGCCGGCCGCGGCGCTGGCCGGGTTCGGGCTGATCGGGCTCGGCATCGCGGTGGTGGTCCCGCTGGCCTTCGCGGCGGCCGCGCGCAGCGGTCCGGCGCCGGCGCAGGCCATCGCCGGTGTCGCGACGATCACATACACCTCGGGTCTGATCGCCCCGTCGGCGATCGGCGCGGTGGCCGACGCGACCTCGCTGGTGGTGTCGTTCGGGCTGGTCACGCTGCTGTCGTTCGCGCTGATCGTGGGGGCGACCGTACTGCGGCAGCGGCCGGTGGCAGCGGGGGCCGCCGGGGCGGCGGAGGCGGCCAACCGGGACGAACCTGCAGCTATCCGGCCGTAATATGTCGCCTGGTCACCTACGGCCTCGTAGCGTGGCCACGCTCCTGATGCACGACGAAGAACGAACGAAAAGCGGTGGAACATGGGCCTCGGCGTGCGCTGGACCCTGCACGGAGACGGGCGGACCCCCGCCCCCGGCGCGGTGGTGCGGCCGGACGAGCGGCTGTCGTGGCCGCGGACCGCCGGGCTCGGCGCCCAGCACGTCGTGGCGATGTTCGGAGCCAGCTTCGTGGCGCCGGTCCTGATGGGGCTGGACCCGAACCTCGCCATCATGATGTCCGGTGTCGCCACCGTCATCTTCCTGCTGGCGACCCGCGGCCGGGTCCCCTCGTACCTGGGCTGCTCGCTCTCCTTCGTGGGCGTGGCGGCGGCGATCCGGGCGAGCGGCGGGGACAGCGCGGTCGTCACGGGCGCGGTCTTCGTGGTCGGCGCGGCCCTGTTCCTGGCGGGGCTCGCGGTCCAGCGGTTCGGTGCGCGGATCATCCACGCGGCGATGCCGCCGGTGGTGACGGGCGCCGTCGTGATGCTGATCGGCTTCAACCTGGCGCCCGTCACGGCCTCCACGTACTGGCCGCAGGACCAGTGGACGGCCCTGCTGACGATGCTGTTCACCGGGCTGGCCGTGGTCTGCCTGCGGGGCTTCTGGTCGCGGATCGCGATCTTCCTCGGCCTGATCTTCGGGTACGGCATCTCCTGGGTCTTCGACCTCGTCTTCGGCAAGATCCACTCGACGATGGGCGGGCCGGACGCCGTCGACCACTGGCGGCTCGACCTGTCCGGGGTCGCCAAGGCCGACTGGGTCGGGCTGCCGACCTTCCACGCGCCGGCCTTCGAGTGGTCGGCGATCCTGATCGCGCTGCCGGTGGTCATCGCGCTGATCGCGGAGAACGCCGGACACATCAAGGCCGTCGGCGAGATGACGGGCGACCCGCTCGACGACAAGCTCGGCACGGCCATCGCCGCCGACGGCGCCGCGTCGATGCTGTCGACGGCGGTGGGCGGCCCGCCGAACACCACGTACTCCGAGAACATCGGCGTGATGGCCGCCACCCGCGTCTACTCCACGGCGGCCTACTGGGCGGCGGCCGGCTTCGCCCTCCTCTTCGGCCTGTGCCCGAAGTTCGGCGCGGTCGTCGCCGCGATCCCCGGCGGGGTGCTGGGCGGGATCACCGTGATCCTGTACGGGATGATCGGCCTGCTCGGCGCCCAGATCTGGATCAACGGCCGGGTGGACCTGCGCAATCCGCTGAACCTGGTGCCGGCCGCGGCGGGCATCATCATCGGCGTCGGCGGGGTCAAGCTGAACATCAGCGACAGCTTCGAGCTGGGCGGGATCGCGCTCGGCACGATCGTCGTGATCACGGGCTACCACGCACTGCGGTACTTCGCGCCGGCGCACCTCAAGCAGCAGGAACCGCTGCTGGACTCGGGCACGTCCGCGTACGACGAGGCGGACGGGAGCCCTGCCGGGGAGCCCGGCGACAAGCGGGGTTGACGGAGTTTCGCCCGAACCGGGGAAGCGTACGGCCAAGTTCCCCTGATCCCGGCCCGCGGCTGCGACGCTGCCTCCCATGGTCCCCATGGAAGCGGTGCTGGCGCGGATGCGCGCCCTGGACGAGCGGCTCCCCGAGCGGGACGGCGTCGCCGTCTTCAACCGGGTGTACCTCACGGTGACGCAGACCCTGCACGAGGGGATCGCGCACGGCGCGTTCCCCTCGCCCCGCCGGGCCGAAGCACTCAGCGTCCGCTTCGCCGAGCGCTACCTGACGGCGGTGGAGGCCGACCGGGCCCCGGCGTGCTGGCGGCCGCTGCTCCAGTACCGCCGCCATCCCGGGATCCGGCCGCTCCAGCACGCACTGGCCGGGATCAACGCGCACATCGGCCACGACCTGGCGCTGGCCGTGGTCGCCACCTGCCGCTCGCTCGACTGCGAACCGGCCGCGCTCGAAGCGGACTTCGACCGGGTCGGTGACACCCTGATCTCCCTGGAGGAGCACATCCGGGAGGACCTGATGCCGGGCCCGGACCTGCTGGAGATCGCGGACCCGCTCACGCACCTCCTCGGTGCCTGGAGCCTGGAGCGGGCCCGCGCGGGCGCCTGGGCCTCGGCCCGCCTGCTCTGGTCGCTGCGCCGCTCCCCCGATCTGGCGGAGGAGTTCACCGAGTCCCTCGACGCGGGGGTCGGCCTGGTCGGCCGCTGCCTGCTGACCCCGACGGGCTGAAACCCCGGTGCGTACGGTGAGCGGCCCGGCCTAGGCTCGGCCCATGACCAGCTTCGCCACGCACCGGCTCCGCGTGCACGACGCCACGCTGCCGGTCCACCGGCGGATGTCGGCCCTGCGCACCTGCCTGACCGAGTTCGCCCCGTACGGGCTCCGCGCGACCTTCCACCATCTGCGGGGCAGTGCGGGCATCCCCCGCGACCCGGCCCGGGACCCCGACTCGCTGGTGCGGGCGGTGGAGGAGCTCCAGGCCGCCCGGGAGGTGTGGGTACCGGGCATCCTGGCCTGGCAGGAGGCCCGGCGGGTCCAGAAGCGGGCCGGACTGCGTCCGGCGGAGCCGCCCGAACCGCGGTCGTGGGTGTGGTGCCCGAACCTGGAGTTCCATCCGCTGGGCCCGCTGGCCGAGGTGATGCCGCGGATCCTGCGGGCGCGGGAGTACCCGGGCGAGGGCTGCGCGGTGTGCGAGGCCGACCACTCCACCCTGCGCTGGAGCGACGGCCACCGCGTGTACGCGCTGTGCGCGCACTGCGGGGTGGAGCGGGGCGCGTCGACCGTCGAGGCCGTCGACGACCTTCACCGCCGGATCGCGTGCGCCTCGCGCTGGGGGGCCGTCTGGCGCGGAGACGCGGAGTGGGAGCGACCGCCCCGGACGTGAACGCCGGCCGGCGTCGCGATCACCGGGGCGGCCCTGCGTCCGCTTCGGCTTCCGTACGCGGTCGGACCCGGCGACGGGGTGGCCACGCGGGTGTCCATGCGGGTGTCCACGTCTCGCTGCCGGGACGGTCGGGGCCGTTGGTGCCCTCGGGGCCCTCGGCCCGGGTGGATTCGAGGTGGTCGCGCAGGGTGGCGAGGGCCGGGTGCGGGTTGTCGCGGCGCCAGATCAGTGAGTGCGGGTAGACGGGAGCCGGGCCGGTCACCGGGATGAGGCGCAGGCCGTGGCCGGCGGGCCAGACGAGCCGGGTGTGCGCTCCCATGAAGGTGGCCAGGGCCGGTGTGTCGGCGATGGTGTCCAGGAGTGCGTCGGAGCCGAAGTTGGGGCCCGTCGCCTCGATGGTGAGGCCGAACTCGGCGACGAGGTCGTCGTAGTAGGCGGCCCACTCGGTGCCGGGCGTGATGCCGGGCATCCAGATCCGGTGCCCGGCGAGCTGCGTGAGGGTCACCGACCGGGCTCGCGCCAGGGCGTGGGCGGGGCCCGTGAGCAATTGGAGCGGCTCGTCGAGCACCCGGACGGACTCGATGTCCTCGGGTAGGGGCCGGCCGGGCGCGGCGACGGCGCGGAAGGACGCGTCGATCGCCCCGGACCGGATGGCGGCGACGGCCGTGTCGATGTCGAACATCATCAGCACGTCGAGGTCGATCTCGGGGTGTGCGCGGTGGAAGCCCCGCATCAGGCCCGACCCCGCGCCGCGCGAGTTGAGCACGTCGACGCGCAGCGGACGGCGGCCGGTGAGCACGGAGGAGACCGCGCGCTCGGCAACACGCAGCAGCTCGCGCGCGTGGGGCAGGAAGGCCTGCCCGTCGATGGTGAGCTCGGTGCCGCGCGCCGCGCGGACGAAGAGCCGTACACCGAGGCTCTTCTCCAGGACGGCGATGCGCTTGGAGACGGCCTGCTGGGTGATCGCCAGGTCGGCGGCGGCTTCCTGGAACTGGCCCGTGTCGGCGACGGCGACGAAGGTGCGTACGGCTTCGAGATCCACGCCGACCACGTTAGTGCACAACTGATGGTTGTGGACCGTCGACGCATTGGTTGTTTGACCTGGCGCCGCCCTGCTCGCTTAGCTCTTTCGAGACAACGCGGGTTTGTTCACCTGGATATCAAGGGGGCGCTGACCATGGCGGGCAGGAGGTCTCTTGGCCGACGGTTCGGGTGGCTGTGGGCGGCGTACGGGGTCAGCACGTTCGGTACGCGGCTCGCGTTCGACGCGTTCGCGCTGATCGCGATCCTGGTGCTGCACGCCGGGCCGGTCCAGGTGTCGGTGCTGGCCGCCACGGGGCTCGCGGTGGGGGCCGCGGTGGCGGTGCCGCTCGGGCCGTGGGTGGAGTTTCGCCGCAAGAGGCCGGTGATGGTCGCGATGGACCTGATCCGGTTCGTGGCGCTGATGAGCGTCCCCGCCGCGTACGCACTCGGTCTGCTCGGTTTCGTCCAGCTGCTGGTGGTGTCCGTCGTCGTGGGCGCGGCCGACATCGCCTTCGGCGCGGCCGGTGGCGCGTACCTGAAGGCGCTGGTGCCGGCGCAGGACCTGCTCGTCGCGAACGGACGGTTCGAGTCGACGAACTGGACCGCCACCCTGATCGGACCGCCGGTCGGCACGGCCGCGATCGGGCTGTTCGGACCGGTGACGACCGTGACGGCCGATGCGGTCAGCTATCTGCTCTCGGCCGCGGGGATCCGTGCGATCGGCGGCGGCGAGCAGCGCCCCGTGCGCACCGGAGCCGAGCGGGCCCGGTTCCGTCCCGGCGATCTGCTCGACGGGTGGCGGTTCATCCTGGCCCACCCGACGCTGCGTCCCCTGTTCTTCAACACGGTCCTGGTCAGCGGCCTGATCATGGCGACCCTGCCCCTGCTCGCCGTGCTCATGCTCGGCCCGCTCGGGTTCGCCCCCTGGCAGTACGGCCTCGCGTTCGGCCTGCCCTGTGTCGGGGGCGTCATCGGCGCCCGGCTGGCCCGGCGGCTCGTCGCCCGGTACGGGCGGCGCAGGGTCCTGCTCGCCGCCGGGACGCTGCGGGCGTGCTGGTCGGCCGGTCTGGCCTTCGTCCGGCCGGGCGCGATCGGGCTCGTACTGGTCATCGTGGTCGAGTTCGGGCTGATCACGTGCATGGGCGTGTTCAATCCGGTGTTCGCCGCCTACCGGCTCGACCGGACGCCCGCGGACCGGATCGCCCGCACCCTGACGGCGTGGTCGGTGACCGGCAAGGCGACGATCGCGGCCATGACGGGGCTGTGGGGCGTGCTGGCGGGTTTCGCCGGCCCCCGCACCGCGATCGCCGTGGCCGGTCTCCTCATGCTGATCACCCCCGCCCTGCTCCTGAAGGCGGTTCCGGCTTCAGGAGCGGCGGCGCACGCCGGGGTCAGTCCTCCGGGAGTTCGACCGGGGCGATCTCGTCGTAGACGTCGCCCGGGCCGGGGTTCGTGGAGTCCGTGGAGCCGCCGAGGTGGTGCATGACGCCCCAGACGGCGTTGAGGGCCGTCTGGACCGCGCCCTCCGCCCAGCCCGCCGTCCAGGAGATGTCGTCGCCCGCGAGGAAGATGCCGCGCTTGTCCTCGGGGAGGCTGTCCTGCATGAAGTGGGTGAACAGGCGGCGCTGGTAGCGGTAGTGGCCCGGCAGGTTGGCCTTGAACGCGCCCATGAAGTAGGGCTCGTTCTCCCAGGACACGGTCACCGGGTTGCCGATGATGTGGCGGCGGATGTCGACCTTCGGGTAGATCTCGCCGAGGGACTTGAGCATGACCTCCATCCGCTCGTTCGCGGACAGCGGCAGCCACTTCAGGCTGTCGTCGCACCAGGTGTAGGACAGGCAGATGACGGCCGGCTTGTCGGGACCGTTGTCCAGGAGGTACGTGCCGCGGGTCATGCGGTCGGTCAGGGTCATCGACATGACGTCGCGGCCCGTCTCCTCGTCCTTGTCCAGCCAGAACGGACGGTCCACCGGGATGAAGAGCTTGGAGCTCTCCATGTAGTGGGTGCGTTCGATCGCCGTCCAGTGGTCGATCGGGAAGAGCGTGTCGTCGCACGCGATCTTCGAGAGCAGCATCCAGGACTGGGCCGTGAAGATCGCGGCGCGGTACGTGCGGATGTCACCGGTGGCGTCCGTGACCGTGATGCGGTTGCCCGCCGTGCGGTGCAGGCGGGTGACCGCCGGGCGCGGGGCGCCGCCGTGCAGGGAGGAGAGGGAGGTGCCCTGGGCCCAGTGCACGATCTTCTCGGGCTCGCGGTCCCACATGCGCAGCGGGAGCTGCTGCGAGCCGCCCACGATGCCGCGGTGGTGGTCGTCGGCCTCGGTGTAGACGACGCGCAGGATCTCCAGGATGGAGTTCGGGAAGTCGGTGTCCCAGCCGCCCGTGCCGAAGCCGACCTGGCCGAAGATCTCGCGCTTGCGGAAGGACTTGAAGGCCTCGGACTTGCAGAGGAACCCGTAGAAGGTCTCGTCGTCGAGCTTCTCGACGAGCTTCGCCCAGATCTCCCGGATGCGCGGGACGTCCCGCTCGCGCATGGCGGTGTTCATGTCGGAGAAGTCGGCGCCCTCGTCCAGGCAGGCATTCCACGCGGCGGACACGTCGCGGTAGACCTGCGGGAGGTCGGCGATGGTCTCGGCGTAGTGGGTCTCGCCCTTGAGGTCGACGACCGTCGAGGGGGTGGACTCGGCGAGGGGGTTCGGGAAGGGCTCGGTGACCAGGCCGACGAGGTCGATGTAGTGCTGGAGGGCCGTGGAGGACGGCGGGAAGCGCATGGCGCCCATCTCCGCGGTCAGCTCCTCGGTGCCCGCGCCCTCGAAGCCCACGGTGCGCAGCCGGCCGCCGATCTGGTCGGCTTCGTAGACGACGGGCTTGAGGCCCATCTTCATCAGCTCGTACGCGGAGATGATGCCGGACAGCCCGCCGCCGATGACGGCGACTTCGGTGCCGTGCTCGGTCGCCGGTATCTGCCCGAGGCCCGCCGGGTGGGCGAGGAAGTCGTCGTACGCGTAGGGGAAGTCCGGTCCGAACATCGTGATCGGCATCGATCCGTCGCTGTGCGGGACGGCGGTGGTGGGCACCGTGGACGTCATGGGGTACGACTCCTAGCGGGGTGGGGCAGGGGGAAGGGCAAGCAGGGGGAGCGGCGGCGGTTCGCGGGCCGCGGTCAGACGAGCGAGGCGTACAGACCGGGCCGCCGGTCGCGCAGGTACGGGTTGGTCTCGCGCGAGACGCGCAGCAGCTCGGGGTCGGCCTCGCCGAACACCAGCTCCTCGCCGCGGCCGGCCCGGGTCCGGGTGACCCCGTCGGGACTGGCCAGGCAGCTGAGGCCGACGAACTCGAACTCGCCTTCCGGGCCGGTGCGGTTGACGTACGCGATGTACATCTGGTTCTCGAAGGCCCGTACGGGGACCAGCTGTTCGGCGACGAACTGGAACGGGTGCATCTGCGCGGTCGGCACCAGGAGGAGGTCGGTGCCGGCCAGCGCGTGCGCCCGGACGTTCTCGGGGAACTCCACGTCGTAGCAGATCATCACGCCGACGCGCAGGCCGCCGAGGTCCGCCTGGACCACCGGGGTGTCGCCGGGGGTGAAGGCCGCCTGCTCGAAGCAGCCGAAGAGGTGGGTCTTGCGGTAGTTCGCCAGCCGCTCCCCGTCGGCGCCGACGAGCTGCGCCGCGTTGTAGACGGCGTCGCCGTCCCGCTCGGGGTAGCCGTAGAGCACGGCCAGCCCGTGGCGGCGGGCGATCTCGCCGATGGCGCGGGCGGACATGCCGTCGGCCGGTTCGGCGAGCCGCGCGATGTCCTCGATCTCCAGCGCGTAGCCGGTCAGGAACATCTCCGAGGTCACGAGGAGCCCGGCCCCCGCCTGTGCGGCGCGTGCCGCGGCCTCTTCGAGCGCCTTCAGGTTGTCGGCGGTGTCGCCGAGCCGTCCGGAACTCTGGAGGAGGGCGGTGCGCAGCGGGGGCATGGGCGTACCTCTGTGGCAGGAGGGGTGGGGGTCCTTAGACGGTACGTTCGCGCGTTCGACCGGGACAAGCCGTGACCGTTGCGCGCCGCGCATCGATTCGTTGCGCATTGGCGGGCGTGGGCGGCGATTCGTTGCGCGGAGCCCGTACGAACGGTCCGAAAGGCCCTTCCGGGGGTTTTACGAGGCCGGGCGGAAGGCCGGGTGGACGCTCAGCCGGCGCAGGTCTTCCAGGATGTCGGGGGCGTGGTTGGAGACCACCCGGCCGCTCCAGCCGTCGCAGAGGGCGGGGACGGTGAGCGTGCCGTCGTGGTCGTGCCCGGCGGCCTCGTAGGCGCGGCGGAGCGCGTCGTGCCCCGCGGGGTCGGAGCCGGGCCGCAGGACGGTCAGGGCCACGGTGTCCCGGAGGCCCAGCTCGGCGAAGGCGGCGGTGACGCCGAGGCAGCGCGGACAGTCGTCGGCGGCCACGTAGAGCCGGTAGCGGTGCGGTACCGGCGAGAAGCCGGTCCCGATCCGGCCCCGGAGGACGGCGGCCCGGACGCGGCTCCGGGCGGGCGCCGGGACGGGGGTCTGGGCAGGGCTCTGGACAAGGCTCGGGACATGGGTCTGGGCAGGGCTCGGGGCAGGCGTCTGGACATGGGTCTGGACATGGGTCTGGGACATGGGTCTCCTCGGTCTGTGTGCGTACGCGCGTGCTCGGCGGGGCCTCAGGAGGCCGGGGCCGTGGCACTGCAGACGCGGAGGAGATCTATGTGCAGCCGGCGGGTGAGCCAGGAGCGGCGCAGCGGGGTGGTGGAGGAGGAGGGTGTGATGAGCTGGTCCACCGGGGCCCCTTCCTGTCCGCCACCCCCATTAGGCTGGCGTTCGCAGTCTCATGGCACCGCCAGGGGCCGTCAAGACCGCCCGCACGAGTCCGTACAAGTGCCCGTACAAGTGCCTGCGCAAGTGGCCGCACAAGCACCTGCGCAAGCGCCTGCGCCCGAGGGAAGGAACCTCCCGCTCATGTCCCGTGCGTCCCGGCCCGACGCGGTCCTCGACAATCCCGTCTGGGCCGCGCTCGACGGCCCGCACCGGGGCTTCGCCGAGACCGGTCCCGCCGGACTCGCCGCCCGGTACGCGGCCGGCGTCTCGCCCTTCGCCGCGCTGGCCGACCCGGAGGATCCGCGGGCCTGGGCGGATCTGGCCGAGCTCGCCGGTCCCGGTCGGGAGGTCTGGGTGACCGGGCTGCCGACCCCGCCCGCGGGCTGGGAGACGCTGATGTCGATACCGGGCGTACAGCTGGACGGCCGGGCGGTACGGGGCAAGGAGGAACCGGAGGCGGTCCTGCTGGGGCCCGCCGACGTGCCCGAGATGCTGGAGCTGGTCGAGCTGACCCGGCCGGGCCCGTTCGGGGAGCGCACCGTCGAGCTGGGCACGTACCTCGGGATCCGCCGCGGCGGCCGGCTCGTCGCGATGGCGGGCGAGCGGATGCGGCCGCCGGGCTGGTCGGAGATCAGCGCCGTGTGCACGCACCCCGAGCACCGGGGCGAAGGGCTCGCCGGGCGGCTGATCCGCGCGGTCGTGGCCGCCGTGGAGGAGCGCGGGGACACCGCGTTCCTGCATGCCGCGGCGCAGAACACCTCGGCCGTGGGGCTGTACCTCTCGATGGGCTTCACCCTGCGCCGCGAGCCGGTGTTCATCGGGCTTCGCACGCCCGACACGAAGCATTAACACGGATTGACATTCCATCCGTTGTGGCCCGGTCCCCCCTGATCTAGCGTCGGAGGGACGACCGGAACACGAGGTGAAGGGGGGTGGCAGGGCATGACCGTACGAACCGCCGGTGACGCCCTCACCCCGCGCCGCGCCGTCCACCTGCATTCCCGCGCGCACATCGACCTCCTGCGCGTCGCCGGTTCCCTCTGTCGTTCCTGATCAGCGTTCCGCGTTTCCGCGAGCAGTTTCGCCCTTCGCCGCGCCGTCCGATCAGGAGGCAGTTCCGTCATGCCCGTGCACCCTTCCCCCTCCCCCGCCACCTCCCCCGCGCTCCACCTCGCCGTGGCCCTCGACGGGGCGGGCTGGCATCCCGCCGCCTGGCGCGAACCGGGCGCCGATCCCGGCCTGTTGTTCACGGCCGGCTACTGGGCCGCGCTCGTCGCCGAGGCCGAGGCCGGACTGCTGGACTTCGTCACCTTCGAGGACTCGCTGAGCCTGCAGTCCACCGATCCGGCCGGGCCCGACGGCCGCACCGACCTGGTGCGGGGCCGGCTCGACGCGGTGCTGGTCGCCGCCCGGGTGGCGCCGCTGAGCCGGCACATCGGGCTGGTGCCGAGCGTGGTGGCCACCCACACCGAGCCCTTCCACGTCTCCAAGGCGCTCGCCACCCTGGACTACGTGAGCCGCGGCCGCGCCGGGCTGCGCATCCAGATCTCCGAACGGCCGGACGAGGTGCGCCACTTCGGGCGCCGTACGGCGCCCCTGGACCCGGCCGAGCTGTACGGGGAGGCCGCCGATCACGTCGAGGTGGTCCGGCGGCTGTGGGACAGCTGGGAGGACGACGCGGAGATCCGCGACGCGGCCACCGGACGGTTCATCGACCGGGCCAAGCTGCACTACATCGACTTCGAGGGCCCCCGGTTCAGCGTGAAGGGCCCCTCGATCACCCCGCGGCCTCCCCAGGGCCTGCCCCCGGTGAGCGCGCTGGCATCGGACGCCGCCGTGTACCCCTTCCTCGCCCGGTCGGCCGACATCGGCTACGTGCCCGCGCACGATGCCGGCGAGATCCGCACCGCCGTCGCCGCGCTCCCCGGCACCCCGCACCTGTTCGGTGAGCTGACGGTCTTCCTCGACGAGCAGCCGGCCGCGGCGGAGCGAAGGCTCCAGCGGCTGGACGCCGCGCACGGGACCGCGTACACGAGTGACGCCCCCGTCTTCGCGGGGACTCCGGCGCACCTCGCCGACCTGCTGCTGGAGGGGCGGGAGGCGGGGCTGACCGGCTTCCGGCTGCGTCCGGGGGTGCTCGCCCACGACCTGCCGGCGATCACCCGCGGCCTGGTCCCGGAGCTCCAGCGGCGCGGGGCGTTCCGGCGGGCCTACGAGGCCTCCTCGCTCCGCGGCCTGCTGGGGCTGCCGCGCCCGGCGAGCCGGTACGCCGCCGCCCCGGCGGCTCCCGCCGCCGCCGCTTCCCCCGCCGCCTGATCCCCAGGAAGGACCTACAGCAGCCATGAGCAAGCCGCTCAAGCAGATCCATCTCGCGGCGCACTTCCCGGGGGTCAACAGCACCACCGTGTGGAGCGACCCGGCCGCCGGGAGCCAGATCGACTTCGATTCCTTCCTCCATTTCGCGCGGACCGCCGAGCGCGCGAAGTTCGACTTCCTCTTCCTCGCCGAGGGCCTGCGCCTGCGCGAACAGGGCGGTGAGATCTACGACCTGGACGTGGTGGGCCGCCCCGACACCTTCACGGTGCTGGCGGCGCTCGCCGCCGTCACCGAGCACCTCGGGCTGGCCGGCACCATCAACTCCACCTTCAACGAACCGTACGAGGTGGCCCGCCAGTTCGCCTCCCTCGACCATCTGTCGGGGGGCCGGGCCGCCTGGAACGTGGTGACCTCCTGGGACGCCTTCACCGGGGAGAACTTCCGGCGCGGCGGGTTCCTGCCGCGCGAGGAACGCTACGAGCGGGCACGGGAGTTCCTGGACACCGCCCACGAGCTCTTCGACGCGTGGGACGGCGGCGAGATCCTCGCCGACCCGGTCTCCGGGGAGTTCCTGCGGGACGCGAACCCCGGCGCCTTCGCCCACCTGGGCAAGCAGTTCGACATCTCCGGGCACTTCAACGTGCCGCGCAGCCCCCAGGGGCGGCCGGTCGTCTTCCAGGCGGGCGATTCGGACGAGGGGCGGGAGTTCGCGGCGGCCGCCGCGGACGCCATCTTCGGGCGGTACGGCACGCTGGAGGCGGGCCGCGCCTTCTACGCGGACGTCAAGGGGCGCCTGGCCCGCTACGGGCGCACCCCCGACGAGCTGAAGATCCTTCCGGCGGCGACCTTCGTGCTCGGCGACACCGACGCCGAGGCGCAGGAGCTGGCCCGCGAGGTGCGGCTCCAGCAGGTCAGCGGGGCGACCGCGATCAAGCGCCTGGAGCACGTGTGGAACCGGGACCTGTCGGGCTACGACCCGGACGGGCCGCTGCCGGACGTGGATCCGGTGCCCGGGGAGAACACCATCGCGCTGGGCCGGGCGAGCGTGCGCATGCACCGGGATCCGCTGGCCGTGGCCCGTGAGTGGCGGGAGCGGGCCGCCGCCGGGGGGCTGTCGATCCGCGAGCTGGTGATGGAGACGACCGAGCGGCAGTCCTTCGTCGGCTCGCCCCTCACCGTCGCCCAGGGCATCGACGCCCTGGTCCAGGCGGACGCGGCCGACGGCTTCATCCTGGTCCCCCACCTGACCCCCGGCGGGCTCGACGCCTTCGCGGACACCGTCGTCCCGCTGCTCCAGGAGCGCGGGGTGTTCCGCCGGGAGTACGAAGGCCCGACGCTGCGCGACCACCTCGGGCTGGCGGCGCCGCGCGCGCTCGCCCCGGCGCACGGCTGACCTCCGCAGGACCGCATCCAAGCCCGTCACCGAAGAAGGGGGAACACCATGCCCGGTATCCCGCTCGGAGTCCTCGACCTCGTCCCGGTAGCCTCCGGCTCCACGGCCGCCGAGGCACTCCGCAACAGCGTCGACCTCGCCCGGCAGAGCGAGCGGTTCGGCTACGCCCGCTACTGGTTCGCCGAGCACCACCTGAATCCGGGTGTGGCGGGGACCTCGCCCGCCGTCGTACTGGCGCTGACCGCCTCGGCCACCTCCACGATCCGGATCGGCTCGGGGGCGGTCCAGCTCGGGCACCGCACGGCCTTGTCGACGGTCGAGGAGTTCGGCCTGCTGGACGCGGTGCACCCGGGGCGGATCGACCTGGGGCTGGGGCGTTCGGGGGGCGGCCCGCCGGCCGGCCGTGCCGGGGCCGAGCCGCCGGTGGCGTACACCACCGCGAACGGGCTGCGCATACCGAAGCCCTTCTCCTTCGCCCACCTGCGCGATCACCCGCGGATCGCGCTCCAGCAGCGGCTGTTGCAGCTGCCGGGGGCCACGGCGCAGGAGTACTCCGAGCAAGTGGGCGACGTACTGGCCCTGTTGCGCGGGGAGTACCGCTCGCCGGAGGGCGTGGAGGCGCACGCCGTGCCCGGGGAGGGCGCCGAGGTCCAGGTGTGGGTGCTGGGGAGCAGCGCCGGGGTGAGCGCGGAGACGGCCGGCGCGAACGGGCTGCGGTTCGCGGCGAACTACCACGTCAGCCCGGCGAGCGTGCTGGAAGCCGCCGAGGCCTACCGGGCGGCCTTCAAGCCCTCGGCCGGACCGGGCGGGCTGGACCGGCCGCACCTGACCGTGTCCGCCGATGTCGTGGTGGCCCCGGACGACGCCGAGGCCCGGGAGCTGGCCGCCGGGTACGCGCCGTGGGTGCACAGCATCCGGTCCGGCGAGGGGGCGATCCCCTTCCCCGCGCCCGAGGAGGCCCGTGCGCTGACCCGGGACTGGTCGGCGGCGGACCACGAGCTGGTCGCGGACCGGGTGGAGACGCAGTTCGCCGGTTCTCCGGCCACCGTCGCCGACCAGCTGGAGCGGCTGCGGGACGCCACGGGCGCCGACGAACTGCTGATCACCACGATCACGCACGCGCACGCCGACCGCGTGCGCTCGTACCGGCTGCTGGCCGGGGAGTGGGCCCGGCGGGGGTGAGGCCCCGGCTTTCGCCGGGGGCCCGGGAGGAGGATCGTGGGAGGTGAGTCCGCCGGCGTCCGTCCACCCCGGGAGGTAGATCATGCGCAAGGTTCTGGACTGCAGGGAGTACCCCAGCGAAATGAACTGCACCCTCACCATCGCCGGTGACGAGGAGGAACTGCTGCGGGCCTCCGTGCAGCACGCCGTCGACGTGCACAGTCACACGGACACCCCGGAGTTCCGCGAGCAGCTGCGCGGCCTGATGAAGGACGAGGTCCCGCAGCACGCCTGAGGCCCGGCCCGTACGGCGCCCGGCGTGGCACCAGGGGTGCTACGCCGGTGCGCCCGAGGTGAAGCGGCGCAGCAGCGGGGAGAGGACGAGGACGGACTTGGTGCGCTCCACGAAGGGCTCGCCCGCGATCCGCTCCAGGACCCGCTCGAAGTGCCGCATGTCGGAGGCGAAGATCTGCACGAGGGCGTCCGCGTCGCCGGTGACGGTCGACGCGGACACCACCTCGGGGTAGCGCTCCAGGCCCCGCCGGATGTCGTCCGGCGAGGTGTTGTGGCGGCAGTACATCTCGATGAAGCCCTCGGTCTCCCAGCCCATCGAGGCGGGGTCCACGCGGACGGTGAAGCCCGTGATGGCTCCTTCGGCGCGCAGCCGGTCCACCCGCCGCTTGACGGCGGGGGCCGAGAGTCCGACCTCGGAGCCGATGTCCGCGAAGGAGCGGCGGGCGTCCTTGGCCAGGGCGTGCACGATGCGTTCGTCGAGATCGTTCAGTCGCACTACGGGTGGATCACTTCTCTACTGCGGCCGGTTCTGCTGCGGCCAGGCGGGAGCGGCGGATGCCGTACAGGAAGTAGATCACGAGCCCGACGGCCATCCAGCCACCGAAGACCTGCCAGGTGACGGCGTCGAGGCTCCACATCACCCAGCCGCAGGCGAGGAAGCCGAGGATCGGCGTGAGGGGGAACAGGGCCACCTTGAAGGTGCGCGGCATGTCCGGGCGGGTGAAGCGCAGGATGATGACGGCGACGTTGACCAGGCCGAAGGCGAAGAGCGTGCCGATGCTGGTGGCGTCGGCCAGCTTGCCGAGCGGGATGGTCGCGGCGAGGAGTCCGCAGAAGAGGCCGACGATCACGACGTTCGCGCGGGGGACGCCGGTGCGCGCGTTGACCTTGCCGAAGGCCTTGGGCACGAGGCCGTCGCGGGACATCGCGAAGAGGATGCGGGTCTGGCCGTAGAGCACGGCGAAGACGACCGAGGCGATGGCGACGACGGCGCCCGCGGCGAGGACGACGCCCCAGAAGCTGTGGCCGGTGACGTCGGTCATGATCTGGGCGAGCGCGGCCTCGGTGCCCTCGAAGTCCTGCCACGGCATGGCACCGACGGCGACGAAGGCGACGAGGACGTAGAGGACGGTGACGATCAGCAGCGAGAGCATGATCGCGCGGGGCAGGTCGCGCTTGGGGTTCTTGGCTTCTTCACCGGCGGTGGAGGCGGCGTCGAAGCCGATGTAGGAGAAGAAGAGGGTGCCGGCCGCGGCGGTGATGCCCTCCCGGCCGAGCGGGTTGAAGTTCGAGTAGTTGCCGGACTTGATGCCCATGGCGCCGATGCCGATGAAGAGCAGCAGGGTGACGATCTTCACGCCGACCATGATCGAGTTGATCCGGGCGCTCTCCTTGGCTCCACGCATGAGGAAGACCATGGCGAGCAGGACGACGACGAGCGCCGGCAGGTTGATGAAGCCGCCCTCGCCCAGCGGGGCGGAGACGCTCTCGGGGATGGTGATCCCTATCGTGCCGTCGAGGAATTCGTTGAGGTACTCGCCCCAGCCGACGGCGACCGCCGCGACGGAAACCCCGTACTCCAGGATCAGGCACCAGCCGCAGACCCAGGCGACGAGCTCGCCCATGGTGGCGTACGCGTACGAGTACGAGGACCCGGAGACCGGCACCGATCCGGCCAGCTCCGCGTAGGAGAGGGCCGAGAAGAGAGCGGTCAGGCCCGCGATGATGAAGGAGATCGTCACGGCGGGGCCGGCCTTGGGGGCCGCGGTGCCGAGGACGACGAAGATGCCCGTGCCGAGCGTCGCACCGATGCTGATCATGGTCAGCTGCCACATGGTGAGCGAGCGGCGCAGCGAGCCGCCCTCGCCCTGACCGCCCTCGGCGACCAGCTGCTCCACCGGCTTGCGGCGCAGGAGCGGGTGGGCGGGCTTGCGCGGCGCCTGGGGGGCGGGGGCGAGCGGTGGCGCCTGGCCGTGGTCGAGCACGAGGGGACTCCTTTGTCACTGCGGGTGGGGTTTCAGGCGTCGACCGCAGCGGTCCGGAGCAGGAGCAGGCCGCGAAGGGCCTGGGCATGGGGGGACCGCGAGCAGGCGGTCCACGCCACTCCACGTACAGCGAGTGAGCCTACGAGCTGAGTGATACCGCCCGTAATGCACCATCCTTGCACATAGGCGATTGTTCGTTGCGCGGATCTGTCCTGGATGGTCCTTTGTTGCGCGGGGATGATCGATCGCTGCGCAGCCGATCCCGACCCGCATTCTTGACACTTCGTCAGATCTGCCGCAGCGTGCCGCCATGGACCTGGACGTGCTCTACGAGATCGACGTGCCGCGGCCCTGGCGGGGAGCCCACCCGCACGGCCAGCGGGCCGCTGAGCAGCGCGCTTACCGGGAGGCGGTGGAGCAGATCCGGCTCGCCGACCGGATGGGCTTCCGTACCGTCTGGGCGGTCGAACACCACTTCCGCGAGGGCCGCTCGCACTGCCCGGCCCCCGAGGTCCTCCTCGGGCACCTGGCCGGACTCACCGAGCGGATCCGGCTGGGCTTCGGCGTGACCCTGACCCCCTTCGCCTTCACCCCGCCGCAGCGCATCGCGGAGAAGGTCGCCACCGTCGACGTGCTCTCCGGCGGCCGGGTGGAATGGGGCACCGGCCGGTCCACTCCCATGGAGCAGGCGGCCTTCGGGGTGGACCGGGCGAAGTCCCGCGACGACTGGCGCGAGGCCATCGAAATCGTGACCGGAATGTGGCGCGAGGAGTACTTCGCCTACGCATCGGAGCGTTTCACCTTCCCGCGCCGCATGGTCACCCCCAAGCCGGTGCAGGACCCGCACCCGCCCGCCTGGATGGCGGCCACCTCCCCCGGCTCCGCGGAGGTCGCGGGCGCGCACGGCCTCGGGCTGCTCTCCTTCTCGATCATGCAGCCGCTGGAGGCGATGGCCGCCCAGGTGGCCGCCTACCGGGCCGCGGCCGCCGCCCCGAGCCCCCTCACCGACGTCACCACGGACCGGGTCGCCGCCTACACCCTGGTCCACGCCACCCCGCCGCGCACCGGCCCGGGACCCCGGGTCTGGGAGTCGGTCGCCTGGTGGTACTCCAACCTGGCGCGGTTCACCCTGGAGTGGGAGCTGCCGCACCTGAGCCCCGAGGAGCGGGAGCGGACCTTCCCGCTGCTCACGCCGATCCTCGAAGGGAACGTACCCGTAAGGGAGTTCAGCGACGGGGACATGATCCTCATCGGGGACGCGGAGACCATCGTCACCAAGGCCAAGCGGTACGCGGACCTCGGCGTCGACCAGCTCATCTGCTACGTCCAGTGGGGGTACCTGGAGCACCGGGAGATCCTGCGGACCCTGGAGATCCTGGGCAAGGAAGTCATACCGGAGCTGGCCCGGTACACGCCCCGGAAGGCCTCCGCGTGAGCGAGGGCCCCGGCGGCCCCGGCATCCCCTCCGCCCCCGACACCGGCCCCGACACCTCCCCCGTCCCCGACTACGCCGCCCTGCACCGTCTCGACGGCCGCGCCCTCGTCCTGCTCGGCGCGGGCAACGGCATCGGCCGCCAGACCGCGCACGCGCTGGCCGCGGGCGGCGCCCGCGTGCTGTGCGTGGACGTGGACGAGGAGCGGGCCCGCGCGGTCGCCGCGGAGACCGGGGGCGTCCCGTACGCCGCCGACGTCACGCGGCGAGAGGCCGTACGGGAGCTCTTCGCCGCGGCGCCGGAGCTGCTCGGCGGCCGCCCGGTCGGCGGGGTCGTCGACATCGTCGGCATGGCCCGGTACGCCGCTCTGCCCGAGCTGGACGACGAGGGCTGGGACTGGCACTTCGACCTGGTGCTGCGGCACGCCTGGCTGACGGTCCAGTACGGCGGCGAGGCCGTCGCCGCGGCCGGCGGCGGACCGCTGGTCTTCGTCGCCTCCGTCTCCGGGCTCACCGCGGCCCCGCTGCACGCCGCCTACGGCGCCGCGAAGGCCGGCCTGATCTCCTTGGTGCGCTCGGCGGCGGTAGAGCTGGGCCCGCGCGGGGTACGGGTCAACGCGGTGGCACCGGGGGTGGTGTGGACCCCGCGGGTCGCCGCCCTGCTGGGGCCCGAGGGGCGCCGGGTCAACGCGGAGAACGCCCCGCTGGGCCGGGTCGCGGAGCCCCGGGACATCGCGGCGGCGCTGTACTTCCTGGCTTCGCCGCAGTCCTCGTACATGACGGGGCAGACGCTGGTCGTGGACGGCGGCGTCGCCGTGAAGTTCCCGTACCCGACGGTCGGAGGCGCACGATGAGCACACGGGAAGCAGGACCCGACGCGGTCACGGCCCCGCGCACGAACGAAGACGACGGCACCGCCGCCGCCGGGCCGTGGCTGGACCCCGGCCCCTTCCTGCGCGGTGTGGCCTGGCTGGACGGGGGCCGCCCCGTGCGGGCCGACCCGGCCGACACCATGCGGCTGCCCTGGGACACCGGCGAGCGGGCCACCCTGCCCATCGGGGTGCGCCTGGAGTTCACCGCGGCCGCCGCCCGGGCGGTGGAGATCCACTACCGGGCGACCGTGCCCGGCCCCACCGACGCGCTCCGCGACCTCGCGCACGGGTTCGCCCTGTGGGACCGGCACGGGGTGGTCGGCGAGCTGTACACCGAGCCGGCTGCCGAGGCCGTCGTACGGCTCGAACTGCCCGGCGGCTCCGGACCGTTCACCATCCACCCGCCCGAGACCCAGTCCCCGCTGATCCTCGGCCTGCGCGGGATCGGCGGCCCGCTCGCCCCCGCGCCGCCCGCCACCCGCTGGGTGGTGCACGGAGACTCCATCACCGAGGGCTGGTGGTCGACCCGGCCCGCGCACGGCTGGCCCGCGGTGGCCGGGCGGGCGCTCGGCTGGGACACCGTCAACCTCGGCTACGCGGGCGCGGCGCGCGGGGAACTGGCCTGCGCCGAGCAGCTCGCCGGACTCCCCGCCGACGTCCTCACCCTCGCCTTCGGCACCAACTGCTGGTCCCGCGTGCCCTTTTCGGCCCCGCTCCTGTACGAGACCACCCGCGCGTTCCTCGAACTGGTCCGCCAGGGCCACCCCCGCACCCCGCTGCTCCTCCTCTCCCCGCTGCTGCGCCCGGACGCGGAACGCACCCCGAACAAGCTGGGCGCCACCCTGGGCGCGCTGCGCGACGCGATGGAGCGCGCCACCCGGGAGCGGATCGCCGCCGGGGACGAGCGGCTGGTGCTGCTGCCGGGGCGGGAGGTGCTGGGCCCCGAGCACTTGGCGGACGGACTGCACCCCAACGACGCCGGACACCGCACGCTCGGCCTCGCTGTGGCCACGGCCATGAAGCGGGCCGGGTTCGACCCGGGGTGAGTGAAACAGCCCACATCGACGGGATTGAACAGATCGGCTCCGACTGGGCGTGTCCTGCACACAGTTGCCGCCGCTCCACTCCGCACGGACGGATGGACGCGGCGGCGCAGGCAAGGACACACAGTGGGAGACATCAACATGGGCATCAAGCGCGGAACCACCCTGGCGGCCGTGGCGGTCGTCGTCGCACTCACCGCGACCGCGTGCGGCGGGAGCGATTCGGCGGGCGACACCGTCAAGCCGGCCGGAGCGGTCGCAGCTCCCTCCCAGGCCCCCTCCTCGGGCGACGGTTACGGATCCGGTGCGGGCTCCGACGCCGGCGCGGACGGCGCAGCCGAGCCCGCCGGTCAACTGGCCATCGCCCAGGACGAGAAGCTCGGCTCCGTCCTCGCCGACAGCGCGGGCTTCACCCTCTACCGCTTCGACAAGGACACCGCGAAGCCGTCCAAGTCCTCCTGCGACGGGGACTGCGCGAAGGTCTGGCCGGTGGTCGCGGCCGGCGACGCCACCGCCGCGGCGGGCATGGACCCGGCGCTGCTGGGCGAGGTGGTCCGTACCGACGGCAGCAAGCAGCTGACGGTGGCGGGCTGGCCCGTGTACCGGTACAGCAAGGACGCCAAGGCGGGCGACACCAACGGGCAGGGCGTGGGCGGCACCTGGTTCGCGGCGGCCCCCGACGGCAAGAAGGCCGCGAAGGCGGCCGCCGCCCCCGCACCCGGCGGCGCGGGCCAGGCCTCCGGTGCGCTGACCGTGGCCAAGGACCCGAAGCTCGGCGACCACATCGTCGACGGCAACGGGATGACGGTCTACCGGTTCAAGCCGGACACCGCGTGGCCCATGGTCTCCAAGTGCGAGGGCGCCTGCGTGGCCAAGTGGCCGGTCGTACCGCCGGTGGACCAGGCGAACGCCAAGGGGATCATCCAGAAGAACTACCTGGTGCTCGACCGCCCCGACGGCAAGAAGCAGCAGACGGTGAACTGCTGGCCCGTCTACACCTTCACCGGTGACAAGAAGGCCGGCGACATCAACGGTCAGGGCGTCGGCGGCACCTGGTACGCGGTCGCCCCCGACGGCAAGCTCATCACCGTCCAGTAGACCGGCCCTCTCCGAGACCGGCCCTCCCCGAGACCCGCCCTCCCAAAGACCGGCCCTCCGGGCCAAAGGACCGCGCGGCCCCCGCCTCCCCTCCCCCCGGGGCGGGGGCCGCGCACCGTTTCGCCCCGGCCGGGCGGAACCTAGACTCCGCATCATGCTGCGCGTACTGGCCGTCGACGACGAGAAGCCCCTGCTCGAAGAGCTCCTCTACCTGCTGCGCTCGGACCCCCGGGTGCTCAGCGCCGAAGGCGCCTCGGACGCCACCGAGGCGCTGCGCCGGATCACCAGGGCGCTGGAGAGCGGTCCGGACGGGGCCGACGTCATCGACGTGGTCTTCCTCGACATCCACATGGCCGGGCTGACCGGGCTGGACATCGCCCGGCTGCTGGCCGGGTTCGCGCGGCCGCCGCTGATCGTGTTCGTCACCGCGCACGAGGGGTTCGCCGTACAGGCCTTCGACCTCAAGGCCGTGGACTACGTGCTCAAGCCCGTACGGCCGGAGCGGCTGGCCGAGGCCGTGCGGCGGGCCTGCGCGCAGTCCGGCCGGTCCGGCGAGCAGCCGCCGGCGGCCGCCGCCGAGGCCGTGCCCGCCGTACCGGCGGCCCGCGCGGCCGCGCCCGAGACCCCCGGGGCCCCCCTCGCCGCGGTCGCCGCCTCGGCCGCGTCCGCCGCCGCGCGCGGCGCGGACCGCGCGCCCGACCAGATCGCCGTCGAACTGGGCGGCGTCACCCGCTTCGTGGCGATCTCGGACATCGCGTACGTGGAGGCCCAGGGCGACTACGCCCGGCTGCACACCGACGAGGGCAGCCACCTGGTACGGATCCCGCTGTCCACGCTGGAGGAGCGGTGGGCGGCACGCGGTTTCGTCCGCATCCACCGCCGCCACCTGGTCGCGCTGGCCCGCATCGACGAACTGCGCCTGGACGCGGGCACCACCACGGTCCGCGTCGGCGCGGCCGAACTCCAGGTGAGCCGCAGGCACACGAGGGAGCTGCGGGACCTGCTGATGCGCCAGGCGATGGGCTGAGCCGCCCCCGTCCGGGGCACAGCCCCGAAGTGGGCTCGGGGCACGGCCGCGAAAGGGGTCCGGGGCACAGCCCCGGGGAACGGGCGAGGGTGGGTAGGGGACAGCCCCGCAGGGCGCGCGCGCCGACCGTCCGGCGCGGCGGCGGACCGTTCACCGTGCGGGCAGGAACGTACGGCGATCCGCCCGGGCCGTCGGCCGCAGCGGCGGCCGGATCGGCCACCCGCGCGGACCCCCGCGGGTATCGTGGATCTTCGGCCCTGGGAGGTGTCAGATGTCCGAAATCCAGGCGCTGCTCGACGCATTGACCGGATTGCCCCGTACCCGCCCGGCCGGTCCCGCCGAGGCCGAGGTGCTGCTGGCCCGCCTGCGGAGCGCGGCCGCACGCTGGGCCGACGTACTGTACGAGGCCCACGAGGGCGCGTACGGACACCTGCCGCCGCGGGCCGAGGCGGCCCTGACGCTGGCCTTCCGTCGCGCCGAGGAATCGTACGTGGAGCTGGAGATTGCCCTGCGGGACTGCGCGGAACATCGCGATCCGGCCCGCTGAGCCATATCCGGCCCGACAGCCCCAGAGGGCCTGTCGCCCGCTCCGGGGGCGTGCGTAGACTCCCGGAGCCCCGGCAGACGGCCGGGACCCGACACCCCGCCGGGCCGCGCCGCGCGCCCCGCGCCCCAGCCGAAGGACCCGCCGGTGAACCAGACGTACGCGCTGACCGCGGTCGCCGTCGTCGTCCTGGTCACGGTGCTGGTCGGCGCGCTGGGCCTGCGCATATCCCGTACCACCTCGGACTTCTACGTGGCTTCGCGCACGGTCGGCCCGCGCCTCAACGCGGCGGCCATCGGCGGCGAGTACCTCTCGGCGGCCTCCTTCCTCGGCGTGGCCGGGCTGGTGCTGCTCCAGGGGCCGCAGATGCTCTGGTACCCGGTGGGCTACACCGCCGGGTACCTGGTGCTGCTGGTGCTGATCGCGGCCCCGCTGCGGCGCTCGGGCGCGTACACGCTGCCCGACTTCGCCGAGGCCCGGCTCGAATCGCAGGCGGTGCGCCGGATCGCGGTGCTGTTCGTGCTCGGCGTCGGCTGGCTGTACCTGCTGCCGCAGCTCCAGGGCGCGGGCCTGACGCTGGAGATCCTGACGGGGGCACCGCACTGGGTGGGCGGGGTGGTCGTCGCCTGTGTGGTGACGGCGGCGGTGGCGGCCGGCGGGATGCGGTCCATCACCTTCGTGCAGGCCTTCCAGTACTGGCTGAAGCTCACCGCGCTGCTGGTGCCCGCGTTCTTCCTGCTGGCGGCCTGGGCGGGGGACGGCGCCCCGCGCGCCTCCTTCGACGCCCCGGCGGTGTTCCGCGAGCACACCGCGGTCACGCTGGCCGAGGACGTACGGCTGTCCCTGGACGCACCGCTGACGGTGACGGTGACCGGGCAGGTGGACGGGCGCGCGTACGCGGGGCAGTCCGTGACCCTCGGCGCCGGGCAGCATTCCGTACGGGCGCACGCGCGGCTGGAGTTCGCCCCGCACTCCCCGGTGCCGCAGGGCCGGGCGGAGGCCGGACCGGGGGTGTCGAGCTGGTCGGAGCCGCTGTCCGGGGACCGGCCGGAGCTGCGGCTGTACGCCACGTACGGGCTGATCCTGGCCACCTTCCTCGGGACCATGGGGCTGCCGCACGTGGCGGTGCGCTTCTACACGAGCCCGAACGGCCGGGCGGCGCGCCGCACCACGCTGGTGGTGCTCGGCCTGGTCGGCGCCTTCTACCTGCTGCCGCCGGTGTACGGGACGCTGGGCCGGATCTACACCCCGGAGCTGGCCCTGACCGGGGAGGCGGACGCGGTGGTGCTGGTGCTGCCGGCCCGGGTGGTCGGCGGGCTCGCCGGGGACCTGCTGGGGGCGTTGCTGGCGGGCGGCGCGTTCGCGGCGTTCCTGTCCACGGCTTCGGGACTGACGATGGCGGTGGCGGGGGTGCTGCACCAGGACGTGCTGCCCGCGCGCGGGGTGCGCAGTTTCCGGGTCGCGGTGCTGGTGGCGATCCTGGTGCCGCTGGCCGGGAGCGCACTGGTGACGGAGGTGCCGGTGGCGGACGCGGTGGGGCTGGCCTTCGCGGTGTCGGCGTCCTCGTTCTGCCCGCTGCTGGTGCTGGGGATCTGGTGGCGCGGACTGACGCCGCCGGGGGCGGTGGCCGGGCTGGTGACGGGGGGCGGGGCGGCCTTGAGCGCGGTGCTGGCGACGCGGGCCGGGCTGGCGCCGGCGGGGTGGGCGAACACGCTGCTGGCATGGCCGGCGGTGTGGTCGGTTCCGCTGGGGTTCCTGACGATGGTGCTGGTGTCGCTGGGTACGCGCGGGCGGATCCCGCCGGGCACGGCGGCGACGCTGGCGCGGCTGCACCTGCCGGAGGACGTGGCGGAGGCGACGCACACGGACCGGAGCACTGCTCACGGCCCGAAGCAGCACACCATGACCGGAGCACTGCTCTCGGAGGAGGGCGGCACACCATGACCGGAGCACTGCTCTCGATGCTCGGCGCGGCCGGCGGGGCGCTCTTGCTGGGGCTCGGCTGGTTCGGCGGACGGCGGCAGGCCCGGCGGGGCGAGCGCGCCCTCGGCCTCGACCTCGGCACCCCCGTCGAACGGGCCACCTTCCACACCCTGCACACCGCCTCCCTCGCCGCTCCCCCGCTGCGCGCCGGCCTCACCGAGGACGCCGCCCGCAAGGCCGCCCGGCGCCTGCGCTCCCTCCTCGGCACCGAGGCCCTGTGCCTGACGGACCGCGAACACGTCCTCGCCTGGGACGGCCCGGGCGCCGACCACCACGAGCGCCGGGTGATGGCCCGGGTCGCGGTGATGCTGGACTCGGGACGCAGCCAGAGCGTGCGCACCGAGTGCGAGCGGCCCGACTGCCCCCTCAAGTGGGCCGTGGTGGCCCCGCTGACCGGCGAGGACGGGATGCTGGGCGCGCTGGTGGCCTACGGCTCGCGGGAGTCGGCGGTGCTGGTGCGGGCCGCCACCGAGGTCGCGCGCTGGGTGTCCGTACAGCTGGAGCTGTCCGAGCTGGACCGTTCGCGGACCCGGCTGATGGAAGCCGAGATCAAGGCGCTGCGCGCACAGATCTCCCCGCACTTCATCTTCAACTCCCTGGCCGCGATCGCCTCGTTCGTGCGCACCGATCCGGAACGGGCACGGGATCTGCTGCTGGAGTTCGCCGACTTCACCCGTTACTCCTTCCGGCGGCACGGGGAGTTCACCACGCTGGCCGAGGAGTTGCGGTCCATCGAGCAGTACCTGGCGCTGGCCGGGGCCCGGT
Organism: Streptomyces sp. NBC_00086; assembly: GCF_026343255.1. Taxonomy (NCBI): domain Bacteria; kingdom Bacillati; phylum Actinomycetota; class Actinomycetes; order Kitasatosporales; family Streptomycetaceae; genus Streptomyces; species Streptomyces sp. NBC_00086. The sequence continues at coordinate 6,958,133 of NZ_JAPELZ010000001.1, read as the reverse complement.
TCGGGGAACGGCTCAAGCTGACCTTGCAGGTGGCACCCGAGGTGCTGCCGGTGGCGCTGCCGTTCCTGTGCCTGCAGCCGCTGGTGGAGAACGCGGTCAAGCACGGGCTGGAGGACTCCACCGAGGAGTGCAAGATCACCATCGCGGCCCGGGACGCCGGCGCGGAGGCGCTGATCACCATCGAGGACAACGGCGTCGGGATGGATCCGGCCCTGCTGCGCCGGATCCTGGCCGGGGAGCACGCGGGCTCCTCCTCGGGCATCGGGCTGACCAATGTGGACGAGCGGCTGCGCCAGGTCTACGGGGACGGCCACGGGCTCGTCATCGAAACGGGCGTGGGCGCGGGCATGAAGATAACGGTGCGGATTCCCAAATACCGTGCGGGGGTGCACAGTTCGACACCACCTGGCCGAATTCCCCGGCGCTGAGCGGCCCGTGAGCTGCCATCCTTGAGGGGGCGCGAACGACCGGAGGGATCGCCGACGTGCGGGTCGGGCGAGAACAGCACCGCGACGAGTGCCGTGACGCGTTGCGGACATGGGTACGGGCTGGTGCGGAGGGCGGCGGAGCCTGCCTGATCGTGGAAGGTGAGCCGGGCGCGGGCCGTACGGTCTTCCTGCGCGAGGCACTGACCGAGGCGGCCGCGCTCGGCTGCCGGGTGCGGTACGGGGCCGCCGAGGCGCTGGGCACCGGGCTTCCGCTGCGCGCGGCGCTGGACTGCCTGCATCCGGCCGGCCCCGGGCGGGCGCGGGCGCTGGCCCTGCTCCGGGAGGCCTCCCGGTCGGCCGAGCCCGGCGGGGCGCTGCTGGCGGCCGTGGACCTGCTGGCCGCCGATGTGGAGGAGTGGTGCGCGCGGCGGCCGCTGCTCCTGGCCCTGGACGACCTCCAGTGGGCGGATCCGGCCTCCCTGCTGCTGTGGCGCCACCTCGCTCGGGCCACCCGGCGACTGCCGCTGCTGATGCTGGCGGCCCGGCGGCGGCTGCCCCGGCGGGCCGAGGTGGAGGAGCTGTGCGCCTCCCTGGGCGGCGGGCCGGACGGGCGCACGCTCCGGCTGGAGCCGCTGACGGGCGCGGAATCGGCCGCGCTGGTCCGGGAGGTGCTGGGCGCGGCGCCCGGACCCCGGCTGCGGGAGGCCGCCGGGCACGCGGGCGGCAACCCCCGGCTGCTGCGGGAGCTGCTCGCGCACTGGTCCGGCCTCATCGAAGTCCGCGGGTCCGCCGCCGAACTGACCCTCCCTGTAGGGGACTTGCCGCCGCCCCCGGAGGCGGCCACCCGCGAGCTGAGCCCGCTCCCCCCGGCGGCCCTGGCCACGCTCCGGCACGCAGCCCTGCTCGGACCGGCCTTCACGGCGCGCGAGCTGGCCCTCGTACGGACGCTCCCGGTCCGGGACCTGCTCGCCGAACTGGAGACGCCCCTCCTGACCGGAATACTGGAACCGGGCCCCCTGCCCGCCGGGCTCCCGGCGGGTCCGCCCCGGCACCACCCGGGCGACGGTGACGGCTTGCGGTTCCGGCAGCCGGCCGTGCGGCTGGCCCTGTACGCGGAGCTGCCGCGGGCCGCCCGCGGCGTCCTCCACCAGGACGCCGCGCGGGCCTTCGCCGAGGCCGGGCTCGATCCCGCCCGGACCGCGGGACAGCTGCTGGCCGGCGGGGCGCTGGACCCGTGGGCGGTGCGGTGGACGGCCGAGTCGGCGCAGGCCCTGATCGCGGTGGCACCCGAAACGGCGGCCGCCCTGCTGCGCCGGGCCGTCGAGCAGGGCGCGAACGAGCCCCCCGACGAGACCGGGAGTCCGTACCGGGAGGCCCTGGAGGACGGCCTCGCCGATGCCGCGCTGATGCTGCGGCGGCCCGAGTCGGTGGAGCTGCTCCGGACGCTGCGGGAGCGGGCGCAGGATCCGGGGCGCAGGACGGCACTCGCCTTCAAGCTGGTGTCGGCGCTGATGATCCAGGGGGACATGGCCCGGTCCCTGGAGGTCACCGAGGAGGCACTGGCCGAGGAGGCACCGACCGGGGAGGCGCCCACCGACGGGGCACCAGCAGGGGAGGCGCCCGCCGAGGAGGCGCCCGCCGAGGAGCCACCAGCCGGGGAAGCGCCGACCGAGGAGGCGCCCCGCGCGGGACTGCGGCTGCGCCTGGAGGCGTGCCGGGTCCTGGCGCTGGCCGATCTGCACCGGCCGGAGGAGGCGTACGCGCTCGCCGGGCCGCTGGTCGCCCGGGCGCGGCTGCTCGGCGATCCGCTCTGCGGCGCGGAGGCCGAACACGCCATGTCCTTCGCGCTGTTCCACCTCAACCGGGGCCGGGAATCGCTGCGTCACGTGGCGGCCGGGATCGCGCACGCCCGCCGCAGCCCGGCCGCCAACGACATGCGGCTGCTGCTGCTCGCCAACCAGGCCGAGGGCCACCTGCGGTTCGACGAGCCGCACGCCGCCGCCGCGGCGCTGCGCGAGGCCCGGCAGCTGGCGGCCCGTACCGGCTCGACGGGCCGGCTCGTGGTGACGGAGGCCCTGCTGGCCGATCTGCGCTACCGGCTCGGCGACTGGGACGCCGCGCTGGCCGGTCTGGCCCGGGCGCGGGGCATGCCCGTCTCGGACGGCTGGCTGCCGGTGCTGACCCGCGGGCTGCGCGCCCTGATCCTGGGCCACCGGGGCGAACAGGACGCGGCCCGGGCGGAGTTGGCCACGCTGGGCCCGGACGCGTACGAGCCGCCGGCGGCCCGTCGGCACACCGCGCACGTCCTGCTGGCCCGCGCCCTGCTGGCGGAGCGCGACGGGCGTCCCCGCGAGGCGCTGGAGGCGCTGCTGCCCGCGCTGGAGGACGGTGTGGACGAGGCGGTGGCCTACGACCGTCCCTGGGCGCTGTCGGAGGCCGTCCGGCTCGCACTGGAGGACCGGGACACCGAGGCGGCCCGGTCGGCGGTGGCCGCCTGCGCCCGCACGGCGGCGGCCCTGCCGGAGCAGCCGGGTCCGGCGCTGGCTCTGCTGCGCTGCCGCGGGCTGTTCGCGCAGGACCCGCAGCTGCTGGCGGAGACGGCGGCGCTGGCGCGGGGCGGGCTGGTGGCGGGCCAGACGCTGGAGGACCTGGCGGTGGCCCGGGCCTGGCACGGGGACCTGCCGGGCGCGCGGTCGGCGCTGACCGGCGCGGTGGCCGCGTACGAGCTCCTCGGCGCCCGGTGGGACATCGCCCGGGCGGACGCCCGGCTGCGGAGCCTGGGTGTGCGGCGGGGCAGCCGGGTGGCGCGGCGCAGGCCCGCGCGGGGGTGGGAGGCGCTGACTCCGGCGGAGCTGAAGGTGGCGCTGCTGGTCGCGCGGGGCCGGACGAATCCCGAGATCGCCTCGGCGCTGTTCCTGTCCCGCCGGACCGTGCAGACCCACGTGTCGCACATCCTGGCGAAGCTGGAGGTGCGTTCACGGGCGGAGGTGGCCGTCATCGTAGCCGGGCAGGAGGGCGCGCAGGGCCCGCAGGGCGTAGTACGTACGGGACTTGACCGTGCCGGCGGGTACGCCGAGCGCTTCGGCGGCCTCGCAGACGCTGGCCCCGCGGAAGTAGATGAGCAGGAGCACGGCCCGGTGATCGGGGCTGAGTAATCGCAGGGCTTCGCGGACGTCGAGGACGGCGACGGACCGCTCGGTGCGGTCCTCGTCGGCCGGGGACTGTTCCAGCCCGTCGGGCCCGACCTCGGCCGGGCGCGACAGCCGGGCCCGGCGGGCGTCGATGGCAACGCGCCGGGCGACGGTGTACAGCCAGGGCCGCATGGAGGCGTGGGCGCTGCTCTCCAGGGCCTCGGGATGTTTCCAGGCCCGGAACAGGGTCTCCTGGACGAGGTCCTCGGCCCGGTGGCGGTCACCGAAGGTGAGGCCGAGGAGGAATCCGTGGAGCGCCTTGCCGTGTTCCCTCTCCAGCCGGGCGAGGGCGTACGCGTCGGTGCGGCGGCGGCTGACCGTGACGGCGCCGGCGGTCGAGGACATGGGCGACATGGGCTGCCCCTTCCGGGTCGGGATGGGTCGGGATGCGGCTCGGTACGCGGCTCGGTACGCGGCTCGGGATGCACCGAGCGTGCCGGACCGCGCGCGCGGAGTTATCCGCCGCCTGACGTATCCCGCCGCACCCTGCGCCGACCGGTCGTCCCCCGTCGGTGAACGGTCGCGACCGCCGCGCGGCGGCGGGCGCGGCGGTACGCGAACGGCCCCGCCGCCGTCCGGGTCGGACGGCGGCGGGGCCGCGAGAAGGGGATCCGAGCCGGGGGCTCAGTCCTGGGACGGGTCCAGCACCACGAAGTCGGCGTTCGACGGGTCGAGGCAGACGGCCAGCCGGCCGACGTCCTGGGCGTCCGCGGGACCCATCTGCACGCTGCCGCCGCGCGCGGTGACCTCGGCGACCGTCGCGTCACAGTCGGTGACGCGGAAGACCGGGTGCCAGTACGGCCGTCCGCCCGCCACGGCGAGGTCCTCGGCCGAGAGCTCCATGAGGCCGCCCTGCATGCGCCCCTCGGGCTGCCCGGCCGGGGTGATCAGGGTGTACGTGCCCTCGCCGCCCGGCATCGGCATGTCGTTGAACTGCCAGCCGAAGACGCCCCCGTAGAACTCCCGGGCGGCCGCGGCGTCGCTCGTGTACAGCTCGGTCCAGGACAGCGAACCCGGCTGGTCCACGAGGTCGACGCCCTTGTTGTCCCCGGGCTGCCAGACGGCGAACTGGCCCCCGAGCGGGTCGCTGTACTGCGCCATCGTGCCCCACTCGTCGAGCTTGCGCGGCTCCACCCGTACGGCGCCGCCGGCGCTGCGGACGGCCCGGGTCGTGGCCTCGGCGTCGGGGACGCTGTAGTAGATCATCCAGGCGGGGCGGGCGCCCTCCTCGGTGAGCTTGCCGAGCCCCGCGACGATCTTGCCGTCCTTCCGGAACATGCCGCCTTCCATGTCCTCTCCCGCGCCCATGGACTCGTAGTCCCACCCGAGGACGCCTCCGTAGAAGGCCGAGGCGGCGGGGACGTCGGGTGTGCCGAGGTCGAGCCAGCAGGGGGAGCCGGGGACGAAGTCAGTGGTGATCATGACGACTGCCTTTCGCGGATCGAGTACGACCAGCGTGGCACCGGACACCTGCCCCCGCCCGTCGGTCCCGCGGCCGCGGTCCCGGTCCGGACAGCACTGCGCCGGGGCCCCCGACGGGGGCCCCGGCGCAGTGGTGAGGTGCGACTAGCTCCAGCTGGCGTGCAGCGGCTTGCCCTCGGCGTAGCCCGCGGCGGACTGGATGCCGACGACGGCCTTCTCCTCGAACTCCGCGAGGGAGGCCGCACCGGCGTAGGTGCAGGAGGAGCGGACGCCCGCGATGATCGAGTCGATCAGGTCCTCGACGCCCGGACGGGCCGGGTCCAGGAACATCCGCGAGGTGGAGATGCCCTCTTCGAACAGACCCTTGCGGGCGCGGTCGTAGGAGGACTCCTCCGAGGTGCGGTTCTGGACCGCGCGCGCGGAGGCCATGCCGAAGGACTCCTTGTACAGGCGGCCGTCGGCCGACTGCTGAAGGTCGCCCGGGGACTCGTACGTACCGGCGAACCAGGAGCCGATCATGACGTTGGACGCACCGGCGGCCAGCGCCATCGCCACGTCGCGCGGGTGACGGACGCCGCCGTCGGCCCAGACGTGCTTGCCGTGCTTCTTCGCCTCGGCCGCGCACTCCAGCACCGCGGAGAACTGCGGGCGGCCCACGCCGGTCATCATGCGGGTGGTGCACATGGCGCCCGGGCCCACACCGACCTTGATGATGTCGGCGCCGGCGTCGATCAGGTCCTTGACGCCCTCGGCGGCGACGATGTTGCCGGCCACGATCGGGACCTGCGGGTCGAGGGCGCGGACGGCCTTGATCGCGCTGATCATCGATTCCTGGTGGCCGTGCGCGGTGTCGATGACGAGCGTGTCCACGCCCGCGTCGAGCAGCTGCTTGGCCTTGGCCACGAAGTCGCCGTTGATGCCGACGGCGGCGGCGATGCGCAGCTTGCCGTTGGCGTCGGTGGCCGGGGTGTACAGGGTCGCGCGCAGCGCGGCCTTGCGGGTGAGGATGCCGACGAGCTTGCCGTCCTTGTCGACGGCGGGGGCCAGCTTGCGGTGGCCGGCGTCGAGCTTGGTGAAGGCCTCGCGGGGGTCGATGTCGGCGTCGATGAGCAGGAGCTCCTTCGACATGACCTCGGAGAGCTGGGTGAAGCGGTCCACGCCGGTCAGGTCGTGGTCGGTGACGACGCCCACCGGGCGGCCGTCCGCGTCGACGACCACGCCGGCGCCGTGTGCGCGCTTGGGCAGCAGCGACAGCGCGTCGGCGACGGTCTGGGTGGGCGCCAGCGTGATCGGGGTGTCGAGCACGAGGTGGCGGGTCTTCACCCAGGAGATCACGTCGGTGACGACGTCGATCGGGATGTCCTGCGGGATGACGACGATGCCGCCGCGGCGGGCGACCGTCTCGGCCATCCGGCGGCCGGCGATGGCGGTCATGTTGGCCACGACCAGCGGAATGGTGGTGCCGGTGCCGTCAGGCGCGGAAAGGTCGACGCCCTGCCGGGAACCGACCGCGGAGCGGCTCGGCACCATGAACACATCGTCGTACGTCAGGTCGTACGGCGGCTTCAGGTCATTGAGAAAACGCACGTGCTGAACATCCCAGTCGTTCGGAGGTGACCCCGACAGGGCAGTCGAGGAACGCACGTACTTCATTCTCACACGACCGGGAGTTCACACCGCCCCGGCCGATCGTCCAGGACATTTGGGGCCGGATGGTCGCTTCCTACGGGACCTTGGTCCTGCGGCCGGGCGCCGGCGGGGCGGCCCGGCCGGTGGACGGGGCCGTGGCTCCGGGCCAGCGGGAGAATCGTTCCCCCGTACCGGACGGCCGTGAACTCGGCGGCGATGGCGAGCGCGGTCTCCTCGGGGGTTCCCCCGCCGAGGTCCAGGCCGATCGGTGAGCGCAGCCGGGCCAGCGCGGCCGCCTCCACCCCCTGCGCCCGCAGCCGCCGCGCGCGGTCCTCGTGGGTGCGGCGCGAGCCCATGGCACCCACGTACCCGAGGGGCAGCCGCAGCGCGAGCGTCAGCAGCGGTACGTCGAACTTGGCGTCGTGGGTCAGGACGCACACGGTCGTACGGGAATCCAGGCGACCCGCCTCCCATTCCCCGGCCAGGTGCCGGTGCGGCCAGTCCACGACCACCTCGTCGGCGTCGGGGAAGCGGGCGGCCGTGACGAAGACGGGCCGGGCGTCGCAGACCGTGACCCGGTAGCCCAGGAAGGCGCCGATCCGGGTGAGGGCGGCGGCGAAGTCGATGGCCCCGTAGACCAGCAGCCGGGGCCGCTCGGCGGCCGATTCGACCAGCAGGGTCAGGGGCTGCCCGCAGAGCCCGCCCGCGGTGCCCAGCTCGGCGGTGCCGGTGCGGCCGGCCGCGAGCCAGCCCCGGAGCCGCTCGGCGGCGGCCCGGTCCAGCGCGGCGCCCCCGCCCAGGCGGCCCTCGTAGGAGCCGTCGGCGTGCACGGCGATGGCCCGGCCCAGCTGCTCCGGCGGCCCGCAGACCACCCGGCCCAGCGCGGAGCGGGCACCGGCGCAGGCCGCGTCGAGCACGGCACTGATGACGGGTCGCACCGGGTCGTGCCGGCGCACCGGGGTGATCAGCACGTCGAGGACTCCCCCGCAGGTCAGCCCGACCGCGAAGGCGTCGTCGTCGCTGTAGCCGAAGCGGTGCACGCCGCTGCGCCCCGAGGCGATCGCCTCCAGGCACAGCTCGTGCACGGCGGATTCCACGCAGCCCCCGGAGAGGGAGCCGAGCGCGGTGCCGCCGGAGTCGACGGCCAGGGAGGCGCCGGGGCCGCGCGGCGCGCTGCCGCTGACGGAGACCACCGTGGCCACGGCGAAGTCCCGTCCGGCGGCGCACCACGCGCGTAGCTCTTCGGCGATGTCGAGCATCAGCGGATGTACTCGCGGCGCGGGCTCTGCCCGGGGATGACCGGTCTCGGCGGCAGGACGGGGGGTCCGGCGGTGTGCGCGGCGGCGACCGGACGGGTGGGGGCGCTGCGGGCCGGGCCGGGGTACGGCTCGGGCTGTGCCGGGTGGGGGCCCCGTCCGCGCGCGCCGAGCAGCATCGCGGCGTGGGCGACGCTGGCGAGGGTGGCGTGGTGGTGCCAGCCGCGGAAGGAGCGGCCCTCGAAGTCCCGGATTCCGGCGGGCTCGCAGACCTCGGTGAAGTCGAGCGCGACCCGGTCGGTGAGCTTGGCGAGGAGGAACAGCTGCGCGAGCGGCCGGTCGCCGATGTTGGTGATCCAGAACTCCGAGGGCAGCAGGGCCGTCTCGGTCCAGGCCCCGACGAGCAGCAGCGGGGTGGGCGGGGCCGGCACGAGGCGGTCCTCACCGGGGCCGGCGAAGATGGCGGCCGAGGTGAGCAGGGTGACCGCTCCCTCGGCGCGGCCGTGCCGGGTCCATTCGACGACGCGCCGCTGGGAGCGCAGGGAGTCGATGAGCTCGCGGGCCGGCGCGGTGTGCGGGCCGGGCTTGTGCCGGCCGGCCCCGCCGAAGGAGACGGGCAGGGTGCCGTCCACTTTGAATACGAAGGGGATGTCCTGCATCGCGAACGACTCGATGCACTGCGGCAGTTCGCTGTTGGAGACTTCCATCACCACGGGCCTGCGCTGGAGTTGCCAGGTGGCGGCCATCCGCTGGACCGCGTGTACCGCGTCCTGGGCGGGGGTGAGCGAGCGTGCCGTGTCGGGGATCCCGGCCCGCCGGCGCCGCAGGAGTTCCGCCGTCCAGGGCCCGGGGAGGGTGAGGGTCCATTCGACGGGGAAACCGGCATCGCTGGAGGTGAGCCAGATCCCGCTGGCCTGCTGACAGTTGGCGGTGCGGCCGAGCTGCGGGACGAACTGCCGTCCCACGCCGACCGACCGGTCGCCGGCCTTCTCGATGACCATGGGCTGCACCACCCAGGCCAGCGGGCGCTGCGCGGTGCGTTCCAGGTGCTGGGCGAGGGAGCGCCGGACGGGGGTCCAGTCCCAGGGGGATTTGCTGATGAACTGCTGCAGGCTCTGCTCGACGGAACTGGCCCCGGTTCCGGCGATGTTACGAATTGTTTTCTTGCCGTTGGTCCGCACCAGGCCGTTCAGATATACGCGGGCCCAGTTTCGCTGGTCCCGCCGGGGTAACGACTCGAAGAAGAGCGAGATCAGTACGTCGATCAATTCGGAGATTTCCTTGGTGGATTCCTCCGGCAGAACTACGCGAGCCATCTGGGCCTCCCCCGCGACCAGCTAGATCCATTACCCTACTTGACCGCGGAGAACGGCCGTAGGTCCCGACGGCTACTTCCTGAGGTCGCTGGCAGATTCGAGCCGCTCTTCTTCTACCACGAGGGGGATGGGGATCTGGTTCGCCGCATAGTAGAGCGCGATCAGGAAGTGGGCGACGAGAGTGAGCGGGGCGGAGAAGAAGGCCAGGACTACGGTGCAGGGGTAGGCGATGGCACCCAGTCCGAAACGGACCCTGGTGGCCCGGGCGCCGTCCTTGTCCACCTGTTCGTGGAAAAGGTGCCCGACGCGGGTGACGTACCACCAGAAGGCCATGAACGCCAAGGCGTAGGCCACGGTGACGAGGCTGTAGAGGACGGCCGCGGCGTTGGCCGATCCCCCTTCTTCCATGAGGTGTTCGGCGAGCACATTGGTGGTGTACGGGACCACCGACACCACCATCAGCACCAGGAGGTTCAGGAACAGCAAAGGACGGTCGACCCGCTTGATGTGACTGAAGATGGTGTGGTGGTTCACCCACATCACTCCGATGATGAGGAAACTCACCACATAGGCGGCGTAGTGCGGCCACTGTTCCCGCACTCCGTGCCAGAAGTCGGATCCGGTTTCTTCCGGAACTTTCAGTTCCAGGACGAGGATCGTGATGATGACCGCGAATACACCGTCACTGAATGCCTCGACCCGGCCGGTTTCCGTTTCCATGACCTCCCCTTCACGCTTCTTGCATATATCTACGGCTCTCGCACATACGGGGAGGGCGCACATCCCGCCCTCCCCGCACACGCTACCCAGATTTCGGCAATCAGCCGCCGAATCCGGCGGTCTGCCGCCAGATCCGGCCATCACGGACGACGAGCGTTCCGAACGCGTGCTCCGGCTCGCCGTTCAGGTTCATGATCGCCCGGTAGAAGATGGTGTCGTCGGTCTCCACGTATTCCTGCAGCTCCACGAGGGTGGGCTTCACCGTGAGGTATCCGGTGAAGGTCTCGCGCACCGCCTCGATGCCGACGGAGACGCCCTCGAAGCGCAACAGCACGGCGTCGTCGGTGTAGTTCTTCATGACCGCCTCGATGTCCAGCGCGGCGAGCGCGTCCATCTGCCGGACGAACACGGGGTGCAGCGTGGAGATGTCGTACTTGGACATGTCGACTCCCTTTCAACTCTTCGATGGGGTGGGAACGGTGGGAACCATGGGCCCGGCCGGTACGGCGCAGGACGGATCGGTCCCGGACAGCGGCAGCCGGACGGTCATCCGGGTCTCCCCCGGGCGCGAGCGGGCCGTGATCGAACCGTGGTGGCGCTGGGTGACGATGCGGTAGCTGAGGTGCAGACCGAGACCGGTCCCCTTCCCCACGTCCTTGGTCGTGTAGAAGGGTTCGAAGATCCTCGGCAGCGATTGCTCGGGGATCCCCGAGCCGGTGTCGGCGATCTCCACCACCATGCAGACCCCTTCGACCCGGGCACGCAGGGTGAGGGTGCCGGCGCCTTCCATGGCGGCCGCCGCGTTGTCGACCAGGTTGGTCCACACCTGGTTCAGCTCGCTCGGATAGCCCGTCAGTTCGGGCAGGTCCGGTTCGTACGCGCGCACGATCCCGATCCCGGAGAGCTTGGCACGCAGCACGACCAGCGTGTTCTCCAGTCCGTCGGTGACGGCGAAGCGCTGCTCGGGGGCCCGGTCGAGATTGGCGTAATCCCGGGTGGCCGACACCAGTTGGGAGATCCGCGGACCGGCCGCCCGCAGCTCGGCTGCGAGCGAGCGGATCTCCAGGAGGGCCGCCAGGTGGTCCAGGGCCGCCGGCAGGGCCGGCTCGCCGACCCCCTCCAGCCGCTCCAGCAGCCCGCCCAGGTCCAGTCCGAGGTCGGAGACCCCCGAGCCGAGCAGCCCCGCCCGCTCCGCGCCGGCCTCCTCGGCCCAGTCGGCGATCTGCTCCTCCGCGTCCGCCTGGTCCAGCGGGTCGGTGACCAACGGCGGGGCCGCCTTGTCCAGTTCCTCGGCGAGCCGGTCGAACACGGAGCGCTCCGCGTCCGTGGCGGCCGCGCCCCAGACCTGGGCGGTCCGCGTGAGCTGGTCCAGGGCGGGCGCCAGTTCCTGCGCGGCTCGGGCCACCGCGGCGGCGGGGTTGTTCAGCTCGTGGGCGAGACCGGCCGCCAGGGTGCCCAGGGCTTCGACGGTGGCCCGTTTGCGGGCCTGGACCTCGGAGGACTTGATGCGCCAGGCCAGCACGGGGATCAGTACGGCGGCCACCCCGTGGCAGCGGGTCAGCATTTCGAAGAAGACCGGCTTCGCGTACGCCACCACGGTGGTGGCCGGACCGCTCGCCGCGGCCGTGGCCACGTACGACCCGTCCGTCAGCAGCGGCAGCTCGCCGGTGAACCGGTGCGCGGCCGAGGGCTTGCCGTCGTGGTCCTCGGCGGCCGCGCTCTCCTCCTCGGTGGAGTGCCGGGTCAGGACCTCCTCGCGGCCGTCGACGACCTTGGTGACCACGAGCCCCCCGGAGAGCAGCACGTGGAAGCCCGTGGCCTCCTCCCCGTCGCGGAAGAGGACCTCCCCGTCGGTGAGCACCCTCGGTTCGGAGACCGAGACCAGCCAGTCCAGCTGCTCCTCGGTGAGGCCCTCGAAGATCTCCAGCGCGCGCAGGGCGGTGCGCAGCGCGGCCGTACCCGGGTCCCCCGTCATGCGGTGCTCCCTTCCGTCCTGTTCCGGGCGGCCAGCCGCAGGGTGGCCACCAGGGCGAGCGTGCACACCGCGGCGACGGTGGCCATGAAGCCCACCGAGGTGCGGTGCAGCCCGTGGACATTGGTGAGCAGTCCGGCGAGCACCGCCGGCACGCTCATCGCGAGGTACGCGAACACGTAGACGGCGGCGGTCAGTTCGCCCCGGTGCGCCGGCTCGGCCAGCGCGCTGAGCGCGCGGAAGGAGCCGAGGAAGGCGGCGCCCCAGCCGGCTCCGAGCACGGCGGTGGCCGCGAGGAACACGGGGGCCGAGCCGAGCCCGAGCGCGAGGAGCACCAGGGCCAGCCCGCCGAGCAGGCCGGCCAGGCCGAGGACGGCCGTGCGCAGGGCCTCGGTGCGGCCCAGCAGGAGCTGGGCGGCGGTGGCGGCGCCCGCGAGGAGGGCCACGGTGGCTCCGCCGACGAGGTAGTTGGTGCTCCGGAGCAGGGAGAGGGCCAGGTGCGGGCCGAGCGAGAGGTAGAAGCCGCCGACCGACCAGACGGCCACGATGGTCAGGATCAGCACGGCGAAGCGGCCTCGCGCGGCGGCGGGGATGTGGATCCGGTGCGGGGCCAGCTTGAAGCGGCCCCCGGCCGCCGGACCCGGCGCGCCCTCCGCCGCCCGACCCGCCGCCGGACCCGCCGCCCGACCCGGCGCGCTCTCCGCCATCCGGGCCACGCCGATCAGCGAGACCGCGAAGGCCCCCACGAGAAGCAGGTAGGTCAGGACGGTCGGAGCGGGTGCGTACTGCACGAGCAGCCCGGCCCCGATGCCGCCGAGGCCGATGCCGACGGTCGGGCCGGCGCTGTTGACCTGGGCGCCGAGCGCCGGCCGGGAGCCGGGGCTGAGTTCCAGCAGGGCGGCGCCCATGGCCCCGGTGGCCAGGCCGACCGCCAGCCCCTGGACGGCGCGGGCGGCGAGCAGCAGACCGAGCCCCTGCGCCGAGGCGAACAGCCCCATGGAGACGATCGCGAGGACCAGCCCCGCGGCGAGTACGGGCCTGCGGCCGAGGGTGTCGGACAGCGAGCCGAACAGCAGGAGTCCGGCGAGCACGGTGACGGCGTACAGGGCGAAGACCACCGTGATCACGCCGGAGGACAGGCCCCATTCCTGCTGGTAGAGCACGTAGAGGGCGGAGGGGACGGAGGAGGAGAGCATCAGCAGGACGAGGACCGCGCCCACCACCCAGAAGCCGGAGCCTCCCGGTGCGCCTGCGGAGCCGGGGGCTGGACGCAAGGGGTCCCCCGTGGTGGTCGCGGACGGCGCGGTCCGTGCTGTCGTGGGCAACGGTTCCACTGCTTCAACTCCCCCGTCGTGGGCGGTCAGGCGGGTGCCTGCACGGCCCTCGTGAGCGCGCGGGCGGTGAGTACGCCCGCGAGGTGGCCGAGGTACTCGGCCGAGGTGCCGCGCCCCGGGACGAACAGCTCCCTGGGTTCGGCGCGGAAGGCCGCGAGCACGTTCTCCGTCGTGTACGGGCCCCCGCCGATCCGTTCTTCGACCCCGCGCAGTCGCAGGGCGCGGGCGGTGGCCCCGGTGACCGCGATGCGCGGCCCGTCGGGGGTGATCCGCACGGCGGCCGCGCAGACCGGGTAGCGGGTGGCCCGGTCGGCGGTCTTCTCGAAGGCGGCGCCGCCCGCGGCGGCCGGGACGAGCAGGGCGGTGATGACCGTGCCCGCCGGGACGCCGGAGGCGGCCAGTTCCTCGGCGGTGATCGTGGACGACCCGCCGGGACCGGCCAGTTCGGCCGTGGCTCCGGCGGCGATGGCCGCGACGGGAAGGTCGGTGGCCCGGCCGGTGGCGGCGAGGTTGCCGCCGGCCGTGCCGAGGTTGCGGACCTGGGGGTCGCCGTTGGCGCGGGCGGCGGCGGCGATCTCCGGCGCCCCGGCCAGCACCAGGGGGTGCGCGGCCAGTTCGGCCAGGGTGGTCATCGACCCGATCCGGATCCCCGCGGGGGTCCGCTCGATGCCCCGGAGCTCTTCCAGCCGGCGGACGTCGACGAGCAGGGAGGCCCGCTCCTCCCCGGTGCGCAGGCCGGGCAGCAGGCTCTGCCCGCCGGCCAGCACCCGGGCGCCGGGTCGGCCGGCCAGCAGGGTCAGGGCCTCGTCGAGGCCGACGGGGCGTACGTAGTCGAACTCGGTGAGGATCACTGGGCTTCCCCTCTCAGACGGCGCCAGACCTTCTCGGGGGTGACGGGCATGTCGATGTGCCGGACGCCCAGGTCGGACAGGGCGTCGACGACGGCGTTAACGACTGCGGCGGCGGGCGGCACGGTGGCGATCTCGCCCGCGCCCTTGGCTCCCAGCGGGTTGTGCGGGGAGGGGGTGACCGTCTTGTCGAGGGTGAAGAAGGGCGCGTCGATGGCGCGGGGCAGCGCGTAGTGGCCCAGGTCGCGGCTGACGAGCTGCCCGTCCGGGGCGTACTCGGCGTGCTCCATGAGGGCCTGGCCGAGGCCGTGCACGATGCTGCCCTCGATCTGCCCGAGGACGATCTTCGGGTTGCCGATGTTGCCCGCGTCGTCGACGGCGGTGTAGGCCACCACCTCGGTCTCGCCGGTCAGTTCGTCGATCTCGACGACGGCGACGTGCGTTCCGAAGGGGTAGTTGAAGTCCGGCGGGTCGAAGTGGGTGGTCTCGTCGAGGGCGGGCTCGATCTCGGGCGGCAGCCCCCAGCCGTACCACAGGGCCATCGCCAGCTCGGCGAAGGTCTTGGTGTTCTCGGTGTCGTCTTCGTGACCCTCCACGAAGACCTTGCCGTCCGCGTAGACGACCTTGTCCTCGGGGACGCCCAGGAAGACGGCCCCGGCCTTGACCAGCTTGCTCTTGATCTTCCGGGCGGTGAGGGCGATGGCCGGCGCGGCCATGCTGTAGGAGCGCGAGCCGTAAGTGCCCTGGCCGTACGGGGCTTTGAGCGTGTCCCCCTCGTACACCTGGACCTGAGCCGGGTCGATGCCGAGCTCGTCGGCGGCGACCTGCGCGAAGACGGTGCCGTGGCTCTGGCCGGTGGAGGCGGAGCCGACGGTGACGGTGACCTCGCCGGTCGGGTGGACGCGGATGTTCGCGCTCTCCCAAGTGCCGCCGAGCATGCCCTCCTTGGACATCCGGGTGGAGGGGCCGACACCGCAGATCGCCACGTAGGAGGCGATGCCGACACCGAGCCGTTTGCCGCGGGCGCGTGCCTCGGTCTTGCGGGCGGGCATGTCGGCGTAGCCCGAGAGCTCGATGGCCCGGTCGAAGTTGAGCTGGTAGTCGCCCGAGTCGTAGGTCCAGCCCAGGCCGTTGTCGTACGGGAACTTCTCCTTCGGCACCAGGTTCTTGCGGCGCACCGCCGCCGGGTCCATGCCGATCTCGGAGGCGTAGCGGTCCACGAGCCGTTCCATCAGGAACGCGGCCTCGGCGCGCCCGCTGCCGCGCTGGGCGCCGAGCGAGACGGTGTTGGTGAAGGCCGCGTAGACCTCGCAGAAGGCCGCGTCGATGTCGTACATGCCACTGATGGAGCGGCCCATCAGGGCGGTGGCGACGCCGGGGCCGATGGTGGAGGGGTAGGCGCCGAGGTTCGCGTAGCTCGTGCAGCGCACGGCGGTGATCCGGCCGTCGCGGGTGCCGGCCAGGGTCACGTGCTGGCGGTGGTCGCGGCCCTGGACGGTGGAGTTCATCAGGCCGGTGCGGGTGTCGACCCATTTCACGGGCCGGCCGAGCGCCTTGGAGAGCAGCAGGACCAGCGGCATGTCCGGGTACAGGTATCCCTTGGTGCCGAAGCTGCCGCCGACGGTCGGGGCGACGACCCGGAGCTTGTTGAAGGGGATGCCGAGGACCAGGGCGGAGAGCAGGAAGCGGTGGTTGTGCGGGCCCTGGGTGGAGGCGTAGAGCGTGTACTCGCCGGTGGCGGCGTTGTAGTCGCCGACCGCGCCGCGCGGCTCGATGGGGCTGTTGATGGTGCGCTGGTTGACGAGATCGAGCTCGACGGTGACCTCGGCCGCGGCGATGGCCGCGTCGGTGCGGTCCTTGTCCCCGCAGGTCCAGTACGCGTTCAGGTTGCCGGGGACGGCTTCGTGGAGCTGGGGAGCGCCTTCGGCGAGGGCCTCGTCGGCGCGGGTCACCGCGGTCAGCGGCTCGTACTCGACGGAGATGGCGGCGAGCGCGGCGGCGGCCTGGCGCGGGGTCTCGGCGACGACCACGGCAAGGGGGTCTCCGACGTGGCGCACGGTGTCGCCGGACAGCACCGGGCGGGAGCCGGGGAGTCCGTAGGGGTGGGGCGGGAAGTGGCTCTCGACCCCGCCGGGTATCCAGATGCAGGGCAGCGGCATGACGTCGGTGAAGTCGGCCGCGGTGGCCACCTTCAGTACGCCGGGCAGCTGCTCGGCGGCCTTGGTGTCGATGGAGAGGATCTTCGCGTGGGCCACCGGGCTGCCGAGGATCGCCATGTGGGCGGTGCCCGGCAGGTCGATGTCACCCACGTACGTGGCCTCGCCGCGCAGCAGCTGCGGATCCTCGCGGATGTCCAGCGGCCGTCCGAGCACGCCGCCGCCCTGGGGCGAGGTCTCCCCCGTCACTGTGGTCATCCCCGTCACCCCTCCTGTCCGGACGCGGCGGCGGCGGTGGCGGTGGCCGGCTGCGCCGGCGCGTCCTCGCGGGCCGCGGAGCAGGCGCGCTGCACTCCTCGTACGACGCTGTGGTAGCCCGTGCAGCGGCACAGGTTGCCGGTGAGCCACTCGCGGATCTCGGGCTCGGTGGGTGCCTCGCGGTCCGCCGTGTTGTCGACCAGTTCGCCCAGGGCCATGACCATCCCCGGGGTGCAGAAGCCGCACTGGGTGCCGTGCTCCTGGCGCAGGGCCTCCTGGAGGCCGCTGAGTTCACCGCCGGGGGTGGTGACCCCCTCGATGGTGGTCACCGCGGAGCCGGCGGCCGCCGCGGTGAGGATCAGGCAGCTCTTGACGGAGCGGCCGTCGAGCCGGACGACGCAGGTTCCGCACTGGCCGGTGTCGCAGCCGACCTTGGTCCCGGTCAGCCCGAGTCCGTCGCGGAGCCGTTCCACGAGCAGTTCGTTCGGCTGCGCCGAGAACTGCTCGGGTCTTCCGTTGACGTTCAGTGAGAGGTCCATGCCAGCGCCTGCGCTTCCGTGAGCGGCCGGTTGAAGAGGGGCCCGCCGGGCTGCTGGAGAATTCCTCCGGAGTGCAGCGGACCGGTGTCCACGGGAGCGAATCCGAGATCCGTGATGATTCCCGCGACTATTTCCTTGGCTTTCCCGTCGTCGCCCGCCGTGAAATGGGCCAGGCGCGGCCCCGAAGCGGTGCCGGCGACGGCGAGCGTTTCGAAATGCATGGTGTTCAGGGATTTCACGATCCGGGTCCCCGGATACCATTCGGCGACGAGTTCGCTGGACCCCCGGCCGCCGAGATCCCGGGGAGCGCCGGGGCCGTCGAACGCGTTGGTGGCGTCCACCAGCACGGTGTCCCGTACGGCTTCCTGCGCCAGCAGCCCCCGGACGCTGTCGAACGGCACCATCAGTACGAGGACTTCGGCCCGGGCCGCGGCCTCGGTGGGGTGCGCCGCCGAGGCCGCGGGGCCCAGCTCGGCCAGCAGGGCCCCGAGGCTCTGCGGGCCCCGGGCGTTGGCCAGCACGACCTGGTGGTCCGCCGCCACGAGGATCCTGGCCAGGGTCGATCCGATCCGGCCCGCGCCGATGATGCCGATCCGCATGGGGCTCCTCCAGGTGGTCTCAGTACGGGCGAGGGGTGTCAGTCCATTCCGATCCAGACCGACTTGGTCTGGGTGTAGCTCTCCAGGGACTCGGGGCCGCACTCGCGCCCGTAGCCGGAGGCCTTGTAGCCGCCGTAGGGCACGGCGGGGTCGTACTGGTTGTAGCAATTGACCCAGACGGTCCCGGCCTTGATCTGCGAGGCGACCCGGTGGGCGCGCCGCAGGTCCTTGGTGTGGACGCCGGCGGCGAGGCCGTACGCGCTGTCGTTGGCGATGCGCACGGCGTCCTCCTCGGTGTCGAAGGGGATGATCGACAGGACGGGCCCGAAGATCTCCTCCTGGGCGATCCGCATGGAGTTGTCGACGCCGGTGAAGATGGTCGGCAGGAAGTACAGGCCTTCGGACGATGCCCCGTCGGGGGTCCAGCCGGTGCCGCCGACGCGCAGCACGGCGCCTTCCTTCTCGCCGACCTCGATGTACGAGCTGACCTTGTCGAACTGGCCGCGGTGGGCGAGCGGTCCGAAGAGGGTGGCCGGGTCGCGCGGGTCTCCGGGCAGCAGGGCGGCCGCGCGGGCCACGAGCCGTTCGACCATCTCGTCGTGGATGGGGCGGTGGAGCAGCAGCCGGGAGCCGGCGGTGCAGATCTCACCCTTGTTGTAGTAGATGCCGAAGAAGGCGAGTTCCTCGGCGGCGTCGAGGTCGGCGTCGGCGAAGACGATGTTGGCGGACTTGCCGCCGAGCTCCATCGTCACCTTCTTCAGGGTGCCGGCCGCCTTGCGGATGATCGACTGGCCCACGACCGTGGAGCCGGTGAAGGCGATCTTGTCGATGCCGGGGTGGCCGGTGAGGGTCTCGCCCAGTTCCACGCCCGGACCGGTGATGACGTTCAGCACTCCGTCCGGAATCTCCGCCTCCTGGAACAGCTCGGCGATCTTCAGGGCGGTGAGCGGGGTGGCGGGCGAGGGCTTGTGGACCACCGTGTTCCCGGCCGCGAGGGCCGGGGCGATCTTCGTCATCGACAGGAGCAGCGGGAAGTTGAAGGGGGTGATGGCGCAGACCACGCCCAGCGGTTCGCGCAGGGTGTACGCGAGCTGCCCGCCGGCCGGGGCCCGGGAGGAGCCGTCGACCCGGGTCACGGCGCCGGCGTAGTAGTGCATGAGCTGGGCGGCCATGGGGGCGTCGACCGTGGAGGAGAAGGCGAACGGCTTGCCCATGTCCACCGTCTCCAGCAGGGCGATCTCCTCCAGGTCGCGCTCGATGAGCTCCCCGACCCGGTTCAGCCGCAGCGCGCGTTCCTGGGCGGACAGTCTGCTCCAGGGACCTTCCTCGTACGCCGTGCGGGCGGCGGCCACGGCCGCGTCCGCGTCGGCGGCGGCCGCCTGGGCCACCGGCACGATCTCCTGGCCGTCCACGGGGCTGATGTCCGGTTCGGTGCGGTGGTCCTGGGCCGGAACCCACCTGCCTCCGATGAACAGTTTCCCGGGGTTGGCCAAGGGCTGGTCGCTGAGCGCGCGCTTGGTCATGGCTGTGGCTGCCTTCCGGTTTCGGGTGCGAGGGGCTGAGCGCTTGGGGGCGTCTTGTCGATCGGGCCGGATCAGGGAGCGGGGTCTGATCGGCAAGACGCCCCCTACGGCTAGCCCTGCGCGAGCTGACGTAAGAACGTCTCCGCGAGGGCTTTGGAGGAGTAGGGGTTCTGGCCGGTGGTGAGCTTGCGGTCCACCACCACGTGCGAGTCCCAGATCGCTTCGGCCTTCTCGTAGCGGGCGCCGAGCCGGGTGAGTTCGGCCTCCAGGATCAGCGGGAGGCGGCCCGCCATGTTGGTGACGAGCTCCTCGCTGTGGGAGAAGGCGGTCATCCGGTAGCCCGCGAAGGGCCACTGGCCCTCGCCGTCGCGCAGGGCCAGCAGGGCGGTGTGCCCGTGGCAGACGGTGGCCAGCGGCTTGTCCTGGGCGATGGCCCAGCGCAGGATCTGCGCGAGCTCGTCGGACTTGGGCAGGTCGCCGATGGCCCCGTGGCCGCCGCTGATGTAGATGCCGTCGTAGTCGGCGATGTCCTTCTCGCCCAGGGTCTCCAGGGCGATCGGGTTTCTCAGCTGCGGGGTGGTCTCTATGACGCGGCTGTACTCCCGGGCACTGGCCGTGTCCGTGTCCGCGGAGCCCTGGGGGCGGACCCACTGGAGGAACTGGGGGTCGACGCTGGTCTGGTCGACCGTCGGGGCCTCGCCCGCGATCGTCGCCACGTCCACGGTGTGGCCCGCGTTCTTGAAGAGGGTGTAGGGAACGGCGAATTCCTCGGCCCAGAAACCCGAGGGGTGTTGTTCCCCGTCCAGCAGATGAAGCGTGGCCTTGGCCGTCATGACGACGAGAATCTTCATGACTCTTCTCCTCTATCTGGCTGCGCTGGATTCGCTGCCGATTCAACACGCCCCCCGCTAGGGGCGTAAGGGGGAGACGTCAGGCACGTGATACTTCGTCACGTGCGTCCAACGCCGAGATGATGGTGCGGAATTCACCGACCAGGGGGTGGTCGGGATGGGCCTCGGAGAAAATGCGTTCCCCGTAGAGCGCGGCCATTTCAGGAACGTAGGGCAGGATTCCGGCCAGGGGGGTGCGGTAGACCTCCTCGGCCCGACGCCGGGCGGCCGCCCGGTCGATGCCCTCGGGCGCCATGCTCATCACCAGGGTCCGCCGGCAGGCGAGCCGGCCGGTCAGGGCGATGGTCTCCTCGACTCCGAGGAGGTCGATGCGGTCGGCCCGGGCCATGATCAGGAGCACGTCCGCGCTCGCCATCGCGGTGACCGACTCGTTGTTGAGCCCGGCGTGGGTGTCGAGGAGCAGGACGTCCAGGGCGTGGTGCAGGGCCAGCCGGTCGAAGCCCTCGGGCAGCAGCCCCACGTCGTATCCGGTGGTCATGAGTTCCCGCAGGGCCGCCGTCCCCGTGCGCGCCGGGACGACGTACAGGACCCCGCGGCCGCAGCCCGTGACGACCTCCTGGGCGGCGGCCTCGATCTCGCACCGGCCGAGCAGGTAGTCGGCGAGCGAGGGGCCGGGGCCGAGCCGGAAGAGCAGGTCCAGGGTGGGCGACTGGATGTCCGTGTCGATCACCCCCACCCGGCGCCCCTCGCCCGCGAGGAGCAGGGCCAGGTTCGCCAGTACCGAGGACTTTCCGGTACCGCCGCGGTACGAGTGCACCACGATGGTCCGGGTCATCAGGCCACGACCTGGCGATCGGCCCCGCCCGCGTGCGGCCCCCGCGCCGCGCGTGGCCGGTGCAGGGCCAGCATGGTGACGTCGTCGTGCTGTTCGGCTGTTCCGGTGTGTTCGCGTACGGCCGTGTCCATGCGCTGGACCACCTCCCTGCCGCTCACCGGAGGACCGGAGAGCAGCTGCAGCATCCGCTCGTCGCCGAGGAAGCTGCCGCTGGGGCAGCGCGCCTCGGGTACTCCGTCGGTGAACACGAAGAGCGTGTCACCCGGGTTCAACTGGGCGTAGCCGAGCGTGTACACACAGTCCGGGAGCACCCCGACGGCGGGGCCCGTGACCTCCAGCGTGCGCGGCTCGCCGCCCTCCGCGTCCAGCAGCAGCGGCGGGTTGTGGCCGCCGTTGATGTAGACGAGGGATCCGGTGAGCGGGTCGAGCACCCCGAAGAAGAGGGTGGCGAAGTAGCCCTGCCGCAGGTGGTTGCGGGTCAGGTAGCCGTTGGTGGCGGTGACCGCGTTGAGCAGCGGCGTGGCACCCACCACGGGGATGCGCCGGCTGTTGCCGGTGCGGCCGGCGGCCACCAGGTGCTGGAGGCCGCTGTTCTCGGCGGTGTGCCGCAGCAGGGAGCGGATGAGCGCCATGAAGAGCGCGGCTCCGACCCCCTTGTCGCAGACGTCGGCGACGACGAAGGCCAGGCGCCGGCCGCGGGAGAGCTCGAAGACGTCGTAGAAGTCCCCGGCGACCTGCCGGGCGGGCCGGAAGCACACGTCGATCTCCCAGCCTTCGGGGACCGGCAGCGATTCCGGCAGGAAACCGGCCTGGATCTCGCGGCCGATCTCCAACTCCTTCTCGTAGCCCATCAGTTCGGCGCGGGCGTCGGCTTCGCGCAGGGTGCGGCCGAGTCCGGCGCGCTCCGAGCAGCTGTGCAGCCGGGCCCCGACGAGGGCGGGCAGGAAGGGCGGTACGAGGTAGTCGTGGCCGATCCGGACGTGTTCCTCCAGGGCGGCGAACTCCGTCACGGTCCAGACGACCACGATGGGGGCCCCGGCCCAGCGGCGCAGCCGGCGCACGGCGGTCCGTACGGCCTCTCCGTCGGCCCGGGCCGGGGCGAGCAGTACGTCCGCTTCGGGCAGCTCCTCCAGTGGGCCGGCCAGTAGTTCGGCCAGCGTGCGCGGGACGAGTGCCGCTCCCATCTCCTCCAGTGCTCCGAGGAGTTCGAGGGGTGGTGGCGGGTACTCGTCGAGGATGATCACGGTCGTGGAGGGCATGGGTCAGTCCCCTCAGCCATCACAGTCAGCGTGCTGATGTTGCGGCCGTCCCTGCGTACGTAGTCGAACTCGTCCACGCTGGTCAGTGCGAGGTGGATGCCGAGTCCGCCGATCCGGCGCCGCTCGGGGGCGGTGTGCGGTTCGGGCGGCAGTCGCCCCTGGACCGGGTCGAAGGCCGGGGCTCGGTCCTCGATGGAGATCTGCACCCGGCCCGGCCCGGAGCGGCCCCGGACGGTGATCCGTCCGTCGCCGCCCCGGTACCCGTGCATCACGATGTTGGTGGCCAGCTCGTCCACGGCCAGCCGGATCCGGTACGAGGCGCCCTTGCCCAGGCCCGCGCTCCCGGCCAGCCGCAGGACGAGCGCGGCGATGTCGCCCAGTGCCCCCAGGGTGGCGGGCACGTGCAGCTCGGCGGACATCCTCGCCGTCTTGACCGCCTCGTCCATCGGACTCAGTCGTCGGAGAGGACGACGCTGCGGTCGAGACCGGCCGTCCGGATGGTCCGGGCGACGGGCTCGATCGCGCCGACCACCTTGATGGTGACGTGCTCCCCCACCTTCTGCTGGGCGAAGACCAGGGAGCGCAGTCCGGCGCTGGCCATGTAGCCGACTCCGGCCATGCGGATCTCGACGGTGCTGGTGCCGTGGCCGGCGGCCTTCTCGATGGTCTGGTGGAAGTCCGGCGCGGTCTTGGCGTCCAGTTCGCCCTCCAGCTCGATCACGGTGGTGTCGCCCTCGATGCTCAGGGACACGGAAAGCGGCATGTCAGGTCTCCTTCGGTGCGTGGACTGGAGCGCGGTCTAGAGCTCGGCGTCGGGCGTGCGGCCGACCAGGATCACGACCGAGCGCGGACCGATCAGGTACTTGCCGGCGTTCTCCAGTTCGAGTTCGGCGCCGGGGGTGCGGATGTCGTACGGGGCCTCGGCCCCGGTGTCCGCGAACAGGTGCCAGCTGCGGCCGCCGGGGAGGGCGGGCAGTTCCAGGTCGTGCGCTTCCCAGTGGGAGTTCATGGCCGCGTACACCACGTCGTCGTCACCGGTGCCGCAGCGGGCCACCGCCAGCAGCCGGCTCTCCGCCGACCAGTCGGGCTGCCAGGCCCGCTCCCCGTGCCAGCTGATGTCGGGCAGACCGAGGGTGTCCCGGAGCTGGCCGGTGGGGTGGGAGGTGGAGCGCAGTTCGCGGTGGCGCCTGCGGAAGGCGATCATCTCCCGTGTGAACCGGAGCAGTTCGGAGTTCTCGTCGACCTGGCTCCAGTCGAACCAGGACAGTTCGTTGTCCTGGCAGTACGTGTTGTTGTTTCCCTGCTGGGTGCGCGCCACCTCGTCGCCGGACAGCAGCATCGGGATGCCCTGACTGGTGAAGAGGACGGCCAGGGCGTTCTTCATCTGGCGCAGCCGCAGCGCGTTGACCCCGGGATCGTCGGTCGGTCCCTCGGCCCCGCAGTTCCAGCTCGCGTTGTCGTTGCCGCCGTCGTTGTTGCCCTCGCCGTTGGCCTCGTTGTGCTTGTCGTTGTACGAGACCAGGTCGGCCAGGCTGAAACCGTCGTGCGCGGTCAGGAAGTTGACCGATGCCGAGGTCCCGCGGGTGGAGTAGAGGTCCGGCGAGCCGGCGATGCGGGTGGCGAGTTCCCCGGTGATCCCGGGGTCGCCCTTGAGGAAGCTGCGCACGGTGTCGCGGTACTTGCCGTTCCACTCCGCCCAGCGGCCGTACGCCGGGAAGTTGCCGACCTCGTAGAGGCCGCCGGCGTCCCAGGCCTCGGCGATGAGCTTGGTGTGCCGCAGCACCGGGTCGTAGGCGAGCAGTTCCAGCAGCGGCGGGTTGGGCAGCGGCGTGCCGTCCGCGGAGCGGCCGAGGATGGCCGCGAGGTCGAAGCGGAAACCGTCGATGTGGTAGTCCGCGACCCAGTGGCGCAGGCAGTCGAGGACGAAGTTGCGCACGACGGGGTGGTTGCAGTTGACGGTGTTGCCGGTGCCGCTGAAGTTGAAGTAGTACCCCTCGGGCGTGAGCATGTAGTACGTGGCGTTGTCGAGCCCCTTGAAGGAGATCGTGGGGCCCTGCTCGTTGCCCTCGGCCGTGTGGTTGAAGACGACGTCGAGGATGACCTCGATGCCGGCCGCGTGCAGGTCCTTGATCAGGGTGCGGAACTCGTCGCCCTGCATGCCGTAGCGCCCGGTGGCCGCATAGCCGGCCTTGGGGGCGAAGAAGGAGACGGTGTTGTAGCCCCAGTAGTCGAAGAGCTGCTCGCCCGTCTCCGGGTTGGTGCGCGGGTTGTCGCTCTCGTCGAACTCGAACACCGGCAGCAGCTCGATGCAGTTGATCCCGAGCTCCTTCAGGTACGGGATCTTCTCCCGCAGCCCCGCGAAGGTGCCGGGGGCGGTGACCTGCGAGGAGGGGTGCCGGGTGAAGCCGCGCACGTGGGTCTCGTACACGACGAGGTCCTCGGCGGGGATGCCCAGCGGGGTGTCGTCGCCCCAGTCGAAGTCCTGGAGGCAGACGCGGGAGCGGTACTGGTAGCCGCGGCTGCGGTCCGGCTCCACGCCCCACACGTCGCGGCCTGCGATCAGCCGGGCGTACGGGTCGGAGAGCACCTGGCGGGCGTCGAAGCGGTGGCCGGTGACGGGGTCGTAGGGTCCGTCGGCCCGGTATCCGTACTCGATGTTCTCGTGGTCGAGGCCGAAGACCGTCATGGCGAAGACGCTGCCGGTGCGGAATTCCTGGGGGAACTCCAGCTCGGCCATCGGCTCGGGCTCTCCGCGCTTGTAGATGACCAGGGTCATGGAGGTGGCCTGGTCGGAGAAGACGGAGAAACTGACCCCGCCCGGAACCACGTTGGCCCCGAAGGGGAACGGTTTGCCGGCGCGCACGCGGTACCCGCCCACCTCGTGGGTCGGGTACGCGTCGACGCGCAACACCTGTTCGGACGCCGGCTCGCTCATCGCGCGGCCTTGGCGGCCGTCTTGGCGGCGGCCTTGGCCGCCGCCGACTCGGCCTCGCCGGTGGAGAAGAAGTCGAGGAAGCCGGTGGCCGACATGACGAACCGGACTTCCTCGCTCACCCCGTAGAGGGTGACGGCGACCCCTGCGTGCTGGGCCTCGCGGTAGACGACGAGCAGGGTGCGCAGCCCGGCGCTGGAGACGTAGGTGACGGCCGTCAGGTCGATGCGCAGCGGCCGGCCCTCGCGGACCAGCGGCAGCAGGCTCTGCAGCAGCGATCCGGAGGTCTCACTGTTGATCTCGCCGGTGGCGACGAGCACGGTGCCCGCCTTGTTGCGGCGTTCCTTCACGTTCAGGGTCATTGCTTTCCCCTCTGAGTGGGGCGCCCCCGTTGAGCGCTACTGGGCGGTCGGGCGAAGCCGGACCTTGACCTTGACCCGGCCCTGTACGTCGGGCAGCCGGACGGTGAGCGCGTCGGCGTCGAAGTCCGTGTACGGCTTCTCGTCGATCTCGACGGACGCGATCCGCACCGAGCCGGCGGGGAGCAGGTCGGGCGAGACGCGCAGCACGCGGTCGGGCAGGTTCGTCGGGTCGGGCTGGAAGTGGAAGTCCATCTCCCGGCCGTTGATGAGCAGGTTGTTGTAGACGGCGGACAGGTAGCAGAGCTCCGCCGAGTGGTACATGGACATCGAGTGGCTGCCCTTGAGCCGCTCGGTCCCGAGCAGGTACGGGGTCCCGCTCGCGAGCACGTTGAAGTAGACGGCGCCCTCGTCGTGGTCGAGGAAGAAGGTGTTGTAGAAGGCCTGGGCCTGCCGCGCCTCGCGCAGGTTCGCGTCGCCGCCGACGGTGCCGTTCAGGATGAGGTAGGCGAGGATCGCCTGCTCCTGCTGCCACCAGGCCTTGCGGTCGTGCCAGGCGAAACGATACGTCTCCTCGCCCCCCGACTTGACGCGCTCGACCACGTCGTACCAGCCGCCGCGCTGCACGTCGCTGCCGACGGCCGGCATGATCTCGCCGATCTTGCGGGCCAGCTCCTCGTAGGCCGGCTTGGCCTTCAGCGAGTTCATCCGCATCAGGTTCCAGGCGATCTTGAGGTTGTGGCCGACGACGGCGCGGTTCTGCTGCCAGCTGTGCGCGGTGTCGTGGGACCAGTCGCGGAAGAAGCGCTCTTGGACGAAGGGGCTGTTCTTGTAGTCCGGGAACTTGTCCGCGATCGTGTCGAAGGTGTACTCCAGGAAGTCCGCGTAGCGCTGCTCACCGGTCGCCAGGTACAGGTTGATCAGGTACGCGGGGGCGTGGTCGCCGACCGAGTTCCAGTTCTTGCGCTCCGCGTTCTCCCCGAGGGACTCGTGGTCGGCGCTGAAGAGGATCGGGTCGATGTGCGAGTAGTAGCCGCCCTGCTCCGGGTCCTTGAAGAACTTGTCGAAGAGCCGGATGGTGGCGTCCGCGTCGTTCTTGATCCGGATGTCGCCGGTGACCCGGTAGGTCTGGATCGGGCCGGCCAGGGCGTAGATCTGCTCGTACATCGGGATCGCGTCGTAGTCGTCGGAGAACTCCGAGGTGAACAGCTTGCGTTCGCTGTCCCCGTCGACGCTGATGCCGTGGTACCAGAAGACCACGTCCTCCTCACTGTCCACGACCCGCATGTGCTTGCGCAGGTACTCGGTGCCCCGCTCGGCGACCTCCAGGTACTCGTCCTTGCCGGTCAGCAGGTAGGCCGAGGCCATGCCGTAGACCAGGCGGGAGATCGTGTCGGTCTCCTGGACATGACTGGCGGTCTTGTCGCCGCCGAGCCGGATCTCGGTGCGGTACTCGGCGAAGTCCACCGGCCCGTCGCCGAACTGCGCCCGCTTGTAGAAGTCGGCCAGCGACTCGATCTGCTTGATCCACCAGCTGGGTTCCTCGAAGCGGTAGTCCTCGGCCCCGCGGCCCAGGAACACCAGGCGCTTGGCCTCGAAGCGGCCGCCCTGCTCGGGGTAGTGCACCCCGTAGACGTAGAGGAACCGTCCCGGCGAGAGCATCTCGTCGATGTGCCCGGAGGCGTCGATGTACGGCTCGTCCAGGTTGCGGACCAGCTCGGCGCTGGGGTCCCCGGCCAGGGAGACGTCGAACTCGCGGCCGTCCGAGGTCTTCAGCCTCAGCAGCCGGGTCCCGGAGTCGAAGCGGCCGACGTAGCCGGCGATCGTGTCGGAGAAGGAGAAGCTCACGGCGTCCGCCATGTCATGCACCGTCCTTGTCTTCGTGGTCGTGGCCTTGCTCGCGGCCGTACTCCCGGCCGTGCTCGTCCTCGAATCCCTGGCTGACCTCGACGATCACCCCGTCGGGATCGCGGACCCACACGGTCCGCCACCCGCAGATGAAATCGTCGAAGTCCAGTGGCCCCAGGGTCACTTCGGCCGCATCGCCGAGCGTGGCCAGGAAGCCGTCCACGCTGTCGGTCTGGAAGGCCAGGTGCCGCATCCGGCCCGGCGCCGCCGGCCCGTCGTGCTGAGCCGTGTCGGCCGGTTCGGTGCCCGCCGCGAAGAGCTCCAGGTACACGTCGCCCTGGCGGAGGAAGATGATCGATGCGTCTCCGAGGTCGACCACCCGGGCCCGGGCGAAGCCCAAGTACCGGGTGTAGAAGTCCTCGGTGGTCTTCTGGTCGGCGCAGTTCAGGCCCACGTGCGACCAGACCATCGGGGCCATCAGCCGGTGCCCCGCGCGTCCCGGGCGTCCTGCGCGCCCTGGGCGCGCCGCCCGCCCCGGTCGGCGGCGATCAGCTCGATGATCCGGCGGGCGAACAGGTGGTGGTGGGCGCCGGTGCGTCCGGTGACCAGGTCGCCGTCGACCACCACGTCCTCGTCCACGTACTCGCCGCCCATGTTCCGGACGTCGCCGATGAGGTTGTTGTGGCAGACGACCTTGCGGCCGCGGATCTTGTCCGGGATCGAGGCGGCCAGCCACATGCCGTGGCAGATCACCGCCTTGAGGACGGTCGGCTCCTCGAAGGCCCGGCGCAGCAGCTCCGTCGCCGGCGCCAGTACGTCCACGTCCTCGGTGTACCGCAGCCGGTCGGCCACCATGCCCGAGGGCACGATGATCGCCGCGTACCGGCGCAGCTCCTCGTCGCTCAGCCCCTCCAGGGACCGGGTCGCGGTGAAGGGCGCCCGGTACTCGTGCCCGGAGAAGGTGATGGAGTCGTTGCCCCACAGCCGGGTCAGGAAGTCGACCTCGGCTCCCTCCTCCGCGAACCGGCGGCCGTAGTAGAAGATCTCCGGCTCGTAGAAGTCGCTCTCGATCAGGACCGCGATCCGGGTCCCGGTCAGCGCACCCTCGCGCAGGACCACTTCAGACACGGGACACCCCCTTCAGGAAGTCCGCCGCGCGCTCGGCGATCATCGCGATGGCGGTGTGGCAGTTGCCCGACGGGACGGCGGGCATCACGCTGGCGTCGACGACGCGCAGGTTCCGTACGCCGTGCACCCGCAGTTCGGGGTCGACGACGGAGAGGTCGTCGATGCCCATGCGGCAGGAGCCGGCCTGGTGGTGGTAGCTCTCCGACTTCTGCTTCACGAAGGTGCGCAGGTCCTCGTCGGACACGTAGCCCGGTCCGGGCTGGAGCTCCTGCTTGTACCAGGGCGAGAAGGCGGAGGTCGCGAAGAGCTCCCGGGCGGTCTTGACGCCCTGGACCATCCGCTCCAAGTCCCAGCGGTCGCCCAGGTAGTTCGGGTGGATCAACGGGTGGGCCAGCGGATCGGCGCTCGCCAGCTTGATCCAGCCCCGCGAGACGGGACGGACGACACCCGGCAGGATGGACACCGTGTTCGGATGGTCCTGACCGACGATCACGTCGAACGGCACGTGCACGAAGGCGATCTGCAGGTCCGGCGCCGGCAGCCCCGGCCGGGACGAGAGGAACAGCGCGCTCTCCGACAAGTTCTGCGCGGGCGGCGGCAGTTCCTGGGTGACCTCGGCCATCAGCCCGGTCAGTACGTGGTTGTGGAAGTTCTCGCCGACCCCGGGCAGTTCGGCGACGGTCGCGATGCCGTGCTCGCGCAGCTGCTCGGGGTGCCCGATCCCGGAGAGCAGCAGCAGCTTCGGCGATTCGATCGCCCCGGCGGCCACGATCACCTCCCGGCGGGCCCGTACGGTGTGCGGCCCGGGCTCGGGAGCGGTGCTGTGCCCGTCGCGCACGGTCCGGCCGGCGGCGTCGCTGTCCGAAAGCGTGGCGGGGGCCTGGAGCTGGACGTACTCCACGCCCGTGCAGGTGTCCCCGTCGAAGAGCAGCCGGGTGCTCTGCGCACTGGTGCGCAGGGTCAGGTTGGAGCGGTCGAGGGCCGGCTCCAGGTAGGCGGCGAGGACGCCCTGGCGGCGGCCGTCGGCCACGTCGATGTGGTGCCAGCCGGTGCCGAAGAGACCGCGCCGGGGCCCGTCGGTGTTGAAGTCGGCGATCTCCTCGTGGCCGAGCTCGACGGCGGCGTCGATGAAGGCGCGGGAGACCGGGTTGGGGCCGTGCCGCCCGGCGTGGGTGATCCGCTGGGGCCCGCGGGTGCCGGTGGTCGGCGCGGTGGCGTCCTCCTGGCCCTCCAGCAGCGAGAAGTAGGGCAGTACGTCCTCGTGCGCCCAGCCGGCCGCGCCCTGGTAGGCCCAGTTGTCGAAGTCCGAGGCGTGGCCCCGGATGTGCATCATGATGTAGAGGTTGCTGCTGCCGCCGGGGGCCTTGCCGCGCGGCTCGTACGTGCGGCGGCCGTCCAGCCCGGGCTGCGGGACGCTGGTGTACCCCCAGTCGACGGGCCCGCCGAGCAGCTTGTACCAGGAGGACGGATCGTCCACCTCGGGAGGGATGCGGCCCGCTCCCGCCTCCAGGACCAGGACGCTGACGTCCGGGTCCTCGGAGAGGCGGTTCGCCAGGACGCTGCCGGCGGTGCCGGATCCCACGACGATGTAGTCGTACTCATCCACGGCCATCGCGCGCCCCCTCAGCCCTGGCCGAGCACCTGGAAGGGAACCGTGTCGTGGTGGTTCGCCATGTAGGCGATCTTTCCGTCCACGATCCGGAAGAAGTTCATGACCTCGGCCTCGATCTCCTCCCCGGAGGGAGTGACCGCGGTCAGGTGGGAGACGGCCGCGGCCTTCTCCCCGTCGACGAGGAAGTGCACGGGCTCGTTGCGGAAGACCCGGTACATGGTCCCCATGCCCTTCATCATCGACCGCAGCGTCTCCAGTCCCTCGATGTGGCCGGCGAGCTGCTCGTCCATGACCTGGTCCTCGGCGAACAGGTCGCACCAGCTGTCCCAGTCACCGGCGTTGGCGTACTCGTAGTACTTCTGCAAGATCTGCCGCGCGTCCATGGCGCTCATCCCCCTACTGGTCCCTGCGGGTTCCGTCCGGCGCGAAGGGCGCCCAGAACTGGCTGAAGGCCGTGGCCGTGTCGCCGAAGAGACCGTCGTGGCCCTCGACGATCCGCCCGTCGCGCCAGCGCATGAAGTGGAAGACCGGGTAGTCCATCCGCTCGTACGGGGAGCGGCTCGACTCGTCGGCGCCGCCGCGCACGGCGACGTTGCGGCAGACGTCCGCGCTGCAGTCCTCGCCGACGAGGACCGCTTCGATGTCCATGCGGAAGGTGCCGCCCGTGAGCTTGTGGGTCTGTCCCATCAGCTCCAGGAAGGCGTCCAGGCTCTCGTACCAGCCGGCGAGCGGGTGGTTGCCGGGGACCTGCCAGCGCAGGTCCTCCGCGTAGTACTCCAGGATCCTGGCCCGGTCGCCGGAGCCGAGGGCGCGGTACGCCGCCTCGACCCGCTCCCGTGTCACTTCGGTCATCGTCGCTTCTCCTTCGGCGCTCAGAGGGAGGCGGAACCGGGCATGGGCTCCAGTTCGTTGACGGTGTACTGGCGGATCAGCGGCCCGTCGGGCCCGGCGACCACGGTCCAGGTCTGGTCGGCGTCGAAGCCCAGCCACACGCTGCGGGCGGCCGGCGGGTCCCAGATCTTGGCCTGCCAGTTGACGAGGACCCGGACGATCGCCCGGTCGCCCTCGATGACGGGCTCCACCTTCGTCACCGTGTGCACCTCGTCGAAGAAGCGGTTCGTGACCGCCTCGTACCAGCGGCCGAAGCCCTGGTGGCCCACGAAGGTGTCCTCCGGGACCTTGAACTCCAGGTCCTCGGTGATCAGGGCCAGCACCTGGTCCGGCTGGACGTGCTGGTCCAGGGCCACGTACCACTTCTCGGCGAAGGCGCGGATCGCGTCCTCGGTCAGCCGCTCGGCTGGCATGCGGTCTCCTCCTGTCTGTCCGTGCTCTGCGTACGGTCCGGGCGGGCGTGGTGCGTCCGATCCGTTTGTCGGGCGTGCGATCCCGGTCGGGCGTCAGATCCCGGTCGGGCGTCAGATCTGTACGTCGACCAGGAACGGCCCGGGGTGGGCGAGCATCCGGCCCACGGCGGCGATCGCCTCGTCGGGCTTCTCCACCCGCATCCCGCCCGCCCCGAGCGACCGGGCCAGGGCGGCGAAGTCGATCTCGGGGTGCGAGAGGTCGAAGGAGCCCGGGAAGCCGTGCTCCGGGATCTCCCGCTCCCGCCAGTACTGGGCGATGTTGTCGTCCAGCAGCCGGTACTTGCGGTTGTTGCAGACGACGAACTTGGCCTCGATGCCGTGCCGGGCCGCGGTCCACAGCGCCTGGTAGGTGTACATCGAGCCGCCGTCGCCGGCGAAGCCGACGACGAGCCGCTCCGGCCGCGCCAGCTTGACGCCGACCGCGCCCGGGAAGCCCACGCCCAGCGATCCGCCCCGGGTGAGGTGGTAGTCGCCCGGCCGCTCCGGCGGCAGGTACCGGGTGACCAGCGGGGAGGTGGTCAGCGCCTCGTCGAAGACGATCAGGTCCCCGCCGGTGCGCTCGGCCAGGGTCCGCAGGAAGACCGCCATCGGCGAACCGTCCGCCTCCTTGGCCTCCCGCTCGGCCCGGTCCGCCCGCACCCGCTCCCGGGTCCGCGCGTCCAGCCGCCCGGCCGCCGCCGACCGCTGCGCGGGGGTGAGCAGGTGTTCCAGTACGCCGGCCAGTGCGCGCAGCGCCTGCCGGGGATCAGCGGCGAGCCCGAGGTCCACCGGGTGGTTCTTGGCGATCTCGTAGGCGTTCAGGTCGATGTGCACGACCCTCGCGCGGGCCCGGAAGGGGCTCTCCAGCTCCGGGAACACCTCGGGGAAGACGTAGGTGCCGACGATCAGCACCCCGTCCGCGTTCCCGATCAGCTCCTTGCTGTGCGGGCCGAACATGTGGCCCGTCTGACCGCGGCGCAGCGGGTGCGAGGCCGCGATGTTCACCTCGGAGGAGTCGACCTCGTAGACGTCGGCACCGAGCAGCTCGGCGACGGCGACGAGTTCGCGCTGCGCCCCGGAGAGCGAGACCCCGTCCCCGACGAGGACGACCGGCCGCTCGGCGGAAGCAAGCAGCTCGGCCGCCCGCCCCACCGAGGCGGCGGAAGGGGCCACGTCCGTGAAGGGCACCGTGGCGGGCAGGACGAGCTCGGAGTTGAGCTCGTCCAGCACGTCCATCGGCAGCGCCACGAACACCGGGCCGCGCGGCGGGGTCAGGGCGATCTTCACCGCCCGGCGGATGGTGCGCAGCACGGAGTGCCGGTCGGTGACCCGGGTCGCGTACTTGGTCACCGGCTTCGCCATCGCCACCAGGTCGGACGCCATCTGCGCGTCCATGGCGTCGTAGCGGACCCCGGCGTCGCCGGCGACCACGACGAGCGGGGTGTGGCCGCGCAGCGACTGGTAGAGCATGCCGATGCCGTTGCCCAGACCCACCCCGGAGTGGAGCTGGAGCAGCGCCGCCCCGCCGGTGGCCCGGGCGTAGCCGTCGGCGATGCCGGCGGCCACGGTCTCCTGGAGGGCGAGGACGTAGTGGAAGTCCTCCGCCGCGTCGACCGCGTCGAGGAATCCCTGTTCCACCGTCCCCGGATTTCCGAACATGACGTTCAGGCCGTCGGCCTTGAACTGGTCGATCAGCCTTTCCCGTCCGGGAGTGGCTCCAGAACTCATCGAACTCTCCCTCCTTTTCGTACCGCCGTACCGGAATTACCAGCCGTACCGGGTGAGGCCGTTCTCCAGGACTTCCACGATCTTCTGCCCCGTCAGATACGAGTCGGGGGTCGAACGACCGGTCACGAAGGGGAAGTCGACGATCACCGAAAGGGGGTGGCCGAAATTCCCGTGGTACGCGCCGCGCGGCCCGGTCGCATCGCGCAGGATGTATTCCAGCGGGTACGGCGGCGGCCCCATGTTGAAATCGGTACCGAGGAATCCGGTGCCGTCCTTGTAGTCGTACTCCTTGCAGTGGCCGGTCACGTGCTTGCCCCAGATGATGCTGCGGCGGTCGCCCCAGTCCCGGGCGAAGGCCAGGCAAGCGACGCCGTAGCACTCGGCCGCGACGACCTTGCCGGCGTTCTTGAAGGCGAGGATCAGGGCGTGCACGCGCTCGTTGTTGGCGAGGTCCGCGATCGGACCGCTGCCGCCCACGATGAGCACCGCGTCGAAACCGGCGATGTCGGCCTGGAGCTTGTCCAGATCGCGGTGGTACTGCTCCAGCTTGGGCAGATAGGCCGAGTCGCTCGTGTACGGGCGCTCGGGGGCCCACGCTTCGATGTCGAGGGGGGAGTCGAGCCGGCTCGACTGCTCGAACTCCCGGCCCAGCCGGGCGTTCTCCTCGGTGGTGACCGAGCGCCCCAGCGGAGGATCGATGTACTTCGCGTCGAGGCTCGGCGGGAGAGCGTGGGCACGCTTTCCGGTCGGCGTGGCGAATACGACTTCATAGCCCTGCTCGTCGAACTGCGATACGGGGCCGATCAGTTCCTCGGCCCAGTAACCGTGTTCGGAGACAATGACCAGAATCTTTCTGCTCACGGATTCCTCCAGGCGCCGCCTGTTGTCGTTGGCGTCCCCCACACTGGGCGCGCCGGGGGTTCCCGTCAAAGCGCTGGTGTGCGACTTCGTGAGGTAGTCGGCCAGGTCATGGGGGCACCTCAGGAAGTCGTCCGGCGATGTCATGAAGTAGCTTCCGGACTACCTGACTTCGTCCGAATCCCTGAACCATCACCAGGCCCCCGCCTTATGGTCTGGACGCGCCGGAATCATGGGCGCGCTGCAATCACGGGCGCGAAGCGCGGATGCGCGAGAGAGGGACGGGGACGATGACGATGGACCTGTTGTGCACCCACATCGAGTCGATACGTCCGGTGAAACCCGGAACCGAGGGCTGCGAGGAGTGCCTCGTCTCCGGTGACGCCTGGGTGCACCTGCGGATGTGCCTGAGCTGCGGGCACGTCGGCTGCTGCGACTCCTCGAAGAACCGTCACGCCACCAGGCACTACGGGACCACCGCGCACCCCATCGCGGCCTCCCACGAGCCCGGCGAGGACTGGGCCTGGTGCTACGCCGACAAGCTGATGCTGGACCCGGCATGAGCGCGGCCCCGGAGAGCGCCGCGGCCGCGGGCCCCACCCCCGCGGACAGCACGTCCACGGGCGGCACGTCCACGAGCACCGCGCCCACGAGCACCCCCGCCGCCACCGCGGAAGCCGCGGCGCGCGCGGAGAACCGCAAGCCCGTCATCCTGGCCGTGGACGACGACCCGCAGGTGCTGCGCGCCGTCCGCCGCGACCTGCGCAGCGCGTACGGCGACCGCTACCGGGTGCTCGGCGCCTCCTCGGCGGCCGACGCCCTCAAGATCCTGGACTCCCTCGACGAGCGCGGCCACGACCCGGCGCTCTTCCTCGTCGACCAGCGGATGCCCGACGTCACCGGGGTCGAGTTCCTGCTGGAGGCCGTCAGCCGGTTCCCCGATGCCCGCCGCGTGCTCCTCACCGCGTACGCCGAGACGGACGCGGCGATCACCGCCATCAACCGGGTCCGCCTGGACTACTACCTGCTCAAGCCCTGGGACCCGCCGCACGAGCGGCTCTTCCCGGTCCTGGACGACCTGCTGTCCGACTGGCTCGCCACCTACCGCCCGGCGTACGACGGGATCATCGTCGCGGGTCACCTGGTCTCCCCCGGCACCCACGCCGTCCGGGACTTCTTCACCCGCAACGGCCAGCCCTTCCGCTTCCTCAACGTCGAGCGGGACCCCGAGGCGCTGACCGTGATCGCCGCCGCCCAGCCCGATGCCGCGCTGCCCCTGGTCCGCTTCCCCGACGGGTCGGTGCTCTCCGCGCCGACGGACACGCAACTCGCCCAGCGGCTGGGGCTGGCCACCACCGCCTCGCGTCCGCACTACGAGTGCGTCATCGTCGGCGCGGGCCCGGCGGGCCTCGCGGCCGGCGTCTACTCGGCCTCCGAGGGCCTGTCCACGCTCATGGTGGACTCCCGCGCCCCGGGCGGCCAGGCCGGCACCTCCAGCCTGATCGAGAACTACCTCGGCTTCCCCTCGGGCCTCTCCGGCGGCGACCTGACCCGCCGCGCCACCATCCAGGCCTCCCGCTTCGGAGCCGAGATCCTGCACCCCGTGGAGGTGACCTCCCTGACCCGTGACGACCCGGCGAAGATCCTGACCCTGGCGGACGGTACGGAGATCAGCGCCGAGACGGTGCTCCTGGCGACCGGGGTCTCGTACAACCGCCTGGACGCCCCCGGCGCCGACCGCTTCGAGGGCGCCGGGCTCTACTACGGCGCGGCGACCACCGAGAGCTCGGCGTGCATCTCGCAGCACGTGTTCATCGTGGGCGGGGCCAACTCGGCCGGCCAGGCGGCGGTGCACTTCGCCAAGTACGCCGCCCGGGTCACCATCCTGGTCCGCGCGGCCTCGCTCGACGACAGCATGTCCCGCTACCTCATCGACGAGATCGAGCGCACCCCCAACATCGAGGTGCGGGTCCGCACGACGGTCGTCAGCCTGCACGGCGAGGACCACCTCGAACGCCTGACGCTCCACGACTCCGAGACCGGCGAGGACAAGGAGATCCCGGCCCGCTTCATGTTCACCTTCATCGGCGCCCGCCCGCACACGGGGTGGCTGGCCGGAGTGGTCGAGCGGGACGAGTACGGCTTCGTCCTCACCGGCTCGGACCTGATCGCCAACGGCGGCGAACTCCCGGCGGAGTGGAGCCTGGAGCGCGCCCCGTACCCGCTGGAGACCAGCGTCCCCGGGGTCTTCGCGGCCGGGGACGTACGGGCCCACTCGGTCAAACGCGTCGCCTCGGGCGTGGGCGAGGGAGCCATGGCGGTCTCACTGATCCACCGCTACCGCTCGATGGGCTGAGAGCGAACACGGGCCCGGTCCCCTTGCGATCAAGAGAGCACCGGACGCACCGTTGATTACATGATTACAACCGAGCAGAACGAACAGCTCCGCACCTGGTTCGCCGAGCGGCTGCCGGTGGACGTCTACACCTCGATCCTCTCGGTCACGGTCGACCGGGAGGAGATCACCGTCGTCGGCGCGATCCCCGAGACCGAATCGGTCGCCGCCTTCCGCGAGCGCACCCGGGAGCAGCGCGTCGAGGTCGCCCGGGACGCGGAGGAGCTCTACCGCCGCAAGGTGTCCTGGGCCGCCCGGTCGGGCGAGGAGCTGACCCTCTTCACCCACCTCTCGGTCCCCGTCATGACCCGCCTGCGCCAGCCCGAGCGCCAGGTCCTCGACACCCTGGTCGCGGGCGGCGTCGCCCGCAGCCGCGCCGACGCCCTGGCCTGGTGCGTCCGCCTGGTCGGACGCAACACCGACACCTGGCTGACGGACCTGCGCGAGTCCCTGGACCGGGTCCAGCAGGTCCGCGCGGAGGGCCCGGACCTCGCCGACTCCCAGAAGTCCGGGTCATAACGGCGAAAGATCCCCCGGCGCCCGCAAGATCGCGCAAGCCTGACACGGACCACCGGCGATCAACGCCCGACCCCAGGGAGAGGCCCGCACCATGACCACCACCGTCGAATACATCCGCTACCGGATCGCATTGGACGATCAGCCGGCTTTCGAAGACGCGTACGTCAGGGCCTCCGAGGCCCTCGCCGCCTCGCCGGAGTGCATCGACTACGAACTCGCCCGCTGCGAGGAAGAGCCCGAGCGCTACATCCTGCGCATCCGCTGGACCTCGATCGACGCCCACCTGAACGGCTTCCGCAAGGGCGAGCACTTCCCCGCGTTCTTCACCGCGATCCGCCCGTACGTCACGGCCATCGAGGAAATGCAGCACTACCTCGTCACAAAGGTGGCCGGCCCCGGAAAGGCCTCCACCCAGTCATGAGCACCACACCCGACACCCCACCCGCCACCACTCCCACCATCTACGCATGGATGGGCGGCGCAGAGGCGATGAACCGCCTCACGGACGTCTTCTACGCCCGAGCCCTGCAGGACGAGATCCTGGCCCCGGTCTTCGCGGGCATGGACTCGGAGCACCCCCAGCACGTAGCGGTCTGGCTGGCGGAGGTCTTCGGCGGCCCGAAGGAGTACACCGCCTCCCACGGCGGCCACCAGCACATGGCCACCAAGCACCTGGGCCGCGGCATCACCGAACAGCAGCGGCGCCGCTGGGTGGACCTCCTGACGGACACCGCGGACGAGGTGGGCCTTCCCACGGACCCGGAGTTCCGCGCGGTCTTCGCGTACTACATCGAATGGGGCACCCGCATGGCCCTGATCTACTCGGGCGCCAACCCACCCCCGGTGGACGCGGCCGACATCCCGGTCTGGTCCTGGGGCCAAACCCCGCCCTGGATCCCGAAGTCCTGACTCCAGGAATCCCGACCCGGCGGAGTCCCTGGGCTCCGCCGGGCCTATCCGGTCCCGCGGATCCATCCCGGCCCTGCACGCTCATCCCAGCCCCGCCGGGACAGATCCAGCCCCGCCGCAGCTTGAGGCGCGGAGCAAATTCAGCCCCGCCGGCGCTTGAGGCGCGGGGTCCGGGGCGGAGCCCCGGCAGCCGGCCCCGGGCCGGAGTCGGCGAGCAGCACCGTCAACACCGGCCCGCCGCCCTCGCCCCCGCCGTCCCCCTGGGCATCCGCCCGCCAGAAATCGACGGCCTCCTCCAGGATCTCCCGCAACGTCTCCCAGTCCCCGGGCCTCGCATCCGCGTACCCCCGCCAGGAGGTCACCACCACGAGCCGCCCCGGCGCAGCCGGCAACCACGAAAGATCCCGCAGCGCATCGGCCAGCGCGTCCCAGTTGGCCCCGAAGTACTCGGGAACCCCCAGCGCGCCCCCACAGCGCCGCATCAGCTCCGCCTTGCTCCGTACGCCGTCCAGATCCAGCCGTACGGTCGCCCAGCCGGCGGCCTCGGCCGCTTCGAGCGCGGGGGCCACGGGCCGCGGGTCCAAGGTCATCGGAGAACCGCCTTGAAGGTGTCGTAGTGGTCGTCCGTGTAGAAGAACTCCCCGCCCCCACCGGTCACGATCCGCCGGGCCCCACGGTCCCGCTCACCGGGCGTCTTCACGGTGAACTCGTGGTAGTAGCCGCGCTTCTTCTGCGGCAGGACCTTCTCGAAATTACCGAAAACGGTCCCGTCCTGCCGGTACTGGTACGGCCCGCCCTTGTCGATCAGCACCAGCACGTCCCGGGCCTGCTGCGGCAATGCCGAAGCCCGTACCGTCGCCATCCCCTTCGCCCATCCGGGCGTCGGCACAGCGGAACTCGCCGCCCCGCTCGGGGCAACGTCAACGCCGGAGCCGGCACTCGCACTCGTACTGGTGGCGGCGGTAGGCGCGGGTTTCTTCCCGCTGCAACCCACCGCACCGACCAGCGCCGCGCAGAGGAACACGGCCCCCAGCACACGCAGCAACGATCGGGGCACGTTCCGAAAGATCATGCACCGATCGTGCCAAATATCCGATTCGCCCGCGAATCGCGCCGTGGATTCAGAGGGCGGCCATCTTGGTGTACGGACTCAGGATGCGCTTGCGGACCTCAGGCCCGAATTCAACGAGGACAGCGATCCCCTCCTCAACGGCGACGACACGGCCGAGGCCGTGCTCATCGTGAGTAACCCGGTCGCCGACGCTGAAGTGCCTGAGCGGCGCTTCCACGGGGGCCTTGAACGGGCTGGACGGCAGGTGGCGGCGAGGTACTGCGGACTTTGTCATTGCACCCAGTATGCGCCCAGCAGGCCGTCCAACGGTCCGCCGTTCGGATCTCAATTACGGCACCATCCGCATCGGCGAACCTCACGCGCCCGCGTTTGACCGGCATTCGTCCGGACAATCGGACCAATCCGAACAATCACTCGTCGGGGTCGGCCCGCTCCAGCGCCGGCCGCAAACCGGGCTCCGATTCGGTCAGCAGGTAGTCCGCGACAGCGGTGTCGGTGACGAGACTGGTGACCAGCCCCGAGCGCAGAACCGCACCGATCGCGGACGCCTTGCGCAGCCCGCCGGCGATGGCGACGACCTCGGGGATCCGGCGCAGCCGGTCCGCCTCCACGGTGATGCACCGCTCGCCGAGGTCCCGCCCGACCCGACGCCCCTCGGCGTCGAAGAGATGGGCCGACATCTCCGCGGCCACGCCCAGCGAGGCGTAGTGCGCCCGCTCCTCGTCGCTCAGCATGTCGTGGACGGTCGAGATGCCCGGCTCCCAGGACCCGATGGAGACGGCGGCGACCGTCACCTTGTCGAAGTACTCGAAGGCCCGCGCGATCCCCGTCTGGTTGCGCAGGGCTGCCGCGGTGGCCGGATCGGGCAGCAGCATCGGCGCGTAGATCGGGTGGGCGTCTCCGCCCGACACCTGCGCGGCCCTGCGCACGGCCTCCACGGACCCGCGCTCGGCCGTACCGGCGTCGTACACGCCCGTCAGCTGGACGACGGTGCAGGGGGGCAGCCTGTGCAGGGAGGCGGCCATGTGGATGGTGGACCGCCCCCACGCGAGGCCGAGCACATCCCCCTCGTTGACGAGCTCACCCAGCAGATCGGCGGCTACGGCACCCAGGTTCTCCGGGTCCGGCGCGTCCTCGGTGGCATCGGCGGGGGACTCGACGACCACGGCGTGCCGCAGCCCGTACCGGGCGCGCAGCGCGTCGGACCGCTCCGCGTCCAGTTCGGCCGGTACGCGGATCTCGATGCGCACGAGGTCGCGCTCCAGGGCGGTCTCCAGGACCCGGGCCACCTTGAAGCGGCTCACGCCGAACTCCTCGGCGATCTGGATCTTGGACTTCCCCTCCAGGTAGAAGCGGCGCGCCATGGCCGCCGCCTGCACCAGCTCCGCGGGTCCCATCCGCAGGGCTGACCGTCCCGCCGACATTGCAGACACCGCGTTCTCCTCACTGCTGTTCACACTCTCGTGTTCACACTCTCGACTCGCCGTTCATCCTGTCAGATACGACGGCCGTTGATCAGCCTGGACAGCTCCCGTTCACCGAGCTGTTCACCAAGCCTTGTTTCAGTGGTCGCAAGCCCAGGGCGCGGCGGCGATCGCCGCACCCGCCTGGTCACGCAGCGTGCGTACGGCTGCCGCCGGATCGACCGCACCGTAGACCGCGCTGCCCGCGACGAACACGTCCGCGCCGGCCTCGGCGCACCGCTCGATGGTCGTGGCGGAGACGCCCCCGTCGACCTGGAGCCACAGCTCCAGACCGTGCTTGGAGATCAGCTCCCGGGTGCGGCGGATCTTGGGCAGCATGATGTCGAGGAAGGGCTGGCCGCCGAAGCCGGGCTCCACGGTCATGATCAACAGCATGTCGAGCTCGGGAAGGATGTCCTCGTACTGCTCGATGGGCGTCGCGGGCTTCAGCGCCATGGACGCCCGCGCCCCCTTGGCCCGGATCTCCCGCGCGAGCCGCACGGGCGCAGCGGCGGCCTCGGCGTGGAAGGTCACGGAGCCCGCGCCGGCCTCGATGTACTGGGGGGCCCACCGGTCGGGGTCCTCGATCATGAGGTGCAGATCGAGCGGGATGTCCGTGGCCCGGCTGAGCGACTCCACGATCGGCACGCCGAGGGTGAGGTTCGGGACGAAGTGGTTGTCCATGACGTCGACATGCAGCCAGTCGGCCCCCTGAACGGCCTTCGCCTCCTCGGCGAGCCGGGCGAAGTCGGCGGACAAGATGCTGGGATTGATCTGAACGGCCATGCCCCAAGCGTGCCATGCCGCCAACGCCTTCCGGCCACTACCCCGGAAGTGGGGGGTGGGGGGGTGCGGGTTGGTGGCCTGGGCTGCGGGTGGGCCGGTGGCTGCGTGGGGTTCCGGGGGGCGTCCCGGCAGTCCAGTGTCCTTTCGGTGTGGGCCGGTCCCTCAAGGGCGCTCCCTGCGGTCGCGTCGCTACGCGATGGCCTTCGGCCACCCTTGACCGACCGACCCACACCGAAACGCCACAAGACTTCCGGGATCCCCCCGGGGAACGGCCGGGGGGGAGGAGTGGGGAGGAGCGGCCTCGTCTGAGATGCGCAGCCCCCTTCGGCCAAAGGGCATCCGGATAGGGCTCCGGCAGGACCGTGACCTCAGCCGGTACGGACGCGCGGGGCGGTCAGAGCATCCAGGGCCGGGCGTCTGGACACCCTTCCCGTGACCGTCGACCGCCACCCAGAGCGAGAGGTGGATGAGGAGGGCCTCAGGGCCGGTGGGCGCGACAGATCGCTACGTACTCTCGCTCGGCTAAGCGACTAACGACCGGCCGTGGCTGGACATAAGCCGCACGCGACCGGTTCCCCTCCCACTCGGCTTAGCGACCGCAGGCCGTCCATGGGCACCAGAGAGGCGAGGAGGTGGTAGCTAATCAAGTTTGACTAGTAGAGGTGGATGGTTCTACGGTCGGAGAATGAGCGAGAAACTGGCTGCGATTCTCCCCTGCAGGTCCATCCCTGAGACGGTCGACTTCTACAAGGCCATAGGTTTCGAGGTCACGTTCCAACAAGAGCGTCCGTACGCCTATGCCGTCGTGCAGCACGGTGATGTCGAGTTGCAGTTCGCGGCGCTGAAGGGCTTCGAGCCGGCCGAGTCGTACGGCGCGTGCTACATCACGACCGACGACGTCGACGGTCTGTACGCGAAGTTCCGTAAGGGACTGAAGCAAGAACTCGGCAGGATCCCGACCCGTGGCCTCCCCCGGATCGGTCCGCTGAAGGACACCACCTACGGGGTGCGGCAGTTCATCATGGCCGACCCGGGCGGCAACAGTATTCGCATCGGCCAACCGATCAGCGAAGACCTCCACCACTCACCGGTTCCGAAGGAACCGGTGGCCAAGGCCCTCCACATGGCCTCACTCCTCGGCGATTCCAAAGAGGACTACGCAGCCGCCGCCAAGATCCTCGACCGCCTCCTCTCCTCCGACGTCCCTCCCCCGTCGCGAGTCAAGGCCCTGATCCTCCGCGCCGCCATGGCCGTCCACCTGGACGACACCCCCCTGGCCGCCCGCCTACTGTCCGAGGCCGACCAGATCCCTCTGCAGGCCCCCGACCGCACCTCCCTGGCCGACGATCTCCTCCGCGCCGAAGATCTCCGCAACGACCTCCCCGGCAGCTGACAGAAGCACCCAGAACCACCTCTCCAGATCAGCCACAGACGGTCGTTAGTCGCTAAGCCGAGCGAGAGTACGTAGCGATCTGTCGCGCCCACCGACTCTGAGGGGCCCGTGGTCCACCTTGCGCTCGGGGTGGCGGTCGACGGTCACGGGAAGGGTGTCCAGACGCCCGGCCCTGGATGCTCCGATCGCCCCGCGCGTCCGTACCGGCTGAGCTCACGGTCCTGCCGGATCCGTGCACAGGTGCCCACCAACCAAAGCGGGCTGCGCAACTCAGACCAGGCCGCCCCTCGGTCACTTCCCCCCGGCCGTTCCCCGGGGGGATCCCGGAAGTCTTGTGGCGTTTCGGTGTGGGTCGGTCGGTCAAGGGTGGCCGAAGGCCATCGCGTAGCGACGCGACCGCAGGGAGCGCCCTTGAGGGACCGGCCCACACTGAAAGGACACTGGACTGCCGGGACGCCCCCCGGAACCCCACGCAGCCAAGGACCCACCCGCAGCCCAGGCCACCAACCCCCAGCCCAGCCCCCTCCCCTACCCAGTCCTCCGAATCAGCGCCAAATACATGGCGTCCGTCCCGTGCAAGTGCGGCCACAGCTGCACATCCGGGCCGTCGCCCAGCGCCGGGACTCCCTGCATGTACGGGCGTGCGTCGATCAGTTCCGCCGCGATCGGGGCCGCACCCGCGCCCCGGCCCTTCAGTACGTCCTCCACGACCACCCGGGTCTCCGCCAGGTGCGGCGAGCACGTCGCGTAGCCCACGATGCCGCCCACCCGGACGGCCGACAGCGCCTCGCGCAGCAGCCCGCGCTGGAGCGGCGCGAAGCTCTCCAGGTCCTCCGGCCGGCGGCGCCAGCGCGCCTCCGGGCGGCGGCGCAGGGCGCCGAGGCCGGAGCAGGGCACGTCCATCAGGACGCGGTCGAAGGAACCCGGCAGCCACGGCGGGCGCGTTCCGTCGGCCGTGATCACCTGGTACGGGCCGGGGTTGCCGGCGAGCGCCCGCTCGACCAGCCGGGCCCGGTGGGGCTGCTTCTCGGAGGCCAGCAGGAACGCTCCGCGCTGGGCGGCGAGCGCCGCGAGCAGCGCCGCCTTGCCGCCCGGGCCCGCGCAGCCGTCCAGCCAGCGCTCGTCGCGGCCCTCGACCGGGGCTGCCGCCAGGGCCATCGCCACCAGCTGGCTGCCTTCGTCCTGGACACCGGCGCGGCCGTCGCGCACCGCCTCCAGCGCGCCCGGTTCGCCGCCCTCGGCCATCCTGACCGCGTACGGGGACCAGCGTCCGGGCAGCGCCGAGTCCTCGCCCACCGCCTCCAGCAGCTCCTCGGGCGTGGACCGCCCGGGGCGCGCCACCAGCGTGACCTCGGGCCGCTCGTTGTCGGCCTCCAGCAGGTCCTCGATCCCGGCGCGGCCGCCGCCCAGCGAGTCCCACAGGGCGCTGACGACCCACCTGGGGTGCGAGTGGAAGACCGCGAGGTGCTCCTCCGCGTCGTCCTCGTACGGCGGGGCGACCTTCTCCAGCCACCCCTCCAGGTCGTGGGCGGAGATCTTCCGCAGCACCGCGTTGACGAACTTCGCCCGCCCGTCCCCGAGCACGACCCGGGCCAGCTCCACGCTCGCGGACACCGCCGCATGGGTGGGGATCCGGGTCCCGAGCAGCTGGTGCGCGCCGAGCGAGAGCACGTCGAGCACCGGCGGGTCGACCTCGCGCAGCGGCCGGTCGATGCAGGCCTTGATGACCGCGTCGTACGTGCCCTGGCGGCGCAGGGTCCCGTACACGAGCTCGGTGGCCAGCGCCGCGTCCCGCGCCTGGAAGGTCTCGTCCTTGCGTGCCTTCTTCAGCAGCGGCGGCAGCACGAGGTTCGCGTAGGCGTCGCGCTCGTCCACCGCCCGCAGCACCTCGAAGGCCAGCATCCGGACGGGGTCCTTCTTGGGCCTGCGGTACGGCTTGGCCGTCTTGCCGGGCTTGCCGCCGCTCTTGGGCTGTTCGCTCACGTGAAAGGTGCTCCGGATTTACGTAACGCTGAAGGACAAAGCAAAGACAACTACGAAAATCAGCCTACGTCGGCTCCGCCGCCCAGCCGCTCACCAGGAGCGATCCGCACCCCGCGCGCCCAGTCGGCGGCCTTCATCGGCTTCTTGCCCTGCGGCTGTACCCAGAGCAGCTCCACGGCGTGCGAGCCGGAGCCGACGTGGACGTTGTTCTTGCCCACGCCCAGGTCGCCCGGCTTCAGGTCGGTCCGGTCCGTGACCAGCCCGACCGAGACCAGCTTGAGCCGCTCCCCCCGGAAGACCGTCCACGCACCCGGCGCGGGAGTGCAGCC
The DNA here is from genome assembly GCF_026343255.1 of Streptomyces sp. NBC_00086. Lineage (NCBI taxonomy): Bacteria > Bacillati > Actinomycetota > Actinomycetes > Kitasatosporales > Streptomycetaceae > Streptomyces > Streptomyces sp. NBC_00086. The sequence goes on along the minus strand of NZ_JAPELZ010000001.1, from coordinate 6,913,340 downwards.
GCGCACCAGCCGGTCCACGCGCATCGCCGGCGCGTTCCAGTCGACCCGGGCGTCCTCGACGGTGATCTTCGGCGCGAGCGAGATCCCGTCGGCGGGCTGCTCCACCGCGCGCAGGGTGCCGTCCTCGATGCCGTCCATGGTGGCGACCAGCAGGCCGGAGCCGGCGAAGGCGAGGCGGGTCAGCAGGTCGCCGCTGGTGTCGGTGGGCCGGATCTCCTCGGTGAGGATCCCGAAGACCGGGCCGGTGTCCAGCCCCTCCTCGATCCGGAAGGTGGAGGCACCGGTGACCTGGTCGCCCGCCATGATCGACTGCTGCACGGGGGCGGCACCGCGCCACGCGGGCAGCAGCGAGAAGTGCAGGTTGACCCAGCCGTGCTTCGGGATGTCCAGGGCGCCCTTGGGAATCAGCGCGCCGTACGCGACCACCGGGCAGCAGTCGGGGCCGATCTCGCGCAGCCGCGCCTGGAACTCCGGGTCGCGCGGCCGGGCCGGCTTGAGCACCTCGATGCCGGCTTCCTCGGCGCGCTCGGCGACGGGGCTGGCGACGAGGCGACGGCCTCGGCCGGCCGGCGCGTCGGGCCGGGTGACGACGGCGGCGACCTCGTGGCGCCCGGAGGCGATCAGAGCGTCCAGGGCGGGCACGGCGACCTCGGGGGTGCCTGCGAAGACGAGCTTCACTGGGGTCTACCTCGCTATCTCGGCTGTCAGCAGCACATCAGTCTATGGTCTGTCCGCCCGCGGTCCCACCTGCGTCGTACGGCCCGCCCGAGGGGGCGTACGCACACACGCGCGCTCCTCGCATATGCCGACACGCCCCCACAGCGTGACCTGCCCACCGGGTAGCGCGTTGGTCAAAAGAGATTGACCGAAACGGGCCGCGAAACAGAACGGTGTCTGCGGCCCTATCCGCTCTTCAGCACCGGTTCGAGAGGCTTCTTCATGGCCGACCACGCCACCCACGACGCCCAAGCACGGGCCAGCCTGCACCTCCTGGTGCGGGACATCGAGCGGGTTCGCCGGCAGGTGGATGCTCTGCGTACGCTCACCGCCCAGCTCGGCAACGTCTACCGCCCGCGCCGCTCAGGCCCCTCCACGGGCTTCGTCGTCTACGGCCGGGCACCCGCACCCACCGTCCGCCTCGCGCAGGAACTGCGGGACAGCGTCGAGACGCTGGTCACCGCCGCGGTGGACTTCGACCGCTCGCTCGGCTTCTCGTGGGACGCGGTCGGCTCGGCGCTCGGAGTCACCAAGCAGGCCGTCCACCGGCGCTACGGTGCCCGGCGGGCGCAGAGCGCCGAATCCGCCGAGCGGGAGCCGCTGGCCGAGGGCACGACGACCCGGACCCTGGGGCCCCTGCCCACCGTCCCGGCGGCGCGCTCGGTGCCGCCGCAGCCGGTGCGCGAGGAGGCGGGCGTGTCCCGCCCCGGCGCCTTCCCCGGCCCCCGCAACGGCTGACCTACCCGCGCCGGGACGCCGACCCCCGACGACACCCGCCCCCGGCCACTGCGCCGGGGGCTCCGTCGTTTCCGGCGGGGCCGGATGGATCCGGCCCCGCCGGCGTGTGAGGCGATCGGTTCAGCCCGTCCGGCGTTTGAGGACCGGGTCCGGGCAGCGCCCGGGGAACGGTGGAAGGGCGGGTAGGGGAATCCGCCCCGCAGGGCCGCCCCACCCATCGGCCGATGTCCGGCGGATCAGCCGATGTCCAGCGGATCGATCCGGATCCGGACCGCCTCCGCCGCCGGAACCCCCCGCGCCATCCGGGCCGCCTGCGCCCCCTTCAGCGCAGCCGCCAGCGCGGCCCCGCTCCCCGGCGGGACCCGCACCAGCGCCCGCTCCCCCGCGGACGGCTCCCCCCGGAGCCCGGGCAGCGGCACCGGCCCGAGCACCTCCGCGTCCGGCGGCAGCCCGGCCCCCGCCAGGAAGGCTTCGACGACCTCGGCGCTGCCGGCGGCGACCGCCGCCATCCGGGAGACCGGCGGGAACCCGAGCTGCGCCCGCTCCGCGAGCTCCCGTACCGCGTGCCCCACGGGATCCCACCGCACCAGCGCCTGGACCGGCCGCAGCGTCGGCTCGGCGACGACCACCACCTGCCCGTCGCCCCGTACCAGGGAGGCCGCCGCGATCCACCGCCGCAGCGCGTCCTCGCTCGCCCGCAGGTCGGGCCGGCTCAGCATGGCCCAGCCGTCCAGCAGCAGCGCCGCCGCGTACCCGGCGCCCGCCGCGACCGGCTCGGCGCCGGGGGTGGACACCACCAGCGCGGGCCGGTCGGGCACCTCGTCCAGGATGTGGTCGCGCCCGGAGGTCCGTACGGGCACGGCCGGGAAGGCCCGCCCCAGTTCCTCGGCGGTCCGCCGCGCGCCCACCACCTGGGCCCGGAGCCGGAACGACCCGCACTCCTCGCAGTGCCAGGCCGGCTCGGCCCGCCCGCACCACCCGCAGTGCAGGTCCCGCGCGTCGGGCGCCTCCAGCGGCCCCGCGCAGGCCGTGCACCGCGCCGGCGTCCGGCACCGCTCGCAGGCCAGCCGGGGCACGTAGCCGCGCCGGGGCACCTGTACGAGCACGGGCCCGGTCTTCAGGCCCTCCCGTACGGTCTCCCACGCGAGGCTCGGCAGCCGGGCGGCCCGCGCGGCCCCGTCCCGGGCCAGCAGCTCGTCGCCGACGGTCCGGATCCGGGGCGCGTACGTACGCACGGTCTCGCGGTCGGCGACCAGCGGGCGGGCCCAGCCTGACTCGACGAGCTGCGCGGCCTCCACCGTGCAGCTGGTGCTGCCCACCAGGAAGCCGCAGCCGTCGGTGACCGCGCGCAGTTCCAGGACCTCCCGCACGTGCGGGAAGGGGGCCCGGTCGTCGCTGTGGCTGGAGTCGCCGTCGTCCCAGACGGCGACGAGCCCGAGGTCCCGGACGGGGGCGAACATCGCGGCCCGGGTGCCGACCACGGCCCGCACCGAGCCCCGGCTGACGGCCAGCCACTCGCGGTAGCGCTTCTCCGGCCCGGACTCGGCGGTCAGCAGCGCGTGCCGCCCCTCGCCGAGCAGGGCGGTGAGCGCCGCGTCCACGCGGGCGGCGGTGCGCCCGTCGGGGACCACGGCGAGGGCGCCGCGTCCGGAGGCGAGGGTGGCGGCCATGGCGCGGGCCAGCTCGTCGGCCCAGCCGGGCCCGGGCAGGGCCGTCCAGACGGCGCGCGGGGTTCCGCCGCCCGCCAGGGCCCGCAGGAAGCCGGGCCCGGCTCCGTACCGCTCCCAGCCGGCGGGCTCGGGCGCGGCGGGCGGGGGCAGCGGTTCGGGGGACGGCTTGGCCTCGGCGCGGGCGCTGCGCGCGGGCAGCGCGAGCTGGAGCACGTCGGCGAGGCTGCCGGCGTACCGGTCGGCGACGGCGCGGGCGAGGGCGAGCATGCGGGGGCCGAGCACGACCTCGGGCGAGACGACCTGGGCGAGGGCCGCGAGGGCTCCGTTGTAGTCGGACTCGGCGCGGCGCTCGATGACGAAGCCGTCGATGAGCCCGCCGCCCTCGCGGCGGCCGCCGTGGACCCGGTGGGAGCCCGCGCCGAAGCGGACCCGGACGCGGACACCGGGCTGGGCGGACTCGGAGAGTTCGGCGGGGACGGCGTAGTCGAAGAGCCGGTCCAGGTGGAGCACGCCCTTGTTCACCAGGACCCGGGCCACGGGCAGTTCCTCGGCCACGGAGGCCCCGCGCCAGGTCCGCGGCTTGGCCTTGGGCGCCTTGGCCTTCGCCTCGGCGACCATCTCCCGCATCAGCGCGAGCTGCTCCGGCGGACCGCCCGGTCCGCTCCGCTCCCCCGCGTCATTGGTGCTGCTCACACCCGCATTCTTACCAAACCCCACCGACAACGGGCGGACGGGCCCGCACGCGCGGACGGCCCCGGACCACAAGGGTCCGGGGCCGTCCGTCCAGCGGGTGCTGCGGGGTCCTACAGGCCGGCAGCGGTGCGCAGGGCGTCCACGCGGTCGGTGCGCTCCCAGGTGAAGTCCGGCAGCTCGCGGCCGAAGTGGCCGTAGGCGGCGGTCTGCGCGTAGATCGGGCGCAGCAGGTCGAGGTCGCGGATGATCGCGGCCGGACGGAGGTCGAAGACCACGCCGATGGCGTTCTCGATCTTCTCGACGTCGACCTTGTGCGTGCCGAAGGTCTCCACGAAGAGGCCGACGGGCTCGGCCTTGCCGATCGCGTACGCGACCTGGACCTCGCAGCGCGAGGCCAGACCGGCGGCGACCACGTTCTTGGCGACCCAGCGCATGGCGTACGCGGCGGAGCGGTCGACCTTGGACGGGTCCTTGCCCGAGAAGGCGCCGCCACCGTGACGGGCCATGCCGCCGTAGGTGTCGATGATGATCTTGCGGCCGGTCAGACCGGCGTCGCCCATCGGGCCGCCGATCTCGAAACGGCCGGTCGGGTTGACCAGCAGGCGGTAGCCCTCGGTGTCGAGCTTGATGCCGTCCTCGACGAGCTGGTTCAGCACGTGCTCGACCACGAACTCGCGGATGTCCGGAGCGAGCAGCGAGTCCAGGTCGATGTCCGCCGCGTGCTGCGAGGACACGACGACCGTGTCGAGGCGGACGGCCTTGTCGCCGTCGTACTCGATGGTGACCTGGGTCTTGCCGTCGGGGCGCAGGTACGGGATGGTCCCGTTCTTGCGGACCTCGGACAGCCGCTTGGAGAGGCGGTGCGCGATGTGGATCGGGAGCGGCATGAGCTCGGGGGTCTCGTCGCAGGCGTACCCGAACATCAGGCCCTGGTCGCCGGCACCCTGCTTGTCGAGCTCGTCCTCGTCGCCCTCGACCCGCTTCTCGTACGCGGTGTCGACGCCCTGCGCGATGTCCGGGGACTGCGCGCCGATGGACACCGACACGCCACAGGAGGCGCCGTCGAAGCCCTTCTTCGAGGAGTCGTAGCCGATCTCGAGGATCTTGTCGCGGACGAGCTGCGCGATCGGCGCGTACGCCTTCGTCGTCACCTCTCCCGCGATGTGGACGAGACCGGTGGTGATGAGGGTCTCCACGGCGACGCGCGAGGTCGGGTCCTCGGTGAGGAGCGCGTCGAGGATGGTGTCGCTGATCTGGTCAGCGATCTTGTCGGGGTGACCCTCGGTCACAGACTCCGAGGTGAACAGGCGACGGGACACAACGCTCCCTGGGGTTGCAGCGGCTGCTGGCTGAAATATTGGTGGAACCACATCGGAGGCTGCGCCCGATCACGTTCCGGCTGCAGTTTATCGGTCGCCACCGTTCGCCGGACCACCTGTCTCGCCCTATGGGAGCCATGTGACCTGCGACACTCCATTCTTACCCAAGGACGACCCTGCGGAAAGGGCCTCCGCTCAGGCGCGTCGCGCTCCGATGCGCGGTGCCACCTGATCCCAAATCACGTCCGCGAGCGTTTCCTTCGGTCCATAGGGGACGGCGAGCTCGCTTCCGTCGGAGGACAGGATGACCGCTTCGTTCTCCTCGGAACCAAAGGTCTTCGCCTCGCCCACCTCGTTGACGACGAGAAGGTCACACCCCTTGCGGAGGAGCTTGCTCCGCCCGTTGGCGAGTACGTCGTCGGTCTCGGCCGCGAAACCCACGACGACCTGACCCTCCCGGGCCCTGTCGGCGGAAATCTCCGCGAGAATGTCCGGATTACGTACGAGGGCCACCGGCGCGGGCTCCTGCCCGTCCTTCTTCTTGATCTTGCCGCCCGCGTACTCGGCGGGCCGGAAGTCGGCCACGGCCGCGGCCATCACCACCGCGTCGGCGTCCGCCGCGGCCTTGAGCACGGCCTCGCGCAGCTGCAGGGCCGTCCCGACCCGTACGAGGTCCACCCCGGCCGGGTCGGCGAGCGCGGTGTTGGCGGAGACCAGGGTGACCCGGGCCCCGCGGGCGACGGCGGTGCGGGCGAGGGCGTAGCCCTGCTTGCCGGAAGAGCGGTTGCCGAGGAAGCGGACCGGGTCCAGCGGTTCGCGGGTGCCGCCCGCGCTGATCACCACGTGCCGGCCGGCGAGGTCCGGCTCGGCCACCCCACGGGCCAGGACCCTGGCGCACACCTCGAAGATCTCCTCGGGGTCGGGCAGCCGCCCCTTGCCGGTGTCCTTGCCGGTGAGGCGGCCGACGGCCGGCTCGATGACCACGGCGCCGCGCCGGCGCAGCGTGGCCACGTTCTCCCGGGTGGCCGGGTGCTCCCACATCTCGGTGTGCATCGCAGGTGCGAACACCACCGGGCAGCGTGCGGTGAGCAGGGTGTTGGTCAGCAGGTCGTCGGCCAGCCCGTGGGCGGCCTTGGCCAGCATGTCGGCGGTGGCCGGGGCCACGACGACGAGGTCGGCGCCCTGCCCGATGCGGACGTGCGGCACCTCGTGGACGCTCTCCCAGACCTCGGTGGAGGCCGGGTTCCCGGAGAGGGCGGCCCAGGTGGCCTCCCCGACGAAGTTCAGCGACGCCGCCGTCGGCACCACGCGCACGTCGTGCCCGGACTCGGTCAGCCGGCGCAGCAGCTCGCACGCCTTGTAAGCGGCGATCCCGCCGCTGACTCCGAGCACGACCTTCGGCTTACCCACCACACACGCCCTTTCGGCTGACGACCGCCATCACACCCGCATGACACCTACGGCACCTACGGCCTACACACCTATGACACACCACAGGCCCGGCAGATGTTCTGCCGGGCCTGTGGTGAAAGGAATCTCGTGCCTTACTGAGGCGGGGCCTCGATGGCCTCGGAGGTCAGCAGACCCGCGTTGATCTCGCGCAGCGCGATCGAAAGCGGCTTCTCGTGGACGTGGGTGTCCACCAGCGGGCCGACGTACTCGAGCAGGCCCTCACCGAGCTGCGAGTAGTACGCGTTGATCTGACGCGCGCGCTTGGCCGCGTAGATCACGAGGCTGTACTTCGAGTCCGTGGCCTCGAGCAGCTCGTCGATCGGCGGGTTGATGATGCCCTCGGGCGCAGTAATGGAAGAGGACACGCTCTACCTTCCGAAGATGGGGTAAGACCTAGAAGTGTCGGATCCGGACCGTCCGGACCGGCTGAACACCGGTCAACGATCAGACGACATTCATCAACGTTAGCAGCTCGCGCGCCACGTCCTCGACCGAGGTGTTGACCAAGGTGGTGTCGAACTCGGATTCGGCAGCCAGTTCGATCTTGGCGGCGGCGAGCCTGCGCTCGACGACCTCCGCGGATTCGGTGCCCCGGCCGGTGAGCCGGCGGACCAGCTCGTCCCAGCTCGGAGGAGCCAGGAAGACCAGCTGTGCCTCGGACATGGACTCGCGTACGAGCCGTGCGCCCTGGAGGTCGATCTCCAGCAGGACCGGCTCGCCGTTCTCCAGGCGTTCCAGCACTGCGCCGCGCGGTGTGCCGTAGCGGTTGCCCGCGAATTCGGCCCACTCCAGCAGCTCGCCATTGGCGATCAGCTTGTCGAACTCGTCGTCGTTGACGAAGAAGTAGTGGACTCCGTGTCGCTCACCGGGCCGCGGCTTGCGGGTGGTGGCCGACACCGAGAGCCAGACCTCGGGGTGAACCTTGCGCATATGCGCGACGACCGTGCTCTTGCCGACCCCCGAAGGGCCGGAGAGCACGGTCAGCCGCGGACGAACCTCTGCTGCCATAGAGCGATTATCCAGCTTCTCGGGACTGCCTGAGAACGCCGGGAGAACTTCGGACGACGCCTTAGGCGGCGTTACCGCCGAACTCACGCTCCAGAGAGGCGATCTGGTTGGAACCGAGACCTCGGACACGCCGGGACTCGGAGATGCCGAGGCGCTCCATCAGCTGCTTGGCGCGCACCTTGCCGACGCCGGGCAGGGACTCCAGGAGAGCGGAAACCTTCATCTTGCCGATGACGTCGTTCTCCTGCCCCATCTTGATGACGTCGTGCAAGGAGGCGCCGGAGTGCTTGAGTCGATTCTTCACCTCGGCCCGCTCCCGGCGAGCCGCGGCGGCCTTTTCGAGCGCTGCTGCGCGCTGTTCAGGGGTAAGGGGCGGAAGAGCCACGCCTACGTCACCTCGGATGTCGAACTGTCGGATACGGACCAGTGGAATGCCGGAAGGCATCACACCAGGCGAGCGCCCGAACAGCGGTGGTGCTCGATCGCTGCTCGTTCACTCTGCTCGGAGACTAGCGGCCATGACCGCTCCAGTCAGCGAGAACGGACGAAAAGTCCTGGTCAGCCTCCACTGAACCGTACATCACGGACAAAACACCCCGGATTTGTCCGGTGAAGGACGTTCGAATCTCGTCAGAAACTTCGATGAGCCAGTCCGACGGCGTCCTCGAACGCCCCGATCCCGCGTACGGCGAGTGCCGCGCGCAGGTCGTCACGGATCCTCAGGGGCGCGGACGGATCGTTGAACAGTGCGGTCCCCACCGCCACGCCCGAAGCGCCGGCGAGCACGAATTCGAGCGCGTCCCGGCCGGAGGCGATCCCGCCCATCCCGAGGATGGGGACCCGCCGGACGGCGCCCGCCAGCATCGCGCCGTGGACCTGGAAGACGCAGCGGACGGCGACGGGCCGGATCGCGGGGCCGGAGAGGCCTCCGGTGACCCCGGCGAGGGCCGGGCGCATGGTGTCGGTGTCGATGGCCATCCCGAGGACGGTGTTGATCATCGAGAGCCCGTCGGCTCCCGCTTCCGTACAGGCGGCCGCGATGTCGGTGATCCGCGTCACGTCGGGGGTCAGCTTGGCGTAGACGGGCAGTGCGGGGTCTGCCGCCGCCTTGACCGCCTTGACCACCTCGAAGGAGGCGTCGGCGTCACAGGCGAAGACGAGGCCGCGGTTCGCGACGTTGGGACAGGAGATGTTGGCCTCGATGCCGACCACCGCGGGCTGCCCGGTCAGCCGGGCGGCCGCCTCGGCGAACTCCTCCGTACGCTCCCCCGCGACCGATACGAGGACCCGTGCCCCGCGCTCGGCCAGCCAGGGCAGCTCGTGCTCGACGAAGCGGTCGATGCCGGAGCCCTGGAGTCCGATGGAGTTCAGCATCCCGCTGGGGGTCTCGGCCATCCGCGGAGTGGCGCGGCCGGAGCGGACGTACGGCATCACGGTCTTGGTGGTGATGGTGCCGAGCTCGCCCAGGGGGGTGAAGCGGTGCAGCTCGCGGCCGTAGCCGGCGCAGCCGGAGGCGGTGGAGACGGGGTTGGGGAGGGTGACGCGGGCACCGAGGGGCGCCGACATGTCGACGTCTTCGGGGTTCAGAGGATTCACCGGTCGCTCGCCTTCGGGGTCATCGCGGCTGCGCCTTCGAGGTCCTCGGGCAGGCATCCGGCGTCGTCCCAGCGGACGGTTGCGCCGTCGAAAACGGGGCCGGATGTGCAGGAGCGAAGGAAACGGGTGACGCCGTCGGGGCCGGTGACGGGCAGGACGCAGCTCATGCAGATCCCGATGCCGCAGGCCATGGCCTCCTCGACGGCGGTGTGGCTGGCGGCTCCGGCGGCGGTGGCGATCTCCGTGACGGCCTTGAGCATGCCCATCGGACCGCAGGAGTGGACCTCGGTGGCTCCGGTCACCGTGATGGCCTCGGGAAGCGCGTCGGTCACCCGGCCGCGCCGTCCGGCCGACCCGTCGTCGGTGACCACGTACACGTGCTCGGCGAGGGCCTCGGCCCGCTCCACGCCGAACAGCCGGTCCTCGGTGGCCGCGCCGAGCACGAAGGCGACCCGGCCGCCGCGCCCGAGGATCTCCTCGGCGAGGGCGAACATCGGTGCGCTGCCGTAGCCGCCGGCGACGAGGACCGCCCCGACCGGGCCGTCGGGGAGCGGGAAGGGGGTGCCGAGGGGGGCGATGAGGTCCACGGTGTCGCCGGGGCGATGCCGCGCAAGCGCCCTGGTGCCCCGTCCCGCCTCGGCGAAGACGAACTCGACGGTGCCGGTGCCGGGGTCGGCGCGGTGGATGGAGAAGGCGCGGCGGAGCAGTGTGCTCGTGTCCCGGCCGCCGATGGCGAGGGCGCCGAAATGTCCGGGGCGCACCCCGGTGACGCCGGGGGCGTCGAGGACGAGGTGGTGGTAGGCCCCGACGGGCGTGATCCGCCGGATGGTGGCGACGGTCTGTACTGGGGGCACGCGGGGCGCTCCGTCCGGGGGTAGGGGGCGTAACCCCCCACCCCATGATCGCCCGGTGCCCACCCGCACCACACCGGTCCGAAGCCCCGACCCTCCGGGCCCTACGCCCTGCCCCACACCCCGGTTCCCCGCTGCGCGGGCCGCAGTCCCCTACCCGCCCTTCGCCCGTTCCCCGGGGCTCAAACGCCGGAGGGGCTGGATAAACCCAGCCTCGCCGGCGTTTGAGGCGCGGGGTCCGGGGCGGAGCCCCAGGAGGGGTCCGGGCGCAGCCCGGGGAACGGTGGAAGGGCGGGTAGGGGACGGCCCCGCAGGGCTCCGCCCCCGGCGGCTACGCCGCGACCGCCGCGCGGATCTCCTCCGCGAAGGTGTGCGCCGAGGCGCGGAGCGCGGCCGCGTCGGGGCCGTGCTTCAGCACGCCCCGCGACACGTTCGGGACGACATTGCGGACGGCCGCGCCGAACACCGCCGGCAGGTCCGCCGCGGTAGCGCCCTGCGCCCCGATGCCGGGGGCCAGCAGCGGCCCGTTGATGTCCAGGTCGAAGGAGGACAGGTCCCCCAGCGTCGCCCCGACCACGGCTCCGAAGGAGCCCATCGGGGAGGCCCCCGCGTTCTCCGCCGCCAGGTGCGCCAGCATCGTCGCCCCGATCGTGCGGCCGTCCGAACGCACCGCCCGCTGGACCTCCGCACCCTCCGGGTTGGAGGTCAGCGCCAGCACGAACAGACCGGCCCCCGACTCCCGCGCCAGGTCGACGGCCGGCTTCAGCGAGCCGTAGCCGAGGTACGGGGAGACCGTCAGCGCGTCGGAGAACAGCGGCGAGGAGGGCGAGAGGAAGGTCTCCGCGTACGCGGCCATCGTCGAGCCGATGTCACCCCGCTTCGCGTCCATGAGGACCAGCGTGCCCGCCGCACGGGCGTCGGCCACCGTCTGCTCCAGTACCGCGATCCCGCGCGAGCCGAACCGCTCGAAGAACGCCGCCTGCGGCTTGAAGACCGCGACCGAGTCGGCCAGCGCCTCGACCACCGTGCGGGAGAACTTCTCCAGGCCCGCGACGTCGTCGTTCAGGCCCCAGGAGGCCAGCAGCGCCGCGTGCGGGTCGATGCCCACGCAGAGCGGCCCGCGGGAGTCCATCGCCGCGCGCAGCCGCGTACCGAAGGGGATCACAGGAGTCGCAGAGGTCACAGGGCGGCCTTTCGGGTTTCCGCGCCCACCGCTTCGGCGAGCGTCGCGTACGGGCTGGCGGCCAGGCGTGCGGCCAGGCCCTTGTGGATGGCGCGGGCGTAGCAGGGGCCCTCGTAGATGAAGGCGCTGTAGCCCTGGACCAGGCTCGCGCCGGCCAGGATCCGCTGCCAGGCGTCCTCGGCGTTCTCGATGCCGCCGACGCCGACCAGGACCAGGCGGTCGCCGACGCGGGCGTACAGCCGGCGCAGGACCTCCAGGGAGCGCTCCTTGACCGGGGCGCCGGACAGGCCGCCGGTCTCCTTGATCAGCGAGGGGTCGGACTTCAGGCCCAGGCCCTCGCGGGCGATGGTCGTGTTCGTCGCGATGATGCCGTCCAGGCCCAGCTCCAGGGCCAGGTCGGCGACGGCGTCCACGTCCTCGTCCGCGAGGTCCGGCGCGATCTTGACGAGCAGCGGGACCCGCCGGTCGGTCACGACGCGGTCCGCCGCCTCGCGCACGGCGCTCAGCAGGGGCCGCAGCGACTCCGTGGCCTGGAGGTTGCGCAGGCCCGGGGTGTTCGGGGAGGAGACGTTGACGACGAGGTAGTCCGCGTGCCGGGCGAGGCGCTCGGTGGAGGCGACGTAGTCCGCGACGGCCTCCTCCTCGGGGACGACCTTCGTCTTGCCGATGTTGACGCCGACGACCGTCTTGAAGACGGGGTTACGGGCGGCCAGGCGCTCGGCGACGGCCGCGGAGCCCTCGTTGTTGAAGCCCATGCGGTTGATCAGCGCGCGGTCCGGGACCAGCCGGAACAGCCGCTTCTTCGGGTTGCCGGGCTGGGGCTCGGCGGTGACGGTGCCGATCTCGATGTGGTCGAAGCCGAGCATCGACATTCCGTCGATGGCGACGGCGTTCTTGTCGAAGCCGGCGGCGAGCCCGAAGGGGCCGTGCATCCGCAGTCCGAGGGCCTCGGTGCGCAGGGCCGCGTACCGGGGGGCCAGGTAGGCGGCGACGAAGGTGCGCAGGACCGGGGTGCGGGCCGCGAGCCGGATCCAGCGGAAGGCCATGTAGTGGGCCTGCTCCGGGTCCATCCGCTTGAAGACCAGGCTGAAGAAGAGTTTGTACATCGTGCAGGGGTTCCCTTGTGCGCTCATGAAGCTCATGAAGAGGGGGACGACCGTCGCGCATCGCGCTGGACGGTGTCCCCCTCCCCTCTACGGGCCGTTCGGGCGTATCGATCCTGGCAGGACCTAGTCGCGGGCCGCCGTCAGCCGCTCCGCGTGCTCCTGGAGCGAGCACACGCCCACGTCGCCGCGGTTGAGCGCGTCGATGCCCTGGACGGCCGCGGCGAGCGCCTGGACCGTGGTGAGGCACGGGACTCCGCGCGCCACCGCTGCCGTGCGGATCTCGTAGCCGTCGAGGCGGCCGCCGGTGCCGTACGGGGTGTTGACGATCAGGTCGACCTGGCCGTCGTGGATGAGCTGGACGATGGTCTTCTCGCCGTCCGGGCCCTCGCCCTCGCTGAGCTTGCGCACGACGGTGGCGTTGATGCCGTTGCGGCGCAGGACCTCGGCGGTGCCGGAGGTGGCCATCAGCTCGAAGCCGTGGGCGACGAGCTCGCGCGCCGGGAAGATCATCGTGCGCTTGTCGCGGTTGGCGACGGAGATGAAGGCGCGGCCCTTGGTGGGCAGCGGGCCGTAGGCGCCGGCCTGCGACTTGGCGTACGCCGTGCCGAAGACGGAGTCGATGCCCATGACCTCGCCGGTGGAGCGCATCTCCGGGCCGAGGACGGTGTCGACGCCGCGGCCGTGGATGTCGCGGAAGCGCGACCACGGCATGACGGCCTCCTTGACGGAGATCGGCGCGTCGAGCGGCAGGGTGCCGCCGTCGCCGGTCTTCGGGAGCATGCCCTCTTCGCGGAGCTCGGCGATGGTGGTGCCGAGCGAGATGCGGGCGGCGGCCTTCGCGAGCGGTACGGCGGTCGCCTTCGAGGTGAAGGGGACGGTCCGGGAGGCGCGCGGGTTGGCCTCCAGGACGTAGAGGATGTCACCCGCCATCGCGAACTGGATGTTGATCAGGCCGCGGACGCCGACGCCCTTGGCGATGGCCTCGGTGGAGGCGCGCAGGCGCTTGATGTCGTAGCCGCCGAGGGTGATCGGGGGCAGGGCGCAGGCCGAGTCGCCGGAGTGGATGCCGGCTTCCTCGATGTGCTCCATGACGCCGCCGAGGTAGAGCTCGTGGCCGTCGTAGAGGGCGTCGACGTCGATCTCGATCGCGTCGTCGAGGAAGCGGTCGACCAGCACGGGGCGGGTCGGCGAGATCTCGGTGGACTCGGCGATGTACGAGGACAGCCGGTCCTCGTCGTAGACGATCTCCATGCCGCGGCCGCCGAGCACGTACGACGGGCGTACGAGGACGGGGTAGCCGATCTCGTCTGCGATGGCCTTGGCGCCGGCGAAGGTGGTGGCGGTGCCGTGCTTGGGGGCGGGCAGGCCGGCCTCGGCGAGGACCTGGCCGAAGGCGCCGCGGTCCTCGGCGGCGTGGATGGCCTCCGGCGGGGTGCCGACGACGGGGACGCCGTTGTCCTTCAGCGCCTGGGCGAGGCCCAGGGGGGTCTGGCCGCCGAGCTGGACGATGACACCGGCGATGGGGCCGGCCAGCGATTCGGCGTGGACGATCTCCAGCACGTCTTCGAGCGTGAGCGGCTCGAAGTACAGGCGGTCGGAGGTGTCGTAGTCGGTGGAGACGGTCTCCGGGTTGCAGTTGACCATCACGGTCTCGTAGCCGGCGTCGCTGAGGGCGAAGGAGGCGTGGACGCAGGAGTAGTCGAACTCGATGCCCTGGCCGATGCGGTTCGGGCCGGAGCCCAGGATGATGACCGCGGGCTTCTCGCGCGGGGCGACCTCGGACTCCTCGTCGTACGAGGAGTAGAAGTACGGGGTCTTCGCGGCGAACTCGGCGGCGCAGGTGTCGACCGTCTTGTAGACCGGGCGGACGCCGAGCGCGTGGCGGACCTCGCGGACGACGTCCTCGCGCAGGCCGCGGATCTCGGCGATCTGGCTGTCCGAGAAGCCGTGGCGCTTGGCCTCGGCGAGCAGCTCGGGGTGGAGCTTGTCGGCGGCGGCCAGCTCGTCCGCGATCTCCTTGATGAGGAAGAGCTGGTCGACGAACCAGGGGTCGATCTTCGTGTACTCGAAGACCTCTTCCTGGGTGGCGCCGGCGCGGATGGCCTGCATGACGGTGTTGATGCGGCCGTCGGTGGGGCGGACCGCGGTGGCGAGGAGCTCTTCCTTGTCGCCGGTGGGGCCGACGAAGGTGAACTGCGAGCCCTTCTTCTCCAGCGAGCGCAGGGCCTTCTGGAGGGCCTCGGTGAAGTTGCGGCCGATGGCCATGGCCTCGCCCACCGACTTCATGGTGGTGGTGAGGGTGGCGTCGGCCAGCGGGAACTTCTCGAAGGCGAAGCGCGGGGCCTTGACGACGACGTAGTCGAGGGACGGCTCGAAGGAGGCCGGCGTCTTCTCGGTGATGTCGTTGGGGACCTCGTCGAGCGTGTAGCCGATGGCCAGCTTGGCGGCGATCTTGGCGATCGGGAAGCCGGTGGCCTTCGACGCGAGCGCCGAGGAGCGCGACACGCGCGGGTTCATCTCGATGACGATGACGCGGCCGTCGACCGGGTCGATCGCGAACTGGATGTTGCAGCCGCCGGTGTCGACGCCGACCTCGCGGATGATCGCGATGCCGATGTCGCGCAGCCGCTGGTACTCGCGGTCGGTGAGCGTCATCGCCGGGGCGACGGTGATGGAGTCGCCGGTGTGGACGCCCATCGGGTCGAAGTTCTCGATGGAGCAGACGACGACGACGTTGTCCTTGGTGTCGCGCATCAGCTCCAGCTCGTACTCCTTCCAGCCGAGGATGGACTCCTCCAGGAGCACCTCGGTGGTCGGGGAGAGCATGAGGCCCTGGCCGGCGATGCGGCGCAGCTCGTCCTCGTCGTGGGCGAAGCCGGAGCCGGCGCCGCCCATGGTGAAGGAGGGGCGCACGACGACGGGGTAGCCGCCGAGGGTGTCGACGCCCTGGATGATGTCGTCCATCGTGTGGCAGATGACCGAGCGGGCGGACTCGCCGTAGCCGATCTTGGCGCGGACGGCTTCGACGACGCCCTTGAAGAGGTCGCGGTCCTCGCCCTTGTTGATCGCCTCGACGTTGGCGCCGATGAGCTCGACGTTGTACTTCGCCAGCACACCCTGCTCGTGCATGGAGATGGCGGTGTTCAGCGCGGTCTGGCCGCCGAGGGTCGGGAGCAGCGCGTCGGGGCGCTCCTTCGCGATGATCTTCTCGACGAACTCGGGGGTGATCGGCTCGACGTACGTGGCGTCGGCGATCTCCGGGTCGGTCATGATCGTGGCGGGGTTGGAGTTCACCAGGATCACCCGCAGGCCCTCGGCCTTGAGGATGCGGCAGGCCTGGGTCCCGGAGTAGTCGAACTCGGCGGCCTGGCCGATGACGATCGGGCCGGAGCCGATGACCAGGACGGACTGGATATCGGTGCGCTTAGGCACGCTCGGCCTCCATCAGATTAACGAAGCGGTCGAAGAGGTACGCGGCGTCGTGCGGGCCGGCAGCCGCCTCGGGGTGGTACTGGACGGAGAAGGCCGGCTGGTCGAGCAGCTGGAGGCCTTCCACGACGTTGTCGTTCAGGCAGACGTGGGAGACCTCGGCGCGGCCGTAGGCGGTCTCCGAGACCTTGTCGAGGGGCGCGTCCACGGCGAAGCCGTGGTTGTGCGCGGTGATCTCGACCTTGCCGGTGGTGCGGTCCTGCACCGGCTGGTTGATGCCGCGGTGGCCGTACTTCAGCTTGTACGTGCCGAAGCCGAGCGCGCGGCCCAGGATCTGGTTGCCGAAGCAGATGCCGAAGAGCGGGGTCTTGCGGGCGAGGACGCCCTGCATGACGGAGACCGCGTGGTCGGCGGTGGCCGGGTCGCCCGGGCCGTTGGAGAAGAACACGCCGTCGGGGTTGACCGCGTACAGGTCCTCGACGGTGGCGGTGGCGGGGAGCACGTGCACCTCGATGCCGCGCTCGGCCATCCGGTGCGGGGTCATGCCCTTGATGCCGAGGTCCACGGCGGCGACCGTGTACTTCTTCTCGCCGATCGCGGGGACGACGTACGTCTCCTTGGTGGCGACCTCGGCGGAGAGGTCGGCGCCCTTCATCTGCGGGGAGGCCTGGACCTTGGCCAGCAGCGCCTCGTCGCGGACGCCGTCCCAGGCCTCGCCCGAGAAGATGCCGACGCGCATGGCGCCGCGCTCGCGCAGGTGGCGGGTCAGGGCGCGGGTGTCGATGCCGGAGATCCCGACGACGCCCTGCTTGACGAGCTCCTCGTCCAGCGAGCGCACGGAGCGCCAGTTGGAGGGGACGCGGGCGGGGTCGCGTACGACGTACCCGGCGACCCAGATGCGGGAGGACTCGGGGTCCTCGTCGTTGACGCCGGTGTTGCCCACGTGCGGGGCGGTCATCACGACGACCTGCCGGTGGTACGACGGGTCGGTGAGGGTCTCCTGGTAGCCGGTCATTCCGGTGGAGAACACGGCCTCGCCGAAGGTCTCCCCCACAGCGCCGTAGGCGCGGCCGCGGAAGATCCGACCGTCCTCCAGGACGAGTACGGCGGGAGCTTTGGCTGCTCCCCTGGTGGAGGTCGTCATCGTTCGGCGCCTTCCGTCGTGGTGATTGAGTGGTTCATGTCGTTGATCGCTTCGACCCATGCGGCGTGTTCGGCCGCGCGGTCGGAGCGGAATCCGGAGTCGATCAGCCTGTCGCCGTGCGCCCATGTGACGACGAGGAGACCGCCCTCGGTGAGTACCTTGCCCGCGATTCCCTTGTCGAGGCGGGCGCCGCGCAGCTGCGCGGCCGGTACGAAGAAGTCGGTGGCACCCGGACGGACCACGTCGAGGCCCGCGTCGGTGAGCGCGAGCTCGACCCGGCTGCGGACGCCCAGTCCGTGGGCGACGATCCGGTCGAGCCACTGCCCGGCGGTGGTGGACCCGTGGTACCGGCCGGTCAGGGCCAGCCGGTGCTCGGGGAGGCCGCCGGGGGCGGCGGGCAGCTCCGGCAGATCGCTCTGCAGGGTGCCGCGCCATTTCCAGCCCTGCCGCATCAGCCAGTACACGAAGGCGATGAAGACGAGCAGACCGATCACCCACGCGATGCGGGCGCCCCAGTCCGTCACCTCCGCCGACTGTCGCTCGGCGGCCTCGGCGGCCAGTTGGATTACTGCAGGTGTCACGCCAGCGTCCCGTCCACGACCGTTGCCCGGCCCCGCAGGAAGGTGTGAGTGACGCGCCCCGGCAGCTCACGGCCCTCGTAAGGCGTGTTGCGGCTGCGGGAGGCGAAGTGTGCGGGGTCCACGACACCACGGTACGAGGTATCGACCAAGGTCAGGTTCGCGGGTTCACCTGCCGAGACGGGGCGTCCGTGGTTCGGAAGGCTGCCGATGCGCGCCGGGGCGAAGGACATCCGCTCGGCGACGCCCGCCCAGTCGAGCAGTCCGGTCTCCACCATCGTCTGCTGGACGACGGAGAGCGCGGTCTCCAGGCCCACCATGCCCATGGCGGCGGCGGCCCACTCGCAGTCCTTGTCCTCGTGCGGGTGCGGGGCGTGGTCGGTGGCGACGATGTCGATCGTGCCGTCGGCGAGCGCCTCGCGCAGGGCCAGGACGTCGGCCTCGGTGCGCAGCGGCGGGTTGACCTTGTAGACCGGGTTGTACGAGCGCACGAGCTCGTCGGTGAGGAGCAGGTGGTGCGGGGTGACCTCGGCGGTGACGTCGATGCCGCGGGACTTGGCCCAGCGGATGATCTCGACGGAGCCGGCGGTGGAGAGGTGGCAGATGTGGACGCGGGAGCCGACGTGCTCGGCGAGCAGGACGTCGCGGGCGATGACCGATTCCTCGGCGACGGCCGGCCAGCCGCCGAGGCCGAGCTCGGCGGAGACGATGCCCTCGTTCATCTGGGCGCCCTCGGTGAGGCGGGGCTCCTGGGCGTGCTGGGCGACGACGCCGCCGAAGGCCTTCACGTACTCCAGGGCGCGGCGCATGATGACCGCGTCGTCCACGCACTTGCCGTCGTCGGAGAAGACGGTGACGCGGGCGGCGGACTCGTGCATGGCGCCCAGCTCGGAGAGCTGCTTGCCCTCCAGGCCGACGGTGACGGCGCCGATGGGCTGTACGTCGCAGTAGCCGGACTCCTTGCCCAGGCGCCACACCTGCTCGACGACGCCGGCGGTGTCGGCGACGGGGAAGGTGTTGGCCATGGCGAAGACGGCGGTGTAGCCGCCGGAGGCGGCGGCGCGGGTGCCGGTGAGGACGGTCTCGGAGTCCTCGCGGCCGGGCTCGCGCAGGTGGGTGTGGAGGTCGACGAGGCCGGGGAGGAGGACCTGGCCCGAGGCCTCGATGACGGTCGCGTCGCCGGCGTCGAGATCGGTGCCCACGGCGGCGATCGTCTCGCCGTCGATCAGGACGTCCTGGACGTCGCCACCGAGTACCTTCGCGCCACGGATAAGGATCTTGCTCATCTTTACTTGCTCTCCTCGGTGCGGGGCGTGCTGGTGGTGGTGACGGCGGGCTCGGAGCCTCCGAGCAGCAGGTACAGGACGGCCATGCGGATCGAGACGCCGTTGGTGACCTGCTCGATGACCGTGCAGCGCTCCGAGTCGGCGACCTCGGCGGTGATCTCCATGCCGCGGACCATCGGGCCGGGGTGCATCACGATGGCGTGCTCGGGCATCCGCGCCATGCGGGCGCCGTCCAGGCCGTAGCGGCGGGAGTACTCGCGCTCGGTCGGGAAGAAGGCGGCGTTCATGCGCTCGCGCTGCACGCGCAGCATCATCACGGCGTCGGACTTCGGCAGCACCTCGTCCAGGCTGTACGAGATCTCGCACGGCCAGGCCTCGACGCCGACCGGGACCAGGGTGGGCGGGGCCACCAGGGTGACCTCGGCGCCGAGGGTGTGGAGCAGCTGGACGTTGGAGCGGGCGACCCGGCTGTGCAGGACGTCCCCGACGATCGTGATCCGGCGGCCGTTCAGGTCCTTGCCGAGCCCGGCGTCCTTGCCGACGAGGCGGCGGCGCATGGTGAAGGCGTCGAGCAGGGCCTGGGTGGGGTGCTCGTGGGTGCCGTCGCCGGCGTTGATCACCGGGGCGTCGATCCAGCCGGAGGTGGCGAGGCGGTAGGGGGCGCCGGAGGCGTGGTGGCGGATGACGACCGCGTCGACGCCCATGGCCTCCAGGGTCTGGGCGGTGTCCTTGAGGGACTCGCCCTTGGAGACGCTGGAGCCCTTGGCCGCGAAGTTAATGACGTCGGCGGAGAGGCGCTTCTCGGCGGCCTCGAAGGAGATCCGGGTCCGGGTCGAGTCCTCGAAGAAGAGGTTGCAGATCGTGCGGCCGCGCAGGGTGGGCAGCTTCTTGATCGGCCGGTCCGCGACACGGGCCATCTCCTCGGCGGTGTCGAGGATCAGGACGGCGTCGTCGCGCGTGAGATCGGCGGCCGAGATGAGGTGGCGCTTCATCCGGGTGCTCCGTAAGTCGGTGAGGTCAAAGCCGTGGTGGATTCAAGGCCGTGGGGAGGGCAGACGGGCTGGCTGGGGGTGCGGGCAGGGCAGCCTGCGGCGCGGACCCGAGGGGTCCGGCCGTCGGCGAGGGGCTACTGCCCGGCTGCCCGGTCGGTCCGCTGGCCGAGCAGCACGGCGTCACGGCCGTCCTCCTCCTGGACCTGGACCTGGACGTTCTCCCGCAGCGACGTGGGGAGGTTCTTGCCGACGTAGTCGGCGCGGATCGGCAGTTCGCGGTGGCCGCGGTCGACGAGGACCGCGAGCTGCACCGCGCGGGGGCGGCCGAGGTCGCCGAGGGCGTCGAGGGCGGCGCGGATGGTGCGGCCGGAGAAGAGAACGTCGTCGACGAGGACGACCAGGCGGCCGTCGATGTCGTCGCCGGGAATCTCGGTGCGGCCGATCGCCCGGGCGGGCTTCATCCGCAGATCGTCGCGGTACATGGTGATGTCGAGGGAGCCGACCGGGATCTTGGCACCGGTGATCTCTTCGAGCTTGGCGGCCAGCCGGCGGGCGAGGAACACGCCGCGGGTGGGAATGCCGAGGAGCACCACATCGTCGGCGCCCTTGGCGCGTTCGACGATTTCGTGGGCGATACGGGTCAGAACACGGGCGATGTCCTGCGCTTCGAGAACGGGGCGCATGACTTCGGCGGCTGTTTCCTGATCCTGCTGATCGTGCTGAGTGTCCATGAAAAGGACCTCCTTCTCCGCCTCACGGGACGGACCTTAAAGGACGTCGGATCTACGCGTTCCAAGGTACCAGGGGGATCCCCGCGACCGGACATCGGGGCAGACCAGGACCCCTCTTAAGTGGGCGTTGGAGACCATTCGGCTTGACGCATCCAAGTAACGCTGCGTAACCTCACAGTGAGTTACCAGCCGCGCGGCGGAGCCGCACGTGGTCATGTCGTCACAGCGTCCGGGAGCGTTATGTCCAGCGAATACGCCAAACAGCTCGGGGCCAAGCTCCGCGCCATCCGCACCCAGCAGGGCCTTTCCCTCCATGGTGTCGAGGAGAAGTCCCAGGGCCGGTGGAAGGCCGTGGTGGTCGGTTCTTACGAGCGCGGAGACCGCGCCGTGACCGTCCAGCGTCTTGCCGAGCTGGCGGACTTCTACGGGGTTCCGGTGCAGGAACTGCTGCCGGGTACGACCCCCGGCGGAGCGGCCGAGCCGCCGCCGAAGCTGCGCCTGGACCTGGAGCGCCTGGCCCACGTACCCGCCGAGAAGGCCGGCCCGCTGCAGCGTTACGCGGCGACCATCCAGAGCCAGCGCGGCGACTACAACGGCAAGGTGCTCTCGATCCGCCAGGACGACCTGCGCACCCTCGCCGTCATCTACGACCAGTCGCCCTCGGTCCTGACCGAGCAGCTGATCAGCTGGGGCGTGCTGGACGCGGACGCGCGTCGCGCGGTGGCGCACGAGGACATCTAGTCCCCCAGGCCTCAGCAGAAACGTTTACCGGTGGGTGCCGGGAGCCGACAGGCTCCCGGCACCCACCGGTTTTTCATGCCCGCGGCCGGGCCGCCGAGGCAGCTCCGGCGCCGTCACGGCCACGAGTCCGGGCAGACGACGGAGGGCCCGCAGCGCGCGTGCGCTGCGGGCCCTCCGTTCACGCCGTACCGGCGGCGCCGGTCAGCTCTCGCTGCGACGCAGCTTCGGCTTGAGGTCCTTGAAGCGGCCGAGCAGTCCGTTCACGAACGAGGGCGACTCGTCCGTGGAGAACTCCTTGGCCAGCTGGACGGCCTCGTCGATGGCCACGGCGTCCGGGGTTCCGTCGACCCAGATCAGCTCGTAGGCACCGAGACGCACGATGTTCCGGTCCACGACCGGCATGCGGTCGAGGTCCCAGTCCACGGCGTAGGTGGCGATCAGATCGTCGATGCGGTCCACCTTGTCGGCGTACCCCTCGACGAGTTCCATGGTGAACTCGTTCACCGCGGGCTGGCGGTCGGTGTCCGACCGCGAGTGGCGGACCCAGTCCGCGAGGACCTCGCGCACGGAGACCCCGCGCTGGTCGGCCTCGAACAGGATCTGGAAAGCGCGCTTGCGCGCGTTGCTCCGGGCAGCCACGGTTAGCTGTTCACCCGGCCGAGGTAGTCGCTGGTGCGGGTGTCGACCTTGATCTTCTCGCCGGTGTTGATGAAGAGCGGGACCTGGATCTCGTGGCCCGTCTCCAGCGTCGCCGGCTTGGTGCCACCGGTGGAGCGGTCGCCCTGGACGCCCGGGTCGGTGTGCTCGATGGTCAGCTCGACGGCGGCCGGGAGCTCGACGTAGAGCACCTCGCCCTCGTGGCGGGCCACGGAGGCGGTGAAGCCCTCGATCAGGAAGTTGGCGGCGTCGCCGACGGCCTTCTTGTCGACCATCAGCTGGTCGAAGTCCTCCATGTCCATGAACACAAAGTACTCGCCGTCCATGTAGGAGAACTGCATGTCGCGGCGGTCGATGGTGGCCGTCTCGACCTTGGTGCCGGCGTTGAACGTCTTGTCGACGACCTTGCCGGACATGACGCTCTTCAGCTTGGTGCGCACGAAGGCCGGGCCCTTGCCGGGCTTGACGTGCTGGAACTCGACGACGGACCAGAGCTGGCCACCGTCGAGCTTGAGCACCATGCCGTTCTTGAGGTCGTTCGTGGAAGCCACGGTTTGGGAATCTCCTGCACTGGAGGACCACGGGTGCGCGCACAGCCCGGCGACGCGGGCTAGAGCGCGAGCAGCTCCTTGGTCGTAATGGTGAGTAGCTCGGGACCGCCGTCCGCCTCGGGGCGTACGACGAGCGTGTCATCGATCCGGACGCCGCCCCGGCCAGGGAGGTGAACCCCCGGCTCGACGGTGACCGGCACGCAAGCGTCCAGTTTACCCATGGCCGTAGGTGCAAGCTGCGGGTCCTCGTCGATTTCGAGACCGACACCGTGTCCGGTCCACGCCGCGAGGGCCTCGCCGTGACCTGCGGAGTCGAGTACGGAGCGGGCCGCGTGATCCACATCGCGGTACGCGGCCCCGGGCAGCAGGGCCTCCCGGCCCGCCCGCTGGGCGGCGAACACCAGCTCGTAGAGCTCGATCTGCCAGTCGGCGGGGGTCGTGCCGATCACGAAGGTGCGGCCGATCTCGCAGCGGTAGCCCCGGTAGTTCGCGCCGAGGCAGACGGAGAGGAAATCACCCTCCTCGACCCTGCGGTCGGAGGGCCGGTGCCTGGAGCGGCCGGAGTGCGGGCCGGTGCCGACGGAGGTCGGGAAGGCGGGGCCGTCCGCCCCGTGGTCCACCAGGCGGCGTTCCAGCTCCAGCGCGAGGTGCCGTTCGGTGCGGCCCACCAGGATCGATTCCAGCAGCTCCCCGAGGGCCTGGTCGGCGATCTCGGCGGCGATCCGCAGGCAGGCGATCTCCTCCTCGTCCTTGACGAGGCGCTGCTGTTCCACCGCGGTCCCCAGATCGGCCAGGCGCAGCCCGGGCGCCACCGAGCCGAGGGCCCGGTGCCGGCCGACGGTGAGGTGGTGCTCCTCGACGGCCAGGGATTCGGCGCGGGCCGCGAAGGCCGCGTCGGCCGCCGCGACGGCGGGATCCGCTCCGGGGCCGGCCAGCACGGAGAGCCGCAGGTTCTCGTCGAGCCGTCCCTCGTCGGCCTCCCCGGTGGGCTGCCCGGCGCAGAACAACATGTCCTCGCCGCCCGGACCGAGCAGCAGGACGGCGCCCAGCGGCGACGCCCCGGAGAGGTAACGGACGTTCGCCGGACGCGTGATGAGTGCGGCGGCGTTTCCGGCGGCCGCACAGCGGTCGCGAAGCAGGCCCCGGCGGGCCGCGTACACGTCTGACATGTTTCCGAGCCTACGAGTGCTGCGCGCATCCGGCCTGGTGAGCGCGGCCGTACGGGGGCCGGGCCGGGCACGGCGGGCGCCGCGGGCAGGGATACGACGGGCCGGTCAGCAGGCCGGTCCAGCAGGCAGGTCCAGAAGGCCGGTTCAGTAGGCCGGCTGGGAGATGGCGCGGGCCAGGGTCTCGTCCAGGGCGCGGGCGGTGCCCTCGACGTCCAGGTGGGAGTTGTCGATGATCGGCAGCCCCGATCCGTACCAGCCGGCCATCCGGCCGTGGATCCGTGCGACCTCCTCGTCGGAGAGCCGCCGGTTTCCGGAGCGGGCGGCGTTGCGCTCCAGGACGATCTCCAGGCCGGGCAGCAGGACGACCGGCAGCAGAGCGGGCCCGACGTGCCGCTTCCACCCGCCGAGGCCCACGACCGGCCGGTCGGGGAACACGGCGTCGTCGAGGATGCAGGAGATCCCGTTGGCCAGGAAGTTCCGGGCGGCGAAGCCGCAGGTGCGGCGGGCGAGGCGGTACTGCGCCTCGGAGTGGTCGTTCCAGCCGGCCTGCGGATCCGCGAAGCCCGAACAGACCCATTCCCGTACGTCGTCCAGGCTGATGTGCGCGGTCGGGACGGGCCGGGTGCCGGCCCAGTGCCGGGCCACCGTGGTCTTGCCGGCGCCCGCGGGGCCGATCAGCAGCACCGCGAGGGTGGCGCCGCCGGTGCCGGGGGCCACGGGCGGGAGCGGGACGTGCCCGGTGAAGCCGTCCGGCGGGCCCGGCGAGGCCAGGGGCGCGGCGTGCCCGGAGGGCACGGGAGGCGCGGGCCAGCCGGCCACCGGCGGTACGGGCGGATGCGGGGGCGCCGCCGGGTGCTGACTCCCCGGCGGCTCCCAGCCCCCGCCTCCCACTCCCTGCTGCATCCGCTGCCACTCCGTCTCGTTCCACCACGACTGATACGAGAACGTTATATGACCCCGGAGGCTCACCGGGTCACGCGGTCGTGAGACGGCACTGCCCCCACCGGCACAGAACACTTCGCTCCGGTTCGGGCAGGTTCGTACCGGCCCTGGTGGACTCAGGCCGTGACCTCGCCGAATGCTGCCACGAGGACGGCCGGGTCGGGGCCCTCCAGGACGGTCGGCTTCGCCAGCCCGTCCAGGACGATGAAGCGCAGCAGGTCGCCCCGGGACTTCTTGTCGAGCTTCATGGTCTCCAGCAGCTTGGGCCACTGGTCGCCGCGGTAGGTCAGCGGCAGACCCACCGAGGCCAGGACGGCCTTGTGCCGGTCGGCCGTCGCGTCGTCGAGCCGGCCCGCGAGCCGGCCGAGTTCGGCGGCGAAGACCATGCCGACCGAGACGGCGGCGCCGTGGCGCCACTTGTAGCGCTCGTTCTTCTCGATGGCGTGCGCGAGGGTGTGCCCGTAGTTGAGGATCTCCCGCAGGCCCGCCTCCTTGAGGTCGCTGGAGACCACGTCGGCCTTGACCTGGATGGAGCGGCAGATCAGCTCGGCCGTGTGGGGGCCCGCCGGCGTGCGCGCCGCCTCGGGGTCCGCCTCGATCAGGTCGAGGATCACCGGGTCGGAGATGAATCCGGCCTTGATGATCTCGGCGAGACCGCTGACGTAGTCGTTGACCGGCAGCGATTCCAGCGCCGCCAGGTCGCAGAGCACGCCGGCCGGCGGGTGGAAGGCGCCGACGAGGTTCTTGCCCTCGGCGGTGTTGATGCCGGTCTTGCCGCCGACGGCCGCGTCCACCATCGCCAGGATGGTGGTCGGGACGGCGATCCAGCGCACCCCGCGCAGCCAGGAGGCCGCGACGAAGCCCGCGAGGTCGGTGGTGGATCCCCCGCCGACGCCGACGATGACGTCGCTGCGGGTGAAGCCGGACTGGCCCAGCGCCTTCCAGCAGTACGCCGCCACCTCGGCCGTCTTGGCCTCCTCGGCGTTCGGCACCTGGATGGCGACGGCCTCGTACCCCTGGGCGGCGAGGTCGTCCCGCAGCGCCTCACCGGTCGAGGCGAGGGCCTCGGGGTGGATGACGGCGACCCGCTGGGCCTTCGTACCGATCAGGGAGCCCAGCTCGCCGAGCAGCTGCCGGCCGACCCGCACCTCGTACGCGTCGTGCCCGGCGCTCGCGCCGACCTGGATCCGCGTCACCTTGTCCGTCATGCGTTCTTCAACTCCAGAGCGTCGAGGACCGCCTGGGCGACCTCTTCGGGGGTGCGCTCGTCGGTGGCCACCACGACGCGCGCGACTTCGGTGTACAGGGGGCGCCGGGCGTCCATCATTTCGCGCCACTGGCGGCGCGGGTTGACGGCGAGCAGCGGGCGCGCGGCGCCGAGGCCCACGCGCTTGACGGCTTCCTCGACGTCCATCGAGAGGTAGGCGACGGGCAGCCCTGTCAGCAGCTCGCGCGTCTTGTCGTCGAGGACGGCGCCGCCGCCGAGGGCGAGGACGCCCTGGTGTCCGGCGATGGCCGCGGCGACCGCTTCCCGCTCCAGCTCACGGAAGTACGGTTCGCCCGCGTCCACGAAGATGTCGGAGATCTCCCGGCCCTGGGCCGCGACGATGTCGGCGTCGGTGTCCCGGTAGGTGACTCCGAGCCGCTGGGCGATCAGCTCGCCCACGGTGGACTTGCCGGACCCCATGGGGCCGACGAGGACCACCAGGGGTCCGGTCGAGCTGGTGCCCGTCACCGGATCTGCAGGTTGTCGAGGTAGGAGCGGACGTTGCGGCGGGTCTCCGGGACGGAGTCGCCACCGAACTTCTCCACGACGGCGTCGGCCAGCACCAGGGCGACCATGGCCTCGGCGACGATGCCCGCGGCGGGCACCGCACAGACGTCGGAGCGCTGGTGGTGCGCGACGGTGGCCTCGCCGGTGGCGACGTCCACGGTGGCGAGGGCCTTCGGCACGGTCGCGATCGGCTTCATCGCGGCGCGTACGCGCAGCAGCTCACCCGTGGTCAGACCGCCCTCGGTGCCGCCGGAGCGGCCGGAGGTGCGCTTGATGCCCTCGGGGGTGTTGACGATCTCGTCGTGGGCCTGCGAGCCGGGCACGCGGGCCAGGTCGAAGCCGTCGCCGACCTCCACGCCCTTGATGGCCTGGATGCCCATGAGCGCGGCCGCGAGGCGCGCGTCGAGGCGGCGGTCCCAGTGCACGTGCGAGCCGAGGC
This sequence comes from Streptomyces sp. NBC_00086, assembly GCF_026343255.1. Lineage (NCBI taxonomy): Bacteria > Bacillati > Actinomycetota > Actinomycetes > Kitasatosporales > Streptomycetaceae > Streptomyces > Streptomyces sp. NBC_00086. Next base: position 6,886,574 of record NZ_JAPELZ010000001.1, on the reverse strand, counting down.
CGACGGGCACGCCGTAGGCGAGGACCTCGACGACGCCGCCGAGGGTGTCGCCGTCCTTGTGGGCCTGGTCGATCTCCGCGACCATCGCCTTCGACGCGTCGGCGTCGAGGCAGCGCACCGGGTCGGCGTCGAGCTTCTCGACGTCGGCGGGGGTCGGGTAGACGCCGTACGGGGCCTTGGCGGCCGCCAGCTCCACGACGTGGGAGACGATCTCGATGCCCGCGACCTCCTTGAGGAAGGACCGGGCGACGGCGCCGAGGGCCACGCGGGCGGCGGTCTCACGGGCGCTGGCGCGCTCCAGGATCGGCCGGGCCTCGTCGAAGCCGTACTTCTGCATGCCGGCGAGGTCGGCGTGGCCGGGGCGCGGCCGGGTCAGCGGCGCGTTGCGGCCGGTGTCCTTGAGGAGCGAGGGGTCGACCGGGTCGGCCGACATGACCGTTTCCCACTTGGGCCACTCGCTGTTGCCCACCATCACGGCGACCGGGGAGCCGAGGGAAAGTCCGTGGCGAACACCCCCGAGAAATGTCACCTCGTCCTGCTCGAACTTCATCCGGGCACCGCGGCCGTAGCCGAGCCGGCGCCGGGCGAGGTGGTCGGCCACCAGCTCGGTGGTGACCGGGACGCCGGCGGGAAGCCCCTCCAGCGTCGCTACCAGAGCCGGGCCGTGGGATTCCCCGGCCGTCAGCCAACGCAACCTGCTCAACGATGCTCCTCGTGCTCGCGCCTGATTCATCGATGGCGCGATCGGGTGCGCGGCCCTGACCCGCCTTCACCCGATCCTCCCATGTCCGGGCCCGTACACCGCCCTCCGGTCCAGCTATCGGACGGCGGTACACCCGGGCCCGGGGCGACATGTGGATCTAGAAAGGTTCCGTTTCGGCTCAGTGGCGGGCGCGCAGCGCCGCCTCGCCCGCGGCGCGCATGGCCCCGAGCGGAGCGGTGGGACAGCCGGTCATCAGCTCGACCTGGAGGACCGCCTGGTGGACCAGGAGGTCGAGGCCACCGAGGAGCTTGCCCCCGCGCTGCGTCCAGGCCGCGGCCAGGGGCGTGGGCCAGGGGTCGTACAGGACGTCGAAGAGGGTGCCCGCGGCGGCGGGAACGGAGGCGGCCAGTTCGTCCGTGGCACCGGCCGGGGTGGTGGCGATGACCAGCGGCGCGGCCAGCCCCTCGGCCGCCCGCGACCAGTCGGCCGTACGGACGTCCACGCCGAGGCGATCGCCCCACGCGCGCATCTCCGCGGCCCGGGCCTCGGAGCGTACGTAGACGGTCACCTCGCCGGTGCAGACTCGGGCCAGCGCGGCGAGCGCCGAGGAGGCGGTGGCGCCGGCGCCGAGGATCGCGGCGGACTCCACTTTCTCCACACCCTGCTCGCTCAGCGCGGCGAGCAGGCCGGGGATGTCGGTGTTGTCACCGATCTTGCGGCCGTCCTCGGTGAAGACGACGGTGTTGACCGTCTCCACGGAGGCGGCCGTGTCGCTGATCTCGTCGAGCAGCGGGATGATCGCCCGCTTGAGCGGCATGGTCAGCGACAGCCCGGCCCACTCGGGGCCGAGCTGCGCGATGAAACCGGGGAGCGCGGCCTCGTCGATCTCGAAGCGGTCGTACGACCACTCGCCGAGGCCGAGCTCCTGGTACGCGGCGCGGTGCAGCACCGGCGAGAGGGAGTGCTCGATGGGCGAACCCAGCACCGCGGCCCGCCTGCGGTGCATCGCGCTCCTAAAGCATTGATTTCCGGTTCCCCTCATCACGGGAAGGAATTTTAGCATCCAACGCGTTGCACCCAGCCGAGCACCCTAGAGGCTTGCTGCTGGGACGTATTGCCAACCACCGCAGCACCGGATCCCGCAATTCCCGCAAGCGAAGAACCGGATGCACGGATATCCAGCGAGCCCAAACCGGCCCAACTGAGGTCAAATTTACGAAATAGACCGAATTCAGCACTAGAGCGGGCCCCCACCTGGCCTTGCGGCCGGGCGGGGGCCCGTCAGTGGCATTCTCAAGCGCCCGGCCCACTAGCGCCCGCGCTGCTTCTCGTACTCTTCACGGTTTCGGTTGTGCTCGTCGTTTGTCACCGCGAATAGAGTCTTGTCCTCATTCACCGACACGAAGTAGTACCAGGGGCCCGGCTCCGGATTGAGCGCCGACTTAAGCGCGTCGGGGCCCGGGTTACCGATCGGACCTGCGGGCAGACCCTTGATCTTGTACGTGTTGTACGGGTCATCCAGCTTTCGGAGGGCGTCGACCGAACCGACGTCCAACGTGCTCTGGCCCTTCATGTAGTTGATGGTGGAGTCGAAGTCGAGCAGACCGTACGTCTCGGTGTTGCCGGGCTTCAGGCGGTTGTAGACCACTCGCGAGATCTTGTCGAAGTCGTGCTGGTACTTGCCCTCAGCTTGGACGAGGCTCGCGACAGTGACGAGCTGCAGCGGGTTGCTCAGCCCCAGCTTGGCCGCCTGCCCCTTGAGGTCCGCGTTGCCGTAGGCCTCGTTGGCCTTGCCCACCATCTGCTTCAGCAGCACCTGGGGGGTCGCGTCCTTGCTCAGGTCGTAACGCGCCGGGTAGAGGAAGCCCTCCAGCGGGTCCTTGATGTCCTTGTTGGTGTTGGCCCAGTCCGGCAGCCCGAGGTTCTTCGCTTCCTTGGCGGCGACCGTCTTGGTCGTGCCGGGGGCGAGCTTGAGCCGCTGGTCGATCGCCTCGTAGACCTGGACGTTGCGCCAGCCCGGGATGACGTCGAGGGCGTTCATTCCCGCCCCGTTCACCATGAGGGCCACGGCGGCCTGGGCCGACATGTGCTCCTTCATCGTGTACGAGCCGGCCTGGATGAAGTTGCCCTTGGGGTTGGCCGCGGCGGCGGCTACGAAGGCACCAGCACTCTTGACCACGCCGGCCGCCTTGAGGATGCGGCCCATCTCCCCTGTGCCCGCGCCCTTGGGGATGTCGATGGAGACCGAGCCCGTGCCATCGCCCGCGTAGTCCTCGGCCGCGGAGAACTTGTCCTTCAGGTAGCTGTAGCCGTAGTAGCCGCCACCTCCGACCACGCCGACGATGACCACGGCCGCGATGAGGCAGGCCATGCCGCTGCGCTTCTTCGGTTTGCCGCCGGAGCGGCCCGAACGGCGGCCGCCGCGACCGCCGTCGTCGCCGTCACCATCGTCGCCGTCGTCGTCACCGCTGCCGCCGCCCGCGAGGAAGGAGTCCGCCGCGGCGTCCTCTTCTTCCTGCCACGGCTCCTCGGTCTGCAGGTGCCTCATGCTCGGCGGCCGCGGAGGCGGAAAGGCCTCGGGGGTGCCGTAGAGGTCGGGGGCCTCGCCGGGGTAGTTGCTCGCCTGCTGCTGCGCGTACGGATCCGCGCCGGCGTAGGGGTCGGCGGCCTGCGGGACCGCGGCGTACTGGCCCTGCCCGGTGTCCCAGACCTGGCCCTGGCCCCCGTACGACTGCTGGTGCTGCGGGTGCTGCTGCTGGTGCTGAGGGTGCTGCGGGTGCTGCTGGGGGTGCTGCGGATACGGCATCTGCTGCTGTTGCTGCTGGTACGGCATCTGCTGGGCCTGGGGGTACTGGCCCTGGCCCTGCTGCTGCGCGTAGTAGGCCTGCTGAGGCGCAGGCTCCTGCTGGTACTGCTGCGGGCCTCCGACATAGGGCATCTGACCCTGCTGGGCCTCGTGCCCGGTCCACCCCTGGTCCCCGTACTGCGGGTCCTCGGGGTGCCACGGTTCGGGGCCAGGGCCCCGGCCATACTCAGTCATCGATCCCCTAGCGCGCCGCAGGGCGTTGGCCGCGACTCCGTCTGCCGCGACACACGGTTCCGCCTCTTCTGATGGGCGACGGCTGTTCGAATGCCGTCACATCGCGCGGAACGTTACCGTATCGCGATCAGACAACCACTTCGACGCACTCACCGGGCGGATTACCTGATACCCGTTCGGTCTCAAGAGCGTTCTGCAGGATCACCACGGCGGCCGCCTGATCGATGACGGAACGGCTCTTCTTCGCGTTCTTCCCCGAGGCCCGCAGGCCCTGGGCGGCGGTGACCGTCGTCATCCGCTCGTCCACCAGACGCACCGTCACGGGCTTGATGCCCTTGGCGAGTTCCGTGGCGAAGGCGCGGCACTTGGCCGCGGCCGGCCCTTCCCGCCCGCTGAGCGAGCGGGGCAGACCGACCACCACCTCGATGGGCTCGTACTCCGCGACGAGCTGCCGCAGCCGCCGGTGGGCGAAGGGAATGTCCCGGCCCGGAACGGTTTCCACCGGTGTGGCCAACACCCCATCGGGGTCGCACGAGGCGACCCCGATCCGGGCGTCACCGACATCGATGGCCAGACGGCGGCCGCGGCGCAGTGTCATCTTCAGGCCGTCTCTACGACGAGGCGCTCGACCGCGGCGATGGCCTCGGGGATGGCGGCCGGGTTCTGGCCACCGCCCTGGGCCACGTCCGGCTTGCCGCCGCCGCCGCCACCGAGGGTCTTGGCGGCCGTACGGACCAGCTCGCCGGCCTTGAGACCGCGCTCGCGGGCGGCCTCGTTGGTGGCGATGACGGTCAGCGGGCGGTCGTTCGCCGTGGTGAACAGGGCGACGACGGTCGGGCGGTCGCCTTGGATGCGGCCACGGACGTCGAGGACCAGCTTGCGCAGGTCGTCGGCGCCGGTGCCGTCCGGGACGGTGCCCACGACGAGCGCGACGCCGCGGATGTCCTGGGCGCCGGCGGCGAGACCGGCGGCGGCCTGGAGGACCTTCTCCGCGCGGAACTTCTCGATCTCCTTCTCGGCGTCCTTCAGCTTGCCGAGCATGGAGGCGATCTTCTCCGGCAGCTCCTCCGGACGGCCCTTGACCAGCTCCTGGAGCTGGGCGACGACCGTGTGCTCCTTGGCGAGGAAGTTGTACGCGTCCACGCCCACGAGGGCCTCGACGCGGCGCACGCCGGAGCCGATGGAGGACTCGCCGAGCAGCTTCACCAGGCCGAGCTGGCTGGTGTTGCCGACGTGCGTGCCGCCGCACAGCTCCTTGGAGAAGTCGCCGATGGTCACGACGCGCACGCGCTCGCCGTACTTCTCGCCGAACTCGGCGATGGCACCCTGCTTCTTGGCCTCGTCGATGCTCATGATCTCGGCGGTGACGTCGAGCTCGCGCGAGAGCACGTCGTTGATCTTGTGCTCGACGTCGGTGAGGACCGAGCCGGGCACCGCGTTCGGCGAGCCGAAGTCGAAGCGGAAGCGGCCGGGCGAGTTCTCGGAACCGGCCTGGGCGGCCGTCGGGCCGAGCGCGTCGCGCAGGGCCTGGTGCGTCAGGTGCGTGGCCGAGTGGGCGCGGGCGATGGCCCGGCGGCGCTGGATGTCGATGGCGGCGTACGCGGAGGCGCCCACCGTCACCTCGCCGACCTGGACGGAGCCCTTGTGTACGGAGACGCCGGGGACCGGCTGCTGCACGTCGCGGACGACGATGACGGCGCCCGAGTCGAGCTTGATGCGGCCCTGGTCGGCGAGCTGGCCGCCGCCCTCGGCGTAGAAGGGGGTGCGGTCCAGGACGACCTCGACCTCGTCGCCCTCGGAGGCGGCGGGCGCGGAGACGCCGTTGACCAGGAGGCCGACGATGGTGGACTCGCCCTGGTTGGTGGCGTAGCCGGTGAACTCGGTGGCGCCGGAGCCGTCGGCGATCTCCCGGTAGGCGGACATGTCCGCGTGGCCGGTCTTCTTGGCCTTGGCGTCGGCCTTGGCGCGGTCCCGCTGCTCCTGCATCAGGCGGCGGAAGCCGGGCTCGTCCACGGCGAGGCCCTGCTCGGCGGCCATCTCCAGGGTGAGGTCGATCGGGAAGCCCCACGTGTCGTGGAGCAGGAACGCCTTGTCGCCGGCCAGGACCGTGCCACCGGCGGCCTTGGTCTCGGACACGGCGGTGTCGAGGATGTTGGTGCCGCCCTTGATGGCCTTGAGGAAGGCGGCCTCTTCGGCGAGCGCGACGGTCTCGATGCGCTTGCGGTCGGTCACGAGCTCCGGGTACTGCTGCCCCATCGTCTCGATGACCACGTTGACCAGGTCCTGGACGACCGGGCCGGTGGCGCCCATGAGGCGCATGTTGCGGATGGCTCGGCGCATGATGCGGCGCAGCACGTAGCCGCGGCCCTCGTTGCCGGGGGACACGCCGTCGCCGATGAGCATGGTCGAGGTGCGAATGTGGTCGGCGACCACGCGCAGCGAGACGTCCGTGCCCTTTTCGGCGCCGTACTGCACGCCGGTCAGCTCGGTGGCCTTGTCCATGACCACGCGCAGGGTGTCGGTCTCGTACATGTTCTGCACGCCCTGCAGGATCATGGCGAGGCGTTCGAGGCCGAGACCGGTGTCGATGTTCTTCGACGGCAGGTCGCCCAGGATCGGGAAGTCTTCCTTCCCGTCGCCGGCGCCGCGCTCGTACTGCATGAAGACCAGGTTCCAGATCTCCACGTAGCGCTCGTCGTTGACGGCGGGGCCGCCCTCGACGCCGAACTCGGGACCGCGGTCGTAGTTGATCTCCGAACAGGGACCGCAGGGGCCCGGGACGCCCATGGACCAGAAGTTGTCCTTCTTGCCCAGGCGCTGGATGCGCTCCTGCGGGACGCCCACCTTGTCGCGCCAGATGGCCTCGGCCTCGTCGTCGTCGAGGTAGACCGTGATCCAGAGCTTCTCGGGCTCAAGGCCGTAGCCACCGTCCGCCACGGAGCTGGTGAGCAGCTCCCAGGCGTACTTGATGGCGCCTTCCTTGAAGTAGTCGCCGAAGGAGAAGTTGCCGCACATCTGGAAGAACGTGCCGTGGCGGGTGGTCTTGCCGACCTCTTCGATGTCCGGCGTACGGACGCACTTCTGCACGCTGGTGAGCGTGGACGCGGGCGGCTTGACCTCGCCGAGGAAGTACGGCTTGAACGGCACCATGCCCGCGGGCACCAGCAGCAGAGTCGGGTCGTCCGCGATGAGCGACGCCGAAGGGACAACGGTGTGACCGCGCTCCTCGAAGAAGCTCAGCCAGCGGCGGCGGATTTCAGCCGACTCCATCAGTGGTCCTCATTCCGGTTGTACGTAACAGTCGAACGGTTCGTGTTCTGGTCGTGCTCGATGGCCCGCAGCCGCCGCGGCCCGGGAAGGGCGGTGACGTTGGCGGGCAGGTCGGGATCCTGGTGGAGTCCCAGTGCGTCGTTCAGCTCGTCCTCGCGCTGCGACATCCCCGACTTGACGTCGAGGGCGAAGTCCTTGAGGCGGTGGCCCGCCTCGATCGCCTTGTCGGCGGCCTGCGCGGCGAGGCTCTCCGGCGTCAGCTTCTTGAGCTGCCGGTTGACCTTGGTGGTGGCCCACACGCCGGCGGCCGCGCCGGCGGTGAACCAGAAGGCTCGGCGGAACATCGGAGATCTCAGCCCTTCTGCTTCCGGCGCCGGGCGGCCGGCACCGTACGGCCGACGATCACGGTCCGTCGGGAGGTCTTGGCCGGCGCGTCCTGCGGGGTCGCGCCGGCCTTGCCGAGCGCCTTGCGGACGCCGTAGCCGAAGGCCGCGACCTTGACGAGCGGGCCGCCGAAGGTGGACGCGACGGTGGAGGACAGCGCGGAGGCGTTGGAGGTGACTTCCTGTACGTCGCTCGCGATGGCGTCGACCCGGTCGAGCTGGGTGCGGGCGGAGCGAACGGTGGTGGAGGCGTCCGCGAGCAGCGGGACGGCCTGCTCGGTCACGTCGGCCACCAGTTTGGTGGTCGCCTTGAGCACCTGGGCCAGCCTCACCAGCACCACGGCGAGGAAGGAGACCAGGATGGCCCAGAAGACGGCCACCAGGATCCCGGCCACCTCTCCACCGGACACGTTCACACCGCTCTCTACAGATTGATCACCAAGCGAAAAAGTCGTCCTCCGACCCTATCGCGCCGGAGATCCGCCGCAGTACCGCAATTCCGGGGCGCCGCGCCCGCCGGGCGGCGGGAACCGGCCCGCCTTGTACGCAGCGCATGCGGACCAGTACGCTCCGTGTCCCATGCGACAAGGACCCATTCCACGAAGGACGCCGGGCAATCTTCCCTCGGACCTGAGCGGCTTTGTCGGGCGGGGCGGGGAACTCACCGAGCTGGGGCGGCTGCTGGACGCCTCGCGGCTGGTCACGGTGACCGGCGCGGGCGGCGTGGGCAAGACCCGCCTGGTACTGGCGGCCGCCAGGGCGGCCGCCGACGCGGCGGCCGGTCCCGACGAGGCCGGTGGCGCTGCGGACCCGGCGCAGGAACGCTACTGCGATGGCGTGTGGCTGGCCGAGCTGGCCTCCGTACGGGATCCGGCGCTGCTGGAGCTGACGCTCGCCGAGGCGCTCGGGCTGACCGACCACACCACCCGTCCACCCCGGACGGTCCTTGCCGAACACCTGGCCGAGCGGCGGCTGCTGCTGGTCCTGGACGGCTTCGAGCAGCTGGTCGACGAGACCGCCGACCTGGTACGGGACCTCCTGCGCCGCTCCCCCGGCCTGCGCGTGCTCGCGGCCGGCCGGCGCCCGCTGACCCTCGACGGGGAGCTGTCCTGGCCGCTGGCCCCGCTGGGGCCGGAGGAGGCCCTGGCCCTGCTGATCGAGCGGACCTCGGCGGCCGATCCGGCCTTCTCCGTGACGGAGTCCAACCGGGCGGAGCTGGCCGAGCTGTGCGCCCGCCTCGACGGCCTGCCGCTGGCGCTCGAGCTGGCGGCGGGCCGGCTGCGCACGCTGTCGCCGGCGCAGGTGCTGTCCCGGCTGGAGGACCGCTTCGCCCTGCTGACGGGCGGCTCGCGCGGCGCGCTGCCCCGGCACCGGGCGCTGCGCACGGCGATCGGCTGGAGCCACGAGCTGTGCACGTCCGGGGAGCGGCTGCTGTGGGCGCGGCTCTCGGTGTTCGCGGGGCAGTTCGACCTGGACGCCGCCGAGTACGTGTGCGCGGGGCCGGACCTGCCGGTGGATTCGGTGCTGGACCTGGTCGGGGAGCTGCTGGGGCAGTCCCTGCTGGTCCGGGAGGAGACGGCGGCCGGGGTCCGCTACCGGATGCTGGAGAGCGTACGGATCTACGGGGCGGGCTGGCTGGAGTCGCTGGGCGACGCCCGGCGGCTGCGGCGCCGGCACCGGGACTGGTACATGGGCCTGGCGACCTGGTGCGAGCTGGACTGGTTCAGCCCGCGCCAGGAGGAGGTCGCCGCACTGGTGGAGGCGGAACTGCCGAACCTCCGGCTCGCGCTGGAGTGCTGCCTGGACGAGCCGGAGGAGATCCACCTGGGCCAGTACCTGGCGGGCACCCTCTGGTTCTACTGGGCGGGCTGCGGCCGGCTCACCGAGGGCCGGCACTGGCTGGACCGGACCCTGGAGGTCGACCTCGGGCGCACCGGCTCGACGGGGGTGGAGTACGAGAGCTCCCGGCTGAAGGCGCTGTGGGTGCTCGGGTACGTGGCCGCCCTGCAGGGCGACTCGGTGGCCTCGATGAGCGCGCTGTACGAGTGCCGGGACGGGGCCGCGCGGAGCGAGAACCCGGTGGCGGGTGCGTACGCCGTCCACCGGATGGGCTGCCTGGCACTGGTCTCGGACGACATGGCCCGGGCCGGGGAGCTGCTGGGCTCGGCGCTGGAGCGCTACCGGGAAGCCGGGGAGCTCAACAGCAACGTGCTGATGTGCCAGGTGGAGCTGGCGATGGCGCTGGCCTTCCAGGGGGAGCTGGCGGGCGCGCTCACCCTGTGCCGGGAGGTCCGGGACATCTGCGAGGAGCGCGGGGAGCGCTGGACCAAGGCGTACGCCCTGTACGTCCTCGCGTACGCGGCGCTGGACACCGGAGGCACGGCCGAGGCGCGGCTGCTGCTGGCCGAGTGCGTGGCCATCAACCACACGTTCCGCGACCTGGTGGGGCTGGTGCTGGCGGTGGAGCTGCTGGCGCTGGTCACGGTCGCCGAGGGGCATCCGGCGGAGGCGGCCGTCCTGCAGGGCGCGGCGGAGCCCCTGTGGGACGGGGTGGGGATGCGGCTGTTCGGCTCGGGGTACTTCAACGCCCCGCGGCTGATGTGCCAGGAGCGGGCGGGCGAACTGCTGGGCGCCGAGCGGTACGCGTCCTGCGCCCGGCACGGCCGGACCCTGCCGCTGGACGTTCTGGTGGAGCGGGCCCTGCGGGGACCGGAGCCGGCGCCCGTGCCGGCGGGTCCGCTGCCGAGGCCGCGCGGCGCCGCGGAGCGGGCCGAACGGACCGAGCGGCCGTTGGCGCACCCGGGGGCGAAAAACAGGAAACCCGCCGGCTCCCCCGAGGGGGAACCGGCGGGCTGAACCAGCCTGTGAGGGCTACGTCCGCTGGTACTGCTGGATCAGCGGGCGTAGTACTCGACGACCAGCTGCTCGTCGCAGATGACCGGGATTTCCTTGCGGTTCGGGTCGCGGTCCAGGCGGAAGGCCAGGGCCTTCAGGTTGACCTGCAGGTAACGCGGGGTTTCGCCCTCGCCTGCGTAGCCACCCTCACGGGCAACCTGGAACGGAACCTTCTCGCGGCTGCGCTCGCGCACCGTGATGACGTCGTCCGGACGGACGCGGAACGACGGCTTGTCGACCTTGTCGCCGTTGACCTCGATGTGGCCGTGAACGACCATCTGGCGAGCCTGGTAGATGGTGCGGGCAATGCCCGAACGCAGAACCAGGGCGTCGAGGCGACGCTCGAGCTCGACGACCAGCGCCTCGCCCGTCTTGCCTTCGGCCTTCTTGGCGCGGTCGTACGCGCGGGCCATCTGACGCTCAGAGATGTCGTACTGAGCGCGCAGACGCTGCTTCTCCAGCAGACGAACCTTGTAGTCCGAGTTCTGCTTGCGGCCACGGCCGTGCTCGCCCGGCGGGTAGGGGCGGGCCTCGAAGTACTTGACGGCCTTCGGGGTCAGCGCAATGCCGAGGGCACGCGACTTCTTGACCTTGGGTCGCTTCTGGTTCACGTGGAACCTACCTCCATGTAAGTTAGGTGAGGCTTACCTTAGCGAGGAGGACGTAATGTCTCGACCACATGGGATCCCCCTGCCCAGTGCGCACCGAAGTTCAGATCCAAACGAAACAGGATCTGCTTTCGGCGACGATAAGCAAGGTCAGCCGCGTCCCAGGGAAGGCGTTCGGCAGCTCACCGGAGCCGAACGCGTACGAACCCTCGTAGAGTCCAACGCCTCAGTATCCCTCACGCTCCCCGGTGCTCGTGACCAGGGGGAGTTCGGGACAGGGATGCCGGCCGCAAGGACCGTCACCCCGGACGGGGACGTGATTCTCCTGGTATCAGGGGAATCCGCGGCTGCCAGGGCAGCCGCTCACGCCCAGGACGACGACCTCACCGCCGTGATCGAGATCACGGATGTGGCGCCGGTGTCCGTGCCCCATCGTATCCGAGGCCGCGCCTGGCTCGCCGGGTGGCTCACGCCGGTGCGCGGGGCCGCCGAGCGGGCGGCCTGCGCGGCGCTGCTGGCCGAGCGGCACCCGGTCGGCGAGCTCCTCGGCCTGACCGAGTCCCTCGACGCTCCGCCCGCCGGGCGGCCCGCCTGGATGCTGCTGCGCCTGGAGGTCGGCGAGATCTCCGTGGACGACCTGTGGGGGGCCGAGCACGTGGACCCCGAGCTGCTGGCCGGGGCCGAGCCCGACCCGATGGTGGCCCACGAGACGGAGCTCCTCCAGCACCTGGCCTCTTCGCACGGGGACCGGATGGGTGACCTGTGCGGCCTGCTGGGCACCCGGGAGACGGCGGACCTGACGGCGGTCCCCCTCGCGCTGGACCGGCTGGGCCTGCGCGTGCGCTTCACCCGCGGCGCCACCGCCTTCGACGCCCGCTTCGACTTCCCGGAGCCGGTGACCGACGTCTGCGGCCTGCGCCGGGCGATGAGCACCCTCTTCGCCGGTTAGGCCGACTGGGCGGGCTAGGCCGGGCAGGTGCCGAGCATCTCCTGCAGCGCCTGCTTCTCCGGCGGGGTCACGGAGAGCCCGTACTTCGCCTTGATCCCGGTGTACCGCCGCGCGTACTCGCACCAGTAGCCCTTCTGGGGCGGCTTCCACTTGTCCGCGGTCTTGCTGCTCTTGTCGTAGTTGGTCTGCTTGTCCACGGCGAGCAGCACGTCCAGGTCGTTGGCGTACTCCAGGCGCCGCTGCGGGGTCCAGGCGTACGCGCCCCCGCGCCAGGCGGCGCCGAGGGCGACGACGTGGTCGGTCTGGATCTGCGAGGCGCGGCGGTAGTAATAGGGGAGCTCCTTCCCCGTGTACGGATCCTTCAGCACCCCGGACAGCACGACGCAGGGGTTCCTGTCGCCCTCGCGCAGCTCCCGGAGGTCCCTGCGCAGGACGTCGTCGCGGGTGTCGCAGCCGTTGCGTCCGCCGATGGCGTCGGTCTCGTCGGACCAGTACTTGCCGAAGTTCTCGCGCTTGTACGTCTCCCAGTTCTTGCCCCACTCGACCTTGAGCTTGCCCAGCTGGGTCTTGGCCGTGGCCGCGGTGGGCGGGAACCCGGCGCTCGCGAGGGGGACCTGGGCGACGAGTGCGGCGGCGCTGGCCTGTGCCCTTTCGCCGTCTCCGTGGTGACACCCACTGAGCAGCAGCGTGGCCGCGACGGCGATGAGCGGAGCGGGACGTCCCATGCGACGGAGCCTAGGCCCGGCCCTCTTGCCCGGCACCCGCGACACGACGCCGCTGCGCGGGGTGAAGCCCCGGCCTCAGCCGCATTCAGCCCCGCCGGCGTTGGAGGCGCGGGGGTCCGGGGGCGGCGCCCCCGGGAGCGGCCCCGCAGGTCAGGAGCCGGCGCCCCGGAGCCGCTCGCGGACCTTTTCCACCACGTCCGCGTAACGGGCTTCGGCCCCGTACCGGGTCGGCTCGTAGTACCGCTTGCCGTGCACGGCATCCGGCGCGTACTGCTGCGCAGCAATCGCGCCGGGCACGTCGTGCGGGTACACGTACCCCACCGCGTGCCCCAGCTTCGCCGCCCCCTTGTAGTGGCCGTCGCGGAGGTGCGCCGGGACGGTCCCCGCCAGTCCGGCCCGGACATCGGCCAGCGCCGCGCCGATCGCCGTCGTCGCGGTGTTCGACTTCGGGGCCAGCGCCAGCGCGATCGTCACGTGCGACAGCGTGAGCGAGGCCTCCGGGAAGCCGATCATCGCCACCGCCTGGGCGGCGGCCACGGCGAGCGGCAGGGCCGTCGGGTCGGCCAGTCCGATGTCCTCGCTGGCCGAGATCATCAGCCGGCGCGCGATGAACCGCGGGTCCTCCCCCGCTTCGATCATGCGGGCCAGATAGTGCAGCGCCGCGTCCACGTCCGAGCCCCGGATCGACTTGATCAGCGCGCTCGCCACGTCGTAGTGCTGGTCGCCGTCCCGGTCGTACTTCACCGCGGCCCGGTCGACGGCCTCCTCCACCGTCTGGAGGCTGATCTCCGGCTCCCCCTTGGCGATCGCCGAGCCCGCGCCCGCTTCCAGGGCCGTCAGCGCGCGCCGCGCGTCTCCGCCGGCGATCCGCAGCAGGTGCGCCTCCGCGTCCGCGGGCAGGGTGACCGCGCCCCCGAGGCCCCGTTCCTCCGTCAGCGCCCGGTGCATCAGGGCGCTCAGGTCCTCGTCCGTCAGCGGTTCCAGCGTCAGCAGCAGCGAGCGGGACAGCAGCGGGGAGATGATCGAGAAGTACGGGTTCTCCGTGGTCGCGGCGATCAGCGTGACCCAGCGGTTCTCCACGGCCGGCAGCAGCGAGTCCTGCTGCGCCTTGCTGAAGCGGTGGATCTCGTCGAGGAAGAGGACGGTGTCCTTGCCGTATCCGCCGGCCGCCCGCTTGGCGCCCTCGATGACGGCCCGTACTTCCTTCACACCGGCGGTGATCGCGGACAGCTCGACGAACCGCTTCTTCGTCGCCTGGCTCACCACGTACGCGAGCGTGGTCTTACCGATGCCCGGCGGGCCCCAGAGGATCACCGAGGAGGCGCCGGCGGGACCGCCCGCTCCGTCCCCGACGAGCCGGCGCAGCGGGGAGCCGGGCTTCAGCAGGTGCTGCTGCCCGACGACCTCGTCCAGGGTGCGCGGACGCATCCGGACGGCGAGCGGAGAACTGGAGGGGTCCTTCGCCTGGCGGTCTTCGGCGGCTGCGGTGAAGAGATCTGGTTCCACACCGGAAGCCTATGCGAGCCCACCGACACTCCCGTCCGGACGGATCAGGTGGGCGGGAGGTCAGGAGGTCAGGACATCCAGAAGTCCCACCAGCGGGTCAGGATCAGCATCCCGATGATCCCGATGTGCAGGACGGGCAGCACCCAGGTGAACTCGTCGAAGAGGCCGCGCAGCCAGCCGGGGGCCGGCAGCAGCCTGTGGCGGACGTTGTGCGAGGTGACGTACCAGAACATGACGATGGTGGCGACCCAGGCCAGGCAGCACCACAGGCACAGGGAGTTGATGTTGTACAGCGACTGGTACATCAGCCAGGTGCAGAAGCCGACGCCGAAGAGCATCCCGGCGTTCAGGGTGAGCCAGTACCAGCGCGGGAAGCGCGCCCGTGCGAGCAGGCTCATGCCGACGCACACGACCATGCCGTAGGCGACCAGGCCCAGCATCGGGTTCGGGAAGCCGAAGACCGACGCCTGGTCGCTCTTCATGATGTTGCCGCAGGAGACGATCGGGTTGAGGCTGCAGCCCGGGACGAAGTCCGGGTCCTCCAGCAGCTTGAACTTGTCGATCGTGATGACCCAGGCGGCGAGCAGACCCGCGGCTCCCGTGATCACCAGCAGCAGGGCGAGCGCCCGGCTGCCGCCGACGGCCGTCCGCGGCTCGGCGGTGTCCGTATCGGTCCCTCGTGTCGTCATCCGGCCCGCTCCACATCTGCAAGGTCAACAAGCACCGGCCATTGTGCCGTACCCGGCCGGGCTGTCCACCGTCCGGCGACTGTCCACCGATCGACGGACAGGAGGCGGTACGCACGGGGGGACCGGTGGGCGGGCTTCCGCCACACCATGGGAGACATGACAGAGAACGCGGTGGAAGTACGGGGGCTCCGCAAGCAGTACGGCGAGGTCACCGCAGTGGACGGACTGGACCTGACGATCCGGCGGGGCGAGGTCTTCGGCCTCCTGGGGCCCAACGGCGCCGGCAAGAGCACCACGGTGGAAATACTCCAGGGGCACCGGGAGCGGGACGGCGGCGAGGTGCTCGTCCTCGGCGCGGACCCCGCGACCGCCGGCCGGGCCTGGCGCTCGCGCGTCGGCATCGTCTGGCAGGACGAGTCGGCGCCCGCCGAACTGACGGTACGGGAGACGGTCGAGCACTTCGCCCGCTACTACCCGGCCCCGCGCGATCCGGCCGAGGTGATCGCCCTGGTCGGCCTGGAGGGCAAGCGCGGCCACCGGCTCAAGACCCTCTCCGGCGGGCAGCGGCGCCGCCTCGACGTGGCGCTCGGGGTCATCGGCGACCCCGAGCTGCTGCTCCTGGACGAGCCCACGACCGGTTTCGACCCGGCGGCCCGGCGGCAGTTCTGGGACCTGATCCGGCTGCTGTCCGACTCGGGCACCACCATCGTGCTCACCACCCACTACCTGGAGGAGGCCGAGGCCCTCGCCGACCGGCTCGCGGTCATCGCCCGCGGCAAGGTCGTGGCCGAGGGCGAGCCGGCCGCACTGCGCGCCCGCCTCGGGACCGGCGCCACCGTCGAGTGGACCGACCGGGACGGCGGCCCGCGCAGCACCTCCACCGAGACGCCCACCCGTACGGTCGCGGAACTCGCGGCCCGCTTCGACGGGGAGGTCCCCGACCTGAGGATCACCCGACCCACCCTGGAGGACGTGTACCTGCGCCTCACGGGCCAGCTCGACCGGAACACGACGCGGCAGGGGGAGCCCCGATGAGCACGCAGACGGGTACGAGTACGGGCAAGGCCACGGGCACGCGTACGGGCACGGGCGGGGCCGGGGCGCTGCCCGGCGCCTGGTCCCTCGGTCTGAGCCGCGGGGTGCTGGAGATCAGGCAGTTCGTCCGCCAGCGCGACGCGGTGATCTTCACCTTCGCCTTCCCCATCGTCTTCCTCGCGCTCTTCGCCTCGATCTTCAGCGAAGGCATGGAGGGCACCGGGGTCACCGCCTCCCAGATGTACGCGGCAGGCATGGTCGCCGCCGGCATCATGTCCACCAGCTTCCAGTCCCTCGGCATCTCCATCGCCGTCGAACGCGACGAGAAGGTGCTGCGCCGGCTGCGCGGGACCCCGATGCCGCCGGCGGCGTACTTCCTCGGCAAGGTGTGGATGGTGCTGGCCACCGGCCTCGCCGAGACCGCGATCCTGCTGCTGGTCGGCTCCACCCTGTTCGACCTCGATCTGCCGACGTCCGCCGCGAAGTGGCTGACGTTCGCGTGGATCTTCACCCTGGGCCTGGCCGGCTGCGCCCTGCTCGGCATCGCGATCAGCAGCCTGCCCAAGTCCGGCAAGAGCGCCAGCTCGGTCGTGGTCCTGCCCTTCCTGATCCTGCAGTTCATCTCAGGGGTGTTCATCCCGGTCCACCAGATCCCCGACTGGCTGCTGAACATCGGTGCGCTGTTCCCGCTCAAGTGGATGTGCCAGGGACTGCGCGGGGTGTTCCTTCCCGAGTCCGCGGCCGTTTTCGAACAGGCCGGTGCCTGGGAGTATGGGCGGGTCGCCCTGGTCCTGGGCGCCTGGGTGCTCGGGGGGCTGGTGCTGTGCCTGCTGACCTTCAAGTGGAAGAACCGGCGCGACGGCTGAGCGGCTTCGCGGAGGCGGCCGGAGCGCGCGAGTCCCACGTCTGGGACCGCGCGTTCGGGCCGTGGGACCTCTACTTCGGGGTCGTGTGGATCGCGACCGCGGCCTTCGTCCTCGGCGCGGACTCCCCCGGGCCGGCGTACCGGATCACCGCCGCCGCCCTGCTCGCCCTCCTGATCCCCTGCTACCTGGGCGCCGGACGCCCGCTGCTCCTGCTGGAGCCCGGCGCCGAGTCCCGGCGCTCCGCCCGCTACCTGGGCGTGGCGCTGGCCCTCTTCCTGCCGGCCGCCGCCCTGGCCGGCGAGGCCCGGCTGATCACCTTCGCCCTCGCCCCGCAGTGCTTCATGCTGCTGCCGCTGCGGCGGGCGGTCACCGCGGTGGGCCTGCTGTGCCTGCTGCCGGTGGCGGGCTGGGCGCTGGTGTGGCGGCCGGAGGGGCACTTCGTCTTCGCGAGCGGGCTCGGCGCGCTCGTCACCTTCCTCTTCTCCGCCTTCTTCGGTGCCTGGATCATCCGGATCATCGAGCAGAGCCGGCAGCGGGCCTCCCTCATCGCGGAACTCGACGCCAGCCGGGAGGAGGTGGCCCGGCTCTCCGCTGAACGCGGCGCCCACGCAGAAAGGGAACGCATGTCCCGCGAGATCCACGACACCCTCGCCCAGGGCTTCACCAGTCTGCTGATGCTCGTACAGGCCGTGCAGTCGGAGCTGGACACCGATCCGGAGCGGGCCCGGCGCCATCTGGACCTGATGGCCGTCACCGCCCGGCAGAACCTGGCCGAGGCCCGCGCCCTGGTCGCGGGCGGCGCGCCCGCCGATCTCGACGGCGGTTCGCTGCCCGACGCGGTACGGCGGCTCGCGGCCCGGCACGATCCGCCGGCGGCCGTCTCGGTGACCGGGGAGGTCCGGCCGCTGGCCGCGGTGCTGGAGGTGGTGGCCCTGCGGTCCTGCCAGGAATCCCTGTCGAACGCCGCCAAGCACGCCGGACCGCAGGCCCGTTGTGCGGTGTCCCTCGCCTACGGGGGCTCCGAGCTGACCCTCACGGTCCGGGACACCGGCCGGGGCTTCGACCCGGCGGCCCCCGCCCCCGGCTACGGCCTGCGGGGACTGTTCGCCCGCGCCGCGGAGGTGGGCGGCGCCGCGAGGGTGGACAGCGCCGCCTCGGCCGGAACCACCGTCACCGTGACCCTCCCGATCCGCTGAGGAGCCGTACGAGATGATCCGCATCCTGCTGGCCGACGACCACCCGGTGGTACGGGAGGGCCTGCGCGGCATGCTCGCCGCCGAACCGGACCTGGAGGTCGTCGCGGAGGCCTCGAACGGCCCGCAGGCGGAGGCGCTCGCCGCGCGGCTGGTCCCCGAAGGCGGCCTGGACCTGATCCTGATGGACCTGCGGATGCCGGGTGGCGACGGAGTCGAATCGATCGCCCGCATCACGGCGGCCCGGCTGCCGGTACGGGTGGTGGTGCTGACCACCTACGAGGAGGACCGGGACATCCTGCGCGCGGTGGAGGCGGGGGCGGCGGGCTATCTGCTGAAGGACATGGCGCGGGCGGAACTGGCGGCCGCGGTCCGGGCGGCCGTGCGCGGCGAGACGGTCCTCGCCCCGACGGTGGCGGGCCGCCTGGTGGACCGGCTCCGCACCCGCCCGTCGCTGCCGCGGCTCTCCGACCGGGAGGTGGAGGTGCTCCGCCTGGTCGCCGGGGGCGCGACCAATGCCGAGATCGGCCGCCGGCTGTTCGTGGCGGAGTCCACGGTCAAGACGCACATGCTGCGCATCTTCGCGAAGCTGGAGGTCACGGACCGCACCGCGGCGGTGACCACGGCCATGCGGCACGGCCTCCTGTAACGGCGGCCGCTGCGCGGGGCTTCCCCCACCCCACCCCTTCCCGAAACCGGGGCTCCGCCCCGGACCCCGTTCCGGGCGCTGCGCGCCCGGTGCGCTCAAACGCCGCGCGGGGTCCGGGGCGGAGCCCCGGGAAACGGCGAAAGGGCGGGGCGGGGAGAACTCCGCGCAGCGGATCCCCCGACCCCGCCCCACCAGGCGGCGACCGTCAGGCCAGCTTCGCCCGGACCGTGTCCACGAGCTCGGCGACGGCCACCGGCGTCTGCTCCCCGGACTGCATGTCCTTCAGCTGGACCACGCCCTCTTCGAGGTCACGGTCCCCAGCGACGACCGCGAAGCGGGCCCCGCTCCGGTTCGCGTCCTTCATCGCACCCTTGAGGCCCTTGCCCCCGTAGGAGATGTCCGCGGCCACACCGGCCCGCCGCAGCTCGGTCACCAGACCGAACAGCACCGGCTTCGCCGCACCGAGCGCCACCGCGAAGACGGAGGTCGCGGCGGGGATGTCCAGTTCGACACCCTCGGCTTCGAGCGCCAGCACCGTACGGTCGACGCCCAGCGCCCAGCCCACCGAAGGCAGCGCCGGGCCGCCGATCATCTCGGAGAGGCCGTCGTAACGGCCGCCGCCGCCCACCGCCGACTGGGAGCCCAGACCGTCGTGGACGAACTCGAAGGTGGTGCGGGTGTAGTAGTCCAGGCCGCGCACGAGCTTCTCGTCGTCCTCGAAGACGACCCCGGCCGCCGTCACCAGCGCCCGCACCTCCTCGTGGTACGCCTTGCAGGCATCGCAGAGGTAGTCGCGCAGCATCGGGGCGCCGACGAGCTGCTTCTGCACGTCGGCCCGCTTGTCGTCGAGCACGCGCAGCGGGTTGATCTCGGCCCGTCGCACGGTCTCCGCGTCGAGGTCGAGCCCGCGCAGGAAGGCCTGGAGGGCCTCCCGGTACACCGGGCGGCACTCCTTGTCGCCGAGCGAGTTCAGCAGGATGCGGAAGTTGCGCAGGCCCAGTGAGCGGTACGCCTGGTCGGCCAGGATGATCAGCTCGGCGTCCAGGGCCGGGTCCTCGGCTCCGATCGCCTCGGCGCCGACCTGGGAGAAGTGGCGGTAACGGCCCGCCTGGGCCCGCTCGTAGCGGTAGTAGGAGCCGGAGTACCAGAGCTTGACGGGCAGGCCGCCGAGCTTGTGGAGGTTGCCCTGCAGGGCGGCGCGGAGCACGGAGGCGGTGCCCTCGGGACGCAGGGCGAGCTGGTCGCCGCCCTTCGTGGTGAGGGTGTACATCTCCTTGCTGACGATGTCGGTGGACTCGCCGACGCCGCGCGAGAACAGCTCGACGTTCTCGAAGCCGGGGGTCTCCACGTACCCGTAGCCGGAGTTCTTCAGGGGCGCGGAGATCGCCTCGCGCACCGCCAGGAAGGTGGCGGAGCGGGGCGGCAGCAGGTCGTACGTGCCCTTGGGGGCCTGAAAAGTACTCACGAAACTCTCGTCACATTCCTCGTCGTGGAGACGTGAAGCCGTCTCCCAGGCCGGCGGCCACCTGCCGCAGGTACGGGTTGGTGGCTCGCTCACGGCCAATGGTCGTGTGCTCGTTGTGTCCGGGCAGCACCACGGTCGAATCGTCGAGCGGCAGGCACACGCGGGCCAGCGATTCGAGCATGTCGGCGTGGCTGCCGCCGGGGAAGTCCGTACGCCCGATGGAGCCGGCGAAGAGCAGGTCGCCCGAGAACAGCAGCGGCGGGATGTCCGCCGCCGCGGGCATCCCGAAGGTCACCGACCCCCTGGTATGGCCGGGGGCGTGCGACACGGTGAGCTCCATGCCCGCGAGGGCGAGCTTCGCGCCGTCGGTGAGCTCCTTGACGTCCGAGGGCTCCCCCACCGTGAGCTCGCCCATGAGCTGGGCGCCGAGGGAACGGCCGAGGGCCTTCTCCGGGTCGCTCATCATGAAGCGGTCTTCGGGGTGGATCCAGGCCGGTACGTCGTGTGCTCCGCACACCGGGACCACCGAGGCCACATGATCGATGTGGCCATGGGTGAGGACGACGGCGACGGGCTTGAGCCGATGCTTCTTCAGCGTCTCTTCGACACCCTGGGTGGCCTGGTGGCCCGGGTCGATGATGACGCACTCCTCACCGGCGGCGGGGGCGACCACGTAACAGTTGGTCCCCCAGGCCCCGGCGGGGAATCCGGCAATCAGCACGTTCGTCCTCAATCGTCGTCCGGCGGGAGGCTGCAGATAGGAATGCTGCTGCTCAGAGCCTACCGGCGCCGCTCATTACACAGCGAACCCATATACGGTACGGCCTAACCCAGCCCGGACAGTGGTACCAGATACGCACAAGGAGACGACCCGGTGGTCACGAGCGATCAGCGGCGGCGCCAGCTCGCCAGGGAAAAGTACGAACGCCAGCAGCAGCGGCGTGCCGAGGCGCGGCAGAAGTCGCGCAAGCGGCTGGCCGTGATCGGTGCGGCGGTGGCCGTGGTCGTCGCGGCGCTGGTCGGCCTCGTGGCCGGCGGCGTGTTCGACAAGGACAAGAAGGACGAGGCGGCCGACCCGGCCGCGACTCCCTCGGCCGCGCCCACCCCGCAGCAGTCCCCCTCCCCGGCGATGGCGATCGACGCCAAGGCGAAGTACACCTTCGGCCTGAAGACCAGCGCGGGCGACATCACGTTCGAGATGGACGCGGCGAAGACCCCGCAGACGGTCAACTCGTTCAAGTCGCTCGCCGACAAGAAGTACTTCGACAACACCAAGTGCCACCGCCTGACCACGGGCGGGATCTTCGTCCTGCAGTGCGGTGACCCGCAGGGCACCGGCACGGGCGGCCCCGGCTACACCATCGCGGACGAGAACCTCGACGCCCTGGGCAAGCCCAACGAGACCGGACAGGTCATCTACCCGGCGGGCACGGTGGCGATGGCCAACACCGGCCAGCCCGGCTCGGGCGGCAGCCAGTTCTTCCTGGTCTACAAGGACAGCCCGCTCGCCCCCACGTACACCCCCTTCGGCAAGATCGACGCGGCCGGCCTGAAGGTCCTCGAAGAGGTGGCCAAGGCCGGTGTGGCCGACGGCGGCCAGGACGGGGCCCCCAAGACCCCCGTGACGATCGAGAAGGGCACCGTCACCCAGAACTGACCGGGACCGGGCGCCCCGGGCCCGGGCTGTCTCCTCGATTTCCCCGAATCGATTTCCTCCAAGGCGCTCCGGTACGGCGATATTCCGTCGTGCTGGATGCGGACAGCCGGCCCGGCGGTCGCCTATGTTGGCGTTGTGCAGGGCGGGCGCGGCCCGCCCCAGGAAACTGTGGACGATGCCCAGGGGGTGAACCCCTCGCAAGGCATCAGGTGGAGGAGGCGCTGTGAGCAGCGACCCGTGGGGCCGAGTCGACGAGACCGGCACCGTGTACGTGCGTACTGCCGATGGCGAGAAGGTCGTCGGCTCGTGGCAGGCCGGTACCCCGGAGGAGGCCCTGGCCTACTTCGAGCGCAAGTACGAGGGCCTGGTGGTCGAGATCGGCCTCCTCGAACGACGGGTGCGGACCACCGATCTGGCCGCCAAGGACGCCCAGACGGCCATCGAGCACCTGCGTACGCAGGTGGACGAGCACCACGCCGTCGGTGACCTCGACGCGCTGCGCGTGCGGCTGGACAAGCTGGTGGCGACCGTGGACTCGCGCCGCGAGGAGCGCAAGGTCCAGAAGGCCAAGCAGACGGACGAGGCCCGTACGGCCAAGGACGCACTGGTGGCCGAGGCCGAGGAGCTGGCGCAGAGCGACCAGTGGCGCAGCGCCGGCGAGCGGCTGCGGGCCCTGGTGGACATCTGGAAGGGTCTGCCCCGCCTCGACCGCAAGTCGGACGACGAGCTGTGGCACCGCTTCTCGCACGCCCGTTCCGCCTTCTCCAAGCGCCGCAAGGCGCACTTCGCCTCGCTCGACGCGCAGCGCGAGGACGCCCGCAAGGTCAAGGAGAAGCTGGTCGCGGAGGCCGAGTCGCTGTCGAAGTCGACCGACTGGGGTCCGACGGCCGCGCGCTACCGCGAGCTGATGGACAACTGGAAGGCCGCGGGCCGCGCGCAGCGCGAGTCCGAGGACGACCTGTGGAACCGTTTCCGCGGCGCCCAGGACGTGTTCTTCGCGGCCCGCAGCGAGGTCTTCGCGGAGCGCGACGCCGAGCAGGTGGAGAACCTGAAGCTGAAGGAGGAGCTGGCCGACGAGGCCGAGAAGCTCGTCCCGATCACGGACCTGAAGGCGGCCCGTGCCGCGTTCCGTTCCCTGAACGAGCGCTGGGAGGCCATCGGCCACGTACCGCGGGACGCGCGTCCCAAGGTGGAGGGCCGGATGCACACCATCGAGCGGGCGATCCAGGAAGCCGAGGAAGGCGAGTGGCGCCGTACGAACCCGGAGGCGCGGGCCCGTGCGGCCGGTCTGACGGGGCAGCTGCAGGCGGCGGTCGACAAGCTGCGCGGCCAGATCGACGCGGCGCGCGCGCAGGGCAACAACTCCAAGGCCGACAAGCTGTCCCGGGAGCTGGAGGGCCGTCAGGCCCTGCTGGACCAGGCGCTGAAGGGCCTTGAGGAGTTCGGCGGCTGACCACCGCCCCGCACGTGGAAGGGCCCCGGTACGCACTGCGTACCGGGGCCCTTCCGTCTTCGTACGGTTCCCCTGCTCCTTCGTACGGTTCCCCTGCTACGGCCTGCGGGCCGAGGTCACGCGGTAGACGTCGTAGACGCCCTCGACGCCCCGTACGGCCTTCAGGACGTGGCCCAGGTGCTTCGGGTCGCCCATCTCGAAGGTGAACCGGGAGGTGGCCACCCGGTCGCGGGACGTCTGTACGGCCGCCGACAGGATGTTCACGTGCTGGTCCGACAGCACCCGGGTGACGTCGGAGAGCAGCCGGGACCGGTCCAGCGCCTCGACCTGGATGGCGACCAGGAAGACGGAGGACTGGGTGGGCGCCCACTCGACCTCCAGCATCCGCTCGGGCTCCTGGGAGAGGGAGTCCACGTTGACGCAGTCCGCGCGGTGGACCGATACGCCGCTGCCGCGCGTGACGAAGCCGACGATCGGGTCGCCCGGCACCGGGGTGCAGCAGCGGGCCAGCTTGACCCACACGTCCTCGACGCCCTTGACCACCACGCCGGGGTCGGCGTTGCCGCGGCGGGTGCTGCGGCCGCGGGCCGGCGGGATGCTGTCCTCGATGTCCTCGTTGGCCGCGTCCTCGCCGCCGAGGGCCTGGACCAGCTTCTGGACGACGTTCTGCGCGGTGACGTGGCCCTCGCCGATCGCCGCGTAGAGCGAGGAGATGTCGGGGTAGCGCATCTCGTGCGCGAGGGTGACGAGGGAGTCCCCGGTCAGGATGCGCTGGATCGGCAGGTTCTGCTTGCGCATGGCCCGCGCGATGGCGTCCTTGCCGTGTTCGATCGCCTCGTCGCGGCGCTCCTTGGAGAACCAGGCGCGGATCTTGTTGCGGGCCCGGGGGGACTTGACGAAGCCCAGCCAGTCGCGGGACGGGCCGGCGCCCTCGGCCTTGGAGGTGAAGACCTCGACCAGGTCGCCGTTGTCGAGGGTCGATTCGAGCGGTACGAGCCGCCCGTTGACCCGCGCCCCTATGGTCCGGTGGCCGACCTCGGTGTGGACGGCGTACGCGAAGTCGACGGGGGTGGCGCCGGCCGGCAGGGCGATGACATCGCCCTTGGGCGTGAAGACGAAGACCTCGTTGCGCGAGAGGTCGAAGCGCAGGGAGTCGAGGAACTCGCTCGGGTCCTCGGTCTCCTTCTGCCAGTCCAGCAGCTGGCGCAGCCAGGCCATGTCGTTGACGGTGTCGTGGCCCGCGCTGCCCTTGGCCGCCTGCGGCACGTCCGTCCGTACCTTCGAGGTGCCGGCGACCGTCTGCTGCTTGTACTTCCAGTGCGCGGCGATGCCGTACTCGGCGCGGCGGTGCATGTCGAAAGTGCGGATCTGCAGCTCGACGGGCTTGCCGCTGGGTCCGATGACCGTCGTGTGGAGCGACTGGTACATGTTGAACTTCGGCATCGCGATGTAGTCCTTGAACCGGCCGGGGACCGGGTTCCATCGCGCGTGCACGGTGCCGAGGGCGGCGTAGCAGTCCCGGACGGTGTCGACGAGGACCCGGATGCCGACCAGGTCGTAGATCTCGGCGAAGTCGCGGCCGCGGACGATCATCTTCTGGTAGACGCTGTAGTAGTGCTTGGGGCGACCTGTGACGGTGGCCTTGATGCGGGCGGCCCGGAGGTCGGCCATCACCTCGTCGGTGACGACCGTGAGGTACTCGTCCCGCTTGGGTGCCCTTTCGGCCACCAGCCGCACGATCTCGTCGTACATCTTGGGGTAGAGGATCGCGAAGGCGAGGTCCTCCAGCTCCCACTTGATGGTGTTCATGCCCAGCCGGTGCGCCAGCGGGGCGTAGATCTCAAGGGTCTCGCGGGCCTTCTTCTCCTGCTTCTCCCGCTTGAGGTACCGCATGGTGCGCATGTTGTGCAGGCGGTCGGCGAGCTTGATGACCAGGACCCGGGGGTCCTTGGCCATGGCGACGACCATCTTGCGGACGGTCTCGGCCTGGGCGGCCTCGCCGAACTTGACCCGGTCGAGCTTGGTGACCCCGTCGACGAGCAGGGTCACCGCGTCGCCGAAGTCGCGCCGCAGGTCCTCCAGCCCGTACTCGGTGTCCTCCACGGTGTCGTGGAGGAGCCCCGCCATCAGCGTGGCCGGGTCCATGCCCAGCTCGGCGAGGATCGTGGTCACCGCGAGCGGGTGGGTGATGTACGGGTCGCCGCTCTTGCGCTTCTGACCGCGGTGCCAGCGCTCGGCGACCTGGTAGGCCTGCTCGATCTGCCGCAGCGTGGCCGTCTCGATCTTCGGGTCGTTGCTGCGGACTATGCGGAGCAGCGGTTCCAGGACCGGGTTGTACGGGTTGGAACGCTGCCCGCCGAGACGGGCCAGCCGGGCGCGCACCCGATTGGAGGACCCGGCCGACTTCGCGGACGCGGGCTTGACCGGAGGCGCGGGCGCCGGGGTCGGCGGAACCGGGGCGGCCGGCGGCGCGGCGGGGCCCGCCGCGGCCGGCTCGGCCTGCGGATCGGGCTGCGCGGCGGAGATTGGCTGGACCTCGTCTGGCAAGAGCGCTCCTCAGGGGGTCCCCCCGCACGGAGTGTGGGGGAGGATCCGGTGCCCGTGTCCGGTCCGGATAACCCATCGTAGCGAGGGTTCCGCCACCCCGTTCCCCGAGTCCACCCCGACCAGTGCACATCCAGCCCGTCCGGCGTTTGAGGACCGGGGTCCGGGGCGGAGCCCCGGGGAACGGGCGAAGGGCGGGTAGGGGACTCAGCCCCGCGCAGCGGCCCGCACACGCCGAAGCGGGCGCGCTCCGGGAAATCCCGGTGCACGCCCGCTTCGGCGGGAACAGCGTCGTCAGACGACGATCAGCGCATCCAGCGGAGCCCCGCCAAGGGCCCCGGCCAGCCGCTCACGACCCGGGAGGAACGAAAGCTCCATCAGGACCGCAACCCCGGCAACCGCCGCCCCGGCCCGGCGGATCAGCTCCAGCGAGGCGGCAGCGGTGCCGCCGGTGGCCAGCACGTCGTCGATGACCATGACCCGGTCGTCGGCGCACAGCGCCTCCGCGTGGATCTCGATCTCCGCCGACCCGTACTCCAGGTCGTAGGACTGCAGGAGCGTCGCCCCGGGCAGCTTCCCGGCCTTGCGGACCGGCACGAAGCCGATGCCCGCCTGGACGGCCACCGGAGCCGCCAGGATGAATCCCCGCGCCTCCAGACCGACGATCTTCGTCGCTCCGTACTGCCCGGCCAGGGCCACCAGCGCGTCCGTGAGGGCGCCGAACGCCTTCGGGTCGGCCAGCAGCGGGGTGATGTCCTTGAACATCACGCCCGGCTTCGGGTAGTCCGCCACGTCGGTGATCCGGCTGAGCAGCAGGTCCCGTACGCCGGAGGGCAGCTCCGCGGTCACCGGCGGCGTCCCGACCGGCCCTGGGCCACTACCTCGGGCGTGCCTTCGGTCCCGGCGTCCTCGGGCGACTCGCCCCTGGCCTCCGCCGACGCCCGCTTCGCGAGCACCCGCTTCTTCAGGGCCTTCATCGCCGGCTCGCGCTCCTTCAGGTCCACGACCAGCGGGGTCGCGATGAAGATCGACGAGTAGGCGCCGGCCGCGAGGCCGACGAACAGCGACAGCGAGATGTCGTTCAGCATGCCGGCGTCGAGGATGCCGCCACCGATGAAGAGCAGCGCGCCGACGGGGAGCAGCGCCACGACGGTGGTGTTGATCGAGCGGACCAGGGTGCCGTTGATGCTGCGGTTGGCGATCTCGCTGTACGTCCAGCGGGTCTGCTTGGTGATGTCCTTCGAGCCCTCCTTGAGACCGTCGAAGACGACGACGGTGTCGTAGAGGGAGTAACCGAGGATGGTCAGCAGACCGATGACCGTACCCGGGGTGACCTCGAAGCCGACCAGCGCGTACACGCCGACGGTGATGGTGAGGTCGTGGATCAGCGCGATCAGTGCCGCGACGGCCATCCGCCACTCGAAGGCGATGGCCAGGTAGATCACCACGAGGACCATGAAGACGCCGAGGCCCGTCCAGGCCTTGTTGGCGATCTGCTCGCCCCAGCTGGGGCCGACCAGGTCCGCGTTGATGTCGGCCGCGTCGACCTTGAGGTCGGTGGCGAGCTTGGCCTTCACGTCGGCCGCGGCATCGGTGCCCAGTTCCGAGATCTGGATGCGCAGGCCGCCGGTGCCGAGCTTCTGGACGATCGCGGGGTGGCCGGAGGCCTCTTCCGCGTCCTCGCGGGCCTGGGCCTCCGAGACGGAGGTCTTCGGGGTGGTGAAGACGGCACCGCCCTTGAACTCGATGCCCATGTTCAGGCCCGAGACGGCCACGGCCACGATCGCCGTGATGGTGATCAGGATGGAAACGCCGTACCAGACGAAGCGCTTGCCGACGAAGTCGTAGCCGACCTCACCTCGGTACAGCTTGGCGCCGAGATCTCCGAGCTTCGACATCTCTCACGCCTCCTTTGCGTCGACGGGAACGGAGACGGTCGCGGCGGCCGCGTCGGAGCCGGTACGACGCGAGCGTCGCAGCGGCGGCTTCGCGCCCAGTCGCTTCGGGTCCAGCCCGGACCACGGGTGACCGCTGGCGAAGAAGTTCGTACGGGCCAGCAGCGTCATGACGGGCTTCGTGAAGAGGAACACCACGACCACGTCGAGCAGGGTCGTCAGACCCAGGGTGAAGGCGAAGCCCTGCACCTTGCCGACGGTGACGATGAACAGCACCGCGGCGGCCAGGAACGACACGAAGTCGGAGACCAGGATGGTGCGACGGGCGCGCGGCCAGGCGCGCTCGACGGCCGGACGCAGGGTGCGGCCCTCGCGGATCTCGTCCCGGATGCGTTCGAAGTACACGATGAAGGAGTCGGCGGTGATGCCGATCGCGACGATGGCACCGCAGACGGCCGGCAGGTTCAGCGCGAAGCCGATGCCCTTACCGAGCAGCACCATGATCGTGTAGGTGAGGATGCCGGAGACGATGAGGCTGATGATGGCGACGAACGCCAGGCCCCGGTAGTACGCCAGCAGGTAGATCACCACGAGGGCGAGGCCGATGGCACCGGCGATGAGGCCGGCCTTCAGCTGCTCGCCGCCGAGCGCGGCGGTGACGGTGGTGACGCTGTCCTCCTGGAAGGACAGCGGCAGGGCGCCGTACGAGAGCATGTTGCCCAGGTCCTGCGCGGACTGCTGGTTGAAGCCGCCGGAGATCTCGGCGTTGCCGCCGGTCAGCGCCTGGCTGACGGACGGGTCGGAGATGACCTCGCCGTCGAGCACGATGGCGAACTGGTTCTGCGGGGACTGCTTGGCCGCGAGCTCACCGGTGATCTTGGCGAACTTGTCGGCGCCGCTGTCGGTGAACTGCATCGTGACGATCCACATGCCGCGCTGCGGGTCGATGATGCCCTTGGCGTCCTTGACGTCCTGGCCGTTGACCTGCGCCGGGCCGAGGACCCACTTGAACCAGACGCCGTCGCGCTTGCCGCAGGCGAGCGTCGGGTCCTCGGGCTTGACGTTCTGCTTGACGGCGGTGCGCTGCGCCTCGTTGCTGCAGTCCAGCGCGGCGAACTTCGCCTGCAGGTCCGCGGCGGCGGCCTGGTCGGCGGTCGGCGCGGACGGCGACGTGGACGGGGTGGCCTTGTCGTCTGCCTTCTTCGACACGCTCGCCGAGGGCGAGGGAGAGGGGGCGTTCGGGGCCTTGAGGGCCTCACTGACCGCACGGCCCTGGGAAGTGGCGCTGGACGACGGGGTGGCCGCGCTGGCGGACGGGCTGCCGGAACCGCTCGGGGCGGCGCTCGGGGAGCCGCTCGGGTTGGCCTCGGGCGCGACCGGCGCACCCTCCGCCGTGGCGAGCACGGGGCGGAAGTACAGCTGGGCGGTGGTACCGACCTGGTCGCGCGCCTGCTGATCGTTCGTCCCCTTGGGGATGTTCACGATGATGTGGTCGCGGCCCTGGGTCTGAACCTCGGCCTCCGACACACCGAGACCGTTGACGCGGCGCTCGATGATGCCGACCGCCGTGTTCATGTTGGTCTCGTTGATCGCGTCCGGCTTGCCGGGCTCGCTCTTGGCCTTGAGCGTGATGCTCGTACCGCCGGCGAGGTCGATGCCGAGTCGCGGCGTCGTCTGCTTCGTGAGGAACATCCCCGCGGTGAGCGCCACCATCGCGATCAGGATGATGGCCAGGGAACGCCCCGGCCTCCCCTGAGCCCCCGTGGGCCGCCGGCCCTTCTTCGGTGCTGCCACCTTGTCGTATCTCCCTGTCCAACCGTCCCGCGCCGGGTCAGCGCGTGGACGGCCACCGAAATGTGTGTGGGGACCCCTGCCCCCCGCAGAAGGGTCACTGGCCAGGACCGTCGGGGCTGCCGGTCAGGCGCCCCGCACGGTCCCCGGCCCAGCGCTACTTCGCGCCGGCCTCGCCGTCGGTCTTGCCGTCCTTGGGCTCGTCGCCCTTGGGCTCCTCCGCCGCGGGCTCGTCGGCCTTGGGCTCGTCCTTCTTGCCCAGGTCGAGCTTGGGTGCGTCGTCCCCGGTCAGGGAGGAAGCGTCGTCCGGGACGACCGGCGTGTCGATCGTCAGATCATCGGTGATGCCGTGGACGATGCGGTTGTACTCCTCGTCCTCCAGCACGGCGCCGATGGAGTTCTTCGCGTAGATCGCGTGAACGCCGGGGGCCACCTCGAGCGTGACGGTGTCCTCGCCGATCTCCTTCACCGTGGCGTACATGCCGCCGATGGTGCGGACGCCGGTGCCGGCGGTCAGCTGGTCGCGCATCTGCACGGCCGCCTGCTGCTTCTTCTTCTGGCTGCGGGTCAGCAGGAACATCGCCCCGATGATCAGCACGAACGGAAGGAGGGACATGATATTCAAGGGACGCAGGTCCTTCGCATCGACCGCACAAGCGCACGGCCTTTGTACGGGGGGTGGGTACGCCGACCGTAAGGGTCGGCATCGGCGGAGTCTAGGCGAGTCCGCACCGATGGAACAACGCCCAGCATGTCACCGCAGTTCCTGAGGGGACGAACGTCCGCGCCGTCAGGTCCCGAAGAGGCCCTGTTGTCCGCTTGATCCGTTCCCGCCCTGCTGTGGCGGAACAAGTCCCAGGTGAGCCCATGCGGCCGGGGTCGCGACCCGCCCCCGCGGAGTCCTGGCCAGGAGCCCTTCCCTGACGAGGAACGGTTCGGCCACTTCCTCCACGGTCTCCCGCTCCTCACCGACGGCGACGGCGAGCGTGGAGAGGCCTACGGGCCCCCCGCCGAAGAGCTTCAGGAGCGCCTCCAGGACGGCCCGGTCCAGCCGGTCGAGCCCGCGCTCGTCGACCTCGTAGACCTTCAGGGCGGTGCCGGCGACCGCGCGGTTGATCACGCCGTCGGCCCTGACCTGGGCGTAGTCGCGGACGCGGCGCAGCAGCCGGTTGGCGATACGGGGGGTTCCGCGCGAGCGGCCGGCGATCTCGGCGGCGCCGGCGGTGTCGATCTCCACGTCGAGGAGCCGGGCGGAGCGGTGGATGACGCGCTCCAGCTCCTCGGGGGCGTAGAACTCCATGTGGCCGGTGAAGCCGAAGCGGTCGCGCAGCGGGGGCGGGAGCAGACCGGCCCGGGTCGTGGCCCCGACGAGGGTGAACGGGGGCAGCTCCAGCGGGATGGCGGTGGCTCCCGGGCCCTTGCCCACGATCACGTCGACGCGGAAGTCCTCCATGGCCATGTAGAGCATTTCCTCGGCGGGCCGGGACATGCGGTGGATCTCGTCCAGGAAGAGGACCTCTCCCTCCTGGAGGGAGGAGAGGATCGCGGCGAGATCGCCCGCGTGCTGGATGGCCGGGCCGGAGGTGATCCGGATGGGCGCGCCCATCTCGGCCGCGATGATCATGGACAGGGTGGTCTTCCCCAGGCCCGGGGCGCCCGACAGCAGCACGTGATCGGCGGTGGCGCCGCGCTGGCGGGCCGCCTTCAGGACGAGGTCCAACTGCTGGCGGACCTTCTCCTGCCCGACGAACTCACCGAGGTCCTTGGGCCTCAGGGCCGCCTCGACGGCCGTGTCCTCGCCGTCCGCCGCGGCTGCGACGATCCGGTCGTCGCTCTCGTCATCCCAGTTCACGGTGTCTGTCTGCCTTCTCGGGGTGGTGCGGTGGTCTGTGCGCGGGCCGTATCCCGGGGCTCCGCCCCGGACCCCCCGCGCCTCAACGCCGGCGGGGCTGGGTGATGACTACCATCAGCCGGACGGGCCGACGCCGGCCATATTCAGCCCCTCCGGCGTTTGAGGAGCGGGGGTCCGGGGGCCGGCCCCCGGCGACGGCGCCGCACCCGTTTACCGGGCTCGGTTCAGGGACTGAAGCGCCGCGCGCAGCAGCTGCGGAACGGGGGCCGAACCGCCGGAGGCGATCGCGGCCTCCGCCTGGGGGGTCACGGCCGAGACCGCCTCGTCCGCGTCGCGGGGTGCGTAGCCCAGGCCGATCAGCGCGGCGGACAGCTGCTCCGACCACGGCGCCGGCCCGGAGGCCACCGCACGCTGCGCGCCGACCATCCCGCTCGACCCCAGCGGAGCACCCAGCTTGTCCTTCAGGTCCAGCAGCAGCTTCTGCGCGCCCTTCTTGCCGATGCCGGAGACCGCCATCAGCGCCTTCTCGTCCCCGACGGAGACGGCGACGCGCAGCGCGTCCGGGCTGTGCACCCCGAGCATGGCCTGCGCGAGCTTCGGGCCGACTCCGCTCGCGGTCTGCAGGAGCTCGAACACCTGGCGCTCGTCGTCGTCGGCGAAGCCGTACAGCGTCAGCGAGTCCTCCCGTACGACCAGGGAGGTCGCCAGCCGGGCCGGCTCGCCGGTCCGCAGGCCCGCGATGGTGTTCGGCGTGCAGTGCACGGCCATGCCCACTCCCCCGACCTCGATGACGGCCAGGGTGGGGGCGAGCGCGGCGACCGGGCCGCTGACGAAGGCGATCATGTGGTGCGGCCTTTCAGGGCGCTGGCATGCCGGTTGACGGCCTGCTGGAGGCGGTTCTGCGCGGGGGCGCGCCAGATGTGGCAGATGGCGAGGGCGAGGGCGTCCGCGGCGTCGGCGGGCTTGGGCGGGGCGGACAGCCGCAGCAGCCGGGTGACCATGGCTCCGACCTGCGCCTTGTCGGCGCGACCGCTGCCGGTGACGGCGGCCTTGACCTCGCTCGGGGTGTGCAGGGCGACCGGTATGCCGCGGCGCGCGGCACACAGCATGGCAACGGCACTGGCCTGGGCGGTGCCCATCACCGTGCTGACGTTGTGCTGGCTGAACACCCGCTCCACGGCGACGACTTCGGGCCGGTACTCGTCGAGCCATTCCTCGATGCCCAGCTCGATCGCGACGAGCCGGTTGCCCAACTCGGCGTCCGCGGGCGTCCGTACGACTCCCACGCCCAGCATCGTCAGGGGGCGGCCCGCCACCCCCTCGACCACACCGACACCGCACCGGGTCAGGCCCGGGTCAACGCCGAGTACGCGCACCCCCGCCCCCTTCTTCGATCTCCTGTACGTGCAGCTTCGCAGGTTATCGGGCGGCACTGACAAAGCAGCGGGCCGACGGGGTGTGTCCCCGTCGGCCCGCTGCGACGCTCTGAGCGGTCGGCGCCCGAATCAGGCGTCGACCTTCTCCATGACCTCGTCCGAGACGTCGAAGTTGGCGAAGACGTTCTGCACGTCGTCGCTGTCCTCCAGCGCGTCGATCAGCTTGAAGATCTTGCGCGCGCCCTCTTCGTCCAGCTCGACCTGCATGGTCGGCAGGAAGTTGGAGTCGGCCGAGTCGTAGTCGATGCCGGCCTGCTGGAGCGCCGTACGGACCGCGACCATGTCGGTGGCCTCGCTGACGATCTCGAACTGCTCGCCGAGGTCGTTGACCTCTTCGGCGCCCGCTTCCAGCACCGTCTCCAGCACGTCGTCCTCGGACAGCTCGCCCTTGGGGAGCAGGACGACGCCCTTGCGGTTGAACAGGTACGAGACCGAGCCCGGGTCGGCCATCGAACCGCCGTTGCGGGTCATGGCGACACGTACGTCGGACGCGGCACGGTTGCGGTTGTCGGTGAGGCACTCGATGAGCACCGCGACACCGTTCGGGCCGTAGCCTTCGTACATGATCGTCTCGTAGTCGGCGCCGCCGGCCTCGAGGCCGCCGCCGCGCTTGACCGCGGAGTCGATGTTCTTGTTCGGGACCGAGCTCTTCTTCGCCTTCTGGATGGCGTCGAAGAGGGTCGGGTTGCCATCGATGTCGGCGCCGCCCATACGGGCCGCGACCTCGATGTTCTTGATCAGCTTCGCGAAGAGCTTGCCGCGCTTGGCGTCAACCACGGCCTTCTTGTGCTTCGTCGTAGCCCATTTAGAGTGGCCGGACATCTGCCTGTCTCCTTCGCGTCACCAACAATGTTCGCCTCAGATCCTACCGGGACGCCGTTACAGCCCCGCGCGCACCATGTCGACGAAGTACGCGTGGACCCGGTCGTCACCCGTGAGCTCCGGGTGGAACGAGGTGGCGAGGACATTGCCCTGGCGGACGGCGACGGTGTGGCCGTCGTACGTGGCGAGCACCTCGGCGGCTCCGCCGACGGACTCGACCCAGGGGGCGCGGATGAAGACGCCCTCGACGGGGCCTCCCTCGATGCCCGCGAAGTCGACCTGCGCCTCGAAGGACTCGTTCTGCCGGCCGAAGGCGTTGCGGCGCACGATCATGTCGATGCCGCCCAGGGTCTCCTGGTCCTCACGGCCGTCCAGCAGCTTGTCGGCGAGCATGATCATGCCTGCGCAGGTGCCGTAGACCGGCATCCCGGCCCGTACGCGCTCGCGCAGCGGCTCCAGCATGCCGAACAGCACGGCGAGCTTCGACATGGTCGTGGACTCGCCGCCGGGGATCACCAGGGCGTCGACCTCGGCGAGCTCCTCGGGACGCCGGACCGGCCTGGCCACGGCGTCAGCCGAGGCCAGGGCGATCAGGTGCTCCCGTACGTCGCCCTGGAGCGCCAGGACACCGATGACGGGGGTGTTCGTCATGGTGATGACTACCAGCCGCGGTTGGCGTAGCGCTCGGACTCGGGGAGGGTGTCGCAGTTGATGCCGACCATGGCCTCGCCCAGGTTGCGGGAGGCGTCCGCGATGATCTTCGGGTCGTCGTAGAAGGTGGTGGCCTTCACGATGGCGGCGGCGCGCTTGGCCGGGTCGCCCGACTTGAAGATGCCGGAGCCGACGAAGACGCCCTCGGCACCGAGCTGGCGCATCAGCGCGGCGTCGGCGGGGGTGGCGACGCCACCGGCGGAGAACAGCACGACGGGGAGCTTGCCGAGCTCGGCAACTTCCTTGACCAGCTCGTACGGGGCGCGCAGCTCCTTGGCGGCGGCGAACAGCTCGTTGTTGTCGTAGCCGCGCAGGCGGGCGATCTCGTTCTTGATCTGGCGCAGGTGGCGGACGGCCTCGACCACGTTGCCGGTGCCGGCCTCGCCCTTCGAGCGGATCATGGCCGCGCCCTCGGCGATGCGGCGCAGGGCCTCGCCCAGGTTGGTGGCGCCACAGACGAAGGGGGTGGTGTACGCCCACTTGTCGGAGTGGTTGACCTCGTCGGCCGGGGTCAGGACCTCGGACTCGTCGATGTAGTCGACGCCGAGGGACTGGAGGACCTGGGCCTCGACGAAGTGGCCGATGCGGGACTTCGCCATGACCGGGATGGAGACGGCCTCGATGATCTCTTCGATCATGTTCGGGTCGGACATCCGGGCGACGCCGCCGTCCTTGCGGATGTCGGCGGGAACCCGCTCCAGGGCCATGACGGCCACGGCGCCGGCGTCCTCGGCGATCTTCGCCTGCTCGGCGTTGACCACATCCATGATCACGCCGCCCTTGAGCTGCTCGGCCATGCCGCGCTTGACGCGGGAGGTGCCGATCGCCGACTCGGCGGACTGCGGGGTGGAGGGAAGCGTGCTCACGGATTGACCTCACTCGAAAGGAAGATTCAGGCGCTACTGGCGATCGCTAGGGCGACCTGGTGGTACTGGACCGAGGAAACCTTCTCGACCAGTCCACGGCAAGGGCCAATGTGCAGCCGGTGGCTCCTTGCGATTTGGCCATTGGGTACAAGTTACGGCCGCTCGGCCAGATCCACCGGAGGCTCGTCGTCCATCTCGAAGGCCAGCGGGAAGGGTGCGTGGCCCGCCAGCCGGAACCAGCGGACCTTGCGGTGCCGGCGCAGGGCCCGGGCCGCGCGGACGGCGTCATTGAGGAATCGCCGCGCCATCGGCACCCGGCGGACCGCCGCCGCGAGCTCCTCGGTGGCCTCCGCCCCGCCCGGGGCCGCCTTGAGCGCGTCGACCTGCCCGACGTCGGCGAACACCGCGCGCAGTGCCTGGCTGAGCTCGCTCTCTGCGACCTCGCGGTGCTCCTCCTCCGCTTGGCGGGCGGCGTGCGCGGCCTCGTACAGGACGAGGGAGGAGGCGGGGTCCAGCACCCCGGAGGTCGCGACCTCCAGCACCACGGAGGCCCGCCGGACGAGCTGCGCGTCGAGGCCGGCGCGGGCGGCGTCCATCCGGGAGTGCAGCCGGTCGAGACGCCCGGCGGTCCAACTGAGGTACACCCCGACGAGGCCGAGGCCGAGGGCAATCCAGACAAGGGTTTCGATCACGGGCCGCGACTCTACCTTTCGACGCGCCCCTCGCACGGCGCGGCCCAAGCGGGGCTCCCCGGCTTCGCCGCGCTGCGCCGGACTCCGTCCGGCGGTGGCCGGTCGAGGGTACGGCCACGGCCGCCTGTCGCCAGGTCCCGGTGAGCGGGTGCGGGTGGGCTCCCCTGCGGGGCGAAGTCCCCTACCCGCCCTTCCACCGTTCCCCGGGCGCTGCCCGGACCCCGGTCCTCACACGCCGGACAGGCTGAGGAGGGGGTACCGGGCTGCGCCCTGACCCCCTGGGGCTCCGCCCCGGACCCCCGCGCCTCAATCGCCGGCGAGGCTGAAATTGCCCTGCGGGCAGTCCAGCGCCCCACCGGCCCGCACGGTCAAAGCCGACACCGGCCCAATCCAGCCCCTCCGGCGTTTGAGGAGCGGGGGTCCGGGGGCCGGCTCCCGGGAACGGCGCCGCACGCGGCAACGGGTCCGGGGCGGAGCCCCGGGGAACGGGCGAAGGGCGGGTAGGGGACTCCGCCCCGCGCAGCGGCACACCCGCAGCCGGGGTCCACCGCGGACGGGCCGGCGCAGCCGAAACCGAACGGACCTGAGCCCAGGCCGGGCCTGAGCTCAGACGGGGCCGGAGTACGGACGGGACCGGAGTACGGACGGGACCGGAGCCGGCCCCTGGCCGGAGCCCGGGGCGGGGGCAGGGCCCCGGGCGGCTACGCGTCTCGGGAGAGGCCCAGGCGGGTGCGGAGCGGGACGCGCTCGTCCTCTGCCACCGCCGTCGCGCCGTCGGTCACCGTTTCGTAGACGGCCAGGATGTCCGCCGCCACCGTCGACCAGTCGAAGCGGCGCACGTGGGCCGAGCCGCGGGTGCTCAGTTCCGCACGGCGGGCGGGGTCGCGCAGGAGGGCGATCGCCGAGGCCGCCAGGGAGTCGGGGTCCTCGTTCGCGAACAGCTCACCGGCCGCCCCCTGGTCAAGGACCTGCGCGAAGGCGTCGAGGTCGGCCGCCAGGACCGCCGCCCCGGCCGAGAGGGCCTCGACCAGGATGATGCCGAAGCTCTCGCCGCCCGTGTTCGGGGCCACGTACACGTCGACGCTGCGCAGCAGTCGCGCCTTGTCCTCGTCCGAGACCATGCCGAGGAACTCGACCCGGGAGCGGAGTTCGGGCGGCAGGGAGGAGACCGCCTCCTCCTCGTCGCCGCGGCCCGCCACCAGGAGGCGTACGTCCGGGCACTTCTCCACGATGCGGGGGAAGGCCGCCATGAGGACCGGCAGGCCCTTGCGGGGTTCGTCGATCCGGCCGATGAAGCCGAGGGTCTGGCCCGACCAGGCCGGGTTCGCGTCGGCCTTGGCGAAGAAGTCCACGTCCACGCCGTTGGGGATGACCACCGCGTCCCCGCCGAGGTGCTCGACCAGCGTGCGCCGCGCGTACTCGCTCACCGCGATCCGGGCGCTGATCTTCTCCAGCGCCGGCTGCAGGATCGGGTACGCCGCGAGCATCGCCCGGGAGCGCGGGTTCGAGGTGTGGAAGGTGGCCACGATCGGGCCCTGCGCCGCCCAGCAGGTCAGCAGCCCGAGCGAGGGGGCCATCGGCTCGTGGATGTGGACCACGTCGAAGACCCCGTCGTGCAGCCAGCGCCGTACGCGGGCCGCCGACAGGAAGCCGAAGTTGAGCCGGGCCACCGAGCCGTTGTACGGCACCGGCACCGCCCGGCCCGCCGACACCACGTAGGGGGGCAGGCCGGTCTCGTCGTCCGAGGGGGCCAGGACCGACACCTCGTGGCCGAGGCCGATCAGGTGTTCCGCAAGGTCCCGGATGTGGAACTGGACCCCGCCGGGCACGTCCCAGGAGTACGGACAGACGATGCCGATCTTCACGCGGAGTGCTCCTCGGGCCGGCCGGCGCTGTCCAGATCGTCGAGCCACAGCCGCTGGAGCATGTGCCAGTCCTGCGGGTGTTCGGCGATGCCCTGCGCGAAGGCGTCGGCCAGCGCCTGCGTCATGGCTGCGGTCTTCTCCTGCCGGGTGCCCGTCCCGGGCACCTCCACCGGGCCGTGGATCCGGCCGTACATCTTCGGCGCGTCCCCGTAGTACAGGGTGGCCGGGAGCAGGACCGCGCCGGTCTGCTGGGCCAGCAGGGCGGGCCCGGCGGGCATCCGTGCGGCCGATCCGAAGAAGTCCACTTCCACCCCGGAGGCCGACAGGTCCCGGTCCGCGACGAGGCAGACCAGTCCGCCGGAGCGCAGCCGCCGCGCGAGCGTGCCGAAGGCGGCGCCGCCGTTGTGCGGAAGCACCTCCATGCCCAGGCTCTCGCGGTAGGCGACGAAGCGGTCGTAGAGGGTTTCCGGCTTGAGCCGCTCGGCGACGGTGGTGAACGGGACTCCGATGTGGGTGACGGCCCAGGCGCCGGCGAGGTCCCAGTTGGCCAGGTGCGGGAGGGCGACGATCACTCCGCGTCCGGAGGCCAGGGCCTCGCGCAGGATGTGGTCGTCCTTCATCTCCACGTCGGTGCTGAATCGTTCCTTGGCCATGGTCGGCAGGCGGAAGGACTCCATCCAGTACCGCATGTAGGAGCGCATGCCCGCGTGCGACAGCTCGCGCAGCCGCTCGGGCGTGGCGTCCGGCACCACCCGGGCCAGATTCGACTCCAGGCGCAGCACGCTCTTGCCGCGCCGCTTCCAGACGAAGTCCGCGATCCGCCGGCCGAGGGCCGCCGCGGCCGGTTCGGGCAGCTTCTTCACTCCGGCCCAGCCGAGCCCGTAGAGCCCGTCGACCAGCTTGTCCTGTGCCTTGCCCATCAGGGCGTACCGCCTTCGGAGGGAGCACCCGCGGCAGCGGCGGCGGCATCGGCCTCGGCCGATTCGCGCCGTACGGTGACCACGCGCTGGATCAGGGTCACGAGCGAGCCCGCCGCGACCACCCACAGCGCGATCGGCAGCAGCAGGCCGATCCACGAGGGGGCGCCGAAGGTTTCCAGACCGGACAGACCGGCCGCGACCAGTGTGATCACGAGGCGTTCGGCGCGCTCGATGAGCCCGTTGACGGCCACCGGCAGTCCGATCGACTCGCCGCGGGCCTTGGTGTACGAGACCACCTGGCCGCTGGCCAGGCAGAAGATGGCGACCGCGCAGAGCGCGTTGTTGTTCCCGGAACCCGCGTACCAGAGTGCGAGTCCGCCGAAGATCGCCGCGTCCGCCACCCGGTCGAGGGTGGAGTCGAGGAACGCGCCCCACCGGCTGGAGACGCCGGCCTGACGGGCCATGTTCCCGTCCACCAGGTCGGAGAACACGAAGAGCGTGATGGTGATCGTGCCCCAGAAGAGCTCGCCCATGGGGAAGAAGACCAGGGCTCCGGCCACCACTCCGGCCGTGCCGATGAGGGTGACCGCGTCGGGACTCACTCCCATCCGGAGCAGAAAAGCGGCGAATGGCGTGAGAACACGCGTGAAGAATGCACGCGCGTACTTGTTCAGCATGGCCTTCCCGGAGGGTCGCTGGGCCGCACGGCCACCACGGCCACCGGCTGGCCCATCGTAGCCAGGGCCCCGGGCCATCGGCGCCGCGCACCCACCGGTTCACACGAGGCGGGCCTTTCTCGGGCCGTTCGCCACGTTCCGGATGCCCTTCCGGTGGCTCCCGGCGGCTCCTGCCGGGCCCCGCCGGGGTCCCCACCCAGGTCCAGGGGCTCCGGCGGTTTCCGCGGTTCCGGTACGACGTATGGACGGCGTGTGACGGCAGTGCAAAGCTCGAAGAAGGCCTTTTCCCCTCCATCCCCTCCAATCGGGAGGCAAGAGCATCGTGGGAGCCGCATCACACCAATCCGGAGCCGCCGGCAGAGCACCGACGGCCGACCGCCCGGCCTCCGTACGGAACGTCGTGCTGGTCGGCCACAGCGGATCCGGCAAGACCACACTGGTCGAAGCCCTGGCCCTGACCGCCGGCGCCGTGAACCGGGCCGGCCGCGTCGAGGACGGCGCCACCGTCTCCGACTACGACGAGATCGAGCACCGCCGCCAGCGCTCGATCCAGCTCTCCCTGGTCCCCGTGGAGTGGGCCGGAATCAAGATCAACATCTTGGACACCCCCGGTTACGCCGACTTCGTCGGAGAGCTCCGGGCCGGACTGCGCGCCGCCGACGCCGCCCTCTTCGTGGTCTCGGCCGCCGAGGACGGCGACGGGCTCTCCGGTGCCACCCGGATGGTCTGGGACGAGTGCGCCGCCGTCGGCATGCCGCGCGCCATCGTCGTGACCCACCTGGAAGCCGCCCGCGCCGACTACGCGCAGATGACCACGGTGTGCGGCGACGCCTTCGGAGCGGACGACCCCGATGCCGTGCGCCCGCTCTACCTGCCCCTGCACGGCCCCGCCGCCCCCGACGGCCACGCCCCGGTGGCCGGACTGCTCGGACTGCTCTCCCAGCGCGTCTACGACTACACCTCCGGCGACCGCGTCGAACGCGACCCGGATCCCGGCGAGCTCGCCCTGATCACCGACGCCCGCGCCCGGCTGATCGAGGGGATCATCGCCGAGAGCGAGGACGAGACCCTCATGGACCGCTACCTCGGCGGCGAGGACATCGACCTCAAGACCCTGGTCGACGATCTGGAGCGGGCCGTGGCCCGCGGCACCTTCCACCCCGTCCTGATGGCCGCCCCCGCCGCCGACGGCGCCCGCAAGGGCCTGGGCACCGTAGAGCTCCTCGAACTGATCACCGGCGGCTTCCCCACCCCGCTGGAGCGCGCGCCCGTCGGCGTCACCACCCCCGAGGGCGCGGCCCGCCCCGCGGTCACCTGCGATCCGGACGGGCCGCTGGTCGCCGAGGTGGTGAAGACCTCCTCGGACCCCTACGTCGGCCGCGTCTCGCTCGTCCGCGTCTTCTCCGGCACCCTGCGCCCCGACGAGACGGTCCACGTGAGCGGTCACGGACTGACCGACCGCGGGCACGAGGACCACGACGTCGACGAACGCGTCGGCGCCCTGACCTCACCCTTCGGCAAACAGCAGCGCACCCTCGCCCACTGCATCGCCGGCGATCTGGCCTGCGTGGCCAAACTCACCCGCGCCGAGACCGGCGACACCCTCTCGGCCAAGGACCACCCCCTCCTGATGGAGGCCTGGTCCATGCCCGACCCGCTGCTCCCCCTCGCCATCGAGGCCCACAGCAAGGCCGACGAGGACAAGCTCTCCCAGGGCCTGGCCCGGCTGGTCGCCGAGGACCCGACCATGCGGCTCGAACAGAACCCGCACACCCGCCAGCTCGTCCTGTGGTGCCTCGGCGAAGCCCATCAGGACCTCGCCCTCGAACGACTGCGCACCCGGTACGGGGTCCAGGTCGACCCGGTCCCGCACAAGGTCAGCCTCCGCGAGACCTTCGGCGCCAAGGCCGGCGGCCGCGGACGGCACGTCAAACAGTCCGGCGGGCACGGCCAGTTCGCCATCTGCGAGATCGAGGTCGAGCCGCTTCCGCCGGGCAGCGGCATCGAGTTCGTCGACAAGGTCGTCGGCGGAGCCGTGCCCCGCCAGTTCATCCCGTCCGTGGAGAAGGGGGTCCGCGCGCAGGCCGCCCGGGGGCTCGCGGCCGGATATCCGCTGGTCGACGTACGCATCACCCTGCTCGACGGCAAGGCCCACTCGGTGGACTCCTCCGACGCCGCCTTCCAGACCGCGGGCGCCCTCGCCCTGCGCGAAGCCGCCGCCGGGGCCTCGGTCCGGCTCCTCGAACCGGTCGCCGAGCTCGCCGTGCTCGTCCCCGACGAGTACGTCGGCCCCGTCATGAGCGACCTCGCCGGCCGCCGGGGCCGCGTCGTCGGCACCGACGCGGCGGGCACCGGCCGCACCCGGGTCCTCGCCGAGATCCCGGAGATCGAGATCGGCCGGTACGCCGTCGAGCTGCGCTCCGTATCGCACGGCACGGGGCTGTTCAGCCGTACGTACGCGCGCCACGAGCCGATGCCACCGCAGATAGCGGACAAGCTGCGCGAACAGGCAGGGAAGGGAAGCCAGCTGACATAGCGTCACCCGGGCCGCCCACCCAACCCGCTTGCGGTGGGCGGCATTTGGCTGTCCCATGACCACGGGGAGGAATCGGCCGATAGGCTCGTCCGCGGGTGAGGCGGGCAGGCCGAACGGGTAGACCAAGCGGACAGGCCGAACGCACAGGGCGGGAACGCCGCACCGGGAACACCTCCGGAGCGGGCGGCATCGCGGGCAGGCCCGCACACGAGTACGACGCACAGCGATGGGGGCAGCGGTGGCGGACGACGGATTCGACTTCAGGCCCGGGGCACAGATCCCGCTCCAGGGCGGCGGCGGCCAGACCGCCGCGACGAACGCCCTCGCTTCCGCCGCCTACCGGGACGGCGGGCGCGACACCAAGCTGGAAGAGATACTCAAGGCCAACAACGAGCACTACGAGTCGGTCATCAAGCCCGGCAAAATCCCCCAGCTCGCCCCCAACCTCGGCGAGGCCTTCTGCCGCGCCGTCGAAACGCGCACCATCCCGCCCGCCCGCAAGCCCCTCATCCAGTCCTTCGGCGCCGACCCGCAGACGGTCGTCGAGCACTGTCTGGCCGCTTCGCGGATCCGCAAGGAGCGCGACCGTAAGCTCCGCCTGATCATGCTGGCCTGCGGCGTGGCCTTCCTCCCGGGCCTGCTCCTGTGGCTCGGGCTCTTCTGGGGCCGCAAGGCCCTGTCCTCCTCCGACGCCAAGCGTGCCTCGTGGCTCGGCACGGCGCTGCTGGTCGGCGTGGGCATGGTGGTCGCCGTGCTGATGTTCCGGCTCCCGGTGACCGGGTTCCTGGGCATCTACGTCCGCGCGATGGTCATCGCCCCCGTCCTCGGCTGGTTCCTCGCCAGGCGGCTCTGCCAGGCCACCGCCACCGACCTGCGCTCGCGCTGGGACGGCCTCATCGACGGCGGCGGAGGGGTGGCCGCCAAGATCCCCGAAGCCGTCCCGGGCAACCCCGACGAGAAGGCCCGGGAGGATCTGCGCCACTCCCTCGCCAAGCTCACGGCCGAAGACCGCAGCAACGCCGCCTTCTACGCCGGGCCCAAGGGAATCCTCGGCATGGGTACCCGCTGGGGCAGCTGGCAGATGGCCGAGGAACTCGCCCCCAAGAACGAGGGCGCCGAGATCCACCCCTTCCGCAGCTGGGACGTCGTCCGGGCCATCGACGCCGAGCTCCGCAAGCTGGAGCGGGGGCCCCTGCACACGGGCGGTCTCCCACCCGCCTCGATCCAGCACTGGATCGTCACCCACGTCGGAAAGGGAGCCAAGGAGGTCGCCCGCCCCACCGGAGCGGACGTCGACACCTTCCTCGTCAAGCCGCACGAGATCACACGGATCTGCAACGAGCAGCAGTTCAACAAGGGCACCCGGCACTACCTCGGCATCCAGTACCCGGTCTGGGACGGCCAGCTCGTCATCACCATGCTGGTCACCGTCACCGTGCTCTACAAGACCCTCCGCGTGGAGGTCACCGGCCACGCCCTCGGCCCCGTGCACGGTCTGTTCACCACCAAGTCGAAGGCACCGACCGACGAGGTCCACAAGTCGGTACGGTTCTGGGAGACCATGGAGCTCCTGCGGCCGGTGGTCGAGACGGACGAGGTCATCCGTCTCACCGTGCGCGCCCCCTTCACCTGGTACCCGCCGCTGCTGGACCACCTCGGCGGCAAGCTCGTCCTCCCGGAGCCCTTCGGCGTCCGCCATGTCTGGGCGGACCAGCCGTGGGAGCACCGCTTCATGGCGGACGACGCCATGCGCACCGCGACCCCGGTCCTGCGGGCGGTGCACACCGCCGCAATGCGCGTCCTGGAGGAGAACGGGGTCGACACCGACCGCTTCACCAACCGGTCGAGCATCGTCAGCGGTCTGATCCAGGACGCCGCACCGCGCAAGGCGGACGTCTACGACGCGTGAGCCCGCGCGGACGCCCACGGGCACGCCCTAGTCGGTGGGCCAGGCGTCGGCGAGCATCTGGCGGGTGTCCGCGAGGAGTTGGGGCAGCACCTTGGTGTGGCCCACGACCGGCATGAAGTTCGTGTCCCCGCCCCAGCGGGGCACGATGTGCTGGTGCAGGTGCGCGGCGATGCCCGCGCCGGCGGCCTGGCCCTGGTTCATGCCGATGTTGAACCCGTGCGCACCGGAGGCCTTGCGCAGCGCGACCATCGCCCGCTTCGTGAGGTCGGCCAGTTCGAGGGTCTCGGCGGCGTCCAGGTCCGTGTAATCGGCGACGTGCCGGTACGGCACGACCATCAGGTGGCCGCCGTTGTACGGGTAGAGGTTCAGCACGGCGTAGACGTGCTTGCCCCGGGCCACGACCAGTCCGTCCTGGTCCGACATGTCCGGAATCCCGCAGAAGGGACAGCCGTCTCCGGCCTCCGGCCCGGTCGGCTTGTTCTCCCCCTGGATGTAGGCCATCCGGTGGGGCGTCCACAGACGCTGGAACGCGTCCTGCGTGCCCACACCGATCTGCTGCTCCGGCTCAATCGTCATGGGATGCAGCATATGACCTTGCCCCCGGGCGGCGTGTCGCCGGGGCGAACACCGGTGTGCGGGACGCGATGCTGAGCCCATGAACGATGCACCCGAGACCGGTGACCAGCCCTGGGAGCGCCGGACCGAGCTGCCCCTGTTCTACGCCTCCCTGCTCTTCCTCGCCGGCTACACGCTCTCCGTACTGGCCTACCGGGCCCACCCCGTGTGGCGGGACATCGGCCTCGGCCTGGTCGCGGTGACCTGGGCCTGCTTCATCGTGGACTACCTGGCCCGGCTGATCCTGAGCCGCATGCGGCCGCTGCGCTTCGTCCGCGTGCACTGGCTGGACACCCTGATCGTGATGCTGCCGCTGCTGCGGCCGCTGCGCATGGTCAAGGTCCACGACGCGATCCAGGCCCGCTACAACCGCCCGCGCCGGAACCTGTACGCACGCGTGATGTCGTACGCGGGCCTGTCGGCCGGGCTGCTCGGTTTCGCGGGCGCCCTCGGGGTCCACCACTTCGAGCGCCAGGCCCCGGGAGCCTCGATCCTCACGCTCGGGGACGCGGTGTGGTGGGTGTGCGAGACGCTGACGACGGTGGGCTACGGGGACATGGCCCCGGTGACCCCGGGGG
This sequence comes from Streptomyces sp. NBC_00086, assembly GCF_026343255.1. Taxonomy (NCBI): domain Bacteria; kingdom Bacillati; phylum Actinomycetota; class Actinomycetes; order Kitasatosporales; family Streptomycetaceae; genus Streptomyces; species Streptomyces sp. NBC_00086. The sequence continues at coordinate 6,841,779 of NZ_JAPELZ010000001.1, read as the reverse complement.
GCCGGATCATCGCGGGGTTCATGATGGCCGGCGGGCTGGCGCTGCTGGGCGCGGTGACGGGTTCGTTCTCGTCCTGGATGCTGCAGGCCTTCCGGCGGGAGGACGAGGAAGCCCCCGGGAAGTGAGACTTCCCGGGGGCTCCTCCCCCGCTTGCGCGGGGATCACGATCACACCTGGACGCGGCGCTCCACGACGTCCACGAGCTTCGCCAGCGCCTGGTCGCGCGGGACGCCGTTCTCCTGCGAACCGTCGCGGTAGCGGAAGGAGACGGTGCCCGCGGCCATGTCCTCGTCACCGACGATGATCATGAAGGGGACCTTCAGCTTCTGCTGGTTGCGGATCTTCTTCTGCATGCGGTCGGAGGAGGCGTCCACCTCGACGCGCAGGCCCTTCTTCTTCGCCTCGGCGGCGAACTCCTGCAGGTACTCGATGTGCGAGTCGCCGATCGGGATGCCGACCGCCTGGACCGGGGCGAGCCACGGCGGCATGACGCCCGCGTAGTGCTCCAGCAGGACGGCGAAGAACCGCTCGATGGAACCGAACAGCGCACGGTGGATCATGACCGGCCGCTGCTTGGTGCCGTCGGGGCCGGTGTACTCCAGGTTGAAGCGCTCCGGCAGGTTGAAGTCGAGCTGCACGGTCGACATCTGCCAGGTGCGGCCGATCGCGTCACGGCACTGGACGGAGATCTTCGGGCCGTAGAACGCGGCGCCGCCCGGGTCCGGGACCAGGGGCAGGCCCTGCTTCTCGGCGACCTGCTGGAGGGTGGCGGTGGCCTCCTCCCAGATCTCGTCCGAGCCGACGAACTTCTCCGGGTCCTTGGTCGACAGCTCCAGGTAGAAGTCGGTCAGACCGTAGTCGCGAAGCAGGTTCAGCACGAAGGTCAGCGTGCGGTCGAGCTCCTCCGCCATCTGCTCCTTGGTGCAGTAGATGTGCGCGTCGTCCTGGGTGAAACCGCGCGAGCGGGTCAGGCCGTGCACGACGCCGGACTTCTCGTACCGGTACACGGTGCCGAACTCGAAGAGGCGCAGGGGCAGTTCGCGGTAGGAGCGACCGCGCGCATCGAAGATCAGGTTGTGCATCGGGCAGTTCATGGGCTTGAGGTAGTAGTCGGTACCACCGTCGAGCTGCATGGGGGGGTACATGCCCTCCGCGTACCAGTCCAGGTGGCCGCTCTTCTCGAAGAGGGTGCCCTTGGTGGCGTGCGGGGTGTAGACGAACTCGTAGCCCTCTTCCTCGTGCCGCTTGCGCGAGTAGTCCTCCATGGTGCGGCGGATGACGCCGCCGCGCGGGTGGAAGACGGCCAGGCCGGAGCCGATCTCGTCCTGTACGGAGAACAGGTCGAGCTCGACGCCGAGCTTGCGGTGGTCGCGCTTCTCGGCCTCGGCGAGGAAGTCGAGGTGGGCCTTCAGCTCGTCCTTCGACGGCCACGCGGTGCCGTAGATGCGCTGGAGCATCGGGTTCTTCTCGCTGCCGCGCCAGTAGGCGGCGGCGTTGCGCATCAGCTTGAACGCGGGGATGTTGCGGGTGGTGGGCAGGTGGGGGCCCCGGCAGAGGTCCTTCCAGCACAGGTCGCCGGTCTTGGCGTCGAAGTTGTCGTAGATGGTCAGCTCGCCGCCGCCCACCTCGACGTTCGCGCCGTCGTCGGTCGAGGCCGAACCCTTGATGCCGATGAGTTCGAGCTTGTAGGGCTCGTTCGCCAGCTCCTCGCGGGCCGCCTCGTCGGTGACGACGCGGCGGGCGAAGCGCTGGCCGCGCTTCTGGATCTCCTGCATCTTCTTCTCGATGGCCTTGAGGTCATCGGGGGTGAAGGGCCTGGCGACGTCGAAGTCGTAGTAGAAGCCGTCCCGGACCGGCGGGCCGATGCCCAGCTTGGCCTCGGGGAACAGCTCCTGCACGGCCTGCGCCATGACGTGCGCGGTGGAGTGGCGCAGGATGTCCAGGCCGTCCGGGGAGGAGATCTCCACGGGCTCGACGGTCTCGCCGTCCTGCACCTCGTACGCGAGGTCCTTCAGCTCACCTGCGATGCGCGCGGCGACGATGGTGCGCTCGCCGGCGAAGAGCTCTGCCGCCGTAGTGCCCGTGGCCACCACGCGCTCGTCCCGCTCGGAATCGCGTTGGATGAACACACGGACGTCTGACACCGGTCTCTCCTGACTCAGGGGGTGCGCAAGAGAACACTGCGCGCCTGAATCGTACCGAGCGGATGGGCTGAGCCGCTAAACGGTTACCGCCGGGCCGGCGGGCCACACCCGTCCCCGCCCGCCTTCGGGGCGCGGGGTCCGGGCCGGCGCCCCGGAAAACGGCGCCGCACGCACCGCCGGGGGGGCCTCTCCCCGGCGGGGGGTGGAACCGGCGCAGGAGGAAGCGGCGTCCCCCGACGCAGAAGATCATCAGTGGGCACAGAGGAGATCCTTATGACCGGCACGGCCACCCGTTACCTCTATCTGGCGCGGCACGGCGAGGCGGCGTCGGAGGAGAGCGGGCTGACGGAAGACGGCCGCCGGCAGGCCGTGCTCCTCGGCCGACGCCTGCGCGGCGTCCCTCTCGCGGCCGTTCACCACGGCCCGCTGCCCCGGGCGGAGCAGACCGCGCGTCTGATCGGCGACCAGCTGGAGAACGTCCCCCTGCACGTCTCGGACGTGGCCGGCGACTACCTCCCCTACGTGCCGGAGAAGGAGGAGCTTCCGGCGGAATCCGCGGACCTCTTCCTCCGCTTCCTCGCCAGTGCCACGGAGGAGGAGCGGGAGCACGGACCCGGGCTGGCCCGGCGGGCGCTCGACCTGTTCACCGGGCCGGTGGACGGCGGGAAGGACCGGCACGAACTGGTCGTCACCCACAACTTCCTGATCGCCTGGCTCGTCCGGGAAGCCATGGACGCACCGCATTGGCGCTGGCTCGGTCTCAACCACGCCAACGCCGCCCTCACGGTCATCCGGTACGCGCCCGGCCGCCCGGCCTCCGTCCTCGTCTCCAACGACATGCGACACCTGCCCGCCGAGCTGCGCTGGACCGGCTTCCCGCCGGAGCTGCACGTCTAGCGCCGGGGCCGGCCGTCCTATTCGTCCGACGGCAGCACGTCCCCGGCGTCGAGGGATTCGTCCAGGGACTTCATCAGCCGGTCCCGCTCGACCTCGTCCAGCGGGACCGGGCGGACATCCGCGGCGTCGGTCAGGCGGCGGAAGCCGCCCCGGCGCTGCAAGCGGCCGCTGACCCGGATCGGCAGTCCGACCAGGTGCGCGTGGCCCGCCACGCGGTACGACTCCTCGTCGAGCACCACCCGGACATACGGGACCTCCGCCCCGGCGAGGACCCGCAGCCGGACCGTGCCCCCGCCTCCCGGGGCCGAGCGCCGCATCCGGACCACCGCGCCCGCCACCCGCACCGGGACCGCCGGCTCGTCCCGCGTGTAGCGCGCGGCCGCCTCCCGGAGCACCGGGAGGTCGCCGGGCGAGAACTCCACCGGCTCCGGCCGGGCGGCGCACCCGGCCGGGACTCCCGCCGCCGGGGCCCACGCGAGGGCCACCCGGGCCCCTTCGGAGCCGCGGACCAGCGAGATGAGCGCCTCGGCGAGCTCCCGGCTGACCCCGGCCTCGATCGCCGCGTCGAAGGCCTCCATGCCGCCGGTGGCCCGCCGGTAGTCCACGGCCTCGCGGGCGGCGTGCAGCGCGTGGTGCAGCCGGATCACGGTGCCCCGGCCCCCGTCGACGGGGACGTACGCGGTCAGCCGCCGGCCGCCCGGAGCCGGCCCGACCAGGACCCCGTCCAGCGCCCGCTCCGCCCTGCCCCGGTGCCGGGCTCCGTAGTATCCGGCCCGCGCCCGGTCGGCCAGGGCCCCGGCGAGGAGCAGCTGGCGGGCGGCCGAGCGGAGCTGTTCCTGGATCGTCCAGTCGGCCTCGCCCTGGAGTCCGTACGCCCCTCGCGGGATCTCGCGGTCCCAGCGGATCTCGTCGCTGGGCACGCTGAGGCCGTACAGCACCTCGCGCGCCGACGGCAGCGCGCTGCGCGAGAGCGCGGTGAGCGCCTCTTCGATCAGGTCGGCGCAGTCGGGGAAGGTCCGGCTCTCGGGGACGAGGAGACTGGTGCCGCCGCTGCCCGTGGCGTACGGGGCGGGCGGCGTCCAGCGCCCGTACCGTCCGGCGGCGCCGCCGCGGCGCAGCCAGCCGTGCCGGTGCAGCAGGGCGCCGAGCACGAGCGGATCGATCTGCGCGGGATCGGGGGCGCCCGCGGCGAACTCCTGTGGGGAGAGCGGCTCCAGGTGCGGTGACTGCCAGTTCATCAAGGTGTCCCTCCCGACCCGACCCGGGTCATGATCTCGCAGAGCGCCCGGTCGTCGAAGATCCGCGTGGTCGGGATCCGTACGGTGGTCCGGCGCCGGCCGGTCACCGGGTGTCCGGCGAGATTGGTCCAGTAGCAGCAGTGCCGCAGGTCGAGCCGGTCGTGTCCGGCGCTCAGCCATTGGTCGCGTTCCCGCGGGACGAGCATCACGACGAGGATCTTGTGGACGGCGACCGGGCTGCGGGCCAGCTTCACGAGGTGCTCGTTGTCGAGGGTGAAGCCGAAGGTGGGCCCGGCCGGTCGGGCCGGTATCTGGTAGGTCGCCTTGAGCTGGACCTTGATGGTCACCTCGTCGTCGACGACGTGCTCGGGGGCGCCGTGGCTGACGTGCCAGTCGATGCCGTTGTCGGGAAAGGGCTGGGACAGCGAGCAGCCGGCCGCGGCGACGACGGCGTGCAGGTATCCCACTTGAAGGGTTTCCATGCAGGCGGTGGTGGCGAGCGTGCCGCGCAGCGGTCGGCTCCGCGGGTCGGTCCGCGAATCGATCTGCCCCGCGAGCACCCCGCCCGGTTCGGGCTGCGCGAGCGCCATGGCCGGCTCCCCATGCCTTCCGGGCTGTGCTGTTCCGAGCGGCCGTGTCGGGCCGCGTCAGGTCCGAGTCAGGGTGTCGGGGTTGACGACCGGTCATGTGTGCGGTCCCCCAGTTGAGTTGTCTCCGCAGTCGGCGTCCCGCAAACGGCGTACGGGGCAAAGAGCCCGGGTATCACCGTTTCGGGCAAGGGTGGCGGGGCCTGGGGCGCGGTGCCCGGGTGGGGCCATCTGCCGACGGGTGACGAGGAGTTCGCCATGACACGCTGGTATGAGGGCCCGCTGGCCGCATTCGACACGGAGACGACCGGGGTGGACGTGGAACAGGACCGGATCGTGTCCGCCGCGCTCATCGTGCAGGAGTGCGCGGGCGGCCGGATCCGCTCGACGCGCTGGCTGGTCAATCCCGGCATCCCGGTACCCCCGGGGGCCACGGAAGTGCACGGTCTGACCGATGAGCACCTCCAGCGCAACGGGCGGTGGCCCGCGCCGGTGGTGGAGGAGATAGCCCGCGCGCTCGGTGAGCAGCAGCTGGCGGGGAGGCCGGTGGTGGTGATGAACGCGCCGTTCGATCTGACGCTGCTGGACCGGGAGTTGCGGCGGCACCGGGCGTCCTCACTGTCCCGGTACCTGGACAACCGGCCGCTGACGGTGCTGGATCCGCGGGTGCTGGACAAGCATCTGGACCGCTACCGCAAGGGGCGCCGGACGCTGACGGACCTGTGCGCGCACTACGGGATAGAGCTGGAGGGGGCCCATGACGCGGGCGCGGACGCGCTGGCATCGCTGGAGCTCGTACGGGCCGTGGGGCGCCGGTTCGCGGGCCGGCTGGAGCGGCTGACGCCGGCGGAGCTGCACACGCTCCAGCAGGTGTGGCACGCGGCGCAGGCGCGCGGCCTGCAGGCGTGGTTCGCGCGGCAGGGCACGCCCGAGTCGGTGGATCCGAACTGGCCGCTGCGGCCGGAGCTGCCCGCGGCGGCGTGAGGGGCCGTGCGGCAAAGGGGCCGTACATGCGGAAGGCCGGTCCGTCATGAGACGGACCGGCCTGTCCCGGTGGGCGATACTGGGATCGAACCAGTGACCCCTTCGGTGTGAACGAAGTGCTCTCCCGCTGAGCTAATCGCCCGGAACGGGTTGAACAATACAGAAGGCTCGGGGCTGGTTCAAACCGCTTCCGGCGGGGCCGCCAGATGTGCGGCGAGTCCGCGCCGTCCGGCCCGCATCATCAGGGTGTGGTTGAGCCGGAACACCGGCCGCCCGGGGAACGCGAGCAACCGCATGAGGGGGCGGCGCACCTCGACCTCCTGCTCGTACAGGGCCCGCGTCCCGCCGGACCGCGGTTCCACGGTCCAGCGCGCCCAGCCCTCCAGATCGCCGAGCAGGGCGACCTCCAGGATTCCGCGCACGGGGTCCCGCAGGAGTTCGGCCGCGCTCACGCGCAGGGTGTACGGGAGGGCGGAGCGGATGAGGGCGGTGCCGCCGCTCCCGTCGCCGTCGGGGGCGACGGCACGGATCTGGGGCCACCACAGGGGGTAGGACTCGGGGCGTTCCAGGGCGGCGTAGACGCGGGCGGGCGCAGCGTCGAGGTCCCACACGCTGCGGAAGCGGTAACGGGTCCACCGGCCACCGGGGTTGGCGGGGGCGCCGCGGCTCCTGCCGTCCGCGCCGCCGTGGGTGCCGTCGGGGCCGCCGCTGCTTCGGTCCATGCCTCCAGTCTTGCGCGCGGCGGGGGCGCGCACCCGGTACTCAGCGGGAACCCGTCCGGAGATGAGTACGCGCACCCATGTGCTGACGGGGTGACGGGCACCACACTCCGAACCATGAACAACCCCCTGCCGCCGGCCGAGGAGCTCGTGCTCATCGACCGCGAACTGATCCAACTCGACGCCCGGCGCCACTTCCTGCTGAGTCGCCGCGCGTGGCTGCTGGGCGCTCAGGCCCCCCACGCGTGGGGTGCGCCGGCCGTGCCGAAGGTGCCCGTACGGGCGACGGAGGCCTCGGCCCCGAGTGCGCAGAACGTGCTGCTGGTCCTGGGCGCGGTGCTGCTGGCCGTCGCGGCGCTGGCGTTCACGCTGGTCAGCTGGGGCTCGCTCGGGATCGCCGGGCGCAGCGCCGTGCTCGCCGTGGTGACGGCGGCGGCGCTGGGCGCCCCGCTGGCGCTGCTGCGCAGGGGGCTGCGCTCGACCGCCGAGGCGGTGGCCGCCGTCGGCCTGCTGCTGACGGTGCTGGACGCGTACGCGCTGTACGCCGTCGGCATGCCGGAGGTGGACGGCACGGCGTACGCGGCGGGCGCGAGCGCGGTACTGGCGGCGGGCTGGGCGGCGTACGGCCGGACCCCGGCCGTACAGGAACTGCGGGCCCCCTTGCCCGCGGCGCTGCTGACGGCCCAGCTCCCCCTGCCACTGGCGGCGCTGGCCGGCGGGGCGTCGGGGGCGGAGCTGGGCTGGGCGCTGCTGGCGACGGCGGCCCTGGACGCGGGTCTCGCACTGCTCCGGCCGGGGCGCTGGTCCTCCTGGGCGGGGACGGCGGGCTCGGTGGCGGCCGGGGCGGCGCTGCTGACGGGTCTGGCGGATTCGGTGGCTGCACGGTCGGCGGGCGCGGCCCTGGGCCCGTCGGCGCTGCTGGCGGCGGGCGCCGCACTGGCGGTGGCGGTGGCCTGGCGCAGCGCCCGGATGCCGGTGGCGTTCGCGACGGCGGGCGGCCTCGCGGCGGTGGCCGCCCTGGGCGGTCTGGCGGCGCCGGAGCTGCGCCCGCCCTGGGCTGCGGTCGGCTACCTGGTGGTGGCCCTGCCCCTGCTGGGAGCCCTACGGGTCTCCGCGCTCCCGGAGCCGGTCCGGCGCGGCCTCGCCCTGGCCGGTGCGGGGGTGGCCGTCCTGGAGGCGGTCACCGCCGCGGCCTGGGTGGCGACGGTGCTGCTGGGCCGGCTGCGGGTGCTGGAGGAGGTCTGGTCGGTGACGACGCCCCCCGCGGCGGCCGTGAACGGCCCGGGGCTGGCTCCGCTGGTGGCGCTGCTGCTGACGGCCGGGGCGGCGTGGTGGCTGGTCCGGGTGTTCCCGGGGCGCCGGGAGCCGGGGGTGGCGGCGGTGGTCCTGGGCTGGGCGGCGCTGTTCGCGGCACCCGTGGTGCTGGACCCGGCCCCGGGCGCGGTCTTCGCGGCCCAGGTCGCGGTGACGCTGGCGGCGGGGGCGCTCGCGCTGCGGTCCGGGGCGGCGGGCGGCATTCCCGCGGGCGCCGGGTTCGCCGCGGGCGCCTGTGCGCTGGCGGGGGCCGGGAGCGTGTCCGTGGCGGCCCTGGACGGCCGACTGGCCACCTTCGGGGTGCTCGGCCTGCTGGGGGCCGCCTGCGCGGCGGGGGCGGCGTACCGGCCCGCTCCGGCGTGGGCCCGCTCGGGGGCGGCCGCGCTCGCCGTCGGGTACGCGGCGCTGCTCGCGGTGGCGCTGGGCGCACTGCTGGAGCGGCCGGTGGCCTGGTGGGCGCCGCCGGTGCTGGTGATCCCGGCGGCGGTGGCGGCGCTCGGGCCGCGGCTGGGCTCCGTACGGGTCCCGGCGGAGGCCGCGGCGGCCGCGGCGGGCCTCCTCGCGGTGGCCCTGGCCACCGGGGACGCTCCGGTGCTCGCGCTGGTCCTGGCGCTGGCCGGGGTGGTGTGCGCGGCGGCGGCGGTGCGGCCCGAGCGCCGGTCGGCGGCGGGCTGGCCGGCCGGGGCGCTGTTCCTGGCGGCGACCTGGGTACGGCTCGCGGCTTCGGAGGTGACGGTGCCCGAGGCCTACACCCTGCCGGTGACGGCGGCGGCGCTGGCCGTGGGATTCCTGCGGCGGCGCCGCGATCCGCTGGCCGGGTCCTGGACGGCGTACGGGCCGGGTCTGGCGGCGACCCTGCTGCCGAGCACCCTCGCGGTGTGGGGCGATCCGCACTGGCTGCGGCCGCTGCTGCTGGGCACGGCCGCGCTCGGGGTGACCCTGGCCGGTGCCCGGGGCCGGCTCCGGGCGCCGCTGCTGCTGGGCGGGGCGACGCTGGCGGCGGTGGCCCTGCACGAGCTGACCCCGTACGTGGTCCAGGTGGTGGACGCGCTGCCGCGCTGGCTGCCGCCGGCCCTGGCGGGGGTGCTGCTGCTGGCGGTGGGGGCCACCTACGAGAAGCGGCTGCGCGACGCCCGCCGGCTGCGGGATGCCATCGGCCGACTGAGGTAGTCCGGCGGGGCTCCGGCGGGGCCGGAGCCGGGGCCGGACGGGTGAAAACGCCAGAGGCCCGGAGACTTGATAAGTCTCCGGGCCTCTGGTCCGGGTGGGCGATACTGGGTTCGAACCAGTGACCCCTTCGGTGTGAACGAAGTGCTCTCCCACTGAGCTAATCGCCCGGACGCACCGCAAACATTACCGCATGTCAGCGGTGCTCTCCGCCATGCCTGTGCGGGCTCACTCCACCTCGCGGTTCCAGGGCAGCACGAACCCGTTGATGTACAGGTAGGCGCCGATCGCGACGCCCGCGATCACGAGCCCGACGCTGGTCAGGATGATGTTGCGGCGGCGGACCTTCGGGTCCAGGGCCTTCTGCGCGGCTTCGCTGACCTTGCGCTTGGTCCAGCGCAGGGCGAGGTGGGCCCAGGCGAATTCGGTGGCCCAGATCGCGAGGCCCGCGAAGATCGCCACCCAGCCCGGTCCGGGCAGCACCAGCATGGCGACGCCGGCGCCGACGACGGCGAGACCGACGACGAAGACGCCGACCTGCCAGCTCAGGTGCAGACCCCGGCGGGCCTTGATGAAGGCCGGCGCCTTGGAGACGTGCGGCGCCTGCTCGGCGGCGCCCCCCTCCGTCGACTGCCCCGCTGACTGCTCGGTGGATTCGGCTGCGGATTCGGCTGCGGACTCGTTGGTCTCGCGGTCACTCCCCGTGTTCATGAGGTCGAATCTACCCGAGGTCCCAGCACACGTGAATGGTCGTTTGGATCCGCCGTCCGAGGGACCCAGAGGTCCGCAAAACGGTCAGAGGGGTTTACAACGGCACCGTAGGTGGCATGTCGATTTCGCCGACGTGCGAATCCCCGAGCGCACACTGAGCGAAAGGCCCTGGCGCTTATGAACACCACGGTCAGCTGCGAGCTGCACCTGCGCCTCGTTGTGTCGAGCGAGTCCTCACTGCCTGTTCCCGCGGGCCTGCGGTATGACACGGCCGATCCCTACGCCGTGCACGCCACCTTCCACACCGGCGCCGAGGAGACGGTCGAATGGGTATTCGCCCGCGACCTCCTCGCCGAGGGCCTTCACCGGCCCACCGGTACCGGCGACGTCCGTGTCTGGCCGTCCCGCAGTCACGGTCAGGGGGTCGTCTGCATCGCCCTGAGCTCACCGGAGGGAGAAGCCCTGCTCGAAGCACCCGCCCGAGCACTGGAGTCGTTCCTCAAGCGGACGGACGCCGCGGTTCCACCAGGAACCGAACACCGGCACTTCGACCTCGACAAGGAGCTCTCCCACATCCTGGCCGAATCCTGAGCCAGGCCTACAGAGGGAACCCTCCCCCGGCTGAGTCCGGGGGCCGTACGACACCGTCCGACTCGGGGCGACGGTGCACGGCGGACAACCACATACGGAAGTGCCGGCGCTGTTCACGTGGAAGCCACCCGCGTGGGCGGCGCCGGTGCGCTTTGGGGGGGACCCGCTAGAGTCGGCCAGCGGCGGCGGCAGCAGACCGTCACCGCAGGCCCGGCCCTTCAGGGAGACCCCGTGCAGATCCCCCACGACACCCGTCGCGCGCTCGACGTCGTCGTCGCGCTGGTGAACACCTCTGCCGAGACGGAACAGCCCGACGCGCTGGCGGACGTGAACGCGCTGCGCGCCTTCGTCCACGAGTACGCGATCAGCGACGTCGGCGAGCTCAGCGCCCGCGACCTCGCCGGCGTGCGCACGGTGCGCGGCAAGTTCGCCCAGGTCTTCGCGGCGCCGAACTCCCGCGTGGCCTCCGTGCTGATCAACGAGCTGGTCGCGACGGCCGGGACCACCCCGCAGCTGACCAACCACGACGGCTATGACTGGCACGTGCACTACTTCGCCCCGGGCGCCTCGGTGGGCGACCACCTGGCGGCCGACGGCGGCATGGCGCTGGCCTTCATCGTGGTCTCGGGCGAGCAGGAGCGGCTGCGCCGCTGCGAGGCCCCGGACTGCCGGCGCGCCTTCGTCGACCTGTCCCGCAACCGCTCCCGGCGCTACTGCGACAGCCGTACCTGCGGGAACCGGCTGCACGTGGCGGCGTACCGGGCCCGGCGCAAATCGGAGCTGGGCACGGAGCCGGGCTCAGAGCAGGAACAGATCGTGCACGGCGGCGAGCAGGAGCAGGCAGCCGATCACGCCTAGGAAGATCATCAGGGGCGGCTGGGAGAGCGCGAAGAGGCAGCCTCTCGGCTCCTCGGCGACGGGGACGGTGACCGGCGCGGGAACGGCCGGCTCACCCGGTGATGTGTCGAGCATGTCGGGGCGATGATGGCCCAGCGCAGCCGCGCGCGCCGCTCAACACGCCAGACTGAACCCGCGAGTTCACCGGATCCCGTCAGATCAGGTGGTTCGCGTCCCGGCGGCCGTGCGGTCAGATGCCGTGCTTCTTGAGGATCGCCTCGATGTCGGAGAAGTCCTCGGCGGGGGCGGCGGCGGCCGGAGTCGGCCGCGGACGGGCACCGTCACCCAGCGAGGGCGCGGAAGCGGCCGGGGCGACGGCCTCCCGTGCCGGGCGTCCCTTGACGGCCTTCGGCTTCTCCTGCTCCCCCTCCCCCGCGCCGCGTCCGCGCCGCTCGATCGCGCGGGTGGTCGTGAAGAGCACCCAGGCCAGTCCCAGCACGGCGAAGCCGGCCCAGACGGTCGGTTTGAAGACGATTCCGGTCGCCCAGGCCACGACGCCCGTCATCACCAGGCCGACGGGCACCAGCGAGTACGCGGCGATGCGCGTGGCCGCGAGGAATCGCTTGCGGTAGGCGGTCAGCGCGGCGATGCCCAGGCCCGCCGCGGACACCGCGGAGCAAATGGTCTCGGCGAGCATGCGGGGCCTCCAGGAGCGGATCGGTCGGTCGCGCCCGGCCGGCGGGCCGGGCGTTCTGTCCCCATCCATCCTGCACCGGCGACCCCCGCTCCGGCCACGGCCGGAGCCCCCCGCGGGCGGATATCCGGGACATCTCCGGGTCCCGTCTCCTCCCGAGGTCCCGGTCCTTACCCATCCCCGCGGGCTGGGAGACTGTCCGTATGACCGATTCCGTGATCCTCGACGTCTGGTGCGAACTTCAGTGCCCGGACTGCCACAGCGCTCTGGACGACGTGCGCGCCCTGCGGGCCCGCTACGGCGACCGGCTGGACATCCGGCTGCGCCACTTCCCGCTGGAGAAGCACAAGCACGCCTTCGCCGCCGCGCAGGCCGCCGAGGAGGCCGTCGAGCAGGGTCAGGGCTGGCCCTACGTGGAGGCCGTGCTGGCCCGCACCGCGGAGCTCGGCAAGGCCGGCGAATCGGTACTGGTCGAGGTCGCGCGCGAACTGGGCCTGGACGCCGAGGAGTTCGACACCGCCCTGATCGACGGCCGGCACATGCTGATCGTGGACGCCGACCAGGCCGAGGGCAAGGCGATCGGCGTGACCGGCACCCCGACCTACGTGATCGACGGAGAGCGCCTCGACGGCGGCAAGAGCCAGGAGGGCCTGCGCGAGCGCATCGAGGAAATCGCCGACCGGCTGCTCGCCCAGGACGCCTAGGTCATCCCGGCAGGAAATCTCCGGTTCCTCGGATCAGGCCCTCAGATCAGGTCCTTGGCGTAGTTGAAGTTGGTCGTCCGGTAGCCGAGGGACTCGTAGAGCCGCAGGGCCGGGACGTTGTCGCTGAAGACGTGCAGCCCGAGCACCCGGTGGCCGGCGGCCAGGGCGGTGCGTTCCGCGAGGAGCATCAGGTCCCGGCCGTAGCCGTGGCCGCGGTGCTCCTCGGCGACCGCGACGTCGTAGACGTAGGAGTCCCCCTGGTTCGGCGAGACCCACACGGTGCCCACGGGGACGCCGGCCGCCTCCAGCACGCTGATGCTGACGCCCGGGGTCGCCAGGCCCAGGGGCAGCATGGCCGCGTGGTCGTTCTCCGACTTCGTGTGCGCGGCTTCGGCCGACATGCCGCGGCTGATCCAGTTCTGCGCGTACTCCTCCCGCCCCGCCGCGAGCCAGGTCTCGAACTCGGCCTCCGTCATCGGGCGGCCCGTGACCCCCTCGGAGAGGGCGGGCGCCTCGGCCGGGAGTTCCTTGGCCATGTTGCGGCTGTACTCGGCGTACCCGAGGGCGGCGGCCAGGCGCAGGCCGCCCGCCGAGTCCGCCGGGGCCGAGACGCGGACCCGCCGGCAGCCCCAGCCGCGCAGTACTTCCTCGGCGGCGAGCGCGGCGACGGTGGCACGGCCGCGTCGGCGGTCGGGCTCGTCGACGGCGAGTTCGCGGATCTCGGCCACCGTCGGCCCGAAGGGGGTGTCGGCGGCGAGCAGCAGGGCGCCGACGCGCCTGCTGTTGACGCGGATCTCGTAGGGGCGCGAGCGCGCCCCGCCGGTGCTCTGCTGAAGCGGCCCGCTCGGCCGCAGGGTGGTGGTCATCAATCGAGTTCTACCCGCCCTGCGGCCCGATGGACAGCGAATAGGTCAGGCACCGGTCAGGAGCGGGGGTCGGCGTCCTCGGCGGAGCGGGCGTCGAAGATCCGCATGGCCTCGGCCGTGACGGGGCCGGGGGCGGAGCCCAGCTCGCGCCCGTCGATCCGTACGACGGCCTGGACGTCACGCAGGGAGGAGGTCAGGAAGACCTCCTCCGCCTGTTCCAGCGCTTCGAAGGGCAGGTCGGTCTCCTTGGCCCCGCACCATTCGGCTACGAGGGCCCGGGTGATGCCCGCGAGGCAGCCGGAGGCCACGGGCGGGGTGTGCAGCTGCCCGTCGAGGACGACGAACACGTTGGAGCCGGTGCCCTCGCAGAGCCGCCCGACGGTGTTGGCGAAGAGTGCCTCGGAGGCGCCCGCCCGGTGGGCGGCGGCGAGCGCGACCACGTTCTCGGCGTACGAGGTGGTCTTCAGGCCCGCCACGGCGGAGCGCTCGTTGCGCACCCACGGCACGGTGACCACGGCGGTGGTGTCGGGGCGGCGGGTTGCCCCCGCGAGGGCGACGATCAGCGTCGGGCCGGCCTCGCCTCGGTCGGAGCCGAGCGGGGAGACGCCCCCGGTGTAGGTGACGCGCAGCCGGCCGAGCGGCAGCGCATTGGCGTCCAGTACGGCGGCGCAGGCGCGGCGCACCTCGTCCAGGTCGGGGTCCGGCAGGCCGAGGCCGCGGGCCGAGCGGGTCAGCCGCTCCAGGTGCCGGGTGAGTGCGAAGGTCGTCCCGCGCTCCGCCTTGAGCGTCTCGAAGACCCCGTCGCCGACGGTGAGCCCGTGGTCGAACACGGACACCTTCGCTTCGTCGGCGTCCCTCAGTGCTCCGTCGAGCCAGATCCTCACCGTACGGTCCTCCCGCTTTCGTCCGTCTGTGCATCGACCGGTCCGGTCATGCCGGTCGTACCGGTCGTGTGCGCTTCGATCGCTCCCGACGCTACCCGCAGCAGCCGGGCGGCCTTCAGCTCGGTCTCCGCCCACTCGCGGTCGGGGTCGGAGCCCCAGGTGATCCCGGCGCCGGTTCCGAAGAGCAGCCGGGGGCCGCCGGGGGCAGCGCGGTCGATCCAGAAGGTCCGGATCCCGACGGCGAGCTCGGCCGTGCCCCGGTCGGCGTCGACCCAGCCGATGCCGCCGCAGTAGGGGCCGCGCGGGGCGGTCTCCAGGGCCTCGATGATCCGCAGGGCCGAGGACTTGGGGGCTCCGGTGACGGAGCCGGGCGGGAAGGTGGCCGCGAGCAGCTCGGGCCAGCCGGCGCCGTCGGCGAGTTCCCCGGCGACGGTGGACACGAGGTGGACCAGGCCCGGGTGCTCTTCGAGCGCGCAGAGCTCGGGGACGGTCACGGAGCCGGTGGCGCAGACCCGGCCGAGGTCGTTGCGTACGAGGTCCACGATCATCACGTTCTCGGCGTGGTCCTTGGGCAGCAGATCGGCGGCGGTGCGGCCGGTGCCCTTGATCGGGCCGGACTCGACGCGGCGGCCGCTGCGGCGCAGGTAGAGCTCGGGGGACGCGGTGGCGATCTCCACGCCGTGGGCCGGAAGCCGAATCGTTCCTGCATACGGGGCCGGGTTGCCGCGCGCGAGCAGCGCGGTCAGGGCGTCCACATCGGCGCCCGCCGGATCGGGAAGCGGCGCGGACATCACGCGGCAGAGGTTGGCCTGGTAGACCTCGCCCGCCTCGATGTGCTCGCGGATGCGGCGTACGCCCGCGGTGTACGCGGCGCGGTCGAGGGAGGAGGTCCACGCGTCGGCGTCGGGGCCGCGCCAGGCCCCGGGTACGGGGGCCGGCACCGGGTCGGGGCGTATGTCCCCGAAGCGCGCGCAGACGAGACGGCCTTCGAAATCGGCCGTCACCGCCCAGAAGCCGGTGGAGTCGAGGGCACCAGGATCACTGGTGACATCTCGGAGATCGGTCGCGAGGAGGCCGCCGAAGCGGGCGAGGGGAGGCAGGTCGTGCACGGCTGCGAGTCTATGACCGGTGACGCCCGGGCGCCGGTGAGGCGTCCGCCGGGTGACCGGCGGTGATCGGGCGGCAGCACGCTGCGGAAACGCGTTTTTGAGCTGGCCCGGGAATCCGCTAGAGTTCAACTCGTCGCCAGGGAGCGAAGGGGCAAAACCCCGGAGCGAACACGGCGACCTGCGGACGTAGCTCAGTTGGTAGAGCACCACCTTGCCAAGGTGGATGTCGCGAGTTCGAGTCTCGTCGTCCGCTCTAAGGTGGGGGATCATCTTCCCGAGGACCCCCTGCTTGCTCCATGGTGGAGTGGCCGAGAGGCGAGGCAACGGCCTGCAAAGCCGTCTACACGGGTTCAAATCCCGTCTCCACCTCCAAGGACGATTAGCTCAGCGGGAGAGCGCTTCCCTGACACGGAAGAGGTCACTGGTTCAATCCCAGTATCGTCCACTGATCCGCAAGGATCCCCGCGCGATTAGCTCAGCGGGAGAGCGCTTCCCTGACACGGAAGAGGTCACTGGTTCAATCCCAGTATCGCGCACGCAGTACGCTTCACACTTGCCACCTGCGGTGTTCTCACCGTGAGTGTGGTCCCGCGCGATTAGCTCAGCGGGAGAGCGCTTCCCTGACACGGAAGAGGTCACTGGTTCAATCCCAGTATCGCGCACCAGATGTCGACAAGCCCCGGCCGTTCCCACGGTCGGGGCTTTCGCGTGCTCGGGACCCTGGGCCCGCAGGCCGGTGGGGCGGGCCGGTGCCGGTCGGTTCCGGTCCTCCCGTCCCGCCCTTGCGGCTCAGGAGGAGAAGAGCATCCGGCCGAAGCCGCCCTTGCGGTGGCCGTGGCCGTGGCCGTGGCCGTAGCCGCCGTGCTGCGGGGCGCCCCAGGCGGGCGCGGGGGCGGCGTGCTGCTGCGGGTACGCCGCAGGGGCCGGGGCCGGCGGGGCGGCCGGGGGCGGGACCTGGCCGTACTGGGAGGTGTACTGGGATTCCAGGCGGGTCAGCGCTTCGAGCTCGCCGTAGTCGAGGAAGATGCCCCTGCAGCCGCTGCACTGCTCTATCTGGACACCGTTGCGGTTGTAGGTGTGCATCATCGCGTGACACTTCGGACACTGCATGACCGGATCAACTCCTCGCCGTTCGCTTCGACACCGGATGCGTACCCGGTGGCGTGAGCCTCACCCTACGACGGAGCCTTCGGCTCCAAGTCGGGCGGGAGGGAGGCAATTCGGGCACAGGCTTCCACCATCAGCCGCTCCACGTCGTCGAGTCGGCGCCGTTCTCCGGCGGCCTTGGCGAGGGCCAGCGCGGCCGTCTGCACGGTGAGCGCACGGGCGGCCAGGTCGAGTTCCGGCCAGGGATCGCTGCCTACCGCACCGGCGGCGGGCCCGCCGGCGGCGCGGTAGGCGTCCAGGAAGCGCAGCCAGGTCCCGGTGTCCAGCAGCCCGGCGGCGTACCAGGCCGCGGGCCGGGCCAGGTCCCAGGCGGGCGTGCCCAGCCCCAGGTCGTCCACGTCGATCAGCCGCCAGCCCCCGGCCGGGCCCCGGACCAGCTGCCCGAGGTGCAGGTCGCCGTGGCACAGCGCCCCGCCGGACGGCGCCGGCTCCTCCCCCCGGGCCCACCCGGGGAGCGTGGCCGCGGCGACCCGGACGAGCCGCGCCAACTCCGCGGCGTCGGCGTCCGCGCCCGTCGGCCCGGCCGCGGTCGCCTGCCCGGCGGGGATGGACAGGACGGCGCGGCGGGCCCGGTCGGCCCGGCCCGAGGACGTCGCGACGGGGAGGGCGGCGACCGCCTCGGTCCGGGTCGGCCCGCCCCCGGCGCCGCGGTCGTGGTCGTGGCCGGCGGGGCCTTCCCCAGCCGGGCGCCCCCGCGTCGCGCCGCCCGAGTCTTCGGCTTCCGCGCCCGTGGGCCCGGGGCGTCCCGGCACGGCGCGCCGCGCGGCGACCGGGGCCGCGGGAGGGTGCGCCGCGTCGAGGCGGTGGAGGGCGCGGGCGAGTTTCGCCGGGCCGCGCATCGGGGGGAGCGGGTACGGGAGGTGGTGGAGCGGGGTCCGGTGGAGGGCGGCCAGGAGCTCGGCGGCCGGCTCCCAGGGGGCCTCCTCGGGGCGGTCCGGAGCGACCGGAGCACCGTAGGGCCACAGGGAGACGGGCCGGGATCCGACCAGGCCGAGCCCGGTCCGCAGCGGGGGCAGCAGCACCCCGGAAAGAGCGGGGTCCCCGGCCACGCGGATCCGTACCGCCAGGGCGTCGGGATCGCTGTCGCGCGCGTGCGCCTTGGCCACCACGTCCCCGCAGCGGACCACCGTGCCGTCGTCGCGGTCCGCGAGGAGTACGTACTCCGCCGCGCCCGCGTACGCGGCGAGCTCGGCCGCACTCACTCGCTCCAGCGGAACCACGCCTCGGCTCTCCCCGCGCTCCGCACCCCGGGCGGGTGCTCCTCGGGACGAGCGTACGCAGCACGGGGCCGCGCGGCAGTGGCGGTACCGCCGGACGGACGCCACCGGACGGACGTCACATCAGCCGGACAGCATCCGGCTCGGCGGCCCGACGCCCGGGAAGCGCGCCGGCGCCGATCGGTGCGCGGAACGCGCGAAGAAGGGGCGGGCATGAAAAAGGGTGCTGCGCGTCCGGCTCCCCAGCCGTACGCGCAGCACCCTTCACCTGCCGTCCGTCGACCGCTCCCCCGTCCCCACGGGGTTCGGCCGGTGATAGTCCCGGCCCAGGCCGCTCTCCTGGGCCCGGGGCGCCGCTCAGCGCCCCAGCATCACGCTTACGGACGACGCCTGCGCCACCACCTGGTCGAAGCCTCCGAAGAGGAAGAGCAGGACGGCGGCCAGGGGGAGCACCATGGCCGCGGCCACCAGTGGGTGGCGACGACCGGACTCATGGCTGTTGAACGCGAATGCCTTGCGTCCTTGCCGTGCGATGTCCGCCATGGTCCTCTCCCTGTCGATTGGCAGCGGCGGGTTTATGACCTCGGGGGACGAGTACTTTCCACCCGCCGCTTGTCTTCAACACTAGGTGCGGGGAAGGCTCCTGGCCTCATGCCTTCGTACCCATTGCCTGGCCTCCAGGAGGATGAGGAGCCCACCTCGCGCGTACTCCCCTGGGTGGAGACCGGCCCCCCGCTCTGAGGGTCATCCCGGAGGGGATGACCAGAGCGTGGTGACTTCGCTCACTTCCGTCACTCCCCGCACACGTCCGGCCGCCGACCAGGCACTCCCAAGATCAACGGGCCGGGCCCGGCCGCCCCTGCGGCCGCCGCTCCCCCGCCACCCCGCCTCGAACCCCAATTCCCTTGGCTCCGGCCCGGCTTGACCGGAGCACCCCGCTCCGTACATGCGTCCTACCGGTGGTCCGGCGATTCCCCAAGTGGACTGCCCCGTACTGACAATCGAATCCCCCGGCGAGGGCGCGGCCTCTGAGCGCGCATGCCGGATGGTCCGTAAGCTGTGCCACGTCAACAGGACGACCGGTCAGCGGGGTGGACATGGCGATGATGCGGCTCCGGCGCGAGGACCCGCGTGTCGTCGGCTCGTTCAGGCTGCACCGGCGCCTCGGCGCCGGCGGCATGGGCGTCGTCTATCTGGGCTCCGACCGGCGCGGACAGCGCGTCGCGCTCAAGGTGATCCGGCCGGACCTGGCCGAGGACCAGGAGTTCCGTTCGCGCTTCGCGCGCGAGGTCTCCGCCGCCCGGCGGATCCGCGGCGGGTGCACCGCGCGCCTGGTGGCCGCGGACCTGGAGGCGGAGCGTCCCTGGTTCGCCACGCAGTACGTGCCCGGCCCCTCCCTGCACGACAAGGTGGCCGAGGAAGGCCCCCTGACGGCCGCGGCCATCGCCGCGATCGGCGCGGCGCTCTCCGAGGGACTGGTCGCCGTACACGAGGCCGGGGTGGTCCACCGCGACCTCAAGCCCTCGAACATCCTGCTGTCGCCCAAGGGCCCCCGCATCATCGACTTCGGCATCGCCTGGGCCACCGGCGCCAGCACCCTCACCCACGTGGGAACGGCCGTCGGCTCCCCCGGCTTCCTGGCGCCCGAGCAGGTCCGCGGAGCCGCCGTCACCCCCGCCACCGACGTCTTCTCGCTCGGCGCCACCCTCGCCTACGCGGCCACCGCCGACTCGCCCTTCGGACACGGCAGTTCCGAGGTCATGCTCTACCGCGTCGTGCACGAGGAGCCCCACCTCCAGGGTGTTCCGGACGCGCTCGCACCCCTCGTACGGGCCTGCCTGGCGAAGGATCCCGACGAGCGGCCCAGCACGCTCCAGCTGTCGATGCGGCTCAAGGAGATCGCGGCCCGCGAGGCACACGGGATGGGCGACGGCCGCCCGCCCGCGCAGCGGGCACGGACCGAGCGGCCGACGGGCCGGCTGCCCGAGGGGTACGCCGAGGGCACCGAGGGGTACGCCGAGCAGCGCACGGAGCGCCGTAGCGCCGGCACTCCCGTGCCGGGACGAGCGGGTACGGGAACCGGAGCGGGCCAGGGCAAGGCTCCGGCCAAGGGCCAGGGGCCCCGCGGCGGGCCGGACTCGCGGCCCTCTTCGGCCCGGGGCACCGGCTCGCGCGGACCCGGCTCCACCGCCGGGCGTACGGGCGGCCGTCCGGCTCCCCGTACGACGGGCACGGGGCGGCGGCCGTCACGGCCGGACCCCAAGCTGATGCGCCAGCGCCTGATCGTCTTCGTCGTGGTGACGTTGCTCGTGGCGCTGGGCATCGCGCTGGCCCAGAAGCTCTAGCCCGGAAGAGCCCCCCGGACTACGGGCGGCCGCTGGCCACCGCGTAGAAGGCGACGGCCGCGGCCGCGCCCACGTTCAGCGAGTCCACCCCGTGCGCCATCGGGATCCGTACCCACTCGTCGGCCGCGACCAGTGCCTGCGTCGACAGCCCGTCCCCCTCCGCGCCGAGCATCAGCGCGACCCGCTCCAGGTCCTGAGGAGCCGCCACGTCGATCGGCGAGGCCTTCTGGTGCGGGGTGAGGGCGAGCAGCTTGAAGCCGGCCTCGCGGACCGAGTCGAGGCCCTTGGGCCAGGCCTCCAGCCGGGCGTAGGGGACGGAGAACACCGCGCCCATGGAGACCTTGACGGAGCGCCGGTACAGCGGGTCCGCGCAGTCGGGCGAGAGCAGCACCGCGTCCATGCCGAGGGCGGCCGCGCTGCGGAAGATGGCGCCGATGTTGGTGTGGTCGTTCACCGCTTCCATGATGACCACGCGCCGGGTGGTGGCGAGCAGTTCCTCGGCCGTGGGCAGCGGCTTGCGCTGCATGGAGGCGAGGGCGCCGCGGTGCACGTGGTAGCCGGTGACGCGCTCGGCGAGCTCCGGGCTGACGGCGTAGACCGGGGCCGGGAGCTCGTCGATGACGTCGCGCATGACGTCGACCCACTTGGCGGAGAGCAGCATCGAGCGCATCTCGTACCCGGCGTCCTTGGCGCGTCTGATCACCTTCTCGCCCTCGGCGATGAAGAGGCCTTCCGCGGGCTCGCGCCTGCGCCGGAGTTCTACGTCGGTCAGGCCCGTGTAATCGCGCAGGCGCGGGTCGTCGGGGTCCTCGACGGTGATGAGATCAGCCACAGGGTGATACTGCCTTGTCCTGGGTGCGGTGCCAACGGCTCTGCGGGGTTGCGGGATTGCGGAGTGTCACTCGGCCGCGGGCCGGTGGACCTTCACCACGTCGCCGATCACGATGACGGCGGGCGGCCGCACCTCCTGGGCCTTCACGGTCTCCCCGACCGTGGCCAGGGTGGCGTCCACGCGGCGCTGGGAGGCGGTGGTGCCCTCCTGGATGACGGCGACCGCGGTGTCGGCGGGGCGGCCGTGGCGCACCAGCGCCTCGGCGATCAGGCCGATCTTGTCGACGCCCATCAGGATGACGAGGGTGCCGGTGAGCTTGGCCAGCGAGGCCCAGTCCACCAGGGAACGCGGGTCGTCGGGGCCGACGTGACCGCTGACCACGGTGAACTCGTGGGCCACGCCCCGGTGGGTGACCGGGATGCCGGCCGCGCCGGGCACCGAGATGGAGCTGGAGATGCCGGGCACGACCGTGCAGGGGATGCCCGCCTCGGCGAGGGCCTGGAGCTCCTCCATGCCGCGGCCGAAGACGTACGGGTCCCCGCCCTTGAGCCGGACCACGGCCTTGCCGGCCTTGGCGTGCGTGATGAGGGCGTCGTTGATGGCTTCCTGCGCCATGAAACGGCCGTACGGGATCTTCGCGGCGTCGATGACCTCGACGTGCGGCGGGAGCTCGTCGAGGAGGTCGCGGGGGCCCAGCCGGTCGGCGATGACCACGTCGGCCTCGGCGAGCAGGCGCCGGCCGCGGACCGTGATCAGGTCCGGGTCGCCGGGGCCTCCGCCGACCAGGGACACGCCGGGGGTGTGCGGGCGGGCCGCGGTCAGGGAGCCGTCCCGCAGCCCCTCGACGACCGCGTCGCGGACGGCGGCGGAGCGACGGGGGTCGTTGCCGCTCAGTACGGCGACGGTGACGCCCTCCACCCGGCCGGTGGCCGGGGTCCAGGCGCTCGCGGCCTCGGCGTCGTCGGCGCGGACGCACCAGATCCGCTCGCGCTCGGCTTCGGCGGAGGCGGTGTCGTTGGCGGCGCGGTCCCGGGTGGCGACCAGGGCGTACCAGGCGCCGGCCAGGTCGCCGTCCTCGTAGCGGCGGCGCTCCCAGCGGATCTCACCGGTCTCGGCCATCGCGTCCACGGAGGGGGTGGCGGAGGGCGAGATCAGGACGATGTCGGCGCCGGCCGCGATGAGCGCGGGCAGGCGGCGCTGGGCGACCTGGCCACCGCCGATCACGACGACGCGGCGGCCCGTCAGACGGAGTCCGACGGGGTAGGCGGGGTGTGCCGGGTGTCCCATGGCGGTTGCGGCTCCTGATGCGGCGGTGACGGCGGGCCGCTGCGTCGCTGGAGCGGCTGATCGGGCGGTGACGTGCGGTGGCCCGTCCGGGGTCCACGATACGACCCACCTGCGCGGTGGTCGCCTCGGGGGCCATTGCCCTGGCCGGGCGGTGACCTGCCCCACCCCGGGCTCCACCCCTGGCCAGGGGCCATGCCCCATGATCCCCGGCCCGTACGGGGCTCGCTCCCGAGGCGGGAATGAGGCTGACGGGCCGACGGGGCTCATCGGGGGCCCTGCGGGGCTTTCCCCACCCCGCCCCTTCGAAACCGGGGCTCCACCCCGGACCCCTTCGGGGGCTCCGCCCCCGGACCCCCGCTCCTCAAACGCCGGAGGGGCTGGATTGGTCCGCCGGTGACGGGGACGGGGTGGGGTGTCGTCCGGGACGTAAAACGTGATGTGTTGGCGCGAAAGGAAGCCCGACCATGACGCAGCGCGCACAGGGCGCCATAAATCATGAGTCCCGGACGACACCCCACCCCGGCCCCGCAGCCCCGGCTACTTCTCCGTGACACCCGCCGAGTCGAACGTGGCCACCTCGTGCATGGCCCGCGCAGCGCTCTGCACCAGCGGCAGCGCCAGCAGCGCCCCCGTGCCCTCGCCGAGGCGCAGGTCCAGGTCGACGAGCGGGCGCAGCCCGAGCTTGTTCAGGGCGGCCACGTGGCCCGGCTCCGCGCTGCGGTGTCCCGCGATGCACGCGGACAGCGACTCCGGGGCGATCGCGCGAGCCACCAGCGCGGCCGCGCCGGCGCTGACGCCGTCCAGGATCACCGGGGTCCGCAGGGAGGCTCCGCCGAGGAGGAGGCCCACGATCGCCGCGTGCTCCAGGCCGCCGATGGCAGCGAGGACGCCGATCGGGTCCGCCGGGTCCGGCTGGTGGAGCTCCAGGGCGCGACGTACGACCTCGACCTTGCGGGCGTGCGTCTCGTCGTTGATGCCCGTGCCCCGGCCGGTGACCTCACCCGGGTCCACCCCGGTGAAGACCGAGATCAGCGCCGCCGACACCGTGGTGTTGGCGATGCCCATCTCGCCCGTCAGGAGGGCCTTGTTCCCCGCAGCGACCAGGTCGCGGGCCGTTTCGATGCCGACCTCGATCGCGGCGACGGCTTCCTCGCGGGTCATCGCGGGCCCGACCGACAGGTCGGCCGTACCCGGGCGGACCTTGCGCGGCAGCAGGCCCGGCGTGGCCGGCAGGTCGCCGGCGACGCCCACGTCGATCACGCAGACCTCCGCGCCCACCTGGTTGGCGAACGCGTTGCACACCGCTCCGCCGCCCAGGAAGTTGGCCACCATCTGCATGGTGACCTCCTGGGGCCACGGGGTGACCCCCTGGGCGTGCACGCCGTGGTCACCCGCGAAGATCGCCACCGCGGCGGGCTCCGGGATCGGCGGCGGGCAGACCCGCGAGAGGCCGGACAGCTGGGCCGAGATGATTTCGAGCATGCCCAGGGCCCCGGCGGGCTTGGTCATGCGCTTCTGCCGCTCCCACGCCTCGCCGAGCGCCTTCGCGTCGAGCGGGCGGATGCTGGCGACGGTCTCGGAGAGCAGGTCGTGCGGCTCCTCGCCGGGCAGCGCGCGGCGCCCGTACGTCTCCTCGTGCACGACCCACGCCAGCGGCCGGCGCTGCGACCAGCCGGCCTGCGCGAGCTCGGGTTCGTCGGGGAACTCGTCCACGTACCCGATGCACAGGTACGCGACGACCTCCAGGTGCTCCGGCAGGCCGAGCTCGCGGACCATCTCGCGCTCGTCGAAGAAGCTGACCCAGCCGACGCCCAGACCCTCGGCGCGCGCGGCGAGCCAGAGGTTCTCCACGGCGAGGGCCGAGGAGTACGGAGCCATCTGCGGCTGGGTGTGCCGGCCGAGGGTGTGGCGGCCGCCACGCGTGGGGTCGGCGGTGACCACGATGTTCACCGGGGTGTCGAGGATGGCCTCGATCTTGATTTCCTTGAACTGCTTGGCGCGGCCCTTGGGCAGCGACTTCGCATAGGCCTCGCGCTGGCGCTCGGCGAGCTCGTGCATCGTCCGGCGGGTCTCGGCGGACTTGATGACGACGAAGTCCCACGGCTGGGAGTGGCCGACGCTGGGCGCGGTGTGGGCCGCCTCCAGGACGCGCAGCAGCACCTCGTGCGGGATGGGGTCGCGGCGGAAGCCCTTGCGGATGTCACGGCGCTCGCGCATGACGCGCAGGACGGCCTCGCGCTCGGCGTCGGCGTATCCGGGGGCCGCCTCGGTGACGGGGGCCTCGGGCTCGGCCTCGGGCTCGGCTTCCGGCTCGGTTCCGGCCTCGGGGGCCTGTCCGGCCTCCAGCGGTACGTCGGCCTGCGCCACGGCGACCGGCTCGGGCTCGGGGATCTCGGCGATCACGGCGGCCACGGGCTCGGCCAGGGGCTCCGGCTCCTCGGCCTGAACCACCGTTTCTGCGGGCTGCGGCACGCTCTCCACGACGGGCTCCGCCTCCGGCGCGACGGCGACGACTGCGACGGCCTCGGCCTCGGGCTCGGCCACCGCGACGGGCTCGGGCGCCGGTACCACGGCGGCCTCGGGCTCGGCGAAGGCGACGGGTTCGGCGACGGGCTCCACCAGGACCGGCTCGGCCACGGCGACCGGCACCTGCACCGGCTCCGGCTCCGCCACGGCCACGGACACCGGCTCGGCCACGAGGACCGCCTCGGGCTCGGCGAAGGCGACGGGAGCCGCGACGGGCTCGGCGAAGGCGGCAGGCTCCGCGACGGGCTCGGCCACCGGCTCCACGACGGGCTGCGCCGCGGCTTCCGGAGCCGGCTCCGCGGTCCACGGCGTCCCGGCCTGGACCGGGATCTCGACCGGCTGCTGCGCCGGGCCCGGCACGTGCTCGGCCTCGGCCTGCGTGAAGTCCAGGTACTCGGGCCCGGTGGTCGGCGGCCCGGACTGGCGCACCGGGACGGGCGTCGCCGGGGTGCTCAGATCAGGGGCGGCGGGCTCGGAGCCGGAGGGCACCGAGGCGACCGGGACGGGAACGGGCGCGGCCGGTGTCAGCGGAGCCTGGGCCTGCACGGGGGCGGCGGCGGGCGCAGCGGCCGGGCCGCGGTCCGCGAGGGACCGTACGACTCCGCCGGTGGCCTCGGGGACGGGCGGGCCCATGTGCAGCGGCCGCCGCACCGGGGCCGCCGCGACGGGGGCCGCCGGGGACTGGGGCTGGGAGACGGGCTGCGGGGCCATGAGGCCGCCGAGGTCCAGGGCGCCGGAATCCCGGCCGCCGGCCTCGTGCACACCGGCGCCGTACGAGGCGTCGGCGAAGGAGGCGTCCGCGAAGGACGACTGCTCCGCGAACTGCTGCCCGTCGAAGGGCTGCTGCGGGTAGCCGGCGGGCTCGTAGCCGAGCGGCGCGTCGGGGACCGGGAGCCGGCCCGGGTGGGGCTGCTGGTACTCGGGGGCCCCGCCGAAATCGGCGTACGGGGCGTCCGCGTACGCGGAGGGCTCGGGGAAGTCGGGGAAGGCGGGCACCGGCGGGACGACCTGGGGGTCGCTCCACGCGCCCTGGCTGCTCGGCATCAGCAGCAGTTCCTCGTCCTCCGGCTCGGCCGGGTTGTCCACGAGGTCCTGGAAGGCGTAGTTCCCGGTTGCCGGGGAAGACATGGGAACCGGGGCGGGGACGCCCTGCTGATCCACCATGCCCGTGCTGTCCGGGAGACCCTCGCCCGGAACCTGGCCGGTGTCAGTCATGCGTACCCCTCGCCCATCGGTGTTGCCTCTTCGACTGCCCGGTCGCCCACGAGGCCTCACGTACGGCCGCACGACAACCAGTAAGTATTGTCCTGCCCGTTCGTCACCGTGTCGGCCATAACCGCCACGGTCCTCTGTGGACTGCGCCACGTCGCGCGTCCAGCCGGAGCCGCATGCCCGAATCGTCCGGGCGGTGCGACGATCGGCCAGCCTACCCCGGGCTCGTGGCTAGGTACGGTCCGGGCGGTTAACGGGGCGTTCGGCGGCCAGCAGGAACGCCACGGTGCGCTGTTGTTCGGTCCAGGTACGGGTGTCCAGGGCGACGGACTGGAGCAGGGCGCACTCGACGGCGTACCCGCCCTCGGTCAGGACCCGGCCGATGGCCTCCGCCTCGTCGCGCGTGGAGGCGTGGCTGACGATCCGTTCGGGGCGCCGGTCGGCGACGGCGGCGACGACCGCGGCCCCGCCGCCGCCGACGCGGACGACGTCCGGCTCGGGCAGGGTCTCCAGGACGTGCGGGGCGCGGCCGTTGACGACCTGGAGCTGCACACCCCGGGCGCGGGCGGCGGCGGTTGTGCGTTCGCAAGCGTGCCGGTCGGCATCGACGGCGATGACGGCGGCGCCGAGGGCGGCGGCGTCCACGGCGAGGGCTCCGGAGCCGGAGCCGATGTCCCAGACGAGGTCCCCGGTGCGCGGGCCGAGCCGGGCGAGCTGGGCCGCGCGCAGTTGCGTGGCCTCGCCCTCTCCCACGTCGATCTGCGGGCGGGCCCAGCCGCGTCCCGTGGCCGGGGCCGCGCTCCGGCCGAGCAGCCAGGCCGGTTCGGCGGCGGTCGAGGCCGGTCCCGTACCGCCGATGACGATGACCACGTTGGGGTCGCGCCAGCTGTGGTCGGCGGCCTTGTCGGAGGTGAGGACGGTGACCTGTTCCTTGTCGGTGCCGAGTTCCTCGCAGATGACGAAGGTGCGGTGGACGCCTTCGAGCAGCAGGGCGAGTTCGGCGGGGCCGGCGCCGGGCGAGGTGATGACGGCGACCTTGGAGTGGGCGCGGCAGACGTTGACGGCCCGGCGCAGGGTGCGGCGGTGGGCGACGACGACCTGGGCGTCGTCCCAGGGCATCCCGGCGCGGGCGAAGGCGGCGGCGACGGCGGAGACGGCCGGTACGACCTCCACCTCCAGGCCGTGTTCCGGGGCGCGCAGGGCCCGTACGACGCCGAAGAAGCCGGGGTCCCCGTCGGCGAGGACGACGGCGGTGCCGCGGTGGCCCGCGATCCGCGTGGCGGCGATGGACAGGCTGCCCAGGCGCACGCGTTCGGCGGTGGGCGGGACTTCGGGGAGCGCGAGGTGGTGGGCGGCGCCGGCCACCAGGGTGGCGGCGGAGAGCGCGGACCGGGCGGCCGCGGTCAGGGGGGAGCCGTCCCAGCCGATCACCGTGACCCGGTCGGCCATCGTCGTCAGTCTCCTGATGTGGGAGGGGGCCCTTCCCGGCGGTGGCCGGGGGCAGGGCGAGGCTTCGTCGAGGGGGGCGGGCTTGGTGAGACTACCCGGTGGTTCGGTCAGTTCCGGTCGGAGAAGACGGCGTAGCCGTTCGCGTCGTTCGCGCGGGCGGGGTGGATCCGGTAGCCGTCGCGTACGTCGTCGCGGGGCTCCGCGTAGCCCACGGAGTAGCCGTCGGCGTAACCGTCCCCGTAGTCCTCGGCGTCCTCGTCCACGTCCTCGGGAACCAGGCCCCAGACGATGAGGTCGCTGCGGGTGTCGGCCCAGGAGCCGTCGGGGTTCTGGGTGCGCACTATGCAGGCGTTGCGCAGGACGCCTTCACTGATGCAACCGGTCTTCTGGGCCACTTGCTGGGAGGCCGTGTTGTCGGCGGCGGTGCGCAGTTCGAGGCGTTCGAAGCCCTGGTCGGTGAACAGCCAGCGGGCCACGGCGCGGACGGACTCGCTGGCGTAGCCCTCGCCGCGGGCCCAGGGGGCGGTGACGTAGCCGACCTCGGTGGTGCGGGTGCGCCAGTCGGTGTCCTGCAAGTGGACGATGCCGACGAGCCGCTGGGTGAGGAACTCGGTGACGGCGAAGACGATGCCGCGGCCCTCGGTGCGTTCCGTGTGGGCGGTCCGCGTGGCCCAGGTGACCGCGTCGGCGTAGGTGTAGGGCTGCGGGACGGAGGTCCAGGCGGTGACCTGTTCGTCGTTCATCATCTCGGCGAGCGCGGTGACGTCCTCTTCCTCGAAGGGGCGCAGCACCAGCCGGTCCGTGCTGATGGTGACGTCCGGGAAGGTGGTAGTCATGCGCAGCTCCAAGCCTGAGACCGTGGTGCGACCGTGATGCGAGGCGACCGTGGCGCGGGACGGCATACACGGGGTATACGGTCCGCGGCCGCGGGTCGTAGGCCACAGCATGCAGCATTGGCCTGGTGATGTGCAGGGCCGGGCTGCCCGGAAGCGGGCAGCGCCCGGCCCCGTACACCGGCGGGGTGGACGGGGCCGGGCGGGGCGGCCGGATCGGGCCGTCCCGGTGCCGCTCGCGGGGGTCAGGCGGCCGGCTTGCCGAAGGCCGGGATGACCGAGCCCTGGTACTTCTCGTCGATGAACTTCTTGACCTCGTCGGAGTTCAGGAGCTTGGCGAGCTTCTGGACCCGGGGGTCGTCCTGGTTGCCGTTCTTGACCGCCAGGATGTTGGCGTACGGGTTGCCCTCGGCCTTCTCCAGGACGAGCGCGTCCTTGGCCGGGACGAGCTTGGCCTCGATGGCGTAGTTGCCGTTGATGACGGCGGCGTCCACGTCGTTCAGGGCGCGCGGGACCGTGGCGGCCTCCAGCTCCTTGAACTCCAGGCCCTTCTTGTCGGTGATGTCGGACAGCTTGGCGGCGGTGCCGACACCCTCCTTGAGGGTGATGAGGTTGTTCGCGGCGAGCAGCTGGAGCGCGCGGCCCTCGTTGGTGGGGTCGTTGGGGACGGCGATGGTCTGGCCGGCCTTGATGTCCGTGAGTGCCTTGAACTTCTTGGAGTAGAGGCCCAGGGGCTCCAGGTGCACGTTCACGACGGGCACGATGTCGGTGCCGTTCTTCTTGTTGAAGTCGTCGAGGTACGGCACGTGCTGGAAGAAGTTGGCGTCGACCTGGCCCTGCTGGGTGGCGGTGTTCGGCAGGACGTAGTCCGTGAACTCCTTGACCTCCAGCTTGAGGCCTTCCTTGGCCGCCAGCTTGTCCTTCACGAAGTTCAGGATGTCGGCGTGCGGGGACGGGGACGCCGCGACGACCAGGGGCTTGCTCTCGTCGGTCTTGCCGCCGTCGGCCTTGGTGGAGGACGGGTCCGAGGAGCTGCCGCAGGCGGTGAGGCCGAGGGCGAGCGCCGAGACGGTGGCGGCGAGGGCGGTGAGCTTGATGTTCTTGCGCACGAAGAGTGCCTTTCTTGCGTCTTGCTGTATGGATGACGGCCCAAGCACGACAAGTGCGGGCTTTCTGGGGAAAAAGTCTGTGATGTCCGGCTCGGGCCGGTTCAGGCTGTCCGACCGCGCCGCGCGAGGAGGCGTACCACGCCGTCGCCGATGAGCTGGATCACCGTGACGAGCACGATCAGCACCACCACGGTGGCGATCATGAAGCCGGTCTCGAAGCGCTGGAAGCCGTACGTGATGGCCTTGGAGCCGAGGCCCTCGCCGCCGACCGCGCCGGCCATGGCCGAGTAGCCGATCAGGGTGATCACGGTGGTGGTGACGGCGGCGATCAGCGAGGGCAGCGCCTGCGGGAGGAGCACCTTGCCGACCAGGGTCGGGATGCCGCCGCCCATGGACTCGACGGCTTCGACCAGGCCGTGGTCCACCTCGCGGACGGCGGTCTCGACGAGCCGGGCGAAGAAGGGGATGGCACCGATGGCAAGCGGGACGATCATGGCGGTGGGGCCGATGAAGGTGCCGACGATCGCCGTGGTGACCGGGATCAGGAAGATCAGCAGGATGATGAAGGGCAGCGAGCGGCCCATGTTCACGATCACGCCGAGGATCTTGTTGACCGCGCGGTTCTGGAGCAGGCCGCCCTTGTCGGTCAGGACGAGCAGGATGCCGATGGGCAGCCCGCCCAGGATGGTCACCAGGGCGGACCACAGCACCATGTAGAGGGTGTCGAAGGTGCCCTGCGTGAGCAGCGGCTGCATTTCGGACCAGGTCACTTCGCACCATCCTTGACCAGCTCGGCCAGTTCGCCGTCGACGTCCGTCCCCGCGTCCGCGTCTGCGTCCACGTCCACGTCCGTGTAGGGGGCCGGGTACGTGTCCGCTTCCACCACGTCCACCTGCAGGCCCTGCTCGCGCAGGAAGCCGACGGGTACGACGTTGTCCTCGTAGCGGCCGGGCAGTTCGATGCGCATGCGGCCGATCTGGCGGCCGGCGACGGTGTCCATCGCGGCGCCGAGGATCGATATGTCGATGTTGTAGGTCCGGGCCAGCTGGGAGATGACCGGCTGGGTCGCGGTCTCGCCGTGGAAGGTGACGTCGATGACCGTGTGCTCCGCGGTGGTCGCGGAACCGGTCAGCGGGAACAGTTCGTGGGCGAGTTCGGAGCCGGGGGTGGCCAGCAGCTCGGTGACCTTGCCGGCCTCGACGATCCGGCCCTGCCGCATGAGGGCGGCCGAGTCGCAGACGGACTTGACCACGTCCATCTCGTGCGTGATGAGCAGGACGGTCAGGCCCAGCTGGCGGTTGAGGTCGCGCAGCAGCTGGAGGATCTGGCGGGTGGTCTCGGGGTCCAGAGCGCTGGTGGCCTCGTCGGAGAGCAGCACCTTGGGGTCGCCGGCCAGGGCGCGGGCGATGCCGACGCGCTGCTTCTGGCCGCCGGAGAGCTGACCGGGGTAGGACTTGGCCTTGTCGGCGAGGCCGACGAGGTCGAGCAGTTCGGCGGCCTTGCGGGAGCGCTCGCGGCCGGATATCCCGAGGATCTCCAGGGGCAGCTCGACGTTGCCCTGCACGGTGCGCGAGGACAGCAGGTTGAAGTGCTGGAAGACCATGCCGATGCGACTGCGGGCCTCGCGGAGCTCCTTGCCGGCGCGGCGGCCTCGGCCGGCGAGGGCGGTGAGGTCGACCCCGTCGACGGACACGGTGCCGGTGGTGGGGCGCTCCAGCAGGTTCACGCAGCGGATCAGGGAGGACTTTCCGGCGCCGCTCTGGCCGATGACTCCGTAGACCTCGCCCTGGCGGACGTGCAGGTCGACGCCGTCCAGGGCGGTGACCTCGCGGCCACGGGACTGGTAGACCTTCGTGAGGCCCGATGTGGTGATCACAGGATTTCCGTCGCTGTCGAGTGCGCGGCGCAGCGGGTGCCGGGCACGGGGCATACATCTGGGGACGCGATACGGGGCGAACCATCGGAAATCGACGGCTTCGGCGCATGCGCGGGGCAGGAGCGTTCCGGGTTCACACGGGGGTGCCGGGAGCTGCTCGGCCGGTCTCGCTTCGGGGCGTGAGACCTGGGGCAGGGGCCCTCAGAAGGCGCGCATTCGACACATACAACGAGCACCGGGCGTCATCGTCGCCTCGGTCGCAAGGGTGCGGCTGCTCGTCGTGGTCATGGGCCCAGTAAACCAGACGTTCCCCGTCACCGATCAAAGCCGTCCGAATAGCGGACGGATTTCGGCCGCATACCGGACAACACCGGTCAGGGCCGATCGTCCGTCTCGATCGTCAGGCCATCGGCTCCGACCAGCACGGACACGGCCGAAAGGTCCCGTACGACCACGTCCGCGTCGAGTTCGGCGGCCGGGTGCGTTGTGGTCAAGGCCACGGTGGTCATCCCGGCGGCGCGGCCCGCGGCCAGGCCGGCGGGGGCGTCCTCGAAGACCGCGCAGCGTGCCGGGTCCACCCCGAGCCGGGCGGCCGCCAGCAAGAAGGGCTCCGGGTCGGGCTTGCCGCGGGTGATGTCGTCGGCGGCCACCAGCTCCGCGCCCCCCTCCTTCCCGGCGGCGATGCCGACCTCCCGCAGCCGGGCCTCGGCCAGCGGGCGGGTCGCGGAGGTGACGACGGCCCAGCGGCCGGCGGGCAGGGCGGAGAGCAGCTCCTTGGTGCCGGGGAGCAGGACCACGCCGCCCGCCACGTCCTCGGTCTCCAGCACCTCGATGCGGGCGAGCGCTTCGGCCCGTACGTCCTCGGGCAGGAGGTCGGCGATGATCTCCACGGCCGGGCGGCCGTGGAGTTCCACCGCGGCGAAGGCCTCCTCGGTGATCCCGTACTCCCGGGCCCAGCGGGTCCAGCAGCGGTGCACCGACTCCATCGAGGAGACGAGCGTGCCGTCGTTGTCGAACAGCAGCGCGTCGAATTGCGGACCGAGCTTCCCGTGCAGCAGGTTCATGCTTTCAAGGAAAGCCCGGGGCAGGGGTGAGCGCATCGGGTCTTTCGGCCCGTAATACCCTCGCTGCATGCTCGACGCCCTGACGCTCGCCATCGGCGTGGCCGCACTCGCCCTCGCCGCCTGGTGCGGATTCGCCGCCTCGCGGGACCAGCCGACCAAGGACTGGCACTTCATCGGCATGGCCGTGGTGACCGTCCTGGTCCTGGCCCAGCTGGTGATCGGCCTGGTCCAGCTGGCCCGGGGAGAGAAGCCCGGCCAGGGCACGGTGCTCTTCCTCGCCTATCTGGTGGGCGCCTTCGCGACCATCCCGGCCGCGGGGCTGCTCTCGCTGAGCGAGCGGACCAAATGGGGTTCGGTGACGGTGGCCGCGGGAGCGGTCGTCCTCGCCGTGCTCGAAGTACGGCTCTACGACATCTGGGGAAACACCGGTGCCTGATACCGACACGGACGCCACGGCCACCGCCACCCCGCCCGGCGGGCGAAAGCGCCTGGTCACCGGGCCGGGAGTGCTGCTGGTCTGGCTCTACGGAGTGATCACCGTCGGCGCGGTCTCGCGCTCGATCTACCAGATCTCCACCGAGTTCGACCGGGCGCCGCTCGCGTACTCGCTGTCGGGCGCGGCCGCGCTGGTCTACGCGTTCATCACGTACTCGCTGGTGCGCGGCGGGGAGACGGCCCGCAAGGCGGCGCTGATCTGCTGCGCCGCCGAGCTGACCGGCGTACTCGTCGTGGGCGCCTGGACCCTGGCGCGGCCCGAGGCCTTCCCCGACGCGACCGTGTGGTCGGACTTCGGGATGGGCTACCTGTTCATCCCGGTGATCCTGCCGATCACCGGGATGCTCTGGCTCCGCGCGAAGCGCTAGACGTTAGGCGTCAGGCGTCAGGCGCAGGTACTCAGAGGTGCTCAGGCGCTGACCGCGAAGTCGGTGGCCTCCTTGGCCTCCTTCTCCAGGATCACCAGGCGGACGCCGTCGGACGCGGTGCGCCCGCCGACCTGGGTGTAGCCGGCCTTGCGGTAGAGCCGCAGGTTCGACTCGCTCTTGTGGCCGGTGAGCAGCCGGAAGCGGGTGGTCGCGTCGTTCCCCGACAGCGCCACCTCGACCGCGCTCAGCAGCCGGGCGCCGAGGCCGTGACCCTGGAGCCGGGGGTGCACGCAGAGCTTGGCGATCTTGCCGGTGCCCTCCTCGTCGACGGTGCCGCGCACGGCTCCGACGATCTCCTCCCCGAGCCGGGCGACCAGGACGGTGTCCGTGGCGAGCTCGGCCTTGAGGGAGTCCAGGGACTGGGTGAGCGGCTGGATGCGGTAGTTGCCGTACAGCTCGGCCTCGCTCTGGAACGCCAGATACTGCAGCTTGATGATCTGCTCGGCATCCTCGGCGTCTGCCGCCGAAATGGTCACGCTCATGCCCATGTGCGCATGCCTCCCGCTCACCTGGTGGCCTGTTGGTCTACCGCTCCATTCCCCGAAGGGCCGGAGCCGCAACCTCTACGGCCAGCATTCTGCGCAGACATCCCAGGCATCGGGAACGGACGGGCCCCAAACTTCCTTGTGAGATACCCAACTCTCCTGCGATTTCACGGTAGGTGAGGTCCCTGGGCGATAGAAGTGCCCTCATCAGCTCCGGACACCTTCCGGGCAATCGGGCGACCGCCGATCGGAGGGCCCGGTTCTCCTCGCCGTGCAGCAGGGCGTCTTCCGGTTCCGTGCCCGTACTGGTACGGGCCCCCGCGCCGGACCCGCCCTCCGCCGAGTGCTGACGGTGGCCGTACGGGACTTCGTGCCGGGCCCGGCGCCGCGCCCGGCGGGCCTCCCCGCGCACCGCCCGGCGCAGCCAGTCGGCGGGTTCGGCGGGGATGCGGCGGTGCTCCAGCAGCCTGACCCAGACGGCTTGTTCCAGGTCGGCGGCGTCCACCCCGGTGCCCGCGGTCTCGGCGGCGGCTTCGGCCGAGAGCAGCGGGCGGAGCGTTTCGAACAGGTCGGGGAGATCAGCCTTCAGCGGGTCCATGCCGGGCGGGACGCGAAGGCCGTGCCGGGCGGTTTCCCCGCCGGGCACGGCCCACTCGTACGAGAAGCTCCGGCCGGCCGTTGACGTCAGCCGTCGGCGGTCTGCCGTCGGCGCCTAGCCCCTGTCGCCGCGGCCCGGGCGGAAGGCCTCCGCCGCGAGCAGTCCGGTGTCGGGGTGGTCGGTGAAGATGCCGTCGATGCCCTGCTCGAAGTACGCCTTGAAGGCGCCGAAGGCATCCCCGTAGGCCGTCGGGTCGGTGCCCTTGCGGTAGTCGGCCGGCAGGAAGCTGTTCTCGTTGCGCGCGGTGTAGGGATGCAGGATCAGCGCCTGCGCGTGGGCGTCGGCGACCAGGGTGGTCGGGGCGCCGAGCTTGCCGGCCGCATCGCGCGGCAGGATCAGGTCCATGGTCGGCCCGATGCCCTGGGCGAAGCCGGCGATCCACCGCAGCCCCTCGGGCTTGACCAGATCGGCGACCGTCCGCGGGTCCTTGGCCAGCTCGAAGTCCCACGGGCGGCTGCCGGCCGCCGAGAGGAGCACCACGCGCGGGCTGGAGACCAGCCGGGAGAGCCGCTGGATGCTGGAGGGTTCGAAGGACTGCAGGAAGAGCGGGGCGCCCCGGCCGTCGCGTCCGTAGCGGCGCAGCAGTTTGGCGAGGGGCTCCTCCAAGGCGAGGCCCAGGCCGCGGAAGTAGCTGGGGTGCTTGGTCTCCACGTGCAGCCACACGCGCTTGCCGCGCCGCCGGCCCTCGCGGTCGGCCCAGCGGAGCACCTCTTCGAAGGTGGGGACGTCCCAGCGGCCGTCGTAGAGCGTGTTGCGCTGCCGGAGGGCGGGGATGCGCTCCTTCGCGCGCAGGGTCTTCAGCTCGGCGAGGGTGAAGTCCTCGGTGAACCAGCCCGTGACCGTGACCCCGTCGATCGTCTTGGTCGTCCTGCGGGCGGCGAACCCGGGGTGGTCGGCGACGTCCGTCGTGCCGCCGATCTCGTTCTCGTGGCGGCACACCAGGTGGCCGTCCTTGGTGGGCACGAGGTCCTGTTCGACGACGTCGGCGCCGAGGTCGAGCGCGAGCTGGTAGGACCCGAGCGTGTGCTCGGGCCGGTAGCCGCTGGCTCCCCGGTGCCCGATGACCGTGGGCACCGGCAGGTCCCGGTAGCCGCCGCCCCGACCGCCTCCCGCGCCTCCCCCGTGGCCGCTCTCCGCCGCCGCGGCCGGACCGCCGCCCGCGACGAGCCCGCCGAAGGCTCCGCCCGCCGCGACGACGGCCGCGCCCAGTACAGTGCGCCGCGCTGCCCCACCCTGCGTCATGTGTGCCACTCCCCCTCGGAACCAGGGCCGGGCGTCCCGGGATCTCCGGGGCCTACGGTCCGAATCCGCGTGCCGATGGTAGGCAAGCGCCGATGGCGGGCGGGGGTGCGCGGGCGGAACATGGCGGAAACGTGCGTCAACACTGCGTATCCACCTCGTGAACCCGATGTGCGATCAGAGCTGACCCGCGAGTATCGTCCTCACCTGCACTACCGCCGCGTGGTGGGTGCGAGAACCCTAGCTTTTCGATGCCGGAGGGCCCACGTTGTTCCGTACGCGCCTGATCAAAGCCACTGTCGGACCCGTCATGCGCCTGATGTTCCGCACTCGCGTCGAGGGCATCGAGAACATTCCGGGCACCGGTCCGGTGATCCTCGCGGGCAACCACCTCACCTTCATCGACTCGATGATCCTGCCGCTGGTGTGCGACCGCACGGTCCACTTCATCGGCAAGGACGAGTACGTCACCGGCAAGGGCATCAAGGGCCGGGCCATGGCCTGGTTCTTCACCGGCGCCGGCATGATCCCCGTGGACCGCGACGGTGCCAACGGCGGAGTCGCCGCCCTGATGACCGGCCGCCGGATCCTCGAAGAGGGCAAGATCTTCGGCATCTACCCGGAGGGCACCCGCTCCCCCGACGGCCGCCTCTACCGGGGCCGGACCGGCATCGCCCGCCTGACCCTGATGACCGGCGCGCCCGTCGTCCCCTTCGCGATGATCGGCACCGACAAGCTCCAGCCCGGCGGCGCCGGCATGCCGCGCCCGGGCCGGGTCACCGTCCGGTTCGGCGAGGCGATGGAGTTCTCCCGCTACGAGGGCATGGACCGCGACCGCTACGTGCTGCGCGCCGTCACCGACTCGGTGATGGCCGAGGTCATGCGGCTCTCCGGCCAGGAGTACGTGGACATGTACGCGACCAAGGCCAAGGCGGCCTGAAGCCGGGCTACTGCCGTTGCAGTGACCGGCTGACGCCCGCCGCGGTCGTCGTGGCGAGGACCCAGCCGGTCACGATCAGCAGGTACGACAGCCACTGGTACCAGCCGCTCGGCGTGTAGGCCGCCTCCTGGCCGAAGCTGATGATCGGCACCATCAGGTCGATCGTGTAGAAGACCGGGTTGAACTCCGGGGACTCCCCCGCCTTCAGTTCCCGCGGCGGGTGGAACCAGTAGGCGGCCGTCCCCGTGAGCAGCAGCGCCAGCAGCCAGCCGGCGGCGCGCAGCGGCCGGAATCCGTAGCCGACGGTGGCGTCCTGGAGCAGCCCCCAGACCCTGGCGTGCCGGGGCAGCGTCCGACGGTGGCGACGCAGTTTGGCGAGTTGTACGGTCCGGGCGCCCGCCTCGTCGCCGACCGTGCGGTAGGCCGCGGCGAGCTGTTCGTAGGCGTACGGGAGGTAGCCCGACTCCTCGCGCTCCAGGGCGGGCAGCCGCTGCTCGGCTGGGACGTGCGGGCTGAGGGCGCGGTAGGTGAGTCCCTCGATGCGGATCCGCCGGGGCCAGGTCTCGGGTGGTACGTGCAGCAGGTCGAACTGGGAGCGTCGCAGGTTCATCGTGCCCTGGACGCACTCGCGGCCGCTCAGCCACACCTCGCCGATCGCGCAGCTGGAGGCGCG
This sequence comes from Streptomyces sp. NBC_00086, assembly GCF_026343255.1. Lineage (NCBI taxonomy): Bacteria > Bacillati > Actinomycetota > Actinomycetes > Kitasatosporales > Streptomycetaceae > Streptomyces > Streptomyces sp. NBC_00086. The sequence continues at coordinate 6,804,498 of NZ_JAPELZ010000001.1, read as the reverse complement.
CAGGGCGACGCCGCCGGGCTGGATGAGCCGGGCGTCGGCCAGGTAGAGCTGGCCGGGGATCTTGGATCCGGTGAGGTTGAACATTCCCCGCGACTCCAGCCCCCTTGCCCGCACGTCGGTGCCGACGGTCAGGGTTTCGGCGTGCAGGGCTATCGCTCCGGGGGCGAGGAGCCGGGCGTTGTTCAGGTTGATCTGGCCGCCGACGGTGGCGCCGTTGATGCGGGTCTGGCCGTGGACGGTGAGGTCCATGGCGATGACGTCGGTTCCGATGTCGGCGTGGTTGAACTGGAGCGCCGCCTCCTGGCCCTCCTCGGCCGGGCCCGCCGTGCCGATGACCGCCTTCTGGAGGAAGAGTCCGCCTGCTATCCGGGCACCGGCGAGGCGTACCGGCCCGGTGATGCGGCAGCAGGACAGCTTGAGCGCTATGTCGACGCTGACGGTGGAGGCGGTCAGGCCGGGCAGGGCCGAGTCGCTCAGTGACACGATCCTCAACCGGGCGCCGTAGAGAATGGGTTTGCGCTCGAACCAGCAGGCCCGCAGCCGGATCGCGTGCTCGATGTCGGCGTACTTGAGGTTGAGCTTGCCGGTGATCCGGGCGCCCCGGACATTGAGTCCGGGGACCTGCCCGTCGAGCGGGGCCGCGCCGCGCAGCAGCAAGTGGGCGAGGACTTCGGCGCGTACGGTCCGGCCGGGTCCCCACGAGGCGCCGTCAACGGCCTCCTCGTTGCGGTCCTCCCGGAAATCGACGCCTTCCCCGCGGGGGAAGGCGTCCCATACGCGGCGCTCCGCCGGGGTCAAGTCGTTGATCTCCATCGCCGGGATGGTGTCCCGCGGCTCCACGGACTGTCAACTCCGTGCGGGACACCACCCTCTGGCGTGGCGTCAGTGCTCGATGCCGTCCTGGAGCTCCTGCCCCTTGAGCAGGAACCAGGCGGCCACGGCGGTGGCCAGCAGGACGGCCGCGCCGACGCCGGAGGCCAGTCGCAGGCCGTCCACGAAGGCCTCCTGGGCGGCGCCGACCATCTGCTGGGCGGTCTGCGGGTCCAGCGACTTGGCCGCTTCGACCGCGCCGCCGAGCGACTCGTGGGCGGCGTCGGCGACGGGGCCGCTGACGGAGGCGGGGGCGGTGAAGCCCTGGTAGACGCCGGTGACGACCGAGCCGAGCAGGGCGATGCCGAGGGCGGCGCCCAGTTCGTATGCGGTCTCGGAGACGGCCGAGGCGGAACCGGCCTGCTCCTTGGGGACGCTGGAGAGGATCACGTCGGCGGTGACGGTGAAGGAGAAGCCGGCGCCGAGTCCGACGAGGAGCAGGGCCGCGCCGAGCAGCGGGTAGCCGGTCTCCTTGTGGATCACGGTCAGCGCGGCCAGGGCGATGCCGATGGCGGCGAGGCCTCCGGTCACGATGGCCCGTACCCCGTACTTGCGGGCGTACTTGCCCGCGACCAGGCCGGTGACCACGGCGCCGACGGCGGCGGGCAGTTCGGCGAGGCCCGCCTCCAGCGGGTCGCGGCCCTGGACGAGCTGGAGGAACTGGGAGAGGAAGAAGACCAGTCCGGACAGGCCGAAGACGGTGAGCAGGTCGGCGAGGACCGCGCCGGAGAAGCCGCGGTGCTTGAACAGCCGCATGTCGAGGAGCGGGGCCGGCAGCGTGAACTGGCGGCGTACGAAGGTGTAGAGCGCGCCCGCTCCGATGACGGCGGCCGCCCACACCTCCCAGCCCATGCCGTGCGTGGCGACCTGCTTGACGGCGTAGACCACGCCGATGATGCCGACGAGGGAGAGGCCGACGCTGAACAGGTCCCAGGGGCCGGCGACCGGGTTCTTGGACTCGGGCAGCAGCTTGATGCCGACGATGACCAGGACGATCATCACGGGGACGTTGATGAGGAAGACCGAGCCCCACCAGAAGTGCTGGAGCAGGGCTCCGCCGACCACCGGACCGACGGCCGCGCCGGCCGAGGCGGTGGCGCCCCAGATGCCGATGGCGAGGCTGCGCTCCTTGGGGTCGTGGAAGATGTTGCGGATCAGCGCGAGGGTGGAGGGCATCAGGGTCGCGCCGGCCACGCCGAGCAGGGCCCGGGCGATGATCATCATCTCGGGGCTGGTGGCGTAGGCGTTGAGGACCGAGACGGCGCCGAAGGCGGTCGCGCCGACGAGGAGGAGCTTCTTGCGGCCGATCCGGTCGCCGAGGGAGCCCATGGAGACGAGCAGGCCGGCGATGACGAAGGAGTAGATGTCGCCGATCCACAGGAGCTGGGTGCCCGACGGCTTCAGGTCCTCGCTGAGGGCGGGCGTGGCGAGACCGAGCACGGTGGCGTCGACGGCGACCAGCAGGACGGCCAGCACGAGCACGGAGAGCGCGAGCCAGCGCCCGGGGCTCCGGCCCTGGGCACCCTTGGTCAGGGTCAGCTGTTCGGTACGGCTCATTTCTCCACACTCCGTCGTGCGCCACCGAGCAGCAACTCGGTGATCATGTACTGAAAGTCCTTGGCCGCGACCCGGCCGTCCATGACGGCCCAGGCGCAGGCGCCGATGAGGCTGTAAAGGGCCTCGGTGAGCCAGGCGGGGCTCAGGTCGATCCGGATGTCGCCCTCGCGCTGGCCGCGCCGGAAGAGCTCGCCGACGCGTGCGTCGAGGCGGGACCAGCCCTCGTTGACCTGGTCTCCCTCGAAGAGCTGGTTCTCGGTGACGAGGAAGGCCAGCAGCTCGGCGTTGGGCTCCGCTTCGGCGATGAGCCTGCGGAGCGCGTCGATCGCCGTGCCCTCGCCGAGGCGGGCGTTGTCGAAGGCCACCTCGAATTCCCGGATCCCGAGCTCTTCGAGCGCCCGTACGAGGGCGTCGCGCCCGGCGAAGTGCCGGTGGAGGGTCGCGCGGCCGATGCCGGCGGCCCTCGCGACCTCGTCCATCGTGGCGGTCGATTTGCGGGAGAGCAGGGCGGCGGCGGCGCGGAGCACCTGATCACGATCCATGGCCATGAGACAAGCATAACCCAAATGAGACGTTGCCGTCTCATCGAATAAATGAGCTGCCCCTCGGGGCGACGAGAGGAATCCTTCCGGAATGATCAGGATGACGGGGAAAACGGGGAAGACGACCATGAAGCCGCTGCTGCTCATCGACGTGGACGGCCCGCTGAACCCCTACGCGGCCAAGCCGCAGCGCCGCCCCGAGGGGTACACCACCCACCGCATGCGGCCGACCGGCTGGACGCAGGCCGAGAGCGCCAAGCCGCTGCGGGTCTGGCTGAATCCCGGCCACGGCGACGAGCTGCTCACGCTCGCGGAGGCGTACGAACTGGTCTGGGCGACCACCTGGAAGGGCGAGGCGAACGAGTGGATAGGCCCGCACCTGGGGCTGCCCGAACTGCCCTGGATCGACTGGCCGCAGATGCACGGGCGCGCACCGCGCGGGACGTTCTGGAAGACCCAGTACATCCTTGAGTACGCGGGCGAGCGGCCCTTCGCCTGGATCGACGACGACATCACGGACATGGACCGCGCCTACGTGGAGCAGCGCCACCCCGCGCACGCGCTGCTGTTGCGGATCGACGAGCGGATCGGGCTGGTCCGGGCCGACTTCGACGCCCTGGCGGACTGGGCCCGGTAACGCCGCAGGGGCGGCCGGGGCCCGAAAGGCTCCGACCGCCCCTCCGGGCAGACCGTCAGTTCTTGTGCGCCGCCCAGGCGTGCTGGATGACCAGGTCGGCCTTCAGCTCCGTGAGCTGGATCGCGACCGCCGACGGGGCGGTGCCGCCGCGGCCGTCGCGGGAGGCCAGCGCGCCCTTGACGTTGAGGACCTTGCGGACCTCCGGGGTCAGGTGCTCCGAGATCTTCGCGAACTGCTCGTCCGTCAGCTCGTCGAGCTCGATGCCGAGCCCCTCGCACTCCTTGACGCACTCGCCGGCCACCTCGTGCGCCACCCGGAACGGCACATTCTGCTTGACCAGCCACTCCGCGATGTCGGTGGCGAGCGAGAAGCCGGCGGGGGCCAGCGCCTCCATCCGCTCCCGGTTGATCGTGAGGGTGGCCATCATCCCGGTGAAGGCCGGCAGCAGGACTTCGAGGGTGTCGCAGGAGTCGAAGACCGGCTCCTTGTCCTCCTGGAGGTCACGGTTGTAGGCCAGGGGAAGGGCCTTCAGGGTGGCCAGCAGGCCCGTCAGGTTGCCGATGAGGCGGCCCGACTTGCCGCGCGCCAGCTCCGCGATGTCCGGGTTCTTCTTCTGCGGCATGATCGACGACCCGGTGGAGAAGGCGTCGTGCAGGGTGACGAAGGAGAACTCCTTCGTGTTCCAGATGATGATCTCCTCCGCGATCCGGGACAGGTTGATCCCGATCATCGCGGTGACGAAGGCGAACTCGGCGACGAAGTCGCGCGAGGCCGTGCCGTCGATGGAGTTGCCGACCGAGCCCCGCTCGAAGCCCAGGTCGGCGGCGACCGCCTCCGGGTCCAGGCCGAGCGAGGAGCCCGCCAGGGCGCCCGAGCCGTACGGGGAGACCGCGGTCCGGGTGTCCCACTGGCGCAGCCGCTCCGCGTCCCGGGACAGGGCCTGCACGTGGGCCAGTACGTGGTGGGCGAAGAGCACCGGCTGCGCGTGCTGCAGGTGGGTCCGGCCGGGCATGGCCACGTCGGCGTGCGCCTCGGCGAGGCCGACCAGCGCGTCCTGGAGGTCGGCGATCAGCCCGCCCACGATCCGGGCGTGGTCGCGCAGGTACATGCGGAAGAGGGTGGCGATCTGGTCGTTGCGCGACCGGCCGGCGCGCAGCTTGCCGCCGAGGTCGGCGCCGAGCCGCTCCAGCAGGCCCCGCTCCAGCGCGGTGTGGACGTCCTCGTCGGCGATGGTGCCGGTGAAGGAGCCGTTCTCCACGTCGACCGCGAGCTGGTCCAGGCCCGCGATCATGCGGCCGAGCTCGTCGGCCGTGAGCAGGCCCGCTTTGGCGAGCACGCGGGCGTGGGCCTTGGATCCCGCGATGTCGTACGGGGCCAGGCGCCAGTCGAAGTGGACCGACGCGGACAGCTTCGCGAGGGCCTCGGCCGGGCCGTCGGCGAACCGGGCGCCCCAGAGCCGGACGTCACCACCGTTGTTGCTGCTCACAGCTACTGCTCCTCAAGAACGTGCATGGCTTCGGATGTGCAACCGCCTCCCCGCCGCGGAGGTAACGGGGAGGCGGTTCGTACTACGGTCTACGGTCTACGGTCTGGCGTCAGGCGAGGTCGCGACGGGCCGCGATCTTCGAGGAGAGGCCGAAGATCTCGATGAAGCCCTGGGCCTTGGACTGGTCGAAGGTGTCGCCCGAGTCGTAGGTCGCGAGGTTGAAGTCGTACAGCGACTCGTCCGACTTCCGGCCGGTGACGACCGCGCGGCCGCCGTGCAGGGTCATCCGGATGTCGCCGCTGACGTGCTGGTTGGCCTCGCTGATGAAACCGTCCAGGGCCCGCTTCAGCGGGGAGAACCACAGGCCGTCGTAGACCATCTCGCCCCAGCGCTGCTCGACCTGCCGCTTGTAGCGGGCCAGCTCGCGCTCGACGGTGACGTTCTCCAGCTCCTGGTGGGCGGTGATCAGCGCGATCGCGCCCGGGGCCTCGTACACCTCGCGGGACTTGATGCCCACGAGCCGGTCCTCGACGATGTCGATCCGGCCGATGCCCTGGGCCCCGGCGCGCTCGTTGAGCTGCTGGATGGCCTGGAGCACGGTGACGGGCTTTCCGTCGATGGCGACCGGGACGCCCTCCTTGAAGGAGATGACGACCTCGTCGGCCTCGCGCGGCAGGGCCGGGTCCGCGGTGTACTCGTAGATGTCCTCGATCGGCGCGTTCCAGATGTCCTCCAGGAAGCCCGTCTCGACGGCGCGTCCGAAGACGTTCTGGTCGATGGAGTACGGGGACTTCTTGGTGGTCGCGATCGGCAGGTCCGCCTTCTCGGCGAAGGCGATGGCCTTGTCGCGGGTCATCGCGTAGTCGCGGACCGGGGCGATGCAGGTGAGGTCGGGGCCGAGGGCGGCGATGCCGGCCTCGAAGCGGACCTGGTCGTTGCCCTTGCCGGTGCAGCCGTGGGCGACGGTGCTCGCGCCGTGCTTGCGGGCGGCGGCCACGAGGTGCTTGACGATGGCCGGCCGCGAGAGGGCGGAGACCAGCGGGTAGCGGTCCATGTAGAGGGCGTTCGCCTTGATCGCCGGGAGGCAGTACTCGTCGGCGAACTCGTCCCTGGCGTCGGCGACCTCGGCCTCGACCGCACCGCAGGCGAGCGCCCGCTTGCGGATGACGTCCAGGTCCTCGCCGCCCTGGCCGACGTCCACCGCGACCGCGATGACCTCGGCGCCCGTCTCCTCGGCGATCCAGCCGATGGCGACGGAGGTGTCCAGACCGCCTGAATAGGCGAGTACGACGCGCTCGGCCACGGGGTTCTCCTTACACGGTGCATCCGCCGTTACGTCCAACAGCGGTAGGCATAACTATGCACTGGTCTGCATGTTTCGTCAATCGACGGGATAACAGGAGGTCAGCGGGGGTGTCGACCGCCTAGAGTGCGCGGATGGAGATGCTTCCGCCCCTGTCCCGGACCACATTCCGCTCACCCGCAGAGCGACTGCTGCACGGCAAGAGCCCCGCGCGCGCCCTCGACGGCGGCGGCCCGCAGGCATGGGCGGAGCTCGACACGAGCGTCAACTTCTCCACCTTCGAGCGCTACAAGGGGTGGACCTCCTCCGGCACCGTCCGGGTGGGCGTGCACTGGTTCGACGACCGTGAGATCGCCGACTGGAGCACCGCCCCGCACTGGCACGACGGACACGGGGTGACCTGGGCCGCCGCGCCCCCGGCCGCCCCCGAGCTCGCGCTCTGCCTGTGCCACGCCGACCCCCGGGTACGGGAGGCCGCCCTCGAACAGGCGGCCGGACGGCCCGAGGTCCTGGCCCTGGTGCTGATTCGGTGCGCCGACGGGGAGGAGCCCGTACGGGAGCGGGCGCGGGCGGTGCTGACCGCGGAACTGGACGCGGCCGCGGACGCGGCGGACCTCCTACGCGCCCTGGCGCCCCTCGCCCTGCTCGCGAGCACGCGCCGGTACGGCGCCTGGGCCTGGGAGCTGTGCCTGGAACGGCTCGGTTCGCCGCCCGCCGCCCTGATCGTCGAGCTGGCGCAGGACGCGGACGCGGGGATGCGCTTCGCCGCCGTCCGGGCCGCGCTGGCCCACGGGCTGCTCCCGGCGGACCGCGTCGCGGACCTCACCGGGGACCCCGACGCGCGCAACCGCCTCGCGGCGCTGCGCTCCGGGGAGCTCCCGGCCGAGCGGACGGCCCGGCTCGTGCTCACCGGGCTGACCCCCGAGGTCCGGCGGGAGGCCCTCGACCTGGCCCTGGAGGGCGGGATCCTGACGCCCGAGCGGCTGCTGGAAACCGCCGCCGCGAGCCGGGACCGCGTGGTGCGCAGGCGGTGCGAGGCGGCCGCCCGGCCGGCCCTGGACGCCCGATCCGCCTCGCTCCACGGCCCCCTCATCGACTCCCTGCTCGCCCTCCACGGCCGCGCGTCCCTGCGGGCGACCGCGGTCCGCGCCCTGCGCCCGGCCGGGCGGGCCGGCGAACTGCCCGCGCACCTGGCCGACCCCTCGGCGCGGGTACGGGAGGCGGCCCGCGGGGAGCTGCGCGCCGCCGGGCAGGACCCGCTGGCCCACTACCGCGCACGGTGCGCGGACTCCCCGGTGCCCGGGGAGGTGTTCGGGCTGGCCGAGGCCGGGGACGCCTCGGACCTGCCCCTGCTGCGGCTCCTCGCCCGGTCCCCCGAAGGGCGCGTGCGGGCCGCGGCCGTCCACGGCCTGCGCAGGCACGGCGCCACGACAGCGGAAGAGCTGCTGCCGTACCTGGCCGATCCGCATCCGCCCGCCGCCCGGGCGGCACGCTCGCTGGTGGTGCCGTACGCGGACACCCGGCCGGAGTCCTGGCTGCTGGAGCTGTTCGCGCCCGGCCGGCCCGAGCCCGTGCGGGCCGCGGCCCTGATCCTGCTCGAGCTGCGCCCGCTGCTGGTCCGGCGCCGGGTCGCCCGGTCCCTGACCTCCCACCGCGACCCGGCCGTGCGCGGCTGGGCCCGGCAGCTGCTGCAGCAGCGCCTGAAATGGGGGTTGTACCAGGGCCGGGACGCGGCGCGGGATTTCAAGGACTGGACGGGGACACCCCTGAACGAAGTCGTCGACACCGAGGACCCGGCCGCCTGGACCGCGCTGGACATCGGGGTGCGTCACATGGCCTCTTCCGACGCCGAGCCCTTCGCCGCCCGCACCGCGACCGCCCTGTGCCACTGGGACGGGCGGATCCGGGAGCGCGCCGTCGCCGAAGCCGCGGGCACCCCCGAGCTGCTGCCGCTGGTCGTCCTGCGCTGCGCCGACTGGACCCCGCAGGTCCGGGCGGCCGCCCGGCACGTCATCACGGAGGCGCTCCGGGAGGCCGGGGAGGAGACCCTTCGCGCCCTGACCCCGATGGTCCTGCACCTGGCGAAGCGGCGCGAAGGCCGCTGGGCCGTCGGGGCGTTCGAGGCCGCTCTGCGCGAGCCCCGGTACGCGGCGGCCCTGGCGGAGCTGTGTTCCCACCGCGACCTGCGGACCCGCCGGGCGGCCGTACGGATCACCCTGGAGGCCGCGGACTCCTTCACGGCCCCCGACCTGGCCCGGCGCGCCGCCGCGGAACCGGACGCGGTCCTGCGGGACCTGTGGACGCGGGCCGCGCTGGCCGCCATGGCCGCGCGCGGCCCCGACGACTCCGCGCTCGACGCGCTGCTGGCCTCCCGCAGCGGGTTCGTACGGGCGGCGGGCGTCACCGGCCTGCGCGCGGCCGGGCGCGCCGACGAGGCACCCCGCCACCTCGCCGACCCGTCGGGGACGGTCCGGGCCTGCGCCCGGTGGCTGCTCCGGCGGGACGGGGCCGACGCGCGCGCCGCGTACCTGCGGCTGTGCGCCGACTCCCCGGAGCCCGGGGCCGTGCTCGGGCTCGCCGAGTGCGGCGAACGGGCGGACTCCGCCGTGCTGACCGGCCTGCTCGGTCACCGGGACGGCACGGTCCGGGCGGCGGCCGTCGCGGGACTGCGACTGCTCGACGGGCCCGGACCCGGCACGGAGGCACTGACCGCACTGCTGGACGACCCGTCGGCGGCGGTGGTCCGGGAGGCGACCCGCTCGCTGCGCCCGCTGGCCGACCGGCTCCCGGTGGGCCCGCTGGTGGCACGCACCCTGCCGGAGCGCCCCGCGCACATCCGCCGGGCGGCCCTGCGGCTGCTGGCCGCCCGGGGCGCCGACGAGGGACTGCCGGCGCTGACCGCCGCGCTGGACGACCCCGACCCGGCACTGCGGCGGATCGCGCTGGACCTGCTGCGTGGATGGGACTGGCAGGCGACGGCCCGCCGGGAGACCATCGAACGGCCACAGCTGCGGGCTCTCTACAAGCAGTACTACTTCAAGCTCGACTGGGCCGAGATGCGCAGGACGCGTTTCTTCTGGTGAAAATGCGGTCCCGCCCCCTCCTCGCCGCACCGATAATCACACCATGGGAAAGCTCTACGATCGCATTGACAGCCGGCTCCGCACCTTCATCGAAGAACAGCCGATCTTCTTCACCGCCACCGCCCCGCTGTCCGGCGACGGGCATGTCAACCTCTCCCCCAAGGGCCGCGCCGGGACGCTCGTCGTCATCGACGAAACGACCCTCGCCTACCTGGACTTCGGCGGCAGCGGCGCCGAGACCATCGCGCACGTCCGCGAGAACGGCCGCATCACGCTGATGTGGTGCGCGTTCAGCGGGCCGCCGAACATCGTGCGCATCCACGGCGACGGTGAGGCGGTCTTCCGCGACGACCCGCGCTGGGACGGGCTGATCGAGCGGTTCGGGGACGCCGACGGGCCCTCGGCGCGCGCCGTCATCCTCGTGAGGACCCGGCGGATCGCCACCGTGTGCGGGTTCGCCGTGCCCTTGATGGACTACCAGGGCGAGCGCACGCTCCACGCGGAGTACTTCGGCCGCAAGACGGACGAGGAGTTCAACGAGTACTGCGAGAAGAAGGAGTTCATCGGAGTGAGCGTCGACGGCCTGCCTGCGCTGCCGCTGCCCCTTCCGCCCCGTACCGTCTGACGTGTGCTGCGTACCGCCTTCCTCGCCGCCTCACTGATCGTCACCAGCCTGCTGGTACAGGGCCCCCACGGCGACCCGCCGCTGCCCGTCCTGCTCGCCGACACCGGCGGCGGCAGCCAGCTGATCACCGCCGTGGCCCCGGCCCCCGGCTCCACGACCGGGCGCCTGACCTGGTGGGACCGGCGGGCGGGGCGCTGGCACGCGGCGGGCAGCGCCCCGGCCCGGTTCGGCGCGAACGGGCTGACCGAGGGCGCGACCCGGACCCAGGGCACGAACACCACCCCGGCCGGCCTGTACGCGCTCCCCTACGCCTTCGGCATCGCGCACGCCCCGGCCGGTACCGCGTACCGCTACCGGCGGGTGACCCCCGACTCCTGGTGGTGCCAGGACAACGCCTCGGAAAGCTACAACCGCTGGGTGGAGCCGCTGCCGGCGGACTGCGCGCCCGGCGAGGCGGAGCACCTGACCACGTACGAGAAGCAGTACGCGCACGCGCTGGTCATCGCCTTCAACTACGAGCACCCGGTACGGGGCCGGGGCGCGGGCATCTTCCTGCACGTGAACGGCAAGGGTGCGACGGCCGGCTGCGTCTCGGTCCCCGAGGACGCGATGCGCGCGGTGCTGCGCTGGGCGAACCCGCAGAGGCAGCCGCACATCGCGATCGGCACGGAGTCCGGCCCGCTCGACGTCACCCGCTACTAGGCCGGGTCCCGGAGTCGTCGGCGGGCTCGTCGGAGGCCCGGTAGTGGTAGGCGTCCTCCCACCAGTCGTCCCCGTCGCCCCAGGCGCCCCCGTCGTCCCCGTCCTCGGAGACGACCCGGTCCGCCCCGCGCCAACGGCCGTAGTCGTCGGCGCTGCGGTGCACGTGGACCCGCTGCTCCTCGTCCAGCGCGGCCACGGCGGGGTGGACCTCGGCCCGCATCCGGTCACCCAAGGGGTCGCCGCACTCCGTGCGAGTGAGGACGGCCCGGCGGGCGGCTTCGGCGTAGCAGAGCGACATCAGGCCCAGCGCGGTCACGGCAGCCGACGCCCATTGCACCGGTCCGTGCGGGCGGGAGAACACCAGCAGCTCGCCCACCACCATCCAGCACACCATGAGCAGGATCAGGCCCACGCAGCCGCAGCAGCCCCGGAGGCACCCGCGCTCCTCGTCCTGCGGCATGCGCGGGAGCTCGGGCAGCAGGGCGTCCAGTTCGGCGCGGTGGGCGGTGCGCCGGGCCCCGTACGCCTCGTCGTTCCGGTCGATCCAGCCGATCGACACGGGCTCGGGATCGTGTCGCCGCACCGCCTCCAGCAGGGCTGCGGGCAGCGGGTGGGAGGGGGTACGGGCGGGATCGCGGCCCGCCTCCGTCAGGAGCACGGCGCCTTCGCCGTCGATGCCGAGGTACCCGTCGAGGAGCAGTTCGGCGGCGGCCGCCACCGCCTGCCCGTGCGCCATCGCGGCGACGTGGTACGGCCCGAGGTCCAGGCCGGCGACCAGCCGGAGGATCTCGCGCCGGATCCGGGCCCGGCGCCGCCACCGCAGGGCGAGGGGCCCGTAGACGGCGGCGTTCATGACGAACACCGCAAGTACGAGGACGAGTTGGAGCACGCCCCGAGGCTATGTGCGGCGGCGCCGGACCGGCACCAGGTTTCCGGCGGGCCCGCGGCGGCTCAGCTCTCCTTCTGGGCCAGCCTCAGCAGGTGGTCGGCGAGGGCCTGGCCGCCCGCCGGGTCGCGGCTGATCAGCATCAGGGTGTCGTCGCCCGCGATGGTGCCGAGGATGGCCTGGAGTTCGGCCTGGTCGATCGCGGAGGCGAGGAACTGGGCCGCACCCGGCGGGGTGCGCAGGACCACGAGGTTCGCGGAGGCCTCGGCCGAGATCAGCAGCTCACCGGAGAGGCGCCGCATGCGCTCCTCCTTCGCCGACTCGCCGAGCGGTGCCTGCGGGGTGCGGAAGCCGCCCTCGCTGGGGACCGCGTAGATCAGCTCTCCGCCCGTGTTGCGGATCTTCACCGCGCCGAGCTCGTCGAGGTCGCGGCTGAGCGTCGCCTGGGTGACGCTCAGCCCGTCGTCGGCGAGCAGCTTGGCCAGCTGGCTCTGGGAGCGGACCGGCTGCCGGTTGAGGATGTCCACGATCCGGCGGTGGCGGGCGGTGCGGGTCTGCGGGACGGACTGGCCGTTCTGCTCGTGTTCCTGCGCCTGACTCATCGTCGTCCCATTCCCCGATTGATCATCCGTCCACGTCCGCGGCGGACTTCGCTGCGTCCAGCACGCCGGGCAGGGCCTGCAGGAACGCGTCCACCTCGGCCTCGGAGAGCACGTACGGAGGCATGAGCCGTACGACGTCGGGGGCGGGCGCGTTGACCAGGAAGCCGGCGTCCTGAGCCGCGCGCTGGACCTGCGGTGCGAGCGGCTCGGTCAGCACGATACCCAGCAGAAGGCCCGCGCCGCGGACGTGCGAGACGAGCGGGTGTGCGAATCCTTCGATTCCGGCCCGCAGCCGCTCGCCGCGCTCCTTGACCTGGTCGAGGAGCCCGTCGGCCGCGATGGTGTCGATCACGGCGAGGCCGGCGGCGCAGGCGACCGGGTTGCCGCCGAAGGTGGTGCCGTGCTGGCCGGGCTGGAGCAGGTCGGCCACGGGTCCGAAGGCGGCGACGGCGCCGATCGGCAGACCGCCGCCCAGGCCCTTCGCGAGTGTGACGACATCGGGCTCCACGCCCTCGTGGGCCTGGTGCTCGAACCACTGGCCGCAGCGGCCGATGCCGGTCTGCACCTCGTCGAGGACGAGCAGGGTGCCGGTGGCCCGGGTGATCTCACGGGCGGCCGTGAGGTAGCCGGCCGGGGGTACGACCACGCCGTTCTCGCCCTGGATCGGCTCGATGATCACGAACGCGGTCTCTTCGGTGACGGCGGCCCGCAGGGCCTCCACGTCGCCGTACGGAACGTGCGTGACGTCTCCGGGCAGCGGCAGGAACGGGTCCTGCTTCTTGGGCTGGCCGGTGAGCGCCAGGGCGCCCATGGTGCGGCCGTGGAAGCCGCCGTCGGTGGCGACCATGTGGGTCCGCCCGGTCAGCCGGCCGATCTTGAAGGCGGCCTCGACGGCCTCGGCACCGGAGTTGCAGAAGAAAACCTTGCCGGGGCGGCCGAAGAGCTGGAGCAGCCGCTCGCCGAGCGCGAGGACCGGCTCGGAGGCGTAGAGGTTGGAGACGTGGCCCAGGGTGGAGATCTGCTCGGTCACCGCGGTGACGATGGCCGGGTGCGCGTGGCCGAGGGCGTTGACCGCGATGCCGCCGACGAAGTCGGTGTACTGCTTGCCGTCCGCGTCCCAGACCTGGGCGCCGGAGCCGCGTACGAGGGCCAGCGCGGGGGTGCCGTAATTATTGGTCAGCGCGCCCTGCCAGCGGGCGGCGAACTCCTGGTTGCCGGTCATGCGGGGTCCCCTCCCTGTGTGTCGACTGCCTGTGTGTCAACTGCCTGCGTGCCGACTGCCTGTGTGCCGACTGCCTGTGCACCCTGGTCGTCGAGCACGACCATCGTGCCGATTCCCTCGTCCGTGAAGATCTCCAGCAGGATCGAGTGCTGGACCCGCCCGTCGATCACGCGGGCGGTGGTCACCCCGTTGCGGACGGCGTGCAGGCAGCCCTCCATCTTCGGGACCATGCCGCTGGACAGCTCGGGCAGCAGCTTCTCCAGCTGGCTGACGGTGAGCCTGCTGATGACCTCGTCGCTGTTGGGCCAGTCCGCGTAGAGCCCCTCCACGTCGGTGAGGACCATCAGCGTCTCGGCGCCGAGCGCGGCGGCGAGCGCCGCGGCGGCCGTGTCGGCGTTCACGTTGTACACGTGGTGGTCGTCGGCGCTGCGTGCGATGGAGGAGATGACCGGGATCCGGCCGTCCGCCAGCAGCGCTTCGATCGCGCCGGTGTCGATGGCGGTGATCTCGCCGACCCGCCCGATGTCGACGCTCTCGCCGTCGATCTCGGGCAGGTGCTTGGTGGCGGTGATGGTGTGCGCGTCCTCGCCGGTCATCCCGACGGCCAGCGGCCCGTGCTGGTTGAGCAGCCCGACCAGCTCGCGCTGGACCTGCCCGGCCAGGACCATCCGTACGACGTCCATCGCCTCGGGCGTGGTGACGCGCAGACCCGCCTTGAACTCGCTGACCAGGCCCTGCTTGTCGAGCTGGGCGTTGATCTGCGGGCCGCCGCCGTGCACGACGACCGGCTTGAGGCCGGCCTGGCGCAGGAAGACGACGTCCTGGGCGAAGGCGGCCTTCAGGTCCTCGTCGATCATGGCGTTGCCGCCGAACTTGATGACGACGACCTTGCCGTTGTGCCGGGTCAGCCAGGGCAGGGCCTCGATGAGGATCTCGGCCTTGGGCAGTGCGGTGTGCCTGCGTGCAGTGCTCATGAGGAGTACGCGCTGTTCTCGTGGACGTACTCGGCGGTCAGGTCGTTGGCCCAGATGACCGCGGACTCGGAACCGGTGGCCAGGTCGGCGGTGATGCGGACTTCGCGGCCCTTCATGCTGACCAGGTCGCGGTCCTCGCCGACCGAGCCGTTCTTGCAGACCCAGACGTCGTTGATGGCGACGTTCAGCCGGTCCGGGTCGAAGGCGGCCTTGGTGGTGCCGATCGCGGACAGCACGCGGCCCCAGTTGGGGTCCTCGCCGTGGATGGCGCACTTGAGCAGGTTGTTCCGGGCGATGGACCGGCCGACCTCGACCGCGTCCTCCTCGGTGGCCGCGCCGATGACCTCGATGCGGATGTCCTTGCTGGCACCCTCGGCGTCACCGATCAGCTGGCGGGCCAGGTCGTCGCAGACCGTGCGTACGGCCTCCGCGAACGCCTCGTACGCCGGCACCTGGCCGGAGGCGCCGGAGGCGAGCAGCAGCACCGTGTCGTTGGTGGACATGCACCCGTCGGAGTCGACCCGGTCGAAGGTGGTGCGGGTCGCGCCGCGCAGCGCCTTGTCGAGGGTGGCGCTGTCCACGTCGGCGTCGGTGGTGAGGACCACGAGCATGGTCGCCAGGCCCGGTGCGAGCATGCCCGCGCCCTTGGCCATGCCGCCGACGGTCCAGCCGTCCTGCGAGACGGTGGCCGTCTTGTGCACGGTGTCGGTGGTCTTGATGGCGATCGCGGCGGCCTCGCCGCCGTCGGCGGAGAGCGCGGCGGCCGCGGTCTCGATGCCGGGCAGCAGCTTGTCCATGGGGAGCAGGACGCCGATCAGGCCGGTGGACGCGACGGCGACCTCGCCGGCGTTGACCTCGCCGCCCGCGCCGAGCCCGTTCAGGGCCTCGGCGACCTTCTCGGCGGTGGCGTGGGTGTCCTGGAAGCCCTTGGGCCCGGTGCACGCGTTGGCGCCGCCGGAGTTGAGGACCACCGCGCTGACGGTGGCGCCGCGCAGGACCTGCTCGGACCAGTGGACGGGCGCGGCCTTGACCCGGTTGGAGGTGAAGACGCCCGCCGCGGCCAGGCGCGGCCCGTTGTTGACCACGAGGGCCAGGTCGGGATTGCCGTTCGCCTTGATCCCGGCGGCGATGCCGGCCGCCGTGAACCCCTGTGCTGCCGTGACGCTCACGGTGCGACTCCGATCGTGGAAAGACCCAGGCTCTCGTGAAGCCCCAGGGCGATGTTCATGCTCTGGACCGCGCCGCCGGCGGTGCCCTTGGTCAGGTTGTCGATGGCGCTGATCGCGATGATCCGCTGCGCGGCCTCGTCGTACGCGACCTGGATCTGAACGGCGTTGGAACCGTAGACGGACGCCGTCGCCGGCCACTGCCCCTCGGGCAGCAGGTGCACGAAGGGTTCGTCCGCGTAGGCCTTCTCGTACGCGGCGCGGACCGCGTCGGCCGTGGTGCCCGGCAGCGCCTTGGCGCTGCAGGTGGCCAGGATGCCGCGGGGCATCGGCGCCAGCGTGGGCGTGAAGGAGACGGAGACCCGCTGCCCGGCGACGGGGCTGAGGTTTTGCACCATCTCGGGCGTGTGGCGGTGGCCGCCGCCGACCCCGTACGGGCTCATGGAGCCCATGACCTCGGAGCCGAGCAGGTTCGGCTTGAGGGCCTTGCCGGCGCCGGAGGTGCCGGAGGCGGCGACGATCACGGCCTCGGGCTCGGCGAGCTGCGCGGCGTAGGCCGGGAACAGCGCGAGCGAGACGGCCGTCGGGTAGCAGCCGGGGACGGCGATGCGCTTGCTGCCGGCCAGGGCGGTACGGGCGCCGGGCAGTTCGGGAAGGCCGTAGGGCCAGGTCCCGGCGTGCGGGGCGCCGTAGAACTTGTCCCAGTCGGCGGAGTCCTGGAGCCGGTGGTCGGCGCCCATGTCGACGACGAGGACCTCCTCGCCCAGCTGGGCGGCCACGGCGGCGGACTGCCCGTGCGGAAGGGCCAGGAAGACGACATCATGACCGGAGAGCACCTCGGGCGTGGTCGGCTCCAGGATGCGTCCGGCCAGCGGCACCAGGTGCGGCTGGAGGGCGCCTAGCGGCTGCCCGGCGTTGGAGTTCGCGGTCAGCGCGCCGATCTCGACCTCGGGGTGGGCCAGCAGCAGGCGCAGCACCTCCCCGCCCGCGTATCCGCTCGCACCGGCCACCGCTACACGTACCACCATCGGACCCTCCTCCTCGATGGCATGACTATACGTACGACCGCACGTTTATGCAAAGCAGTCATCCGGCCTTGCTCCCCCAGTGTTACTCGCTTGTCCGTCCGATGATCACGGGTTACGTTCCCCGGGCACATATCGGGGGATCACAGCAGGTGGGGGACATGAGCGACGACGGGCTGACGATCACCAAGGGCGCCGCGATACGCCAGGGCCTCGCGGCCGTGGCGGTGCTCGGGGCCATGGGAATCGCCCTCTGGGTGGGCGGGGAATCGGTGAATGCGAGCGGGGAGCCGAAGCCCGTCACCTGCTCGCACGGGGAGCCCGAGAAGACGCCCGCGCCGACCCCGGTCGAGGCGGGGCACGTCTCCGGCGCCCAGCTGTGCGAGGCGCTGCACCGTCCGGATCTCGCCGATCTGCTGGGCACTCCCGGGGAGGCCGTGAAGAACGCGAACGGCGGCGGCAGCACCTTCAAGCCCGTCGGCAGCGACGAGGAGATCCACACCCCCTCGGGCGAGATCGAGTTCGAGACCTACACCGTGCACCTGAGGGCCTCGTACGACGGGCTGAGGGTCGCCACCGTGGCCAAGTTCCTCGGAGACGGCACGCTGCCGCTGACCGTCCTGGGGCGCCCGGCCGCCTACTACTCGGACCGCACCATCAGCATCAGCTTCAACCTGGGCGGCGGCGATGCCAGCACCGGCTCCGGTGTCCCGACCCGCACCCTGGTGGTGGCCCGGGGCCCGGAGGACGGCGGCGGCTCCTACGAGCTGACCCTGTGGCGCTCCGACGGCGCGGTGCCCGACGACGCGGTCGTGCTGCGCGTCGCCGAGACGGTGCTGCCGACGGTCCCGGGGTGGGCCGCCGCCGGGTGAGGCCCCGCGGGAGCGCGGGTCAGGGGCTTTCGGGGTCAGCTGCTGCGCGGCTGGTTGAAGCGGAGCATGTTGCCGGCCGGATCGCGGAAGGCGCAGTCGCGGACCCCGTACGGCTGGTCGACGGGCTCCTGGAGCACCTCGGCGCCGGCGGCCCGGATGCGTTCGAAGGTGGCGTCCACGTCGTCCGTCGAGAAGATCACCCCACGGAGCACGCCCTTGGCCAGCAGTTCCGCCATCGCCTGCCGGTCGGCCGGTGAGGCGCCGGGGTCGGCGAGCGGCGGTTCGAGGACGATCTCCACGTCGGGCTGCTCGGGCGAGCCGACGGTCACCCAGCGCATCCCCTCGAACGCGACGTCGTTGCGGACTTCCATGCCGAGGGCGTCGCGGTAGAAGGCGAGGGCCTTGTCGTGGTCGTCGACGGCGATGAAGCACTGCGAGAGCTTGATGGTCATGCCCCGAAGCTACGACGCGGCCGCGGATCCCGCTCCCCCGCCGCCCGCGGAGTTGCGGACGGGCCGGGTGAAGACCTTGGCGACGCACGCCGGGATGGCGGCTCCGGCCTCGTGCCGCCGGGCCCGGTAGGCACTGGGGGTCTCGCCGACCAGCTCGGTGAAGCGCGAGCTGAACGACCCCAGCGAGGTGCATCCGACCGCGAAGCAGACTTCGGTGACGCTCAGGTCGCCGCGGCGCAGCAGCGCCTTCGCCCGCTCGACGCGGCGGGTCATCAGATAGCTGTACGGGGTCTCGCCGAAGGCGGCCCGGAAACTGCGGGAGAAGTGCCCGGGCGACATGAGGGCGACGGACGCCAGCGCCGGCACGTCCAGCGGCTCGGCGTAGTCGCGGTCCATCACGTCCCGGGCGCGCCGCAGTCGCACCAGGTCCTCGATCGTCACGCGCACCAGCATCTCACGGCCGGTGCCGGCCGAGGGGGCCGACGGAGGCCGGGGGACACGCCCCCGGGCGGAGCCGCGAGGCCGGGAACGCGCCGGATTCCCGGCGGCCTCCCGGCTGCCTGTCGACGGCCTGTCGACTGCTCGTCGCCTACTTCTCGGTCTTCGAGGCCTTGGCGGCCTTCTCCGCCTGCATCTGCTTGATGCGGACGGTCTCCTTGCGGACGTCGGCCTGGGTGGCGCGCTCCTTCGCGAGCCACTCCGGCATCTCCTGCTTCAGGGCCTCGATCTGCTCCGTGGTGAGCGCCTCGGTGACACCGCCGCGCGCCAGACCGGCGATGGAGATGCCGAGCTTCGACGCGACCACCGGACGGGGGTGCGGGCCGTTGTTCCGGAGGTCCTGCAGCCACTGGGGCGGCTCGGCCTGGAGGGCGGTCAGCTCGGTGCGCGAGACGACACCCTCCTGGAACTCTGCGGGGGTGGCCTCGAGGTACACACCCAGCTTCTTCGCCGCAGTAGCGGGCTTCATGGTCTGGGTGGTCTGGTGCGACGTCATGGGGTCCAGGGTATCGAGCATGTGCGCCACCTCCGACCACGGCCGGTAATCTGGCCGGGTGACAGACTCCCGGACACCCCCGTCGTTCCAGCTCGCATACGTCCCCGGGGTGACTCCCACGAAGTGGGTCCGGATCTGGAAGGAGCGGCTGCCCGACGTTCCGCTGACCCTCGTCCAGGTCACTCCCGCCGAGGCTCCAGCTCTCCTGCGCGGCCGCGGCGCCGACGCCGGGTTCGTCCGGCTGCCGATCGACCGTACGGATCTCAGCGCGATCCCGCTCTACACCGAGACCACGGTCGTCGTGATCCCGAAGGACCACCTGATGGCCGCGGCCGAGGAGCTGTCCCTCGCGGAGCTGGCCGACGACATCGTGCTCCACCCGCTGGACGACACCCTCGAATGGGAGCAGCTGCCGGGCAAGGCCGCGCTCCAGCGCCCGGAGACCACGGCCGACGCGATCGAGCTGGTGGCGGCGGGCATCGGGGTCCTGATCGTGCCTCAGTCGCTCGCGCGGCTGCACCACCGCAAGGACCTCACCTACCGGACCCTGCTGGACGCCCCCGAGTCGCGTGTCGCGCTGTCGTGGCCCGAGGCGGACGAGACTCCCGAGCTGGTCGAGGAGTTCATCGGCATCGTGCGCGGGCGGACCGTCAACAGCTCGCGCGGACGCGGCCGTACGCAGCCCGAGCCCGAGCAGAAGAAGGCGAAGCCGGCGCGGAAGCCGGCCCCCCGGTCGGGAGGCAAGCCGGCCGCCAAGAACCCGCGCTCCGGTGCGCCCAAGGGCGGCAAGGCCACGGCCAAGTCCACCGGCAAGCGCGGGAAGCCCCGCGGGCGCTGAACCACGCTCGCGAGCGCCTGCCCGGCTCACGCGAGCGCCTGCCCGGCTCACGCGAGCGCCTGCCCGGCTCAGAGGGGCGCGCCCGTGCCCGGCGCAGCGCGACGACGCCGCCCGGCGCGTCCCGCCCGGGGGGCGGGCCGCGATCCCCGTCATGCGCGCCCCTGCCGCCCGGCCCGCTCGAACGCGTCCAAGCCGCCGGGAATTCGCACTCCCTGGCGATGACCTGAAGGCGTTGCGCCCGCCGCACGGCCGTCCCTATAGTCACTTCGTATTCATTTCGTCACACTGAGTGAGCTGGGGGCAAGGGTGTTACGTGTCGGCAAGGGACCGTCCCTCAAGGGATTGACCGTCAGGGGACCGGCCGCCAAGGGGTTGGCCTCGCTCGCCGCACTGGCCGCCGGGGCGGTCCTCGCCCTGGGAGTCGGGGCCGTGCCCGCGAGCGCCGCCGAGGGCTCGTGCGCCGGCGGCGCCGCCGGACGGCTGCCGCGACTGCAGGACCACCGCTTCTACGTGCAGTGCGCGGGCGGGGTCGCCACCGTCGTGGCCTGCCCCACCGG
Source organism: Streptomyces sp. NBC_00086 (assembly GCF_026343255.1). NCBI lineage: Bacteria > Bacillati > Actinomycetota > Actinomycetes > Kitasatosporales > Streptomycetaceae > Streptomyces > Streptomyces sp. NBC_00086. Next base: position 6,784,105 of record NZ_JAPELZ010000001.1, on the reverse strand, counting down.
GCAGGTCTACTCTCCCGGCCCGCAGCTCTGCGAGGCCCCCGAGCTGGTCCGGCCCGCCGTGGCCACGGTCACCACGGCCGGTCCGGCGAAGCTGAACGGGCTGCTCTTCGGGGTCAAGAACCTCAGCACCACGGTGCGCATCGCGGACGCTCCGGCCGGGCTGGACGGCGTACCGGTCACCTTCACCACCGTGGGCGGCCGGACGCTCTGCACCGCCGTCACCGACCAGTTCGGAGCAGCCCGCTGCGACACACCGGCCCGGCTGACGATCCCGCTGGACGAACTCCTGCGGGGCTACCGGGCCACCTACGCGGGCATCGGCGGCATCTACCTCCCCTCCTCCGCCACCGCCCCCATCGCGCTCCTCTAGTGCCGTGGCCGGCGCTAGGCCCCGGCGGACGCCAGCGCGTGCCGGACCCAGACGTTCGGCTCCACGTAGACCGCGAAGCCCTGCTCCGGTTCGCAGTGGACCGGGGACAGGGCGCCCGGCACGCGGACCGGGCCCGCCGTGTCGAAGGGCAGGCCGGTCCACTCGCGCCACTGCGCGAGGGAGCCGGTGATCGTCATCGACAGCGGGGCCACCGAGTCGATGACGGCGCCCGCCCGCACGTGGACCCGTAGCCACGGGTCGTGCGGGAGGCCGTCCTCGCGGGTGCGGTACGCGTACTCGTGGATCGAGGTGTCCGGCTCGGCCGGCTTTCCGCTGGGCCGCACCGGCGCCACCACCTCGGTGAAGCCGCGCGCCCGGGCGTTCTCCCGCATCGCTGCGAGCATCCGGCCGGACAGACCCTCGCCCTGCCGGTCGGTGGCGACGCTGATCTCGATCGCGCTCACGGTGTCGGCCTCGACTCCGCGCCGCTGGTCGGAGAAGGCCCACATCAGGATCCGGTCCCAGCCCTGCGCGGGCAGCGCCCCGTCACGGCCCGGCGCGTGCTGCGCGAAGGGCACGCTGAAACCCCGGGCGACGACCGTGTCGCCGTCCGTGGCGACCAGGACGTACTCCGCGAACTCGGCCACCATCCGCGGGTACAGCAGCCAGGCGAGCGCATCGTGCTGGGCGAACTCGGGCCACGAGTCCTTCATGTCCCAGAGCCGGGCGGCCAGTTCGGGCCGCTCCGCGAGCGTGGTGATCCGGACGCCCGCATCGCCCGGGTCCGTACCGCCCACGCCCGCGCCGTCTATGTCTGTGATGTCGTCCATGCCCGCAGGCTAGGCACGCCCCACCTGCGCCTCAACCGATTTAGCCGGTGCGGGCGGTTCGGGCGATTCAGACGGTTCACACGGGCGCCTGGAGGGAGAGGTGCCAGCGCCGCGGTCCGCCGGCGAGGGTGAGCGTGGACAAGGGGCGGACGTCCACGTTCCAGTACGTCAGCGGCGGCGCGTTCAGTGCGTACACGAGGGCTGCCCGGACCACCGACGGCTCCGCCACCGCCACGATCGCTCCCCCGTCGTCGGCCGGCCGGGTGTCGAGCCAGCCGCCGATCCGGGCGATGAAGGCGAGCAGCGATTCCCCGCCGTGCGGGGCGGCGTGCGGATCGGTGAGCCAGAGGTCCACGGCCGCGGGGTCCCGGGCCGCCACCTCGGCCAGGGTGAGCCCGCGCCAGCGGCCCATGTCGCACTCCCGCAGGGCGGGTTGCGCCATCGGGGCGTAGCCGAGGGCGGTCCCGGTGGCCCGGCTGCGCGAGGTCGGCGAACAGTAGCGGAGCTCGGCCGAGCCCAGCGGTACGAGCCCGCGCGCGGCGGACTCCACCGCGCGCCAGCCGTCCACGTCGAGGGGACGGTCGTCGTCGAAGCGCTCGGCGAGCAGCGAGGTACCACGGGCTGCTGCGACTAGCGAAACCCGAACATGCATGCGGCGATGGTGATCCCCGGGTCGCACGGGGTCAAGCGTCGAGACGAAGCCCGGATCGCAGCCGCCGGACGGCCTCGGTCAGTTCGCCTGCGCCGGACACCCCGGCGAAGCTCAGCCGGACGAACGGACCGGGCGGCTCCGCACAGAAGTACGGCCGTCCCGGCGCGACCGCGACCCCGGCCCGCAGGGCGGCCGCCACGAAGGCCGCGTCGTCGCCGCCCCCGCGGGGCCGCGCCCACAACTGGTAGCCGCCGCGTGGCGGATGGGGCACCTCCAGCTCCGGCAGCTCCCGCCGCAGCGCCCCCGTGAGGACGTCCCGGCGGTGGCGCAGCTCGGTGGCCACGGCCTTGAGGTGGCGCGGCCAGGCGGGTGCGCCGACCAGTTCGAGGGCGGTCTCCTGGAGCGGCCGGGGCACGAAGAAGGTGTCCACGACCTGGATGGCGCGCAGCCGGTCGAAGACCGGGCCCCTGGCCGCGAGGGCCCCCACCCGCAGGCTGGGCGAGGTGACCTTGGTCAGCGACCGCACGTGGACGACCACCCCGTCCGGGTCCTCGGCGGCGAGCGGTGCGGGCAGCGGGCCCAGGTCCTCGTGGGCCAGGGACCGCGCGTAGTCGTCCTCCAGCACGAAGGCCCCGGCGGCGCGCGCGATCCGCAGCACCTCTCCCCGCCGCTCGGCGGACAGCACGGCACCGGTCGGGTTCTGGAACAACGGCTGGCATACGAACACCCGCGCCCCGGTCGCTTCGAAGGCGGCGGCCAGCAGCTCCGGCCGGACCCCGTCCGCGTCCACCGGGACGGGCACCGGCCGGCACCCACCGGCCCTTGCGATGGCCAGCAGTCCCGGGTAGGTCGGGGATTCGACGAGGATCGGCGCCCCCGGCGGGGCGAGCGCCCGCAGCGCGGTGGCGAGCGCGCTCTGGCCGCCCGCGGTCACCAGCACGTCCCCGGCCGCGACGGCCCCGCCGATCTCGCGGGCGAACCAGTCCCGCAGCTCGGCCAGGCCTTCCACGGGCGGCCGCCCCCACACTCCGGGCCGCCGGCCGGCCCGGGCGAGGGCCGCCGCCATGGCCCGCTCGGGCTGGAGCGTCTCGTGCAGGTAGCCGCTGTGCAGCGGGATGACCCCGGCGGGCGGGGCGGCCAGGGTGACGAGCACCCCGGAGGCGTCCACGGAGCGCGGGACCACCTCGCCGGAGTCCTCGGCGCTCAGGGCGACGGCCTGCCAGGAGGTGTCGCCGGGCTCCTGGGTGTGCGTACGGGGCTGCGCGCGGTAGACCCCGGCTCCGGGACGGGTGACCACCAGGCCTTCGGCGGCGAGCTGGGCGAGGGCCCGGGAGACGGTGACGGGACTGACCCGGTACTGCTCGACCAGGGCTCGGCTCGACGGCAGCTTTCCACCTATCGAGTAGCGGTCCAGCTCGCCTCGAAGGGATTCCGCCAATTCCGCCACACTGCTACGCTCGTACATGACAGCACAGAATAGCGCTACTCTCCCCAACGCGATAGCAGTTCGAGGTACGGCAGCACGTCGGCCCCGGCCCGCCCTCGGGGGCACCACCCTCGCAGCGGCCGGAGTCGTCGCCTTCTCGCTGACCTTCCCCGGCACCGCCTGGGGCCTGGAGAGCTTCGGCCCGTGGTCCCTCTTCGGCCTGCGCTGTCTCCTCGCGGGCCTGACGGCCGGCGCCTTCCTGCTGGCCCTGCGGGTCCCGGTGCCGGCCCGCGCCCACTGGGCGGGACTGGCCGTCGTCGCGGGCGGTGTGGTCGTCGGATTCCCCCTGCTCACCACCCTCGCCCTGCAGACCTCCACCACCTCGCACGCCGCCGTGGTGGTCGGCCTGCTGCCGCTCACCACCGCGATCGTCTCCTCGCTGCGCACCGGAGCCCGGCCCTCGCGCCGCTTCTGGGCCGCGGCCGTCGCCGGCGCGGTCATCGTCCTCGGCTTCACCGTGGCCCAGAGCGGCGGCGCCCTCTCGGCCGGCGACGCCCTCCTCTTCGCCGCCCTGCTGGTGTGCGCGGCCGGGTACACCGAGGGCGGGCGCCTGGCCCGGCTGCTGCCCGGCTGGCAGGTCATCGCCTGGGCGCTGGTGCTGTGCCTGCCCATCGGCGTCGTCGGCTCCGCGCTCGGGCTCGCGTACGAACCGGTCGAGTTGACCGGCCGCGGGGTGGCCGGGCTCGTCTGGGTGGCGGTCGGCTCCGCCTTCCTCGGCCTCTACGTCTGGTACCGGGGCATGGCCGAGATCGGCGCGGCCCGCGCGAGCCAGCTCCAGCTCGCACAGCCGCTGCTGACCCTCATGTGGTCGGTGCTGCTGCTCGGCGAACACCTGTCCCCGGCCGCGCCCGTCGCCGCCTGCGCGGTGCTCGTCTGCATCGCGGTGACGCAGCGGCCCGATGGGTCAAAAAGGGGCTGAACGACCTAAACTGCTAGCACCGGATCGGACCGCCACCGAGGAGGTCAGCATGCGCGCGACCGAGGGCGACCAGCTGGTTCAGCACGGCAGGATCGTGGGCCAGCACGACAAGGTCGGTGAGATCACCCAGGTCCTGGGAGAGAACGGCACCCCTCCCTACCGCGTCCGCTTCACGGACGGACACGAGGCCGTCATGTCCCCCGGCCCCGACTGCATCGTGAAGCACCCCGCCGACCACGACCAATGACGGGCTGCCCCTAGAACCCGTCGTCAGACGGCCGGGTCAGCGCGGTGGCACGGCCACCGCCGTCGGATAGTGGTCGGCGACCACCCTGGCCATCGCCCCGTTGGGGTCCGCGACCACCTGCTTCGCCGAGAAGTAGACGTGGCCGCGGACCTCGGGGTATCCGGCGGCGAACCGCAGGTGCCGGGACAGCTCGCGCGGATCGCGCCAGGCCGCGGTAGAGCTCTCCGCGTCGCAGCGGTACAGCGCCTCCCCCACGTAGAGCTGGACGCGGGTGCCGGCGACGGTCTTCGCCCACCACGGGACGATGGCGGCGTAGTCGGCGGCCGGGTGACCGATCTGCCAGTACGCCTGCGGCACGATGTAGTCGATCCAGCCCTCGCGCACCCACTTGCGGGTGTCCGCGTAGAGATCGTCGTACGTGGCGACGCCCGCCTGCGTCGGCGAACCGAGCGGATCGCGGTCGGAGTTGCGCCAGACGGCGAAGGGGCTGATGCCGAAGCGCGTCGCGGGGCGCAGTGCCCGCAGCCGCTCGGACATCTCGCGGACCAGGGTGTCGGTGTTGTGGCGGCGCCAGGCCCCGCGGGTCGCGAAGGCACGGCCGTACTGCTCGTAGGCGGCGTCGTCGTCGAAATCGCGGCCCTCGACGGGGTACGGGTAGAAGTAGTCGTCCCAGTGCACCCCGTCGAGGGGGTAGCGGGCGACGGCGTCGAGCATCGCGTCCTGCACGAAGCGGCGCACTTCCGGCAGCCCCGGATTGTAGTACAGCTTGCCGCCGTAGGGCACGGTCCAGGTCCGGTTGCGGCGGGCCGGGTGCCCGGCTGCGAGCAGGCTCCGGTCGGTGTGGTTGGCGACCCGGTACGGGTTGAACCAGGCGTGCAGTTCCAGCCCCCGGGCGTGCGCTTCGGCGACGGCCGTGCCGAGCGGGTCCCAGCCGGGATCGACTCCCTGCTCGCCGGTCAGCCACTGCGACCAGGGCTCGCGCGCCGAGGGCCACATCGCGTCGGCGGTCGGCCGGACCTGGAGGATCACCGCGTTGAGGCGGCGGGCGACGGCGGTGTCGAGGAGGGCCAGCAGCTCGGCGCGCTGCTCCCGCGCGGAAAGCCCGCTCTGCGAGGGCCAGTCCACGTTCTGCACGGAGGCGACCCACATCCCACGGAACTCGGGCTCGCCCGCTCCGCGCCCCCGCCTCCCCCCGCCCTCCTGCGACGGCCCGACCGCCCGCGCGGGGGCCGCCGCCACCGCCGCCAGCACCCCCGCCGCCGCGGCCAGCACTCCCCGCCTCCCGATGGGCCGCCTCCCGGTGGACCGCCTCCCGATGGACGCCATGTGACGACTCCGTTCCACTGCGTGACATTGCCTCGTGTCCGCCCAGCATGCCCGCCCCGGCCCGACACGCCGGGCAACGACGGGGGTAACGTCGGGGGGCGTGGCGGGCGCCGGAACGCAGTTACCACTGCACGAGTACGGGGGACCCGCGATGGAGAGCAGCGAAAGGCACGATGTGACGGACCTCCCAGACGACATCGCACGCGTCGGCGTAGTGGGCTGTGGCCAGATGGGCGCGGGCATCGCGGAGGTGTTCGCCCGGAGCGGGCTCGAGGTGATGGTCGCCGAAACCACCGGCGAGGCCCTCGAACTCGGGCGGACCCGGCTGCACACCTCCCTGACCCGGGCCGCCGAACGCGGCAAGATCAGCGAGGAGGAGCGGGACGAGACCCTGGCCCGCCTGTCGTTCACCACCGATCTCGGCGAGTTCGCCGACCGCGACCTCGTGATCGAGGCGGTCGTCGAGAACGAGCAGGTCAAGACGGAGATCTTCCAGGTCCTCGACCAGGTGGTCACCCGCCCGGACGCGATCCTCGCCTCCAACACCTCCTCGATCCCGCTGGTCAAGCTGGCCGTCGCGACCTCGCGTCCCGACCAGGTCATCGGCATCCACTTCTTCAACCCGGCCCCGGTGCAGCAGCTCGTCGAGCTGATCCCTGCGCTGACGACGAGCGACGAGACCATCAAGCGCGCCGAGGCCCTGGTCGGGGGCGCGCTGGGCAAGCACGCCATCCGCGCCCAGGACCGCTCCGGCTTCGTGGTCAACGCGCTCCTCATCCCGTACCTGCTGTCCGCGATCCGGATGTTCGAGTCGGGCATCGCGAGTCGCGAGGACATCGACAACGGCATGGAGCTGGGCTGCGCCCATCCGATGGGCCCGCTGAAGCTCGCGGACCTCATCGGTCTGGACACGGTGGCCTCGGTGGCCGACTCGATGTACGCGGAGTTCAAGGAGCCCCTGTACGCGGCTCCCCCGCTGCTCCAGCGCATGGTCGACGCCGGCCGCCTCGGCCGCAAGACCGGCTCGGGCTTCTACCCGTACAGCTGAGCCGTACGGCCCCTGCGGCCGGCCTCGGGCGACCGCCTGCGGCTCAGCCGAGCCGCAGGTGGTGCAGCAGCAAAAGCCCGGCCGCCATGTTGGCGGCCGGGATCTCGCCGCGCGCGATCATGTCGGGGACCAGCTTGAGCGGTACCCACTCGCGGCGCGAGGACTCGAAGTCGTCCTCGGGATGGCCCGTGTACGTGGCCCCGTCCGCCCAGTAGAGGTGGTGGCGGGCGTCGGTCAGCCCGTTGGACGGCTCGACGGTCATCAGGTGGTGGAGGGGGCCGGGCCGCCAGCCCGACTCCTCCTCCATCTCCCGGGCGGCCGCCCGCTCGATGGACTCCCCGTCCTCGACGACCCCGGCGGGCAGTTCCCAGCCCCAGCTGTCGGTGATGAAGCGGTGGCGCCACAGCAGCAGCACCTCGCCCGCCTCGTTGACGGCCGTGGCGATGGCGACCGGGCGCAGCCTGATGACGAAGTGGTCCAGGTGCCGGCCGTCGGGAAGCTCCACATCGGCGAGATTCACATCGAACCAGCGGTTCGTGTACACGGTTTGCTCACTCAAGTTCATCCACTGCACGGTTCTGCCACCTTCCGATCGAGTAGGTGGCAACATGGCAGCAGTTCACCCCTGCCCAGGGGAACGCGCAAAGGGCGGCGCAGAGAACGCCGCGGGGATGTCACAGCGGAACGCGAAGCGCCCCGTCGATGAGCTCGGCCGCGTCCTCGGCCCCCGAACAACCGCTGGTCAGCAGCTGCTCCCGGACCGCGCGCAGCCGGTCGCGCAGGCGCAGGGACTCCATCCCCTTGGCCCGCTCGGCCATTTCGGCCGCCGAGGCCATCGCCTGATCGGCCTCGCCCTGGCGCAGCTGGATCTCGCACAGCATCGCGAGCCGGTGCACCCGGCCCCGGTCGTGCGCGGGAGTGCCGACGGCCGCCGAGGCCTGCTCCCGGGCCGCCCGCAGATCACCCAGACCCAGCAGCGCCTCCGCCACCTGTACGTTGACCAGCCCGGGCTGTACGTACCCCGTCTCGTCCGGCTCCGTGCCGGGGCGGATCCGCTCCGCCGCCGCCTCGGCCTTGCGGATGCAGGCCAACGCGGCTCCTGTATCGCCGAGTTGGGCGTACGCCTTGGCCTGCATGGCGTACAGGTCCGCGGCCAGGGCCGGGGTGGTGTGCCGGCCGGCCGCGCGCAGGGCGGCCTCGGCGAAGGCCACGGCCTGGCGGAACTCCCGTAGATGCAGGGACTGGTTGACGATGAGCGCGATCACATAGGCCCCGAGCCCCCGGTCCCCGCTGGCCTTGGCCAGCCTCAGCGCCTGGTGGAAGTAGCGCTGGGCCAGCCCGTGCGCGTCCGAGTCGTACGCGCAGATCCCCGCCACCGCCACCAGGGAACCACCGGCCCGGTGCAGGCTGCGGCCCAGCCCGTCGGAGTAACTGCCGCGCAGCATCGGGGCGGTCTCGGTACCGAGGAAGCGGACCACCCGGTCGCGGGTGGCCACGCCGCCGGCCCGGCGGTACATCAGCTCGTAGTGCGCGCGGGCGGCCTTCAGGATCTCCACGTGCTCGGGGCCGACCCGGGTCGGTCCCTCGCGGGACACGTCGGCGTCCTCGGGCGGGTTCTCCCACTCCCACACGGGCATCACCGCGGGAGTACCGGTGAGGGCGCCGGCGTCGAGGGGCTGGCGGCCGTTGCCGTCGGAGCGCCACAGGGCGGCGGCCCGGTCGACGAAGCCGCTGAGCGCGGACCCGTGGAGATCTGCGGACTGCCCGGGCACGCCGAAGCCCACGTCGTCCAGGGAGAGCGGCCGCCGCAGCCGGCCCCCGATCACCTCGCAGATCAGGTCCGGGACCTGACCGCGCGGACGCTGACCCTTCAACCACCGGGCCACGGCGGTGTGTTCGTAGCGCAGGGCGAGTCCGCGGGAGCGGCCCGCCTGGTTCACGTACGCGGCGAGTCCGGCGTGGGACATTCCCGCCTCGGCGAGGAGGGCGTCGAGCAGTGCATTGGGCTGCATGGCCGCTCCAAGGGCTCGTGGCAACCAGGCTAGTGGGTGCGGGGTTCACACGGGGTGTGAACGCCGTACGCGCATAAATGCGATACGCACCCTGCCGCGCGGGCCCGTCCGAGCGCTTCACTTAAGGGCCTCGCCAAGAGGTAGCTCGGGTCGTCGGCTCCCCCTCGTACAGTGCGACGACCCGTCAACCGCGCCGCCCGTCCTGTTGTCTGCCCGACACTCCACGGCAGGCGGGCGGCGCGCTTCGGCTCCGCCGGGTCCTGGTTGGTCGCCGGGCCCCGGCCGAGCCGGACCGAACGCGGGCCGGGCCCACCCACCGGGCCCGGCCCGCGTGGTCCCGCCACCGGCGCGGACGCCCGCGGCCCCGTCCCCAGACCCCGCGCCTCAAACGCCGGCGAGGCTGGATTTTTCCAGCCCGTCCGGCGTTTGAGGACCGGGTCCGGGCGGAGCCCGGGGAACGGGCGAAGGGTGGGTAGGGGACCAGCCCCGCAGGGCCGCCCCGCCACCCCGCGCAGCCGGGAACGACTGAGGGGGCACACCCCGGAACCGGGATGCACCCCCTCGGCACAGCAAGCGGCAGCGGCTACGCGCCGCGCAGTACCGCGCCCGTGCGCTCGCCCGCCAGGGCGACCGCCGCGTCGCGGGCCGCCGTGGACTCCTCGGCGGTCAGCGTCCGGTCGGTCGCGCGGAAGCGCAGCGCGTACGCGAGGGACTTCTTGCCCTCGCCCACCTGCTCGCCCTCGAACACGTCGAACAGCCGCAGGGACTCCAGCAGTTCACCGGCGCCCTTGTGCAGCGCGTCCTCGACGGCGGATGCCGGCACCGACGCGTCCACGATCAGCGCGACGTCCTGGGTCGCCACCGGGAAGGAGGAGATCCGGGGAGCCTGGAGGGCCTCGCCGCCGGCCGCCGCGAGGCGGTCCAGGTCGAGCTCCATGGCGCTGGTGCGGGCCGGCAGACCCATCGCCTTGACCACGCGCGGGTGCAGCTCACCGGCGTGCCCGATGACCGTCTCCACCCCGTCCAGGGTGACGAGCAGCTCGGCGCAGCGGCCCGGGTGCCAGGGACCGTACTGGCCCTGGCGCACGACGAGCTCCGCACCGGCCTCGACGGCCAGCGAGCGCGCCGCCTGGACCGCGTCGGCCCAGTCGGCCGGACGGCCCTTGCCCCACCAGCCGGCCTGCTCGCGGGCCCCGGCCAGCACGACCGCGGCGTAGCGCGGCTGCGCGGGCAGGGCCGCGTTCAGGGTGGCGATCTCCTCGTCGGTGGGACGCCGGTCGACGCCGAGGCGTACGGCGACGCCCGGCTGCGCGGCGGCCCGGAAGACCGAGCCGGTCTCGAAGAGGGCGAGGTCGTGGCTGCCCCGGCTGTCGTTGCGGCGCAGCGCGCCGAGCAGACCCGGCAGCAGCGTGGTGCGCAGCGCCGGCTCCTCGTCGGAGATCGGGTTGACCAGCTTGACGACCTGGCGGGAGGCGTCGTGCGCGGGCAGCTGGAGCTGGTCGAAGACGCCCTCGCCCAGGAACGGGTAGCTGAGCGCCTCGACGTAGCCCGCGCCGGCCAGCGCGCGGCCCACCCGGCGGTGCAGCTGCTGCCGGGCGGTCAGACCGCGGCCGGAGGGCACCTGCGGGAGGGTGGAGGGAAGGTTCCCGTAGCCCTCCAGCCGGATGACTTCCTCGGCGAGGTCGTTGGGCTCGGCGAGGTCGGGCCGCCACGAGGGCGCCGTGACGACGAGCTCGTCCTGGCCGTAGACGTCGCAGCCGACCTCCTGCAGGCGGCGTACGACGGTCTCCCGGCCGTACTGCATGCCCGCGACCTTGTCGGGGTGGTCCGCGCTCATCGCGATGGTGCGCGGGGCGCCCGGGGCGGTGAGCTCGGTGACGCCGGCCTCGGCGGTGCCGCCCGCCAGCAGCACGAGCAGGTCGACGGTGCGCTGCGCGGCAGCGGCGGCGGCCTGCGGGTCGACGCCGCGCTCGAAGCGCTTGGACGCCTCGGAGGACAGCTTGAGGCGGCGGGCGGTGCGCGAGATCGACACGGAGTCGAAGTGCGCGGCCTCCACGACGACCTCGGTGGTGCCGGTGACGGCGCCCGTCTCGGGGTCGGTGACGGAGTCGGCGATCTCGGTGTTGGCGCCGCCCATGACACCGGCGAGCCCGATCGGGCCGCTGTTGTCGGTGATCACCAGGTCCTCGGAGTCGAGCGTGCGCTTGACCCCGTCCAGGGTGGTGAACTTCTCGCCCTGCTCGGCCCGGCGGACGCCGATGGCGCCGTCGATCCGCGAGCGGTCGTAGGCGTGCAGCGGCTGGCCGAGTTCCAGCATCACGTAGTTGGTGATGTCCACGGCGAGCGAGATCGGGCGCATGCCCGCCTTCTGGAGGCGGCGCGTGAGCCAGATCGGGGAGCGCGCCTCGGGGTCGAGGCCGGTCACCGTGCGCGCGGTGAAGCGGTCGCAGCCCCGCGGGTCGTCGATCTTGACGGCGTAGCCGTACGAGTTCGGCGCGGGCACGTCGAGCAGCGCCGGGTCGCGCAGCGGCAGGCCGTACGCGGTGGCGGCCTCGCGGGCCACACCGCGCATGGACATGCAGTAGCCGCGGTCCGGGGTGATGTCGATGTCGAGGACCTCGTCGACCAGCTCCAGGAGCTTGATCGCGTCGGTGCCGACCTCGTGCTCGTGCGGCAGCACGATGATGCCGTGCGTGCCGTCGTCGCCCATGCCCAGCTCGTCGCCGGAGCAGATCATGCCGTGCGAGGTGCGGCCGTACGTCTCGCGCGCGGCGATCGCGAAGTCGCCGGGCAGGACCGCGCCCGGCAGGACCACGACGACCTTGTCGCCGACGGAGAAGTTCCGGGCGCCGCAGACGATCTCCTGCGGCAGGCCGGTTCCGTTGGCCTGGCCGACGTCCACCGTGCAGAAGCGGATCGGCTTGCGGAAGCCTTCGAGCTCCTCGATGGTCAGCACCTGGCCGACGACGAGCGGGCCCTTGAGCCCGCCGCCGAGCTGCTCCACGGTTTCGACCTCGAGGCCGGCGTCGACGAGCTTGTGGGCCACGTCGCGACCGGTTTCACCCGCGGGGAGGTCGACGTACTCCCGCAGCCAAGAAAGCGGGACCCGCATCAGATCTCCATCCCGAACGGCCGGGTGAAACGGATGTCACCCTCGACCATGTCTCGCATGTCTTCTACGTTGTGGCGGAACATCAGCATCCGCTCGATGCCGAAGCCGAAGGCGAACCCGCTGTACTTCTCCGGGTCCACACCGCAGGCGATGAGCACCTTCGGGTTGACCATGCCGCAGCCGCCGAGCTCGATCCAGCCCTCGCTGGAGCAGGTGCGGCACGGGCGGTCGGGGTTGCCCACCGACGCACCGCGGCACACGTAGCACTGCATGTCCATCTCGGCGGACGGCTCGGTGAAGGGGAAGAAGTGCGGGCGCAGGCGCGTGGTGGTGCCCTCGCCGAACAGCTCCTGGACCATGTGGTCCATGGTGCCCTTGAGGTCCGCCATGGTCAGGCCCTCGTCCACGGCGAGCAGCTCGACCTGGTGGAAGACCGGGGTGTGCGTCGCGTCGAGCTCGTCGGTGCGGTACACCCGCCCCGGGCACACGATGTAGACGGGGGGCTTGCGCTCCAGCAGCGAGCGCGCCTGCACCGGGGAGGTGTGGGTGCGCAGCACGACGCCCGACTCGTCGCCCTCGGTGCCTTCCGGCCCCCGGACGAAGAAGGTGTCCTGCATCTGGCGCGCGGGGTGGTCGGGCGTGAAGTTGAGGGCGTCGAAGTTGAACCACTCCGCCTCGACCTCGGGGCCCTCCGCGACCTCGTACCCCATGGCCACGAAGATGTCCGCGATGCGGTCCATCAGCGTGGTCAGGGGGTGCCGGGCGCCGGCGGGCACGCGGTCGTGGGGCAGCGTGACGTCCACCGCCTCCTCGACCAGCACCCGCTCGTCGCGCTCGGCTTCGAGCGCGACCGTGCGGGCCCCGAAGGCCTTGTTCACGGCGCCCCGGGCCTGACCCACGAGCTTGCCCGCGGTGGCCTTGGCCTGCGGGGGCAGCGCGCCGATCTCTCGGTTGGCGAGCGCCAGGGGCGAGCGGTCGCCCATGTGCGCGGTCTTCGCCTCCCGAAGTTCGTCGAGGTCGCCGGCGGCGGCGAAGGCGGCGAGCGCCTCGTCCCGCATGCGCTCGATCTCTTCCGGTTTCAGTGCCTCGACCTCGACAGGGTCGTACGACTTGTTCGGTGCCGACATCTCTTCCCGTACTTCCGATGGCTGGCTGGTGGGTCCCCCGCGCGACGCGCAGGACGCGCTCGGCACAAGGACACAAAGGTGCCAAAGGTCGAGTCTAAAGGTCGCTGGGGGTGAAGGAGCCCGTGGGCCGCCTGGCGAGACGCTCCGCAGGGCTACTGCGTGAGGTACGCCGGGGCGCCGACGGGCAGGATAAATCGGAACTCGGCGCCGCCTCCGGGGCCGCGGCCGACCTTGATGGTGCCGCCGTGGGCTTCCACGATGCCCTTGACGATGTAGAGGCCCAGACCGGTGCCGCCGCGCTTGCTGCCCCGCCAGAAACGGGTGAAGACGCGGCCCATCGACTCCTCGGGGATACCAGGGCCTTCATCGGTCACGGTGACGGCGGTTCCCTTCTCGGTCTTCCCCGCGGCATTCGCGAAGCTGGTCGGCGTCACGTCGATGGTGACGGTTCCGTCGCCGTGCCGCACCGCATTTTCGAGCAGGTTGCCGAGGATCTGGTCAATTTTGTCCGGGTCCGCCCACAAGTCGGGCAGCGGTCGGCTCACGCTGACCAGGAACCGCTCCGGGGCCTGTCCGTTCGCGGTGAGCGCCTGGACGTGGCGGCCCACGGCGGTGGAGATGTCGACCGGCTGGCGGCGGACCTCCAGACGGCCCGAGTCGATGCGGGAGATGTCCAGGAGCTCGGCGATGAGCCGGGTGACGCGGTTCGCGTCGGCGTCGACCGTCTCCAGCATCAAGCGCTTCTGGTCGTCCGTGAACCGCTCCCACTTGGCGAGCAGGGTCGCCGTGAACCCCTTCACGGAGGTGAGCGGGGAGCGCAACTCGTGCGCGACGGTGGCGATCAGCTCGGCGTGGCTGCGCTCGGTGCGCCGCCGGGCCTCGGTGCCGCGCAGGGTCACCACGAGCCGGCGCACCGGGCCCTTGGGGTGGGTGCGCACGTAGCGGGCGGAGACGAGCACCTCGCGGCCGCCGGGGAGCAGCAGGTTGCGCTCGGGCTGTCCGCGCCGGGTGGCGAGGCCTCCGTAGGGGTCGGTCAGCGCCCACCAGCGGCGGCCTTCGAGGTCCTCCAGAGGGAGTGCGCGCTCGATCTCCAGGCCCAGGGCCTCGCCCGCCACGAGGGCGGTGATCCGGGCCGCCGCGGAGTTGAAGCAGATGACCCGGCCGGTGGCGTCCGCGATCACCAGCCCGTCGGGCAGGTCGTCGGGGTCGATCCCGAGCGCGGCGTACTCGCCGTGCCCGTCGGAGTCCTCCGGCGCGTCCGGCCCCTCTGCGGCGGGGCCTACGGGGCTCGCGGGCGCGGGCAGGGCCCGCGCGGGCGGGGCGGTGGCGGCGGAAGCCGCCTGGGGATGCTGCACCGGCACCCGGGCGGCGGGCGCGGCCAGCTGGGACACGGTCGCCAGGACCGGTGCGCCGGCCGCCTTGGCGGCACCTGGCGAGCTGTTCGTACCGACGGTCATGTCCCCGTACCCCACATCTCCGAGTAGCACAGTGGGCCCCCCGGGCCGCCACATTACTAGCTGGGGGTCACGGAGCGGCACCCTCCGGGCGCCCGCTGTGCACGCGCGGAGGCGTACAGGCACACCGCGGCGGCCGTGGCGAGGTTCAGGCTCTCGGCCTTTCCGTGGATCGGGACCCGTACGACCGCGTCGGCGAGCGCCCTGGTCTCCTCGGGCAGGCCCCAGGCCTCGTTGCCGAAGATCCAGGCCGAGGGGGTGCCCATGGTGCCCGCGTCGAGCTCGGCGTCGAGGTCGTCCGTACCGGCCCCGTCGGCGGCCAGGATCCGCACGCCGGCCGCGCGCAGCCCTTCGACGGCCTGTTCCACGGGCACGCCGACGGCCACCGGAAGGTGGAAGAGGGAGCCCACGGAGGCGCGTACCGACTTGGGGTTGTACAGGTCCACGGAGGCGTCGGTCAGCACGACCGCGTCGGCTCCGGCGGCGTCCGCGCAGCGCAGCACCGTACCGGCGTTGCCGGGGTCGCGGACGTGCGCGAGGACGGCGACGAGCTTGGGCCGGGCCTTGAGGATCTCCTCGAACGGGGAGTCCAGGAAGTGGCAGACGCCGACCAGGCCCTGCGGGGTGACGGTCTGCGAGACCTCCGCGAGCACCTCGTCGGAGGCGTAGTGGACCCGGGCCCCGGCGGCGTACGCGGCGTCGACGATGTCGGCGTAGCGCTCGGCGGCCTCCACGGTCGCGAACAGCTCGATCAGCGTGGACTCGCCGCCGGCGCCGCGGTGCTCCACGGCCTCGCGCACGGCCTGCGGGCCCTCGGCGATGAAGCGGCGCTCCTTGGTGCGGAAATTGCGTCGCGCCAGTCGCCTGGCGGCGGCCACCCGGGTGGACCGGGGGGAGATCAGCTCGGCGGGGGTGCCCATGGCGGTCGGCTCGCTTCCGTACGTACAGCGGGTGGAACTCGGTCGAACTCGGTGCTCAACGCACCGGACCCGCAGGCGCGAGGCCTGCGGGTCCGGGCAAGTTACTGCAGCCTTGAGGGCGTGCTGCTTAGGCAGCGACCTTCGGGGCGTTGACGTCGGCCGGGAGGGCCTTCTGCGCGACCTCGACCAGCGCGGCGAACGCGTTGGCGTCGTTGACGGCCAGCTCGGCGAGGATCTTGCGGTCCACCTCGATGTTGGCGGCGTTCAGACCCTGGATGAGGCGGTTGTACGTCATGCCGTTCTGACGGGCAGCCGCGTTGATGCGCTGGATCCAGAGACGACGGAAGTCGCCCTTGCGCTTCTTGCGGTCGTTGAAGTTGTAGACCAGGGAGTGGGTGACCTGCTCCTTGGCCTTGCGGTACAGGCGCGAACGCTGACCGCGGTAACCCTTCGCCGCCTCGAGGATTGCCCGACGCTTCTTGTGCGCGTTTACTGCCCGCTTGACGCGTGCCACTGTGTACTCCTTGTAGCGGGGCCGTGGAAGTGTTCACACGGCCCGAATTCGATGGGGTCCCGGTCTTGACGTGCTCCCGCTCCCGGAAGGGGAGCGGAGGACGTCACTTGCCGAGAAGCTTCTTGATCTTCTTGGCGTCGCCGGGGGCCATCTCCGCGGTGCCGGTCAGGCGGCGGGTGACACGGGACGACTTGTGCTCGAGCAGGTGGCGCTTGCCGGCGCGCTCGCGGAGCACCTTGCCGGAGCCGGTGATCTTGAAGCGCTTCTTGGTCCCGGAGTGCGTCTTGTTCTTCGGCATGGCGCCGTTATCTCCTCGTCGGTGGCGCCCCCACCGGCCCTGGTGGGGGGCCGGCTCACGGGAGCGTCATGTTGTATCGGTGATCCGAGACGGGCTGCCTCGGAATCAGGCCTGGGCAGAGGCCTCGTCCGAGGCGGCTGCCTCGTCGGTGCCGGCCTCGGCCGCGTCGGTCGCGTCGGCCGCTTCGTCGGAAGCGTCCTCCACGTCGACGTCCACGTCCTCGGCTTCGAGTGCAGCGTTCTCCGCCTCGAGCGCGGCGTCGGCGGCCAGGGCCTCGTCACCACTCTCGTCGCTGGCCACAGCACCCTGGCGCTCGGCCTTGCGGGCGGCCTGCGCCTCGCGGGCTTCGGCCATCGCCTCGGTCTTCTTCTTGTGCGGACCGAGAACCATGATCATGTTTCGGCCGTCCTGCTTCGGGTTCGACTCGATGAACCCGAGGTCCTCGACGTCCGAAGCCAGACGCTGCAGCAGTCGGTAGCCGAGTTCCGGCCTGGACTGCTCGCGACCACGGAACATGATCGTGATCTTGACCTTGTCGCCCTGCTTGAGGAACCGAACGACGTGACCCTTCTTGGTGTCATAGTCGTGCGGGTCGATCTTCGGCCGGAGCTTCATTTCCTTGATGACCGTGTGCGCCTGGTTCTTGCGCGCCTCACGGGCCTTCATGGCCGACTCGTACTTGAACTTGCCGTAGTCCATGAGCTTGCAGACCGGCGGGCGTGCGGACGCCGCGACCTCGACCAGGTCGAGGTCGTACTCCTGCGCGAGCTCGAGCGCCTTGGCAAGCGGCACGATGCCGACCTGCTCGCCACTCGGGCCGACGAGTCGTACCTCGGGAACGCGAATCCGGTCGTTGATGCGGGGCTCGGTGCTGATGGATCCTCCTCGGTAGCACCACACGGCTGCCTGGAGGACAGCCGCTGACGTTTTTCCGTCAGACCGACCGCGGCGGGGAATGAAAAAAGCCCCGCCGGGCACAGACGAGGGCTCCAATACAACCGGAGCACCGTCGCGTGCGAACCGCGGGGCGCAAAATCGGGCAGCTTTCCATCGTCCGTACGGAACGATGGATACCACCAGACCGGTGACCCGCCTCCCGTGAGGGCGGCTGGGTGGGAGAATCGGAGCCTCCACTTGTGGGCCGGGCACATAAGTGTCCGGCCGGTCGAAGTACATACTAGCACCCGCGTTGCAAGCCCGCCGCACGGCATATCGTGGGGCACATGACTGACGCGACGCCCTCCGGTTCCACCTCTGCATCCCCGGCCGCTCCCGACTACGACGACCTGACCCGCGACATCGCGGACGTGCCGGCCGTCGAGGTCATCACCACGGTGGCCGTCCACCTGCTCAGTGCGGCAGCGGTCAACCTGGGCCTGGACAAGCCGGACTCCGAATACAAGGACCTCGACGAGGCCCGCAAGCTGATCACCGCCCTGGCCGGGCTGGTCACCGCGAGCGCCACCGAGATCAGCTCCTTCCACGCCGCCCCGCTGCGCGACGGCCTGAAGTCCCTCCAGCTGGCCTTCCGCGAGGCCTCGCTGGTGCAGGACGAGCCGGGGCAGGGCCCGGGCGAGAAGTTCACGGGTCCCGTGTACGCGTAACCGGGGCAACGCTTCACCGCGGCGCCACCACGCCGAAGGGCCCGACCACACCTCAACGTTCAGGTGTGGTCGGGCCCTTCGGCGTTCCGGGTCGTTCAGCGCGCGAAGAGCGGCTCGCCCGGCGGGACCGGGGCCCCCTCCGGGAGCAGCGCCAGGTCCAGCCCGCCCACGAGGCGTGCGCGCAGGGTCTCGTCGGCCGCCAGGGCCCCGGCCACCCGGCGGGCCGCCGCGGCGGCCTGCGGACCGGCGGCCAGCACGATCGCCAGGGTTCCGTCGGCGTCCGCGCCGCCCGGGCCGAGGTGGGCGGCGAGTACGGCCGGCTCGGCGGCCACGACGGCCCGTACGGCCTCGCGTACGGCGGGGTCGGCGAGCGGGCCCGCGTCCGTGCGGCCCTCGGCGAGCGCCAGCAGCGCGGGGCCCGCGAGCTGGTACGGGACCGGTCCGGACAGGTCCAGGACGATGGTGTCGGCCTTCTCGTGCGCGGCGGCGGCCAGCGCCTGGTGCAGCGGCACCGCCACCGGGCGGGCGGCCGGGTCCCACAGGGCCAGCGAGGCGATGGAGGTGAAGGCGGGCAGGGCCCGCCGGTCCCCCGCCCGCAGGGTGGGGACGGCCATGTCGCTGGTCTTCTCGCGCCTCAGTCCGGTCTCGGGGTCGGTCTCGACCTCGCCGAGGACCGCGACCACGGGAACCAGCAGGCGGGCGTCCTTGAGGGCCGCCAGCACCTGGGGCTCCTCGGCTCTGTCCTCGGCCCAGGCGGCCAGGGCCGCACTCAGCCGGGGGTCGGCGGAGCCGTCGTCGTCGGAGAAACCGGGGTCGGGAATGTTTTTGTTCGCCACAGTTCCCCGAGCCTATCCCGCGTCGGGATCCTGCCGTCCGGCCCGGGGCCGCCGGGCCAGTACGCCGCCCGCCACGAGCAGTGCCAGCCCCGCGGCCACGCCCGCCGGGGCTCCGAAGCGGTCCCGGAGCCCGGGGCCCGGCACCGGGTCGGGGCCGGGGCCGAAGTAGGGGCTCCCGGCCGCGACGGGTTGGGGCAGCACCGGCTCGGGGGGCATCCCGTCGGCGGCTTGGAGGGCGGCGACGGGATCCACCAGGCCGAAGCCGCGGGAGTCGTCGCGGCCGCCGGGCGGGGAACCGGAGGCGGTGTCCTCCAGCAGGTTCTTGATCTGGGCCGGGGACAGGTCGGGGTGTGCGGCCTTGACCAGGGCGACCGCGCCGGAGACGAAGGCGGCGGCGGCACTGGTGCCCCAGCCCTCGTAGTAGGAGCGGTCGGGGTCGGCGATGACCACGCCAACGCCCGGGGCGCTGACGGTCGCGTACCAGCTGCGGGTGGAGAAGGACGCCTTCTTGTTCTTGCGGTCGACGGCCGTGACGGCGATGACCCCGGGGTAGGCGGCCGGGTACGAGACCCGGTCCCCCGACTTGCCGCCGTTGCCGGCGGAGGCGACGAGGACCACGCCCTTGCCGAGGGCGTACTGGACGGCTTCGTCCTCGGCGGCCTCGTGGTGGGCGGAGCTGCTGTCGTCGCCGAGCGAGAGGTTGATCACGTCGGCACCGTGGTCGGCGGCCCAGCGGATGCCCTCGGCGAGGGCGCCGCCCTTGCTGTCGCGGGCCTTGTCGCGGCCGGGGTCGCCCTCCTCCAGGATCACCCGGACCGGGAGGATGTCCGCCTTCGGGGCGATGCCGCGGACGCCGCCCAGGCGGAGGCTGCCGTGTCCGTGCCCGGCGATGATCCCGGCCATGGCGGTGCCGTGGCGGGCCCAGGCACGGTCGCCGCGCTTGGCGCCCATGCCGACGAGGTCGGTGCCCTCCAGTACCTGCCCGACCAGGTCGGGGTGGGTCGGGTCGACCCCGGTGTCGAGGACGGCCACGGTGACCCCCTTGCCCTCGGTGATGCCCCACGCCTCCTCGGCGCGCAGGGCCGTCAGCCCCCACTGGCGGTCGCGGATGGCGTCGGCGGCGGCCGGCGGCGCGGCGGTGACGGCGAACAGGGCTCCGAGGGCGAGGGCCGCCGGGAACAGGGCGCGGCGGGTCACGGGCCGGCCTCCGGGGTCGCCGTGGGGGCCTGTGACGGCTGCGGGTCCTGCGAGGCCGGCGGGTTCTGCGACGGCTCCGCGGACGGCGTGCCCGGCTTGCCCTGCGGGGAGGTCGCGAGGGTGCTCAGGGTGCGTTCCACGAGGTCGGCCACGGCCTTGGCCTCGTGGCCGAGGCCTGCCTGGGCCACGCGTCCGCGGGCGTCCTCGGCCATCTTGTCCTCGGCGGGACTGGGGGCGCCGAGACGGCGGCCGTCGGCGAAGGCGGAGACGGTGTAGACGACGACCGGGGCGTCGGCGAGCACGGTGGCGGTCCAGGCGGCCCGGCGGTTGTCGCGGATCTTGTAGCCGGTCGGGGCGGTCAGCTTGCCGCGCAGCAGGTCCATGGCGGCGGCCTCGGCGGGGGTGAAGACCATGCCGACGGTGACCAGGGAGCTGCGGGTGGCGTCGGTGTACGTGGCGCGGAGCACGCGGGTGCACCCGGTCTCGGCGAACAGGGCCTGCCAGTCGGCGGCGAGCGCCTCGGAACAGGCCGCGTCGGCGGCGGGGGTGATCCGGGTCCACGTGCGGTCGGCGCCGCCCGGCCCGGCGTCCTGGCCGTCGAGGACGGGCGGGAAGAGGGTGTCGACGGGGGTGCTGTGCCAGAGGGACGCGGCCTTGCGGTACGCCTCGGCGGGGTCCACGGGGCGCTGTGCGGCCCGGTGGTCGGAGACGGCCTTGTAGCCGGCCGCACCGGTGAGACCGAGGCCGAGGAGGCCGCACAGGGCGGCGGCGAGGACCGCTCCCCGGCGTCGCCGTGGCGGTGCCGGAACGTGGTCGGGCGTGGTCAGGACCCCGCCGTGCGGTGTGGACGTACTCATCCGGCGGCTAAGCCCCCCGTTCCCGTCGGCTGCCTGCCCCTACTTTACGCGCCCGTCCGCACCTGGAACGTCGGCCGGGGAGGAGCGACGGTACCCGCGTTCGAACTGCCGTCTCCCTGCCCAAAAGGGGCATCCGGAAGTCGAGACCGAGATGTGACCGCAGCACCCCCCGAGCCTCTGACCTGGGTGGGGCGTCCGGCGACTCCGCGAACCCCCTACCCACGAGTACACCCATCTGGCAGGCTGCCGCCCATGAACTCCCCCGCCGCCGACCGGGCCCGTTACGACCGGGCCACCGCCCATCTCGACGCTCCGCTCGCCCTCGTGGATCTCGACGCGTTCGACGCCAACGCCGACGATCTCGTGCGCCGAGCCGGCGGGAAGCCGGTCCGGGTGGCGAGCAAGTCCGTACGGTGCCGGGCGCTGCTCGAACGGGTCCTGGCGCGGCCCGGGTTCGCCGGGATCATGTCCTACACCCTCGCCGAGTCGATCTGGCTGGCCCGCTCGGGCTTCGAGGACGTGCTGCTCGCCTACCCGTCCGCCGACCGGGCCGGCTTCGCCGAACTCGCCGCCGACCCGAAGCTGGCCGCCGCCGTCACCGTGATGGTCGACGACCTCGCGCAACTGGAACTCGTGGACCGGGCCCGCGACGGCGGCGGCCAGGAGATCCGGGTCTGCCTGGAACTGGACACCGCCCTGCACCTCTTCGGCGGCAGGGTGCGCGTCGGCGCCCGCCGCTCCCCGCTGCGCGAGCCCGCGCAGCTCGCCGAGCTGGCCCGCGCGGTGAGCGCCCGGCCCGGCTTCCGGGTGGTCGGGCTGATGGGCTACGAGGGCCACGTGGCCGGGGTCGGGGACGCCCTCTTGGGGCGTCCGCTGAGGTCGCGCGCCATCCGGCTGATGCAGGGCGCGGCCCGCAAGGAGCTGGCCGCCCGCCGCGGCGAGGCCGTACGGGCCGTGCGCGCGGTGGTCCCGGACCTGGAGTTCGTCAACGGCGGCGGCACCGGCAGCGTCCAGCAGACCGCCGCCGAGGACGCGGTCACCGAGATCGCCGCCGGGTCGGGGCTGTACGTACCGCGGCTGTTCGACAACTACACCTCGTTCAGCGGCCGCCCGGCGGCGCTCTTCGCCCAGCCGGTGGTCCGCCGGCCCGGGGTCGGGGTGGTCACGGTGCTCGGCGGCGGCTACCCGGCCTCCGGCGCGCCCGGCGCGGACCGGCTGCCGGTTCCGTACCTCCCCGAGGGACTGCGCTACGACGCGCAGGAGGGGGCCGGCGAGGTGCAGACCCCGCTGCTCGGCAGCCCGGCCGACGATCTGCTGATCGGCGACCGGGTCTGGTTCCGGCACGCGAAGGCCGGTGAACTGTGCGAGCGCTTCGACACGCTGCACCTGGTCCAGGGCGACCGGGTGACGGCCACCGCCCCGACCTACCGGGGCGAGGGCCGCACCTTCCTCTAGAGGCAGGGTCTCCTGGAGGAACGGTCCTCTAGAAGACGGAGTCCGTCTGGTCCGGGATGACGCTGGTGTCACCCCGGAGCACGGGCCCCGGGGTGCCGTCGCGGCCGGTGAAGCCGGTGGTCGCGCAGGGGTACGGCGCGGCCTTCTGCTTCTTGGGCTGGATGAACATCGGGTTCACGATCCACTTGCCGTCGCTGTTGTCGTAGGCGCGGCACATCAGCTCGTTCTTGTTGCGGTTGACGACGAGCCGCAGCACGGTCGCGTCGCGCAGGAACGAGATGTCGGTGTCGGAGTCGCCCGCGGCGAACACCTGGCGGCGGGCGGCCGGCTGGACCTTCTCGGCCGCGGCGCCGCGGACCCCGTAGATCTCCTTGTTGATCCAGCAGCGCTTGCCGTCGATGTACGTGATCATCGTGTCGGCGCCGTCCGCGACGGACCCGCAGCCCTGCAGGTGGGAGGTGAACTTCCCGCCGTACGTGGTGGTGTTGCGGATGCCGATGACGTGCCCGGCGTCGATGCCCACGCCCTCGGCCCACACCTCGACGACCGGCTGCGGCGAGGCCGAGCTGATCCAGACGTCGAAGCCGGCCTTCTGCAGGGCGGCGATGAGCTCCTTCTGCTGGTCGTAGTAGCGCACCCAGCCGGTGGCGGTGGTGGAGCCGACCTGCTGCTTGGCATCGACCGGGGCGGCCAGGTTCTCGGCCCGCGCGGCGGCCGTGAAGCCGCGGATCTCGCGCGCGGTCCATCCCTGCATGAGCTGCGGCAGCCAGGCGTAGGCGGGCTCGGTCGTACGGCGGTCCCAGCCGGCGAAGGCGGGGGCGGCCGCGCGGGTGGCGGCGGTGCCGTAGACGGCGTTGATCTCGTCGGCGCAGCCGGCTCCCTCGGGGGTTCCGGTGGGCAGCGGGGCGCCGGGCTTCGCGAGGGCGCCGCAGGCCTCGGCCAGGGCCCGGGCGGCGGCCGGGGTCAGGAAGCGGCTGGTGCCGCTCCAGTCGCCCCCGGCGGGCTGGCGGATCTTGCCGTTGCGCAGCAGCCAGAACATCTGCGCGTCGCCCACGTCGTTCTTGACGACGGTGTTGTCCCAGTCGAAGACGGCGACGGGCTTGTTGCGGTTCGGCCGGTACGGGTTGCAGCTGCCGTAGTCCTCGATGAGCTGCTGCAGCCGGGCCTGGTTGTCCCCGTACCAGGCAGCTTTGAGCTGCGGGGTGGTGCAGTGGCCGGGGCGGGCCGCTTGGGCGGCGGGGGCGGCGGCCACGAGGGCGCCGGCGGCTATCGCGGCGGCGGCGCCTGCGGCCTGGAGCCGCCGCACGGAGCTGAGTCGGGTCACTGAGGTGGGTTCTCCTGGTTCTTCTTCAAGATCGTCGCGGACGGTGGAGCACGACAGCCGGGCGTCGTGCGACGCCCGGCTGTCGGGTGGGTGGTGGGGATGTGGACGTTTAGAGCGGGGTGACGTACGCGCCGGAGATGCCGCCGTCGACCAGGAAGTCGGTGGCGTTGATGAAGGAGGAGTCGTCGCTCGCGAGGAAGGCGACGGCGGCGGCGATCTCGGTGGGCTCGGCGAACCGGCCCAGCGGGATGTGCACGATCCGGCGGGCGGCGCGCTCCGGGTCCTTGGCGAAGAGCTCCTGCAGCAGCGGGGTGTTGACGGGCCCCGGGCACAGCGCGTTGACGCGGATGCCCTCGCGGGCGAACTGCACGCCGAGCTCGCGGGACATGGCGAGCACGCCGCCCTTGGAGGCGGTGTAGGAGATCTGCGAGGTGGCGGCGCCCATCCGGGCCACGAAGGAGGCGGTGTTGATGATGGAGCCGCGGCCCTGGCGCTGCATGTAGGGCAGGGCGGCCTTGCAGCAGAGGTAGACGGAGGTCAGGTTGACGTCCTGGACCCGCTTCCAGGCCTCCAGGCCCGTGGTGAGGATCGAGTCGTCGTCCGGGGGCGAGATGCCGGCGTTGTTGAAGGCGATGTCCACGGAGCCGTAGGTGTCGAAGGCGGTCTTGAACAGGGCCTCGACCTCCTCCGGGCTGGTGACGTCGACCTTGACGAAGGTGCCGCCGACCTCTTCCGCGGCGGCCTTGCCCGCGGTCTCGTCGATGTCGCCGCAGACGACGTTGGCGCCTTCGGAGGCCAGTCGGCGGGCGGTGGCCAGTCCGATGCCGCTGCCGGCTCCGGTGATGACGGCGGTACGGCCGACCAGACGGCGGCAGACGATCTCTTCGGTGGGCTCGATGCTCATGTTCTTCAGGCCTCCGTGCTGATGAAGACGTTCTTGGTCTCGGTGAAAGCGGTGAGGGAGTCGGGTCCGAGCTCGCGCCCGAGTCCGGACTGCTTGTAGCCGCCGAAGGGGGTCCAGTAGCGGACGCTGCTGTGGGAGTTGACCGACAGGTTGCCCGCGGCGACGGCCCGCGAGACGCGCAGCGCGCGGCCCACGTCGCGGGTCCACAGGGAGCCGGCGAGGCCGTAGTCGGTGGCGTTGGCGAGGCGTACGGCGTCCTCCTCGTCCTCGAAGGGCAGGACGACGGCGACCGGTCCGAAGACCTCCTCGGTGGCCACGGCGGCGGTGGGGTCGACGCCGGTGACGAGGGTCGGGGGGTACCAGAAGCCGGGGCCCTGGGGGGCGGTGCCCCGAACGACGGTGAGGTCGTCGGTGACGTAGGACCGTACGCGGTCCAGCTGCGCCCGCGAGATCAGCGGTCCCAGCTGCGTGTTCTCGTCGTACGGGTCCCCGACGACGACCTTCTCGACGGCGGGCACGAGCAGTTCCATGAACCGGTCGTAGGCGGAGCGCTGTACGAGGATCCGCGTGCGGGCGCAGCAGTCCTGCCCGGTGTTGTCCAGGAAGGACATCGGGGCCGCGGCCGCCGCCGCCTCCAGGTCCGCGTCGGCGAAGACGATGTTGGGGTTCTTGCCGCCGAGTTCGAGGGTGAGGCGCTTCACCCGGTCGGCGCACTTGGCCATGATCCGCTTGCCGACGCGGGTGGAGCCGGTGAACACGATCTTGGCCACCCCCGGGTGCTCGACGAGGGCGTCGCCCGCGACCTCGCCCCGGCCGGGCAGCACCTGGAACAGGTGCTCGGGGAGTCCGGCCTCCAGGGCGAGCTCGGCGAGGCGCAGCGCGGTGAGCGGGGTGGTCTCGGCGGGCTTGAGGATGACCGCGTTGCCGGCGGCCAGCGCCGGGGCCAGGCCCCAGGCGGCGATCGGCATGGGGAAGTTCCACGGCGCGATCACGCCGATGACGCCGAGGGGTTCGAGGAAGGTGACGTCGATGCCGCCGGCGACGGGGATCTGGCGGCCGGAGAGCCGTTCCACTCCCCCGGCGGCGAAGTCGAGCACGTCACGGACGTTGCCGGCTTCCCAGCGGGCGTTGCCGATGGTGTGGCCCGCTTCCCGGACCTCCAGCTGTGCCAGTTCCTCGATGTGCCCGTCGACGACCGCGGCGAAGCGGCGCAGCAGCCTGGCCCGGTCGCCGGGGGCGGCGGCCGCCCAGGTCCGCTGGGCCGCGGTGGCCCGTACGACGGCGGCGTCGACGTCGTCCCGTGTGGCGGCCGGGACGACGGCGACGAGTTCCTCGGTGGCCGGATTCAAGACTTCCAGCGCATCGGACACGTGGTGGCCTTTCAGACGTTCGGGTGCGGTGGGTGCGGTGGGTCCGGTAATGGGGTGTGCGGGGACTGCGGCATGCCTGCGGTACGCCTGCGTTATGCCTGCGTTATGCCTGCGGCATGCCTGCGGCATGCCTGCGGCCCTAGAGGCGCTCGAAGGAGCGGCGCAGTTCCCAGTCGGTCACGGCGGAGTCGTACGCGTCCAGTTCGACGCGGGCCATGTTCCGGTAGTGGGCGACGACCTCGGGGCCGAAGGCGGCCTTGGCGATCTCGCTGTTCTCCCAGAGCTCGGCGGCCTCGCGCAAGGTGGTGGGGACGTGCGCGAAGTCGGCGGTGTAGGCGTTGCCGGCGCAGGCCTCGGGCAGCTCCAGCCGGTTCTCGATGCCGTAGATCCCGGCCGCGACCAGGCCGGCGACGGCGAGGTACGGATTGACGTCGCCGCCGGGCAGGCGGTTCTCGAAGCGCATGGAGCGGCCGTGGCCGACGACTCGGAGCGCGCAGGTCCGGTTGTCCACGCCCCAGGCGACGGCGGTCGGCGCGAAGGATCCCGGCCGGAAACGCTTGTAGGAGTTGATGTTGGGGGCGTAGAGAAGGGAGAAGTCGCGCAGCGCGGCGAGCTGGCCGGCCAGGAAGTGGCGCATCACGGGCGACATGCCGTCGTGGTCGTGTGCGTCCGGGCCCTCGGCGGCCATCGCGCTGCGTCCGTCGGCATCGTTGAGCGAGAGGTGGATGTGACAGGAATTGCCCTCGCGCTCGTCGTACTTGGCCATGAAGGTGAGCGAGACGCCCTCCTGGGCGGCGATCTCCTTGGCCCCCGTCTTGTAGACGGAGTGCTGGTCACACGTGGTCAGCGCCTCGTCGTAGCGGAAGACGATCTCGTGCTGGCCGAGGTTGCACTCGCCCTTGGCCGATTCGACGACCAGGCCGGCGGCCTGCATCTCGTTGCGGATGCGGCGCAGCAGCGGTTCGACGCGGCCGGTCCCGAGGATGGAGTAGTCGGTGTTGTACTGGTTGGCGGGGGTCAGGCCGCGGTAGTCGGAGTTCCAGGCCTGCTCGTAGGTGTCCAGGAACACCATGAACTCCAGCTCGGTGCCCACCATCGCGGTGTACCCGTGTTCGCCGAGGCGCTCCAGCTGGCGGCGCAGGATCTGCCGGGGCGCGGCGACCACGGGCGAGCCGTCGTTCCAGGCGAGGTCGGCGAGGACGAAGGCGCTGCCGGGGTTCCAGGGGATCCGGCGCAGGGTGGCGAGGTCGGGGTGCATGGCGAAGTCGCCGTAGCCCCGGTCCCAGGAGGACATCTCGTACCCGTCGACGGTGTTCATGTCCGTGTCGACGGCGAGGAGGTAGTTGCAGCCCTCGGTGCCGTGTCCGAGGACCTCGTCGAGGAAGAACTGTGCGGCGAACCGCTTGCCCTGGAGGCGTCCCTGCATGTCGGGGAAGGCCAGGACCACTGTGTCGATCTCACCGCTGGCGACGAGGGCGCGGAGCTCCTCGGTCGAAAGCGGCGGCTTGCGGTCTACCACGGGATTCTCTCCTTCGGTGAGCCGAGGGGGCCTAAGGTATTGAATAGAACCATTGCTTGGGAAGGGGAGGAGGCGAGATGACCGATACGGCGAGCGAGGACGAGGCCGCCCGGCGGCTCAATCCCGTACTGCGACAGGTGCGGGCGGGCAACGGTTTCGAGGAGGCGCTGGAGCAGATCCTCCAGGTGGTCCGGCTCGGACTGGTGCCGGGCGGGGAACGGCTTCCGCCGGAGCGCGAGTTGGCCGAGCGGATGGGGATCAGCCGGGTGACGCTCCGCGAGGTGCTGAAGGTACTCCAGGACCAGGGCCTGGTGGAGGCCCGGCGCGGACGGTACGGCGGAACGTTTGTCCTGCCCCGCCCCGACACACCGGCCGGGGGCACCGAGGAGGAGCTGCGGCGCCGGGTCGCGGGCGTGGACATCGAGGACGTCCTGCGCTTCCGCGAGGTCCTGGAGGTGGGCGCGGCCGGCCTGTGCGCCTCCCAGGGCCTGTCCGAGCGGGACACCGACCGGCTGCTCGGCGCGCTGACCGCCACCCACGACGCCCCGCTGCCGGACTACCGCCGCCAGGACACCCTCTTCCACCTCACCCTGTGCGAACTCGCCGGATCCGCCACCCTGACGGCCCAGTACGCGGCCGTCCGGGCCACCGTGAACGACCTGCTGGACTGCATCCCGCTGCTGGTGCGCAACCTGGAGCACTCGCAGCAGCAGCACAGCACGCTGGTGGAGGCGGTGCTGGACCGGGACCCGCAGGCGGCGCGCGAGGTGATGCGCGAGCACTGCTGCGGCACTGCGGCGCTGCTGCGGGGGTTCCTGACCTGATCCGGACCCACCGCGGCCGCCCCGGCCGCCCCGGCCGCCCCGGCCGCCCCGACCGAGAGGCATTCGTAACCCCCGTTTAACGCAGGGGTCTTGCGCCCGCCATGCCCGAGCGGCAAAGGTACGCCCCACAACCATTGCCCTAGGCAGGAGCGCACATGGCCGACGACACCGGCGCACGGCTGGCAGCCGTGCCCGAACCCGCACAGTCCCCCGAGAACGGCACCGACGGCTACCTGGAGCGCCGCACCCTGCGCCGCGGCAGCGCCGGCTGGCTGCTGCTGACCGGTCTCGGTGTCGCGTACGTGGTCTCCGGCGATTTCTCCGGCTGGAACATCGGCCTCGCCCAGGGCGGTTTCGGCGGCCTCGCCATCGCCACCGTCCTGATGGGCGCGATGTACGCGTGCCTGGTCTACTCCCTCGCCGAACTGTCGGCGATCCTGCCCACCGCGGGCGGCGGTTACGGTTTCGCCCGCCGGGCGCTCGGCACCTGGGGCGGCTTCCTCACCGGCACCGCGATCCTCATCGAGTACATCCTCGCCCCGGCCGCCATCGCCATCTTCATCGGCGACTACGTGGAGTCCCTCAACCTCTTCGGCCTCACCTCGGGCTGGCCGGTCTACCTCGCCTGCTTCGTCGTCTTCATAGGCATCCACCTGTGGGGCGTGGGCGAGGCCCTGAGCTTCTCGCTCGTCGTCACCGCCATCGCCGTGATCGCGCTGGTCGTCTTCGCCGTCGGCGCCTTCACCCAGTTCGACCCCGCCAACCTCGACAACATCGCCGTCGACACCACCGCCGCCGGCGCGAGCTCCTGGCTGCCGCTGGGCATCCTCGGCATCTGGGCCGCCTTCCCGTTCGGCATGTGGTTCTTCCTCGGGGTCGAGGGCGTGCCGCTGGCCGCCGAGGAGGCCAAGGACCCGGTCCGCTCCGTACCGCGCGCCCTGTCGATCTCCATGGGCATCCTGGTCCTGCTCGCCCTGGTCACCTTCCTCGCCTCCACCGGCGCGCGCGGGGCCGACGCCATCAAGGACGCGGGCAACCCGCTCGTCGTCGCCCTGGAGGGCGATCCCGGCCTCTCCTGGCTGAAGACCTTCGTCAACTACGCGGGCCTGGCCGGACTGGTGGCCTCCTTCTTCTCCCTCATCTACGCCGGCTCCCGCCAGCTGTTCGCCCTCTCCCGGGCGGGCTACCTCCCCCGCTTCCTGTCCCTGACCTCGAAGCGCAAGGCCCCGTACCTGGGCCTGCTCATCCCCGGCGCCATCGGCTTCGCGCTGGCCGCCGCCACCGGCAACGGCCCGCGCATGCTGAACATGGCGGTCTTCGGCGCGACCATCTCCTACGCCCTCATGGCGCTCTCCCACATCGTGCTGCGGCGCCGCGAGCCCGGCCTGGAGCGCCCGTACCGCACGCCCGGCGGCATCGTGACCTCCTCGGTGGCCTTCGTCCTCGCCCTCTCGGCCCTGGTCGCCACCTTCCTGGTGGACAAGGACGCGGCATTCATCGCACTGGCCGTGTACGCCGTCGCCCTCGCCTACTTCGCGTTCTACAGTCGCCACCACCTGGTGGCCTCCGCTCCGGAGGAGGAGTTCGCGGCGCTGGCGGAAGCCGAAGCCGAGCTCTCCCGCGACTGAGCGCAGCCCCCAGCCCTCTGCCCCTGTCCTCCGGAGGTTTCCCCCGTGCCCAGGCCGCTCATCGGCATCACCACCTACGTCGAGCAATCCACCCGCTACGGGGTGTGGGACGTCCCGACCTCCCTCATCCCCACCGGGTACTACGAGCTCGTCCAGGCCTCGGGCGGCACCGCCGTCCTGCTCCCGCCGGACGAACCGGAGGCGGCGGCGGAGGTGCTGAGCCGGCTGGACGGCCTGGTCGTCGCGGGCGGCCCCGACGTGGACCCGGTCCGCTACGGAGCTCCGCGCGATCCCCGCACCGGGCCGGCGGCGACCCTGCGCGACACGTGGGAACTCTCCCTGATCTCCGCGGCCCTGGCCTCGGGCACGCCCTTGCTCGGCATCTGCCGTGGCATGCAGGCACTGAACGTGGCCTTGGGCGGCACCCTGATCCAGCACGTCGACGGCCACGTGGCGAGCCCGGGCGTGATCTCCTGGCACCCGGTCCGCCCGGTCCCCGGCACGCTGTACGCGGCGCTGGTCCCGGAGGAATCGGAGGTCCCGACCTACCACCACCAGGCCGTGGACCGCCTGGGCCGGGGCCTGATCGCCTCCTCCCACGCCACCGACGGCACGGTGGAGTCCATCGAACTCCCCGCCCCCTCCCCCTGGACCCTGGGCGTCCAATGGCACCCGGAACTGGACAAGGACACCCGAGTCATGTCAGCCCTGATCACAGCAGCCTCCACCCACCCCTGACCCCGATCACACCCCCTCCAGCCGTCCGACACTTGAGGACCAGCGTCCGGGCCGGAGCCCCAGAAGGCCCCGGGCACAGCCCGGCACCCCCTCCAGCCCCTCCGACACTTGCGGACCGGGTCCGGGGCGAAGCCCCAGAAGGGCCCGGGCGGAGCCCGGCACCCCCTCCCAGCCCCTCCGGCACTTGCGGACCGGGTCCGGGGCGAAGCCCCAGAAGGGCCCGGGCGGAGCCCGGCACCCCCTCCAGCTCGTCCGGCGTTTGAGGACCGGGTCCGGGCGGAGCCCCAGAAGGGCCCGGCACCCCCTCCAGCCCCTCCAACACTTGCGGACCGGGTCCGGGCGGAGCCCCAGAAGGGTCCGGGCGCAGCCCGGCGCCCCCTCCAGCTCGTCCGGCGTTTGAGGACCGGGTCCGGGCGGAGCCCGGGGAACGGTGGAAGGGCGGGTAGGGGACAAACTCCGCACCAGCCCCCACGGCCGGCCCCCGAGTACGGGGCGGGGGCGGCCGTGGGAGGGGCGAAGTCCCCTACCCGCCCTTCCACCGTTCCCCGGGGCCCTGCCCCGGACCCCGTGGGTGCAGCGTCAGCGCCGGGCCATCCCCGCGTCCAGACGGGATCGGCACCAGGCCCGCGCCGGGCGAACACCTGGTCCGCGCGCGGCAGCGCCGGGTCCACGAGGCCGGCACCGCCGAAGCCCCCCGCCCCCCGCCCGGGGTCAACGCCGGGTCCACGAGACCGGCACCGCGCCAGCCCCCCGCCCGGGGTCAACGCCGGGTCCACGAGACCGGCACCGCGCCAGCCCCCCGCCCCCGCCCAGGGTCAACGCCGGGTCCACGAGACCGGCACCGCGCCAGCCCCCCGCCCCCGCCCAGGGTCAGCGCCGGGTCAGCGAGAGCAGATCCCGCGCGGGCCCCGCCGGCCTCGCCCCCGCGGGCCACACCGCCCGGAGCTCCCGCTCCAGCCCCGCCCCGAGCACCGGCACGCACACCAGCCGCCGCCCCGCCAGCTCGTCCCCGACCGCCAGTTCCGACAGCACGCACGGCCCGGCCCCGCTGACCGCCGCCGCCTTCACCGCGGTGGTGGAGGCCAGTTCCAGCAGCGGCTCCGCCAGCCCCCCGCATCCGGCCAGCGCCGCGTCCAGGACCTGCCGGGTCCCCGACCCCCGCTCCCGCAGGATCAGCGGGGTCGCCGCCAGCTCCGCCGGTTCCACCCCGCGCGAGCGCCGGGCCCAGGGGTGCCCGGGGGCCACCGCCACCACGAGGCGGTCCTGCGCGATGACCACCGAGTCCAGTCCCTCGGGCACGCTCAGCCCCTCCACGAACCCGAGGTCCGCCTCGTGCGCCAGCACCCGCTCCGCCACCACCGCCGAGTTCCCCGCGTGCAGCGACACCGCCGTGTCCGGCCGCTGCCCGCGCAGCGCGATCAGCCAGCCGGGCAGCAGGTACTCCGCGATGGTCATGCTGGCCGCGACCCGCAGCCGGGAGTCGCGGCGGCCCCGCAGCGCCTGCGCGCCCGCGTCGAAGGCCTCGGCCGCCTCCACCACCCGCCGGGCCCAGTCCGTGACCAGAGCGCCCTCGGCGGTCAGCGTCGAGCCGCGCGGGGAGCGGTCCACGAGCGCGACCCCGAGCCGGGTCTCCATCGCCCGGATCCGGCTGCTGGCGGCGGGCTGGGTGATCCCGAGCCGCCGCGCGGCGGCGCTGAGACTGCCCACGCGCGCGACCGCGAGCAGCAGTTCCATGGCCCCCAGGTCGGGGACCCGGTGCGCCAGCGGAAGCTGCCCCTCGACCCACTCCTCATTACCGTGCCCATTACCCATAACTTCACTTTATGCCCTCATAGGAAGAGACCCTCTGCCGTCCGGCCCCGCCCGGCGGGACGCTGGATCCATGGCCACCACCCTCGTACGCCCCCGTCCCACCACCTCCGGGACCAGCGGAGCCCTCAAGGCCGCAGCCCACAAGGCTCCCTCCCTTCGGCACCTCGGCCCCAACTGGTACGCCTCCGTCATGGGCACGGCGATCATCGCCAATGCCGGCGCGACCCTCCCGTACCAGCTCCCCGGCCAGCGCGTGGTCTGCCAGATCTTCTGGGTGCTGGCCGCCACCGCCCTCGCGGCCTTGCTGACCGCCCGGGCCGGCCACTGGATCCACCACCGCGACCAGGCCCGCACCCATCTCCTGGACCCCGCCGTGGCCCCCTTCTACGGGTGCCTCTCGATGGCCCTGCTGGCCGTCGGCGGCGGCGCGCTCATCGTCGGCAAGGACCTCATCGGCGTCCCCGCCGCCGTGGCCGTGGACACGGTCCTGTTCACCGCCGGCACCGCGATAGGCCTGCTCGCGGCCGTGGCCGTCCCCTACCTGATGGTGGTCCGCCACAAGGTGGAGGCCCACCAGGCCACCCCCGTCTGGCTGCTCCCCGTGGTCGCCCCCATGGTCTCCGCCGCGCTGGGCCCCCTGCTCATCCCCCACCTCCCCGCCGGCCAGGCCCGCGAGGCCATGCTGCTCGGCTGCTACGCGATGTTCGGCCTCAGCCTGCTGGCCACCCTGCTGCTGCTCCCCCTGATCTTCGGCCGGCTGATCTTCAGCGGCCCCCTCCCCCTGGCCCTGACCCCGACCCTGTTCCTGGTCTTGGGCCCCCTCGGCCAGTCCACCACCGCGGTGAACTCCCTCGCGGACATGGCTCCCCAGTCGATGCCCGGCCCCTACTCCGGCGCCTTCTCCGCCTTCGCGGTCGTCTACGGGGTCCCCGTGATGGGATTCGCCCTGCTCTGGCTGGCGCTGGCCGCGGCGATGCTGCTGCGGGCCGCCCGCGACGGCATGGGGTTCGCCATGACCTGGTGGGCGCTGACCTTCCCCGTCGGCACCTGTGTCACCGGCGCCGCCGGACTGGCCCGGCACACCGGTCTCACCGCCTTCTCCTGGCTGGCCGCGGCCCTCTTCCTGGCCCTGCTGACCGCCTGGCTCCTGGCCGCGGCGAACACCCTGCGCGGCCTCGCCACCGGCCGCCTCCTGGCCGCGCCCCGCTAGAGCGACGCCCGCAGGGCAGCCCCCAGCACCTCAGGGGCCCCGGCCAGCGAGGGCCCGTACCAGGTCAGATGGCGGCCGTCGACGAACGCGGCGGGGATGCCGGGGAAGGCCTCGGGCCCGTCCCCGGGGGTGAAGCGGTACGGCTCGTCCGGGAACACCACGAGCTCGCAGCCCGCGGCGGCCAGCTCGGCGGCCGGGATCCTCGGGTACCGCTCCGCGTGCCCCGCGTAGGCGTTGCGCACGCCGAGGCGAGCCAGCAGGTCCCCCGCGAAGGTGTCGCGGCCCAGCACCATCCAGGGCCGGCGCCAGACGGGCACGAAGGCCGTCCGCAGCTGCCCGGCGGGCTCCACGCGGGCCCACGCGGCCTCCGCTTCCGAAAGCCACCGGGGCCGCTCCAGCCCCATGGCCCCCACCAGCACCCGGTCCAGCTCGGCGAACGCCTGCGGCAGGTCCCGTACCTCGGTGACCAGGACCTCCAGCCCGGCCTCCCGCAGCGCCGCCAGGTCCGCGGCCCGGTTCTCCTCCTCGTTGGCGAGGACCAGATCCGGGCGCAGCTCCGCGATCGCCCGTACGTCGGGGTTCTTCGTCCCCCCGATGCGCGCCGCGTCCCCCAGCGCGGCCGGGTGCGTGCACCAGTCGGTCACCCCGGCCAGCGCCCCGGGCGCGCTCACGGCCACCGCCTCGGTCAGGGACGGCACCAGCGAAACGACCCGCATCCGCTCAGTGTCCCGGCGAGGGCGGCTCGGAGGTCGCGTGGATGTGCTCGCCGACCGCGACGATCAGGATGCGCGTGTCCTCGGTGACGGCCCGCCAGCGGTGGCGCACCCCGCCGGACAGGAACAGCGCGTCGCCGTTCTCCAGCCGGTACGCCCGCCCCTCGGCCTCCACCTGGCAGGCGCCCGAGACCACGTACATCAGCTCGTCGTTGCGGTGCTGGTACTCACGGCCCGCGGCCTGGTCCCCGGTGAACTCCAGGGCGTGCAACTGGTGGTGCCCGCGCACGAGGGGCCGTACGCCGGGCACGGGGGTCAGCGCGGACTCGTCTCCGGCCCGTACGAGGTCCACGGTGCGCGCGGTGTCGGAGGCGGCCAGCAGATCGACGGCCGTGGTCTCCAGCGCGTCGGCGACCCGTTCGAGGGACCGCATGCTGGGCCTGGCCCGCTCGTTCTCTATCTGGCTCAGGAAGGGAACCGACAGTCCGCTGCGCGCGGACACGGCGGCGAGGGTGAGGTGCAGGGCCCGGCGTCTCTTGCGCACGGCCACGCCCACCCGGAGCGGTTCCTTGGAGTCCTTGTCCCGGTCCCGCTCCTTGTCGTCCGCGCCGGTCGTCGCGCTGGTGCCGTTCTTGCCGTCGGTGCCGTCCCTGTCGTCCATGGCGGGGCTGCCCTCCCCTTGTTCCGGGTGGTCCGGTCCATCGCACAACGCGCATCGGTGTGCTGTAAGCACCTTACGCAGCAACCGGCTCCGGTTTCGCGCTCAAGTGCGGAGGAGGCCGTCCCTGCGCCACTTTCCGTTTTCCTTCGGTGCATCATCGTGACCGTGACGACGACACGACGCCTGATGCTCCTGGACACCGCTTCCCTCTACTACCGCGCGTACTTCGGCGTGCCGGACTCCGTGAAGGCCCCCGACGGCACTCCGGTCAACGCCGTCCGCGGCCTGCTCGACTTCATCGGCCGCCTCGTGCAGGACCACCGGCCCGACGACCTGGTCGCCTGCATGGACGCCGACTGGCGGCCCCACTGGCGGGTGGAGCTGATCCCCTCCTACAAGGCCCACCGGGTCGCCCAGGAGACGGAAAGCGGCCCGGACGTCGAGGAGACCCCGGACACCCTGGCCCCGCAGGTCCCGATCATCGAGGCGGCCCTGGACGCCTTCGGCATCGCCCGGGTGGGGGTCGCCGGCTACGAGGCCGACGACGTGATCGGCACCCTGACCGGCCGCGCCACCGGCCCCGTGGACATCGTCACGGGCGACCGGGACCTCTACCAGCTGGTCGACGACGCGAAGCAGCGCCGCGTGCTGTACCCGCTGAAGGGCGTGGGCACCCTCCAGATCACCGACGAGGCCTGGCTCCGCGAGAAGTACGGGGTGGACGGCCCCGGCTACGCGGACCTGGCGCTGCTGCGCGGGGACCCGAGCGACGGCCTGCCGGGCGTCCCCGGCATCGGCGAGAAGACGGCGGCGAAGCTGCTGGACGCCTACGGGGACCTGGCCGGGATCATCGCGGCCATCGAGGACCCGAAGTCGAAGCTGACCCCCACCCAGCGCAAGCGCCTGGACGAATCACGGCCGTATCTGGCGGTTGCCCCGACGGTGGTCCAGGTCGCCTCGGACGTTCCGCTTCCGCCGTTCGACCCGGCTCTCCCGGCCGTTCCCGCGCAGCCGGATCTGGTCGCGGCGCTCGCGCACCGGTGGGGCCTGAGTGGAGCAGTTGATCGTCTGTGCAGCGCACTCCGCCCCTGAGGTGCTAACTTAGGTAATCCTAAGCTTAACGGAGTCAGGGTCGGAGAGTCAGGGAGACGTCGTGGCAGAAGGACGCGCCCGCAAGGTCGGCACCGCAGTCGTCGTGCGGACCGAGCGGCTGAGTCCGCACATGGTGCGGATCGTGCTGGGCGGTGCGGGGCTGGCCGGATTCGGTGCGGGCCAGTACACCGACCACTACGTGAAACTGCTCTTCGCGCCGGCCGGGGTCACGTACACCACCCCCTGGGACCTGGACCGGATCCGGGCGGCCCACCCCCGCGAGGAATGGCCGCGCCAGCGTGCGTACACGGTGCGCACCTGGGACCCGGTCCACCTGGAGCTGACCCTCGACTTCGTGGTCCACGGCGACGAGGGACTGGCCGGCCCCTGGGCGGCCCGCGTCCAGCCGGGTGAACTCGTACGCTTCCTCGGCCCGGGCGGGGCCTACGCCCCGGACCCGACCGCCGGCTGGCACCTGCTGGTCGGCGACGAGAGCGCCCTGCCGGCGATCGGCGCGGCGATGGAGCGGATGCCCGTCGGAGCGCGGGTCCACGCGCTCGTGGAGGTCCAGGGCCCGGAGGACGAGCTGAAGATCGCCACCCCCGACGGCATCGTCCCGGTCTGGGTCCACCGCGGCTCCCGCCCCATCGGCGAGGCGCTGACCGAGGCCGTCCAGGCCCTGGCCTTCCCCTCCCCCGACGTACACGCGTTCGTGCACGGCGAAGCCGGCTTCGTCAGATCCCTCCGCCACCACCTGCGCATCGACCGCGGCATCCCGCGCGAGCGCCTGTCCATCTCCGGCTACTGGCGCCTGGGCCAGACCGACGAGGGCTGGCGCGCGATCAAGCGGGACTGGAACGCGGAAGTCGAAGCCGAGCAGGAACGCCCCCTGGCCGGCGCCGCGTCCTGACGCACGGCCCCCGGCACGTCCGGGGGGCCGGCCCGACCTCAGCCACGTCAGCCCCGCCGGCGTTCGAGGCGCGGGTCCGGGCGGAGCCCGGGGAACGGCGGAAGGGCGGGTAGGGGACCCGGCCCCGCAGGGCACCCGCCGCGCCGCGCCGGCCCATGCGGGCCGGCGGACGGCCGACGGCGGCGCTCCGAAAGGCGGGATCACCCGTTCGGCCGGACAATGGCCCCATGCGTACGCGTCGCGCATTCACGGCAGTCGGAGCCGCCGCCCTCCTGCTCACGGCCACCGCCCCGACCCCACCTCCCGCGCCCACCGCCCGGCTCACCGACGCCCAGGTCGACACGGCGGTGCGGAGCCTCGACGCGACGGTCGCCGAGATGATGCGCCGCACCGGCGTCCCGGGCCTCTCCGTCGCCGTCGTCCACGACGACGAGGTGGTCTACCTCAAGGGCTTCGGCCTGCGCCGCGTCGGCGACCCGGCCACGGTGAACCCGGACACCATCTTCCAGGTCGCCTCGCTCTCCAAGCCGATCTCCTCCACCGTCGCCGCCGGGGTCCTCAAGGCCCCCGCCGACTTCGACCGGCGCACGGAGCTGCCCGGCTTCGCGCTCAAGGACCCGTGGGTGACCTCCCACGTCACCACCGCCGACCTGCTCTCCCACCGCAGCGGCCTGCCCGACCACGCCGGCGACCTCCTCGAAGACCTCGGCTACGACCAGGCGTACATCCTCGACCACCTGCGCCTGGCGCCCCTGACCCCCTTCCGCGCGAGCTACGCCTACACCAACTACGGGTTCACCGCCGCCTCCGAGGCGATCGCCCGCTCCCACGGCGCCACTTGGCAAAAGCTCAGCGCCGACACCCTCTTCAGGCCCGCCGGCATGACGCACACCAGCACCGAGTTCAAGGCCTTCGTCGACGCCCCCGACCACGCCGCCACGCACGTCAGGACCACCGGTCAGAAGGGGGCCGGCACCTGGAGCCCGCGCTACGTCCGCGATCCCGACGCCCAGGCCCCGGCCGGCGGAGTGAGCAGCACCGCCCGCGACATGTCCCGCTGGCTGCGGCTCCAGCTCTCCGGCGGCACCCTCGACGGCAAGCGGATCATCCCCGCCGACACCCTGGCCCGCACCCATCTCCCCGAGATCGTGTCGCAGCCGCCCGCCTCCCCCACCGGCCGCACCGGCTTCTACGGGCTGGGCTGGAACGTCGGCTACGACGACGCGGGCCGCCTGCGCCTGAGCCACTCCGGGGCCTTCGACCTCGGCGCCAACACCAGCGTGAGCATGCTCCCGCTGGAGAAGCTCGGCATCGTCGTCCTCACCAACGGCGCCCCCGTCGGCCTCCCCGACGCGGTCGCCGCCGACTTCTTCGACACCGCCGAACACGGGAAGGCCACCACCGACTGGCTGGCCCTGACGGGCGCCCTCTACGCCCAGATCAACGCGGAGGGCCGCTCCCCCACCGACTACGCCCGCCCGCCCACCGGGGCGAAGCCGGCCCAGGAGGACTCCGCGTACACCGGCACCTACGACAACCCCTACTACGGCAAGGCCACCGTCGCCGCCACGAGCGAGGGCAAGCTGACCCTGTCCCTGGGCCCGGGGCCGATGGTCTTCCCCCTCACCCACTACGACGGGGACACCTTCAGCTACGAGACCGCCGGGGAGAGCTCGGTCGGCCGCACCGGGGTGTTCTTCTCCCCTGCCGACCGCACGGTCCGCATCGAGTACCTGGACGCCGACCACCTGGGAACCTTCACCGGCGGCTAGGACGGGCCCCGGCCGCATAGCCTGTACCCGGTGAAGCGCAGATCCCACATCCCCGACGCGCCCCTGCCCCAGATCTCCGGCATCGACCCGGTCCGCATGCGGCTGCCCCCCGACCCGGACGGGACCTGGCCTGACCTCGGCTCCTACCTCACTGCACGTTACGAGGGCACGCGCGGCTCCGAGTCCATGGCCCGCCTGCTGCGGGACGGCCGGGTGCTGGGCGCCGGCGGCCGGGTGCTGCGGCCGCAGGACCAGTACGAGCCCGGCGGCTTCCTGTGGTTCCACCGGGACATGCCGCCCGAGCCGGTGGTGCCCTTCCCCATCGGGGTCGTCTACCGCGACGAGCACCTGCTGGTGGCCGACAAGCCGCACTTCCTGGCCACCACCCCGCGCGGCAGCCACGTCTTCCAGACGGCCCTGGCCCGGCTCCGGGTGGAGCTCGGCCTGCCCGCCCTGAGCCCCGCGCACCGGCTGGACCGGATGACCGCCGGGCTCGTGCTGTTCAGCATCCGGCCCGAGGACCGGGGCGCGTACCAGCTGATGTTCCAGGAGCGGCGGATCCGCAAGGAGTACGAGGCGCTCGCGCCCCACGACCCGGCGGTGGAGTTCCCCCGGACCCTGCGCAGCCACATCGAGAAGGTGCGCGGGGTGATGGCGGCGACGGAGGTCGCGGGCGCCGAGCCCAACGCCGAGACCCTGGCCGAACTCCTCGCGGTCCGGGGGGACACCGGGCGCTACCGGCTGACCCCGCACACCGGGCGCACCCACCAGCTGCGGGTCCACATGAACAGCCTGGGCCTGCCGATCCTGGGCGACCCGGTCTACCCGGTGGTCCGCGATCCGGCGCCCGACGACTACCGGCGTCCGCTCCAGCTGCTGGCCCGCACCCTGGAGTTCACCGATCCGGCCACCGGGATCGCGCACCGCATCGAGAGCGGGCGCACCCTGCGGGCCTGGGAGGACCGTCCCGGCTGGGAAGAGGGATCCGGGGACCTGGGCACCGAAGACCCCGACGGGCCCTAGCGGGCGACGTCCGCGATCCGCAGCGCCGCGTCGGCGGTGGCCTCCGCGAAGGCGGCCACCGGGCGCGCCGGATCGGAGCGGTGGATCAGCATCACGCCTTCGATGAGACCGAAGACGATGTCGTTGCGGAGCACCAACCCGGCCCGGTCACCGGCGAGTTCGACTCCGGCGCCAGTCCCGTCGAGCAACTCCCGGTAGATGTCCTTGAGTTCCTGGCGCATCCGGCGGAAGCGCGCGAAGCGGGCACCGGAGACCTCGGGCAACAGGTAGAGCGCGCCCAGGTTGTACGGCCCCCCGCACAGCAGCATCACGTCCGAGCGGCACAGCTCCCAGAGCCGGCGGCCGGCGGGCCGGTCCGCTTCCCGGGCCAGCCGGCGGGCCAGCTCCAGGGAGGGCGCGACCGTGGACTCCAGGAGTTCGGCGAGGAGTTCCTCCTTGCCGCCGAAGTAGTGGTACATCGTGGCCTGGCGCATTCCGGCCCGTTCGGCCACCGCCCGCGTGGTGGTGGCCGCATACCCCTTCACCGTGAACAACTCGGCCGCCGCGTAGAGGAGTTCCTCGCGCGGCGGCCTCCCGCTCGCCGGTCTCAGCTGATCGGCGCGCGGCCGACCGACCCGTCTCGGCCCATCGTCCGTTCCACCAGTCATGGCCCGATTTTCCCACAGGACATGCCGAAGTGATCATGGCAAGAGATGAGATCCGGCCATGACCACTTATGGAGGAACATCCAAATCCGGTTAGCCCACCGAGCTGTAGGCCACCACACCGCGCAGCAGCGCGTCCACCGCCTTGCGGGCGTTGCGGGCCACCGTGCTCCCGCCTTCCGAGGAAGGCGGCGCAGAAGACGAAGGCGCCGCGGCGGCCACCTGCCCCAGCACGTCGATGACCTGCTTGCACCAGCGCACGAAGTCACCGGCCGGCATCTCCGCCTCGCGCAGCACCTCGTCCAGGCTCTTGTCGGAGGCCCACTGGTACACCGCCCACGCGAAGCCGAGGTCCGGCTCGCGCTGGCCCACGCCCTCCGCCTGGTTGATGCCGTGCTCCTCCTCCAGCGCGTCGAGCCGGCCCCAGATGTGGACCATCTCGCCGAGCGCGGCCTTCGCCGCGCCGCCCGGCACCTTCGGCGCGACCGCGTCGTCGGACTGCCGTGCCTCGAAGACCAGCGCCGAGACGCAGGCGGCCAGTTCGGCCGGGCTCAGCCCCTCCCAGATGCCGGCCCGCAGGCATTCCGACGCCAGCAGGTCGAGCTCTCCGTAGAGCCGGGCGAGCCGGCGCCCGTGCGGGGTCACCTCGTCCTCGCGCAGGTAGTCCAGGTCCGTCAGCAGCGCGTGGATCCGGTCGAAGGTGCGGGCGATGGTGTTCGTCCGGCCCTCGATGCGCTGCTCCAGCTGCCGTGTGTCCCGCTGGAGCCGGTGGTAGCGCTCCGCCCAGCGGGCGTGGTCCTCGCGCTCGTCGCAGCCGTGGCACGGATGTGCCCGCAGCGCGGTGCGCAGCCGCGTGATCTCCCGGTCGTCGGCCGCGGCCGCCCGGCCTCGGGGTGCCCGGCCGGGCCTGAAGTCGCCGGCCTTGGTCCGCAGTTGCGAGGCCAGATCCCGACGGGACTGCGGCGAGCGGGCGTTGAAGGTCTTGGGGATCCGCATCCGGTCGAGGGGCTCCACCGGCACCGGGAAGTCGATCCCGGCGAGCCGCTTGACCTGCCGCTCCGCGGTGAGCACCAGCGGGCGCGGACCCTCGGTGTACTCGTGCCCGCGGTGCCCGTTGGACCGCCCGGCCGGCACCCCCGGGTCCAGCACCAGGGCGAGCCCCGCGAACTTGCCCGTCGGCACGTGGATGATGTCGCCCGGCTTGAGCTTCTCCAGCGACGCGGCCGCCTGCGCCCGCCGCTGGGCGGCGCCCTGCTTGGCCAGGTCGTTCTCGCGGTCCTTGAGGTCGCGGCGCAGCCGCGCGTACTCCTCGAAATCACCGAGGTGGCAGGTCATGCCCTCCCGGTAGCCGTCCAGGCCCTCCTCGTTGCGCTGCACCTGCCGGGAGATCCCGACGACCGAGCGGTCGGCCTGGAACTGCGCGAAGGAGGTCTCCAGCAGCTCGCGCGAGCGGTGCCGCCCGAACTGCTGGACCAGATTGACGGCCATGTTGTACGAGGGCTTGAAGCTGGAGCGCAGCGGATACGTACGGGTACCCGCGAGCCCGGCCAGGCCCGCCGGGTCCATGCCCCGCTGCCACAGCACCACCGCGTGGCCCTCGACGTCGATGCCGCGCCGCCCGGCCCGCCCCGTGAGCTGCGTGTACTCGCCGGGGGTGATGTCGGCGTGCTGTTCGCCGTTCCACTTGACGAGCTTTTCCAGGATGACCGTGCGCGCCGGCATGTTGATGCCCAGCGCCAGGGTCTCGGTGGCGAAGACCGCCTTCACCAACCCCCGTACGAACAGCTCCTCGACGACCTCCTTGAAGGTGGGCAGCATGCCCGCGTGGTGCGCGGCGATGCCCCGCTCCAGGCCTTCGAGCCATTCGTAGTACCCCAGGACGTGCAGGTCCTCGGTGGGGATGGAGGCGGTCCGCTCCTCGACGATCTCGCGCACCTTCAGGCGCGCGGTGTCGTCGTTGAGCCGCAGCCCCGCGTACAGGCACTGCTGGACGGCGGCCTCGCAGCCGGCCCGGCTGAAGATGAAGTTGATGGCGGGCAGCAGCCCGTCGCCGTCCAGCCGGGCGATGACCTCGGGGCGCGAGGGGGTCCAGATCCGGCCGCGGGAGCGCCGCTCGCGCTCGCGGTCGGCCTCGCGGACCATCTTTCCGCGCCGCCGGTCCTTCGGGGTGTACCGGCTGCTGTTCTCCTCGCGCGCCATCCGCAGCAGATCGGGGTTGACCTCGCGGCGCGCGGAGCCGCGGCCGCCGTGGTCGGACCCCTCCTCGAAGAGGTCGTAGATCCGCCGGCCGGCCATGACGTGCTGCCACAGCGGTACGGGCCGTTCCTCGGAGACGATCACCTGGGTGTCGCCGCGCACGGTGTCCAGCCAGTCGCCGAACTCCTCGGCGTTGGAGACGGTGGCGGAGAGCGAGACCAGGGTCACCGACTCGGGGAGGTGGATGATCACTTCCTCCCACACGGCTCCGCGGAACCGGTCGGAGAGGTAGTGCACCTCGTCCATCACCACGTAGCCCAGACCGACCAGCGCCCGCGAGCCCGCGTACAGCATGTTGCGGAGCACCTCGGTGGTCATGACGACCACCGGCGCATCGGAGTTGACGCTGTTGTCGCCGGTGAGCAGACCTACCTTGTCGGCGCCGTAGCGCTTGGCGAGGTCGGCGTACTTCTGGTTCGACAGGGCCTTGATGGGCGTGGTGTAGAAGCACTTGCGGCCCTGTTGGAGGGCCAGGTGCACGGCGAACTCGCCGACGATGGTCTTGCCCGAGCCGGTCGGGGCGGCGACGAGGACGCCCTTGCCGGCCTCCAATGCCTTGCAGGCCTCGATCTGGTAGGGATCCAGGTCGAATTCGTACATCTCGCGGAAGGGCGCCAGGGCCGAGGCCTCTTCGGCGGCGCGGATCCGGGCAGCGGCGTACCGCTCGGCGGGAGAAAGTTCTTCGGTCATCTTGTCATCGAGCCTACCCGCCGCCCCTGACAACAGTCGCGATCTTTTGCGCGGGCCCGGACGTCCTACGCCAGGAGCCGCAGGGCCGCCGGGACGCACCGCGCGCTCACCGGGAGCGGGCCCAGCGGCTCGCCGTCGGCGTAGGCCGTGATGCCGGCCGCCTCCAGGGTCACCTTCGCGGCCCGGTGGACGGTGACCTTCGGATGGTCGAGGTGGGTGCCCTTGTAGACCCGCGGGAACACCTTCAGCAGGGTGGTGCGGCTGCAGTCGCCGACGACGGTGACGTCGAAGAGGCCGTCGTCGGGGACCGCGTCCGCGCAGATGCGCATGCCGCCGCCGTAGGAGGAACCGTTGCCGACGGCCACCAGCGTGGCCTCGGTCTCCAGGACCGGGCCGTCGTCCAGGGTGATCCGGTACGGGAAGGGCCGGAAGGCGGCCAGTTCCAGAGCCATCGCCAGGTCGTACTTGAACCGGCCCACCGGCAGCCGCATCCGGTTGCCCCGATCGTTGACCCGCGAGTCGAAGCCGGAGCACAGCACGGTCCCGTACCAGGTGTCACCGGCGCCGTCCCCGCCCCTGCTCACCCGGCCGAGGTCCATCTCGCGGACCCGGCCCTCCTTGAGCGCCTCGGCGGCCAGCCGGCCCGCCCGCGCCGGTTCCCGTACCGGCAGGCCCATCGCGCGCGCGAAATCGTTCCCGGTGCCCACCGCTACCACCCCGAGCGGCACCAGCGTGCCGGCGAGCGCCTGCAGCGCGAGGGAGACCATCCCGTCGCCGCCGACCGCGATCACCGCCCCGGTGCCCTCGCGCACCGCCGTGCGCAACCGGGCCAGGGCGTCGGGGGCATCGCCGCCGACGACGGTCCGCACCGAGAAGCCGGCCTCGCGAAGCGCGGAAGCGGCCGGCTGCGCGGCGTGCGCGGCCCGGCCGCTTCCGGCGGTGGGATTGACGAAGAGGGTGATCTCAGCACTCACCCGCGGGAATGTACCTGCCAGGGCGGACCCGCGTCGATCAGGTGGCGTCGTCGTAG
Source organism: Streptomyces sp. NBC_00086 (assembly GCF_026343255.1). Classification (NCBI taxonomy): domain Bacteria; kingdom Bacillati; phylum Actinomycetota; class Actinomycetes; order Kitasatosporales; family Streptomycetaceae; genus Streptomyces; species Streptomyces sp. NBC_00086. The sequence continues at coordinate 6,739,721 of NZ_JAPELZ010000001.1, read as the reverse complement.
CCGTTGATCCGCTGGCGGCCGCCGTCGGCCTGCTCGGGCAGGGCGTTCGGAGCCGCCACGGCCTCGACCGCACCCACCTCCGCCGGCGTCAGGTCCACCGCGGAGGCCTCGTCGTCGTCGAGGCCCGCGTCGGGGTCCTTCCGTGCCCGCCTGCGGTCGTTGAGGTAACAGACCGCGAGGGCGATGAAGTACAGGGCGACGATCGGCGTGGCCAGAGCCAGCATCGTCAGCGGGTCACCGCTGGGCGTCGCGAACGCGGCGAATAGGGTGATGCCCAGCACCATGGCCCGCCACCAGCTCGCGAGCCGCTTCGCGGTCAGCACCCCGGTGACGTTGAGCAGGATCAGCAGCAACGGCAGCTCGAAGGCCAGGCCGAAGACCACGATCATGCGCGTGATGAGGTCGAGGTAGTCGTCGACCGGCAGCAGGTTGCTCGCGTTGTCGGGGGTGAACTCCAGCAGGATCACCGCGGTCTGCGGCAGGACCTTGTACGCGAGGACCGCGCCGGCGCCGAACAGCGGTGCGCCGACCGCCACGAAGGCCACGGCGTACTTCTTCTCGTGGTTGTGCAGCCCCGGGGCCACGAAGGCCCACAGCTGGTACAGCCACACCGGCGCGGCGAGCACCACACCGGCGGTGAGGGAGACCTTCAGGGCGATGGAGAAGGGCGCGATGAGGCCGTTGACCGTCATGGCGGCGCAGGGCTTCCCGTTGCGCTGCGTGACCACGCCGTTGGAACAGCCGACGGAGTCCAGGATCGGCTTCATCATGAAGTCGATCAGGTCCTTGTAGAAGAACGCGGCCACGATGGTGACCACGAGGACCCCGAGGACGGCCTTCATCAGCCGGTTTCTCAGCTCACGCAGGTGCTCGACAAGAGGCATCCGCCCTTCGGCGTCCTTCGCCTTCTGTTCCTGCTTCTCCTGCTTGCGGGCAGACTTGAGCAACCCACGTCCCTTGTCTCGTTGCAGTTGACTGGTGCGCGCGCGGCCGGCGGACCGGCCGCCGTCAGCCCTGCGTGGTGTGGTTGGGCTCGTTCACGGGGCGGGCGCTGGTGACGTCGCCGGGCGAGGCCTGGATCGTGCGCGGGGCCGTGGCCTGCTGCTGGGGCGCCGGGTCGGCGACGGAAGAAGCGGTGGCGGCGTCCTCCGCCTCCCCCTCCTTCTTCATCGCCTTCGCCTCGCTCTTGAGGATGCGGGCGGACTTGCCGAGCGAGCGGGCCATGTCGGGAAGCTTCTTGGCACCGAACAGCAGGAAGATCACGGCGACGATCAGGAGGATTTCGAGGGGCTTCAGGTTGCCGATCATGTGTGTCTTCCTTCTCACCGAAACGGCTGGTTGTGGTAGTCAAGACGGCTCTGACCGAGATCGGTAAGCCGTTCTGACAAGGATCGTAACCCCCGGGGGTTAACGCCAGGCAATGCCCCGGGGCATCACCGCTTGCGTGGTCAGACAGTACGACGGTTGCCTGGCGATGGCTATGGCCGCACGGAGCGCCCGGCTCTGGCCAGGCCCGTCGCCGCCCGCTCCAGGTCCGCGGAGGCCTCCGCGATCCGGCGTCCGGCGTCCGCGACCTGCACGGAGAGGCGGCGCACCTCCACGAAAACCCGCACGGCGAGCACGGCGAGCACGGCGACCCCGAGGAAGCCCAGAGCGATTGCGAACATCGGCCACAGCATGTGACGAGCCTAGGCCACCGCCCGCCTCACACGCTGCGCAGGGTGCTCACTCCGCCACCGGTCAGCAGTTCCACGATGCGCTCACCGGCCGGTTTGCGTACCGGAGCGCCGCACTCGGGACAGGTGAAGGAGTAGAAGGTCGTACGCCGGCTGCCGCCGATGGCCAGGCGCAAGGAGCCCGCGTCCAGCTCGAAACGGGCCCGGCAGTCGGGACAGGACGCCTTGAACGCGACCGACATCGCGCGGATCCCCCCTCGGCCCTCAGCCCTGTTCCCCGGCCGCGGCACTCGCGGCGGCCACGTCCTCGACCGCCTGGCCCTCGTACGCGGCGAGCGCCTCCCGGGCCGCCCTGCGGGCGCTGTCCGCCAGCTCCACGGGGGACACGATCCGACCCTCACGGCCCAGCCGCAGCGCCAGGCGCCGCAGCGAGCCCGGGTCAGGGGTCCGCAAGGTGATCCGCAGGCCCCCCTCGGGCAGCTCCTCGGCACTGTCGTGCGGGTAGTACTCGGCCACCCAGCGCCCGCCGGGACCGACCTCGACCACGACCTCCGGATCCTCGGCGGCGGGCTGGACCAGCCCCTCGGACAGATCACGGGGCTCGATGGCCGGCGGATCGGCCCGCTCGTCGAGCAGCCGGATCTCGGCCACCCGGTCCAGCCGGAAGGTGCGCCGGGCCTCCGAGAGGTGGCACCACCCCTCCATGTAGGTGTGCCCGACGGCGAACAGCCGGATCGGGTCCACCGTGCGTTCGGTGAGCTCGTCGCGCGCGGGCGAGTAGTAGCGCAGCCACAGCCGGCGCCGCTCGGCGATGGCCCGGTCCACGTCGGCGAAGACCCCGCCCTCGGACTCGAAGGTCACCGACAGCCGGGAACTGGCCCCGGCCACCTCCCCCGCGGCCGCCTCCAGCTTCGCGGTCGCCCGCAGCAGGGCCTGGCGGTCCCCCTCGCGCAGCCCCGGCAGCGTGGCCACGGCCCGCGCCGCCACCAGCAGCGCCGTCGCCTCGTCGGCGGCCAGCCGCAGCGGCTCGGCGGTGGACTCCCCCGACGCGTCGGGATTGCGCCACCAGATGCGCTCCCCGTCGGTGTCGATGTCGAGCAGGTCACCGCCCCGGAAGCTGGTCCCGCACATGGGCAGCACGTCGAGGTCCGAGATCAGCTCGTCCTCGGTGATCCCGAAGGCCCGGGCCACGTCCGCGACGTGCGCACCCGGGCGCTCGCGCAGGTACGTCACCAGGGACAGCATCCGGCGCGTCTGGTCGATGGCGTTGGCAGCCATGCTGGTACGTCTCCCCCTCAGGGCGTTGCTCAATGATCTTGCCCGGTCCACCCGCTCCCGCGCGGCACCGCACGGCTCCGCGCGGCCCGACGACGGGCCGGCCCTAGCCCTTGGCCACGGCCCGCAGCCGGTCCACCACATCGGCCCGCAGGTCGGCCGGCTCCAGCACCACGACATCCGGGCCGAACTCCACCAGCCAGGCGTCCAGCCCGTGCCCGTACGGGATCTCCAGCTCGTCCCAGCCCTCGCCGCCCTCGCGCACCGCCGTGGCCTTGGACCGCAGCGGATAGCCCGCCCCCGCACGCAGCCGGATCAGCGCCGAACGCTCCGCGCTCTCCCCGGCCCACCTCGCCACGGTCTCCCGCACGGTCACCACGTCCGGGACCTCGGCGGTGTACTTGGCCGCCCGCGAGCGGACCTTGCCCGTGATCCGGGAGAGCCGGAACACGCGCTCCGCCCCGCGGTCACGGTCGAAGCCCGCCAGGTACCAGTGGCCGCGCCAGCACTCCAGGGCCCACGGCTCGACCTGACGGGTCTCAGGACGGGCGGCGGTGGACTTGCGGTAGTCGAAGACGACCGGGCGGCGATCGCGGCAGGCCAGCATCAGCGGCTCGAAGGCCGCCTCGTGCACCGGGATCCTCGGTTCGATGGCACTGTGCTGGCCCTCGTACGGATCCGAGGCCTCCGGCATACCGCCGGCACGCAGCTTCTGCAGGGCGCCACTGGCCGCCCCGGCGAGCCGGGCCTGCTGCCAGACCTTGGCGGCGAGCCCCAGGGCCGCGGCCTCCTCGGCGTCCAGCGCCACGGGCGGCAGCCGGTTGGAATCACGGCGCGCCAGATAACCGGTGTCGCCCTCCAGGTTCTCGACGGTCTCGATGACCAGCCCGAGCTCCCGCAGATCGTCCTTGTCCCGCTCGAACATGCGGTTGAAGGACTCGTCGTTCCCGGCTTCCATGTAGGCCTCGATGGAACCGCGCAGTTCCCGCTTGCTGAGCGGCCGACGCGTCCCCAGCAGACACAGCGCCAGATTCATCAGCCGCTCGGCCTTGGCAATCGCCATCGACGCCCATCCGCCCTTCCAGACCTTCGAGTCGTGTCCCCGGTACACCCTCGTGACCGCTGACCGTACCGCCCCGATGGTCCAGGGCAAAAGCGAGGGCCCCCGCCTCGGAGACGGGGGCCCCACACGCTCCACGGCGACGCTTCACGGCGCCGCCCACAGCGGACTGATCAGGCGGCCATCAGGTCGCACACGAAGATCAGCGTCTCGCCCGGCTTGATCGCGCCACCGGCGCCACGGTCGCCGTACGCGAGGTGGGCCGGGATCGTCAGCTTGCGACGGCCGCCGACCTTCATGCCCTGGACGCCCTGGTCCCATCCGGAGATGACCTGGCCGACACCGAGCTGGAACTGCAGCGGCGCGCCGCGGCCCCAGGAAGCGTCGAACTCCTCGCCGGAGGAGAAGGCCACGCCCACGTAGTGGACGGAGACGCGGGAACCCGCCTTGGCCTCGGCACCCTCGCCGACCCAGATGTCCTCGATGACGAGGTCGGTCGGGACCGGGCCCTCGGGGAAGTCGATCTCGGGCTTCTCGAGCTTGTCGCTCACGGAACTGCTCCTCAAAAACTTACGAACAGGGGGACAACCTGGACAGTCTTACACCACGGCGAGGATGTCGAGGCTGAAGACCAGCGTCGAGTTGGCCGGGATGGTGCCCTGCTCCTTGTCACCGAAACCCTGGTCCGCCGGGATGACCAGCAGGATGCGGCTGCCCGCCTTCTTGCCGACGATCCCGTCCTTCAGGCCCTTGACCTGAAGGTCCGCGAGCGGCCACGTCACCGTCGTGTCGGTGCCGTAGGTGCTCTCGAACGTCTTGTCGTCCTTCCACGTCTTGCCGTTGAACTTGACGACGACGCTGTCGGTGTCCTTCACGACCGCGCCCTCGCCCTCCAGGACGTAGTTCGACACGAGCTTCGCCGGCGGCGTGCCGTCCTTCGGAACGGCCACGGAAACTTCCTTGCCGTCCGTGTTCACGCCCACCTTCGGCAGGGCCGCGTCCGTCTGCGGGACCGCCTTGCCCGTGGCCGAAACCGGCACGGAAGTGGCCTTGACGACGTCCACGACGAACACCAGCGTGGCGTTCGGCTTGATCGTCTCGCCCGAGCCCTGCTCGCCGTAACCGAGGTCCGGCGGAATCACCAGCTCCAGACGGCTGCCGACCTTCTTGCCCTCCAGGCCCTGGTCCCAGCCCTTGATGACCTGGCCCGCACCGATCGTCACGTCGAACGGCTTGCCCTTGCCGAAGCTCTGGTCGAACGGCTTCGTACCGTCCCAGACCTGGCCGAGGTAGTTGACCTGGGCGATGTCGCCCTTCTTCAGCGCCGGGCCGTCACCCTCGCTGATCGTCACCACCTTCAGTTCCTTCGGCGGGGTGCCCTTGCCCTTCGCGAGGGCGGGGGTCTCCCCGAACTTGGCGCCCTCCGTGATCGCGGGCGCCCCGTTCTTCATCTGGGCGGAGTCGGAGCCGCTGTCGCCACAGGCCGCTGTCGACAGCAGCAGAAGGGGTACGACAAGCAGGCCGGCAAGTCGGCGCACGTGTTCCTCAGATCTCAGACGGCACAAAGGTCGTCGCCACTCTAAGGCGTGGACAGGGCCCCGTACGAGATACGTACGAGGCCCCGGCCAAGATCAGTGCGATGTCACACTGCGCCACACGGCGCCCTGTAGACCCTCACATCCCCGCGATCAGCTTCTCCACCCGGTCGTCCACCGACCGGAACGGGTCCTTGCACAGCACCGTGCGCTGCGCCTGATCGTTCAGCTTCAGATGCACCCAGTCGACCGTGAAGTCCCGCCGCTGCTCCTGCGCACGACGGATGAAGTCACCCCGCAACCTCGCCCTCGTCGTCTGCGGAGGCACCGACTTGCCCTCGAAGATCTTCAGGTCGTTGCAGATCCGCGCCGCCTGCCCCTTGCGCTCCAGCAGGTAGTACAGCCCGCGCCTGCGGTGGATGTCGTGATACGCGAGGTCTATCTGAGCCACCCGCGGATTCGACATCGTCATGTTGTGCTTCGCCCGGTACCGCTCGATCAGCTGGTACTTCATCACCCAGTCGATCTCGGTCCCGATCCGGTCCAGGTCCTCCGCGTCGATCGCGTCCAGCGTCCGGCCCCACAGCTCCAGCACCTGGTCCACGACACCCGTACGGATGCCCCGGCGCTCCGCGAAGTCCACCGCCTTGTCGTAGTACTCCCGCTGGATCTCCAGCGCTGAGGCCTCCCGACCGCTCGCCAGCCGCACCTTGCGCTGACCCGTGATGTCGTGGCTGACCTCGCGGATCGCCCGGATCGGGTTCTCCAGCGTCAGGTCCCGCATCACCGTGCCCGCCTCGATCATGCGCAGCACCAGATCGGTCGCCCCGACCTTCAGCAGCATGGTCGTCTCGGACATGTTCGAGTCGCCCACGATCACGTGCAGACGCCGGTAGCGCTCCGCGTCCGCGTGCGGCTCGTCCCGCGTGTTGATGATCGGCCGCGAACGGGTCGTGGCCGAACTGACGCCCTCCCAGATGTGCTCGGCCCGCTGACTCACGCAGTAGACCGCGCCCCGGGGCGTCTGCAGCACCTTGCCCGCACCACAGATCAGCTGCCGCGTGACGAGGAACGGGATCAGAATGTCCGCCAGCCGGGAGAATTCCCCGTGCCGGGCCACCAGGTAGTTCTCATGGCAGCCGTACGAGTTTCCCGCCGAGTCGGTGTTGTTCTTGAACAGATAGACGTCGCCCGCGATTCCCTCCTCGTGCAGGCGGCGTTCGGCGTCGACGAGCAGGCCTTCGAGAATGCGCTCGCCGGCCTTGTCGTGGGTGACCAGTTCGATCAGGTTGTCACATTCGGGAGTTGCATACTCCGGATGCGAACCCACGTCGAGGTAGAGGCGGGCGCCGTTCCGCAGGAAGACATTGCTACTGCGGCCCCATGACACAACACGGCGGAAGAGGTAGCGCGCCACTTCGTCAGGAGACAGTCGGCGCTGTCCCCTGAACGTGCACGTGACGCCGTACTCGTTCTCCAGCCCGAAAATGCGGCGGTCCATGACTGAACATTACGCCTTCTGCTCTGTTCTGAAACCGAGTTCGCAGGCGCCGTTTCGATCATTTTCCCGAGAGACCACCCCACCACCCGCCCGCCGGCCCGCCCCTCACCCGCCCACCGGCCCGCCTAAGACCCCGTCACCGAGGCCTCCGCAGAGCCCTCCAACGGCCCCGCCGAGCCCGCCCCCGAGCCCACCGCCGACTGCCCCGCCACCGACCCCGGCGCGGAACCCGCCACCGCACGACTCGCACCCGGCCTCGCCAGCACCCGCTGAGTCACCGTCAGCACCAGCAGCGCCGCGGCCCCCGCCACACTCGCCACCGCGAACCCCGCCGCCGTACCCCCAGCCTCCACCGCAGGACCCGCCGCCGCCGTACCGATCGCCGCACCCACCCCGAAGAACGTCACCAGCCACGAGAACGCCTCCGTCACCGTGCCCACCGGAGCATGCCGGTCCACCACGATGAACGCACACGCCAGAGCCGGAGCCAGGAACACCCCCGCCAGCGCCGCGAACCCCGTCATCGCCACCACACCCGGCACCAGCATCAGCGGCAGATAACACACCGCCAGCAACGCCACCAGCAACCACAGCCGCCGCTCCGCCGCACCCGCCCACTGCCGCGCCCCGTACAGCACGCCACCGAACAGCGCACCCAGACCCAGCGCCGCCATCAGCCAGCCGTACACCGCCTGACCACCGTGCTCGTCCGCGTACGCCACACCCGCCACCGTGATCGACCCCAGCGCCGTCCCCACGAAGAAGAACGCCCCCAGCAACGCCAGCAGACCCCGCGAACGCAGCGCCCCCAGCCAATGCGCCTCCCGCGGCTCCGAACGCCACGTGCGCGAAGGCTCCGACACCACCACCGACAGCGCCCCCAGCACCCCGATCCCGTTGATCACCAGCAGCGCCGCCGCCGGATCCCACAGCGCCACGCACAAGGTCACCAGCAGCGGCCCCACCGTGAACATGACCTCCTGGGCCACCGCGTCCATCGCGTACGCCGCATGGACCCGCTCCTCCTTGCCACCCAGCACGCTCGGCCACAGCGCCCGCAGCCCGCCCTCCAGCGGCGGCGTGAACAGCCCCGCCACCACCACCGCCGCGTACGCCACCGCCACCGACCCCGTACCGGCCAACGCCAGCCACACCATGCCCAGCGCCGACACCACCGCCGCCGGCAACTGCACCCGCGGCTGCCCGAACAGGTCCACCGCCCGCCCCAGCAACGGCTGCCCCACCGCGTTCGACACCCCGTACACGGCCGCCAGCGCCCCCGCCAGGCTGTAGCTGCCACCCTCCGCCCGGGTGAACAGCACGATCGCGATCGGCCCCGTCCCGTTCGGCAGCCGGCCTATGAGCGTGCCCACCAGCAGCCTCGCGGCATGCCGGGTCCTGAGCAGCTCCGCGTAACCCGCGGCCATGTCCGCCCCCTTCCACCCGGACCCAGCCGGGAACAACCAAGTAATACGTATAACGTGACCGGTCATACGTACCATGACCAATGTCGGACGGTCCACCCACCCGACCCCCCACACCCCCCGCGACCTCGCACTACAGGAGCACCGTGTGACGAGACCCACCAGCCGCGACGTGGCCACCGCCGCCGGAGTCTCCCAGGCCACCGTCTCCCTCGTCCTCGGCGACAAATGGCGCGGCCGCGTCTCCGAACGCACCGCCGACCACGTCCGCCACACCGCCACCGAACTCGGCTACCGCCCCAACCTCGCCGCCCGCAACCTCCGCCTCGGCTCCACCCGCACCGCCCTCCTCGTCGTCCCCGCCCTCACCAACGAATTCTTCGCCCGCGTCTACACCGGCGCCGCCCGCATCGCCGCCGAACACGGCTTCGGCGTCGTCCTCTACCCCTCCCCCGACGGCACCGGCCCCGCCCGCGACCCCTTCGCCTCCGCCCGCGCCGCCCTCGACGGAGTCATCGCCTCCTCCATGGCCGCCGACGCCCTCCACGCCCTCGGCGGCGACGGACTCCCCCTCGTCATGCTCGACAGCGACCCCACCGCCGACACCGCCCACGCCCACGTCAACCTCGCCATCGCCGACGGCATGCGCCAAACCGCCGAACACCTCCTCACCCACGGACACCACCGCTTCCTCCACCTCGCCTCCGCCATCGACTCCTGGACCTTCGACGTCCGCGCGAACGCCCTGGCCGCCCTCCTGCCGCCCCCCGCCGAGCTGCGCACCGTACGGGCCCACCTCAGCGTGGAAGCCGCCCGTACGGCCATGGAAGCCGCCCTGGACACCCCCGCGGACCGCCGCCCCACCGCCGTCGTCTGCGACGACGACATCCTGGCCGCCGGCGCCTGCAAGGCCGCCCGCCGCCTCGGCCTGCGCATCCCCGAAGACCTCTCCGTCACCGGCTTCGACGACCTCGCCCTCGCCACCGCCGTCGAACCGGAACTCACCACCGTCCACCTCCCCGCCGAACGCGTCGGCGAACAGGGCATGACCGCCCTTCTCGCCGTCCTCGAAGGCACCCCCTGGACCCCCGTCGACATCCCGGTCCACCTCGTCGTCCGCGACTCCACCGGGCCCGCACCCCGCATCTGAGCCCGGGAACGCGAAAAGCGCCCCCGACCCGAAGGCCAGGGGCGCTCACCCATCACTTCCTACGACTACTCGGCTTCCTCTTCCGGAGCCTCGTCGTTCGAGACGGCATCCGCCTGAGCGGCCGCCGGAACGTCCGCCTCCAGCAGCCGCGACAGCTGCCGGCCACGGATCCGCTTGAACTTGCGCTGCTGAGCCCGCGTACGGTCCAGCACCGCCACCTCCAGCCGCTCCGCCGGAATCGACTTGTCGGTACCGTTCGCCTGGCTGGACAGCGCCTGCACCGCCAGCTTCAGCGCCTCGGACAGGGTCATCCCGTCCTGGTGCCGCTGATCGAGGTAGGTACTGATCTGCTCGGCATTGCCACCGACCGCGACAGACCCGTGCTCGTCGACGATCGACCCGTCGTGCGGCAGCCGGTAGATCTGGTCCCCGGCAGCCGTCGCGCCGACCTCGGCAACGACCAGCTCCACCTCGTACGGCTTCTCCCCCGCACTCGAGAAGATCGTGCCGAGCGTCTGCGCGTAGACGTTCGCCAGCCCACGGGCCGTCACATCGTCACGGTCGTACGTGTATCCGCGCAGATCCGCGTACCGCACACCGCCGATGCGCAGGTTCTCGTACTCGTTGTACTTGCCGGCGGCCGCGAAGCCGATCCGGTCGTAGATCTCGCTGAACTTGTGCAGCGCACGCGACGGGTTCTCACCGACGAACACGATGCCGTCGGCGTACTGGATGACAACGAGGCTCCGACCGCGGGCGATGCCCTTGCGGGCGTATTCCGCCCGGTCGGCCATGGCCTGCTGGGGTGACACATAGAACGGAGTCGACACCGGCTTTCCGTCCCTTTCTTCTGGACGACGAGGAGGTCAGAGGGTCAGAGCAGGGCGGCGCGCGGACCGTCGGGCTGCTCCAGCCGGCGGTTCGTGATCTTGCGGGCCAGCTCCGAGGACTCCTCGTCGGTCAGCCTGCGGAATCCCTCGTCGGTCATGACGGTGACGATGGGGTAGATGTGGCGGTAGAGGTCCGGGCCACCGGTCGCCGAGTCGTCGTCGGCGGCGTCGTACAGCGCCTGCACGACGAGCGTCGTGGCCTCCTCCTCCGTCAGCTTGGAGTGGTACAGCTTCTTCATCGAACCGCGGGCGAAGATCGAGCCCGACCCGGTCGCGGCGTACCCGTGCTCCTCGGAGCGGCCGCCGGTCACGTCGTAGGAGAAGATCCGGCCCCTCTCCTTGGCCTCGTCGTACCCCGCGAAGAGCGGGACCACGGCCAGACCCTGCATCGCCATCCCCAGATTGCTCCGGATCATGGTCGACAGCCGGTTCGCCTTACCTTCGAGGCTGAGCGTCGCCCCTTCGACCTTCTCGAAGTGCTCCAGCTCCAGCTGGAACAGCTTCACCATCTCCACGGCCAGACCGGCGGTGCCGGCGATGCCGACGGCGGAGAACTCGTCCGCCGGGAACACCTTCTCGATGTCCCGCTGGGCGATCATGTTCCCCATGGTCGCCCGCCGGTCACCGGCGAGGACCACCCCGCCGGGGAAGGTGGCGGCCACGATGGTCGTCCCGTGCGGCGCCTCGATGACCCCGTCGGGCAGCTTCCGGTTGCCCGGGAGCATCTCGGGCTGGTGCGCGCCCAAGAAGTCCATGAAGGACGACGACCCCGGCGTCAGGAAGGCTGCCGGCAGACGCCCTGTGCTTCGAATGTTGGGTTCCACAGGTTTCCTTCCAGATATTCGACTACCCGACGGGCACAGTCGGGATCTTCGTCCAATAGGCCAAGGCCCGTATTGCAGTTGAAGCAAAGTACGCCCCGGACCCTACCCGTCTTGTGGCAGTGATCCACATGTACGGCTGCGGCTCGGAGGCAGAGACAACAGAGACCGCCCTGATCTGCGATCATCTGGTCGCGCTCAGCCTCGGTGATTCCATACTTGCGTTTGAGGTGACCAACCCGACCGTCGACGGCCCGGCACGCCTTGCAGCGCGCATTGCGGCCATCGCGGGCGGATGCCTTGCGGTGATAGTCAGAGTGCAGCTTGACGCCCCCGCAGCGGGTGCAAAGTTTGTGCCCTTCAGGTACTTCCATGCATGGGCGGGACGTCCCGTTTTCCCCCGACGGCGCCTTGACGTGGTGCGTCGAAGCGCAGTCCCTGCAGTACTTCTGCAGGCCATCCATGTTCGACCGCCTGATGCCGAAGGCTGCGTGCGGCCGTTCTTCACCGCACCGCACACAACGCTTCAACCCTGCACTTCTGAGCATCCACCCCACCGTTCACCTTCGATTCAAAGGCTACTGGCCACCTTTTTGAACGAAGCTTCGAACGAAGTCCTCGGCGTTCTCCTCGAGCACATCATCGATTTCATCGAGTACGGAGTCGACGTCGTCGGAGAGCTTTTCCTGTCGCTCCTTGAGGTCGGTCGATTCTTCGACCGCAGCCTCCTCGACCTCCTCGGTCGAGCGCTGCGCCTTCTGCTGTCCGCCGCCGGTGTCCTTGGTCGCCATGTCTAGCTCACCCCGCTCGGTTCGCACGCTCACGTGAAAGACCCCGCGAATTCGGGATCCCTCAAGATCAGACTCTACGTCGGACCCTACAAGGAGGGTCCGACATCCGTCCCGGTACTTTCATAACGTCCGGATGTCTTCATGATTCCCGGGCGGGGGGCCTTTCAGCCCCCGCCCGGGGACCGGGAAAGGGCTTACCGCCCCGAGAGCACTCGGACCAGGTCCTCCGCCGTGCGGCAGCGGTCCAGGAGCTCCTTCACGTGGGCCCGCGTACCCCGCAGGGGTTCCAGGGTCGGGACCCGCTGGAGGGAGTCGTGGCCCGGCAGATCGAAGATCACCGAGTCCCACGAGGCCGCCGCCACGTCGTCCGCGTACTGCTCCAGGCACCGCCCCCGGAAGTACGCCCGGGTGTCCTCCGGCGGCTTGCTCTGCGCCCGCTCCACCGCCGTCTCGTCCAGCAGCCGCTTCATCTTGCCGCGGGCCACCAGGCGGTTGTACAGCCCCTTCTCGGGCCGTACGTCCGCGTACTGGAGGTCCACCAGGTGGAGACGGGCCGCGTCCCATTCGAGGCCGTCCCGGCGCCGGTAGCCCTCCAGGATCTCCCGCTTGGCGATCCAGTCGAGCTCTCCCGACAGGCTCATCGGGTCGGTTTCCAGCCGGCCCAGTACGTCCTCCCAGCGGGCCAGCACATCCTTGGTCTGCTCGTCCGCGTCGGAGCCGAAACGCTCCTCCACGTACTTCCTGGCCAGCTCGTAGTACTCCATCTGGAGCTGTACGGCGGTCAGCGTCCGGCCGCTGCGCAGCGTGATGAGGTGCTGCAGGTCGGGGTCGTGGGAGACCTGGTGGAGGGTGCGTACGGGCTGGTCCACGGCGAGGTCGACGTTGATGTAGCCGTCTTCGATCATGGACAGGACCAGTGCGGTGGTGCCGAGCTTGAGGTAGGTGGAGATCTCGGAGAGGTTGGCGTCGCCGATGATCACGTGGAGGCGGCGGTACTTCTCCGCGTCCGAGTGCGGCTCGTCCCTCGTGTTGATGATGGGGCGCTTGAGGGTGGTCTCCAGGCCGACCTCGACTTCGAAGTAGTCGGCGCGCTGGCTGATCTGGAAGCCGTGTTCGCGGCCGTCCTGGCCGATGCCGACGCGGCCGGCTCCGGTGAAGACGAGGCGGGAGACGAAGAAGGGGGTGAGGTGGCGCACGATGTCCGAGAAGGGGGTTTCCCGCTTCATCAGGTAGTTCTCGTGCGTGCCGTAGGAGGCGCCCTTGTTGTCGGTGTTGTTCTTGTAGAGGTGGATGGGCTGGGCCCCGGGGAGCTGGGCGGCCCTGACGGCGGCCTCGGCCATGATCCGCTCGCCGGCCTTGTCCCAGAGGACGGCGTCGAGCGGGTTGGTGATCTCCGGGGAGCTGTATTCGGGGTGTGCGTGGTCCACGTAGAGGCGTGCGCCGTTGGTGAGGATGACATTGGCGAGGCCGATGTCCTCGTCGGTGAGCTGGCTGTGGTCGGCGGCCTCGCGGGCGAGGTCGAAGCCGCGGGCGTCCCGCAGCGGGTTCTCTTCCTCGAAGTCCCAGCGGGCGCGTCGCGCCCGGTGCATCGCCGCCGCGTAGGCGTTGACGATCTGGGACGAGGTGAGCATGGCATTGGCGTTCGGGTGCCCCGGGACGGAGATCCCGTACTCCGTCTCGATCCCCATTACTCGCCGTACGGTCATGCGGCCCTCCTTGCCCGGCGGCGCTCCCGTTCGGGAGCGGCGCTCAAGTACCGCTGGTGCTCCGGTGCGTCGTGTGCGGTGCCCGTCCCCGCACTGCGCGACCTGCGGTATGGAAGAGCCTAGAACCACTCCGCGCTGGTGGGGAGATCATTTCAGTCATTGACTTTGCCCTGTCACCGGCTGAAAAGAGCGTTTGGTAAAGCAGTCGGCTGCGGGTGCCCTTGCCGGGCACCCGCAGCCGGCCGGCTTTGTCAGAGGTACTGACCGGTGTTGGCCACCGTGTCGATGGAGCGTCCGGTGTCCGCGCCTTGCTTTCCGGTGACGAGGGTTCGGATGAATACGATCCGCTCGCCCTTCTTTCCGGAGATTCGGGCCCAGTCGTCGGGGTTGGTGGTGTTGGGCAGGTCTTCGTTCTCCTTGAACTCGTCCACGCAAGCCTGGAGGAGATGGGCGACGCGAAGGCCCTTCTGGTTGTGCTCGAGGAAGGCCTTGATGGCCATCTTCTTCGCACGGTCCACGATGTTCTGGATCATCGCGCCCGAGTTGAAGTCCTTGAAGTAGAGGACTTCCTTGTCGCCGTTGGCGTACGTGACCTCGAGGAAGCGGTTTTCCTCGGTTTCCGCGTACATCTGCTCGACCACGGTCTGGATCATGCTGTGGACGGTTTCGGCGGTGGAGCCCTGGTGCTCGCCGAGGTCGTCGGTGTGCAGGGGCAGGGTGGCCTTGAGGTACTTGGCGAAGATGTCCTTCGCGGCCTCGGCGCCGGGGCGCTCGATCTTGATCTTCACGTCGAGCCGGCCGGGGCGCAGGATGGCCGGGTCGATCATGTCCTCGCGGTTGGAGGCGCCGATGACGATGACGTTCTCCAGGCCTTCCACGCCGTCGATCTCGGCGAGCAGCTGGGGGACGATGGTGTTCTCCACGTCCGAGCTGACTCCGGATCCGCGGGTGCGGAAGAGGGATTCCATCTCGTCGAAGAAGACGATGACGGGGGTGCCCTCGCTCGCCTTCTCCCTCGCACGCTGGAAGACGAGGCGGATGTGCCGCTCGGTCTCGCCGACGTACTTGTTGAGGAGTTCGGGGCCCTTGATGTTGAGGAAGTAGGACTTCCCGGTGGGCTGTCCGGTGACCTCGGCGACCTTCTTGGCAAGGGAGTTGGCCACGGCCTTGGCGATGAGCGTCTTGCCACAGCCGGGGGGGCCGTAGAGCAGGATGCCCTTGGGGGGCCGCAGTTCGTGTTCCTTGAAGAGGTCGGGGTAGAGGTAGGGGAGCTCGACGGCGTCGCGGATCAGTTCGATCTGGTCGCCCAGGCCGCCGATCTTGTCGTAGTCGATGTCCGGGACCTCTTCGAGGACGAGGTCTTCGACCTCGCTCTTGGGGACGATCTCGTAGACGTAGCCGGAGCGGGGTTCGAGCAGCAGGGAGTCGCCGGGGCGGATGGTGACGTCCAGGAGCGGCTCGGCGAGCCTCACCACCCTTTCCTCGTCGGTGTGCCCGACCACCAGGGCGCGCTCGCCGTCCTCGAGGATTTCCTTGAGGGTGACGATGTCCCCGGCCCGCTCGTACTGCATGGCTTCGACCACGTTGAGGGCTTCGTTGAGCATGACCTCCTGGCCGCGCCGGAGGTCTTCCGGTTCGACGCTGGGGCTCACGTTCACTCGGAGCTTTCGGCCGCCGGTGAAGATGTCGACGGTTCCGTCTTCGTTCGACTGCAGGAAGACTCCGAAGCCGGCCGGCGGCTGTGCGAGCCGGTCGACTTCTTCTTTGAGGGCCACGATCTGGTCGCGGGCCTCGCGCAGGGTGTTCGCCAGCCGCTCGTTCTGTGCGGAGACGCCTGCCAGGTTTGTCTGGAGCTCGACGATCCGCTCTTCGAGAATCCTCGTGTGTCGCGGAGAGTCGGCGAGCTTACGTCGCAGGACGGCGATTTCCTGCTCGAGATAGGCAACCTGGCCGGCGGGGTCCTCAGACCCTCGCCCGGGCCGGATGCCGCGGTTGATGTCGTCGTCGTGGGCTGCCACGGTCCTCACCTCCTCCAAGGGGAGCTGGACGCTTTCTGACCCTACCTGGGCTGGTGGTGATTGAAACCCCTAGATCACAAAGACGGTAGGGGTGTGTCCGATCTTCACCCTTGCGTACTCCCTCCCGTCAAGGAAATACCCACCCATCAAACTCGGGAAGCAGCCGGTTGTAAGGTCGAACTGTTCAACACCCGTCAGAGCTCGTGCGACTTGCCGCGAGTATCTGACCGGGATGGATCACTCGAGGCAGGGAACGGCAGGAGATATGACCGTGCAGCAGGAGGTGTCCGCGGGGGGGTCCGGCGTGGCCGGAGAGCCGCTCGAGGTCTGGATCGACCAGGACCTCTGCACTGGCGACGGCATCTGTGTGCAGTACGCACCGGAGGTGTTCGAGCTGGACATCGATGGTCTGGCGTACGTGAAGAGCCCTGCGGACGAGTTGCTCGTGGAGGCGGGGGCGACCACTCCGGTTCCGCTGGTGCTGCTTCAGGACGTGGTGGATTCCGCGAAGGAATGTCCCGGGGATTGCATCCACGTAAGGCGGGTTTCGGACAGGGTGGAAGTCTTCGGTCCCGACGCGGAGTGACGGTTCAAACTCCTGTGGGCGTCGAATCCGTAAGCTCCTGGCGGAATTTTCCGCCGGTCCAGCGCCACTTGGCGAGCTGCTCGGTGTCGGGGCTGTAGCGGGGCACTTCGGGCGATGAGTACCCGAGGAGGGTCGCGGTGACGAGCCCGTCGCGGATGGTGAGGTCGGTCGCGGTCTGCTTGCGGCCGGCTTCGAGGAGTGTGGCGACGACGCGGGGCTTCGCGGCTTTCGCGGTGTCCTGCGCGAGGACGTAGATGGCGTGCGGCGGGGTGCCCGAGCCGGCGTCGCAGCGGACGGCGGCCACGGTTTCGGGGCGGCCGTCGCCGTCGAGGTCGCCTTCGGCGGTGGCCGTGACGGCTTGTGGGGCGCCCTTGCAGTCCAGTGGGTACGCGACCGCGTGCGCGTCGGGGGCGGCCGCCTCGGGGCCGCTCACGGGGCTCTGCGGGCTTGCGGGGGTCGCGGGGCGTACCGGCTGCGCGGAGGCTCCGGTGGCCGGGGCGGGCTGCAGGAGTCCGGCGCCGGCTATGACGGCGGCCAGAGCCGAGGCCGTGGCGAGCCAGTGGACGGGCCGGGCCCGGTGGTGCGCCGGGGTGGGGGTGCTCGGCGCCGGCTCGGCGGGGCTGTGCGGCACGCGGGGTGTCTCCTGTGCGAAGGGTGACGGGGAGCCAGCATCGTGCCACACCTCACACCGGGGTGGAACGGGTGGGTCCGGGCCGGCCGGGGTGCCGGCGCGGGTCCGTCCCGTAGGGCAACGAAAAGACGCTGTGCCGCAGTTCCCGGTTGTTCCGGGGAACTGCGGCACAGCGTCTTCGTGTTGGTGGTGCGGGTCGCCCCGCCGGGTGGCGGGGCGGTCCTCAGGCGCTCGGGGCCTCAGCTGCTCAGGCGCCGTCGCCGGTGTCGGCGGTGGTGTCGGCGGCGGCCGTGGCGGTGGCGGTGGTCTCCGCGGTCTTGGCCGCGGACTGGCTGCCGGGGCCGTCGTAGTCCTCGCCGTAGGCGCCCTTGGAGGGGCGGCGGCGGCGCATGGGCGGCTCGACGCCGTCGGCGAGGCGGCGGGCGGTGACGAGGAAGCCGGTGTGGCCGATCATGCGGTGGTCCGGGCGGACGGCCAGGCCCTCGACGTGCCAGTTGCGGATCATCGATTCCCAGGGCTGCGGTTCGGCGTAGCAGCCGAACTCGCGGATGGATTCGACGGTCCGGGAGAGCTGGGTGGTGGTGGCCACGTAGCAGCAGAGGATGCCGCCGGGGACCAGCGCCTTGGAGACGGCCTCCAGGCACTCCCAGGGGGCGAGCATGTCGAGGATCACGCGGTCGACGTCCGTGTCGGACAGGTTGTCCTGGAGGTCGCCCACGGTCAGCTGCCACGCGGGGTGCGGGCCGCCGAAGTAGCGCTCGACGTTGGCCGTGGCGATCTCGGCGAAGTCCGGGCGGCGCTCGTAGCTGTGGAGCATGCCCTGGTCGCCGATGGCGCGCAGCAGGAAGCTGCTCAGGGAGCCCGAGCCGACACCTGCTTCGACGACGCGGGCGCCGGGGAAGATGTCGGCGAAGGCCAGGATCTGGCCCGCGTCCTTGGGGTAGACCACGGCGGCACCGCGGGGCATGGACAGGACATAGTCGGGGAGCAGGGGACGCAGCGCGAGGTAGGCGACGTTGCCCGTGGTACGGACAACGCTTCCCTCGGGGGAGCCGATCAGCTCGTCGTGCGGGAAGGAACCCTTGTGGGTGTGGAAATTCTTCCCGGCTTCGAGCGTGAACGTGTAGTGGCGGCCCTTGGGGTCGGTGAGCTGTACCTGGTCCCCGACCTCGAAGGGCCCGCGTCGGCGGGCGGCACCGGTCGGTTCGGACATGTGACCAGTGTATTGGCTTCAGGACTGGGGCCGCGCCATGGCCTTCACGAAGGCCTTTTCGACGTCGAGGGTGGAGAGGACTCCGTAGATCGCGCCGTCGGTCTGCAGGACGAGGTATTCGGTGGCGGGGGTGGTGCGGAGGTGGTCGAGGAGTTCTTCGCCGGTGAGGTCCGCGGAAACCTTCATGCCGTCGGTGAGGTCTTGGGCGAGGGTGCCGGCGGCGACCCAGGGGCGGCGGTGTTCGGGGACGGAGGCGATGGCGCTCTCGCGGACGATGCCGGTGGGGTCTCCGAGTCCGTCGACGATGACGAGGGCGCGGGCGCCTGCTTCGTTGGCGCGGCGGAGGGCTTCGGAGAGGGGGGTGGCGTTCTCGACGGGGATGGCGCGGCGGGTGAGTTTGCGTGCGTGGAGTTCCGGGAGGTGTTCGCGCAGGCGGGCGACGCGGAGGCTGTTGCCGGCGCCGGTCCAGATGATGCCGGCGAGGATCGCGGCGAGGAGGGCGTCCATGACGGTGTCCATGCCGCCGATGTCGTCGGTGGGGTTGCCGATGGTCCCGGTGTAGTTCAGGAGGGGCAGGCCGAGGAGGACGGCGACGGCGAGGGCGCGGCCGGCCCAGGCGGCGGCGATGGTGCCGGTCATGGGTTTGCCGGTGATGCCCCAGATGACGGCGCGGAGCATGCGGCCGCCGTCGAGGGGGAGGCCGGGGAGGAGGTTGAAGGCGGCGACGAGGAGGTTGGAGATCATGAGGCCGGCGAGGAGGACGCCGGGGACGCTGGCGGGTTCGACGGTTTTCATGCCGAGGTAGAAGGCGCCGGCGAGGAGGAGGGAGAGGAGGGGGCCGACGAATGCGAGGACGAATTCGCGGCCGGGGGTTTCGGATTCCTTCTCGATCTCGGAGACGCCGCCGAAGAACTGGAGCTGGATGCGGCGTACGGGGAGTTTGAAGCGGAGGGCGGCGATGGTGTGGGCGAGTTCGTGGACGAGGACCGAGGCGTAGAAGGCGACGGCGAAGAAGAGGGCCACGAGGTAGCGCAGGGTGCCGAGGTCGGGCAGGATCCGGTCGAGCTGGTCGCCGAAGACCCAGGTGATGAGGGCGGCGACGAGGAACCAGCTGGGCGAGACGTAGACGGGCACGCCGAAGGGGCGGCCCATGAGGAGTCCGCCGCCCGGTCCTGAGCGCCGGCCCGCGCGCTCGCCGGTTTCGTCGGTGTCTGCCACGGTTGTCCTTCGTTCGCTGCTGTCCGGTGCGGTGGTGCGCCGGTGGTTCTGGTGTCTTTTTCCCGTGGTGTCGGGGTGCGCCGTTGCGCGGTGTGATGCTCCGATCATGCAGTGCGAGGGGGGTCGGCGTCGATGGTATGCGCGTGCTGTCGGTGGCGGGTCGTAGGGTTTTGTCTATGACGACGAGCCCCGGTGGCGATCCGGACGATGCAGTGACCGGTCCCGTACCCAGTCCCGTGCCCGGTGGTGTGCCCGCGCAAGCGGTGGCCGTGGCTCCTTCTTCGCTGTCGCCTTCGCGGGCGAGCGACTTCATGCGGTGTCCGTTGCTGTACCGGTTCCGGGTGATCGACAAGTTGCCGGAGAAGCCGAGTGCGGCGGCGACGCGGGGGACGCTGGTGCACGCGGTGCTGGAGCGGCTCTTCGATCACCCTGCCGAGGAGCGGACGGCGCCGCGGGCGAAGGCGTTGATCCCGGGGCAGTGGGACCGGCTGCTGGAGTCGAAGCCGGAGCTGACGGAGCTGTTCCCGGCGGGTGACGACGGGGCGGGGCTGACGCGCTGGCTGGGTGAGGCCGAGTCGTTGGTGGACCGGTGGTTCACGTTGGAGGACCCGACGCGGCTGGAGCCGGTGGAGCGGGAGTTCTTCGTGGAGACGGAGCTGGAGTCGGGGCTTCGGCTGCGCGGGATCATCGACCGGGTGGACGTGGCGCCGACGGGTGAGGTGCGGATCGTCGATTACAAGACGGGGAAGGCGCCGCGGCCGGAGTATGCGGAGGGTGCGCTGTTCCAGATGAAGTTCTACGCGCTGGTGGTGTGGCGGCTGAAGCGGGTGGTGCCGCGGCGGCTGCAGCTGGTGTATCTGGGCAGTGGGGACGTGATCACGTACGACCCGGTGATCGAGGATCTGGAGCGGATGGAGCGCAAGCTGCTGGCGCTGTGGGAGGCGATCCGTGAGGCGACGGAGACGGGTGACTGGCGGCCGCGGCAGTCGAAGCTGTGCGGCTGGTGTGATCATCAGGCGGTGTGTCCGGAGTTCGGTGGTACTCCCCCGGTGTATCCGCTGGCGCTGCCGTCCGCCGGGCGGGGCGAGTCCTGATCTTGGGGTCAGGGCAGAATGGGCGGGGTTTCCCGTTGCTGTCCCGATGAACTCGATGCACCCGATGCACCCGATGAATACGAGGTAGACCCCGTGGCGATCCGCGTACTGCTGGTCGACGATCAGCCGCTGCTGCGTACCGGTTTCCGGATGATCCTGGAGGCCGAAGAGGATGTGGCGGTGGTCGGTGAGGCCGGGGACGGTCTGCAGGCGTTGGACCAGGTGCGGGCGCTGCAGCCCGACGTGGTGCTGATGGACATCCGGATGCCGCGGATGGACGGGGTGGAGGCGACGCGGCAGATCACGGGTCCGGGGCGGGACGGTCCGGCGAAGGTGCTGGTGCTGACGACGTTCGATCTGGACGAGTACGTGGTGGAGGCGCTGCGGGCGGGGGCCAGTGGGTTCTTGCTGAAGGATGCGCCGGCGGCGGAGCTGGTGCAGGCGATCCGGGTGGTGGCGGGTGGCGAGGCGATGCTGGCGCCGAGCATCACGCGGCGGTTGCTGGACAAGTACGCGGGGCATCTGCCGTCGGGTGAGGACAGCGTTCCGGACATGATCGCCTCGTTGACGGAGCGTGAGGTCGAGGTGCTGAAGCTGGTGGCCCGTGGGTTGTCGAACGCGGAGATCGCGGCGGATCTGTTCGTGAGCGAGACGACGGTGAAGACGCATGTGGGTCATGTGCTGACGAAGCTGGGTCTGCGGGACCGGGTGCAGGCCGCGGTGTACGCGTACGAGAGCGGTCTGGTGCGTCCGGGGGCCGGTCAGTAGGCGGCCCCGGGGCCGCTGTCGTCGAGGTCGCAGGTACGGGTACGGGCCCGCTTCCGCTGGGTGCGGAGGCGGGCCCGTTGCCGTTGTGGTTGCCCCTGGGGGCTCAGCCCTTGCTGATCTCCCAGAAGCGGAAGACGGTGGAGGCGTCGAGGGACCACTGCAGGCCGGTCACGTTGGGGCGGGTGACGGCGTACTGCTTGCCCTGCCAGAGCGGGAGGATCGGAATCTCCTCGGCGACGATGTCCTGGAGGCGGGCGTAGTCGTTGCCGGCGGTGCTGCGGTCGGACTTCGCGGAGGTCGCCGGGATGATCGTCCCGGTGATCTCCTTGTTGTCGTAGTTGTTGTGCAGGACGTTGTCGGGGCCGAAGAAGGGCTGCGTGAAGTTGTCGGCGTCGGGGTAGTCGGGGACCCAGCCCTTGACGTAGACGCCGTACTTGCCGGCCTGGATGTCCTTCTCGTACTGCTCGAACTCGACGGACTTGACGTCGGCTTCGAAGAGGCCGCTGTCGTTGAGCTGCTTGGCGATGAGGTGGAATTCCTCGTCGGTCGAGGGGCCGTAGCGGGAGGGCGTCGAGTACAGGGTGATCTTCACCTTGTCCTTGATGCCGGCGGCGCGGAGGGTGGCCTTGGCCTTCTCGGGCTGGGGGGTGCCGCCGTAGCGGTCGAAGAAGGGGGTGGTGTGGGAGGCGATGCCGGCCGGGACGATGGAGTAGAGCGGGGTGGCGGTGCCGTCGTAGACCTCTTTGACGAGGGCTTCGCGGTCCACGAGGTAGGCGATGGCCTTGCGGACGGGGAGCTTTCCGGCGACGGGGTCGTTGGTGTTGAAGACGAGGTGTTCGACTTCGGCGCCGGCGCCCTGGATGACCTCGACCTTCTGGTCTCCGGCCTGGGAGGCGAGGCCGGCGATGTCCTTGGCGGCGAGGCCGCGGAAGGCGAAGTCGACGTCTCCGCTTTCGAGGACCTTCTTGAGGGCGGCCTGGTCCTCGTTGAAGAACTTCATGGTGACGCCGCTGTTCTTCGGCTTGGCCTTGCCGCTGTAGGTGTCGCTGACGGAGAAGGAGGCGCTCTTGTCGTTGATCGAGTCCAGCTTGTAGACGCCGGAGCCGAAGGCCTTGCCGTCGGTGCGGAGTTTGTCCGCGGGGTACTCGGTGTGGTCGACGATGGAGCCCGCACCGGATGCGATCTTGCTGGGGAAGGTCGCGTCGGGGGCCTTGAGGTGGAAGACCACCGTCTTGTCGTCGGGGGTGTCGATGGTGCCGATCGACGCGAGCATGACGGCGGGGCCGTTCTCGTCGTTGATCTTGAGCGTGCGCTCGAAGGAGTGCTTGACGTCCTTGGAGGTGAGGGCGTTGCCGTTGCTGAACTTCAGGCCGCCGCGCAGGGTGCACACGTAGGTCGTGCTCCCGCTGCCCTCGAACCCGCAGGCCTCTGCGGCGTCGGGTTCGGGGGTGGTGCCGCCCTTGGGGAAGTTGAGCAGGGACTGGAAGACGTTGTTGAAGAGCAGCCAGGAGCCCGGGTCGTAGCCCGAGGCCGGGTCGGTGGCCTTCACCTTGTCGGATATGCCCATGACGACGCCCTTGGCGCTGCCGGCGGTGGAGCCGTCCGTCGCACCGCAGCCGCTGAGCAGCGCGGCGGCGGTGACCGCTCCGAGCGGGGCGGCCAACCACTGGTTCCGTGTCTTCACGCGAACGTCCTTCTCAGTCTCACTGGCTCGTCTGGTTCTGTCTGGCTGGTGTTGCGGCCCGTGGTGGGGTCACGGGCCGGGGGTGGGGCTGGGCCGGCGTGGGGCCGGGGCCCGGTGCCGGGGTGTCAGCCGCTGACGCCGCGGCCGAGTTCCCACAGCTGGAGGTCGGAGATGGCGTTGACCGACCACTCCACTCCGGTGATGCCGTCGCGTGCGGCGACGTACTGCTTGCCCTGCCACAGGGGCAGGACGGGGACGTCCTCGGCGACGATGTCCTGCATCTCCGTGATCGCCGGACCGGCGACGCCGCGGTCGATGGCGCGGCGCGATTCGGGGATGAGCTTGGTGCGCACCTTGGTGTTGGCGTACGGCGTGCCCAGGAAGTTGTCCTGCTCCAGGAACGGGGCGAGGAAGTTGTCGGCGTCGGGGTAGTCGGGGAACCAGCCGAGGCCGTAGGCGGCGTAGTCGCCCTTCTTCTGGGCGGGCCTGAAGTCGGCCCAGTCGGCGCCCTGGACGGTGATGTCGAAGAGCTGGGTGGAGTTCAGCTGGGTCTTGAGGGCTTCGAACTCGGCCGCGGTGGCGTCGCCGTAGTGGTCGTTGGTGTAGTTGAGGGTCAGCTTGACCGGGGTCTTGATCCCGGCGGCCTTCAGCAGGTCGGCGGCCTTGGCGGTGTTGGCCTCGCCGTACTTGTCGAAGAACGGGGTGCCGTGGCCGGTCACGGTGGTGGGGACCAGGGAGTACAGGGGCTGCGCGGACCTGCCGTAGACCTTGTCGATGAGGCCCCTGCGGTCGACGGCGGCGGCGAGGGCTTGGCGTACGGCCTTGTCCTTGATTCCGGGGGCGTCGGTGTTGAAGCCGAGGTAGCGGATCTCCAGGCCGGGCAGGGGGACGAGCTTGATGCCCTTGGGGGGCTTGGTGGAGAGCTCGGTGATCTGGGCCGGCGACAGGGTGCGGGAGACCACGTGGACGGTGCCGCGTTCCAGGGCTTGGCCCATGGCGGCGGAGTCGTCGAAGGTGCGCAGTTCGGCCTTGTCGTTCTGGAGCTTCAGATCGCCCTTGTAGTTCGGGTTCTTGCTGAAGACGGCGTGGACGAGGCGGTTGCCCTTGACTTCGGCCTTCATGGTGTAGGGGCCGGAGCCGTCGACGGCGAAGCCCGCGCGGAGCTTCTTGGCGTCGTACTTCTTGGAGCTGATGATGCCGGCGGCGGGGGTGGAGAGTTTGTACGGGAAGGTGGCGTCGGCGGTCTTCAGGTGGAAGACGACGGTGTCGGTGCCCTTGGTTTCGACGGTGTCGATGGTGGAGAGCAGCGAGGAGGGGCCGTTCTCGTCCTTGATGGCGAGGACGCGCTCGATGGAGAACTTGACGTCCTGGGCGGTGAGCGGGTTTCCGTCGGCGAAGGTGAGGCCGGGGCGCAGGACGCAGCGGTAGCTCTCGTTGCCGGTGTCGGTGAAGCGGCAGTCGGTGGCTGCTTCGGGGACGGGCTTGCCGCCGCCGCGCGGGGTGTGCATCAGGGTCTGGACGGTCTGGCGGAGGATGTTCCAGCTGCCGGCGTCGTAGGCGTAGGCGGGGTCGAGCGGGGCGGGGGCGTATTCGGCCGCCTCGAACCGGTCGGTGGTGCCGACGACGATCGCTCCGGATCCGGCTCCTGCTCCGCTGGTGCTGCCGCAGGCGGTCAGTGCGGGGGTGAGCAGTCCGGCGGCTGCCGTCAGCGCCATGGTCTTGCGGTTCATGCTGGAAGTACTCCCTCGACCCGGCACTTGTTCAAAGCTGGTGTGGAGGGCATTGCGACGGTCGCCCGTTCTGGGCGGAACGATCGGGCCGGTGGTGTGACGATCGGTCCACGCGGTTCCGGAACAGGGGTGTGTGTCCGGGACGGCTGAGGTGCGGCGCAGTGCCCGGATCGACATTAGTGGCCTGCGGAGGGGTGGCTTGAACCGTGTGGATCGGGGGTGTTGTCGCTCCGTTGCGGGAGTTGACCCGGGGTGTGCGCGGGGCGGTGCGCAGATTCGGTCAGGTGCTGATCAATGGGGACACAAGGGGTGGGTTGGGAGGGCGCGCAGTGGTGCGAAGGGGTCTTTGCGGGTGACAAAGGTCACCCGGGACAACTCCCCCGGTAGGGATGGAATTTCGGCCTCCGGGGAAGTGCGCGGGAGATCCGCCCGTGGGACGTTGGTCCTGGGGTCGGATCTCCCGGTACGGAGCGTGCGCGGTCAGTTCAGCGGAGTGATGAGGGAGCGCAGGAAGGGCAGGTCGACGTCTTCGAGGGAGCGGACGATGGTGCGGCCCGGGGCGGGTGCGATCCGGCCGACGGAGGGGATGGCGACGACGCGGCATCCGGCGGCTTCGGCGGCGGCGACGCCGGTGGCGGTGTCCTCGATGACGGCGCAGCGGGAGGGGTGGGCGCCGAGGGCGCCGGCGGCGAGGAGGTAGGGGTCGGGGTGGGGTTTGGTGCGCGGGACTTCGTCGCCGGCGACGGTCATGGTGAAGCGGTCGCGGCCGAGGGTGAGGAGGACCTGGTCGATGACGCGCCGGTGGGAGGCGGAGACCAGGGCGGTGGGGACGTTGTGCCGGGCCAGTTCGCTCAGCAGGCGTTCGGCGCCGGGCATGAGGGGTACGCGGTCGGCGATGCGGGCTTCGAAGCGCTCGTTGAGCAGGACGGTGAGTTCGGCGAGGCCGATGTCGGCGCCGGTGGATTCGATGAGGAAGCCGGCGCTGCGGGTCATGGGGCCGCCGACGACGACGTCCCGCCAGGATTCGTCGAGGCGGTGGCCGAGTTCGGCGAAGACGCCGACTTCGATCTCCCACCAGAAGCCCTCGGTGTCGACGAGGGTGCCGTCCATGTCGAGCAGCACCGCCTGCAGGGCGTGTCCGTCGGCCGTACGGGCGACGGGGGCGGGGACTGTGCTCGTCATGCGCGCACCTTTCCGGGGGTCCGTTGGGGACGAGAAGGCCGGTCACCTCGCCTCCGGGGGCGTGCCCGGGGGGACAGGTGACCGGCCTGTATGGGACCGACTAGTGTACGCCGGTCCGTCTCGATGTGCGGTGGATTATTCGTCTGTGTGCGTGGGGGGTGCTTCTCCGCGTGCGTTGAGGTGGGCCTCAGCGTGCGTTGAGGCGGGTCTCAGCGTGCGTTGAAGTACTTCGCTTCGGGGTGGTGGATGACGATGGCGTCGGTGGACTGCTCGGGGTGGAGCTGGAATTCCTCGGAGAGGTGGACGCCGATGCGCTCGGGCTGGAGGAGGTCGGCGATCTTGGCGCGGTCCTCCAGGTCGGGGCAGGCGCCGTAGCCGAGGGAGAAGCGGGCGCCGCGGTACTTCAGGTCGAACATGTCTTCGACCTTGGCGGGGTCCTCGCCGCCGAAGCCGAGCTCGGCGCGGACCCGGGCGTGCCAGTACTCGGCCATGGCCTCGGCGAGCTGGACGGAGAGGCCGTGGAGCTCCAGGTAGTCGCGGTAGGAGTCGGACTCGAAGAGCTTGGCGGTGGCTTCGCCGATCCTGGAGCCGACGGTGACGACCTGGAGGCCGACGACGTCGGTTTCGCCGGATTCCTCGGGGCGGAAGAAGTCGGCGAGGCACAGGCGGCGGCCGCGGCGCTGGCGCGGGAAGGTGAAGCGGGTCCGCTCGTTGCCGGCGTCGTCGAGGATGATCAGGTCCTCGCCCTTGGAGACGCAGGGGAAGTAGCCGTAGACGACGGCGGCTTCGAGGAGGTTCTCGGTGTGCAGCTTGTCGAGAAGGCCGCGCAGGCGCGGGCGGCCCTCGCTCTCGACGAGTTCCTCGTAGGTGGCCCCGCCGGCGCGGGCCTGCTTGAGGCCCCACTGGCCCTTGAAGAGGGCGCCTTCGTCGAGCCAGGAGGCGTAGTCCTTGAGCGGGATGCCCTTGACGACGCGGGTGCCCCAGAACGGCGGGGTGGGCACGGGGTTGTCGGTGGAGGTGTCGGAGCGGCCGCCGGGCTCGTCGGTCTCCTCGGCGAGGACGGGAGTGTCGCGCTTGGCGACGCGGCGCTGCTTGAGTTCGGGGAGGGAGGCTCCGGGGACTCCGCGCTTGACGGCGATGAGGGCGTCCATGAGGCGCAGGCCCTCGAAGGCGTCACGGGCGTAGCGGACTTCGCCCTCGTAGATCTCGTGGAGGTCCTGTTCGACGTAGGCGCGGGTGAGGGCGGCGCCGCCGAGGATGACCGGGTAGTCGGCTGCCAGCTTGCGCTGGTTGAGCTCCTCCAGGTTCTCCTTCATGATCACGGTGGACTTGACCAGCAGGCCGGACATGCCGATGACGTCGGCCCTGTGTTCCTGCGCGGCTTCGAGGATCGCGGAGACCGGCTGCTTGATGCCGATGTTGACGACGTTGTAGCCGTTGTTGGTCAGGATGATGTCGACGAGGTTCTTGCCGATGTCGTGGACGTCGCCGCGGACGGTGGCCAGGACGATGGTGCCCTTGCCCTCGTCGTCGCTCTTCTCCATGTGGGGTTCCAGGTGGGCCACCGCGGTCTTCATGACCTCGGCGGACTGGAGCACGAAGGGGAGCTGCATCTGGCCGGAGCCGAAGAGTTCGCCGACGACCTTCATGCCCTCCAGGAGGGTGTCGTTGACGATGTCGAGGGCGGGGCGGGTCTGGAGGGCCTCGTCGAGGTCGGCGTCCAGGCCGTTCTTCTCGCCGTCGATGATGCGGCGCTGGAGGCGCTCGTCCAGCGGCAGGGCGAGGAGTTCCTCGGCGCGGCCGGCCTTCATCGACTTGGTGTTGACGCCCTCGAAGAGGGCCATCAGCTTCTGCAGCGGGTCGTAGCCCTCGGCGCGCCGGTCGTAGATCAGGTCGAGGGCGGTGGTGACCTGCTCCCCGGTGAACCGTGCGATCGGCAGGATCTTGGAGGCGTGGACGATCGCGGAGTCGAGGCCGGCCTTGACGCACTCGTCGAGGAAGACGGAGTTCAGGAGGACGCGGGCGGCCGGGTTGAGGCCGAAGGAGATGTTGGAGAGGCCGAGCGTGGTCTGGACGTCGGGGTGGCGGCGCTTGAGTTCGCGGATCGATTCGATCGTGGCGATGCCGTCCTTGCGGGACTCTTCCTGGCCGGTGCAGATGGTGAAGGTCAGGGTGTCGATGAGGATGTCCGACTCGAGGATCCCCCAGTTCCCGGTGAGATCGTCGATGAGGCGCTCGGCGATGGCGACCTTGTGCTCGACGGTGCGGGCCTGGCCCTCCTCGTCGATGGTCAGGGCGATGAGGGCTGCGCCGTGCTCCTGGGCGAGGCGGGTGACCTTCGCGAAGCGGGACTCGGGGCCGTCGCCGTCCTCGTAGTTCACGGAGTTGATGACGGCGCGCCCGCCGAGCTTCTCCAGGCCGGCCCGCAGGACGGGGACCTCGGTGGAGTCCAGGACGATCGGCAGGGTGGAGGCGGTCGCGAAGCGTCCGGCGAGTTCCTTCATGTCGGCGACGCCGTCGCGGCCGACGTAGTCCACGCACAGGTCGAGCATGTGCGCGCCCTCGCGGATCTGGTCGCGGACCATCTCGACGCAGTCGTCCCAGCGGGCTTCGAGCATGGCCTCGCGGAACTTCTTCGAACCGTTGGCGTTGGTGCGCTCGCCGATCGCCATGTACGAGATGTCCTGGCGGAAGGGGACCGTCTGGTAGAGGGAGGACGCGCCGGGTTCGGGGCGGGGCTCCCGGACGGCCGGGTTCAACCCGCGGACGCGCTCGACGACCTGGCGCAGGTGCTCGGGGGTGGTGCCGCAGCAGCCGCCGACGAGGGAGAGGCCGTACTCGCGGACGAAGGTTTCCTGGGCATCGGCGAGCTCGCTCGCGGACAGCGGGTAGTGGGCGCCGTTCTTGCCGAGGACCGGCAGGCCCGCGTTGGGCATGCAGGAGAGCGGGATGCGGGAGTTGCGCGCGAGGTAGCGCAGGTGCTCGCTCATCTCGGCGGGGCCGGTGGCGCAGTTCAGGCCGATCATGTCGATGCCCAGGGGCTCCAGCGCGGTCAGCGCGGCGCCGATCTCCGAGCCGAGCAGCATCGTGCCGGTGGTTTCCACGGTCACGGAGCAGATCAGCGGGACGGACACGCCGAGGGCCTCCATGGCGCGGCGGGCGCCGACGATGGAGGACTTGGTCTGGAGGAGGTCCTGGGTGGTCTCGACGAGGAGCGCGTCGGCGCCGCCGGTGATCAGGCCTTCGGCGTTGATCTGGTAGGCGTCGCGGATGGTTCCGTAGTCGATGTGGCCCAGGGTGGGGAGCTTGGTGCCGGGGCCCATCGAGCCGAGGACCCAGCGCTGCTGCCCGGTGGAGGCGGTGAACTCGTCGGCGATCTCGCGGGCGATCCGGGCGCCGGCGAGCGACAGCTCGTGGTTGCGGTCCGCGATGTCGTACTCGGCGAGGGCGGCGTAGTTGGTGCCGAAGGTGTTGGTCTCGACGCAGTCGACGCCGGCCTCGAAGTACTCGCGGTGCACGTTGGCCACGATGTCGGGGCGGGTGACGTTGAGGACCTCGTTGCAGCCTTCGAGCTGTTCGAAGTCGTCCAGGGTGGGGTCCTGGGCCTGCAGCATGGTTCCCATGGCTCCGTCGGCGACGACCACGCGGGTCGCCAGTGCCTGGCGGAGGGCATCGGCCCGGGTCTGGGTGTCTGCGGGCGGGTTAGGCAACGAGGCCATGGGTGAGCTCCCTGGGATGCGACGGCTGTCGGCTTTGCACCCCCTCTGTGTCAAGGGTGCACGCGGCCAGGGTAACGGGGGAGACCCGGCCCCGGTGAGGCCGTCCCACGTGGCGGACTGCATTCTGTGCCCGGGGGATGGCGACTTCCGGCCGGGGTGTCCTGGGCCACTCGTATCGGTGGACTCTGCCCTCATCATGCACAAAGTCGGCATCGACCGATAGTGTTCAGCATTGTCGAACTACGTCAGCAGGAGGCTGCGCGATGGCACGGAACATCCAGTCGCTCGAACGAGCCGCTGCGATGCTGCGGCTCCTGGCGGGCGGCGAGCGCCGGCTGGGGCTCTCGGACGTGGCCTCTTCCCTGGGCCTGGCCAAGGGAACGGCGCACGGGATCCTGCGCACGCTGCAGGCCGAGGGTTTCGTGGAGCAGGACCCGGCGTCGGGCCGCTACCAGCTGGGCGCGGAGCTGCTGCGCCTGGGCAACAGCTATCTGGACGTCCACGAGCTGCGGGCGCGCGCCCTGGTGTGGACGGACGATCTGGCCCGCGCGAGCGGGGAGAGCGTGTACGTGGGGGTGCTGCACAAGAGCGGGGTGCTGATCATGCACCACGTGTTCCGGCCCGACGACAGCCGTCAGGTGCTGGAGGTCGGGGCCATGCAGCCACTGCACTCCACGGCCCTGGGCAAGGTGCTGTCCGCGTACGACCCGGTGGCGCACACGCAGGTCATGGAAGTGGAGCGGGAGGCGTTCACCCCCCGCACGGTCACCGACGGCGACGGCTTCGAGGAGGTCCTGGGTCTCATCCGGGCCCGGGGCTGGGCCAGCGACATCGAGGAGACCTGGGACGGGATCGCCTCGGTGGCGGCCCCCATCCACGACCGCCGCAGGATGCCGGTCGGCGCGGTGGCCCTCGCGGGCGCGGTGGAGCGGGTGTGCGGGGAGTCCGGGGAGCCCCGGCCGTCCCTGGTGGCGTCCGTACGGGACTGCGCGCGGTCGGTTTCGCGCGATCTCGGGGCGGGCCGGTTCTGACCTTGGCCTGACCGCATCGCTCCGCCCGAACCACCCAACGGCCACACAAAAGTGGCATTTGGGTGGTTTTTGGCGTTTGATGATCACTGAATGGCGTGATTTGTTCGATCGCACCGGCCGGTAACGATCCGGCTCATTGGCCTGGTCAACCCTTGACGCCCGCTTCACCTGGGCGGAAAACTGCCGTTCATCGGTCGGCAATGCCGAACACCTACCGGCAATACGCGTTAGGGTGTGGCAAGGCCAAGGACCGGTGCAGCACTCACCGAGTGCGTGGACCGCCGGAGGGACCCGGCGGCCACCACCCCTGAACGACAAAGGAGTCGCGGGTGTCCAGCTCCGACATCTTCATCGGCGAGACCATCGGTACCGCCCTGCTCACCCTGCTCGGTGGCGGCGTGTGCGCCGCACTGACGCTCAAGAGCTCCAAGGCCCGGGGCGCCGGCTGGCTCGCGATCACCTTCGGCTGGGGTTTCGCCGTCCTGATCGCCGCCTACGTCTCCGCGCCGCTCTCCGGTGCGCACCTCAACCCGGCGGTCACCGTCGGCATCGCGATCAAGGACGGCGCCTGGGGCGACGTGCCGGTCTACTTCGCCGGCCAGCTGCTCGGCGCCATGATCGGCGCGGTGCTGATGTGGCTCGCCTACTACGGCCAGTTCCGGGCGCACCTGGCCGACCCGGAGCACATCCGTGACGCCAAGCTCGGCCCCGAGGACCCGCACCCGCACGACGTGGCCGGCCCGGTGCTCGGGATCTTCGCCACGGGCCCCGAGATCCGCAACGTCGTCCAGAACCTGACGACCGAGATCATCGGCACCGCCGTCCTGGTCCTGGCCATCCTGACCCAGGGCCTGCAGGACGACGGCAAGGGCCTCGGCGTCATCGGCGTCCTGATCACCTCGTTCGTCGTCGTCGGCATCGGCCTCTCGCTCGGCGGCCCGACCGGCTACGCCATCAACCCGGTCCGCGACCTCGGCCCGCGCATAGTCCACTCCCTGCTGCCGCTGCCCAACAAGGGCGGCTCGGACTGGAGCTACTCCTGGATCCCGGTGCTCGGCCCCCTCGCGGGCGCCGCGCTCGCCGGCGGTCTGTACAACATCGCGTTCGCCTGATCAGCAATCGGCACCACGGCACCTCCCGCACCGCCATTCTGATTCCGCCTACTTCGACACCTGCCAGGAGCAGCCACCATGACCACCAGCACCGGCCCCTTCATCGCCGCGATCGACCAGGGCACCACCTCCTCCCGCTGCATCGTCTTCGACCGTGACGGCCGCATCGTCGCCGTCGACCAGAAGGAGCACGAGCAGATCTTCCCGAAGCCGGGCTGGGTCGAGCACGACGCCACCGAGATCTGGAACAACGTCCAGGAGGTCGTCGCCTCGGCCATCGCGAAGGCGGAGATCACCGCGGCGGACGTCAAGGCCGTCGGCATCACCAACCAGCGCGAGACCACCCTGCTGTGGGACAAGAACACCGGCGAGCCGGTCCACAACGCGCTGGTCTGGCAGGACACCCGCACCGACGCCCTGTGCAAGGAGCTCGGCCGCAACGTCGGCCAGGACCGCTTCCGCCGCGAGACCGGCCTGCCGCTGGCGAGCTACTTCGCCGGACCCAAGGTCCGCTGGCTGCTCGACAACGTCGAGGGCCTGCGCGAGCGCGCCGAGGCCGGGGACATCCTCTTCGGCACCATGGACTCCTGGGTCATCTGGAACCTCACCGGCGGCCCCCAGGGCGGTGTGCACGTCACCGACGTCACCAACGCCTCGCGCACCATGCTGATGAACCTGCACACCCTGGCCTGGGACGAGAAGATCGCCGAGTCCATGGACGTGCCCCTCAACGTCCTCCCGGAGATCAAGTCCTCCGCCGAGGTCTACGGCCACGTCAAGGAGGGCGTCCTCGCCGGCGTCCCGGTCGCCTCGGCGCTCGGCGACCAGCAGGCCGCGCTGTTCGGCCAGACCTGTTTCGCCGAGGGCGAGGCGAAGTCCACGTACGGCACCGGAACGTTCATGCTGATGAACACCGGCGACAAGATCATCAACTCCTACAGCGGCCTGCTGACCACCGTCGGCTACCAGATCGGCGACCAGAAGCCGGTCTACGCGCTGGAGGGCTCCATCGCCGTCACCGGCTCGCTCGTCCAGTGGATGCGCGACCAGATGGGCCTGATCAAGTCCGCGGCCGAGATCGAGACCCTGGCCTCCTCCGTCGAGGACAACGGCGGCGCGTACTTCGTGCCGGCCTTCTCCGGCCTGTTCGCCCCGTACTGGCGCTCCGACGCCCGCGGCGTGATCACCGGCCTCACCCGGTACGTCACCAAGGCGCACATCGCCCGTGCCGTCCTGGAGGCCACCGCCTGGCAGACCCGCGAGATCACCGACGCCATGACCAAGGACTCGGGCGTCGAGCTCGCCGCCCTCAAGGTCGACGGCGGCATGACCTCCAACAACCTGCTGATGCAGACGCTCTCGGACTTCCTGGACGCCCCCGTGGTGCGCCCGATGGTCGCCGAGACCACCTGCCTCGGCGCCGCCTACGCCGCCGGCCTGGCCGTCGGCTTCTGGCCCGACACCGACGCCCTGCGCGCCAACTGGCGCCGCGCGGCGGAGTGGACCCCGCGGATGCCCGCCGAGCAGCGGGATCGCGAGTACAAGAGCTGGCTCAAGGCCGTGGAGCGGTCCATGGGCTGGGTCGATGACGAAGACGCCAGCTGACCGCACAGCGGCGCAATCGACGAGCAAGTAGGAGTCAACGGACATGAGCACCCTGCAGAGCGTTCCCACCCTGGGTACGCACCCGACCGCCGGTTCGAACGCGAGCCGCGCCGAGACCCGTGAGCAGCTGGCGAAGGCCACGTACGACCTGCTGGTCATCGGCGGTGGGATCCTGGGCACCTCGGTGGCCTGGCACGCCGCGCAGTCGGGTCTGCGGGTCGCCATGGTGGACGCCGGCGACTTCGCCGGCGCCACCTCCTCGGCCTCCTCCAAGCTCGTCCACGGCGGCCTGCGCTACCTGCAGACCGGTTCGGTCAAGCTGGTCGCCGAGAACCACCACGAGCGCCGGGTCCTGGCCAAGGACGTGGCCCCGCACCTGGTCAACCCGCTGACCTTCTACCTCCCGGTGTACAAGGGCGGTCCGGTGGGCGCGGCGAAGCTGGGCGCGGGCGTGTTCGCGTACTCGGCGCTCTCGGGCTTCGGCGACGGCATGGGCAAGATCATTTCTCCGGCCCGTGCCGCCGCCGACAACCCGGGTCTGAAGACGGACAACCTCAAGGCCGTGGCCGTCTACTACGACCACCAGATGAACGACTCGCGCGTCGCCGTCATGACGGTCCGCGCGGCCGTCGAGTCGGGCGCGGTCGTCCTGAACCACGCCGAGGTCACCGGTCTGCGCATGACGCGCGGCCGGGTCTCCGGCGCCGAGCTCAAGGACCGCCTGGACGGCACCGAGTTCGGCGTGGACGCCCGCGTCGTGCTGAACGCCACCGGCCCGTGGGTGGACCACCTGCGGCGCATGGAGGACAAGCACTCGATGCCCTCCATCCGGCTGTCCAAGGGCGCGCACATCGTGATGAAGCGCAAGTCGCCGTGGAAGGCCGCCATGGCCACCCCGATCGACAAGTACCGCATCACCTTCGCCCTGCCGTGGGAGGACCAGCTGCTGCTGGGCACCACCGACGAGGTGTACGAGGGCGACCCGGCGGACGTGCGGGCCACCGAGGGCGACATCCAGCAGATCCTGAACGAGGCGGCCTTCTCGGTGAAGGACGCCGATCTGGACCGCTCGCTGATGACGTACGCCTTCGCGGGCCTGCGCGTGCTGCCCGGCGGCCCGGGCGGGGTGGAGAAGGCCAAGCGCGAGACGGTCGTCTCCGAGGGCGCGGGCGGCATGCTGTCGGTGGCCGGCGGCAAGTGGACCACGTACCGGCACATCGGCCGCGTGGTCATGGACAAGCTGGCCAAGCTTCCCGGCAGCCCGCTGACCGAGGACATGGAGCCGGTGAAGTCCCTCGTACGACGGATCGCGCTGCCCGGTGTCGCCAACCCCAACGCGGTGGCGCACCGGCTGCTCGTGGACCGCGAGCCGGGCTCCCGGATGGACCCGCTGACCGCGCGGCACCTGGCCTCGCACTACGGCTCGCTGGCCTTCGACATCGCGCGCCTGGCGAACGAGGACCCGGCGCTGGCCGAGCGGATCCACCCGGACGGTCCGGAGATCTGGGCGCAGGTCGCCTACGCCCGTGACAACGAGTGGGCCGAGACGGCCGACGACGTGCTGCGCCGCCGTACGACGGTGACGGTGCGCGGTCTGGACAGCGCCGAAGTGCGCGGCCGCGTCGAGGAGATGCTGGCCGACAAGGCATAAGCGGTGTCGTGAACGGGCAGAGGGGCGGTTCCAGGGGGAACCGCCCCTCTGTCGTGGGCTGTGGCCGGTGCCTCTTCAAGGCTTAGGCTGACCCACGTACACAAGGGAACTTCGGAAGGAGACCTGGGTGATCGAGCTTGAGGGCGTGCCCGAGCTGATCGACCCGGTCATGGTGGCCGCGTTCGAGGGCTGGAACGACGCGGGTGACGCGGCCTCCGGTGCGGTCGCACACCTGGACCGGGAGTGGAAGGGCGAGGTCTTCGCGGCTCTGGACGCCGAGGACTACTACGACTTCCAGGTCAACCGGCCGACGGTGTGGCTGGACAACGGGGTACGGAAGATCACGTGGCCGACGACCCGGCTTTCGGTGGTCAGGATCGGCGGGACCAAACCGCGCGACCTGGTGCTGGTGCGGGGCATCGAACCGTCCATGCGGTGGCGTTCGTTCTGCAACGAGATCCTGGGCTTCGCCCACGAGCTGGGCGTGGAGATGGTCGTCATCCTGGGGGCACTGCTGGGCGACACCCCGCACACCCGTCCGGTGCCGGTCAGCGGGGTGACTTCGGACGCGGATCTCGCGCGGACGATGGACCTGGAGGAGACCAAGTACGAGGGCCCGACCGGGATCGTGGGCATCCTGCAGGAGGCCTGCACCCATGCCGGGGTGCCGGCGGTGTCCCTGTGGGCGGCGGTGCCGCACTACGTGTCCCAGCCGCCGAACCCGAAGGCGACCCTCGCGCTGCTCAACCGGCTGGAGGATCTGATCGACATCCGGATCCCGCTGGGCGAACTCCCGGAGGACGCGCGGGCGTGGCAGCTGGGCGTGGACCAACTGGCCGCCGAGGACAGCGAGGTGGCGGAGTACGTCCAGACGCTGGAGGAAGCGCGGGACACCGCCGACCTGCCGGAGGCCTCCGGGGACGCGATCGCCCGGGAGTTCGAGCGGTACCTGCGGCGGCGTGATCCTTCCGCCGCGCCGGATCCGGGCGACGGGTCGTACCTGCGGGACACCTCCGGCGGGCTGCCCCGGGCGCCGAAGCGCAAGCCGGAGTCGTCCGGGTCCGGGGACGAGCCCCCGGGCTCTGCGGCGGCCTCGCCGGACGAGGACGAGGCGCCTCCGGAGGCGTAGCCGGGTGGTGGGGCGGGGCAGGGGATTTTCTCCCCGCCCCGCCCTTTCGCCGTTTCCCGGGGCTCCGCCCCGGACCCCGCTCCTCAAACGCCGGAGGGGCTGGAATTGCCTGACGGCAATCCAGCCCCAAATCCAGCCTCGCCGGCGTTCGAGGCGCGGGGGTCCGGGGGCGGAGCCCCCGGCCGCGGCACCGCAGGTATTACAGGGCCACGCCCAGCAGGGCATCCACCGTGCGGGACACCAGGCCCGGGGCCGACTCGTCGTCCCCGTCGGAGACGAGCTGCCGCTCGACCCAGCGGTCCACCGCCGCGAGAGCAGCAGGCGCGTCCAGGTCGTTGGAGAGGGCCTCGCGGACCTCCTCGACCAGGGCGTCCGCCGGGATGCCGTCGGGGCGGGAGACGGCCGCGCGCCAGCGCTCCAGGCGGGTCACCGCCTGGGCGAGGACCTCGTCGGTCCACTCCCAGTCCGCGCGGTAGTGGTGCGAGAGCAGGGCCAGGCGGATCGCCGCCGGGTCCACGCCCGCCCGCCGCAGGGCCGATACGAAGACCAGGTTGCCCTTGGACTTCGACATCTTCTCGCCGTGCAGCGCGACCATCCCGGCGTGTACGTACGCCTTGGCCATCGGGAACTCGCCCGTCAGGACCTGGGCGTGCGAGGCGCCCATCTCGTGGTGCGGGAAGGCCAGGTCGGAGCCGCCGCCCTGGATGTCGAAGGTCATCCCCAGGTGGTCCAGGGCGATGGCCACGCACTCGATGTGCCAGCCGGGCCGGCCGCGGCCCAGCGAGCCGCCGTCCCAGCTCGGCTCGCCCGGGCGGGCCGCCATCCACAGCATCGGGTCGAGCGGGTTCTTCTTGCCCGCCCGGTCCGGGTCACCACCGCGCTCGGCCGACAGCAGCCGCATCGCCTCGGCGTCCAGGTTGGACACCTTGCCGAAGTTCGGGTCGGACTCCACCGAGAAGTAGACGTCGCCGTCCAGCTCGTAGGCGGCGCCGGCGTCCCGCAGCCGCTCGACCAGCGGCACGATGCCGGGTATGGCCTCGACGGCGCCGATGTAGTGCTGCGGGGGGAGCATCCGCAGGGCGGTCATGTCCTCGCGGAAGAGGGCCGTCTCGCGTTCGGCGAGCTCGGTCCAGTCCTGGTTGTCGCGCAGGGCCCGCTCCAGCAGTGGATCGTCGACGTCCGTGACGTTCTGGACGTAGATGACCTGCCGCTTGGTGTCGAGCCACACGCGCTGCACGAGGTCGAACGCGTTGTAGGTCGCCGCGTGACCGATGTGCGTCGCGTCGTACGGGGTGATCCCGCAGACGTAGATACGGGCGACGGGACCGGGGGCGAGGGTGATCGTCCCTTGGGTCGCGGTGTCGTGGATCTGGAGGTCGCGGCCCTTGCCAGGAAGGGCGGGGACCTCAGAAGCGGGCCAGGCATGCATGCGTCGAGCCTAACCGGACGGGTGTTCCGAAAACGAACCGGACCTGCACTGTTGTCCTGATCGGCACTCTTGCGCCATGGCCGGTTCTGTGCGTGTGTCACCCTGCGGACCCCGGCCCGGTCAGACGGGCGGCCAGGGGATCGCGGGCCACTGCCCCGAGGGCTGCGGATGCTTCCCGGTGCGCAGCAGCAGGGCCACGCGGGCCCGTACGGCGGCCAGCTCGGCGGTGGTGACCAGTTCGGCCAGTCGGGTGGCGAGGGGCTGCCCTGCGGCCAGGGCGGCCTCCAGGGCGGTCAGTACGGATCCCGCTTCCTCGGTCAGCGGCTCCCCGGCCCAGCCCCAGAGCAGGGTGCGCAGCTTGTCCTCGGTGTGGAAGGTCACTCCGTGGTCGATGCCGTAGAGCCGTCCGTCGGGGGCGGGCAGCAGGTGGCCGCCCTTGCGGTCGCCGTTGTTGATCACGGCGTCGAGGACGGACATCCGGCGCAGCCGTTCGTCGTCGGCGTGCACGAGGAGCGCGGTGCGGCCCTCGCCGACCTCGGCGAAGGCGACGGGCTTCCAGCCCTCCCCCGCCTCCTCGCCGTCCACGAGCGCGAGCAGTTCCGCCTCGGGGGACTCCCCCGTTTCGATCCACTGCTGGACCATGCCCTCGCCGTACGGTCCGTCGCGCAGCACGGTCGGGGGCACCAGCCCCCAGCCGGTGGCCTCGGAGACCAGGTACGCGGCGACCTCGCGCTGGGCGAGGTTCCCGTCGGGGAAGTCCCACAGCGGGCGTTCGCCCTTGACCGGTTTGTACACGCAGTCGGTGCTGACGCCCCCCTGCGTGACGGTGCACATCAGGACGGCGTTGGACGCCTCCCGGATCCGGCCGACGACGGTGAGTTCCCCGTGGGCCAGCAGTGCTTCCCTTTGCGCCGTTCCCCCCGTCGCGTTCACGCCTGGCGCCGGTAGCCGTTCTGGCGCGGGCAGACGTGCCCTTCGGGATCCAGCGGGAGGCTGCACAGCGGGCACGGCGGGCGGCCCGCGTTGACCACGTCCAGGGCCCGCTTGGTGAAGGCCCGGGCCTGGGCGCCGGTGAGGCGGACGCGCAGCATCGGCGGCCCGTTCTCCTCGTCCTGGAGCAGTCGCTCCTCCGCCTCGGCGAGGTCCTCCTCCGAGTCGGCGTCGAGCTCCACCAGGGCCTGCGCCTCGACGATCATGCGCTGGTCCTCGCCGTCCCAGGCCAGGGCCATGGTGCCGACGCGGAACTCCTCCTCGACGGGGACGTCGAGGGGGGCGGTGTCGGTCGCCTCGGCGGGGGCAACGGCCGGGACGGGGGCATTGCCCCCGGTGCGCCGTACGACCTCGTCCAGCAGTTCTTCCATCCGTTCCGCGAGCGCCGCCACCTGGGTCTTCTCCAGGGAGACGCTGGTGACGCGGGGGCCGGTGGAGGCCTGCAGGAAGAACGTACGGCGTCCAGGCAGGCCGACCGTGCCGGCCACGAAACGGTCCGGGGGGTCGTAGAGGAACACCTGACGGGGCACGTCCAGTCTCCAAGCGTCGGCGGCAGGGGCAGGGCTGCGCCCATGGGTTGGCCCGTCCACCCTACTGCGCCGTTCGATCACACCGCGCCCGCACCGCCCCCTACGACCGCTTCGCCGCCCGCTTCCGCGTCCCCTTGGGCCGCCGCGGCGTCCGGCGAAGCGCTTTCGCGGGGCGCGAAGGAGGCGAAGTCGCCGGTGTCGCCGAGCCGGAGCAGGAAGGGGCGGGTCGGCGTGTAACGGATGGCGGTGACCGAGCAGGGGTCGACGTGGATGCGCTGGAAGAGGTCCAGGTGCATGCCGAGGGCGTCCGCGACGAGGGACTTGATGATGTCGCCGTGCGAGCACATCAGGAACACGGCGTCGGCGCCGTGCTCCTCCTCGATCCGCGCGTTCCAGTCGCGGACGGCGTCCACGGCGCGGGCCTGCATGGCGCGCATGGACTCGCCGCCGGGGAAGGCGGCGGCCGAGGGGTGCTGCTGGACGATGCGCATCAGCGGTTCTTCGGACAGTTCGGAGAGTTTGCGGCCCGACCAGTCGCCATAGTGGCACTCGCCGATCCGCTCGTCGGTGTGCAGCGCGAGACCGGGCCGGGCCGCCAGCAGCGGCGCCAGGGTCTCGCCGCACCGCTCCAGCGGGCTGGTGACGGCCGCGGCGAGGGGCACGGCGGCGAGCCGCCCGGGCAGCGCGGCGGCCTGTGCGGCTCCGTGCTCGTCGAGCCTCACCCCCGGGGTCCATCCGGCGAGCAGCCCTGCGGTGTTGGCGGTGGACCGCCCGTGTCGTACGAGGATCAGCGTGGCCATGGCAGAAGGGTAAGCGGTGTCGCCGGCGTGCGGTCGGGGCCGGGGCAGGGAACAATGCGCGAGTGATTGTGGACTGCGCCATGTACCGCGAAGGCCGCCGCTCCGAGGCGCCCGACGACTTCTCCGATGCCCTCGACGAGGCGCGGGCCACCGGCGACGCCTTCCTCTGGGTCGGCATGCACGAGCCCACGGAGAAGGAATTCGAGCACGTGAGCCAGGAGTTCGGGCTGCACCCGCTGGCGGTGGAGGACGCGCTGACCGCGCACCAGCGGCCGAAGATGGAGGTCTACGACGATTCGCTGTTCGTGGTCCTCAAGCCGGTGATGTACGACGACTCCTCGGACACGGTGACCACGGGCGAGCTGATGGTGTTCATCGGCGACTCCTTCGTCGTCACGGTCCGGCACGGCGAGGGTGCCGCGCTGGCCGCCGTGCGCCACCGGCTGGAGCAGGATCCCGAGGTGCTCAAGCACGGCCCCACGGCGGTGCTGTACGCGGTCTCGGACGCGGTGGTGGACCACTACATCGAGGTGGCCGCGGAGCTGCAGGCGGATCTGGAGGAGCTGGAGGCGGAGGTCTTCTCGCCCAATCCCTCGGACAGCAAGAACACCGCCGCCCGGATCTACGGGTTCAAGCGGCAGGTCCTGGAGTTCCGCCGGGCCACGAGTCCGCTGCTGCAGCCGATGGACCGGCTGGCCTTCGGGAACGTGCCGTTCGTGCACGAGCACGCCCAGCCGTTCTTCCGCGACGTCGCCGACCACCTGACGAAGGCGAACGAGTACATCGAGGGCCTGGACCGGCTGCTCTCGGACGCGCTGGCCGCACACCTGGCGCAGATGGGCGTCCGGCAGAACGACGACATGCGCAAGATCTCGGCCTGGGCGGCCATGGCGGCGGTCCCGACCATGGTGGCGGGGATCTACGGGATGAACTTCGAGCACATGCCGGAACTGACGCACCGCTGGGGCTATCCGCTCGTGCTGCTGGTGATGGCGGTCATCTGCGTGGGCCTGCACCGGATGTTCAAGCGCCGCGGCTGGCTCTAGGCGGGGCACAGGGTCGGGGGCTCTAGGCGAACTCGGGCGCCGAGGTCGGTGCGCCGCCCAGCGGGTTGCTGCGCTCCGGCGGGCGCAGGTCGACCATCCGGCGCCAGCCGCTGAACCGCTCGTACGCGTAAGCCCCGCGGATCCCGGCGGCCAGCGCGGCCGCCTTCGGCGCGGGCCAGCCCAGCAGGCGCCCCATGTGGCCCATGACGGCCAGGCTCACGTCCCGGTAGACGGCGATCTCGGCGAGCGCGCACTCGCGCAACACCCGGTGGATGGTGCGGCCGTGGCCGGCCCGGGCGAGGCGGAGCAGTTCCTCGTGGCAGTAGGCCAGGTGGTTGTCCTCGTCCGCGCCGATCATGCGGATGGCCTTGCCGAGCTCGGGGTCGCTGCCGAAGTACCGGACGAGCATGACCATCTGGTCGGCGGCGCGCTGTTCGGTGACCCGGCTGTGCGCGAGGTAGACGACGATGTCCTCCTCGCTCAGGGCCCGCTCGCCGCGCAGCTTCTCGTGGCTCAGGCCGATGCCGCGCCGCTCCAGCAGCATCGTGTAGTCGGTCTCCGGCGGGACGGGCACGGGGGGCAGGCCGCGCTTGCGGAGCAGCGCGTTGAAGATCCGGCCGTGTTTGTCCTCGTCGGCGCCGTGCCGGGTGATCTTGGGCGCGAGGTCGCGCATGGAATCGGGCACCAGGGCCGCGATCCGGGCGTTCTCCCAGCCGCCCTGGGACTCGCCGCCGGCGGCGATGGAGCAGAACAGCTGGAAGGAAGCGTCGTGGTCGACGATTTCCCGGAACAGACTGCGCGCAGAGAGCATGTGTCGAGTCAAGGGCCGATTCGCGGGCCGGGCAACCGGGTGCGGCGTACGACTCGGCCGAATGAACGACCGCGACCGGTGGCGCCGGGGGCGTAACCCGGCGGGCACCGCGCGCGTTGTTGGCTGTGTCGGCCGTGGCGGGGAAGACC
Source organism: Streptomyces sp. NBC_00086 (assembly GCF_026343255.1). Classification (NCBI taxonomy): domain Bacteria; kingdom Bacillati; phylum Actinomycetota; class Actinomycetes; order Kitasatosporales; family Streptomycetaceae; genus Streptomyces; species Streptomyces sp. NBC_00086. Next base: position 6,697,766 of record NZ_JAPELZ010000001.1, on the reverse strand, counting down.
CCCCGAGCCCCCACCACGGCCGCAGACTTCTCCTTCTTCACGCCGCCCTCGCAGGTCCCCCCGGACCGGCTTCGGGCGGCTGCGCCGGACTCCGTCCAGCGGAAGGGGTCAGGCCAGGCCGGCGAGCTCCATGGCCTCGACGCCGGCCCGCAGGGCGGCGGTCCGCTCCTCCAGGGTGAAGCCGGCCGGGGCGAGCGTCAGGGTGGTGACCCCGGCCTCCGCGTAGGCCCGCATCCCGTCGGCGATCCGCTCGACCGGGCCCAGCAGGGTGGTGGAGTCGATCAGCGAGTGCGGGATCGCGGCGGCCGCGCCCTGCTTGTCGCCGGACAGGTACTTGTCCTGGATCTCGGCGGCTTCCTTCTCGTAGCCCATGCGCTGGGCCAGCTGGTTGTAGAAGTTCTGCTTGCGGCTGCCCATGCCGCCCACGTACAGGGCGGTGTACGGGCGGAACATGTCCGCGAGCCCGGCCACGTCATCGCCGAGGGCCAGCGGCACGGTCGGGCAGACGTCGAAGCCGTCCATCGTCAGCCCGGCCTTCTCGCGGCCCGCCCGGATGTGGGTGAGGGCGGTGGCCTCCAGGTGCTCGGCGGCCGGGAAGATCAGCAGGGCGCCGTCGGCGATCTCGCCGGTCTGCTCCAGGTTCTTCGGCCCGATGGCGGCGATGTAGAGCGGGATGTGCTCGCGCTCGGGGTGCACGGTCAGCTTGAGCGGCTTGCCCGGGCCGCCGGGCAGCGGCAGCGTCCAGTGCTCGCCCTCGTAGGACAGGCGCTCGCGGGTCATCGCCTTGCGGACGATCTCCACGTACTCGCGGGTCCGCGCGAGCGGCTTGTCGAACTTCACCCCGTACCAGCCCTCGGAGACCTGGGGTCCGGAGACCCCGAGGCCGAGCCGGAAGCGGCCCTTGGTGAGGGAGTCGAGGGTGGCGGCCGTCATGGCCGTCATGGCGGGCTGGCGGGCCGGGATCTGCAGGATGGCCGAGCCCACGTCGATGCGCTCGGTCTGGGCGGCGACCCAGGCGAGCACGGTCGGCGCGTCGGAGCCGTAGGCCTCCGCGGCCCAGCAGACGTCGTAGCCGAGGCGGTCGGCCTCCTGCGCGACGGCCAGGTTGTCGGCGTCCATGCCAGCGCCCCAGTAGCCGAGATTGATGCCGAGCCGCATAAGTCGTCCCCTTACCGGTTTACCGATCAGTAACGTAGGTCTGCGGGGACTGTAGCGCGCCCGGGTGCCGCGCGTCAGTGCGGCAGTAGTCTCAGCCCTCATGGAGCAGAGGCATCTCGGCCGCACCGGACTGCGCGTCTCCCGGATCGGTCTCGGCACACTGACCTGGGGCCGGTCGGCGGACGGACCGGACGAGGCGGAAGCGGCCGCGCAGTTGAAGACGTTCTGGAACGCGGGCGGCACGCTCGTGGACACCGCCGACGTGTACGGCGGCGGGGAGGCGGAGTACCTCCTCGGGCAGTTGATCGGTTCCGTGGTCCCGCGGCGGGATCTGGTGATCGCGACGAAGGCGGGCGGTGTCGCGGACCCGGACCGTCGCTTCGACGCCTCGCGCGGCCATCTCCTCGCCGCCCTGGACGACTCGCTGGCCCGTCTGGACACGGACTACGTCGACCTCTGGCAGGTCCACGCCTTCGACCCCTGGACCCCGCTGGAGGAGACCCTCCAGGCGCTGGACATCGCGGTGAGCAGCGGCCGGGCGCGGTATGCGGGCGTGTCGAACTTCAGCGGCTGGCAGCTCGCGAAGGCGGCGACCTGGCAGCTCGCGGCGCCGGGGGTACGGACCCGGCTGGCGTCCACGCAGATGGAGTACTCCCTGCTCCAGCGCGGCGTGGAACGGGAGGTGCTCCCGGCCGCGCTGGACCTGGGCCTGTCCCTCCTCCCCTCCTCCCCCCTCGGCCGGGGCGTCCTGACGGGCAAGTACCGGTCCGGCACCCCGGCGGACTCCCGGGGCGCCTCCGAGACCCTGGCCGCGTTCGTGGACCCTTACCTGGACGAGCCGGCGAGCCGGATCGTGGACGCGGTCGCGACGGCCGCGCACGGCCTGGCGGTGACCCCGCTCCAGGTGGCCCTGGCCTGGGTCCGCGACCGGCCCGGGGTGGCCGCGCCGATCGTCGGCGCGCGCACGTCGGCGCAGCTCGGGGCAGCCCTGTCGGTGGAGGCCCTTAGTCTTCCGGAGGAGATCCGCCAAGCGCTGGACGACGTCTCGGCGCCCGTCCACCGCTACCCCGATCAGGACTGGAGCACTTTGTGAGCGACACCGCCGCCGCGGCAGAACCGGCCGACCCGGCCCGGGAGCACGCCCCCGCCGCCGCGGAAGCCGACCAGGCCCCGGAGCCCGGCGAGGCCGAGGCCACGGACGCCACCCAGTCCGACGCCCCCGAGGCGGAGCCCACCCCGTCCGCGGAAGCGGAAGCCGGGGCCACGGCAGCCGCGCCGTCCGGCGAAGCGGAGGACGGTGACCCGGAGGCTGAGGCCGCGCCGTCCGGCGAACCCGAGGACGCGGAGGCCGCGCCGTCCGGCGAAGCCGGGGACGGCGACGCAGAGGCGGAAGCCGTGCCGTCCGGCGAAGCCGGGAGCGGGGGGCCGGGGGCGGAGCCCCCGGTTTCGGGAAGGGGCGGGGTGGGGGAAAGCCCCGCAGGGCCCACCACCACCGGCACGGAAGCGGACGCGGACGCGGAGTCGGAGGCGGAAGCCGCCGACGGGGCCGGCGGGGACGCCGGCACGGAAGCGGCCGCCGAGGCCAAGCCCCAGCTCAGCGAGGCCGCCGCGGAACTGGCCGCCCAGAAGATCGAGCGGGAGCGCATCGCCCGCCGCAAGGCGGAGCGCGAAGCCCCCGTAGAGGCCGGTGCCAAGCTCAGCGGCACGGCCGCCGACCTGCTGGCCGCCGTACGGGCCGTGGAGAGCGGCGCCAAGCCCCCCGCCGTGTTCGACGCGCCCCCGGCGCCCCGCCGGCCGGAGCCCGCCCCAGCGCCCACCCCGGCGCGCACGCCCACACCCGCACCCACACCCGCACCGGCGCCGCAGGCAATGGCACCGGCCCAGTCCCACCCCACCCCCTCCCCCGACGCCGTCCAGGCGATCCGGACCGTCCTGGCCAGGGGCGGAGCCCCCGAGACCCTCGCCCCGCAGACCTTCGCCGCCCTCGGCGAGGACGCCGCCGCGCAGCTCGCCGAGTCCCCCTGGCGGCTGCTGGCCGTCGCCGGGGTCCGCCCGACCCAGGCCGACGGGTTCGCCCGCGCCCTGCTCGGCGCCGAGGCGACCGGCCCCGGGGACGAGCGGCGGGCCGCCGCCCTGGTGGGCTGGCTGCTGGCGCAGGCCGCCGCCAAGGGGCACACCGTGCTGGAGGCCCCCACCCTGGAGTCGGCCCTCGCCCAGTACGGCGTCCCGGACCCCGCGGAGGCTCTGGAGGCGGCCGTCGGCGAGGGAGCTGCGCTGGCTTTCGAGGAGCCCGTCGGTCCTCCCGTAGGCGAGGACGAGGAACAGCCCGCACGGATCCTGGTGGGCCTGGAGGGCTCCGCCATGGCCGAGGAGAGCCTCGCCGAGGGCCTGGCCCGGCTCGCCAACACCTTCACGGACCCGGCCGATTGGGACAAGGCCGCCACCGGCACCGGCGCCGAGCTGATCCGCGCCGCCGCCGGGCACGGCCTGGTCACCCACACGGGTGGGGAGGCCGCCCGCGCCGAACCCCGCGCACTGCTCGCGGCCGCCCGGGAGTTCGGCCTGCGGGCCTGCCTGGCCGCGCACGCCCCGGCCGAGGGGTCCGTCACCGTGGCGGGCCTGCTGGCCGGCGCCGAGGGCCCGGGGCGGGACGCGGACGGGCAGTTCGCGCTGGACCTGCTCATCGTCCTGGACGCCCCGCAGCTGGACGTGGAGACGGCCGCCGCGCTGGTGGAGTCCGTCCCCGACGGCGCCCGCCTGGTGCTGTCCGGCGACCCCGCGGTGCTCGGCTCCGCCGGTGCCGGCCGGGTCTTCGCCGATGTGCTCGCGGCCCGCGCCTGCCCCCAGCTCGTCTCGCGGATCCCGGACCCGGGCCCGATCGGCGAGCTGGTCTCGGGAGTCGGCGTCGGGGAGCTGAACCAGGTCGACGCCCCCGGCAAGGAGGTCGTCATCGTCCCGGTCCGCGACGCCGGGGAGGCGGTGCACCGCACCGTGCAGCTGGTCGCCGAGTCGGTGCCCCGCGCCTTCGGGATCCCGGCGGACGCCGTCCAGGTGATCACCCCGGGCCACGGCGGCCCGGCGGGCACCCGCGCGCTCAACGCGGCCCTCAAGGAGCGGCTGAACCCGGGCCCCGGCCGGTTCGGCGGCTTCGACCCCGGTGACCGGGTGGTCCACGTGCCCTCCGCCGGGCGGGCGCTGCCGGCCCGCGTGGTGTCGGCCGACGCGCAGGGGCTGCACCTGGCCGGAGCCGCGGGCGCGCGGATCGTCGTACCGAAGGAGCGGGTGGAGTCCCAGGTGCGGCACGGCTGGGCCGTGACGGCGCACCAGGCCGTCGGCTCCCGCTGGCCCGCGGCGGTCGTCGTCCTGCCCGGTGACGCGGCTCAGGCCCTGTCGCGGGACTGGGTGTACACGGCCTTCAGCCGGGCCGAGCGGCACCTGTCGGTGGTGCACGGGGTGGACCAGGCGCTGCCGCGCGCGGTCGCGGAAGTACCGGCGAAGCCCCGTACGACCCGGCTGGCGGGTCTGCTGCAGGCGCTCGTGGCCTCGGCGGCGGAGCCCCGCTGACGGACGCGCCGCGGCCCCCGTCCCGGGTGGGACGGGGGCCGCGGCGCGTTCCCGTACGAGGGGTCGTGCGGGGCGGGGTCAGGCCGGGGTCAGACCCCGCTCGGCCGGCGCGCCGTCCTCGGCCCCCTCGCCGCCCTCGGCGTATTCGCCCTCGTCGGTGTCTTCGGCGTATTCAGCGTCTTCCTCGTCGAAGACCGAGCTGACGTCGAACCGGTGCATGACGTCCTGCGGATCGATGTGCGCGAAGGGCGTGCCGAGCCACTCCCCCGGTTCCGCGACCTCTTCCGAAGCGGCGATCCACAGGGTGGAATCCCCCTCCTCCAGCCCGAAGTCCTTGGCGCGGGAGGCGATTTCGTCGGGCTCGTACTCGCCGAAGAGAACGCCGAGCGCGTCGGCGGTGCCGCCGTCGTGGTCGAGTTCGGCCTCGCGGTCGTGCGCGACGACGCGTTCGGCCTGGGCGATCAGGCGGGCCGGCTCGACGACGGCGTAGTCGCGGCGGATGAGAACGCTGAAGGCGGCGGGTTCGGCGGGGCCGGTGTACGGGAGCCCGTCCTCGGGAGTGGGGATCTCGAACGGGGTGACCTCGTCGTAGCGGTCGTAGAGGAGTTCGTCGTACTCCTCGGCGGCGGCGGCGAGTTCGTTGAACGCGGCGTAGACGTCCGGATCATCGTCCCCGATCCTGCTCTCGACCGCGGCGAGGTGACGGTCGAGCGCGGCCTTGACCGCCTCGGCGGCGGCGCGTACCTCGGCAACAGTGGGCAGAGCGGCATCAGACATAGTGCTGACGCTATCCGTAGCGGGGCTCTGCCCGCACGCAGAATGCGAGTGAGTTCCCGGACACCGGCCGCTCAGGAGCGCAGTGCCGCCTGCGGGTCCGTGTTCAGGCCGTCGGCGCATCCCAGCATGAGGGAGTCCATGCGGGGCTGGTCGGGGTAGAGGTCCCGCAGGACGTCGGCCTTCCTGCACTGCGCCATGTCGTCCACGTAGTCGTTGTTGACCTTCACGTAGTGGCGCTGCCCCCAGTTCCACCCGCGCCGGTACGCGTCCACGAGCGGTCCGGCCTCGGCGGCTTGGGTCACGGTCACGGTGGGAATCGGCTGAGTACCGGTGGAGCAGCCGGTGGCTAGGGCAGCTATGCAGACGAAGGCGGCGGCTTGGATTCTCAACTCGGTCCCGTTCGTGATCGTGGTCCTGGTGTCGGTGGCCACTTCAGCACGTCCGGGCCCGTTGCCGCGCTCGGTGTTCAGCCTGTGAACAAGGGGCCGCCGCCCGGTACATGCGCTTCACGGGCGAGCCCTTGACACCCCGAGCAGAATGGATGCGATGTCGGAATACGAATTCGTCGACCTGTACGTGCCCCGCGGGGTTCCACGTCAGGAAACGACCCGCCTGCTGACCGAACACGCCGAGTACGGGCATTGGGAGCTCGACCGGCTGACCCTGCTTCGGGACGGCAGTCGCCGTGTGCGACTGCGCCGCCGGATCATCCGTCAGGTCCGCGCGACCTGGTGACGCGAACCCCGGGGCGGGGCCCGCGTCCCGAGGAACCGTCAGGCCGCGCTGCGTGCCCGGCGGTAGAGCACGGCGCCGGCCAGCAACATGCCCGCGGCCAGGGGTACTCCGGCGGTGATGACGTCACCGGAGCCGGTGGCGGCGAGTCCCCCGGCCGGGGTTGAACCGTTTCCGATGCCGGTACCGGTGCCGGTCCCCTGGGCGGGGTGCGTCACCGGGGTCACCGATCCGGTGCCGGGTCCGGCGGGAGTCCCGGGCTGCTGCCCGGCACCCGGGCCCCCGGGAGTGCCCGGACCGCCGGGGTTGTCATCGTCGCCGGGCCCACCGGGGTTGCCGTGGTTCCCGGGCCCGTCCGGATTGCCGTTGTCCCCAGAGCCGCCGGGGTTGCCCTGGTCGCCCGGACCGCCCGGGTTGCCCTGGTCGCCCGGACCGCCGGGGTTCTCGTGGCCCCCGGGCCCGCCCGGGTTGCCGTGGCCCCCGGGCCCGCCCGGGTTGCCGTGGTCCCCGGGCCCGTCCGGGTGTTCCGGGTGCCCCGGGCCGGTGTCCTCGTCGCACGGTTCGTGCGGGTCACCCGGGTGGTCCGGGTGCTGGGGGTGCTGCGGATGTTGCGGGTGTTGTGGGTGCTGCGGGTGTCCGGACCGGTCCGGAAGGTTCGCGCAGCGGTTTCCGAAGGCCGGGTTCAGGGCCCCCACCACCGTCACCGTGTTCCCGCAGGCGTTCAGCGGCGCGTCCACGGGTGCCTCGAGGGCGTTCCCGGACAGCAGTCCCGGTGAGTGTGCGGCGCGGCCCCCGGCGCCGGAGTCCGCGTGTGCGTAGCCCCCTCCGAGCGCGAGCAGACCCCCCGCGGCCGCCATGGTGATCAAGGTCTTCCTGCCGGTGACCTGTACCTGTCGTCGCATCTGTACTTCATCCCCTGGTGTGTGCGTCGTGCACGCTCACACACGTGCACGCCCGGTCGGCGCACGGGCCGCACAGGCTCCCCCGCCCGGCACGCCGAAAGATCGTCATCGGGCCCTCAAAACCCGGCAGCCCCGGAGCGCTGGAATGCGCTCCGGGGCCGAGAACTTCAGAAACGTCAGGCGTTGACGCAGGTGTTGCCGAAAGCCGGGTTCAGCAGACCGATCACGGAGATCGTGTTACCGCAGACGTTCACGGGAACGTGGACCGGAACCTGGACGACGTTGCCGGACAGGACACCGGGCGAGCCGATGGCCGCACCCTGCGCACCCGCGTCGGCGACAGCCAGACCCGCACCCGCGAGAACCAGACCACCGGTGACAGCCGCAGCGGCGGCAACCTTCTTGAGCATTGTTCCTCCTAGTAGGCAAGCGCGGTCCCAGCCGCGGACCGCACCACCTGTAACGAGGAGGGATCACCGGGGCTACGAGCGTATGAGTGCATTCACTCTTCTCAGTGGTTTCCGCACACCTTCCCGATTCCCGGGCGTTAGCTACGCCCCGTTGCGCCCGTGCCCCCTCAGGACTCGTCGATGAACCGGTCGAGCACCCGCACGCCGAACTTCAGACCCTCCACCGGCACCCGCTCGTCCACCCCGTGGAACATGCCGGCGAAGTCCAGCTCCGGCGGAAGCTGGAGCGGGGCGAAGCCGAAGCAGCGGATGCCGAGGTCGTCGAAGGACTTCGCGTCCGTACCGCCGGAGAGCATGTACGGGACCGCGCGGGCGATCGGGTCGTGCGCCTTCAGGGCGGTCTGCATGGCGTCCACGAGCTTGCCGTCGAAAGCCGTCTCCAGCGCCTTGTCCGCGTGGACGTCCTCGCGCTTCACGCGCGGCCCGAGGATCCGGTCGAGGTCGGCGAAGAACTCGTCCTCGTAGCCCGGCAGGAAGCGGCCGTCCACGTGGGCGGTGGCCTGGCCGGGGATGACGTTGACCTTGTAGCCGGCGCCGAGCATGGTCGGGGCGGCGGAGTTGCGCAGGGTCGCGCCGACCATCTTGGCGATGCCGCCGAGCTTGGCGAGCGTGGCGTCCATGTCGTCCGGGTCGAGCGGGGTGCCCAGCGCGTCCGAGAGCTCGTCCAGGAAGTGCCGGACGGTCTTGGTGACCCGTACGGGCCAGGTGTGGCGGCCCAGGCGCCCCACGGCCTCGCAGAGCTCCGTGATGGCGTTGTCGTTGTTGGTCATGGACCCGTGGCCTGCGGTGCCCTCCACCGTCAGGCGCATCCAGTGCATGCCCTTCTGGGCGGTCTCCACCAGGTACAGCCGCAGGTTCTCGTTCACGGTGAAGGAGAAGCCGCCGACCTCGCCGATCGCCTCCGTCACCCCCTCGAAGAGGTCGGGGTGCTTGTCGACGAGGTACCGGGCGCCGTAGGTGCCGCCCGCCTCCTCGTCGGCGAGGAAGGCCAGCACGATGTCGCGCGGGGGCTTGCGGCCGCTGCGCATGCGGTCGCGTACGACGGCCAGCGTCATCGCGTCCATGTCCTTCATGTCGACCGCGCCGCGGCCCCACACGCAGCCGTCCGCGATCTCGCCCGCGAAGGGGTCGTAGGTCCAGTCGGCCGCGTTGGCCGGGACCACGTCGGTGTGCCCGTGGATCAACAGGGCCGGCCGGGAGGGGTCCTCACCCTCGATCCGCGCCACGGTCGAGGCGCGCCCCTTGTGCGATTCGAAGATCTGCGGCTCCAGCCCGACCTCGGCGAGCTGCTCGGCGACCCACTCGGCCGCCTTGCGTTCGCCGGGCCCGGAGTGGTCCCCGTAGTTGCTGGTGTCGATCCGGATGAGGTCCCGGCAGAGGTCGACGACCTCGTCCTCGCCGGAGACGGTCCTGCCCGCGCCCGATTCGCTCACGCTGCTTCCTCCCACTGATCAGTACCGAACTGACTCCATCCTCGCCCTCCGGGCCGCTTCTCCCAAGGGCGATCCCCGGCCGCCGGGGGGTGTGATCGAGGACCCCGGAATGTTTGGTAATGTTTTCCACGTCGGAACGGCCCGCGAGGGACGCGAGACAGACACCTTGTCCGGGTGGCGGAATGGCAGACGCGCTAGCTTGAGGTGCTAGTGCCCTTTATCGGGCGTGGGGGTTCAAGTCCCCCCTCGGACACCAAGCGAAAACCCCACTTCACGTGGGGTTTTCTGCGTTTGGGGGAGCATCGCGTGGCGGGCCGCGCGGGTCCGGTTCGGGATATTCTGTGCCGGTGAACGAGAATCTTCCCCCTTGTCCGAAATGTTCCTGCGAGTACACCTACGAGATGAACGCGCTCGTGGTGTGCCCCGAGTGCGGTCACGAGTGGGTGCCCGCCGAGAGCGACGCCGAGAGCGGTGGGGACGCCGGCGAGCAGGTCGTGAAGGACGCCGTCGGGAACGTGCTGAACGACGGCGACACCGTGACCGTCGTCAAGGCGCTCAAGGTCAAGGGCAGCCCCTCGGGGATCAAGGCCGGCACCAAGGTGCGCAACATCCGGCTCATCGACGGGGTCGACGGGCACGACATCGACTGCAAGATCGACGGCTTCGGGGCCATGCAGCTGAAGTCCAGCGTGGTCAAGAAGGCCTGAGCTGCGCTGTCACGCGCGAGGTAACGACGAGAAGGGGCCCCGCCGCGGCGGGGCCCCTCTTCGTGCGTCCCGTACGGGGTCAGTCGCGCGGGGCCGGGATCGCGGCCCCGGCCGGCTCCGACTCCGCCGCCTGGTCGAGGCGGAAGGCCTCGTTGCCCAGGCCGATGCGGGCGTGCACCGCGGGGCGGCCGGAGCGCAGGAAGAGGCCGTACGCCAGGCCCACGACGGCGGCGGCGGCGATGATGCCTGGCAGGGCCCAGCTCAGCGCGGAGCCCTCCTCGGCGCCGACCAGGACGCCGAAGTCCTTGACCGTGTAGACGGCGATGGCGAGCAGCGCGAGGCCGGCGAGGCCCGCCGCGGCGAGCCGCCAGAGCTGGGCGCCGGCGGTGCCGCGGCGGACGAAGAAGGCGATGACCGCGAAGGAGGCGGTGGCCATGAGGAGGGTCACGCCGAGGGCGCCGACGCTGCCCATCCAGGTGAACAGGTGCAGGACGGGCACGGTGGGGTCGCCGGCCGGGGTGTCGTCGGTGAAGGCGAAGGCCAGGACGACCACGACGGAGATCACGGTCTGCAGGAGCGAGCCGGTGGCGGGCGCGCCGGTGCCCGCGTTGGTGCGGCCGAAGGCGGCCGGGAGCAGGCCCTCGCGGCCCATGGCGAAGGCGTAGCGGGAGACGACGTTGTGGAAGCTGAGCATCGCCGCGAACATGCCGGTCACGAAGAGGATGTGCAGGACGTCGGTGAAGGTGGCGCCCAGGCGGCTCTCGGTGAGCTGGAAGAGCAGGCCGGGTCCGGCCTCGGCGGAGGCCTTGACCACCTCGCCGGGGCCGGTGGCGACGCTGAGGGCCCAGGCGCTGAGGGCGAAGAAGAGGGCGACGAAGCCCACGGCGAGGAACATCACCCGGGAGACCACGATGTGCGGCTTGCTGGTCTCCTCGGCGTAGACCGGGGACTGCTCGAAGCCGACGAAGGCGGCGATGCAGAAGCACAGGGCGGTGCCGAGGCCCGCGCCGGTGAGGGTCTCGGGGTTGAAGGCGTGCAGCGAGAGGCCCTCGGGGCCGGGCTTGCCGAGGGCGGCGACGTCGAAGACGACGACGAGGAGGACCTCGATGAGCAGGAGGACGCCGAGGACCTTGGCGTTGAGGTCGATCTTGAGCCAGCCGAGTGCGCCGGTGAGGGCGACGGCGGCCAGGGCCGGTATCCACCAGGCGAGTTCGGTGTCGAGGTAGGTGGCGAAGAGGCCGGAGATCTCGAAGCCGAGGATGCCGTAGACGCCGACCTGCATGGCGCTGTAGGCGACGAGGGCGACGAACGAGGCACCGGCTCCGGCGGTGGGGCCGAGCCCGCGCGCGATGTAGGCGTAGAAGGCGCCGGCGTTGTGGACGTGCCGGCTCATCTCGGCGTAACCGACGCTGAAGAGGGCGAGGACGGCGCCGAGGATCACGAACAGCAGGGGCTGTCCGACGATGCCCATGACCCCGAAGGTGGTGGGCATGACGCCCGCGACGACCATCAGGGGCGCGCTCGCGGCGAGCACGGAGAGCAGCAGGCCGGCGGTGCCGAGGCGATCGGCGCGCAGGGCGCGGTCCTGGCCCTTGTACGTACGGATCTCGGCCTGGCCGGCCGGGTCGGTGAGCGTGGTGGATCTGCCCGTCGGCATGGCGGGGTGTCCTTTCGGGGCGGGGACGGAGCGGTGCTTGGCTGAGCGGCTGAGCGGTACTTGCTGGGCGGTACTTGCTGGGCGGTACGTGGCCGAGCGGTACTGGCCGGGCTGCGCCGACCGGGGTGGAGTCGGCCGATCTGGGGTCAGGCGGTGCCGAGCGCGGCGCTGCGGGCGGCGAGGAAGGCCTTGTGCGGGTCGAGGTCCGGGTAGGACCACGGGGCCTGGGTGGCGTGGCTGCCGATGCGCTGGAAGAGGGCGGCGGCCTCGGCGGGGCGGCCCTCGCAGAGCTTGGCGTGGGCGAGGAAGTTGAGGTCCACCCGGTTGCGGGGGTGGTCCTCGCGCTCCCACTCCAGCCACCAGTCGAAGGCTGCGCGCAGCACCTGCCGGGCGCGGCGGCCGGACCAGTGCTCGACCCCGGCGTCGGGGGCGTGGCCCTGTCCGGCGGCGAGGACGCGGTAGCGCTCGGCGTGGGCGATGACGGGGAGGACGGCGAGCGGGGAGTCGGCCGGGGATTCCTCGGCGGCCCAGGCGGCGAAGTCGTAGACCTCGTGGAGCGGGTCGCGGCCTGCGGCGGGGGCCCGCTCGGCCAGCCGGGAGACCATCAGGTGGTGGGCGTGGTGGTGTTCGCGGTGGCGGGCCCGGACCTGGTCGAAGTGGCGGCTGAACTCCTCTTCGGTGCCGAAGGCGCGGGTGAGGAGCAGCAGGCCGAGCCAGGGGGTGGGGTCGGCCGGGAGCAGGACCGCGGCGCGGCGGCAGGCCTCCTCGGCGGCCTCGGGGGTGCCCTTGCGGCGCAGGGCGGCGAAGACGGCCGCGCAGGCGAGGAGGGTGACGGCGTCGGCGCTCTCCGGTTCGGCGAGCAGCCACTCGCGCGCCCACGCGGTGGCGGCCGGGGTTTCGGCGAGGACGACGAGGCGGTGCCCGCGGCGGTCCCAGTCGTCACCGGTGGCGACGAGCAGGGTGCGCGCCTTGGCCCAGCGGCCCTGGGTGAACTGTGCGCGGACGTCGACGAGTTCCGTGTCGCAGAGGGCGGAGTCGAAGAGCTGGGCGTCCCGCTTGCGGGCGCGGCCGAGGGGCGGCGGAGGGGGCGGCATCCGCGGGATTCCCTCCAGGACGCGGGCAGTTGGACGGTGTGGCCGGAAGATCACGCACAGCAAAGCGGTACGCACAGCTCCGCGTCAAGGTCCAGTCCACTGCGTGGCTAGTTTCAACTGGTCTTTTCGACAGGTGAGTTGACGTGGTTGTTCCGGTTCGTGGCAGGTTGTCGGCAGGGCGCGCCCCTGTTCGGGCCGGCTCGCGCGCAGGACCGTAGGGTGGGATCCATGACGGCCTACGAAGATCTCCCGCCCATCGAGTTCGCCTTTCCCGGGCCGCTGCGCGATCTGCTGGTGGCGGCGGTCCTGAGTGGCGCCAAGACCACGACCACGGGAGTCCTCGCCGACTACGAGGCGGCGGGGGACCCGCTGCCGGTGGCGGGCGAGATGATGGTGATCGTGGACTCCGCCGAGCGTCCGGTGGGTGTCCTGGAAGTGACGGACGTACAGGTGCTGCGGCTGGCGGACGTGGGGCTTCGGCACGCGCTGGACGAGGGCGAGGGATTCACGTCCGTGGCCGAATGGCGCTCCGGTCACGAGGAGTTCTGGCACGGCCCGCAGATGCGGGAGGCCATCGGCGACCCGCACTTCACGGTCGACGACGACACCCCCGTCGTGGCGGAGCGGTTCCGCCTGGTGACCCGCCTGCCCCTGCCCTAGGGGGCAGGGGCAGGTGCCGGGGTCAGGAGACGGCCGCGGACGCGGCGCGGCCCGCCGCGCGGCCCGAGAAGATGCAGCCGCCGAGGAAGGTGCCTTCCAGGGCCCGGTAGCCGTGGACGCCGCCGCCGCCGAAGCCGGCCGCCTCGCCCGCCGCGTAGAGGCCCGGGAGGGGTTCTCCCGTGGCGGTCAGGACGCGGGAGGAGAGGTCGGTCTCCAGGCCGCCCAGGGACTTGCGGGTCAGGATCGAGAGCCGGACGGCGATCAGCGGGCCCGCCGCGGGGTCCAGGATGCGGTGCGGGGCGGCGGTGCGGATCAGTTTGTCGCCGAGGTACTTGCGGGCGCCGTGGATCGCCGTGACCTGGAGGTCCTTGGTGAAGGGGTTGGCGATCTCCCGGTCGCGGGCGACGATCTCGCGGCGGACGGTCTCCTCGTCGAGGAGCCCGTCCTTGGTGATCGCGTTCATGCCGCGCACCAGCGCGGAGAGGTCCTTCTCGACGACGAAGTCGGCGCCGTTGTCCATGAAGGCCTGCACCGGTCCGGGGACGGCCTGGCGCGCCCGGTCGATGACCCCGCGGACCGACTTGCCCGTCAGGTCCGGGTTCTGCTCGGAGCCGGAGAGTCCGAACTCCTTGCCGATGATGCGCTGGTTGAGGACGAACCAGGTGTGGTCGTGGCCGGTCTTCATGATGTGGTCGAGCGTGCCGAGGGTGTCGAAGCCCGGGAAGAGCGGTACGGGCAGCCGCTTGCCGGTGGCGTCGAGCCAGAGCGAGGACGGGCCGGGCAGGATGCGGATGCCGTGCTTGGCCCAGATCGGGTCCCAGTTCTCGATGCCCTCGGTGTAGTGCCACATCCGGTCCTTGTTGATGTGGCTGGCGCCCGCCCCTTCCGCGATGCCCAGCATCAGGCCGTCCACGTGGGCCGGGACCCCGGAGAGCAGCCGCGCGGGCGGGGTGCCCAGGCGGGCCGGCCACTGGGCCCGTACGAGGTCGTGGTTGCCGCCGATGCCGCCGCTGGTCACGATCACGGCCTGGGCGCGCAGGGAGAACTCCCCGGTGGCCTCGCGGCCGCTCGGGGTGCCGCGTACGGCGCCGGAGGGGGCCAGGACCTCACCGGTCACGGTGTCCAGGGTGCCCGCCGTACGGGAGAGCCCGGTGACCCGGTGGCGGAACTTCAGCTGGACCAGTCCGCGGGCCACCCCGGCCCGTACCCGCCGCTCGAAGGGCTCCACCAGGCCGGGGCCGGTGCCCCAGGTGATGTGGAAGCGGGGGACGGAGTTGCCGTGGCCGTTCGCGTCGTAGCCGCCGCGCTCCGCCCAGCCGACGACGGGGAAGAAGCGGACGCCCTGGGCGTGCAGCCAGGGGCGCTTCTCGCCGGCCGCGAAGTCCACGTAGGCCTCGGCCCAGCGGCGCGGCCAGGCGTCCTCCTCGCGGTCGAAGCCGGCGGTGCCGGCCCAGTCCTGGAGGGCCAGCTCGCGGGTGTCCTTGATCCGCATGCGGCGCTGCTCCGGCGAGTCGACGAAGAACAGGCCGCCGAAGGACCAGTGGGCCTGGCCGCCCATGGACTGCTCCGGCTCCTGGTCGAGCAGGATGACCTTGCGGCCGGCGTCGACGAGCTCGGCGGTGGCCACGAGGCCCGCGAGCCCGGCCCCGATCACGATCACGTCTGCGTCGTACGTCATGTGGAACCCGTCCTCCGTCGGTGGTGGGGCGATCCTTTGCTACGGAGCGGTAACCAGTCAACAGGAGCGGAGGGATCACCGTATGAGCGCGGCCGACGAGGTACTGGACGTGGTGGACCGGGAGGACCGGGTGACGGGGCGCGCGACGCGGGGCGAGGTGTACGCGGCCGGGCTGATCCACCGCTGCGTCTTCGTGCTGGCCCGGGACGGGCGGGGGCGGATCTTCACGCACCGGCGGACGGCTTCGAAGCTGGTCTTCCCCTCGAACTACGACATGTTCGTGGGCGGGGTGGTCGGCGCGGGCGAGAGCTACGCGGGGGCGGCCCTGCGGGAGGCCGAGGAGGAGCTGGGGGTGACGGGTCTGGAGCAGCCCGATCCGCTGTTCAAGTTCCTGCACGAGGGTCCGGGCGGGGCCTGGTGGAGCTACGTGCACGAGGTGCGCTGCGAGCTGCCGGTCCGGCCGCAGGCCTCGGAGGTGGCCTGGCACGCGTGGCTCTCCGAGGAGGAGGTGGCGCGGCGGGTCGCGGACGGCTCCTGGCCGTGGGTGCCGGACGGGCTGGATGCGTACCGCAGGCTGCTGGAGTTCCGCTCGGAGCGCAGGCGGACCGGGGCGCCAGTAGATTGAGCTGGTGATCGACTTCGTCAAGGACGTGCGGCTGTGGTTCGCGCCGGCTCGGGTACGGGACGAGGGCGAGACCCCCGACTACCGCTTCTCGCTGGCCAACGAGCGGACCTTCCTGGCCTGGATCAGGACCGCCCTGGCCCTGATCGGCGGCGGGTTCGCCGTGGACCAGTTCCTGCCCGACCTGCGGTGGGCGGTGCGCGTGGGGATGGCCATCGCGCTGCTCGCGGTGGGCGCGGCCTGTTCCCTGCGCGCGGTGAACCACTGGGTGCGGTGCGAGCGGGCCATGCGGCGCGGCGAGGACCTGCCGATGTCCCGGTTCCCGGTGGTGCTGAGCCTGGGGGTGGGGCTGGTCGCGGTGGCGATGGTGGTGGTCGTCCTGCTGGGCTGGACGAAGGGGCGGTGAGCTCCCCGGCCGACGCCGCCGACCGCGAGGGTCCCGAGGGCCGTGACGCGGGGCTGCAGCCCGAGCGGACCCGGCTCGCGTGGCGGCGTACGACGCTGTCGTGCGCGGTGGTGGCCGTACTGGCGCTGCGCCAGGCGCTGAACGCGGCGGGCGGCTCCCCGGTGGCGGTCGCCGGGGTCGCGGTGATCGCGCTGTTCTGGCTGGCGTTCATGGGGGTGGCGCACCGGCGGGTGCGGGAGCTGGCGGCGGCGCGGCCGGCCGGGCTCTCGGCGGGTGCGGCGCTGGCGGCGACGGCGTGCACGGTGGGCCTGGCGGTGTTCGCGATCGCGCTCATCGGGTGAGCCGATGAACCGATGGTCCGCCTTGTCCCGCCACCCAGGGCACGCAGCGGACAGAACGGGCGATCAGTGCCTTTCCGCACTAGCGTCGGCCCCATGACGACCCTGCACCAGGAACACCCCGCCCAGGAGCACGCCCACGCCCACGGTCCGGACTGCGGCCACCGGGCGGTCGAGCACGGCGACCACGTCGACTACGCGCACGACGGCCATCTGCACCGCGAGCACTCCGGACACTGGGACGAATGCGAGCCCGCCGGGCACGCCCCGCACACGGCCCACGAGCACGCCCACGGCACGGACTGCGGTCACGACTCCGTCCCGCACGGGGACCACGTCGACTTCCTGCACGACGGGCACCGGCACGCGGAGCACGACGGCCACTACGACGATCACTGACGAGCACTGATGGCTGCTGGCGGCTGCTGGCGGCCGCCTGCGGCTGCCGGCGGGCGCCGACGACCGCTGACGGCCGCCGAGGCGCCCACTGACGGAGTTCCCCTCCCCCCGGGCCGCCGTGACTGGCAGGATGCCGAAGGCCCGTCACAGCGACCCGGGGAGAGCGCGGATGCCCGCCGAAGACCCGTACCTCGTCCAGCCCGCGCCCGGGGTGTACGCCTACGTGCAGCCGGACGGCGGCTGGTGCCTCAACAACGCCGGCTTCGTGACCGACGGCGGCCGGACGCTGCTCGTCGACACGGCGGCCACCGAGCGGCGGGCGCTGGCCCTGCGCGCGGCGGTACTGGCCGCCGGGGCGCCGCTCCCCCGCACGGTGGTCAACACCCACCACCACGGTGACCACACCTACGGCAACGGCGTGTTCGCCCCGGAGGCGCTGATCCTGGGGCACGAGAACGCGCGGTCCGAGCAGCTCGCCGCCGGGCGCCAGCTGGAGCTGATCTGGCCGGCGACCGACTTCGGCGCCGTGGACATCACCGCTCCCGATCTGACCTACGGCGACCGCATGACCCTGCACGTCGGGGAGACCGAGGTGCGGGTCATCCACCCGGGCGTCGCGCACACCACGGGCGATTCCATCGTGTGGCTGCCCGGGCAGCGGATCGTCTTCACCGGCGACCTGGTCTTCGCGGAGGGCACGCCGTTCCTGGCGATGGGCTCGCTGGCCGGTTCGCTGCGGGCGCTGGAGCTGCTGCGCTCGCTCGGCGCGGAGACGGTCGTACCGGGACACGGGCCACTGACGGACCCCGGCGCGTACGAGGCCACCGAGCGCTATCTGCGGTACGTGGCCGAGCTGGCCCGGGAGGGCCGTGCGAAGGGGCTGACCCCGCTGGAGGCGGCCCGGGAGGCCGACCTCGGGGAGTTCGGCGCCTGGCGGGAGAGCGAGCGGCTGGTGGCCAACCTGCACCGGGCCTACGCGGAACTGGACGGCGAGCCCGAGGGGGCCGCGCTGGACATTCTGGCGGTGTTGCGGGACATGACGGTGATGAACGGCGGGACGCCGATCCTCTGCCACGCCTGACGGGCGGGGCCCTGCGGACGGGGCGGGCCGGAGACGGCTTCGGCTCATGCACTGGACGGCATACCGACTGGTCGGCATCATGGGTCGCGATCGTTCTGTCGTCGTCAACTCCTTACGGAGGCGCGCACCATGACCTCAGCCCCGGACCCGGCCCCCGCACCGGATCGCTCTGCGGCCCCCTCCGCAGCCCCCTCCGGCCCGCGAGGCCTCGATCTGGAGCGCCTGCGGGACCATCTCGACCGGGCCCGGCCGGGCCTGGTGGCCGGGCCGCTGACCGGCCGGCTGATCGAGGGCGGCCGCTCCAACCTCACGTACGAGGTGGGTGACGGGAGCTCACAGTGGGTGGTGCGCCGGCCGCCGCTGGGGCACGTACTGGCCACCGCGCACGACATGCGGCGCGAGCACCGGGTGATCGCGGCGCTGCACGGCACCGCCGTGCCGGTGCCCGAGCCGCTGCTGCTGTGCGAGGACGAGGCCGTGCTGGGGGCGCCGTTCTACGTGATGGAGTACGTGGACGGGGTGCCGTTCCGGACGGCCGAGCAGCTCGCCGCGCTCGGCCCCGAGCGGACCCGGCGCGCGGTGCTGGGCCTGGTGGACACCCTGGTCGACCTGCACGCGGTGGACCCGGAGGCGATGGGCCTGGGCGATTTCGGGCGGCCCGAGGGCTTCCTGGACCGGCAGCTGCGCCGCTGGGGCAAGCAGCTCGCGGCCTCCCGGGGGCGGGAGCTCGCCGGCATCGACGAACTGCACGGCGCCCTCGGGCGGGCCCTGCCCGACTCCCCCGCGCCCACGGTGGTGCACGGGGACTTCCGGCTCGACAACGTGCTGATCGGCGGCTCCGACGACCGGATCCGGGCAGTGCTGGACTGGGAGATGTCCACGCTCGGCGATCCGCTGACGGACCTCGGGCTGCTGGTGATGTACAGCTCCGACCTGGGCCTGACCGACTCCCCGGTCAGCACGACCAGCGCGGCCCCCGGCCATCCGGCGCCCGCCGAGCTGATCGAGCGGTACGCGGCCCGCTCGGGCCGGGACACCTCACAGGTCGCCTGGTACACGGCCTTCGCCTGGTTCAAGCTCGCGGTGATCCTCGAAGGCATCCACTACCGCTTCACGCTCGGGCAGACCGTCGGCTCGGGCTTCGACCGGATCGGCGAGCTGGTCCCGGTCTTCATCGAGCACGGTCTCACCACACTCCGGCAACCGCACGAAGGCTGAGGAACCCCATGGATTTCGCATTCGACGCCCGCACCGAGGAACTCCGCGGACGGCTCCTTTCGTTCATGGACGAGTACGTCTACCCGGCGGAAGCCGTCGCCGCCGAGCAGCGCGCACGGCTGGCCTCGCCCTGGGACACCCCGGCCGTGTTCGGTGAACTGAAGGCCGAAGCGCGCCGCCAGGGACTCTGGAACCTCTTCTTGCCCAACGCGGAGCACGGCGCCGGGCTGACCAACCTCCAGTACGCCCCGCTCGCCGAGATCACCGGCCGCAGCCCGCACCTGGCGCCGACCGCGACGAACTGCGCGGCTCCGGACACCGGGAACATGGAGCTGCTCTCGCAGTTCGGGAACGAGGAGCAGAAGAAGCAGTGGCTGGAGCCGCTGCTGGCCGGGGAGATCCGGTCCGCGTTCGCGATGACCGAGCCGGAGGTGGCCTCCTCGGACGCCACGAACATCGAGACGCGGATCGAGCGTTCCGCGAGCGGCGACGAGTACGTGATCACGGGCCGCAAGTGGTTCATCTCCGGGGCCATGAACCCGGACTGCAAGATCTTCATCGTCATGGGCAAGACCGACCCCGAGGGCGCCGACCCGCGCCGCCAGCAGTCCATGATCCTGGTCCCCCGGGACACTCCGGGGGTCGAGATCCGGCGCGCGATGACCGTGTACGGGTACGAGGACCACGACCACGGCGGCCACGCCGAGGTCGTCTTCGACGGGGCCCGGGTGCCGGCGGAGAACCTGATCGGCGAGGAGGGCGGCGGCTTCGCCATCGCCCAGGCCCGCCTCGGGCCGGGCCGGATCCACCACTGCATGCGGCTCATCGGCATGGCGGAGCGGGCCATCGAGCTGATGTGCCGGCGCGCGGTGGGCCGTACCGCCTTCGGCAAGGAGCTGGCCGCGCAGGGCGTCGTACAGAACTGGATCGCGGACGCCCGGGTCACCGTGGAGCAGCTGCGGCTGCTGGTGCTGAAGACGGCCTGGCTGATGGACACGGCCGGCAACCGGGGTGCGCACACCGAGATCCAGGCCATCAAGATCGCGACCCCGCGGGCGGTGGTGCGGATCCTGGACGACGCGGTGCAGCTGCACGGCGCGGGCGGGGTGAGCCAGGACTTCCCGCTGGCGGAGCTGTGGGCCGCGGCGCGGACGCTGCGGCTGGCGGACGGGCCGGACGAGGTGCACCAGCGCTCGCTGGCGCACCGGGAGCTGAAGCGGTACCGCTAGCGGACCTCCGGCGGGCGTGGCGGAGGACTTCGGTCCCGCGGGAGCGGACCTTTAATGGTCCAGACCACTGGGGAAGTCCGATATATTCGGGATGTCCCCCACTGAAAGTGCCCTTCGCCATGCCCAGCTCCACCCTGGCCCCCGCCGCCGCGCCGCACGCCACGGCCTCCCCCGTCACCGCGTCCGCGGCTCCGGCGGTCAAGGTCGCCAACCCCGGCCCGCTCGGCCTGGCGGCGTTCGCCCTCACCACCTTCGTGCTCAGCCTCTTCAACTCGGGGCTGATCTCGAACGCCGCTCTCAGTGCCGTCGTACTGCCGCTGGCGCTGTTCTACGGCGGCCTCGCGCAGTTCGTCGCGGGCATCATGGAGTTCCGCCGCGGCAACACCTTCGGGACCACGGCGTTCGTCTCGTACGGCGCGTTCTGGATGTCCTTCGCGGGCTACGTGAAGTTCGTCGTCCCGACGCTGCCGGCCGACCAGGCGCACGTGGCGACCGGCTGGTTCCTCGTGGCCTGGTTCATCTTCACCGCGTACATGTCGATCGCCGCCATGAAGCTGGACGTCGCGCACCGCGTGCTGTTCGTCTCGCTGGCACTGACCTTCCTGTTCCTCGCCCTCGGCGACCTGGCGCAGAGCACGGCGCTGGGCCACACCGGCGGCTTCCTCGGCCTCTTCACCGCGGGCGTCGCCTGGTACATCTCCTTCGCCGTGGTCGCCAAGGAGACCTGGGGCCGCGAGGTCGCACCGCTCGGCTAGGAGCTCTCCACGGCCACCGGTGCGGGGGTGGCAGCGGCGGCGGGGTGGCCCGCCGCCGTCTCGATGACCTCGTCCAGCACCTCGCGGGACCGGAGCAGATCGGCGATCAGCCGGTCGATCCGGTCCCGTTCCGTTTTCAGCTCGGCGACGAGCGCGGGCGTGGCCCGTACGTTCGGCCCGCCGTCCGCATCGCGCATGCAGGGCAGGATCTGCCCGATCTTCGCGCTGTGCAGTCCGGCCGCGTAGAGCTCCTGGATGCGGATGACCCGGTCCACCGCCCGCTCCGTGTAGTCGCGGTGGCCGCCGGGCGTCCGGTCGGAGACCAGCAGTCCCTGCGTCTCGTAGTACCGCAGCGAACGCTCGCTGACCCCGGTGCGCGCCGCCAACTCCCCGATCCGCATGTGCACTCCACCCCGGGTCCCGACTTGAATCTGACATCAGCGTCAGGTTTTACGGTACCGGCATGACTCAGACACAGCAGGTCCCCGCCGCATCCCGTCTCTTCGAATCCGCCCGCCTCGGCGGCCTGGAGCTCCCCAGCCGCCTGGTGATGGCGCCGCTGACCCGCAACCGGGCGGGGGCGGACGGGGTCCCCGGGACCCTCATGGCCACCTACTACGCCCAGCGCGCCTCGGCCGGTCTGATCATCGCCGAGGGCACCACCCCGAGCGCCGTCGGACAGACCTACCCGAACATCCCCGGCATCCACAGTCCGTCGCAGATCGCCGGCTGGCGCCGCGTCACCGACGCCGTGCGGGCCGCCGGCGGGCGGATGTTCCTCCAGCTGCAGCACGGCGGCCGGGTCGGGCACCCCGACACCAGCGGGCACGTACCGCTCGCGCCCTCGGTGGTGCGCTTCCCGGAACCGCTGCAGACCCCCGGCGGGCTCCGGGAGGCCGTCGACCCGCGGGAGATGACGCCCGAGGACATCGCGGCGACCGTCGCGGACTTCGCGAAGGCGGCCCGCCACGCCGTGGAGGCGGGCTTCGCCGGGGTGGAGGTGCACTCCGCCAACGGCCACCTGCTCCACCAGTTCCTGGCGCGGAACACCAACCTGCGCACGGACGGGTGGGGCGGGTCGGTGGCGGGCCGGATCCGGTTCACCACCGAGGTGGTCCGGGCCGTCGCCGAGGCGATCGGCCCCGAGCGGGTCGGCGTACGGATCTCCCCCGGAGTCGAGGTCAACGGCGTCGAGGAGGGCGACACCGAGGAGATCTACCCGGCCCTGGTCGAGGCCCTGGCGGAGGTCGGGCCGGTCTACCTGCACCTGGTCCACGCCGACCCGGACCAGCCGCTCTTCCGGAAGATCCGCGCGGCCTGGCCCGGCACCCTGATCGCCAACCCCCGGCTGTCCCACGAGGAGGTCGCCTCCGACGGCGGCGAACGGCGGGCCGGGGCGCTGCTGGCCGGGGGCGCCGACCTGGTGGCGCTCGGGCGGGGGTTCCTCGCCAACCCCGACTTCGTGGAGCGGCTGCGCACCGGCGCACCGCTCAACGAGCTCCGCCCGGAGCTCCTGATGTACGTGTCCGGGCCGGAGGGCTACACCGACTACCCCGCGCTGCGCCCCGCGCCCGCTACGGGCGCAGTGCCCGCATCAGCAGGTCCGCGAGGTGGTCGGCCACCTGCTGCGGCGTGAGCGGGCCGCCCTCGCGGTACCAGGTCGACAGGTGGTGGACGGAGCCGAAGTGGTAGTCCACCACCAGGTCGGCCGGGGTGGCGTCGGAGAAGACCCCGGTGCGCTGGCCCTCTTCGACCAGCGCGCGGAACCGCTCGTGGTAGCGCCGGCGCTCCGCCCGGACCTGCTTGAACTTCTCCGGGCTGAGCTGGTGCATGGAGCGGAAGAAGATCGCCGCGTCGTCCAGGTTCTCGATCGTGGTGACCACGACATCGGCGGCCGCGGCGCGCAGCCGCTCCTCCACCGGCGCGTCGGAACCGGCCACCGCGTCGAGGCGCTGCTGCTGGAGCCGCAGCATGCGCGCGTACACCTCGTGCAGCAGGTCGTCCTTGGATCCGAAGTAGTGGTAGAGCGCGCCCTTGGTGACCCCGGCCGCCTCGACGATCTCCTGGACCGAGGTGCGGTCGTAGCCCCGCTCGGCGAACAGCCTGGTCGCGACGGCGAGCAGCCGGCGCGGTACCGGGGCCTCGTGCGCCCCGACGGTCTCCGTCGTGGTCTTGGCGGCCATGGCTGTCGCCTCCCTTTCGTGGTGCTCTCTGGTGGGGTTCCGTGCGGCCGCGGTCCGGCCGTTTTCAGCCGTGGTCGCGGTCGCGCAGTTCCCGTCGCAGGATCTTGCCACTGGTCGTCTTCGGAAGGACAGGCAGGATCTCCACCCGGCGCGGGTATTTGTACGCGGCGAGGCGCTCGGCGCAGTACGCGGACAGTTCCGCCGGGTCGGCCGCGGTCCCGGGGCGCAGGCTGACGTAGGCCTTCACGCTCTCCCCGCGGTAGGGGTCGGGGATGCCGACGACGGCCGCCTCGCGCACGGCGGGGTGGGTGTAGAGCACGTCCTCGACCTCGCGCGGCCAGACCTTGAAGCCGGAGGCGTTGATCATGTCCTTCTTGCGGTCGACCACGTAGAGCCAGCCCTCGGGATCCATGAACCCGACGTCTCCGGTGCGCAGTTCGCCGTCCGGGAAGGCCTTGGCCGTGTCGGCGAGCAGGCCCCAGTAGCCGGGGACGACCTGTGGTCCGCGTACGGCTATCTCCCCGGTCTCCCCGAAGGGGACCTCGGCGCCGCTCTCGTCGAGGATCCGTACGAGGGTGTCGGCGCCGGGCACGCCCACGGAGAGGGTGCCCGAGGCCGGGTCCACGGGGGCTTCGTGGTGGACGGGCACGGAGGCGCAGGGGGCGGTGCACTCGGTGAGGCCGTAGCCGTTGCGCAGGTAGAACCCGTAGGCGGCGCGGAGGCGTTCGACCAGGGCGGGCGGCAGGGGGGCGCCGCCGGAGGAGACCACCTGGAAGGAGGCGAAGTGGTCCCGGGTGGCTCCGGGGTGGGCGGCGAGCGCCATGAAGGCGGTGGCCGGGCCCACGGTGTAGGCGGGGCGGTGTTCGAGGAAGGCGTCGAGGACGGCTCCGGCGTCGAAGCGGTGGGCGAGGACCAGGGTGCCGGCGTTGGTGAAGCAGGCTGCGAGCTCGCACACCATGCCGGTGATGTGGAAGAGCGGGGCGAGCGCGAAGTAGCCGGAGCCTTCGGGGAGGGGGTGGCCGGTCACCTGGCGCATGGCGTTGTGGGTGAGGGCGCCGTGCGGGTTCATGGCGCCCTTGGGGGTGCCGCTGGTGCCGGAGGTGTAGCTGATGAGGGCGGTGTCGGCGGCCTTGAGCTCCGGAGCGGGCGGGGCGGGGTGGCCTCGGTGGGCCACGGTGTGGAGGTCGGCCGCGTCGGCCGCCTGCTCCGGGCGGCCCGGCGCGAGGACCCGTACGTCGTCGCGGGTCTGGAAGTCCAGGTCGCAGGCGGTCAGGACGGTGCGCACGGCGGTGCCCCGCATGGCCCCGCGCAGGTACGCGGACCAGGCGCCGGCCTCGCAGACCAGGGCGGCGGCCCCGGAGTCGCGCAGGATGTGGCCGACCTCGCCGGACTTGTACATGGGGTTGAGCGGGACCACGACCGCCCCGGCCTTCCAGGCGGCCAGGACGGCGAGGACGAAGTGCGGGGTGTTCTGGAGCATGACGGCGACCCGGTCCCCGCGGCGGATGCCGTCGGCGGCGAGGTGGCCGGCGAGGGAGTCGGAGAGCGCGTCGGCCTCGGCGTAGGTGAGGCGGCCGTCGAAGTAGGCGAGCGCGGTGCGGCCGGGGGCGCGGGCGACGGCGGCGCGGAAGGCGTGCAGCACGCTGGGCGGCGGTGCGATCGGGGCCCGCTGGGCCGGGCTGAGCAGGCCGACCCAGGGCTTGGTGGCGTAGCGGGAGGGCGGGGGCGTCGTGGCCGCGGCGCTCACCGGGCTTCCCACTTGCGCTGGAGGTGGTTCATGCCGCTCAGCCAGCGGTCCGGCTCGGTGGCGCGGGCCGCGTAGAAGTCCGCGACCTCGGGGTGCGGGAGGATCAAGAACCGGCCCTTCTCCATGCCGTCGAACAGTGCGTCCGCGACCGCTTCCGGCTCGATCGCGGTCGGCGCGAGGACCAGCTCGCCCGCCGATCCGGAGGCGGTGAGCATGTCGGTCCGGACCCCCTGCGGGCAGATGGCGTGGACCTGGAGCCCGCGGTGGCGGTAGGTCAGCGAGAGCCATTCCGCGAAGGCGAGCGCGCCGTGCTTGGTGACACTGTACGGGGCGGCTCCGATCATGGTCAGCAGCCCTGCGGCCGAGACGGTGGACACGAACCGGCCGCTCCCGCGCTCCAGCCAGTCGGGCAGCAGCAGCCGGGCGGCGCGGACGTGGGCCATGACGTTGGTGTCCCAGGCCGCCTCCCAGACGGCCTCGTCGGCGAAGGCGTCTCCGCCGGAGGCGAGGCCCGCGTTGGCGCAGTAGACGTCCACGGTGCCGCCGAGCGCCTCGCGGGCCTGCGCGGCCACGGTCGAGGCGTCGCCGGGCACCGCGACGGCGCGGGCGCCGATCGCCTCGGCGACGGAGGCCGCCTTGGCGGGGTCGAGGTCGTTGACCGCGACGGTCGCCCCCTCGGCGGCGAAGCGGTGGGCGAGGGCGGCTCCGATGCCGCCGCCCGCGCCGGTGACGACGACTCGCTGGTCCTGGAACGCGTTCACGGGTCAGCCCTTCGTGTGGTGGTGCCTCGGGTGCCTCGGCGCCCTGTGCGGCTGAGCCGCCTGCCGGATCACGGGGCAGACTAACCAGTCGGTATGTGCGAGTGGAAGGGTGCGGAGCCCTACTTTGGCGCGATGACGCTGTCGCGACGCGGGTTGCTGGGTCTGGCCGGGGCGGCGGGCGCCGCGGGCGCCCTGGGGGCGGGAGCCCCGGGACCCCCGGGAACGCAGCCGGTGGGCGCGCCCGGCGGCCGGGTGCGGACCGGATTCGAGCGGCTCGCCGCGGACGGGTACGCGGTACTGGCCGGGCAGCGGGTCGGGGTGGTCACCAACCCGACGGGGGTCACCGCGGACGCCCGCCACCTGGTCGACGTACTGCACGCGGACGAGCGCGTGGACCTGGTTGCGGTGTTCGGCCCCGAGCACGGCTTCCGGGGCACCGCCCAGGCGGGCGGTTCGGAGGGGGCCGGGCGGGATCCGGCGACCGGGCTGCCCGTGTACGACACGTACGACAAGAGCGGGCAGCGGCTCGCGGACGTCTTCACGGCGGCCGGCGTCGACACCGTCGTCTTCGACATCCAGGACGTCGGCGCCCGCTTCTACACCTACATCTGGACCCTCTACGACTGCATGCGCGCGGCCGCCCTCGCCGGCAAGGCGGTGGTGGTGCTGGACCGCCCCAACCCGGTCGGCGCCCGGCGGGCGGCCGGGCCCGTCCTGCAGCGCCCGTACGCGAGCTTCGTGGGCCGGGAGCCGATCGCACTGGCGCACGGGATGACGGCGGGCGAACTGGCCGGGCTCTTCGCGGGCGAGTTCCTCCGGGGAGCCGGCGCCGCCCCGCGGCTGGAGGTGGTGCGGATGGCGGGATGGCGGCGGGAGTCCTTCTTCGAGGAGACCGGGCTGCCCTGGGTGCCGCCGAGCCCGAACATGCCGACGCCGGGCACGGCCCTGGCGTACGCCGGGACCTGCCTGTTCGAGGGGACGAACCTGTCGGAGGGGCGCGGTACCACCACCCCCTTCGAGCTGGTCGGCGCCGAGGGCGTGGACCGGCGGTGGGCGGAGGTGGCGAACGCGCTGGAGCTGCCCGGCGTGTGGTTCCGGGAGGCCTATTTCACGCCTTCCTTCTCCAAGCACGCCGGGAAGACCTGCGGCGGGGTCCGGCTGCTCGTCCACGACCGGGAGGCCTTCGATCCGGTACGGGCCGGGATCGGGCTGCTGGTCACCGCGCGGCGGGTGTGGAGCGGCTTCGCGTGGCGCTCCGACCAGTGGATCGACCGGCTGACGGGCTCGGACCGGGTCCGGCGGATGGTCGACGCGGGGGCGGGCGTGGAGGAGATCGCGGGCGACTGGGCGGCGGGGCTGGCGGGGTTCGCGGCGGTACGGGAGGAGTACCTGCTGTATCCGTGAACCGGTGGGCGCGCAGGGGCTGGCCGGGCGGCCCGTTCCGCAGGATGCTGCGGAACAGGGACACGGCGTGGAGGGGGGCGTCATGGTGCACATCGGCGGGACGGTGCCTGCGAGGGCGACGGGGACGGCGGCGGGGATCGGGGCCCGGCCGTACGTGGAGCTGACCTTCGACGCGCAGGGCGACGCGGGCCCGGGCGCGCGGGAGGCGGTCTTCGGGATCGAGGCCACGGACCTGCTGGTCTTCGCCCACGGATGGAACTCCGACCGGTCCACCGCGATCCGGCTCTTCGACCGGTTCTACGCCCCCTTCGCGGATCTGGTGGGGACCGGGGTGCGGCTGGGGTACGTGGGGGTGGTGTGGCCCTCGATCCGCTTCTCGGACGAGCCGATACCCGACTTCGACGCCCGGGGCGCGGTGGAGGGCGCCGTGGTGGGTGCCGCGGAGCCGGGCCACGGAACGGCCCTGGACCCGGCCACCCGGCGGTCCCTCGGCGCCTTCTGGCCGGGCCGGGCGGCGGAGCTGGACCGGATCGCCGAGCTGCTGGAGGAACGGCCCACGCGAGAGGGCGACTTCACCGAGTTCGGCGCGCTCGTACGGGAGCTGGCCGGGGTCGACGGGGTGGGCACGGGCGACGATCTGGCGGCGGCCTTCGCCCCGCGCGAGGTGCCGGACTTCCTCAGCGGGGACGTCCTGCGGGTGTGCCGGGAGTTCACTGACGCCCTGGCCGAGGCGGGCGCCACGTTCCCCGGGGGCGGGGCGGGCGCCGGCGGCTCCCCCGGCTCCTCGGCCGGTTCCTCGGCCGACTCCTCCCCCGGCTTCTCGGCGGGCGGCGGCATGCGGACGCTGTGGAACGGCGCCAAGGAGGTGCTGCGGCAGGCCACGTACTACCAGATGAAGGCGCGGGCCGGGGTGGTCGGCGAGCACGGCCTGGGGCCGCTGCTGGCGGAGCTGGCCGGCCGCCGTCCGGCCCTGCGCGTGCACCTCATCGGACACAGCTTCGGCGGCCGGGTGGTCTCCTTCTCGCTGCGCGGGCTGCCGTCCGGGGCGCGGAACGTGAAGTCCCTGACCGTCCTCCAAGGAGCCTTCTCCCACTACGCGTTCGCCGACAGCCTGCCGCACGACCGGGGGCGCGGGGGCGCCCTGCGCGGACTGCAGGACCGGGTCGACGGGCCGCTGACCGCCTGCCACTCCTCCTACGACTCCTCCCTCAAGGTCTTCTACCCGCTGGCCTCCCGGATGGCCGGCGATTCGGCCGGTCTGCTCGGTTTCGACGAGCGGTGGGGCGCGATCGGGCACGACGGGGTGCGGGGGGTGCCCGGAGCCCCGCGGCTGACGCTGGACGCGGCGCTGCGGGGCGGCCTGCCCGCCACGGGCTGCGTGAGCGTGGACGCGGGCTCCGTGGTCCGCCGCGGCGGGGCCCCCTCGGGGGCGCACAGCGACATCTGCCACGAGGAGCTGGCCCGGCTGGTGGTGCTCGCGGGGCGCATGGGGCGCTGAGTTTTGGCCATGTGCCACCCGTACGCCTCGACCGCCCCCGCATGCGCCCGCACCAGGCCGGGCATGTTGGGCACACGGCGCCGGTCCTGTGGGGAACACAGCGCGGCGGGCACGGCGCCCGGTGCTGGGCGCTCGGCGGAGGTGAAGGTGTGATGGCGGGATTCCGGAGTCTGGCCCATCAGGTGCGCGACGCACGCAACGACGGGGCCCTGCGGCGCCACTCGCTGCGCCGCTGCCTGGAGCGGTTCGCCCCCTACGGGCACCGCGCGACCTGGTGGCACCTGTGCGACCGGCACGGGATCGGCCCCGAGGACCGGGCGGCGGACCCGTCGCGGCTGGTGGCCGCGCTGGAGGAGCTGGAGGAGGCGCGGGCGGTCTGGCTGGAGTACGAGCGGCAGTTCGCGGAGCGCCGGCGGCGCGAGAAGCACGACGGGCTGCGCCGGCCCGAGTGGGCGTGGAGCGGCAGCGGGGACGCGGTGGTGCGGTGCGCCGATCCGGGGGTACGGCCGCAGGGGGCGCTGGGCGAGGTGCTCAGACGGCTGGTGGAGGCACTGGAGTCGGAGCCGGGGACGGGGTGTCCGGTGTGCGGGGCCCGGGAGTTGCACTGGCCGGTGCCGGTGGCGGCGGTTGCCGCCGGAGCCGGGGTGAGCGCGCCCGGCGGCGGGCCCGGCGGTACTGCGGCCGGGGCCGCCTGGGCGTGGGACGGTCCGGTGTGCGCGGGCTGCGGGATCGTGGTGCCCAGACCGGCGCTCGCGGACGCGGCGCTCCAGGGGGCCGATCTGGCGGGGGCGGCGTGAGCGGGGCGGGCATGGAGGCGGGGGCGGCGGCGAAGGTCCGGGAGTCGGCGCCGACGGAGTCCGCACGTTCCGGGCAGGACCCGGCGCGGTCCGGGCGACCAGGGCCGGGGCCGGAGTCCGTCCGGCGGAGACCCGGGCCCGCGGGGCCGACCCTGGTGGTGTCGCTGAACGGTTCCCGGGGCGCCGCCGACGGCGCGGCCGTCCCGATGAGCCCCGGGGACCTGGTGGACGCCGCGCTCGCGGCGGTGGCCGCCGGGGCCCGGGAGGTGCTGGTCCATCCGCGCACCCCGTGCGGCCGCGAGAGCCTCTCGCCCCGGGTGGTCGGGCCGCTGCTGGAGGCCCTGCGCGACGCGGGCCTCAGGGGCGGGAGCGGGGTCCGGGGCGGTCCCGGGCCCGGCGGCGGGGTGGCGGTCTCCGTGGCCGTGAGCGCGGGGGCCGAGCCGGATCACGCGGGGCGGCTCGCGCGGGTGCGGAGTTGGACGGTGCTGCCCGACCGGGCGGTGGTGCGGTTCGCGGAGCCGGGGGCGCGGGAGCTCGCCGAGGCGCTGCTGGAGCGCGGGGCGGCGGTGGACGCGGAGGTCGCGGTGGGCGGGGCGGCTGCGGACACCGAGGCAGCCACGGGAAGGGCGGCGGCGGGCGGGGCGGCGGCGGACGCCGAGGGCGCGGTGAGCGGGGCGGCCGGGTCCCTCGCGCGGTTCCTCGCCTGGCCGGTACGGGACCCCGCGCGGGTCCGGCTGGTGGCCGAGCTGGCCTCCGCCGACCCCGGGCCGGTGGCCGAGCTGCTGCGCCGGCTGCCGCCGGTGCCGGTGGTGCTGTTCGGGCGGGAGGCGGCGGCCTGGCCGGCGCTGCGGCTGGCCGCGCGGTACGGCGCCGGGGCGCGGATCGGCGTAGGAGACGTGCTGCACCTGCCGGACGGCCGGGCGGCGCGGTCGAACGCCGAACTGGTCGCGGCGGCCTCCCGCGCGCGGGAGGTCACAGCAGCCGGGAGCCGGTGATCCGTTCGCCGAAGACGTCGTCCGGGTTGGAGAGGGCGCAGTTCTCCAGGGAGAGGCATCCGCAGCCGATGCAGTCGGTCAAGTGGTCACGCAGGCGGCCGAGTTGAGCTATCCGCTGGTCGAGCTCGGCGCGCCAGCTCTCCGAAAGCAGGGCCCAGTCCTCACGGTTGGGGGTGCGGCCTTCGGGGAGCTGGGCGAGGGCGTCGCGGATGCTGGCCAGGGGGATGCCGACGCGCTGGGCGGCCCGTACGAACGCCACGCGGCGCAGCGCGTCTCGGGTGTAGCGGCGCTGGTTCCCCGAGGTGCGGCGGCTGCTGATCAGCCCCTTGGTCTCGTAGAAGTGCAGTGCGGAGACGGCCGCGCCGCTGCGGGCGGACAGCTGGCCGACGGTGAGCTCGTGGACCTTCTCGGGAATCTGCGGCACACCGCCGAGGGTAATCGGCCGGGCCGGGATTCGGGGTCGGGCGCTTCACCGACCGTCATTGACAGATCCATGACGACCCCAGCATTCTGAGCAAGCGCTTATTCGCCAGGGAGAGGTACGGGTATGTCCGAGCCGAGGATCTTCACGTCCGCCGAGCAGCTCACCGCCGGGATCGGCGCACCGCTCGGCCCGAGCGACTGGCTGGAGGTGGACCAGAAGCGGATCGACCTCTTCGCGGACGCCACCGGGGACCACCAGTGGATCCACGTGGACCCGGAGCGGGCGGCGACCGGACCCTTCGGCTCCACGATCGCGCACGGATACCTCACGCTGTCGCTACTGCCGAGCCTGGTGCCGCAGATCATGCGGGTCGAGGGCATGAAGATGGGCATCAACTACGGGGTGAACAAGGTGCGTTTCCCCGCGCCGGTGCCGGTCGGTTCGCGGCTGCGCGCGACCGCCCTGATCACCGAGGTCGTGGAGGCGGGCGGCGGCGTCCAGGTGTCGGCCACCGTGACCGTCGAGATCGAGGGCGGCGAGAAGCCCGTGTGCGTGGCGGAGTCGGTGTCCCGCTACTACTTCTGATCCACCGCTGGGCCCGCGGCCGGCGCATCGGCCGCGCCGGAGCCCGCGCCCACCATGCGGAGCACGAGGCCGGCGTAGAGCGCGCCGACCTCGTCGGGCGTGCGACGGCCGTCGGCGCTGAACCAGCGGGCGACGTCGATGCAGAGCGACAGCACGGCAAGGGTGGTGCCGGGGACGTCCGGGACGAAGAACTCCCCGGCCGCGACGCCGTCGGCGAGGATGCGGCGGATGGCCGCGTCGCTCTGCCGGCGCAGGGCCACGATGTCGGAGCGGTGCTCCGGAGCGAGAGCATCGAGCTCGTACTGGACCACGCGCGCGGTGGTGTGATGCGCGGCGTGCCAGCGCACGAAGGACCGTACGGCCACGTCGAGCCGCTCGGCGGCGCTGCCGGGGCCGGAGGCGGCGGAGTCGAGGATCGCCAGCGCCTTGTCGTGGCCGATCCGGCTGATCCGGTGGAGCAGCTCTTCCTTGGTCTTGTAGTGGATGTAGAGCGCGGCCGGGCTCATGCCGGCCCGCCCCGCGATGTCCCGCGTGGTGGTGGCGTGATATCCGCGCTCCGCGAAGGCCTCCACGGCGGCGACGAGCAGCCGCCGCGCGGCGTCGGGAGTGACCTCCGACCACGGCCGGTAACCGCTGATCTCCTCCGCGCTGTCCATCGCTCGCTCACCCTCTTCGGCCTGTAGGAATGAACAGCCTACCGGAGGGTGGTGAGCAAGCGCTTAGCGATCCTGGGGAGTGGGCTGCTTCGGGACCGCGAAGGGGTCGTAGCCCGTCATGATCTTCTCCATCCGGGCCTGGTCGACCCGGGTGACGATCTGGGTGACCTCCTGGCGGTCGCGGATCACCTTGGCGAGGGTGAAGGCCGAGGTGGTGAGGTAGAGGACCGCGATGCCGAGGAAGGCCCGGACCCAGCCGTCAGCCTCCATGTTGTAGATCCCCAGGGCCACCGCGCCGATGGCGACGCCGAAGGAGGCGACGGCCTGGCCGTAGTAGGCCCCCGTGTTCTGCTGCTTGACCGGTGTCTCGTTCATGGGTCCAGCTTCGGGCGGGCCGGGCCCCGGCACATCCGCGCGCGTACTCACTTACGTACTCAGGAACTTCGGGGACTCCCGGGGGCTCTTGGGGGCTCTTGGGGGCTCTTGGGGGCTCTCGGGAACTCCGGGGGGCCACTCAGAAAGCCGAAACCCCCGTACGGGCGCGGCCGATGAGGAGCTTCTGGATCTGGCTGGTGCCCTCGTACAGGGTCATCACACGGGCGTCGCGCAGCAGCTTGCCGGCCGGGTACTCGTCGATGTAGCCGTAACCGCCGTGCACCTGGAGGGCGTTGCTCGCGGCGCGGACGGCGGCCTCGGAGGCGAAGAGCTTGGCGGTGGAGGACTCGGTGGCGAAGGGCAGTCCGCGGTCGATCAGATCGGCCACCCGCCAGGTCAGCAGCCGGGCCGCGTCCACGTCGACGGAGATGTCGGCGATCAGCTCCTGGACCAGCTGGTGGTGGGCGATCGGCTTGCCGAACTGCTCGCGCTGGGCCGCGTAGGAGACGGCCGCGTCCAGCGCGGCCTGGGCGATGCCCACACAGCCCGCGGCGACGGACATCCGGCCCTTGGCGAGGGCCGACATGGCGACGGAGAAGCCCTTCCCCTCGGGGCCGAGCATCGCGGAGGCGGGCACGCGCACGCCGTCGAGGGAGAGTTCGGCGGTGGCCTGGCCGCGCAGGCCCAGCTTGCCGTGGATCTCGCGGCGGGCCAGGCCGGGGGTGTCGGTGGGCACGAGGAACGCGGAGATTCCGCGGTGGCCGGGGTCCTCGTTGGTGCGGGCGAAGAGCAGGACCACGTCGGCCCAGGTGCCGTTGGTGATGAACATCTTGCTGCCGCTGATCACGTACGAGTCGCCCTCGCGCCGGGCCCGGGTGGTCAGGGCGGCGGCGTCGGAGCCGGTGCCGGGCTCGGTGAGCCCGAAGCAGCCGAGGGCCTCGCCGGAGCACAGGCGGGGCAGCCAGTCGCGCTTCTGCTCCTCGCTCCCCCAGGCGGCGACGGTCTTGGCGACCAGGCCCAGGGAGACGGAGACGATGCCGCGCACGGCGGAGTCCCCGCGGCCGAGTTCCTCGGTGACCAGGACGTAGGAGAGGTGGTCCCCGCCGGAGCCGCCGTACTCCTCGGGGACGGTCAGGCCGAGGAAGCCGACGGAGCCGAGCTTCTTCACGATGGCCCGGTCCACGCTCTCGGCGCGGTCCCACTCGGCGGCGTACGGAGCGATCTCGCGCTCGGTGAACGCGCGGGCGAGATCGCGGACGGCGGACTGCTCCTCGCTGAGTTCCAGATTCACCGGGCACCTCCGGGTGGGGACGGGATCGGATGGGGTTAATTACCACTGCTAGTTTAAATCCGGCAGGCCTTACTAT
This sequence comes from Streptomyces sp. NBC_00086, assembly GCF_026343255.1. Taxonomy (NCBI): domain Bacteria; kingdom Bacillati; phylum Actinomycetota; class Actinomycetes; order Kitasatosporales; family Streptomycetaceae; genus Streptomyces; species Streptomyces sp. NBC_00086. The sequence continues at coordinate 6,664,094 of NZ_JAPELZ010000001.1, read as the reverse complement.
GTGGCGCATGGCCAGACCGCGCAAGCCCCTTCTCAGCAGATCGCTCATCGTCGAGGCGGCGGGTGCGCTGGTGGACGGCGAGGGACTGGAGGCCGTCTCGACGCGGCGACTGGCGGCGGCGCTGGGGGTCAGCGGGCCTTCGCTGTACAACCACTTCCGCACGAAGGACGAGATCCTGGACGCGGTCGCGGACGCGGTGAGCGCACGGGTCGACCTGTCGATGTTCGAGGCGGGGGACGGCCGGGAGTGGCAGGTCGCGCTGCGCGACTGGGCACACTCCTACCGGGCCGCCCTGTCCGACCATCCGAACATCGTGCCGGTACTGGCGCGCGGACCGGGCCGCAGGCCGGCCGGTCTGCGGGTCGCGGACGCCGTCTACGGCGCGATGACGGCGGCCGGCTGGCCGCCGGCGCAGGCGACCCGGATCGGGGCGCTGATGCGGTACTTCATCCTCGGCTCGGCCGTGGGTTCCTTCGCCCGGGGTTTCGTCGACGACGAGGCGGCATACGACCCGTCGGACTACCCGCACCTGGGCCAGGCCCACCTGCTGGCGGAGCGCCAGCAGGAGGTGGACGAGGGCGCCTTCGAGACGGGCCTGGCGGCGCTGCTGGACGGCCTGGCCCTCCAGTACGCGGCACTGCGGGAGACGGGCCTGACGCCGCCTGACGCCGCCTGACGCCGCCCGACACCGCCTGACGGGAGGCCTGCCAAGGGCGGGCCTCCCGTACGGGCAGGCTGCTAGAACACCACCAGCGAGCGGCCGCCCTTGCCCGCCAGCATCGCGTCGAAGGCCGCCGGGATGCCGTCGAGGGTGATCCGGTCGGTGACCAGGGCTTCGAGGTCGAGGCGGCCCGCGCGGACGTGTGCGGCGATCACCGGGAGGTCGCGGGCGGGGTCGCTGTTGCCGTAGACGCAGCCGGTGAGGGTGCGGGCGAAGTGGAAGATCTCCAGGGCGTGGAAGGTGACCTGCTGGTCCTTGCCGCCGATACCGACGACCGTCGTGCGGCCGCCGCGCCGGGTGGATGCCCAGGCGCCCCGGATGCTCGCGGCCCGGCCGACGCACTCGATGGCCACGTCCACGCCGTGGCCGCCGGTGAGGGCGCGGATGTCCTTGGCGGTGTTCTCGGAGGCGAGCAGGAACTCCGTGGCCCCGGCCGCCCGGGCCAGTTCCTCCTTGTCCGGGGAGACGTCCACGGCCACGATCGGGCCGGCCATCGCGATGCGGGCCGCCTGGAGGGCGACCAGACCCACGCCGCCGACTCCGAAGACGGCCACCGACTCGCCGGGGCGGACCTGGGCGCTGTGGTGGACGGCTCCGTAGCCGGTGAGGACCGCGCAGCCGAGCAGTGCGGCCTCGGCGAGCGGGATCCCCGCGGGGGCGGGCAGGACGCAGTTGGCCGCCACGACCGTCTCCTCGGCGAAGGCGGCCACGTTCAGCCCGGGGTGCAGCTCGGCGCCCAGGGCGTCGTGGGCGTACACCGCTCCCATTCCGACGAGCGCGTTGGCGCAGAGCCAGACCTCGCCGATCGAGCAGTGGTGGCAGTGCCCGCAGGACGGGGCCCAGTTGAGCACCACCCCGTCGCCGGGAGCGACATGGGTGACCCCTTCGCCGACGGCGAGGACCGTGCCCGCGCCCTCGTGGCCGAGGACGGCGGGTACGGGCACCTTCATGGTGCCGTTGGTGAGAGAGATGTCGGAGTGGCAGACCCCGGCGGCGGCGAGCCGCACCCGGACCTGGCCGGGGCCGGGCTCGGGCAGCACGATGTCCCGTATCTCCAGGGGGGCTCCGACGGCGGGCAGGATGGCGGCGCGAACCATGATCGTCGTCTCCGTGTGTGCGGTTGCGGGGCTGGACTGTGCGGTTGCGGGTCTGGAACTGTGCGGTTGCGGGTCTAGAACTGCAGGGACTTGGTCTGCAGGAACTCGGCGAGGCCGTGCGGGCCCAGCTCGCGGCCCACGCCCGACTTCTTGTACCCGCCGAAGGGCGCGAGCGGGTTGAAGCGGCCGCCGTTGATGTCCACCTGGCCGGTGTCCATCAGGCGTGCGAAGGCGACGGCCGTCTCCTCGTCCGCCGCCCAGACCGCCCCGCCCAGCCCGTAGTCGGTGCCGTTCGCGATGGCCAGGGCCTCGTCCTGGTCTCCGTAGGGGAGGATCGACAGCACCGGGCCGAAGATCTCCTCCTGGGCGATGGTCATGTCGGGCGTGACGTCGGCGAACACGGTCGGGGCGATGAAGTACCCCTGCTCGTGCGGCGCCTCGGGCCCGCCCGCGACGAGGCGCGCGCCCTCCTCCACGCCCTGGGTGATGAAGTCGCGGACGCGGTCGCGCTGCTTGGCGCTGACGACCGGTCCGAGGCGGGTGCCCGGGTCGAGGGGGTCGCCGGAGGCGTACTTGGCCGCGGCGGCGGCCGCGAGGGAGACCGCCTCCTCGTAGTCGTCCCGGTGGACGAGCATGCGGGTGAGCGCGTTGCAGCTCTGGCCGGAGTTGTTCATGACGTGGCCCACGCCCGAGGCGACGGCCTTGGCGAGGTTGGCGCCGGGCAGGATGACGTTGGCCGATTTGCCGCCCAGTTCCAGGGCGACCCGCTTGACGGCGGCGCCGGCGGTGGCGCCGATCTGCTTGCCGACGGCGGTGGAACCGGTGAAGGAGACGAGGTCGACTTCCTCGTGCGCGGCCAGGGCCTGGCCGGCGACCAGGCCGGTGCCGGTCACCAGGTTGAAGACCCCGGCCGGGATCCCCGCCTCGTGCACGGCTTCGGCGAAGAGCTGTGCGGTCAGCGGGGTGTCCTCGGCGGGCTTGAGGACGATGGTGCAGCCTGCGGCGAGAGCGGGTGCCACCTTGGCAACGATCTGGTGCAGCGGGTAGTTCCAGGGGGTGATCGCCCCGACGACGCCGACCGGCTCCAGCAGCACGGTCGAGTTCCCGATCCGCTCCTCGAAGGCGTACGAGGCCCCGAGCTCGGCGTAGGAGGAGGCCACGGCGATCGGCGCCCCGACGTGGACCATCTCCGAGAACCCCAGCGGCGAGCCCAGCTCGGCGGTGATCGTCTCGGCCATCTCCGACTTGCGGGCGACCAGGACGTCGCGCAGGGCCCCGATGAGGGCGGCCCGCTCGGCCGGAGCGGTGGCCGCCCAGGCCGGGAAGGCCGCGCGGGCCGCGCGTACGGCCGCGTCCACGTCCTCGGCCGTACCGGCCGGAACCGAGGCGATGAGCCGCTCGTCGGCCGGGTTGAGGACCTCGATGCGGCCTTGGCCGAGGGCGTCCCGCCACTCGCCGCCGATGTACATCCCGTCGTGGGCCTTCATGGCAATCCTCCCGAGCACGCGCGAACGCGTGGACCTGTAGACCGATGGACCAGTGGAGCCGCTGTGGATCTGGCGTCGCCACCACCCTACAAACTAGCGCCGGTAGTTTTGTGTGCGCCAGGGGCGGAGGAGATCAGATGATGCCGAAAAGCATCCCTGCGGCCAGAACCACCAGGGAGGTCAGGGCCGCCCACTTCACGGTGAACCGGGTGTGGTCGCCGAACTCGACCTTGGCCATGCCGACGAGGACGTAGACGGCCGGGACGAGTGGGCTCGACATGTGCAGGGCCTGCCCGACCAGGGAGGCGCGGGCGATTTCGAGCGGGGAGACCCCGTGGGCGGCGCCGGCCTCGGCGAGGACCGGCAGGACGCCGAAGTAGAAGCCGTCGTTGGACATGAAGTAGGTGAGGGGGAGGCTGAGCAGGCCGGTGACCAGGGCCATGTGCGGTCCCATGCCCTCGGGGATGGCACCGACGAGCCAGTCGGCCATGTGCTTGACCATGCCGGTGCCGGTGAGGACACCGGTGAAGACGGCGGCGGCGAAGACCATTCCGGCGACGTTCAGGACGTTCTCGGCGTGGGCGGCGATCCGGGCCTTCTGGTCCGGCATGTGGGGGAAGTTGACGGTGAGGGCGAGGGCGGCTCCGAGGAGGAAGAGCACCGGGATCGGGAGCAGCTCCATGATCATGGCGGTGAGCAGGGCGACGGTGAGGCCCGCGTTGAACCAGTAGAGGCGGGGGCGCAGCGTCGGGCGGTGCGGGTCGAGGCCCTGGAAGCCGTCCTCGGCGGGGGTGGCGTCATCGGCGGGGGCGGGCGGGGTGGGTGCATCGGAACCGGCGGGCGCCTCGGAGGGGGTGGGCGCTTCGGAGGGGGCGGAGCCGAAGGAGGGGGCGGAGCCGGTGGAGGGGGCGGAGCCGGTGGAGGGCGTACGCGTGCTCGCGCTCGCGGCGGCGGCGGCAGGGCCCTTGCCGGCCGCGACCAGGAGTTCCCCGGCCGGCTCCGCCGACCGCCCGGTGTCGGCGGGGAGGGTCAGCAGGCCGAGGCGGCGGCGTTCCTTGAGGCCGAGGACGTAGGCCAGGGCGAAGACGAAGAGCAGGCCCACGGCGAGCGCGGGGATCATCGGCACGAAGATGTCGGCGGCGTCGAGCTTGAGCGCGGTGGCGGCGCGGGCCGTGGGGCCGCCCCAGGGGAGGGTGTTCATGACCCCGTTGGCGGTGGCCGCGACGCCGGTCATCACCACCAGGCTCATGCCGAGGCGCTTGTAGAGCGGGTACATCGCCGAGACGGTGATCATGAAGGTGGTCGAGCCGTCGCCGTCGAGCGAGACGATGGCGGCGAGGACGGCGGTGCCGACCACGACGCGCATCGGGTCGGCCCTGCAGAAGCGCAGGATGCCGCGCACGATCGGGTCGAAGAGGCCGACGTCGATCATCACGCCGAAGTAGACGATGGCGAACATCAGCATGGCGGCGGTCGGCGCGAGCTTGCCGACTCCGTCGATGACGTAGCCGCCGAGCTGCGCGCCCTGTCCGGCGAACACGCAGAAGAGCGCGGGGATGAGGACGAGCGCCGCGATGGGCGACATTTTCTTCAGCATGATCAGAACCAGGAAGGTCGCGATCATGGCGAAGCCGAGGAAGGTCAGCATGGGGGGAACCTAGGTGCCTCCTCTGGGGGCCAACAAGACGTCCACGCGTGAGCAATACGAGCAAAACCCCAGCTCAGGGGATGGGTGTCAGTTCGACGGGGAAGCCGTTGAGCACGGCCGTACCGGAGAGCGGGTCGAGTCGGCTGCCGTCCAGGAGCTGGTTGACGTTGACTCCGGGCGCGGCCGCGGCCACCGACAGGCGGGTGCCCGGGCGGTCGTGGCCCCAGCCGTGCGGGAGGCTGACGACTCCGGCGCGCAGGGTGTCGGTGACCTCCACCGGAACCTCCAGGCTGCCGCCGTCGGCGGTGATCCGGGCCGGGCGCCCGTCGGTGAGGCCGAGCCGGGCGGCATCGTCCGGGTGGACCTGGAGGGTGCAGCGGTTGGAACCTCCGGTGAGGGCCGCGACGTTGTGCAACCAGCTGTTGTTGGACCGCAGGTGGCGGCGGCCCACGAGCACCAGGGCCGAGGGGCTGTCGGCGAGCGCCCTGCGCAGCCTGGGGAGTTCGGCCGCGATCGGGTCCGGCAGGAGCTCGATCCTGCCGCTGCGCGTCTTCAGCAGGCCCGGGAGCCGGGACTGCAGCGGGCCCAGGTCGATTCCGTGCGGGTGCGCGCGCAGCTGCTCCAGCCCGAGGCCGCCGGGGGCGGCGGCAGCAGCAGGGGCCGGGCCCGGTTCCGCCGCGCCGTCGGGCGTGCCCGCGCTGGTGCCCGTAGCGGCGCTTCCGGGCAGGGACGGGGCCGCGCCGAACCGGTCTCCGTAGGGGCCGAGCCGGAGCATCATGTCGAGGCGTCGCTCGGGGCCGCTGCCGCCGGCGAGCAGCCCCGCGAGGCGCGCCGGATCCTGTCCGCGCAGGGGGGAGTCCGGGTCGGCGCACTCCTTGGCGAGGGTGGACCCGATGGCCAGTTCGTCCACAGCGGCCGGGTCGGCTCCGTGCATGCCGGAGACGGCGAGTACGAGACGGGCGTGGATCTCGCACTCGTCCATGCGCCCGTCTTCGAGCGGGACGGCGGGCGGTGAGTAGCGGACCTGGTTGCGGATGGCGAAGGTGTTGAAGGAGAAGTCGAAGTGGGCGCTCTGGGAGGGCGGCCCTGGGGGCAGGACCACGTGGGCGTGGCGCGAGGTCTCGTTGAGGTAGGGATCGATGCTGACCATGAAGTCGAGCCCGGCCAGGGCCGCGTCGAGGCGCCGGCCGTCGGGAGCGGACAGCACGGGGTTCGCCGCGATGGAGATCAGGGCCCGGATCCGCCCCTCCCCCGGGGTCGCGATCTCCTCCGCCAGCGCCGCCATGGGCAGTTCGGCCTTGGCCTCGGGGTGGCCGCTGACCCGGCTGTGCCAGCGCCCGAGGGTGAAGCCCTTGCCGGGTCCGGCCGGCCGGGGTGCGCGGTCGGTCGCGGACAACGGGAACAGGGCTCCGCCCGGCCGGTCGAGATTGCCGGTCAGGATGTTCAGCACGTCCACCAGCCAGCTGGCGAGCGTGCCGTACTCGACGGTGCAGCTGCCGATGCGCCCGTAGACGGCGGCGGTCGGCGCGGCCGCGAGATCGCGGGCGAGGCCGCGGATCTCTTCGGCCGTGAGGTCGCAGGCGGGGGCGACGGCCTCGGGAGTGAAACTACCGAGCGCTTCGGCGAGTTCCCCGATTCCCTGGGTGTGTTCCGCGAGCACGCCCGGATCGGTCAGCTCCTCGGCGAGCAGCGTGTGGGCCAGGGCGGCGAGCAGCAGCGCGTCGCTGCCGGGGCGCGGCGCCAGGTGACGGTCGGCGAGCTTGGCGGTGCGGGTGCGGCGCGGGTCGACGACGACGAGGGTGCCGCCCCGTGCGCGCAGCGCCTTGAGCCGGCCGGGGAAGTCGGGTGCGGTGCACAGGGAGCCGTTGGACTCGACCGGGTTCGCCCCCAGGAGCAGGAGGAAGTCCGTGCGGTCGAGGTCCGGGACGGGGATGGCGAAGGGATCCCCGAAGAGCAGCCCGCTGGAGACGTGTTTGGGCATCTGGTCGAGGGTGCTGGCAGTGAACAGGTTGCGGGTGCCGAGGGCCTTGAGCAGCAGGGGCGGGTAGAGCTGTCCGGCCATGGTGTGGACGTTCGGGTTGCCGAGGACGACGCCGACGGACTGGGGCCCGTACGCGCCCACGAGGGCCGGGACCGCGTCGGCGATGGCCTGGTAGGCCTCCTCCCAGGTGGCCTCGCGGAGTTGGCCGTCGCGCCGCACGAGGGGGGTACGCAGCCGGTCGGGATCGGCGTCGAGGCCACCGAAGGCGGCACCCTTGGGGCAGATGAAACCGCGGCTGAACACGTCGTCGCGGTCCCCCCGGGCCCCGGTGACGGTGGTGCCTTCGATGGTGAGCGTGAGGCCGCAAGTGGCCTCGCAGAGCGGGCAGATGCGCAGGGCGGTGCGGGGCATGGGCCCTCCAGGGGCGGCAGGCTGCGACACGGGGCACGGGCGCCGGACCCGCGCGGGCGGCACCGAGCATACCGACCGGTAGGCACGGTGGGGAGGGTCCGCGCCCCATGGAATCCGGGACGGCTCCGTGGGGGGGGGCGGGGCCGGGCTTGGGGGGCGGGCTTGAGATCGGGGCCGGGGCCGGGGCCGGGGGCCGGGGCCGAGCTCGGAGCCGGGCTTCGTTGGCGGGGCCAGGGCCAGGGCCGGAGCCGGGGCCGTGTCCAGGGCTGGGGCCGGGCCGGATCCAGGCAGCCGGGCTCTGAACCGGGGCCGGGGCCGAGGCCGGGGCCACACCCGGAGCCCGGCTCCGGGAACTGCGCGGACCCGGGGCCAATTGAACGCGCCCCAAGAAGCCGGACACCCCGTGAATACCCTCGCCGCCCCGCCGCGCATTCCCGCCGTCCTCCCACCACCCCGACCGTTCTCCCTGGTCAGCGCCGCCCATTGGTCCTTCTGCTGACGCATTTCAGCACCCTTGGTCGGGAAAGCACATTGCCCCTGTGGAGAGGGCCGGATTGGATTGCCGAATGACATCCATGCTCGACGGCTGTACGCCCTGGCCCGAGGAATTCGTCGACTACTACTGGGCGTCCGGCCACTGGCGCGGCAATACGCTGGACAACCTGCTGCGCGGCTGGGCCCTGCAGTACGGACCGCGGACCGCGCTCGCCCACGGCGCCACCCGCATCACGTACGCCGCCCTGAACCGCCGGGTGAGCCGGATGGCCGCCGGTTTCCGGCTGCGCGGCCTGCGGCCCGGGCAGCGGGTCGTCGTCCAGCTTCCCGACATCCCTGAGCTCGTCGTCGCCACGTTCGCGCTGATGCGCGCCGGCGCGGTTCCCGTGCTCTGCCCGATCTCGTACCGCGCGGCCGAGGTGTCCCACGTCGTCCAGGTCTCCGAGGCCACCGGCTACGTCGGCCCCGCGACGTACCGGGGCTTCGACCACACGGCGATGGCCGCCGACATCGCGACCCAGGGCCCCTTCCTGCGCCGGGTGTTCACCTTCGAGCCGCCGGGCACCTCGGACCCGTACGGCGGCTTCACGACCGACACGGCGGGCTGCCACTACTTCCCGCTGCACTCCCTCGACTCGCCGCCCGAACCGGCGCTCGCGCTGAGCGCCGGTCAGGTGGCGCTCTTCCTGCTCTCCGGCGGTCCCGGCGAGGCTCCCCAGCTGGTTCCGCGCACCCACAACGACTACGCCTACCAGGCGCGGGCCGCGGCCGAGCTGGTGTCGCTCACCCAGGACGACGTCTACCTCGCCGCGCTGCCCCGCGACCTCAACCTCGCCTTCGGCGGCCCCGGCGTCATCGGCACCCTCACCGTCGGCGGCACCGTCGTCCTGGTCGAGGACCAGGAACCCGCCGCGTGCCTGGCGGCCGTCGAGCGCGAGCGGGTCACCGTCGCCGCGCTGACGCCGTCCGCGGTCCGGCTCTGGCTCGACGCGCGTCCCGCGGTCGGGGCCGATGTGAGCAGCCTGCGTCTCGTACAGGTCGGCGGCAGCGCCGCGCCCCTGGATCGCGCGACCGCCGAACGGGTGGCCGCCGAGTGGGATTGCAGCCTCCAGCAGGTCTTCGCCGCGTCCGAGGGACTGCTCACCCTCACCCGGCCCGACGACCCGGACGAGACCGTGCTCACGACGCAGGGCCGTCCGCTCTCCCCCGACGATCAGATCCGCGTCGTCGACACCGACGGCAAGGAGGTCCCCGACGGGGAGCCGGGCGAGCTCCTGGCCCGCGGCCCCTACACGGCCCGCGGTTACTACCGCTCGCCCGGCCTCAACGCGCGCTCCTTCACCCCCGACGGCTACGTGCGCACCGGCGCCCTCGCACGGCTCACCCCGGACGGCAACCTGGTGGTGACCGGCCGCCTCGAAGGCCGCGCGTGAGGAACGCGTGTGAGGAACGCACGTGAGGAAACGGCGGCCTCCCGGCGTGGGGGCCGCCGGGCCGGTCAGTCCAGGACGCGTGCCAGGTAGGCCTGCATCATCGCGCGGGTCTCGGCGACGATGTCCGGGTCGCCGGCCGGGTCGTTGCGGAAGGCCAGCTGGATCAGGGCGTCGGTGGCCTCGACCGCGACCAGGACGGAACGCTCCAGGACGGCGTCCGGCGTGAGGCCGAGGTGGGCGCCGAGGAGTTCGGTGAGGCGGACGGCGACCAGGTGGTTGGGGTCGGAGGCCGGCCCCTCGGACGGCGGCGCCGGCACCCCGAAGTCGACGAGGGCGAAGCCGGGCACGCTGCGCTTCATGACCAGGTACTCGTCCAGCACCGCGTCGACGACCGGGCGCCAGTCGGTGTCCGGGAGGTCCGCGAGCCGCTGCTCGATGCCGTCGGCGTAACGGTCGAGGTTGCGGTGGGCCAGGGCGATGGCCATGGCCCGCTTGTTCCCGAAGAACCGGTAGACCGAACCGATCGGCACGCCGGCCCGCAGGGCCACGGCCCGGGTACTGAGGTTCTCGTACCCGGTCTCGTCGAGGAGCTCGGCGCACGCGTCGAGGATCCGGGCGAGGCGGTCGGCGCTGCGCTGCTGGATCGGCGTCCGGCGCAGGGGGTGGGCTGGGGGCACGGGGTCCATCATGCCGCTCCTTGGTTCACGGGTGGGCGGCGGTACCGGTTCGATCGCCTCAGTTCAGCAGCAGGCTGAGGCCGCCCACCGTGTACGTGATCATCAGCGCGAGCAGCGGCAGTTGCCCGGCCACGGCTTTCGCGGGCGGGAAGAGGCGTACGGAGCGGTCGTGCGCGGCGATCACGCCGAGGACGTGGCCGGTGACGACGGCGATGACCTGGAGGGCGGCGAGGCCGCCGGGGCCCAAGGGAGAGAAGGGTTCCGGGGCGTTGTCAGTGCCCAGTGCCATGATTACTGTGCGTGGTCCTTCGACTACCAGGAGGGAGAAATAGTGGGCGACGAGATAGCCGAGAGCGATCGGTACGAGTGAGTGCGCGAAGGCGGTCAGCGGGCCGGGGTGCGGGCCGCAGACGAGGCGGGTGAGCGCCGCGCAGAGGCAGTAGAGGGCGGCGACGAGGGCGATGGCGCCGATGAGTCCGAGGGTGGCCGCGGCGGTGCGGCCGAGGGGGGAGGTCTGGATCGCGTTGATCCACGAGGGGTTGTCGGAGAAGCCGTCGTAGGCGGTGGATCCGAGCAGGACGCAGACGGTGGCGACGAGTCCGGGCCGCTCGGGTGTCGCGTCGAGTCCGTGGAAGGGATTACGGAGAACCAGGCGGCCGTCGCTGCGGCGGCCGAGGGGGGAGAGCCGGGCCAGAAGGGCGGAGTACACCTCGAAGGCGTCTCCGTCGGCGAACCAGCGCTCGCCGTAGCGGGCGGCGAGCAGGAGCTGGACGGCGGCGTAGCCGGCCAGGGCGATCAGGAGGGTGGTGGTGGAGGCGGGGTCGGGAGAGACGAGTTCGAGCCAGGTGAAGGCGAAGAGCCCGGCGGCTGCCGGCCATTGCCCTAGCCGGGCGGGGAGCGGGCGGTCGTTGCGGGGTTCCGGGCGCGGGGGCTGCGGGCCGGGGAGGTCCGGCACCGCGGCGAGGTGCGGTGCCGGGACTCGCGGACTCCGGGAGGAGCGCGCGGCGGCGCCGGCGGCAACTGCGGCTGCGGCTGCGGGGCGGGCCGTACGGAGCTTCGCCGACAGCCGGGCGAGCAGGCGGTGCAGGGCACGGAGCGGGTTGAGGAGGCGCCAGACGGGACCGAAGAGGAGGGATGCGGGGACGAGGCCGACCCAGAGCAGGACGTAGACGGCGCCGGGAGCGGGGTTGCGGGCGGGGTCGTCGGGGCCGAGGAGCAGGTACAGGAGGACGGCGAGCGCGGCCGCGAGGCCGAGCCCGCGCAGGGCGGTGCGGGTGGCCGGCGCGTCGGCCACCCGCTGGAACCCGGCGGGCAGGGCGAGGCCGGACCGGTCGCCGCGGAAGCGGGAGGTGGACCAGAGGAGGCCCAGTGCGAGGAAGGAGACGAAGAGTGCGGTGAAGGCGCCGGCGAAGGCGTAGAAGGGAGAGATGGGCAGATCGTGCTGCGAGCCGATGCCGTGCGCGAGCACGGTGAGCGGATCGCCCGGGTGAAGAACCACGCCCTGGCCGCCCCCACCACCGGACACCCCGTACGGGACCGCCGCCGGCCCGCCCCCGGTCACCGCCGGACCGCCGGCGCCGAGGCCGGGGTCACAGCCCGGGCTGAGGCCGGGGCTGAGGCCAGGGCCGGGGCCGGGGCCGGGGCCGGGGCCGGGGCCGGGGCCGGAGCCGGGGCCGGGGCCGGAGCCGGGGCCGGGGCCGGAGCCGAGGCCGGAGCCGAGGCCGGAGCCGAGGCCGGAGCCGAGGCCGGAGCCGAGGCCGGGACCGAGGCTGGAGCCGGGGCCGGAGCCGGAGCCGGAGCCGAGGCCGGGGCCGGAGCCGGAGCCGAGGCCGGATCCGGAGCTGGGGCCGAGGCCGGGGCCGGAGCCGGGGCCGAGGCCGGAGCCGGAGCCGGGGCCGAGGCAGGAGCCGGAGCCGGAGCCGGAGCCGGGGCCGAGGCAGGAGCCGGAGCCGGAGCCGGGGCCGAGGCAGGAGCCGGAGCCGGAGCCGGGGCCGAGGCCGGGGCCGAGGCCGGAGCCGGGGCCGAGGCCGGAGCCGGAGACGAGCCCGGGGCTGGGGCCGGAGACGGAGTCGAAGCCTTGGCCGGAGCCGAGGCCGGGACCGGAGCGGAGGCCGGGACCGGAGCGGAGGCCGGGGCCGGGGCCGGGACCGCGGCCGGAGCCGGGACCGGGACCGCGGCCGGAGCCGGGACCGGGACCGGGACCGGGACCGGAGCCGGGACCGGAGCCGCAGTCACGGCCGGAGGCGAGGTCGGGGCCAGGGACCGGGCCTGGCTTCGGGCCAGCGACCCGGTCGGGGTCCGGGGAGCGGTCGGGGCCACGCATCCGGTCCGGGTCGGTTCTGGGAGTCGGGGGCGTGGGGTCATCGGACTGCGAGTTGGGTCAGGACGAGGTGGGACTCGTGGGTTTCGACCTCGAAGAGGCCCGTGCGGTCGGCCGTCAGGATCAGGGTGGCCTCCTGGCCTGCCGGCAGGGCGAGCTCCTTGTCGATGCCGTGGACGTGCAGGGTGTCGGCGCGGTCGCTGGTGACCCGCAGGGCTACGCGTTCGCCGCGCTTCACCTCCACCCGGCCCGGGGCCGGGCTGACCTTGCCGTCCCGCACGGTGATGGTCACCGTGCGGTCGGCCTGCGGCGCCTGTGGCGGCGTGGGGGACGGTGCGGGCGGGGAATGGGGGTGGGTGGACCGGCCGGTTTCTGCGGCGAGTTGGAGGGTTGCTTCGACCGGCTTGCCCGCCACCGCCCAGGCCGTGTGGTCGTCCGCGTAGAGGCGGACGGTCAGGGCGTGCGTGCCGCCCTCGGGTACCTGCGCCGCGGGCAGGTGGAACCAAGGGCCGTACAGGCGGGCCAGTTTGCGGCCGTCCAGCTCCAGGTGCGCGTGCCCGGCACCCGGGAGGGCGGCGCCGCCGGTGCTGTCGGGGGTGAAGTGGAAGTTCGCCACCGTCAGCTGGAGGTTCCAGCCGTCCTCGGAGTCCGGCCGGGCTGCGAGCCGGACCTCGGGCGCGCCCTCGGCCGGGACCTCGCGGAGCCGGTGGCCCGCGCCGTCTTCGACGGTGAGCAGCGTGCCGACCTTCCCGGAGGCCTGCTCGTGGGTGGTGCCGGGCTTGTGGTGGGTGGTGGCCCGCCCCCCGCAGCCCGTCGCCGCGCCGCCGGCCAGGAGCAGGGCCAGGGCGAGCAGCGCCGTCGCGCGGCTCGTCCGGCGGGACCAGCGGGACCTGCGGGGCCCGCTGGGGGGCGTGCCGCAGACGTCGCACCAGATCCGGCGTTCGGGGCGGTCGCCGCCCGGGTGATCCGTCACGGCCGGTCTCCCCCGGCGGCGCCCCGCTCCGTGTCGGCGGCGGTGCCGGGACCGGCCGCGGGACCGGCCGCGGGATCGCCCTCGGCTCCGGCTTCGGCTCCGGCTTCGGCTTCGGCTCCGGCTCCGACTCCGGATCCGGATCCGACTCCGGCCTCGGCTCCGACTCTGGCCTCAGCTCCAGCCTCAGCTCCGGCTTCGACTCCGGCTCCGGCTCCGGCTCCGGCTCCGGCCCCGGCCCCGGCCCCAGCCCCAGCCCCAGCTCCGACCTCGGCTCCGACTCCGGATCCAGATCCCACTCCGGCCTCGGCTCCGCCCCCGGCCCCGGATCCCACTCCGGCCCCGGCCCCGGCCTCCGCGCTGCGGGTCGGGGCCGGGCCTGCGGGGACGGGGACGCGGGCGCCTGCCGGGTCGCCGCCCGGGCCCGCCGGGCGGGCCGGGGTGCTGCCCGGGCGGGCGGCGGCGATGACGGCCCAGAGGATCCAGAGCACCGCGACGAGCGACCGTATCCAGGCGGGGCTGAGCGGGATCCAGGGGATCATCAGGACGGCCTTGTCGAAGGCGTCGAGCAGGGTGAGCGCGCCCAGCAGCAGGGTCAGGCGGGCCAGCCAGGGCCGGGTGGGGCGCAGGGCGAGGCCGGTGCCGGTCCACCACAGGCCGAGGCAGAGCAGGGCCAGTGCCGGGACGAAGGTGCCGACCAGGCCCATCGTGGAGCCGGCCACGTCCAGGGCCAGGCCCGCGAGGCCGAGCAGCGCGGCCACGCCGGCCAGGCGTGAGGCGCGCAGGCGGCGCCACCACAGGAGGCCGCCGACCAGGAGGAGGACCGCCGCGACGGCGAGGGCGAGCTGGGTCTCCACCCGCTGGAGGCCCCGGGAGCCGTACCAGTCGCAGCCGGCCGGGAGTTTGCGCGCCTGGACGCTGTAGTCGGCGCAGACCAGGAGCTGCGCCAGCTTCACCGGTTCACCGGCCAGCCGGGCCGAGGCGCCGGAGACCGCGCCGCGGCGCTCGCCGCACTGCGGGAGCGTGCCCGGGGTGGAGCCGTCCGGGCCCTGCTGCCAGCAGTTGCCCCGGCCCTGGCCGTCCCACCACACGTCCATGCCGTTGGGGCGGGAGGCGCCGGACTTGTCCTTGCCCAGGATGTTGCCGGCGTAGCGGTTGTGGTGGGAGGTGTCGGCCTGCTTGGACAGCTCCTCCTCGCCGCGGATGAAGGCGGGCACGGCCGAGAGGAAGAAGCCCGCGCGCTGGTGCCCGTACACCCAGTTGTTCTCGTAGAGGTTCCAGTTGCCGCCGGCGGTGATGATGCCGGTGCCGGGGGGCATGGAGATCTGCGGGCAGACCACCCCCTGCTCGTAGCCGCGCTCGGCGGGCGGCTTGGCGCAGGTGCCGTCCGCGACGTAGTGGTAGTAGTCGGCGTTGTTGTCGTGGATCAGGTTGCGTTCGAAGCGGGCGTGGTTCTGCGGGAGGCCGGGGTGGCCGGGGAAGGCGCTGTCCATCGAGGCGCCGCCCATGTTCTGGTCGAACTCGTTGTCGTGCACGTACACCGAGTCGCCCGCGGTGCCGGAGTAGCCGACCATGTTGTGGTGGCTGTGGCAGCCGGTGATCTCGATGGAGTAGCGGGGGACGTCGTAGCCGCGGCCGTCGTTGATGTTCGAGGCGCTGCCGGGGTAGATGCCGGAGTCGCCGTTGCCGTAGGACTCGCAGTTCTTGTACAGCCCGTGGTCGCTGGCGAAGGTCAGGAAGCCGTACTCGTCGTTCCAGCGGGTCAGCACGTCGTCGATGACGAAGCCGTCGCCCGCGAGGACGTACAGCGAGTTGAAGGTGGTGCGCTGGGCGGTGAAGTTGCGGAAGTAGATGCCGTTGGACTTGTCCGCGCGGATCCCGTTCAGCTTCTGGTACTTGGCGTCGATGACCACGTCCTGGCGGGAGGCTCCGGTGCCTTCGATCTGGAGGTCGGTCTTGCCGAGGATGGCGACCAGGTTCTGGTTGTGGCGGCAGGCCGCCTGCTGCTCGTAGGTCAGGATCTGGTAGCCGAGCGAGGAGTTGGGGGCCTTGAGCGAGGCGCACTCACCGGTCGGTGCGGTGAGCGAGGGCTCCTCCTCGTAGAGGCCGGGCAGGATCGCGATGTTCATGCCCGGGCGGTCCACGGCGTCGACCGCCGCCTGGAGGTCGCGGAAGCCGTTCTTCTCGCAGCGTTCGTAGAGGGCGAGGTTGCGCTGCTTGAGGGCGTCGGGGAAGGCGGATATCCGGCGCTCGAATGCGGGCCGGTCGGTCTTGCAGACGATCAGGTCGGGCTCGCCCTCGCGGTAGGCGGGTACGGAGCCGGTGCCGTCGGGGAGCTCGACGGGGCGCTCCTCGTGCGCGCTCGCGGCGGGCGCGGCGACGAGGAGTGACAGAAGCGCTAGGAGGGCGGCGAGGAGCACCGCCGGCACGGCAGGAAACCTGCGGGTCCACGACATGCGCGTGAGAGTAGAGCAATGTTCATCTTTTGGGATCCCCCCGCGCAGCAATAGGCCTCCGGCACGCCTGCCGGTCGGCCGACAGGAATCCCCCGTTGACGCGTGGGCCGAGGAATCCTACTGTCAGGCATAGGATTCCTTCGGCAGACCGGGAGCGTGCAATGAGCGGCGGCAGCGAGCAGGCCAGGAAGACGGCGGAGGCACTGGAGTACCTCACCGGCTTCGGCAATGAGCACAGCTCGGAGGCGGTCCCCGGTGCGCTGCCGTTCGGGCGGAACTCTCCCCAGCGCTCACCCCTCGGCCTCTACGCGGAGCAGCTCAGCGGCAGCGCGTTCACCGAGCCGCGTTCCCACAACCGCCGCTCCTGGCTCTACCGGATCCGCCCCTCGGCGGCGCACCCGCCCTTCACCCGGACCGGCAACGGCGCCCTGCGCAGCGCACCCTTCACGGAGGCCCCGGCCGACCCGAACCGGCTCCGCTGGAACCCGCTGCCCGACCCGGCCCCGGGTACGGACTTCCTGGCGGGCCTGTGGACCCTCGGCGGCAACGGCGACGCCACCCAGCGTTCCGGCATGGCCATCCACCTCTACTCCGCGAACGCCTCCATGACCGACCGGGTGTTCAGCGACTCCGACGGCGAGCTGCTGATCGTCCCCGAGCGCGGCGGCCTGCTCCTGCGCACCGAGTTCGGCCTGCTGAGCGCCCGTCCCGGCGAGATGGCGCTGATCCCGCGCGGGGTCCGCTTCCGCGTGGAGCTCCAGGACGAGAGCGCCCGAGGCTACGTCTGCGAGAACTACGGCCGGCCCTTCGAGCTCCCCGACCTGGGCCCCATCGGCGCCAACGGGCTCGCCGCCGCCCGTGATTTCCGCGCGCCGGTGGCCTCGTACGAGGATGCCGAGCGTCCGACGGAGGTCGTCAACAAGTTCTGCGGCAACCTCTGGACGGCCACCTACGACCACTCCCCCCTCGACGTGGTCGCCTGGCACGGCACGCACGTCCCGTACGTCTACGACCTGCGCAGTTTCAACGTCCTGGGCTCCATCAGCTACGACCACCCCGACCCGTCCATCTTCACGGTGCTGACCTCGCCCTCCGACACGGCGGGCCTGGCGGGCGTGGACTTCGTGGTCTTCGCGCCGCGCTGGCTGGTCGGCGAGGACACCTTCCGCCCGCCGTACTTCCACCGGAACGTGATGAGCGAGTACATGGGTCTCATCGACGGCGCCTACGACGCCAAGGCGGAGGGCTTCGTGCCGGGCGGCGGCTCGCTGCACAACATGATGTCCGCGCACGGCCCCGACCGGGAGACCTTCGACCGGGCGAGCGCCGCCGAGCTGAAGCCGCAGAAGATCGACGACGGCCTGGCCTTCATGTTCGAGACCCGCTGGCCGATCACCGCGACCGCCCAGGCGGCCGTCGCGGACCACCTCCAGGGCGGATACGACGACGTCTGGCAGGGGCTCCAGCGTCACTTCCGCGCCTAACATCACGAGCAGCATGCCGCGCGGCGCCGCCGCCGCGCCCACCCCGTCCTACGGAGAACCACCCGTGACCGCCTTCGCCCCCGACTCGCTGGTACTGAACAGGAAGCTGCCGCTCTGGTACCAGGTCTCCCAGTCGCTGCGCGCCTCCATACTCGGGCGCACCGCGGACGCCTCGCTGCGCCTGCCCACCGAGGAGCAGCTCGCCGAGCACTACGGGGTGAGCGTGCTGACCATGCGGCAGGCGCTCAAGGAGCTGGAGACCGAGGGGCTCATCAGCCGCCACCGGCGGCGCGGGACCTTCATCGAGCCGGCTGCCCTGCGCGGGGCGCCGGTCCAGCTGCTCGGCTCGGTCGACGCGATCGTGGCGCAGCAGTCGGGCGACCGTACGACGATCCTGGGGCACGAGCGGACGGCGGTGCCCGGGGAGCTGCTGAAGCACTTCCCGGACACCGCCGAGGTGGTCACGTACCGCAGGCTCCGCCTCGACAGCGAGAGCGGAGAGCCGACCAACTGGGCGGAGAACGCGGTCCGTCCGGAGCTCGCCGACGCCATCGACCTCGCGGATCTGGAGCGTTGGCCGATGACGAAGGTGCTGCGGGACATCGTGAAGGTGGACATCAGCCGGATCACCGACACCGTGGAGGCGCGGCTCGCCGACCCACTCACGGCCGATCTGCTCCAAGTGCCCTTGCTGAGCCCGATCTTGCACTACACGGGCGTCACTTACGACGCCTCCGGCCGGGTGGTCGACGTGGCGCGGATCCGGTACCGGGGGGACCGGTTCTCCTTCACCGTGACCGTCGACGCACACTGATTTCCGGCCGTCCGCTCCTTCCGGTCGTCCGCCACCTCCGGCCGTCCGCTACTTCTGGTCGTCGTCCGTTCCGCGCTCGCCTTCCGCCTGGGACGGTGTGGTCCGCTGCGTCTGGACGTGGCGGAGCTTCTTCTGCTTCTCGTCCAGGTCCTCGTCGAGCCGTTCCCCCTCGGCCTGCGACGGGGTCGAGTACTCGTCGTACTGGCTCATGTCCGCCTCCCGGGTCGTCTGGTTCGGCCGGGCTCCGTCCGGATCCGGGCAGATCCCTCCATAGCGAGCCTAACTCTCCGGCCTGGACGCGGCCCGGTCACGGGGTGGCGTCGCTACCATCGGCCGGGTGAGCGCTGACGCATCCCCGCGGGACCCGATGCTGGACGATCTGATGCCCTGGGCCGTGGGCTCCCTGCGCCTGGGCCGCACTTGGGTCGCGGCCCCCGATCCGGCCACCCTGCGCGCCCGGTGGGCCGCGCTGGCCGCTGCCGAGGGACCCGAGCGGGAGCGGCTGTTCCGGCCGACCCGGGCGCGGACCACGGGCGCCGGGGCGGCGGCGCTGCCGGGCCAGCGCGCGGGTTCCACGGCCCGCTTCGCGGACGTGCCCGGGCCCCGCCCCGACCCCGTACGGATCCTGCGCGAGCCCTTCGACGAACAGTGGCTGCTGCCCGACCAGCGGCTCATCGACCTGGCCCGCCCGGAGCTGTGGCGGGTGCTGGACGAGCACCAGCTGTTCGTCGCGGAGCCCGCGCAGCCGGCGGCGCTGACGGTCACCGCGCACCTGCCCGCCGGGCGGCTCGGCCGGATCCGCCCGCTGCACCGCCGCCCGGGCGGCGCCGAGCCCAATCTCGCCCCCGGGCTGCAGCACCTGCTCGGTGAGCGGTACGGCACCTGGGTCACCCCCGAGGACGTGCTCTGCTGGATCCTCGCCGCCGGCCGCCCCGGCCCCCGGGGGTACGAGGTCCCCCTCACCGCCGACGCCACGCGCTGGCGGGCCGGGCTGGAGCTGGGCCACCGACTGCTGTGCGTCCGGCTGCGCGGGGCCCGCGGCGGCGAGGCGCCCCGGCTGCCCGGCGGGCGCCGGCCGTACGTCCGCTCGGCGCTGCCGGCGTGGCCGCGCGAGCTCGCGTACGACGCGGGGAGCGAGACCCTGACCATCGGCGGCGGGAGCGGGAGCGGGGACGGCGGCACCGTGTCGCCCGTGCCGGTGTCGGCGTGGGAGTACGAGGTCCAAGGCGTCCGGGTGCTGGAGTCCTGGTTCTCCGCACGGCTCGCCCACCGGGGGCCGGAGGCGGAGGGGCTGGACGCGGTGGGCCCGGCCGAGTGGCCGCAGGGCTGGACCTCGGAGCTGCTCGCCCTGGTGACGACCCTGGCGCTGCTGGCCGAACTGGAGCCGGAGCGGGCCGCGTTCGAAGTGGGGGCGGTGCTGGGCGCCGACGAGTTGCGTGCGGGTGGGGTGTTGCCGGTGCCCGGCTGGGCCCGGCGGCCGGCCTCGGTCCTGGACCACCAGGAGGAGGGGCCCGGGGGGCAGTTCGCGCTGCTCTGAGGCGCGGGGGCCTCGGGGCGGGCTTCCGGAGCGGGGCCCGCCTGTGGCGGGCGCGTGCCCGGGCGGGGCGTACCCGGGTCGGGCGCACCTGGGCGGGCCGGTGCCCGGATCGGCCTTCCGGAGCGGGCCGGGGCCTTCCTTGTGGGGGTGCGTGCCTGGGCGGGCGCGTGCCTGGGCGGGCGGGACACGGGCGGGCGCGTGCCCGGACGGGCGGGACACGGGCGGGCGCGGCGGTGCGGTGGGCGGCCCTGCGGGGCGGAAGTCCCCTACCCGCCCTTCCACCGTTCCCAGGGCTCCGCCCTGACCCGCGCCTCAAACCCCGGCAGGGCCGAGCACGCCCCAAAGCTCCACCCCGACCCGCGCCTCAAACCCCGGCAGGGCCGAGCACGCCCCAAGGCTCCGCCCTGACCCGCGCCTCAAACGCCAGCGGGACTGAGTGTGCCCCAGGGCTCCGCCCTGACCTGCGCCTCAAACCCCGGCGGGGCCGAGCGTGCCCCAAAGCTCCGCCCCGACCCGCGCCTCAAACCCCGGCAGGGCCGAGCATGCCCCAAAGCTCCGCCCCGACCCGCGCCTCAAGCGCCGGACGGGCTGGAAGCGGGGTGCCGGGCTGCGCCCGGACCCCTCTGGGGCTCCGCCCCGGACCCCGGTGCTCAAGCGCCGGACGGCTGAAGGATCAGACGCCGGCCGGGCTGGAATTGGCGTCAGCCCGCACGCGCGGGCCTGCGTCGGCCAAAATCCAGCCCCGCCGGCGTTTGAGGCGCGGGGGTCCGGGGGCTGGTCCCCGGCGGCGGTGCCGCGCCGGGCGACCCCCTGGGCCGGCCGCACGGGCGGTCAGCGCCCCCAGGCCCCCAGCAGCCGTGACACCGACCGGTCGAAGACCGCCGCCGGGTCGGGCAGTTCGCCCGGGATTCCCGGCGCGGTCGCCAGTACGCCCGCCAGGAGCGGGTACTCCCCCGTCGCCAGTCGGGAGCCGAGCCAGCCCGCTCGTACGGTCTGTTCTTCGGCCTCGCTCCAGGGGAGTTGACGGGCTCGCTCGGCCAGGGCCAGTTCGCCCGCCACGAACGTGGCGACCGTGCCGTTGATCGCGGCGATCAGTTCCAGCTTCTCCCCGCCAGGAGCGTCCAGCGGCGCCAGGCACTCCAGGCTGTGTTCCAGGTACCGCAGGGCGTTCGGGCCGAATCCGTAGACCGGGCTCAGCAGCCGGGGCAGCCAGGGGTGCCGGTGCATGATGGCCCGGGTCTGGCGGGCCAGCGCGAGCTGGTCGGCCCGCCAGTCACCGGCCGGCCGTGCGAGGTCGTACTCCCCGCTGACCGCGTCGACCATCAGCTCGTACAGGTCCTCCTTGCGCGGCACGTAGTTGTAGAGGGACATGGTCCCGGCGCCGATCCCGGCCGCCACGCGCCGCATCGAGACGGCGTCGATCCCCTCCTCGTCGGCGATCCGCACCGCCTCGGCGGCGATCGTGTCGCGGCTGTGGGCGGGCCGGGGGCCGCGACCGGCCCGCGGCGGGCGGGCCCAGATCACTTCGGGTTCAGCGGAGCGGCCGCTGGGTGTCATCACTCATCACCTCGTCCATCCTCACCATCCTAGTTACGTACGGCGTACGTAGTCAGGTAGGGTGCGTCGCATGACGACTACGTACGCTGTACTTAGTGAGGGTCTGGAGAAGAGCTACGGCGAGGTCCGCGCCCTGCGCGGTCTCGACCTCGCCGTTCCGGAGGGCACCGTCTGCGGTCTCCTCGGCCCCAACGGCGCGGGCAAGACCACCGCCGTCCGGATCCTCACCACCCTCACCACACCCACCGCCGGCCGCGCCCTCGTCGCCGGACACGACGTCGCCCGGGACCCGGCCGCCGTTCGCCGCTCCATCGGGGCCACCGGCCAATACGCCTCGGTCGACGGGGATTTGACCGGAGCCGAGAACCTCCGGCTCTTCGCCCGCCTCGCCGGACTGCGCGGCCGGGCCGTCCGGGACCGCGCCGACGAGCTGTTGGAGGGCTTCGGCCTCGCCGAGGCCGGCAACCGGGTGGCGAGCACCTGGTCGGGCGGAATGCGCCGGCGGCTCGACCTAGCCGCCGGACTGGTCACCCGGCCCCGCGTGCTGTTCCTCGACGAGCCCACCACCGGCCTCGACCCGACGGCCCGCGACCAGATCTGGACGGCCGTACGAGCCCTGGCGCGCGAGGGGACCACCGTGCTGCTCACCACCCAGTACCTGGAGGAGGCCGACCGGCTCGCCGACGAGATCGTGGTCGTGGACCACGGCCGGGCGGCCGCCACCGGCACCCCCGCCGAGCTCAAGGCCCGGATCGGCGCCTACGCCGAGGTCTGCGTCGAAGGGACCGGGGCCCTAGCGGGCGCGGCCGCCGTGCTCGACCAGCTGACCGGGGGCCTGCCCGCCCTGGACCGGGAGCGCCTCACCGTCGGCGCGACCGCCCTCGACCCCGGGCTCACCCTGCCGCAGATCGTCCGGGCGCTCGACGCGGCCGGCATCGCCGTCACCGACGCGAGCCTGCGCCCGCCCACCCTCGACGAGGTCTTCCGGCGCCTCGTCGGAGCCCCCCGGGCGTCCGAGAACCCCGCCGTGGCCGACAACACGAAGGAGAAGGCCGCATGAGCACCCTGCTGTCCGACGGCGGCGCCGTCTTCACCCGCCAGCTCCAGAAGGCCCGGCACGCCCCGGCCCTGCTCATCCTCACCCAGACCATGCCCGTCACCATGCTGCTGTTCTTCGGCTACGTCTTCGGCAGCGCGCTCGCCATGCCGGGCTCCGAGTACCGGCAGTTCCTGGTCCCGGGACTGCTCGCCGCCACCGCCGCGAACGGCCTGATGACCGGCATGTTCACGGCCGCGCAGGATGCGCACCGCGGGGTGATGGACCGCTTCCGGACCCTGCCGATGAGCCGGAGCGCGGTCCCGCTCGGGCAGACGGCCGCGGACCTGCTGACCACCGGCGTCTCGATGGTGCCGCTGATCCTGGTGGGGCTGGCGATGGGCTGGCGGGCGGAGAACGGGCTCCCGGGCGCGCTCGGGGCCCTCGGCGTCCTGCTGCTGTTCCGCTTCGCCACCGCGTGGGTGGGGACGTACCTGGGCCTGCTGAGCAAGAGCGAGGAGGCGGCGGGGCAGCTCGGCAGCGCCACCTTCGTCCTGCCGATGCTCTCCAGCGCGTACCTGCCGACGGCCGGGCTGCCCGGGTGGCTGCGCACGCTCGCCGAGTGGAACCCGATCAGCGCCGTCGCCACCGCCGTGCGCGCCCTGTGCGGCAACGCCGGGGGCGAGGCGGCGGCGGGCGCCGCGTGGCCGGTCGCGCACCCGGTCGCCGGGGCACTCCTGTGGTCCCTGGCCCTGCTGGTCCTCTTCGCGCCGGCCGCGACGCGCCGGTTCGCTCGGGGCCTCGACTGAGTCCGGGGCGGGTGGGTGGACGGGCCGGACCCGAAGATCGTGGACAGATCCGCCCGGGGCGGGTAGGCAGGCCGTCATGGAACCCGACACGATCGACATGCCCGCCACCGAGCCCCTCCCCCTCGACGGCATCACCGTCGTCTCCGTCGAGCAGGCCGTCTCCGCACCCTTCGCCACCCGTCAGCTCGCCGACCTCGGCGCCCGGGTGATCAAGGTCGAGCGGCCCGACGGGGGTGACTTCGCGCGCGGCTACGACACCGCCGCGCACGGTCTGGCCTCGCATTTCGTGTGGGCCAACCGGGGGAAGGAGTCGATCGCGCTCGACCTCAAGGATCCGCGCGGCCGGGAGGTCCTGCACGGACTGCTCGACGGGGCCGACGTGTTCGTGCAGAACCTCGCCCAGGGGGCGGCCGCCCGGCTCGGGCTCGACTCGGCCGCGCTGTGCGCCCGCTACCCCCGGCTGGTCGCCGTGGACGTCTCCGGCTACGGACCCGAAGGCCCGTACGCCCACAAGCGCGCCTACGACATGCTCGTCCAGTGCGAGGCCGGGCTGGTCTCGGTGACCGGCACCCCGGAGCAGCCGGTCAAGGCCGGGATTCCGGCGGCGGACATCGCGGCCGCCATGTACGCCTTCTCGGGCGTGCTCGCGGCCCTGCTGCGACGCGGGATCACGGGGCGCGGAGGCAGGGTGGAGGTGTCGATGCTCGACGCGCTCGCGGAGTGGATGGGGCATCCGCTGCACCACACCATGCACGGCGGGGAGCAGCCGGTGCGGACGGGCCTCGCGCACGCCGTGATCGCGCCCTACGACGCCTACCCGACGGCCGACGGGGACCGGGTGCTGCTGTCGGTGCAGAACGACCGGGAGTGGCGGCGGCTGGCCGAACAGGTGCTGGAGCAGCCGGAGTTGGCCGAGGATCCGGGGTACGCGACGAACGCCGCGCGCACCGCGAACCGGGAGAAGACCGACGCGGTGGTCGCCGAAGCGCTGGGCCGGCTCGGCGCGGACGCGGCGATCGGGCGGCTGGAGGCCGCGGGCATCGCCTGCGCGCGGCTGAACTCGGTGGCACAGCTCTCCGCGCACCCGCAGCTGGAGGCCCGGGACCGCTGGCGGGAGGTGGGCTCGCCCGCGGGCCCGCTGCGGGCCCTGCTGCCGCCGATCGGGCTGCCCGGCGGCGCGGCACCGCACATGGGTGCGGTGCCCGCGCTCGGCGAACACACCGAAGCCCTGCTGCGCGCCCTGGGGATGACGGGCGAACAGATCACGGCACTGCGCCGGGACGGTGTGGTTCGCTGACTGGGCAGGGGTGATCAGGCCGGGGACGAAGCGGCGGCGCTGCTGGAACCGAAGCGGGACGGTTACGAACGGCGGCTGCCGAAGAGGGTGCGCCGCAGCCTCCGCAGCGGCGCGAAGAGCGATACGCGCGCGCTCCGGCTCCGCAGCCGGTGCGTGTGGTCGCGCGAGGTCAGCTCACGCATGAGCAGCGTCGCCTCGGCGGTCTCGCGGTGCGGGACGGCTGGACCGCCCAGCACGGCGAGGTGGCGGTCGAGGCGCGAACTGGTCGCACCGCTCCCGCAAGTGATGGCAGGCACGCGAGGCGGCCTGCTGCGCATTGCTATCTGTTCCATGTCTCTCCCCACCCGTACGAGGGCACCCGGCCCACCGGGCAGGGTAACCCTATCGTCCCCACGTCGCGCACATGTATCCCGGTGGTGTGAATTGCCCGTGTGGCGAGCGGGAGTTGACGATTACTCAGCGGAGTCGATCGTCACTCTCCGCGAAATCCGCCGGGGCTTGCGGGACATGGGACCGCCCGTGGAACCGCACATGGAACCGCATCGGCGCCGACTGCGTGACTCCTGTCGCGACCGCAGCCACGGCGCACGCTCTGCGCTAACTTGGAGTGATCGTCCGGTAACGCTCTTGGGGGCGCGCGTGAATGAGGCTTCCGGTGACTGAGTCCGCGTCGAACGGGGACGGCGCCGGCGACCGCGTCATCGCCGGACGCTACCGCCTGCTGGGCCCGCTCGGCCGCGGCGGGATGGGCATGGTGTGGCGCGCCCGGGACGAGGTCCTGGGGCGCGAGGTGGCCGTCAAGGAAGTGCGCGCGCCGGCTGGAATGGACGAGGCCGAGGTGGCCCGGATGTACCAGCGCCTCGAGCGGGAGGCCTGGGCCGCGGCCCGCGTCTCGCACCGGGGCGTGGTCACCGTCTACGACGTGGCCACCGAGGACGGCCGGCCCTGGATCGTGATGGAGATCGTACGGGGACTCTCGCTCGCGGAGGTCCTGGAGGGCGACGGGCCGCTCACCCCGCAGCGCACCGCGCACATCGGCGAACAGGTACTGGCCGCACTGCGCTCCGCGCACGAGGCGGGGGTGCTGCACCGGGACGTCAAACCGGGCAACGTGCTGATCGCCAACGACGGCCGGGTGGTGCTCGGCGACTTCGGGATCGCGAGCCTGGAGGGCTCCACCGCCATCACCATGACGGGCGAGGTGGTCGGCTCCCCCGAATTCCTGCCGCCCGAGCGGGCATTGGGGCACGAGCCGGGCCCCGGATCGGACCTGTGGGCCCTCGGGGTGACGCTGTACCTGGCCGTGGAGGGGGTCTCGCCCTTCCGCCGGGAGTCCCCGGTGGCCACGCTGCGGGCGGTGGTGGAGGAGGAGTTCCCGCCGCCCCTGCGGGCCGGGCCGCTGACGCCCGTCCTGGAAGGACTGCTGGTCAAGGATCCCGAGGAGCGGCTGTCGGCCACGGAGGCGGCCCGGATGCTGCGCATCGTCGGCGCGGGCGGGACCGTACGGGCCTCCGGCGGCCCGGCGTCCGGTCCCACGGCGGGTCCGGCGGCGGGGCCGGACGGCCCGACCTCCGTGGCGCAGCACCGGTACGGCCACCCCACCCCGCCGCTGCAGACGCCCGCACCGGGTACCGGGCAGGCGCCGCCACATCCCCCGGAGCCCGAGCGGAACGGGGCCGGGCTGGTGCTGACCGGCGGGATCGTGGTGCTGCTCGCGGTGGTGGTCCTGCTGGGGTGGCTGCTGCTGAAGGGCCGTGGCACGGGCGGAGACGGCGGAGACGGGGCGACGCCCACCCCGACCGTCACGCAGAACCTTTCCCCCTCCCCGACCCCCTCGCCGAGCGCCTCGCCCTCCCCCTCGCCTTCCCCTTCTCCTTCTCCCTCACCTTCGGCCACGCCGCCGGTCGGTATCACGGTGTCCGCCGTCCGGGCCCTCCGGGACGCCTACCGCGGTGACTGCCCGGCGCCCGCCACCAAGGCCCCCGCTTTCACCGCCACCGTCGCGGTGGACCGGATGCCGACGGTGGTGGAGTACCGCTGGGCCACGCGCAGCGGGCAGACCACGGGCCCCGGCTGGCAGACCCTCGCGTACCCGGCGGGCGGACCGGGGAGCGTACGCCTGGACCACACGGAGCTGACGCACTACCCGGACGCGACGTTCGAGGACGCGGTGCGGCTGGAGGTCCGGGCGCCTTCGGAAGCGGCTTCGGACTGGCTGGAGTTCTCGGTGACGTGCGAGGAGGAGACCCCGACGGGCGGGGCCTCCTCCCCGAGCACTTCCGGACCGACCGGCCCCCCGTCACCGAACCCGGGTCCGACGGCCAGTCCGTGACGCGTCGGGCCATCACGCGTCAGCCGTGACGCGTCGGGCCATCACACGTCAGGCCATCACGCGTCAGGCCGTGACGCGTCAGTCCGTGACGCGTCGGGCCGCCCTCCGGTGCGTCCTCAGACCGCGCCGGTGAAGACGGGCAGGTAGCCGCCGGACTGTCCGGCGGCGGTGGGGTGGTAGGACTCGCCGATGTTCAGCCAGTTGAGGCTGTGCAGCCAGGCGCTGCCGGAGCAGATCTCGTGCCCGGTGAAGGCGCCGGCGACCGAGGCGAAGGCGAAGCCGTGGTCGGCGGCGCGTTTGGCGATGGCGGCGTTGAGGTAGTCGGAGGCGCCGTTGATGGCGGTGCGCTCGCCCTCCGACAGCCCGGCCACGCAGGTGCCGTTCAGCTTGTAGAAGCGGGGATAGCCGAGGACGACCACGCGGGCGCCCGGGGACCGGCTGTGGATGGCGTTGTAGACCGTGTCGAGCTGGCCGGGGAGGGTGGAGTCCACGTACGCCTTGGCCTGGTTGACCCGGCTGACGCAGGTGGATTCGGACTGGAGCACACAGGTGGTCATGACGTCGGAGAACCCGGCGTCGTTCCCGCCGATGGTGATGCTGACGAGGTCGGTGCCGGCGTTCAGCGGTGTGAGCTGGCCGCTCATCACATCACCCGTACGGGCACCCGAGCAGGCGGCGAAGGAGAAGGTCTGGGGGGCGTGTGCGGCGGCCCAGAGGGCCGGGTAGGCGCGGGTGGTGCGCTTGCAGTTCCCGCTGGCGCTGTCGTAGTTGCCGGCGCCGACGCCGGAGGAGTACGAGTCACCGAGGGCGACGTAGCCGAAGTCGGCGGCGGCGGTCGCCTGGCCGGCTCCGAACAGGGCCGCGCCCGCGGCGAGTAACAGGGCAGAGGCCAAGGCGGCGAAACGAGGCATTTTCATGCTCATGTATGCGGCTCCTCGTGGGGGGTTACTCCGGAGTTACTCCTGAGTCCGTGGTACAAGGAGCCGAGGTCCGCTGGAAGTGTCCATGCCAAGAATGTTCGGGGCAGACATGCGGCGCGAATCTTCACCCGCACGGCGTTTGAAGAGGGAATCCCGCCACCCGATCCGGCGAAACACGGGTGCACGAGGGCAGTTCGTGCCGGATCATGGGCGCCATGCCAGCCAACCCTCAAGACGCACTGCCGATCCGGCTCAACGTCGACGACAGCGACTCCCCGTCGGACGTCGTCGACGCGCTGTTCCTCGGCCGTTTCGCGTCCGGCGAGCAGCCCTACTCGCACAGCGTGTCGATCGACCGGGTCAAGCCGGGCGTGACCCTGCTGCCGTCCGGAGCAACGGTGTTGCGCTCCGCCCGGGACAGCGACCGCAGCGCGACGCTCGCCGAGGGCCAGGGCTGGACCATGCTCGTCTCCCGCTGGAGCCGGGGGGCGGACGTCACGGTGACGGCGATCAGCGACGAACTGGCCGCCTCGACGCTGGAGGAGGCGACCGAGGGCGCGCAGGACGAGCCCGAACCGCAGCCCGAGAACGTCGCGATGGGGTTCTGGTACGTCTCCCCGCGCCGCGGCCCCTACCGCACGACCCGGCAGATCGCGGCCGGCACCTGGGAAGAGGTGCGGCCCAACTACACGGCTCCGGTGGCCGGGGCGATGGACCGGCTGATGAAGGTCACCCCGGACGACATCGCCGGCCGACTGCTCCTGCTCCACGGCCCGCCGGGCACCGGCAAGACCTCCGCCCTGCGCACGCTCGCCCGGTCCTGGCGGGACTGGTGCCAGGTGGACTGCGTGCTGGACCCGGAGCGGCTGTTCAACGACATCGGCTACCTGATGGACATCGCGATCGGCGAGGACGAGGGCACCGCGAAGAGCCGCTGGCGGCTGCTGCTGCTGGAGGACTGCGACGAGCTGATCCGCGGCGAGGCCCGGCACACCGCCGGGCAGGCGCTGTCACGGCTGCTGAACCTCACCGACGGCCTCCTCGGCCAGGGCCGCAACGTCCTGGTGGGCGTCACGACCAACGAGGACCTGGAGCGGCTGCACCCGGCGGTGGTCCGGCCCGGGCGCTGCCTCGCCCGCATCGAGATCGGCCGGCTGACGCACCGCGAGGCGGTGGACTGGCTCGGCACCGGCGAGGGCATCTCCCGCGAGGGCGCGACCCTGGCGGAGCTCTACGCCCTGCGCCGCGGGGCGTCGGGCCCCGCCGCCCTGCTGCCGCCGCAGGGCCAGGACGCGGACGCGGGGATGTACTTGTAGGCACGGCGGGTCCGGGTCCGGCGCCTGCGGGTGCGCCGCCGCCCACCGTCCCTGTGGCTCCGGGCGCCCATCGGCCTTAAGGCTCGGGGTGTCCATGAGCCCTACCGCGCGGGGCGCCCACGGTTCCCACCGCGCGGGGCGCGCACGGGTGCGGCGGGCACGGCGAGGACAATGAGGGCGCGGCCGAAGGCCCCCACCGGCCGCGCGCACCCTCGGGGGAACCACGAACAGGAGAACGCACCGTGCTCGATCCGGCGCAGGACAACCCCTTCCCCGACAGCCACGTCCTCGGCGAGGGCCCCGAGCCGCACCCGCAGCTCCAGCCGGTGCTCGGCCTCATCGGACGCTGGCACGGCCGGGGCAGCGGCGAGTACCCGACCCTGGAGCACGGGTTCCGGTACGAGCAGGAAATCACCTTCAGCCACGACGGCCGGCCCTTCCTCCGCTACGAGTCCCGCGCCTGGCTGATCGACGGCTCCGGCACCGCCCTGCGCCCCGCGGGGCGCGAGACCGGGTGGTGGCGCATCCTCCCGGACGCCTCGGTCGAGGTCACGCTCGCCCACCCGACGGGCATCGTCGAGACGTACGTCGGCCAGGTCTCCGGTACGGAGATCGAGATGGCCACCGATACGGTGGGGCTGACCCCGCGGGCCAAGGAGGTCACCGGCATGAAGCGCCGGTACGCGCTCCAGGACGGCGAGCTGACGATCGTGCAGGAAATGGCCGCGGTGGGCCAGCCGATGCAGCACCACCTCCAGGCCCGCCTGAGCCCGCGCAAGGACTGACCGGCGGGGCGAGGGCCCGCCCCCTGGCGTCAGCCCGCGTACCGCGCCCGCAGCGCGTCCAGCGCCGCCGCGGTCGCCTCGTCGAAGGTCAGGCCCAGCCGCCGCGCCCGCTCCGCGTAGGCCTGCGCGGCGGTGGCCGCCTCGCGGGCGGGCCCGTCGCCCGCCGCCGCCACGAAGCTGCCCGCCCGGCCGCGCGTCTCGATCACGCCGTCGGACTCCAGCGCCCGGTAGGCCTTGGCGACCGTGTTCGCCGCCAGCCCCAGTTCCTCCGCGAGCCCGCGGACCGTCGGCAGTTTGAACCCGGCGGGCAGCCGGCCCGCCCGCGCCCCGGCGGCGATCTGGGCGCGCAGTTGCTCGTACGGGGCGGCGGCGCCCGCCGCGCCGTCGATGCGGATCTTCAGGTGCGGAGAAGTCGAGGTCACGCGGCCGATTGTCCCCCATCCGCCGGGAAATTCGCAGGCGTCCGACCCTGCCGCACCCCTACCGTCACCCCGTGATCACAACCATCCGGGATCTGCGCCCCGACGACCCGACCGACGCCGAGTCCGTGGTCCGGGTACGCCGCGCCGCCCTCCCCTTCATGATCAGTACCGCCCCCGGGGTGGCCTTCGAGCTGGCCTCCGCGCACCCCGACAAGCGCTACCGCCTCCTCGTCGCCGAGAACGCCGACGGCCTCGTCGTGGGCACCGCCCAGGTCGGCATCGTCTACGACAGCCCCGAACCGGGCCAGGGCTTCGTCAACGCCTACGTCGATCCCGCCCACCGCGGACTCGGCGCCGGGACCGCCCTGCTGGGCGCGGCCGAGGAGCACCTGGGAGCCGAGGGCGCGCAGGACGCGTACGCCTGGGTCCTCGACGAGCCGCCGCACCGCGCCTTCGCCGAGCGGCACGGCTACCGCGCCTCCCGCTCCGCACACTTCCTGCGCCTCGACCTCACCACGGCCGCGCTGCCCGCCCTCCCCGGGACCCTGCCGGCCGGGGCCGAACTGTGCACCGGATCGGCTTTCGCCGCGGATCCGCGACCGCTCTTCGAGGCCGACGCGGCGGCGAGCTCCGACGAACCGGGCGACGTGCAGCAGGACTTCGACGATTACGAGGACTGGCTGCGGCACACCTGGAACCACCCCCACCTCGATCCGGACCTCACCACCGTGGTCCTGGTCGACGGCAAGGTGGCCGCCTTCACCGCCGCACACACGGACGGCGGCACCCGCTACTCCTCCGCGATGACGGGCACCCTGCGCCCGTTCCGCGGGCTGGGACTGGCCCGGGCGGCCAAGACCGACTCGCTCCTGCGGGCCCGCGCCGCGGGCTACACGGAGGCGTTCACCGGCAACGACACCGCCAACGGCCCGATGCTCGCGGTCAACAGCCGGTTCGGGTACGAGGTCTGCGCGACCGAGACCCGCTTCGCCAAGCAGCTGCCCACATCGGACAATTGACCGAAACCTCGATGAGCCGAGAGAACCCGAGAGAACCGGAGACACACCGATGACCGACCGGCCGACCGACCAGTTGACCGTCACCCTCACCAAGGCGGGCCGTACGAAGATCCGTTACCCGGCCGAGCTGGTGGCCGACACCGGCACCCGGATCACCGTACGGGCGCCCTGGGCGGCCCCCGGGGTACGGGACTTCGGCTTCGTCCGCTTCGAGCCGGGCGACGTGTTCACCGAGCACTTCTGGCGCGACCGCTGGTACGCGGTCAAGGAGGTGCGGACGGGCGAGGGCGTCCTCAAGGGCTGGTACTGCGACGTCACCCGTCCCGCGTCGGTGCAGGACGGGGTGATCCTCATCGAGGACCTGGACCTGGACCTGTGGGTGTCGGCCGACGGGAGCTCGGTACTGCGGCTCGACGAGGACGAGTTCGCCGAGAGCGGGCTCGCCGACACCGATCCCGAAGCTGCCGCCCAGGCGGTACGGGCCCTCGACGCCCTGGACGCCCAAGCCCGTTCGGCCGCGGGCCTGGGAGCCCTGCTGTCCTGACCCGGGAGCGGCGCGGCGCCGCCTCAGACCGCCGCCGAGTCCCCGGCATGCGCCGGCCGCGCGCTCCGGGCGGCCGGCTCCGGCTGCTCGGCCCCCTCGGGCTGCGCCCGCGGCACGGCCCGAACGTGCTCGGCGGCCTCGGCGGCCGTGTAGGAGGAGGCGAAGGTGAAGGCGTGCGGGGACGGCCCGTGCGCCCGCAGGTCCGCCAGCCGCTCCAGGGCCTCACCGACGGTCGGGACGTGCCCGGCGGGGACCCACCAGAGCACCATGTGCGCCTCGACGTGCCGTTCGAACCATTCGCGGCGCCGCCGCATGACCTCCAGGTGCCCGCTGCGGTAGGCGAAGTCCCACAGGGCCTCCTGGGTCTCCCACACCGACAGGTTGACGATGACGTTCTCGCCGGCCGGGCGCAGGCCGGTGGCGTCGGCCCCTCCCTCGTCCACGAGCCTCCACACGAACCCGGGCGCACCGTCGGCGGCGGCGTTGACCGGGTCGAGCATCTCGACGAAGGGCGCCACGCGCGGGTCGTCGAGCGGATGACGGAGCGTGGAGGCGTTGAGCTGGGCGAGGTGGGCGGCATGTGCGGATGCGGTCATGGCCTCATCCCACACGAGCCGCTTTTCTATGTCAATGGTCATTGTTTTTAGAAGCTTCGACCACCACGCAGCATTCCCCCGGCCGGGCGTCCATGCGGGCGCGGACGGGACCGTCCGCACCGAGCAGCCCTTCCAGCAGCGCGAGGTTCATGCCGCAGACGAGCGGCGGGAAGCGTTCGGCGACGGCGTGGAAGGGGCAGTTGCGCATGCGGACGACGCGTCCGGCCGCCTCGGCCGCCCCGGCCGCCCCGACCGCCCCCTCGGCGCCTCCGACGCCCCGAGCATCCTCGACCCCCTCCGCGCCCTCGCCATCCCCGGCACCTTCCAAGTGCGGTTCGTAGCCGCGGCCGCCCAGCACCTCCATCGCCTCTTCGAGGCCCGCGCAGGGCGCGGCCGAGCCGCGCAGGGCCTCGCCCCGGCGGCGGGCGGCCGCGCAGAGCCCGGCGTCCAGCCCCGCCTGCTCGGCGGCCTCGGCGAGCAGCTCGGCGACCGTGCGGTAGTCGCGGGAGGGCAGCGACACCGACCGCTCGACCAGCGCCCGCGTGTACACCTTGGCGGGACGGCCCGCCCCCGGCCCCGAACGGCCCGTCAGGCGGCGGCTGCCACTGTCCAGCAGCCCGGCCTCCGTCAGCCTGTCCAGATGGTGCGCGGCCAGCGTGCGCGCCACCCCGGCCGCCTCGGCGGCCTCGTTGCGGCCGACCTCACGGCCCTGCGCCACCACGTACTCGTACAGGCGGCGGCGCACCGGATCCTGCAACACCGCGATCACATCGATGTCCTTCATGGGGACATTCTAGGAACAACGCAGGTTGGAGATAGAAGGGCTGGATCCGCCGGGCCCGGACCCGGACCCCTTCCGAAGCTTGGCCCTCCAAGGGCTTCAGGGCCCTCCGGGCCCGCTACCTCAGCCCCCTCTTACCCCGCCCTTAACTGCGCCCTAAGGATCGGCTCCAGGGGCCCCAACCCGGTCGAACGCCGGGTTCGGACGGTTAGTTTGGCTGGGCCAGGGAGGGCCGGAGGCGGCGCCGCGGACCCGTGAGGGGCGGCGCCGCCCAGCCTCGGCCCTCCGGCGCACCCACGACTCGCGCAGCCCTGTGCCGTGCCCAGAGGAGATCCGCCATGCCCGCACGCCGTACCGCCGCCCGCATCGCCGCCGCAGGCCTCGCCCCGATCGCGGTGGTCGCGTACGCCGCCGTTCCCGCGGCCGCCCACGGTTCGATGACGGACCCGGTCAGCCGGGTGGCGGCGTGCTACGCGGAGGGCCCCGAGTCCCCCAAGTCGGCCGCCTGCAAGGCGGCGGTCGCGGCGAGCGGGGCGCAGGCGTTCTACGACTGGAACGCGGTGAACATCGCCAACGCGGCCGGTCAGAGCAAGGCGCTGATCCCGGACGGGAAGCTGTGCTCGGCGGGCAACGACAAGTACAGGGGGCTGGACCTGGCGCGCGCCGACTGGCCGGCGAGCCCGATGGCCGCGGGCGCGCACACCTTCCGCTACAAGGGGACCGCCCCGCACAAGGGCTCCTTCGAGCTGTACGTGACGAAGGACGGCTACGACCCGTCGAAGCCGCTGAAGTGGTCCGACCTGGAGGCCGCGCCCTTCGCGAAGGTCACCGACCCGGGCATGCAGAACGGCGACTACGTCTTCTCCGGCACCGTCCCGAACAAGACCGGCCGGCACCTGATCTACAGCGTCTGGCAGCGCTCCGACAGCCCGGAGGCCTTCTACACCTGCTCGGACGTGGTCTTCGGGAAGGACAACGGCGGGGGCGGCACGGGTGGCACCGGCGGCAAGCCCACGGCCGGGCCGAGCGCGAAGCCCACCTCGAAGCCCACCTCGAAGCCGAGTTCCGTGCCCTCGCAGCGGCCGTCCACGCTCCCCTCGGAGCTCCCCTCGGCCCCCACCGACGAGCAGATCTCCGCAGGCGCAGAAAAGTCCACGGTGGAGCACCACGGACACGGGGACAACGACCCGAAGACGAACGGCGGCGGCGCTCCGTCCCCGATCCCCTCGCAGAGCGGGACCAGCCTCGCCGAGACGGGCGGCAGCAGTGCCACCCCGGTGATCGCGATCGGCGGAGCCGGCGTCCTGGCCGTCGGCGCGGCCGTGCTGTTCGCGCTGGCCCGCCGCCGGGCGATCCCGGGCCGCCACGGCCGCTGACCCGCTACGGGTCGGTCACCGGCGACCGGTGACCGAGGGCGGGCGGCCCGCAGGAGGGGCCGCCCGCCGCGCCGTCAGGAGAAGACCGACGCGCAGGTGGTCCGCTTGGCGTGCGCCGGGTCGAGGGCGTTGGCCGCCTCGTGCCAGGCGATCCGGTCGGTGAGCCCGATGGCCACGTGCTCCGAGAGGTCCACCGCGCACAGGTCTTGGAGCAGCACGTTGCGGACGTTCGGCCCGGTGAGGAACTGGCTCCGGTAGGGGGTGACCACCTCGTCGTAGCGGGTGGCGATCACCGTGTACGCGACTCCGGGGACGGTGTCCCCGCCCTCGTTCAGCTTGTTCTGGAAGGGCGATCCGGCGATCTGGTCGGCGAGGCCCGGGGTGGCCGTGCTGATCAGGTCCCCGGCTCCGGGGAAGTACGGGAGGAGCTTGGTGAGGCCGAGCAGGGTGGTCCCGTGGTTGTCGGGGGCGAGCCCGACCAGGGCGTTGACCTTGGCGGCGCCGCCGAGGAACTTCAGGTAGTAGCGCGGCATCATGCCGCCCTGGGAGTGGCCCACGAGGTCCGTCTCGGCCGCTCCCGTGGCGGCGAGCACCTTGTCGACGAAGACGTCGAGCTGCCCGGCGGACGCCTCGATGGGCCCGAGCCCGTTGAAGAAGGGGACGCCGGGCAGCTGCCCGTAGTCGAGGGAGTAGACGCAGTAGCCCCGGTGGACGAGGTACGGCGCGAAGCCGAGCCAGTTGTCGACGGAGTTCCCGAAGGTTCCGTGGACCAGGACCACGGGCCGGGGGTGGGCGGCGGACGGTTTGCAGGACCAGTTGTTCCAGCCGCTGCTCGGCGCCGAGGCGGCCTGGGCCGCTCCGGTGGGGGCGACGAGAGCGGCTGCGGTCAGGGTGAGGACGGCCAGCGGGCGGAGCAGGCGTCTCCAGGGCAGCATCGTGTGATCTCCTTGCGGCTCAAGGGGAGTAACGAGGGATGGCGCGGGAAGTACGTGGGGGTGCATCCCGTGATCCGGATCACAAGAGGGTGCTGCAGCCGCCAAATTACGGGCGAGTAGCAAAACTGGGAAGTTACGCGGCGGTAAAAACTGCGCGGTCCGCTCCGACGGCCGTCATCCGTTCGGCCCACCCCTGCTGCGCCCCGCGCCCGGTACGCCGAGCGTGTGAGACATGACCCAGTCCACCCACACAGACCCAGGGCAGTCCGGCGGCTTCCTCGCCGAGATCAAGGACGCCGTCACCACCCGGGCCGCTCTCCTGGTCCTGGGCGTACTGGCGCTCCAGCTCGCCTTCATCACCTCGTACATCGGGGCCTTCCATCACCCCAAGCCCAGCGAGATCCCCATCGCGGTGGCCGCGCCCGCCGAACCGGTCGCCGCGCAGACGGCGAAGCAGCTCTCCGCGCTGCCGGGCAAACCGCTCGATCCCCGTGCCGTACAGGACGAGGCGACGGCGCTGCGGCAGATCCAGAACCGGGACGTGGACGGCGCGCTGATCATCGACCCGGCCGGCAAGACCGACAAGCTGCTGGTCGCGAGCGGCGCCGGGGCCTCCCTGTCGCAGGCCCTGGAGGAGGTCGTCGGCCTCGTCGAGAAGACCCAGGGCCGCACCGTGACCGTCGTGGACGTGGCCCCCGTGGCCGCCGGCGACGGGCGCGGCCTGAGCGCGTTCTACCTGGTCGTGGGCTGGTGCGTGGGCGGCTACCTGTGTGCCGCGATCCTCGCGATCAGCGCGGGCGCCCGGCCCGCGAACGTCCACCGCGCCATCATCCGGCTCGGCGCGCTGTTCGTGTACGCCGTCGCGGCCGGACTCCTCGGCGCGGTCATCGCGGACCCGATCCTGGGTGCGCTGCCCGGCAGCATCTGGGGCCTGTGGGGGCTCGGCGCCCTCGTCGTCTTCGCCGTCGGCGCGATCACCCTGGCCTTCCAGGGCCTCGCGGGGGTGGTCGGCATCGGCCTGGCGATCCTGCTGGTGGTGGTGCTCGGCAACCCGAGCGCCGGCGGCGCCTACCCGTACCCGCTGCTGCCGCCGTTCTGGAAGGCCATCGGCCCGTGGCTGCCGCCGGGTGCGGGCACGTACGCCGGGCGCTCGATCGCGTACTTCAAGGGCAATGACATCACCGGACCGCTGCTGGTCCTGAGCGGCTGGGCGGTGCTCGGCTCCGCGATCACGCTGGCCTGTGCGGCGGGCCGCAGGGGCAAGGCGGGAGC
Organism: Streptomyces sp. NBC_00086; assembly: GCF_026343255.1. Classification (NCBI taxonomy): domain Bacteria; kingdom Bacillati; phylum Actinomycetota; class Actinomycetes; order Kitasatosporales; family Streptomycetaceae; genus Streptomyces; species Streptomyces sp. NBC_00086. The sequence goes on along the minus strand of NZ_JAPELZ010000001.1, from coordinate 6,627,566 downwards.
GGCGGTGGGCAGCGGGCTCCCCGAGGGTCCGGACGCCCTGCCGGAGCGGGAAGTCGTGCGATGAACAACCCGGTCCAGGCCCGCAACCGCATGGGGCCGGCCGAACAGGCCGTCTCGGTCAAGCGGATGGAGCCCAGCGCGCAGGCGCAGCTGGGCCCCCTCGGCCTCACCGGCTTCATCGTCGTCACCACGCTCGCCACCGGCATCGACGCGGGCATCTTCCCCGAGCACCTCAGCCACTCCGTGCTGCCGCTCGTCGGCTTCTTCATCGGCGGGCTCGCCCAGCTGCTGGCCGGGCTCTTCCAGGCGCAGCGCGGAGACACCTGGCACGCCACCGTCTTCGGCGGCTTCGGGCTGTTCTGGATGTCGAAGGCGCTCCTGATCCAGTGGGTACTGCCCGCCACGGATCCGGCGCTGCGCGGGGACGTGAGCGCGCTGTTCACGCTGCCGTGGGTGTTCGTGGTGTTCGTGCTGTGGATCGGCAGCTGGCGGATCCACCTGGTGCTGCTGTCCACCTTCACGTGCGTGCTGGTGGTCTTCGTGGCCATGACGGTCAGCGGGTTCACCGGCTCGGTGATCTGGAACCGGATCACCGGCTGGAGCGGGCTGCTCGCCGCGCTCGGAGCCACGTACCTGCTCGCCGGGCAGATCATGGCGAGCACCTGGGGCCGCCAGGTGCTGCCGATGGGCCGCTTCCTCGCTCCCGAGGAGCACCCGGAGGCATGACCACAGCATGATCACGACCACATGATCACGACCCTCGCGGTGGAGAACTACCGCTCCCTGCGCAAACTCATCGTCCCCCTCGGCCGGCTCACCGTGGTGACGGGCGCCAACGGCACGGGCAAGTCCAGCCTGTACCGGTCCCTGCGGCTGCTGGCCGACTCCGCGCGCGGCGGCGCCGTCGCGGCGCTGGCCCGGGAGGGCGGGCTGCCCTCCACCCTGTGGGCCGGCCCGGAGAAGACGGGGCGGGCGGTGCGCGAGGGCCGGTACGCGGTCGAGCCGACGGTCCGCTCCGAACCGGTGAGCCTGCGGCTCGGGTTCGCCGGGGACGAGTTCGGCTACGCGGTGGACTTCGGCCACCCGCAGCCGGTCCCGAACTCGCTCTTCGGCCTGGACCCCGAGATCAAACGCGAGTGCACCTGGGCCGGGCCGGTGCTGCGCCCCGCCGCCCTGCTCTCGGACCGTGCCGGGCCCGCCGTGCGCACCCGTACCGCGGACGGCGGCTGGCACCGCACCCAGGGCGCCCTGCGCCCGTACGACTCCATGCTCAGCGAACTCGCGGACCCGCAACTGGCCCCCGACCTGCTGGCCCTGCGCGAACTGATCCGCTCCTGGCGGTTCTACGACCACGTCCGCACGGACGCCGAAGCGCCGGCCCGCACCCCGCGCGTCGGAACCCGTACGCCGGTCCTCGCCGCGGACGGCTCCGACCTTCCGGCCGCGCTCCAGACGATCCGGGAGACCGGCGACCACGCGGCGCTGGACGCGGCCGTCGAGGCGGCCTTCCCGGGCAGCAGCGTGGCGGTCGCGGAACGGGACGGCCGCTTCGAGCTGGAGCTGCACCAGCACGGGCTGCTGCGCCCGCTGGGCGCGGCGGAACTCTCCGACGGGACCCTGCGCTACCTGCTGTGGACGGCCGCCCTGCTGACCCCGCGCCCGCCCGCCCTGATGGTGCTCAACGAGCCGGAGACCAGCCTCCACCCGGACCTGCTGGGCCCCCTCGCGGACCTGATCCTGACGGTGGCCCGGGACACCCAGACGGTGGTGGTCACGCACGCCGCCCCGCTGGCACAGGCCCTGGCATCGGGGGTCCACCGCCACCGCGTGGACCTGCAGACCATCACCCTGCTCAAGGACTTCGGCCAGACCGAGGTGGCGGGCCGCGAGGGCCCCCTGGACGAACCCCTCTGGTACTGGCCGAAGCGGTAGGGCCCGGAACCTCAGCCGATGTCCACCACGCGGGCCCACTCGGGCGGCAGGTCCGGCACGTAGTCGGGATCGTCCTCGGCCCACGATCCGCCCGGCCGGTCCCGGCGGAACAGCCCCACCACCGTCCGGCACGGCGGCCGCGAGCTCGGCCAGGGCGTCTGCCCGTCGGTCAGGACCACGATCACGTCCGGCCGGGGCGCCGAGCGCAGCGCCGTGGCGAACCCCGTGCGCAGATCCGTACCCCCGCCGCCCAGCAGCGGGATCCCCTCGGCGAGGCACAGCGGATGGGCGATCCGGGCCGAGGCGTCGCACGGCACCACGGTGACCAGGTCCCGGCGGCCGCCCACCGCGCGGGAGATGGCGGTGACTTCCAGGAGCGCGCTGCCCAGTTCGGCGTCGCTGACGGACCCGGAGGTGTCGATGACCACGCTGACCCGGGGCGGCCTGCGCCGCAGGCTCGGCAGCACGGCGCCCGGCACCCCGGCCGAACGCCGCGAGGGCCGGCTGTACGTGTAGTCGTCGCCCGCGCCGGATCCGGAGGTGGCCGACCGGACGGCCGCTCCCAGCAACTCCCGCCACGGCTGAGGCGGGTGGAACACCTCCTCCGCCCAGCGCTTCCAGCCCTTCGACGCCCTTCCCGGCCGGCCGGTGATGCCCTGCGCCACCCGGAAGCGGACCGCGTCGCGTTCCTGCTCGCTGAGGCCGTCCGCGCCGTCCGCGCCGAGGTCCCACTCCCGTTCCAGCCCGTCGGCGCCGCTCCCGCAGTCCAGCCAGGCCATGTGCTGCGTGTGCGGCCCGAGCCCGAACTGCGTCAGGTACTCCTCCATGAGCTCCCCCTCCCGCAGTCCCACGGCCGCCGGCTGGACAGCGCCCTCGGGCCGGACGAGCCCGTCGCCGTAGGCGTCGTCGTTGATCTCGAAGTCGGCCGCGATGTTCATCCGCAGCCGCTCCCCCGGGCCGGTCAGGCCTTGCTCCCGCGCGACCCGGTCCCCGCGTCCGTGGTGGTCGCGCAGCAGGTGGGACACCTCGTGCACCCAGACCGCGGCCAGTTCCTCCACGGGGGTGCGGTCCACGAAGCCGGGCGAGACGTAGCACCGCCAGTGCCGGTCGACGGCCATCGTCGGCACCCGGTGCGATTCCACGACGTGCAGGGCGAACAGCGCCGTGGCCAGGTACGGCCGCACGCGGACGGCGTGCAGCCGGGCGGCGTAGAGCTTGTCCAGGTCCAGCCTCACGGGCGAGGCGGGCGAGGCGGGCGAGGCGGGCGAGGCGGGCGAGGCGGGCGAGGCGGGCGAGGCGGGCGAGGCGGGCGAGGCCGACGCTACGGGCTGCGCCCCGGTCGCGGGCGTTGCGGGCTTCACGGCCGTCACCGGCCCGCCTTGACGGGCACGCCCGACCGGGCCGCCGCCCGGTCGGCTCGCCGGGACAGGGCCACGGCCCCGGCGAGCCGGTCGATCGCGGCCGGTACCTCCCAGTCCTCGCGGCGCAGCGCGGCGAGCGTGGCCGCGGGGACGACCACCAGGTCCGGGGCGCCGGTTTCCAGTGCCCGGGCCAGGAGCGTCCACGCCGCGTCCCAGCGGGACTTCTCCGGGCGCCCGCGCACCGCCTCGACCACACCGTCGAGCACGGCTTGGCGCAGGTCCCCGCGCTCGGGCAGCACGGCGGCCGCCGGGTCGGCGAGCAGCGTCTCCGGGTCCGGGAGGTCCATCCGGTCGAGGCTCGCCAGGAGTTCCAGCCCGGGGCCGTCTCCGACGGTTCCCCTGACCAGCAGGGAGAGCACTTCCCGGGAGGAGCCGGCCGCGGTCGCGAAGGCGATCAGGCAGAGGGCCATCTCCCAGCTCCGGGGAGAGGGCCAGGGACCGCCCCGGCGGGTTTCGCCGGAGGGCAGTCGGTGGACGAGCTTGGGCCGCGCGGCGAGCAGCCCGCACACCGCGCGGCGGGCGAAGTCCACGGCTTCCGGGAGCCGTTCGGGGTCCAGCCGGGGCAGGGTGGCGCGGGGCCAGGTCCCGCCGAGGCCGCGTACCACCACCTCCTGGTCGTGCGTCCACTGGAGGTGGACGAAGCGGTTGGCCAGGGGCGGGCTCAGCTCCCAGCCGTCTGCGGCGGAGGACCGCGGATTGGCCGCGGCCACGATCCGGACCTCGGGCGGCAGCCGCAGGGCGCCGATCCGCCGCTCCAGTACGAGGCGGAGCAGGGCCGCCTGCACGGCCGGCGGCGCGGTGGACAGCTCGTCGAGGAAGAGCAGCCCCCGGCCGGCCCGTACCAGGCGCACGGCCCAGTCCGGCGGCGCCATCGGCACTCCCTGCTCCGCGGGGTCGTCCCCGACGATGGGCAGGCCGGAGAAGTCGGACGGCTCGTGCACGCTGGCGATGACGGTGGTCAGCGGGAGGTCGAGGGACGCGGCGAGCTGGGTCAGGGCCGCGGTCTTGCCGATGCCCGGCTCCCCCCACAGGAGGACGGGCAGGTCGGCGGCCACGGCCAGGGTCAGGGCCTCCAGTTGGATGTCGGGGCGCGGTTCGGTCGTCGTGTCGCGCAGCAGGGCCAGCAGCCCTGCGGCGATGTCGAGTTGGGTGGCGTCGGACTGGGCGGGCTGGGCCGGCGGGGCGGTCTGGGCATGGGAACGCATGGGGAATCACCTTTGGGTGTGCGGCGGGAACGGGAAGGGGGGCGTGCAGGAGGCCGGGTCAGCGGCGGTTCGCGCGCCGCGGATGCGAGCGCTCGGTGCGGCCCTTACGGGGGGAGCGGTAGCCGTCGTGGGTGGGACCGGCGCCCGGCCCGGCCAGGCCCGCCCGGAACAGCCCGTGGATGACCCGCCGGAGCGCGGCCGCCTCCAGTTCGTCCCGCAACGGGCCGTCGCGCAGCAGCGCTCCGGGACCGAGCAGTCCTTCTACGACGGCCAGGGCGCCGGCGGTGTCGCCGTGGTCGAGGCGTTCGCGGACGCCGGAGAGGGAGTCCGGACGGCGGTGCGCCTCGTCGATGGCCCGCAGGCAGGGCAGCGGCGTACCGGTCAGTGCGACCAGCAGTTCCTCGCGGCGGATCTCGGCCGGGTCGTGGTCCAGCGGGGCCAGCACCCCGTCCACCAGGCCGATCCGGTGCCGGGCGCCCCGGCAGTCCACCAGGCGCGGCCCCCTCACCGGGTCCGCGGCTCCGGCGGGCCGCGGCGGCGACCAGTCCGGTACGAGGGCCCGGCCGACCAACGGGTGCAGCCGGCCGGCGTCGATCGCCCCGGTACGGAGCAGTTCCAGGTCGGGCAGCACCCAGGTCGCCGCGTCGGGCAGCGCCGGCGGGGCGGGGGCACCCGGATCCACGGGCGCGGCTGCGGAGATCTGCACGTCGCCGTCCCCGTCGCCGCGCAGGTGCACGTACAGCCGGTGCCGGGCCCCGAGCCGCACGGTGACCGTACCGCCGGGGCGTCCCTCGGCGCGTAGCACGATCTCCGCCTCGGCCGCCCACCGGTCGACGGCGCAGCGGGGCACCGCGGGCGGCGGCCCCGGCAGGCCGGGATCCAGCTCGGGACCCGCTTCGCCGAGGTGCCGGTCGGCCCCGGACCTGGAGCGCAGCTCGTCGCTCCGGCGGGCGTCCCACAGGTGGCGGTGCAGGTCGAGGCGGAACCGCGGATGGGGGTGCGGATGGGGATGCGGACCGGCCCCCGGAGGACGCCGGGCGGCGTCCTCGGAGCGGGCTCCGTCCCACAGGGCGAGGCTGATCCGCTGCCCGTACTCCGCCCAGGCAGGCGGCGTACGGGCCACGAGGTGCACCGGGCCGGGCCCCGCGTCCCCGTACCGGGCCAGCCCGATGGTCAGCCCGGGGCGCAGCAGTCCGTCCGGGGCGATCCTCGGCAGGTGCCAGCGCAGCAGGTCCGGGGCCAGGTGGCGCAGATCGGCCCGGATCCGGGCCGCGAGGTCGCGGCCGTGGGTGCGCGCCAGGACGCGCAGGTCGAAGTCCACGTCGACGCCGGCCGCGGCGCACGCCCCCGCCCAGTCACCGGCGGAGCGGCGGGCGGTCGCGGTCTCGATCATGGACGGCGGCACGGCGAACTCGCGCACGCGCAGCCAGAAGGAAGGGCGGAAGGAAGCCCCGTTCGCGAGGTGAGTGAGCATCAGCACTCACCTTGCGCGGACGGGACCCCCGATCTCTGAGTACGGGAAGTCGTCATCGCGGCGAGACTAACGCCCCGCCCCGCGGCCCGCCAGGCATTTCTCGACCGGTCGGCTCAGCCCAGCGGAGCGAGCATCGCGCCGGCGTTGCCCAGCGGGTGGCGGCCGACCGCCTTGCCGAGGACCACCCCCGCCCCGTCCGCACAACAGCCCTTTCCCCTCAGGGCCGTTCGGCCACACACCTGTCGCCCACCAGTCGTGATCGTGTTACATCCGGCGCCTCGGGCGGGCCGACCGGCGGGGCCGGCCGTCCGTATCGCCGAAGGGCCGGACCCAGTCCGAGTCCGGAACCCCCAGATAGCGGCAGGCGAGCCCGACTTCGCGCGGGTACACGTGAAAGTCGATCCGCCGGCCGTCGGGAGCCCGATACTCCAGCACTCGCATTCCCGGCCACCAGCTCCCCCGGACGACCGCGCGGCCACCGACGGGCAGGGCCACCGCCGGGCGCAGCGGCGACTTGAAGGCCACACCGATGCCGCCAGGTCCGGTGCCGAGGTCCCCTTGCGCGAAGAACCGGCGGCGGACCCCCTGTCGCCAGCGGGCCTCGCACCGCACGGCCACGACGACCCCTGCCGCGAGGGCTGCCCGGCGTTCGTCCGCCGTGCGGCGCAGGGACCTCCTCCCGATCCAAGCGGTGACCACCGCCGACACGATGATCAGCGCCCCCAGGGACGCCGCCTCGGCCAACGCATCCATTCGGTTCCCCCCGCAGGCCCACGCATGAGTGCGGTCAACCTACCCGGCCCGATGGACCACCTCGCCCGCCACCACCACCGTTTCGGCCACCGTTCCGGGGATCTGTTCCGGGGCCACCGCGAGGATGTCGCGGGACAGGATCACGAAGTCGGCCGCCTTGCCGACCGTCAGGGAACCCCGGTCGCCTTCAAGGAAGTTGGCGTACGCCGAGCCCATCGTGTAGCCGTACACCGCCGTCCGGGCGTCCACCGTCTCCTGCTCCTGCCACGGGTCGCCGCCACCCAGCGGGCGCCGGGTCAGCGCCGTGTAGATGCCGACCATCGGGTCCATCTCGGCGACGTTCCAGTCGCTGGAGAAGGCCAGGACCGCCCCCGCCTCGGCGAGGCTCCGCATCGGCCACGCCTTGTGCCAGCGGTCCTCCCCCACGTTCTCCGCCCAGTCCTGGCCCGGACCGGCGATCTCCGGCGCGCAGTGCCGGGGCTGCATGCAGGCCACCACGCCGAGCTGCCGGAAGCGCGGCACGTCCTCGGGGTCCAGGCATTCCACGTGCACCACCTGGTGGCGGGCGTCGCGCGGGCCGTTGACCGCCCGTGCGTGCTCGACGGCGTCGAGGACGGTACGGATGCCCCGGTCGCCCGTGGCGTGGACGAAGCACTGGAACCCGCGCGCGTCCAGCCGGGCGAGCAGGTCCGCGAACTCCTCCGCCGGGTAGAAGGTTTCGCCCCGGTGCGCCCCGCAGCCGGTGTACGGCTCCAGCAGCGCGGCCGTGCGCGGCTCCACCACGTCGTCGATGTAGAGCTTGAGGGGGCCCACCCGGAAGCGGTCCCCCGCGTGCACCTTGGCGGCCGCCTCGAAGAGGTCGAGGTCCTCCTCCGTGGTGCCGCGCGGGTGGAACAGCGCGGCGACGATCCGCGAGCGCAGCCGGCCCTCGGCGCGTGCCCGGTCGTACAGCTCCAGGTCGTCGAGGGAGTTCTGCGGTTCCACGACGGTGGTGATGCCGAAACCGATCGCGTCGTCGAGGCTCTTGGCGAGGCGCCCGTACTGGCGGTCCGGGGAGGCCCACGGCACCCCCAGGTCGCGCAGGGCGCGGTGGCCGTCGCGCGAGAGCCCCTTGATGGCGAAGTCCTTGACGAAGCCGGTGGGCTCGCCGGTCTCCGGGTCCACGGCGGCCGTGCCGAAGGGCAGGTCGGTACGGTCCTTCGCGACGCCGAGCCGGCGCATCGCCGCCGTGTTCAGCCAGGCCGTGTGGACGTCGTACGAGAGCACGATCGCGGGGGTGTCCCCGGTGACCGGGTCCAGGTCGGCGGCGGTGGGCATGCGCCCGCCGGGGATCGCGGAGTAGTCGAAGGCCTCGGCCTCGATCCACTCGGCGTCGGGGTTGGCCTCCCGCCACGCGCCGATCCGGTCGAGGATCGCTTCGAGCGTCCGCACCCCTGCGAGCTGCACGCACGCGTCGTCGGAGCCGAGGCGGACGTGGTTGTGGGCGTCGATGAACCCCGGGAGCACGAGCCGGCCGCCCGCGTCGATCCGCTCGGTGTCCGGGCCCGCCCAGTCGGCGGCCTCCGCGTCCGGGCCCACCCAGACGATCCGCCCGTCGCGCACGGCGAGGGCTTCGGCCTCGGGCAGCTCGGGGTCGACGGTGTGGATGCGGGCTCCGGTGAGGAGCAGATCGGCGGGGGCGGCGTGTGACATGGGGTGGTGCTCCTGTGCAGAGGGGGTACGGGAAAGCAGACGGCGGGGAGGGAAAGCCCTCAGGCGGCCGGGAGGGGCCGGAAGGAGGCCCCGGACGACCGGGAGGGGAGGCCCTCAGGCGGCCGGGGGGGAAGGCCCTCAGGCGGCCGGGGCGTAGGCGGGCACCCGGCGGGCGAGGGCCCAGTACGTGAGCCCGGCGACCACCGAGCCGAGCAGGGTGAGGTCGGCGCCGCCGAGCGGGGCCACGAGCGGCCCGGTCCACAGCTCGGAGTCGCAGGTCAGGGCGGCGAAGGCCATGCCGGCGAGCAGGGCGGTCATGCCGGCGGGGTGGTAGCCGGAGCGGTACCAGTAGGCGCCCCCGCTCCCGGCGTGCAGCGCGTCGGAGTCGTAGCGGCAGCGGCGCAGCAGCATGTCGGCGAGGAAGACGCCGCCCCAGGGGGCGAACACGATGATCAGGAGGGAGAGGAAGGACAGCAGCGAGGTGGTGAAGTCGGTGAGGAAGAGCGCGGCGAGCGATCCGGCGGCGGTCACGGCGGCGCTGACCACGATGGCGCGGGCCCGGCTCCACGGGATGCCGAGGACCTGGAGGTTCAGGCTGGAGGAGTAGAGGGTGATGATCGAGTTGGTGACGGAGCCGCCCAGGACCAGGGCCAGGAACAGCGGCTGGAACCAGCCGGGCAGCAGGCTCTCGGCCCCGGCGACGGCGTCGGTCATGTCGGTCTGGGTGGCGGCGGCCACGCCGGCGATCCCGAGGGCGACGGAGGAGACGAACCCGCCGAGCGCACCCATCCAGGTGATCGACTTCAGCGAGGTGGTGCGGGGCAGGTAGCGGGTGTAGTCGGCGGGCATCGGCAGGTACGAGAACGGCCCGGCGAGCATCACGACGAAGGCCAGGCTCCAGCCGGACAGGCCGGGGGCCAGGGCGTCGGCCGGGGCGGTGGTCTCGGCTCCGGGCAGGACGAAGACCAGCAGGGCGCCGAAGCCGACGGCCAGGACGTAGGCCATCCAGCGCTCGGCGAACTGCACGGTGGCGTGTCCCCACATGGCGACGGCGAAGGTCAGCGCGAGGGTGATGCCGAGCGCGGCGGCCCGGATCAGGGTGCCTTCGCCCAGGCCGATCTCGGCGAAGAACACTTCCAGGGCCAGGGTGCCGACGACCGTGTTGACGATGGTGTAGCCGATGCTCACCACCCAGTTGAGGACGCCCGCCGGCCAGTTGCCCCGTACGCCGAAGGCGGCCCGGGAGATGACCAGGGTCGCGGTGCCGGTGCGGATGCCGCTGAGGCCGGCGGCGCTGATCGCGAAGAAGGACAGCCCGCTGATCACGACCACGGCGGTGGCCTGCCAGAAGCTGAGGCCGAAGGCGACGGCGAGGGCTCCGTTGATCACGTAGGTGAAGGTCAGGTTGGAACCGAACCAGAGCCAGAAGAGGTCCTTGGCCCCGCCGTGGCGCTCGGCGTCGGGGATGGGGTCGATGCCGTGCGTCTCGACTCTGAAGACCTCGTCGACGGCGACCGTCGTCTCCTGGTGTGCCATGCGTCTGCCCCTGACCTTCGGCGGTGAACCGTGAACCGTGAACCACGAACCGTGAACAGACCTTGAACGGCGTTCTAAGTTCTTGAATGGCATTCAAGATGCGCTGCCGAGCCGGACCCCGTCAAGACCCTGTCCGGGATAAGGTCGGCCGACGAAGATCGGGAAGGCGGCACGGGTGGCAGGAGCGGCGGGAGCGGCACGGCGGCGCGACGGGCAGATCGCCCAGGAGCGGATGCTGGAAGAGGCCATGACGGCGATCGCCGAGGACGGGCTGGCGACGCTCACCATGTCCGCGCTCGCCGAACGGCTCGGCACCAGCGGCGGCCACATCCTGTACTACTTCGGCAGCAAGGACCGACTGCTGCTGGCCGCCCTGAACTGGAGCGAGCAGCAACTGGCCGCGGATCGAGCCGAGTTGCTGGGCCGCAGGGTCACCGCCCACCGCAAGCTCGCACTGTTCCTGGAGCTCTACCTGCCCCGCGGCCCCCGCGACCCGCGCTGGACGCTCTGGATCGAGCTGTGGGCCCGCATCCCCTCGAACGAGCCGCTGCGCGCCGCCCAGCAGGAGATCGACGACGGCTGGCAGAAGGACCTGGAGGCGCTCCTCGCCAAGGGGGTGCAGCAGGGCCGCTTCGCCGCCGGCCTCGACGTCCCCGCCCGGGCCTCGGAGCTGCTCGCCCTGCTGGACGGCCTGAGCACCCGGGTGGTGCTGGGCGAGCGCGGCGCGGACCGGGCCACCTCCCTGGAGCGGGCCCTGTCGGCGGCGGCCCTGCTGATCCCGCACACCTGAGCCCGCCCGCACCGGGACATGGGAAAGCCCGCCCGGGCCTTAGCGTCCCGGGCGGGCTTTTCCGCTCCTTAGCGGAGGTTTTCAGGAGGAAGAAGGGTCACTCCCCTTCGGGGGTCACTTCTTCTTGGCGGCGGCCTTCTTCGCCGGGGCGCCCTCGATGTTGCCGTAGTAGGCCTGGCGCATGAGCTGCTTCAGGTCGTCGATCATCGGCATCCGCGGGTTGGCGGGGGCGCACTGGTCGGCGTAGGCGTTCATGGCCTGGGTCGGCAGGGCCTCGATGAAGGCCTGCTCGTCCACGCCCTCCTCGGCGAAGGAGGCGGGGATCCCGCACTTGCTGCGGAGTTCCTCGACGGCCTTGGCGTAGGACTCGACGCCCTCGGCGGCCGTGGCGGCCGGCAGGCCCAGCATCTTGGCGATCTCCTGGAAGCGCTCCGGCGCCCGGTAGACCTCGGCCTTGGGCCACGGGGTGGCCTTGTGGGTGACCGTGCCGTTGTGGCGGATCACGTGCGGCAGGAGCAGCGCGTTGGTGCGGCCGTGGGCGACGTGGAAGGTGTTGCCCAGGGTGTGCGCCATGGCGTGGACCATGCCCAGGAAGGCGTTGGCGAAGGCCATTCCCGCCACCGTGGAGGCGTTGTGCATCTTCTCGCGGGCCTCGGGGTCGTTCGGACCGTCGACCACGCAGCGCTGCAGGTTTTCGAAGATGAGCTTGATGGCCTGGAGGCACAGCCCGTCGGTGTAGTCGTTCGAGTACGCGGAGACGTAGGCCTCGGTGGCGTGCGTCAGGGCGTCGAAGCCGGAGTCGGCGGTCACCTTGGGCGGGAGGCCCATCGGCAGCATCGGGTCGACGATGGCGACGTTCGGGGTCAGCGCGTAGTCGGCGAGCGGGTACTTCTGGGCCGCGGCCGGGTCGCTGATGACGGCGAACGGGGTGACCTCGGAGCCGGTGCCGGAGGTGGTCGGGATGGCCACCATCTTGGCCTTCTCGCCGAGCGAGGGGAACTTGTAGGCGCGCTTGCGGACGTCGAAGAACTTCTCCTTCGTGTCGGCGAACTCGACCTCCGGGCGCTCGTACATCAGCCACATGATCTTCGCGGCGTCCATCGGCGAACCGCCGCCGAGGCCGATGATCGTGTCGGGCTTGAAGTCGCGCATCATCGCGGCGCCGGCCTGGACGGTGGAGAGCTCCGGGTTGGGCTCGACGTTGTCGATGATCTGGATCGACACCGCGCCCTCGCGGGCCTGCAGGATGTCGACGACCTTCTGCACGAAGCCGATGGAGACCATCGTCTTGTCGGTGACGATCGAGACCCGGCTGATGCCGTCCATCTCACCGAGGTAGCGGATGGAGTTGCGCTCGAAGTAGATCTTCGGCGGGACCTTGAACCACTGCATGTTGGTGTTGCGCCGTCCGATCCGCTTGACGTTGATCAGGTTGACCGCGGTGACGTTGTTCGACACCGAGTTGTGTCCGTACGAGCCGCAGCCGAGGGTGAGCGAGGGGAGGAAGGCGTTGTAGACGTCGCCGATGCCGCCGAAGGTGGAGGGCGAGTTGGCGATGACGCGGATCGCCTTGACCTTCTTGCCGAACTCCTCGACGAGCTCCTCGTCCTCGGCGTGGATGGCGGCGCTGTGGCCCAGACCGTGGAACTCGACCATCGCGGCGGCCAGTTCGAGACCGTGCTCGGTGTCGGAGGCCTTCAGGGCGGCCAGGATCGGGGACAGCTTCTCGCGGGTCAGCGGCTCGTTCTCGCCGACCTCGTTGCACTCCGCGAGGAGGATCGAGGCCTCGGCCGGGACGGTGAAGCCGGCCTGCTCGGCGATCCACTGCGGGGACTTGCCGACGACCGCGGGGTTCAGCTTGGCGCCGTTGGCGTCGGCGGCGTAGGCGGTGGTGCCGAAGACGAACTGCTCCAGCTTGGTCTTCTCGGCGGCGGACACCACGTGGGCGCCGAGCCGCTTGAACTCGGCGAGGCCCTTCTCGTAGATCTCGGCGTCGAGGATGACGGCCTGCTCGGAGGCGCAGATCATGCCGTTGTCGAAGGCCTTGGAGAGCACGATGTCGTGGATCGCACGGCCGAGCTTGGCGCTCTTGTGGACGTACGCCGGGACGTTGCCCGCGCCGACGCCCAGGGCCGGCTTGCCGCACGAGTAAGCGGCCTTGACCATGGCGTTTCCGCCGGTCGCGAGGATGGTGGAGATGCCCGGGTGGTTCATGAGGGCGCCGGTGGCCTCCATGGAGGGGGCGGTGACCCACTGGACGCAGTTCTCGGGGGCGCCGGCGGCGACGGCGGCGTCGCGGACGATGCGGGCGGCCTCGGCCGAGCAGTTCTGCGCGGAGGGGTGGAAGGCGAAGATGATCGGGTTGCGGGTCTTCAGGGCGATCAGGGCCTTGAAGATCGTGGTGGAGGTCGGGTTGGTGACCGGGGTCATCGCGCAGACGACGCCGACCGGCTCGGCGATCTCCGTGATGCCGTTCAGCTCGTCGCGGCGGATGACTCCGGCGGTCTTGAGCCCGCGCATCGAGTTCACGACGTGCTCGCAGGCGAAGAGGTTCTTGACGGCCTTGTCCTCGAAGAGACCGCGGCCGGTCTCATCGACCGCCAGTTGGGCGAGCTCGCCGTGCTGGCTCAGCGCGGCCAGCGAGGCCTTCTTGACGATGTGGTCGACCTGCTCCTGGTTGAACGACGAGAACTGGTCGAGCGCCTTGAGCGCCCCCTGGACCAGTCCATCCACCATCTCGTTCGCCTGCATGGCAGGAACTCCTTCATTTCGACTCAACCTGAACCGCTTTCCTGATGACTCAATTCGACACCCAAAAGCGGAAGCCGGGCCGCCGAAAAAGCCCTTTCCCGGCGGGTCGAAGGGCCGTTCACGCCCGTTCACACCCCTCCCGCCACCCCTCTGACCTGCATGTATCTCCCGGGACCTAAGACCCCTGTGCGCTTGTGAAAACTTTCACAAGAATTTCGGGCGAAGTGCGCCCTACCGCGCTCCTCCCCCAGCGAGCACAATCACGATGACGAGTCGCGTCGACCGTGAGGGAGGGAGCGCGTGCGCAGTCAGGTGCGCGTCGCGGACGGACGGAATCTGACGGTGGAGCGCTGGGGCGACCCGCACGGAAAACCCGTTTTCCTGCTCCACGGCATGCCCGGAAGCCGCCTGGGCCCCGCCCCCCGGGGCATGGTCCTCTACCAGCGCCGGATGCAGCTCATCGCCTACGACCGCCCCGGCTACGGGGGCTCCGACCGCCATCCGGGCCGCACCGTCGCCGACGTGGCCGCGGAGGTGGCCGCGATCGCCGACTCCCTGGGCCTGGACACCTTCGCCGTGGCCGGCCGCTCCGGCGGCGCCCCCGGCGCGCTGGCCTGCGCCGCCCTGCTCCCCGACCGGGTCACCCGGACCGCCGCGCTGGTCTCCCTGGCCCCCCGGGACGCGGAGAACCTCGACTGGTTCGAGGGCATGTCCCCCTCGAACATCCGGGAGCACTCCACGGCCGGCCGGGACCCCGAGGAGCTCGCCGCCCGGCTGATCCCGCGCGCCGCCGGGATCGCCGAGGACCCCGGCCGGCTCCTGGACGAGCTGCGCCGCGAGCTCACCGACAGCGACCGCATGATCGTCGCGGACGCGGGGCTGCGGGCCATGCTGCTGCGCAATTACCGCGAGGGGGTCCGCACCTCCGCCTACGGCTGGATCGACGACGCCATCTCCTTCAGCGGCCCCTGGGGCTTCGACCCGGCGGACATCCGGTGCCCGGTGCTGATCTGGCACGGCGAGCTCGACGTCTTCTCCCCCGTGGGCCACTCCCGCTGGCTGGCCGGCCGCATCCCGGGCGCCACCACGAACATCGACCCGGCCGCCGCGCACTTCGCGGCGCTGCGCGCCCTGCCCGACGTACTGACCTGGCTGCTCAGGGAGGTGCCCGCGCCTCCGGTGAACGAGCAGCAGCCCGCGTAGGAGGGGGGCGGGAAGGCCCGGAAACGGGAAATGGATCTTGCCTTCGGGTAAACGGCCGGAGCGCGGGCCCGTCGCATTCGTTCACCCATGCCACGGGCGCGTGATCGTTCGTCACATTCGTTCGGCCGAGAGGTCACATTGTGAGAACCCGCGTCCAGGTTTAGCGAGCCGAAGGACACCGGGCCAGGTAAAGTCCGCGCCAGACACTGGCTCTCCTCGCCAATGTCCTCCTCCCATTCCCCATGACCTCCCCGAGGACGGCGTCATGAACACCTCCGCAACCCACCCGGCCAGCACCGTCACGGCCACCCGCGTCCCGCTCGACCGGATCGATGTCCGCGGCGCGCGCGCGGCCGCGACCCTGGGTCGCGTCCTCCCGACGGAATCCGGCCGAAAGGTTCAGACGCCCATCTTCAACTCCGCGCTCTGACAAGGAAGTCAGCGCTCTAGACTGGTGGAATGACCGGCCTGATCGCTTTTCGCGAGATCGTCCTGAAAGTTCACAGCAGATGCGATCTTGCTTGTGATCATTGCTATGTCTACGAACACGCAGATCAGAGCTGGCGCGCCCGGCCCAAAGTGATCTCCCCCGAGGTGATTTCACAGACGGCGTCGCGGCTCGCCGAACACGCAAGGACACACGCACTCCCCTCCGTCACGGTCATCCTTCACGGAGGGGAACCGCTTCTCGCGGGCCCCGCCCGCCTCCGGCTCGTGTGCGAGGAATTCACCCGCGCCCTCGACGGCATCGCCGCCCTCGACCTGCGCATGCACACCAACGGCCTGCAGCTCAGCCCCCGTTATCTGGACCTCTTCGCGGAGTTCGGCGTCAGCGTCAGCGTCTCCCTCGACGGGGACCGCGCGGCCAACGACCGCCACCGGCGCTTCGCCGACGGACGCACGAGCCATCCCCTGGTCCTGGCCGCCGTGGACCTGCTGCGCACCGAGCCCTACCGCCACCTCTACCAGGGCCTGCTCTGCACCATCGACGTGGCCAACGACCCCGTGGCCGTGCTCGACGCCCTGGTCGAACTGGCCCCTCCGCGCGTGGACTTCCTCCTCCCGCACGCCACCTGGCAGACGCCCCCGGTCCGCCCCGACGGGGCCCCCGACACCTACGCGCGCTGGCTGCTGCGGGTCTTCGACCACTGGGAGCACCTCGGGCGCCCGGTCCCCGTACGGCTCTTCGACTCGCTGTTCTCCACCCTGGCCGGCGGCCCCAGCCTCACCGAGTCCCTCGGCCTCGCGCCCACCGATCTCGTGGTCGTGGAAACCGACGGGAACCTGGAGCAAGTCGACTCCCTGAAGAGCGCCTTCGAGGGAGCCGCAGCCACCGGGTTCAACGTCTTCGACCACGCCTTCGACCTGGTCGCGGCCCATCCCGGGGTCCGCGCCCGGCAGCTGGGCCTGGCCGGCGTCAGCGCTACGTGCCGCCGGTGCCCCGTCGTACGTTCGTGCGGAGGCGGGCTCTACACGCACCGCTACCAGGCCGGTCCGGCCGATGGCCCGGGCGCGGAAGCGGGGGCGGGAGCGGCCGGGGACGCGGGAGCGGGAGCCGCCGGGGACTTCGACAACCCCTCCGTCTACTGCACCGACCTGCGCGAGCTCGTCGACGGCGTGGAGGGCCGTACGAGTGCCCGCGCGAGCGCGCCGGAACTGTCCGACCCGGCCGAGCTGGCCGGCTCCCAGGCGCAGCTGACCAGGGACCTGCTCGCCCTCTTGAACGACCGCCGCACGGGTGATTCCGAGTGGGAGCGGGCCTGGAGGGTGCTGGGCGCCGTGGAGCGGGCCGGGCAGGCCGGCGCGGACGCGGTGGACGCCGTACTGGCCCACCCCTTCACCCGGACCTGGGTCATGGCCTGCCTCGACCCCGCCGCCCAGGGCCGCCCCGATGCCCCGCAGGCGGCCCGCCGGCTGACCGCGCTGGCCGCCGCCGCCGTCCTGCGCGGCGGGCTCGACCTGCCCGCCGAGGTCGTCTACCGGGACGGCGAGGTGTACCTGCCGACGCTCGGCCTGCTGCGCCTGGGCGAGCCCGGCACCGACGGCCGGGCCACGCTGCACGCCGCCGACGGGTGGTACGCCGTACGCGAGGAGGGCCGCCCCGAGCACCGCTTCGGGCCCGCGGCGGGCGACGCGCGCTGGCAGCCCGTACGCACCTGGTCCCCGGGGCCGGACGCGGCCCCCGTGGCGCTGGAGGACCTGGACCCGCACCGCAACTGCTTCGCCCGCCCGCCCCGGCTGCGGCTCGGCGCCGCGGAGGCCGGGGAGTGGCGGGAGCGCCTCGACGCAGCATGGGCGCTGCTGCACGCCTCGGTGCCCGAGTTCGCGCGGGCGGCCGCCACCGGGCTGACCACCCTGACCCCGCTCGCGGGCGGTCCCCGGGCCCGCGGCTGGGGCGAGGCCGGGCGGCACGGTCCGGGCGCGCTCGGAGTGCCGTACGCGGCCGGGGTGGCGGAGACCGCGCTCGCGCTGCTGACCGGGCGGCGGCGGGCCGGGCTCCAGGCGCTGACGGAGGTGGCCGACCTGTACGCGCTGGACGGGGAGTGGCAGCACCCCTCGCCGTGGCGGGAGAGCCCGGTCCCGGTGTCCCGGCTGCTGGCCGACGTCCACGAGCGGGTGGCAGTGGAGGCCTACCGGCGGGCGACCGCCGCCGCGGAGCCGAGCGGGCTGGACCGGATCAACCGGGCGCTGGACCAGCTGTCGGGGGCGGCGGAGCTGACGAGCACCGGGAAGCGGCTCGTGGAGCAGCTGCGCTGGGAGCTGAAGGCGGTCGACGCGTGAGCGGCCCGCCGGGCCCCGGGGAAGCCGGCCGGCTCCCCCGCCCCGGCACCGGCGGCCCCGCCGGACTCGTCGGCCCCCTCCGCGCGCTCGGTGTCCGCCCCGGCATGCGCCTCCTGGTGCACGCCGCGCTCGGCGGCACCGGCCTGCGCGCCGGGGAGCTGCTGAGCGCCCTCCTCGCCGCCGTCGGCCCGCGCGGCACCCTCGCCGCGCCGGCCTTCACCCCGCAGAACTCCAAGACCTCCACCGCGCACCTGGCGCGGATCGCGGGCCTCTCCGAGGAGGGCGTACGGGAGTTCCGCGCGCGGATGCCCGCCTTCGACCAGGCGCGCACCCCGAGCCACGGGATGGGGGTCCTCGCGGAAGCGGTGCGCACCGCCCCGGGAGCGGCGCGCAGCGGGCATCCGCAGACCTCTTTCGCCGCCGTCGGCGAAGGGGCCCGGGGAATGTGTGCGGAGCATCCGCTGACCAGCCATTTGGGCGAGGAATCACCCCTGGGAAAGATGTGCGGCACGGGATGGAAGGTACTCATGATCAATGTGGGATTTTCCGTCTGCACCGCATTCCATCTCGCGGAGTATCGAATTCCGCAGCCCCCCTTGCGCATGTACGAGTGTGTGGTGAAGGTGAACCATCCGGGACTTCCGGGGCGGCAGCCCGGAGGGCCCGAGGGGGAAGGGTGGACCGCGTACGAGGACATCGCGCTGGATGACAGCGATTTCGCCGAGATCGGCAGGGAGTTCCCGGAAGACCGGATTCACCGGGGGCGGATCGGCGGAGCATCGACCATGCTCTTCGCCCTTCCGCATGCCGTCGATCACGCGCTTGAATGGATGACCGAAAACAGACGCTGATTGACTGAACGATGAGGGGATGTGGCGGAGCAGCTCCGGAATGATGTTTCTTCGCTCGCATCTTCGGGACGGGGGTCGTGTGCCCGCATCAGTGCAGCCGTACTTTTTTCTCAGTTATGCGCATACACCGAGGTTCGGAGCGGGAGGACCGGACCCGGACATGTGGGTGGAGCGGCTTTTCCGCGACCTCTGCAGCCATGTCATGGCGCTGACGAATCTGCCCGCGGGAGCCGAGGCCGGCTTCATGGACCGGGAGATACGCAGCGGTGAGGGCTGGTCGGAACGGCTCGGGGCGGCGCTCGCCACCTGCCGGGTCTTCGTCCCCCTGTTCTCGCCGCGCTACTTCGCCAGCGAGATGTGCGGGAAGGAGTGGTTCGCCTTCGCGCAGCGCACCATTCACCACGTGGCGCTCAGCAACCAGCCGGCCGAAGCCATCGTGCCCGCGTTATGGGTGCCGGTGCCGCCCTCCCAACTACCGCTTCCAGCCGAGCGGTTGCAGTTCAACCACAACACCTTCGGCGAGCGCTACGTCACCGACGGACTCTACGGACTGATCAAACTGCGGGGCTACGCCGAGCAGTACGAGAGCGCCGTGTACGAACTCGCCAAACGGATCGTCCGGGTCGCCGAGACCGTCCGGCTCGATCCCATCCGGCCGCTCGACTACCGGCTGGTGCCCAGCGCCTTCGGCTCCGCGAACGGCACCCCCAGCAGCACCACCCGCACCCTGCACGTCACCGTGGCCGCCGCTTCCCGGCACGATCTGCCCGAGGGCCGCAGCCCCGAGTACTACGGGGACAGCGCGCTGGACTGGAACCCGTACCACCCGGTCTCCCAGCGGCCCATCGCCTACGTGGCCGAGGACCTGGTCCGCAACCTCAACTACCAGACGACGGTGGGCTCGTTCGACGACGAGGCCGGGCACTTCGACTCCAAACAGCCGCCGACCCGCCCCGAGATCCTCATCGTGGACCGGTGGGCGGTGGAGGACGAACAGCGCCGCCAGCGCCTGGCCGCCTTCGACCAGGAGTCCCGGCCGTGGATCAACGTGGTGGTGCCGTGGAACCGGTACGACCACCAGAGCCGCGCGAAGGAGGGCGAGTTGGCCCACCGGCTGGAGGACACCATGCCCGTCAAGATGAGCCAGGGCCGGGCCGCTTGCCGGGCCGCCGCCAACGGCGTGGCCAACATGGAGACGCTCGGGCAGATCCTGCCGCAGGTGGTGGAAGCCGCCGCCCAGCAGTTCCTCAGACACGCCCAGGTCTATCCGCCGGCCGGCAGCCCCGCGGCCGGCACCGAACGGCCCCGGCTGCTCGGTCCGATGGGGATGAACGGGCCGCCGGCCCCACCGCCCGCCCCCTTCCCGCCCACCGTGGGCGATACGGGCGACGGGTACGGCGGGCCCACAGACACCAACGACAACGACCGGGGGGACGCGGATGACATCGAGTCGTGACAGCCAGCACAGCAGCCGTGACGAGCACCGCGAGGGGCGCATCGTCACCTTCTACTCGTACAAGGGCGGCACGGGCCGCACGATGGCGCTGGCCAACACCGCCTGGATCCTCGCGGCCAACGGCAAGCGGGTCCTCGCCGTGGACTGGGACCTGGAGGCCCCCGGCCTGCACCGCTTCTTCCACCCCTTCCTGGACCCCTCCACCCTCGGCGCCACCACCGGTGTCATCGACCTGATCAGCGAGTACGCGTGGGCGGCCACCAGCCCGGTGCAGCGCGCCGACGACTGGCACAAGGACTACGCGCGGATCCAGCCGCACGCCGTCTCGCTGACCCCCGAGACCCTCGGCTGGGAGTTCCCCGACGGCGGGACCCTCGACTTCGTCTCGGCGGGCCGGCAGAACCGCGAGTACTCGGCGACCGTCTCCACCTTCGACTGGGACAACTTCTACGACCGGCTCGGCGGCGGGCTCTTCTTCGACGCCTTACGGGCGGACATGAAGCGGAACTACGACTACGTCCTGATCGACAGCCGCACCGGCCTCTCCGACATAGCCGACATCTGCACGGTCCACCTGCCCGACGTCCTGGTCGACTGCTTCACCCTGTCCGACCAGTCCATCGACGGCGCGGCCTCCGTGGCCCGGCAGATCGACGAACGCTTCAACGACCGCGGCATCAAGATCTACCCGGTCCCGATGCGCATCGACGAGGGCGAGAAGGAGAAGGCCGACGCCGGCCGCGCCCTGGCCCGGATCAAGTTCGACCGCTTCCCCAACGGCCTGATCGGGGACGACCTCACCTCCTACTGGGGCGCGGTGGAGATCCCGTACCGCCCCTACTACGCCTACGAGGAGACCCTGGCCACCTTCGGGGACGAGGCCGGGCTCACCAACTCCCTGCTCTCCGCCTTCGAACGGCTCACCACCGTCGTCACCGAGGGCGACGTCACCTCGATGCCGGCCATCGGCGAGGAGGTGCGCCTGCGCATCCGCGACGCCTTCACCCGGCGCCGCCCCGCCCTGCCCGCGGACCTCTTCCTCTCGTACGTCGCCGAGAACCGCATGTGGGCCGACTGGATCGAATCGGTGCTCACCCGGGCCGGCTTCCGGGTCGTCCCCCGCGACGTCTCCGCCGAACGGACCCCGGCCGCCGCCGGCGGGGACACCCTGGGCGGTACGGGGATCAGCGTCGACACCGCCGCGCGGACCGTGGTGCTGCTCTCCAGCGCCTACCTCAAGTCCGCCCGCGCGGTGGACGTGTGGGAGCGGGCCGCCGCCGAGGACCCAACGGGAGGCCGGCGCCAGCTGGTGCCGCTGCGGGTGGGCGACGTGCGCCTGTCCACCCCGTACATCGACCGCAACCCGGTGGACCTGTTCCGCCTCGACGAGGTGCACGCCACGACCGCGCTGCTGCGCGCGGTGGAACGGCCGATGGCGCTGCCCGACACCGTCGCCAGCGCCTCCGCGCCCGGACCCCGCTTCCCGGGGACGGTCCCGAAGATCTGGAACGCGCCGCCCCGCAACCCCGGTTTCACCGGCCGCTCCATCGTGCTGGAGCGGATGCGCGACCAGCTCGGCGGCGGCATATCCGTGGTGCTGCCACAGCCGCAGACCCTGTTCGGGCTCGGCGGCGTCGGCAAGACCCAGGTGGCGCTGGAGTACGTGCACCGGTTCATGGCCGACTACGACCTGGTCTGGTGGATCTCCGCCGAGCAGACCGACGACGTGGTGGCCGCCCTCGCGGAACTGGCCGTACGCCTCGGCGCGCAGACCGGCGAGGACATGTCGGCCGCCTCCCAGGAGGCGATCGACCTGCTGCGGCGCGGGGTCCCCTCCTCGCGCTGGCTGCTGGTCTTCGACAACGCCGACGATCCCGAGACGCTCAAGCGGTACTTCCCGCCGGGCGGCCCGGGGCACGTGCTGGTCACCTCCCGCAACCAGTCCTGGTCCCAGTACGGCGACGCCCTCCCGGTGGACGTGTTCCTGCGCGAGGAGTCCATCGAGCACCTCCAGCGCCGGGCCCCCGGCCTCAGCAAGGAGGACGCCGAGCAGGTGGCCATCGCGGTCGGCGACCTGCCGCTGGCCGTCGAGCAGGCGGGCGCCTGGATCGCGGAGACCGCGACCCCGGTGTCCGCGTACATCGAGCAGCTGGCCCAGCAGGCCGCCCGGGTACTGGCGCTGAACCAGCCGCCCGGCTACCCGGAGCCGGTGGCCGCCACCTGGAACGTCTCCATAGAGCGGCTCCAGTCCCGCTCCCCCGCGGCCGTGCGGCTGCTCCAGCTGTGCGCCTTCTTCGCACCCGAGCCGATCTCGGCGAACCTGCTCTACAGCAAGGAGATGATCGACGCCCTCAAGCCGTACGACTCCTCCCTCCAGGAGAAGCTGGTCCTGGGCCGCGTCATCCGGGAGATCGGCCGCTTCGCGCTCGCCAAGGTCGACCAGGTCAGCAACAGCATCCAGGTCCACCGACTGGTGCAGGCGGTGATCCGGGCGCAGCTCTCCGAGGAGGAGCAGCGCGAGGCCCGGCACGCGGTGCACCGGATCCTGGCGGGTGCCCGGCCGGACGACGACGAGCCGATAGACAACCCGGAGACCTGGCCGCGGTTCAACACCATCTGGCCGCACCTGACCCCGTCGGAGGCCCGGTTCTGCAAGGAGCCGGAAACCCGCCGGCTGCTGATCGACCGCGTCCGCTACCTCTGGAAGCGCGGGGACTTCAAGGCCGCGTACGCGCTGGGCGAGGAGCTGCGCGAGACCTGGCGCGAGACCCTGGGCGGCGACGACCTCCAGTACCTGTACCTGCGCTTCCACCTCTCCAACATCCTGCGCTCGCAGGGCCGGTTCGTGGAGGCGATGGAACTGGACGAGGGCACCCTGGAGCGCCAGCAGGCGGCGCTGGGCGTCTCGCACCCGCACACCTACATGACCACCAGCGGTCTGGCCATGGACCTGGGCGCCCTCGGCCGCTACGGCGAGGCGATGGAGCTGGCGAACGCCGCGCACGAGGGCTTCGGGCAGATCTTCCACGAGGCCCACCCGCGGACCCTGGCCGCCGCGAACAACCTGGCGCTGAACCTGCGCATGATCGGGCAGTACGCCCGGGCCAGGGAGATCGACCAGGAGGTCTTCGACCGGCGCACCGAGGTGCTGGGCACGGACCACCCGTACACCCTGTCCTCGGCGCAGAACCTGGCGCGCGACCTGCGCGAGGTGGGCCGGTACGACGACTCGGTGCAGCTGCTGAGCCGGACGTACGAGATCTACAAGCGGACCCTGGGCCGGGCCTTCCCCGGCACCCTGTCGGCGGCCAAGAACCTGGCGGTCTCGCTGCGCAGGGCGGGCGACGTGGAGGACGCGCTGCGGCTGACGACCGCGACCCGCAACCGGTACCGGGCCAAGTACACCTCGGTCAACCCGGACCTGCTGGCCTGCGAACTGAACCTGGCCGCGGACCTGTTCGCGACGGGGGACCCGGGCGGGGCGCGGGACCTGGCCCAGGAGGTGGTGGACGAGTACGTCAAGGTGCCGGGCGAGCGGCACCCGTACACCCTGGCCGCGGTCAACAACCTCGCGGTGTTCCACTGGGGCACGGGGGCGGCGGAGACCGCCGATCCGATGCTGCGCCAGACCATCCGGCACATGAGCGAGGTGCTGGGCGACAACCACCCGCACACCATCTTCGCCAACCTCAACCTGGCCAACGCCCGGGCCGACCTGGGCGATCCGGAGGGCGCCCTGGAGCTGGAACGGCTCGCGGTGATGCGGCTGCGCGAGGCGCTGGGCGTGCACCACCCGGAGACCCTGGCGAGCGCCTCCAACATGGCGGTCAGCCTGGACATGATGGGCCGCAAGGAGGAGGCGAACCGGGTCCGCGCCGAGACGGTGACCGAGCTGACCCGGCTCCTCGGCGAGGACCACGGGCTGACGCGGTACGCCCGCGACGAGCGCCGGGTCCACCGGGACCTGGAGCCGCTGGCGGTGTGATCCGCGGGGGCGGCTCCCGCCGGGAGCCGCCCCCGCACCTCCCCGATCCATGGACGAACAGCAGACTGGGGGGTTCGCTGTGAGTGACAGCATGACCTTTCGCAACGAGGACCTGCCGGCCCTCTTCCACCACACCGACCAGGCGGCGATCTCCCGGCAGCGGGAGTCCACCCAGGCCACCCGCGCCCAGCTGATGCTGCTCGTCGTGGCCGCCGTGATCGCCGCCCTGCCCGAGGGGCCGAAGCTCGGCTCCGCGTACCTGTCCGGGCTCCTCAGCGTGCTCGCGTACGCCGGGGTGCTGGGCGTGGGCGTACGGGCCACCCGGCGCCGGGCCCGCCCGCAGTGGCAGCTCAACCGCAGCGCCGCGGAGTTCATCAAATCGCTGGCCTGGCGGTACGCCGTCCACGGCGCCCCCTTCGGCAGCGAGGTCCCGGGCGTCGAGGAGACGTACCGGACCCGGCTGGAGGCGGGGCTGAACGAGCTGCGGAAGATGGGCTGGGAGGATCCGCGGACCGCCGGGCTGGTGCCGGAGGGCGGGGAGATCACCGGGGCGATGTTCCGGCTGCGGGGGCTGGACTACCAGGTCCGCAGGGAGACCTACGTCCGCGACCGGCTGATCGAGCAGCGCAACTGGTACCAGCGCAAGACCGAGGTGTCCCGGCGGGCGACGGCCCTGTGGTCGTGGTCGATCGTGCTGCTGACCCTGCTGGCGCTGCTGTTCGCCCTCTTCGGGGCCTTCGGTTCGGGTCCGGGGCCGGCGCTGACCGGGCTGCTGAGCGCGGCGGCGACGGCCGGCATCGCCTGGAACGAGGTGCGGCGCCACCATCCGCTCATAGAGGCGCACACGCTGATCGAGCAGGACCTCTCCGCGATGATGGTCGTGATGCAGACGACGATCACCGAGACGCAGTGGCCGACGGCGGTCTACGAGACCGAGCGGTACGTGTCCCCGCAGCACACGGACTGGCTGGCCCGGCACAGCAGTTGACCCGCGTACGGGCGTGGCCTCAGTCCCGGGTCACGCCCTCCCGCCAGATCACGGTGACGGGCTTCCCGAGGGCGCGGGCGTAGGCGACGATCTCGGCGGTGCCGCCGTGCCCGCGGGCGGGCAGGCCGTCCCAGACGGCGACGAGGCGGTCGCAGGAATCGGCGATGTAGGTTCCGGCCGCGTAGTAGGCCTCGTCGGTGGAGCGGGCGAAGTCCATCCGGACCTCCTGGGCGGCCCGGCGCTTGAGCCCCAGGTACCGGTCCAGCGATCCGGGGCCCTCGAAACCCTCCTCGTAGTCCCCGCTGGGGATGACCACGGTGAGGTCCGCGCCGTATTCCAGCGCGATGGCGGCGAACAGCTGGTCCGCTCCCTCGGCGAGGCTGGAGAGGGCCTCCAACGGCCCTTCGTGGCCCCCCAGTACGGACCGCAGGCCCTCCTCCACATGGCCGAGCAGCTCGTCCGGGATCGACCGGTGTCCGGTCACGCCGATTCGCTTCATGCGGAAACCCGCTCCCCCCGTGGACACGAACGCCCTGGACATCCTCCCAGAAGGCGGGAGGACGTCCAGGGGTCCGGCGGGGGCGCACGGGTCCGTGCCGCGGCCCGGGGCAGGGCCTAGTACACGCTCACGCCGTACGCGTTGAGCGCCTCGACGACGGGCTGGAAGAACGTGGTGCCGCCCGAAGAGCAGTTGCCGCTGCCGCCGGAGGTGAGGCCGACCGCGCGGGTGCCCGAGTAGAGCGGACCGCCGCTGTCGCCGGGCTCGGCGCAGACGTTGGTCCGGATCATGCCGTAGACGACGTCGCCGCCGCCGTAGTTCACGGTGGCGTTGAGCCCGGTCACCGAGCCGCTGTGGATGCCGGTGGTGGAGCCGCGGCGGGTGACGGCCAGACCGGTGGTGGCGTTGATGGCGCTGGTGATGTCCTGGCTGCCGACGGCGCCGGGGTGAGCCAGGGAGGCGTTGTCGTAGCGGATGAGTCCGTAGTCGTTGTTCGGGAAGCTGGAGCCCACCGTCGGGCCGATGGCGGTGGTACGGGCGGAGTTGGTCCACCAGGTGCCCGCGCCGTCGGTGCAGTGTCCGGCGGTGAGGATGTAGTAGGTGCTGCCGCTGCGCACGTTGAAACCGGCGGAACAGCGCCAGCCGGTCGCGTAGATGGCGTCTCCGCCGGACACCAGCTTCGTCAGCTTGCCCGGTGTGCGCTCGATGCGCAGGGCGGCCGCGTTCGCTCCGGCCTCGCTGCGGATCTTGGCGATGCTCGCCGCCGAGACGGTGGAGTCGGCGGTGACCACGAGGGTGCCGGTGGCGGAGTCGGTGTGCCAGGCGGTGCCGGCGACGTCGGCACGCAGGACCGAGGCGCCGGCGGAGGCGAGCCGGTCGGCGCTGAAGCCGCCGTCGGCGTGCGCGGCCGTGGGGGCCGCGAGCGCGGCCACGGCGGCCATGCCGGTGGCCACGGCGAAGAACCTGGAACGGATGATGCGCTTGATCGTCACTTGTCGTCCTCCCGAGTGGGGGTCGGAGGCCCGGCGGGGTGGGGTGGTGCCGGAGCCCGTGGAGGGCGGCCGGGGGCGCGGCGGACGGGATGCCGCTCGACGTGCCCCTGACAAGCCCCGAGAGACGCTGACGGGAGTCTCCTGGTGTCAGATACCGCTAGCAAGGGCGCCTTTCAGCCGCCGCTCGCCCGCCTCGATCCCGAAGGGCAGGGTGTTGCCGGGCGGAGGGAAGGGGCAGACGAAGTGGTCCGCGAAGGCGCAGGGAGGCAGCTGGACCCGGTTGAGGTCCACGGTGATCGAGCCGTCGGCGGCCGGGATTCCGGGCCTGAGGAAGCGGAACCGGTAGCTGGAACGGCCGCCGGTGGCATCCCCGACGACCGCCCAGAGACTGCCGTCCCCCTCGTCCACCGCGACCCGCAGCGCGTGCCGGGCGCCGGCGAAGTCGAAGCCCAGCTCACCGCCCAGGCCGAGCCCGCGCGCGCGTCCGTCGACGTTCTCGACCTGGACCGTCCGGTCCTCCCCGTACGGGATGAACCGTCCCGGCACCGCGTACGCTGGGTCGTACGGGGTGACCTCGATCCCGGCGAAGGCCGCCCGGCCCGGTGCGGCCGGGTCGAACACCCGTACCGCCCATTCCCCTTCGCGCCGGATCACGACGAGCCGCACCTCCCCCGCGCGGAGCCGGGAGTGCGAGGGCGGGGCCTCGTCGGCGGCGAGGACGGCGGCGCCGGTGAGGGGTGCGTCGTCCAGGGCGATCCCGTCCTCGGGACCGGCGGTCAGGGTCACTCCTGCGGTGGTGGCCCGCCAGTGTCCCGGAACGGCCGGAATTCGACCTTCCGGGTAGTCGGCGAGCCAGTGGGTGCCGGTCAGTGCGAGCGGCCCGTAGGGGGCGGACACGGTGACCACCCGATGCTCGTGCCACCGCTCCCAGGCCGCGGCCGGATCTTCTGCGTCAGCGCTCATGCCGCTCAACCCTTCCACGCCGGCCCCGCGGGAAACCGGAAGGCCGGCAAATGGACACGAACGCACTGGACCTCCTCCCGGAAGACGGGAGGAGGTCCAGGGTGAAGCGGGTGAATCAGGTGAAAAGGTAAAGCGGGTGCGTGTGGCTTAGAACACGGTCACGTTGTAACGGGTGAGCACTTCCCGGACGGGCTGGAAGTACGTGACACCGCCCGACTTGCAGTCACCGCTGCCGCCGGAGGTCAGGCCGAGGGCGTGGGTGCCGGTGTAGAACGGGCCGCCGCTGTCGCCGGGCTCGGCGCAGGCGTTGGTCTGGGTCAGACCGTAGACGATGTTGCCGTTGCCGTAGTTGACCGCCTTGTTGAGACCGGTCACCTTGCCGTAGCGGGTACCGGTGGTGGAACCGGTCCGCTTCACGCTCATGCCGACGGTGGGGTTGATCGCGTCCTTGATGTCCTGGCCGTAGACCGCACCGGAGTGCGACAGGCCCTTGTTGTCGTAACGGACGATCCCGTAGTCGTTGCCCGGGAAGCTGGAGCCCGCCGTCGCGCCGATGACCACGCCGCTCGTGTTCGCGTACCAGGTACCCGCACCCTGGGTGCAGTGACCGGCGGTCAGCGCGTAGTAGAGGGTGCCCCGGCGCACGTTGAAGCCGAGGGAGCAGCGCTTCGTCGTGGTGTAGATCGCCTGACCGCCCGTGGTCAGCTGCGAGAGCTTTCCGTGGGTCCGCTCGATGCGCACGGCCGAGCCGTTCGACCCGGCCTCCTTCTTGATCTTCGCGATGTTGGCCTCCGACACGGTGGAGTCGGCGGTCACCACGAGGGTCCCCGTCTCGTCGGCACCCCACGCGGTACCAGCGACATCGGCGCGCAGGACCGCGGCCTCGGCCGCGGCGAGGCGGTCGGCGTTGACGCTGGCACCGCTCGGGGCCTCGGCCGCGGCCGCGGGACCCGCGAGCGTGGCCACGGCGGTCAGACCGACGGCAGCCGCGAAGAGCCTGGAACGGAAGATGCGCTTGACTGTCACTTAGTTGTCCTCCCGGAAGGGATCGAAGGCCCGGAATTCAGGTGCGGTGTCCAGGGCCTGTATGGGTGCTCAGAGGCAGGACGGACGAATCACCGTTCGCCGTGCCCCTGACAAACCTCGTAAATGCTATCGAATGTTTTCTGCCGCCAGAGGTGCCAGGCAAGACCGTAATTCAGCCACCGGCGACCCCAAAGGCCCCCAAAAGCCCGCTCCACGTCGACGGCGACCCGGACAGACGATCCGAAACGGCCTGAATTCGCCCCGGACGGCAAGGTTCCGACCGAAGAGCCGCCGTGCACAGCTGTTGCACAGTCGGGACAAAGGCAGGGCGCGTACATCGGACATACGGCGCACAGGCCCACCAAAGGCGGCACACGGGAAAGGGCGCCGGGGACCGCGTCAGCAGTCGCAGCCGCAGCCGTCGCAGCAGCAGCAGCCGTCGCAGCTGCAGTCACAGTTCGGACCGCAGTCGCAGTTGTCGCACCACGCGTCCCTCTTCTTGCGGGACCACGGGCCCTCGTGGTCCGTGCAGCACAGCTGGCAGGTGCAGAACAGCCCCAGGGCCACCGCGCAGCCCGCCAGCAGGCCGCGGCGCGGCTTGCTCGGGGGCGCCGGCGGCGGGCCGAAGTCCACCGGAGGCGGCCCGAAGGAGCCCTCGGGGGCCGGGGCCGTCGCCGTGTGGGCGCAGCCCGCGGTCCCGAAGGCCCGGTCCACCGAGGTGCGCAGCTCGTGCACGAGCAGCCGGTGGGCGAGGCCCGCGTCGGCGAACTCCACCTCCCGCAGCGCCAGCCGGATGCCCCGCAGGGCGTCGTCGCACAGCCTGCGGGCCTCGGCGATGGGGGTCCCGGTGGCGGTCAGCGGGTTCCAGGCGCCCGCCGCCGCGTCCGCCGCCTGGTCCTCGACGGCGTCCAGCAGGTGCGCGAGCCGCCCGAAGTAGCGTCCGGCCTCGGCGAGCGCGGGGGCGTTGCCTGGCCGCCCGGCGAGGGTCGCGGTATGGGCGAAGGCGGCGGCCGTGGCGGTCTCGGTCGGCTCGGTCACCACGAGCACCGGCGTGCCGGCTCCGGCCAGGGTCTCGATGCCCGTCTGCCGGTCCACGGCGTCGACGAGCACGGCCGTGTCGAAGCCGAGCGAGGCCCCGGTACGGGCACCCGCCCGGTCCCAGCCTCGGGCCACCCGGCGCGCCGCGAGGGCGATCGGGGCGCGGGCCAACAGGCCGTCCCGGTCGGCCACGTGGTCGCGCACCTTCGCGGAGGCCAGCACGAGCGAGACGGCGGCGGCGAGCCGCGCCCCCTCGCCGTTGGCCACGGCGGCGGTGCGCATCCCGCGCAGTGGACAGGGCCCGGCGGTGCGCCGGGAGCCCGGGGCGGGTCCGGACTGAGCCTCCGTCAGAACGGAGACGAGCAGCCCGTCGTAGTTGGTCACGATCCTCGCGAACTGGCCGTGGTCCCCCCGAAGTGCCAGGCACAGCCCGCAGAGATGGGCCATCCACTCCGTCTTGAACCGTTCCCCGAGGCGGTGCGTGCATGGTCTGACGATGCCGAACAAAACGATTCCCCCGTGTGTCATACGCGTGCTCGACGGGCATCGTAGCGACACCGTCCGTCACCCGTACGTCCCCATCGCTCACCCGTACGGCCGTACTGGTCGTATTTTCACTCAGACAGCAGCGGTACCCGCTGGGATCCTTGACCGTGCAACGGATGTTCTGCACCAGTACCGTCACGAAACCCCTGCGCGGCGACTATCCACTTGGCGCGTTGTCAGCATCATGGACGACGATAGGGACGCGGAAGAGAAGACAGAACTGACCGCGATGAAAGGAGGCGTCCATGGGTTCGGTGCGCAAGGCGAGTGCCTGGCTGGGTCTCGTAGAGGACAGCGACGACGAGCGTTACTACGACGACGACTACGCGGAGGCCCCGCAGGGGGGTTCGGTGGTCGGCCCCGGCGAGCAGTGGGTCACGGACCCGCGCGTCAAGGTGGCGTCGGAGTCCGCCGTCGATCAGGGCCGCCGCATCGCGACGGTCACCCCGGACGGTTTCCGCGACGCCCGCGGCATCGGCGAGCTGTTCCGTGACGGTGTCCCGGTCATCGTGAACCTGTCCTCGATGGACCCGGGCGACGCGAAGCGCGTGGTCGACTTCGCGGCCGGTCTGACCTTCGGTCTGCGCGGTTCGATCGAGCGGGTGGCGACCAGGGTCTTCCTGCTGACCCCGGCCGACACCCAGATCGTGAGCGGCGAGCCCGGCGGCCGCTCGCGCGACTTCTTCAACCAGAGCTGAGCAAGGCCCTCACCGGCCGCCTCCGGTTCCTTCCGGCCCTCCCGGCATCCAGTGGCCGTACCCGGCCTAGCGGAAGGCGTCGAGCCCGGTGAGCGCCTTGCCCAGCACGAGCTGGTGCATCTCGACGGTGCCCTCGTAGGTGAGGACCGATTCGAGGTTGGTGGCGTGCCGCATGACGGGGTATTCGAGGGAGATCCCGTTGGCACCGAGGATCGTCCGCGCGGTGCGACAGATCTCGATGGCCTCGCGGACGTTGTTGAGCTTGCCGAAGCTGATCTGCTCCGGCCGCAGGGTCCCCGCGTCCATCCGGCGGCCCAGGTGGTGGGCGAGCAGGATCCCCTTGTGGAGCTCCAGCGCCATGTCCGCGAGCTTGGCCTGCGTGAGCTGGAAGCCTCCGATGGGCCTGCCGAACTGCTCGCGCGTCTTCGCGTAGTCCAGCGCCGACTCGAAGCTGGCGCGCGCCGCACCCATGGATCCCCAGACGATCCCGTACCGCGCGTGGCTGAGACAGCCGAGCGGCCCCTTGAGCCCGGTGACCCCCGGAAGCACCGCGTCGGCGGGCAGCCGTACGTCGTCCAGGATCAGCTCGCTGGTCACCGAGGCGCGCAGGGACCACTTGTGCTTGATCTCCGGGGCGGAGAAGCCGGCGCTGTCCGTGGGGACGGCGAAACCGCGGATCCCCTCCTCGGTCTGCGCCCAGACGACGGCCACGGCGGCCACCGAGCCGTTGGTGATCCACATCTTGCGGCCGTTCAGGACCCAGTCCGAGCCGTCCCGCTTGGCGTGGGTGCGCATCGCGCCGGGGTCCGAACCGACGTCGGGCTCGGTCAGCCCGAAGCAGCCGATGAGTTCGCCGGCGGCCATGCCGGGCAGCCACCGCTGCTTCTGCTCCTCGGAGCCGTACTTCCAGATCGCGTACATCGCCAGGGAGCCCTGTACGGAGACCAGCGAGCGGATCCCGGAGTCGGCGGCCTCCAGTTCCAGGCAGGCGAGCCCGTACTGGACGGCGCTGGCGCCCGCGCAGCCGTAGCCCTGGAGCGACATCCCGAGGGCGCCGAGGGCGCCGAGCTCCTTGGCGATCTCCCGGATCCCGGGCAGCTCGCCGTTCTCGTACCACTCGGCGATGTGCGGCAGGACCCGGTCGGCGGCCCAGCCGCGGACGGTGTCCCGGATCGCGAGGTCCTCGGGCGTGAGGAGTTCGTCGAGCCCGAGCGGGTCGGTGGGAACGAAGGACACTGCGCCTCCTGGCAGGCCGGATCACAAAACCTAGCGCCGCAAGTTTGTCGGTCCGCCGGTCCGCGGTCCACCCGCTGCGGGTGTGACCCCCGTCCTGCCGCACGGCCTCCCTGTCGTGTGGCCCGGTCCTGCGATCCCCGGTCCTGCGGGCAGACTGCGGACATGCTTGATACCTCCGCGCGACTGCTGCGCCTGTTGTCCCTGTTGCAGGCCCACCGGGAATGGACCGGGGCCGATCTGGCGGGCCGGCTCGGCGTGACCCCGCGGACCGTGCGCCGGGACGTGGACCGGCTGCGGGAGCTCGGTTACCCCGTGAACGCCAGTCCGGGCACCGGCGGCGGGTACCAGTTGGGGGCCGGGGCCGAGCTGCCGCCGCTGCTGCTCGACGACGACGAGGCCGTCGCCGTGGCCGTGGGGCTGCGGACCGCCGCCGGGAACGGCGTGGAGGGCATCGGCGAGGCCTCCGTACGGGCGCTGGCGAAGCTGGAGCAGGTACTGCCCTCGCGGCTGCGGGCCCGGGTGTCCGCGCTGAACGAGTTCACCGTGCCCATGTTCCGCAGGGCGCGCGGCTCCACGGTCGACTCCTCCGTGCTCACCGAGCTGGCCGGCGTCTGCCGTGACGCCGAGCGGCTGCGCTTCGGATACCGGGACCACGGGGGCACCGTCACCCGCAGGACCGTCGAACCGCACCGGCTGGTGTGCAGCGAGCGCCGCTGGTACCTCGTTGCCTGGGATCTGGACCGGGAGGGCTGGCGGACCTTCCGGGTGGACCGGATCGAGCTCAGGCCCCCGCACGGACCGCGCTTCACCCCGCGCCCGCCGCCCGCCGAGGACCTCGCCGCGTACGTCTCCCGGGGCATCTCCCAACGGGTGTACGCGACCCGCGCGGTGGTCCGGCTGCGGGTGCCCGAGCAGGAGGCGGCGCGGATCGTCGGACCGGCCGACGGGACCCTGGAGCCGCTCGACGAGCAGAGCTGCATCCTGCGCACCGGGGCGGTCAACCTCGATGTCCTCGTCATTCACATCATGATGATCGGGTGTGAGTTCGAGGTCATCGAACCGGCCGAACTGACGGACCGGATCCGGGCCGCGCGAGATCGGCTCGGCAGGTCTCTGGAACCGCTCGTGAACCAGCCGGAGAAGTGAAGGGTTTGTAAGGAAGCGGAGGGGGACCGGAGCACGCCCCGGCCACAATTCCGGGGAGTTGCGGGGGAATTCGAAACAGAATTCCCCCCGGGCGTGTCGCGGGACGGGAAATAAAAGGTCCAGACAAACTCCGCCGTGGAGGACTGTCGACAATCCGTGACACAAGCGTGACCCGGTATGGAGGAACGTCCGGGCGCGCCGCTGACGTTCCGGGCCTTTCGCGGCCGCCGTGCCCCGGACGCGCCACGGCGGGCCCCGGTCGTCGACCGGGGCCCGCCGTGGATGCGCGAGCGGAAGGGGTGCGTACCGCCCGGGGTCCGGCTCAGCCGCCGGTGGCCGGGCGGGGCGCCGCGCCGCGCACGGGGGCGCGGTCGGCGTGGGCCGGCCGGCGGCTGCCTGCCGGGGTGAGCGGGGTCCGCTCCGAACGGATCAGGTGCGGACGGCCGGAGAGGTGGACGGCGGGCCGGGCGGCGGGCTGGTGGCCCGCAGCAGCCTGGGCGGAAGCGGAAGCGGCGGCCGACGCCGGGACCGGAACCTGCGGGGGCTCGGCCGGCTCGGGCTGCCGCAGGACGACCGCGGGCTGCACCAGCGGCACGGGAAGTACGGGCGCCGCCGGCGGCACGGGCTCCCCCGACGGCCGCTCGGACGGCTCGGCGGCGGCCCGCTGGAGCTGCCACTTGCCGCCGGCCGAGAGCAGTGGGACGAGCACTCCGGTGAGGGCCTCGGGCACCTGCCCGGCCTCCACGAGGCTGCGCAGCCGGGCCCGCACGTCGAAGACGTAGGCCTCGGCCAGCGCGATGAACGGCTCGAACCACGGCAGCGCCAGCAGCACGAGCAGGCCGGCGAGCCAGCCGAGCAGGACGTCGCTGACCCAGTGGGTGCCGAGGTAGACGGTGGTGGCGCCGACGCTCAGGGAGACCACGGCGGACACCAGGGACAGCACCCGGCGGGTGACCACCGTGGACGCCAGGTAGGCCAGGATTCCCCAGGTCACCACGGCGTTGGCGGTGTGGCCCGAAGGAAATATATCTCCGCCGGCGAAGAGCTCCGCCGAGCCGATCTCGGTGGCGTAGTGCGGACCGAGCCGGCCCAGTCCGAGCTTGACGGCGCCCACGGTGATGTTGAGCAGCAGCAGCGCCACGCCGAGGGTGATCAGCGGGCGGAGGGTGTGCTGCCGCCAGGACCGCCAGCCGAGCCAGGCGGCGACCATGACCGCGGTGGGGCCGCGCTGGCCCAGGACGACGAGGTAGTCGAGGAAGGCGTGGAGCTGCGGCCACTGCTCGTACGGCCGGAAGAACATGATCTGCCAGTCGAGGCGGACGAGCCAGGAAGTGGTCAGCACCGCGACGACGATTGCCAGGTAGAAGCCGAGGGTCGCTCCGAGGAGCACGACGCGGTGCCGGCTCATCCGCGGTGTTTGCAGATGAGCCGGTCGCTCTGGTTCCCGGTCCAGCCGGGCGAACACCCGCTCCAGTCTGGGCAGGATTTGGTCGGTACGCACTCAATCGACGTTACCGCGCGCCGATGGGCACCCCGGTCGAATCACGCGCTTTGTGATGACCATGTGATGTGGACTTGGTCTCACGCGGGACTTAATTCCCGGTATTCATCCTTTGGTTGGAGTGACGGAGGCCCCTTCCTCCGGTCTTTTCCTCGCATACTTAGGCCGCATTTATCAGTCCCGGTCAATTACTTTGCCCGAAGATGGAACGGAACGATCCATTCCGTGATCCCGGGCCTACGGAGGCCCCGAGCCGTTCAGCCAGAAGGCCCCGTACGCGGCCGCGGCGACGGCCGCCGCACCCAGCACCGCGGCCGCCCGGCCCGTCCGCCACCGGGCCAGCGCCACCGCCGGCGGGAACACCAGCGGGAAGGCGGGGAGCAGCAGCCGGGGCTTGGAGCCGAAGTACCCGGAGGCGCACAGGGCCAGCGCCACCACGATCCCGGCGTACACCAGCAGCGGCAGCGGCTGGCGCCGCCGCACGCAGAGCGCGTACAGCCACAGCACCAGTGCGACCCCGGCGATCAGCCCGATCCCGGCGGCGAAGGCCGGCGAGGCCAGTCGCGCCCCGATGAACCGGGCGAACGCCCAGCCGCCGTCGAAGCCGTTTCCCCAGCCGCCCTGTACGTCCAGGTACCCGGTCAGGCCGCCGCCGGTGCGCGCGCCCACCCACAGCACGTACGCCGCCGCTCCGAGCGGGGCCAGCAGCGCCCCCGCCACCGGCCGCCAGGAGCGTTCCCCGCCGCGCAGGGCCAGGGCGGCGCCCACCCACACCGCCGCGACCACGGCGGCTCCGACCGGGCGGGTCAGCCCCGCCCCGGCCGCGAGCAGGCCGGCCGTGAGCCAGTGCCCGCGCAGGATCCCGTAGAGGCTCCAGGCGGCCAGCGCGGTGAACAGCGACTCGCTGTACGCCATCGACTGGACGATCCCGACGGGCAGCGCGGCCCAGACCGCGACGGCGAACACCCCGGCCCGGCGGCCGTGGAGGAGTTCGGCGACCGCGAAGATCCCCCAGGCCGCGGCGAGCCCGGCGAGCGCCGACACCACCAGGCCCGCGGATCCGTGGCCGAGCCCGGTGACGGCCGACACCAGCCGCTCCAGCCAGGGCAGCAGCGGGAAGAAGGCCAGGTTGGAGTGGACGTCGCCGTTCGGGAGCGCCACCTCGTACCCGTACCCCTCGGTGGCGATCCGGGCGTACCAGAGGGAGTCCCAGCGGGCCGAGAGCAAGGTGTGCGCGCTACTGCCGGCCGCCGCCCCCCACACCGTGAGCACGGCCAGCCCCAGCAGCCGAACCGCCACGAACACGGCCAGAGCGGGCGCGGCCCGACGAAATCCAAGATCCTTCACGGGCATGATTATCGAGGTCGGGGGCAGGCGCGCCCGGGCAGGAGGGGCCGAGGTGGAACGAGTGGCGCACACCACATCGCAGCCGGCGGCGGGATGAGAGCTTGACCACGTGTCGGACAGCCGAACTCGCGTACGCTGACCCTTCACTCGCGTGTCGACGCCGGACCCCGTAGGACGCCACCCTCCCCACCCGTGGCTCCGAGAAGACGCTGGTCCGCCGAGTGCGAGGGATCACCTGGGAGGTACATGCATGTCGGGGACGAACACGACCGGCGACAGGACCCCTTCCCCCCGGCAGCGACTGCGGCGACTCGGCGCGGCCTCCGGCGGGGCCAACCGCTGGGCCGTACTGGCGGTCCTCTGCGTGAGCCTGGTGCTCGTCGCGCTCGACGCGACGATCCTGCACGTCGCCGTTCCCTCCGTCTCCGAAGACCTGCGGCCCGGCCCGATGGAGCTGCTCTGGATCGTCGACGCCTACCCGCTGGTCTGCGCCGCCCTCCTCATCCTCTTCGGCACCCTCGGTGACCGCGTGGGCCGCCGCCGCGTCCTGCTCCTCGGCTACGGGCTCTTCGGCGCGGCCTCGGCCCTGGCCGCCCTCGCCGACAACGCCCAGGTCCTGATCGCGGCCCGTGCCCTGCTGGGCGTCGGCGGCGCGATGATCATGCCCGCCACCCTGTCGATCCTGCGCCAGGTCTTCCCCGACCGGCGCGAGCGGGCCCTCGCCATCGGCATCTGGACCGCCGTCGCCGCCGTGGGCGCGGCCAGCGGCCCCGTCCTCGGCGGCTTCCTGGTCCAGCACTTCTGGTGGGGCTCGGTCTTCCTGATCAACATCCCGCTCATGGTCATGATCCTGCCGCTGGGACGGTGGCTGCTGCCCGAGTCCAAGGGCACCTCCGACGGGCCCTGGGACGTGCTCGGCGCGCTCATGGCCGCCGGCGGCGTGCTCGGCTCGGTCCTCGGGATCAAGCGGCTCGGCGCCGAGCGCCACCTCACCGACCCGCAGGCACTGGTCCCGCTGCTGATCGGGGCGGCGCTGCTCGTGCTCTTCGTACGGCGCCAGAAGCGCCGCGCGCACCCGCTGATCGACATGCGGATGTTCTCCCGGCCGGCCTTCACCACCTCCGTGGGCTGCATCGTGCTGGCCATGCTGGCGCTGGTCGGCCTGGAACTGATCGCCGTCCAGTACCTCCAGCTCGTGCTGCACCTGAGCCCGCTGGAGACCGGGCTGCGCCTGCTCCCGCTCACCTTCGCCGCGATGGCGGCGGGCGCGACCGGCTCCTACACGCTGGCCCGGACCGGCCCGCGCAGGATGGTCTCGCTGGGCTTCGTCCTGACCGCCGGCGCGGTCCTGCTCCTGACCCTCATGGGTCAGCACGACCGCCCGGTCCTGCTGACGGCCGGCTTCGTCCTGCTCGGCTTCGGCCTCCAGACCACCCTCTTCGCGGCCTACGAGTCCATGCTGAGCGAGGCTCCGGCCGCGACGGCGGGCGGCGCCGCCTCGATCGGGGAGACCTCCTACCAGCTCGGTGCGGGCATGGGCATCGCCCTGCTGGGCAGCGTGATGAACGCGGCCTACGCGCCGGGCCTGGCAGCGGTTCCGGGGGTGTCGGCGGCCGACTCCGCCGGGGCCTCGCACTCGCTGGGCGAGGCCTACCAGATCGCGACGCGGCTCGGCGGCCCGGCGGGCGAGTCCCTGTTCACGGCCGCCCGGCACTCCTTCGTCCACGGGCTGCACGTCACGCTGCTGGTGAGCGCGGCGCTGCTCCTGGCGGGCGCGGCGATGGCCCTGAAGCTCCCCCGCACGATGGAGTGCGCGGACCCCGAGCCGGCCCAGATCCGCCTCCCCGCCCAGCCGGGCCCCGAACCGACCGCCCCCCGCATCCCGGCCCAGCCCACCCCCGACCACGACCCAGCCCTCGGCCACCCGGCCTGACACCCCAG
This sequence comes from Streptomyces sp. NBC_00086, assembly GCF_026343255.1. Taxonomy (NCBI): domain Bacteria; kingdom Bacillati; phylum Actinomycetota; class Actinomycetes; order Kitasatosporales; family Streptomycetaceae; genus Streptomyces; species Streptomyces sp. NBC_00086. The sequence continues at coordinate 6,589,815 of NZ_JAPELZ010000001.1, read as the reverse complement.
CCCCGCGGAGCCCCTCCGGTCCATTCCAGCTCGCGCGGGCCGAAATCCAGCCCCTCCGGCGTTTGAGGAGCGGGGGTCCGGGGGCCGGCCCCCGGCAACGGCGCCGCACCCGGCAACGGGTCCGGGCGGAGCCCGGGGAACGGTGGAAGGGCGGGTAGGGGACCCAGCCCCGCAGGGCCAACCCACCCGCACCAGCCCACCGCCTACACCCTCGATCCCCCCACCGGACCGGGACTCACGGACAGGTCCCCCCGGCGCGGCACAGCCGACGCCCCCGGGGGCAGCACGCCCGGCACGGCCGACGCGGCCGGGCTCGCAACGGCCCCGGGCGGCGGGGACTGCGGCGCCGACGGGGGCTGGGATGCAGGCGGGGACTGCGGCGCCGACGGGGCCTGCGATGCCGGCGGGGACTGCGGCGCCTGCGCCGGCGGATCCGTCCGCACCGCCGGCAGCACCAGCATCACGCCGATCCGCAGCACTTCCGGCCGCGGCCCGACCACCACCCGGTTCACCGCATAGAGCGCCTGCCACCCACCCCGCACCCGGTGCCGCCGCGCGATCCCGACCAGCGTGTCCCCCTTCCGCACCACGTGCATCCGCCCCGCCAGCCCGTACCGCTTCGCGCACACGGGCCACGCCTCCCAGCCCTGGCTCCCCAGCAGCTCCTCCCCCACCCGGATCTGCTGCTCCCGCGTGGCGAGGTCCGCCCTCGGCGCGAAGGCCAGCCCCCCGTGCTCCTCCCACGTCGGCTGCCAGAACTGCAGTCCGCCGTAGAAGCCGTTGCCCGTGTTCACCGCCCAGCGGCCCCCGCTCTCGCAGTCGGCCACGCAGTCCCAGGGCCACTGCCCGCCGGGCCCGCAGTCCACCGACCGGCCGGGCGCCCCCGGCCTGGGCGGGGGCGGCGCCGCGACCGCCGCCGCCGATGCGAGCAAGAGGAGCGCCAGCGCCGCCGCGCCCACCCCACCCGGAACCCCGAAGTTGCGCATCGCGTCACGCTACGCAGCCCCGTACCACCCCCCGCGCTCGCCACACCGCGCCCTCCGCGCCCCCACCCGCTCGGCCCACCGCGCAAACGACCAGCACCGGCCATCAACTGCGCACAACCAAAAAAGAGTTGGCACGAAAACAACGGCCCGGTCGGACCGTTCACTCCTTCGGGGGTCCGGTTCGATTCCGTTCCCTCAAACGGCGTGACCCCGGCCGCCACTCCCCCGTTGAGCCCGGCGAGCCGGAACCCCCGGCCCCGCACGCCTAGTCCGAGGAGCCACCCCGTGCCGCGCATGCTCGAAGTCAGTGATGAGGTACGTGCCGAGATCGGCGACGAGGAAGCCGAGCGGCTGCTCGCAGGTGACGGATCCCCCGGCAGCTACGACTGCACTTCCTGCCGCACCCCCGGCGACTCCGAGCGCGAGCAGACCAGCACCGTGCTGTTCGTCGGCGACGAGACGGCCGTCCTGGCCTTCGCCCACGCCGGCTGCATCCCCTCGCAGGTCGTCTCCGTCCCCGAGGCGGACCTCCAGGGCGCCGTCCGCTCCATCACGGGCGACAGCCCCGCCCCGGCGGCCTCCCCCGCCGGCGACGTGCCGCAGTCCGTGCCCGGCGGCCAGGCCGTCCTCGGCATCACCAGCGGCCTGATCCTGATCAACGGGGAGCTGCACCCCGCCCTCGTGGTGGAGCCGACCGCGCCCATCGCGCGCCCCGGCACCACCGGTCCCGGCGACGACTTCCTCCCGCTCCTCATCGAGCAGGGCTTCATCCCCATGACCGACACCGAAGAGGTCCCGCAGGCCCTGACCGGCTGGTCGATCCTGCTCGCCGCGGGCCAGCTGCACTCGGTGCTCCAGCCCGGCCAGATCGCCTGGTGGCAGGCGCACCGGCCGCTGTCGGTCACCGACGGCTGGCGGGCCGCCGTCAACAAGACGCAGCGCGTCCTGGTCTACGCCGCCCCCGTCGGCACCATCGGCCAGCAGCCCCGCGAGGACCTGCTGCGCGACGCCCTGGACAAGGCCGCCCGCAACGGCAAGCTGGTCGCCGCCTCGATGCCGCTGGCGGGCACCCCGGGCGCCTGAGGCCCCGGCTCTGCGGCCCTCCCCGGGCTCCCGCCCGCCGCTCCGTCTTCCGTCCCCGAAACGGCCGTCCGACCCCCGCAGAGGGGGCCGGGCGGCGTGCGCCGGGGGTGCGCGGTCCGTCCCGCGCACCCCCGGCGATCTGCGTTTTCCGTCCCGCCACCCCGCATCCGTGGGCCGCCGGTTTCGTTGGCTGATACGTGCATTCCTACGATGTCTCCCGCGCCCCGTCCTATCCGAGCAGCGTCCCCCCGATGCGCCCCGTACGGGAGCTGGGGAGCTCTCCCGCCGCCTCGCACACGCCCATCTACGACACGCTGTACTCGGAGTACCTGCGCGCCTTCCGGGCCCTGCCCGGCGACCGCACGGGCGAGGAGGACCTCGGCTTCACGGCGTTCTCGTACGGGGGCTCCTACAGCGGCGCGTACGGCAGCGGCGCGGGCGCGTACGGCAGCGGCTCCGCGGCGGGCTCCACGAGCTCCTACGGGAGCGGCTGGAACGGTTCCTCATGGCAGTCGACGGGACAGCACGCCGGGCAGCAGGCGGACGCCTGGCAGCCCTCGCCGGCCCCGCAGCCGCAGTACTCGTACGCCGGCGCCGGATACGCGAACGGGCGCCAGCACCAGACCGGGATGCAGCACATCCCGGCGGCCCTGCCGCCCGCTCCGCGCCGGGGCTACTAGCCCCGGCGGCCCTACCGACGTCGCACTACATCTTGCGCTTGTGCTGCGCACCGCGCTTCTCGCGGACGCGGACCGAGATGTGGATCGGGGTCCCCTCGAAGCCGAACTCCTCGCGCAGGCGGCGCTCGATGAAGCGGCGGTAGCCGTGCTCCAGGAAGCCCGAGGCGAAGAGGACGAACCGCGGCGGCTTGCTGCCCGCCTGTGTACCGAACAGGATGCGCGGCTGCTTGCCGCCCCGGATCGGGTGCGGGTGGGCGGCGACGACCTCGCCGAGGAAGGCGTTCAGACGGCCGGTCGGGATGCGCGTCTCCCAGCCGGCGAGCGCGGTCTCGATGGCCGGGACCAGCTTCTCCATGTGGCGGCCGGTGAGCGCCGAGACGTTCACCCGGGGAGCCCAGGCGACCTGCTGCATCTCGGTCTCGATCTCGCGCTCGAGGTAGTAGCGGCGCTCCTCGTCGAGGTCGTCCCACTTGTTGTACGCGATCACGATCGCGCGGCCCGCCTCGACGGCCATGGTGATGATGCGCTGGTCCTGGACGGAGATGTTCTCGGTCGTGTCGATCAGGATGACCGCGACCTCCGCCTTCTCCACGGCGGCGGCCGTACGCAGCGAGGCGTAGTAGTCGGCGCCCTGCTGGAGGTGGACCTTCTTGCGGATGCCCGCGGTGTCGATGAACTTCCAGACGACCCCGCCGAGCTGGATCAGCTCGTCGACCGGGTCGCGGGTGGTGCCGGCCATCTCGTTGACGACGACGCGGTCCTCCTTGGCCACCTTGTTCAGGAGGGAGGACTTGCCGACGTTCGGGCGGCCGATGAGCGCGATCCGGCGCGGGCCGCCGATGGCGGTGCCGAAGGTCTGCTCGGGGGCCTCGGGCAGGGCCTCCAGGACGGCGTCGAGCATGTCGCCGGTGCCGCGGCCGTGCAGGGAGGAGACCGGGTGCGGGTAGCCGAGGCCCAGGGACCACAGCGAGGCCGCGTCGGACTCGCCGCTCTGGCCGTCGACCTTGTTGGCGCACAGGACGACGGGCTTGCCGGCCTTGCGCAGCAGGCGGACGACGGCCTCGTCGGTGTCGGTGGCGCCGACCTTGGCGTCCACCACGAAGACGACCGCGTCGCAGGCCTCGATGGCGTACTCGGCCTGGGCGGCGACGGAGGCGTCGATGCCGAGGACGTCCTGCTCCCAGCCGCCGGTGTCGACGACCTTGAACCGGCGGCCGGCCCACTCGGCCTCGTAGGTGACGCGGTCGCGGGTGACGCCGGGCTTGTCCTCGACGACCGCCTCGCGGCGGCCGATGATCCGGTTCACCAGGGTCGACTTGCCGACGTTCGGGCGGCCGACGACGGCGAGGACGGGCAGCGGGCCGTGGCCGGCTTCCTGGAGGGCACCCTCGACGTCCTCGACGTCGAAGCCCTCTTCCGCGGCGAGCTCCATGAACTCCGCGTACTCGGCATCGCCAAGTGCTCCGTGGTCTTGCTGGTCGTTCATGAAGTCCGTTCCTCGTCGTTCGTGGTGATCGGTGGGGCCCGCGCAGCGCGGTTCCACTACTAGGTCAAGTCTCGCTCAGCGCCCGGTGAGGCGCTTGGCGTCGGCCAGGTGGGCGGTCAGCCGGTCCTGGATGCGTACGGTGGCCTGGTCCAGCGCGGTACGGGTACGGCGGCCACTGCCGTCCCCGGCGTCGAAGGCATCGCCGAAGACGATGTCGACCCTGCTCTTCAGCGGCGGCAGGGCCTTGACGACCCGGCCGCGCCGCTCGGTGTCCGCGAAGACGGCGACCGGCACTATGGGCGCACCGGCACGGACCGCGAAGTACGCGAGGCCCGCGCGCAGCGAGGCGAAGTCGCCTTCGCCCCGGGTTCCCTCGGGGAAGATCCCCAGGGCCCCGCCGTTCTCCAGCACCCCCAGCGCCCGGCTGACGGCGCTCCGGTCGGTGCCGGAGCGGTCCACCTTGACCTGCCCGATCCCTTCGAGGAAGGGGCCGAGCGGACCGACGTACGCCTCCTTCTTGATCAGGAAGTGCAGCGGCCGGGGCGCGGTCCCCATCAGCATGGGGCCGTCGATGATGTGCGAGTGGTTCACGGCCAGGATGACGGGGCCGGTGGCGGGGACCTTCCAGGCCCCCAGCACGCGCGGCTTCCAGAGGCCGTACATGAGCCCGATGCCGATCCTCCGGCCGACCGCCGCACCCTTGAGGGAGGGCGTATCGCTCACGCGCGGCCCCGCTTCTCTTCCACCAGCGTCACGACGCACTCGATGACCCTGTCGAGCGTGAGCTCGGTGGTGTCCACCTCGACCGCGTCGCCGGCCTTGGCCAGCGGTGAGGTCTTGCGGCCGGAGTCGGCGGCGTCGCGCTTGATCAGCGCTTCCTTGGTGGCCGCGAGGTCGGCGGCCTCCTTGCCCCGCAGTTCGCCGCTGCGGCGGGCCGCGCGGGCCTCGGCGGAAGCGGTGAGGAAGATCTTCAGGTCGGCGTCGGGCAGCACGGTGGTGCCGATGTCCCGGCCCTCGACGACGATGCCGTCGGCCTCGTCGGCCGCCTCGGCGGCGATGGAGCGCTGGAGCTCGGTGATCAGGGTGCGCACCTCGGGGACGGCGCTCACGGCGCTGACCTTGGAGGTGACCTCCTGGGTCCGGATCGGGCCGGAGGCGTCCTGGCCGTCGACGGTGATGGTCGGGGCGGACGGGTCGGTGCCGGACACGATGACCGGCTTGCCCGCCGCGAGGGCGATCGCCTGCGGGTCGTCGATGTCGATGCCGTTGGTGATCATCCACCAGGTGATGGCCCGGTACTGGGCACCGGTGTCCAGGTAGCGCAGCCCGAGCTTGGCGGCCACGGCCTTGGAAGTGCTGGACTTGCCCGTGCCGGAGGGACCGTCGATGGCGACGATCACGGCGGTCGGAGCTGCGGTTTCCACGGTGCGGGCACCTTCCTGGTTGCGCGTACGTGTCCGGGCGCGCCAATAGCGCCCCTCCTCCAGGTTACCGGGCTTTTCGCCGCCGCCCGCCGGGGCGTCGACGTGCGGCCCCGGGCCGGGCCTGGTACGGGCTCGGGGCGGCCCCGGGGGCAGGTCCGGGCCCGCACCGGGCCCGGCCTCCGGGGGCCTGGCGCCTCGCCTACGGCTGGCGCAGCGCCCAGCCGCGTTCGCGCAGCTCCGCCTGGAGTCCGGCCACGGCACGGGGTTCGACCATCAGCTGGACCAGGCCCGCCTGCTGCCCGGTCGCGTGCTCGATCCGCACGTCCTCGATGTTGACCCCGGCCCGGCCGGCGTCGGCGAAGATCCGGGCGAGTTCGCCCGGCTGGTCGGAGATGAGGACGGCCACCGTCTCGTAGACCGTCGGCGCGGCCCCGTGCTTGCCCGGGACCCGGACCCGGCCCGCGTTGCCGCGGCGCAGTACGTCCTCGATGCCGGCCGCCCCGTCCCGGCGCTTGTCCTCGTCGGCCGACTGCAGGCCCCGCAGGGCTTCCACGGTCTCCTCCAGGTCGGCGGCGATCCCGGAGAGCACGTCCGCCACGGGTCCCGGGTTGGCCGAGAGGATCTCCACCCACATGCGGGGGTCGGAGGCGGCGATCCGGGTCACGTCGCGGATGCCCTGTCCGCACAGCCGCACCGCGGTCTCGTCGGCCTCCTCCAGCCGGGCCGCGACCATGCTGGAGACGAGCTGCGGGGTGTGGGAGACCAGCGCTACGGCGCGGTCGTGCGCGTCGGCGTCCATGACCACCGGGACGGCCCGGCACAGGGCCACCAGTTCCAGGGCCAGGTTCAGCACCTCGTGGTCGGTGTCCCGGGTCGGCGTGAGCACCCAGGGCCGGCCCTCGAAGAGGTCGGCGGAGGCCGCGAGGGGGCCGGACTGCTCCTTGCCCGCCATCGGGTGGGTGCCGATGTACGCCTTGGTGTCCACGCCGAGCGCGTCCAGCTCCCGGCGCGGTCCGCCCTTGACGCTGGCCACGTCCACGTAGGCGCGGGCCAGGTCACGGCCTATGGCGTCGGCGAGGGCGGCGGCCACGTGGGCGGGCGGTACGGCGATGACCGCGAGGTCGGCCTTGCCCTGGTAGGGCTCCTCCGTGCCGGCGCCCAGCGCGGCGGCCGTACGGGCCTGCCCCTGGTCGCGGTCGGACAGGTGGACGGCGATGCCGCGGGCGGCGAGGGCGAGCGCCGCGGAGGTGCCGATCAGTCCGGTTCCGATGACGACGGCGGTTCTCACGGGGTGCTCCAGGGGTACAGGGGTGTGACGGCGGTGCGGTGCCTGCCTCAGGGTAGCCAGCGGGAATGCCTCGAGGGCCCGGCGTCCCGTCCGCTGGGACGGGACGCCGGGCCCTCGGGGACCGCCCGCGGCAGGACCGGGGCGCTCGGAGGCTCGCTCAGAGGTTCTGCTGCTTGATGATGTCCTCCAGCGAGCCGGTCGGCACCGAGCCCTGCGGGGTCAGCTTGTCCACGGCCTGCGGGAGCGCCTGCGCGATCTGGTCGGCGGCCGCCTCGGGGGTGACGCCCGCCTGCTCGGCGACCTTGGCCAGGGTCTCGTCCGGCAGGGCCTTGGCGATCTCCGGGCCGCTGACCGGCTGGTTCTCTCCGGTACCGACCCAGGACTGCGCCTGGTCGGTCAGACCCGACTTGGTCAGCATGTCCAGCAGCCCGCCGAGCGGGTTGTTCCCCGCGCCTCCGGCAGCCTGGGCGCCGCCGGCGCCACCGCCGCCGCCCATGAGGGCGCCGAGGAGGGAGCCCAGGATGTTGCCGCCGCCACCGCCGCCCTGTCCGCCGCTGCCGCCGAGAAGGCCGCCGAGAAGGGAGCCGAGGTCATTGCCCGCCATGGTGATGCCTTTCGATGAGGGACCGGGCGCGCGGAAATCGGCGTACCCGGCTTCGAGATACGGACAATGTCACCCAATAAGGGCACATCTGCCACTTGGCGCAGAGCCGCGCACCGGCTGCGGTAGAACGATCTGCATGATCTTCCACCTCGTACCGCTCGCCGACTGGAGCGCCGATCCCGAGCGCCCGTACGCCCCGTCCTCCCTCGAATCCGAGGGTTTCGTGCACTGTTCGGCGGATCCGCAGACCGCGCTGGCGATCGCCGCCTCGCACTACGGCGGCGTACCGGGAACCCTGCTCGCCGTGGAACTCGACGAGCGCGCCCTCACCAGCGAGGTCCGCCGGGAGGGTGAAGCGGGCATCCGCTACCCGCACGTCCACGGCCCGTTGAACCGGGAGGCCGTGGTGCGCGTGTGGGAGGTGGTACGCGCCCCAGGTGCGCCGGCGGAACTCGTTCCCCGGCCTCCGGAGGGCTGAGTCAAGGCGTGGCGGGGTGTTGTTGAGGCCCGTCACGCGCCAGGATGCCTCTCGCCATCCCGGCGATCACCCGAGGAGAAATCATGAGCGACCCCACCCGCGCTGCCCGGCGCACCGTACTGGCGGCCGGCGCGAGCGTCCTGGCAGGCGGCGTCCTGACCGCGTGCGGCGGAGCCGACGAGACGAAGCCTTCGTCCGAGGGCGGCAGCGCGCCCACGGCCCAGAACTCCGCGTCCGCCTCGTCCTCGGCTCCGGCCGCGGACGCCAAGGCCCTGATCAAGTCCTCGGAGGTGCCGGTCGGCGGCGGCACGGTCCTCAAGGACGAGAAGCTGGTCGTCACCCAGCCGACGGCGGGCGACTTCCGCTGCTTCACCGCGGTATGCACGCACTCGGGCTGCCTGGTGAACAAGGTGGAGGCCGGCACCATCGACTGCCCGTGCCACGGCAGCAAGTTCAAGGACACGGACGGCGCGGTGGCCAAGGGCCCGGCCACCAAGCCGCTGGCGGAGAAGAAGATCACCGTCTCCCCGGCGGGCGAAATCTCGCTCGCCTAGCCCGGGGACCCGGCACTAGCCTCGCGGGATGAACGAGGCCAACCAGCACGAACCGACCCCCGAGCCGCTCGAACTCTCCCTGGTCAGGGAGCACACGGTCTACTCGTGCGTGATGGGTTCGAGGGCGTTCGGCCTGGCGACGGAGGCGAGCGACACCGACAGGCGCGGTGTCTACCTCGCCCCGACGCCGCTGTTCTGGCGCTTCGAGAAGCCGCCGACGCACGTGGAAGGGCCCCGGGACGAGGAGTTCTCGTGGGAGCTGGAGCGCACGTGCGAACTCGCGCTGCGCGCCAACCCGAACGTCCTGGAGGTCCTGCACTCCCCCCTCGTCGAGGACCTCACCCCGGTCGGAGAGGAACTCCTCTCGCTCCGCGAGGCGTTCCTCTCCCGCCAGGCCCACACCACCTTCAGCCGGTACGCCGTCTCCCAGCGCGGCAAACTCCTCGGCGACCTCCGCAACCACGGCGCCCCGCGCTGGAAGCACGCCATGCACCTGCTGCGCCTGCTCCTGTCCTGCCGCGACCTGCTGCGCACGGGCCGCCTGGTGATCGACGCGACCCCCTACCGCGACCGCCTCCTCGCGGTCCGTCGCGGCGAACTCACGTGGGAGGAGGTCGACGCGTGGATGACCCGCCTGACGGAGGAAACCGAGGCCGCGCTCCCCACGACGCCCCTCCCCGGGGCCCCGGACCTCCCCCGCGTCGAGGACTTCCTCCTGCGCACCCGCCGGGCGTCGGCGACGGCCTAAGGCACCCGCCGCCGTACGACGAACTCGTCGAGCGCGTCGAAGGCGTCCGCATGCTCCGGCAACGGCGAGGCGTCCTGGGCTGCCGCCAGCACCCCGTGCAGCGCCTCGACGTCCCCTTCCACCCGCGCCGCGTCGACCCCGTCGGCCGCCCCGTGCTCGGCCTCGGCCTTGGCCTCGATCAGCGCGGCCAGGTACCCCGGCGCCTCGGGTACCTCGTCGAGCAGCGTGGGCAGGTGCGCCTGCACCTGCGCCGAGCGCATCAGGTGGATACCGGTGAGCAGCGCCCGGAAGGTGTAGAGCAGCGGCTTGAGCTCGGCCGTCTTCCCGTAGAGCCGCCACTGGGTGTTCGCGAAGCCCCGGTAATGGTGCGCGTGGTGGGAGGTCAGGACGCCCGGGGCCAGCGCCACCAGTTCCTCGTGGGCCGGCGTCGTGTGCACCACCAGGGGGGACAACAGCTGCTCCAGGACATAGCCGTTGCGGTTCAGCATCAGCCGGACGAACTTGCGCAGGTCGTGCGTGACGAGGTCCATCTCGGTGCCGTCCCGGAACCACATGCGGCTGCGCGTCTCCTGCGGGTCGCGGAGCGAGAGCAGCTCCGCCGCCGGCAGCAGGTGCGCTCCGCGCAGGTCGACGTCGGAGTCCTTGGAGGGGAAGCCGTAGAGGTGGGCGCCCGAGACCGTCGCGAAGAGCAGCGGGTCCGGCTCTTCCGCCACGACGGCGGTGAGGTCGATCTCCAGCGCGTCCAGCATGGTTCACGCGTCCCAGAGGGCGCCGAAGGACAGGAGCTCGGCGCGGTACTCGATGCGTCCCTCCCAGTCGCGGGGCCAGGCGTCCGCGCCGAGGTGGGCGCCCGCGAAGGCGCCGGCCAGGCAGGCGATGGAGTCGGAGTCGCCCGCCGTGCAGGCCGCGCGGCGCAGGGCCAGGAGCGGGTCTTCCGGGAAGAGCAGGAAGCACTGGAGGGCGGTGGCCAGGGCCTCCTCGGCGATCCAGCCCTCGCCGGTCGTGAGGCAGGGGTCGGTTTCCGGGGACGGGGTGCGCAGGGCCGCCGCGAGACGGTCCAGGACCTCCAGGCACTCGTCCCAGCCGCGCGCCATGAAGGACTCGGCCGAGGCGTCGGACGCCGTCCGCGTCCAGAGGTCGCCGAGCCAGCGCTCGTGGTAGCGGGTGCGGTTCTCCAGGGCGTACGAGCGCAGCTGCCCGACCAGGCCGGTCACCTCGGTGCCCTGCGCCAGCAGGAACACCGCCCGCGCCGTGAGGTCGGAGGCGGCCAGTGCGGTGGGGTGGCCGTGGGTCAGGGCCGACTGGAGCTGGGCCGCGCCGGCCCGCTCCTCCTCCGTCCAGCCGGGCACCAGACCGACCGGAGCCACCCGCATGTTCGCGCCGCAGCCCTTGGAGCCGAGCTGGCTGGCGTCGCGCCAGTCCCGCTCGGGAAGGTCAAGGAGGCTGCAGGCCTTCAGGCAAGTGTTGCCCGGGGCCCGGTTGTTCTCCGGGGAGTGGTACCAGTCCACGAACTCCTCCCGGACCGGGCGGGCGAGGCGCAGCGGGCCCACCCGGCCCCGCTCCGCGGCGGTCCGCATGCCGCGGGCGAGGGCCAGCGTCATCTGGGTGTCGTCGGTGACGATCGCCGGCCGGGGCAGGTCCATCTGCCGCCAGGGGCCGGTCTTCGCCAGGATCCTGGGCACGTCGTTGAACTCCGTCGGCAAGCCGAGGGCGTCTCCCAGGGCCAGTCCGATCAGGGAGCCCGTGGCGGCCCGCTTCGTGTGGGGCGGGTTCGTCGGCTTCGTCGTCATCGCGCGTGTCCTTCCGAGGGGCGCAGCAGGGGCGGGTGCAGGGTGTTGGCGGGGCCGGGCCGGTAGAGCGCGGCCGGTTTGCCGCGGCCGCCGGTGAGCCGGGCGGCTCCGGGCACGGCCTCGACGAAGCCGGGCGTGGCCAGGACCTTGCGGCGGAAGTTGGGGCGGTCCAGGACGGTGTCCCAGACGGTCTCGTAGACGGCCTGGAGCTCGCCGAGGGTGAACTCGGGCGGGCAGAAGGCGGTGGCCAGGCAGCTGTACTCCAGCTTCGAGCCGACCCGGGAGCGGGCGTCCGCGAGGATCTCCGCGTGGTCGAAGGCCAGTCCGAAGGCGGGCTCGCAGGCCTCCCCCACCGGCACCCAGCGGGCGCGGTCCGCGTCTCCGCCACCCCCGGCCACCGGTTCCGGCAGATCGGGGACGAGCGCGGTGAAGGCCACCGAGACCACCCGCATGCGGGGGTCGCGGTCCGGGTCGCTGTAGGTGCGCAGCTGGTCCAGGCGGAGGGCGTCGACCACCTGCGCCGACAGGCCGGTCTCCTCGGCCAGTTCGCGCCGGGCGGCCGTCTCGGCGGACTCGCGGGGCAGCAGGAAGCCGCCGGGCAGGGCCCAGGCGCCCGCGTACGGTTCCTGCCCGCGCCGGATCAGCAGCACGTGCAGGGTCCCGCCGCGCACGGTGAAGACGGCGAGGTCGACGGTCACCGCGAAGGGGGCGAAGGCGTGCGGGTCGTACCCCTGCCCGGGTCCCTGCCCGGGTCCGGGTCCGGGTCCCTGCCCGGGTCCGTGTCCGGGTCCGGTGTCACTCATCGGCTCCGCTCCCCCGTCCGCTCCGCCACCCGCTCCGGCAGCGGATCCGCGAACTGCCAGCCCTCCGCCAGCAGTCCGTCGACGGCGGCCACCGCCGCCGCCAGCCGCGCCTCGCGGTCCCCGCGGACCACCAGGTGGCGCTTCCCGGTCCGTTCCAGCTCCTCCAGGAACCGCCCGGTCATCCACGGCCGGAGCTCCGCTCCGTCGCGCAGCCCGTCGTCCTCGAAGGGCACGTCCGCGTGGTCGGTGAGCAGGTACAGGTCCCGCCGCGTCCCGGCGGCGATCCGCTCGACCTCCGCGCTGCGCGCGCCCATGTACCGCTCGTGCCAGATCCCGGTGGCGAAGGAGTCGGTGTCGCAGAAGAGCACCGGCGATCCCAGCCGGGCCGCCCGCTCCTCCTCCGCGTCCTGGCGCCGTGCGATCACCGGGAACTCCGCCGAGGTGAAGCTCACGTCGGCCCAGGTCGCCGCCGGGTCCGCGGCGCGCGCCGCCGCGAGCCGCTCCTCGCTGTACCGCCGGCCGTACTCCGCCACCCAGCCCGTCTTCGCCCACACCCCGCCGCGCCCCCGCCAGTGCTCGGCCAGGGCCCGCGACAGGGTGGTCGTGCCGGTGGACTCGGCGCCGAGTACGACGATCCGCCGGGTCAGGGCGGCCCGTACGGCGGGTCCCAGGAACTCCCAGTTCCCGACGGGGTCGGCCCGTACGGCCGTGCCGGACACCGGGAACAGGGTGCGGCCCCGGTCCACGCAGACCTCCTCGGCGCCGAACCGCCGCGCGAGCTCGGTCCCGTAGGCCTCGGAGGTGAAGACGGCGTCGACCGGGCGGCGCACCGCGCCCCGGAAGATCGCCATGTGCGCCTCCCAGACGGCCGGGTCGTGGAGGTCGACCGGGATGTCGTCGACCGCTCCGACCACCTCGGCCCCCGGGTGCGCCTCGCGCATCCAGGCGACCCGGTCGGCGAGCGGTACGGACTCCACGGAGGCCGCGCAGACCAGTACGGTCAGCCGCTCGCACTGGTCCTGCGCGGTGCGCACCAGGTGGTGGTGGCCGGCGTGCGGTGGATAGAACTTGCCGAGGACCAGGCCGTGGCCGTGGCGCTTCACGAAGTCACCGCCGTCGCCGCCGTCTCCGCCGTCGCCCCGCGGGCCGGGAGGGCCCGGCGCCAGCCGAGCAGTCCGGCCACGCACAGGGCGAGGAAGCCGACGTAGAGCAGGGAGGTCAGGTACAGGCCCTTGTAGGCGTACAGCGGGATGTAGACGAGGTCCGCGGCGATCCACAGCCACCAGGACTCGACGAGCTTGCGGCACTGCCCGTACGTGGCCATGAGCGAGAGCCCGGTCGTCAGGGCGTCCCAGAACGGGACGGTGGAGTCGGTGGCCCGGCTCAGCAGCAGGGTCAGACCGAGCACCCCCACCGCCCCCGCCGCGGCCAGCACGGTCCACTCGGCGGCCGTGGTGCGGCGCACGGGCAGGGCCGTGGTGGTGCCTGGTCCACCCCCGTGGGTCCAGGACCACCAGCCGTACGCGGCGAGGGCGATGAAGACGATCTGCAGCCCGGCGTCGGCGTAGAGGCCCGCCTGGGCGAAGAGCACGATGAAGAAGACGTTGTTCGCGATGCCGATCGGCCAGTTCGCGATGTGCTGCCGGGCGACCAGCCAGACGCACACGGCCCCCGTGACGAACCCGAGGATCTCGGTCCAGCTCGTCTGCCATCCCATGACGCCCACCCTCATCTCTTTATAGTCAGGTTGACTATAAACAGGCTCCGGGGTCCCGCACAACCAAAAAACCCGCGGCGCCCGAAGGCACCGCGGGTTCTGGAGGCCCGTGTGGGGCCGTGCTTCTGGCCGGGCCCTAGAGACCGACCTCGCGCATGAGCATGCCGACCTCGGTGTTGGTCAGGCGGCGCAGCCAGCCGGACTTCTGGTCACCGAGCTCGATCGGGCCGAACGAGGTCCGCACGAGCTTCTCGACCGGGAAGCCGGCCTCGGACAGCATGCGGCGGACGATGTGCTTGCGGCCCTCGTGGAGGGTCACCTCGACCAGGTAGTTCTTGCCGAGCTGGTCGACGACGCGGAAGTGGTCGGCGCGGGCGTAGCCGTCCTCCAGCTCGATGCCGTCCTTGAGGCGCTTGCCGATGTCGCGCGGCAGCGGGCCGGTGATGGCGGCGACGTAGGTCTTCTTCACGCCGTACTTCGGGTGCGTGAGGCGGTGGGCCAGCTCACCGTGGTTGGTGAGCAGGATGATGCCCTCGGTCTCGGTGTCGAGCCGGCCGACGTGGAAGAGACGCGTCTCGCGGTTGGTGACGTAGTCACCGAGGCACTGGCGGCCGTCCGGGTCCTCCATGGTGGAGACGACGCCGGCCGGCTTGTTCAGCGCGAAGAACAGGTACGACTGGGTGGCGACGGTCAGGCCGTCCACCTTGATCTCGTCCGAGGGCTTCACGCGCTTGCCCTGCTCCAGGACGATCTCGCCGTTGACCTCGACGCGCGCCTGCTCGATGAGCTCCTCGCACGCACGGCGCGAACCCATGCCGGCACGGGCGAGCACCTTCTGCAGACGCTCACCCTCCTCCTCGGCGCCCGGGAAGGTCTTCGGAGTCTTGATCACGGGCTTGTCGGCGTACCGGTCGCGCACGCGCTCCTCGATCCGCGCCTCCAGCTCGCGCGGCTTGGACTGGCCGCTGCGGGAGCCGGGGCCGATGCGCGGGCCGCCGGCGCCGCCGATGCCCGGGGTACGGGAGACCTTCGGGCCGCCCTTGGCGCCACCGCGGGCCGCAGCGCCGCGCGCACCGCCACCGCGGTTGCCGTCGGCCGCGCCGCGGGCACCGCCGCCGCCCGCCTTGGCACCGCCGCGGCCGTTGCGCTCGCCCTCGGGGCCCACGTCGTAGCGACGCTCCTCGGGGCGGGGGTTGCGGATGCGGGGGGCCTGCTCGCGGTCACGGTCGGAGCTGCCGCCCTGGTAACCGCCGGAGGAGCCGCCACCCTGGTAACCGCCACCGGAGGAGCCGCCGCGGGAGCCGCCACCCTGGTAACCGCCACCGGAGGAGCCGCCGCGGGAGCCGCCACCCTGGTAGCCACCGCCCGAGCTGCCGCCGCGGGAGCCGCCGCCGGAGCTGCCGCCACCCTGGTAGCCACCACCGGAGGAGCCGCCGCGGGAGCCGCCACCCTGGTAGCCACCACCCGAGGAGCCGCCGCGGGAGCCGCCGCCGGAGCTGCCGCCACCCTGGTAGCCACCACCGGAGGAGCCGCCGCGGGAGCCGCCACCCTGGTAGCCACCACCCGAGGAGCCGCCGCGGGAGCCGCCTCCCGAGCCGCTGCCGCCGCCGGAGCCGCCACCGCGGTAGCCACCACCGCCGCCGCTGGAGGAGCCGCCGCGGGGGGAGCTACCTCGCCCGCCACCACCGCCGCCGCTGTTCCTGTTGCCGCCACCGTTGCCGTTGCCGCTGCTTCGCATCAAAGTTCCGTCGTCTTGTCGTCTTCATCGGTATCCGGAGAGTCCGGATCGAACGACGGAACACCCTCTTGCGTCTCGGCTTCGATCGCGTCCGCCTCGGGGAGGAAGGGCGCGAGCTCCGGGAGCTCGTCCAGGCCACGCAGGCCCATCCGCTCCAGAAAGTAGTTCGTCGTCCTGTACAGGATCGCACCTGTTTCGGGTTCCGTCCCCGCCTCCTCCACCAGACCCCGCTGGAGGAGGGTGCGCATGACCCCGTCGCAGTTGACTCCGCGCACCGCCGAGACCCGCGACCGGCTGACCGGCTGGCGGTACGCGACCACGGCCATCGTCTCCAGCGCCGCCTGGGTGAGACGGGCCTGCTGGCCGTCCAGGACGAAGGCCTCCACCGCCGGCGCGTAGTCCGCCCGGCTGTAGAACCGCCAGCCCCCGGCGACGAGCCGCAATTCGAATCCGCGGCCCTGGACCTCGTACTCGTCCACCAGCTCGCGCAGCGCCCGCGCGACCTCGCGCGGGGTCCGCTCCAGCACCTTCGCCAGGTGCGCCTCGGTCGCCGGCTCGTCCACGACCATGAGGACCGCCTCCAGGGCGGGCTTCAACGCCAGCCCGGCCACGGGGGCCGCCGTCTCGCTCATTCCTTGACCTCCACGATCTGGTCGAACTCGTCCGTCACCGTCGGCATGCCGTCCCCGTCCCCGCCGCTCCAGCGCACCGTGAGCGTCGCCAGGGCCTCCTCCTGGTCCAGGACCACCGCCTTCTCCCGGTAGAGCTCCAGGAGGGCCAGGAAGCGCGCCACGACGGTGAGGGTGTCGGCGGCGTCCTCGGTGAGCTCCTGGAAGGTGGCCTCGCCGCGCGCCTTGAGCAGCGCCACGACCAGCCCGGCCTGCTCCCGGACGCTCACGAGGGGCGCGTGGATGTGGTCCACGTACACCTGGGGCTTCGCCCGGGGCTGCATGGCCTTGACCGCGAGCCGCGCCAGACCCTCGCCGCCGATGCTGATGACCACCTCGGGGAGCAGCTCGGCGAGGTGGGGTTCCAGCCCGACGGTGCGCGGGTAGCGCTTGCCCTCGGTCTCGGCCCGGTCCTGGAAGATGTCGGCGATCCGCTTGTACGCCCGGTACTGCAGCAGCCGCGCGAACAGCAGGTCCCGGGCCTCCAGCAGCGCGAGGTCCGCCTCGTCCTCGACCTCGGCGACGGGCAGCAGCCGGGCCGCCTTCAGGTCGAGCAGGGTGGCGGCGACGACGAGGAACTCGGTCGTCTGGTCGAGGTCCCAGTCGGGCCCCATCGCACGGATGTGCGCCATGAACTCGTTGGTGACCTCCGACAGCGCGACCTCGGTGACGTCGAGCTTGTGCCGGGAGATCAACTGCAGCAGCAGGTCGAAGGGCCCCTCGAAGTTCCCGAGGTGCACCGTGAACCGCCCGTCCTCGGCCGAGGACGCGGGAGGCACCGCCAGGGTCTCCAGGGAAGCCGGTACGGCCCCCTCGATCCCCTCAACCTCCCCGGCCCTCTCGGGGCCCCCGGGGCCGCCCTCGGGGGCCTCCTCGGCCTCTCCTGGCCTCTCGGGCTCCCCAGGGGCCTCAGGGACCGGTACGGCCACGACAGGAGGTCCGGGGAGCTCCCTCTCCTCCTCCGGTACGGAGACACCCGGGCCGCGGCCCAGCGAGCGGCGGGGCGGGAGGCCGGGTTCGGCGGGAGGGGGCATCGCGGTCCAGGGAGGTACGGAACGAACGGCTGGCTGACCAGGGCCGAAACCCAAGCCCCTAACCCTCCCACGCACGACCGCACGGAACCCCCGGGGACGCCGGGCAAATCCAGCCCGCCCCGAAATCCAGCCCGCCCCGCCAATTCCAGCCCGTCCGGCGCTTGAGGACCGGGGTCTGGGGCGGAGCCCCAGGGTCGTCCAGCCCGTCCGGCGTTTGAGGACCGGGGTCCGGGCAGCGCCCGGGGAACGGCGGAAGGGCGGGTAGGGGAGCTCCGCCCCGCGCAGCGGCAAAGGTCACGGCGGGGACTTCGCCCCGCAGGGCACGCCAGCCACGGCACCGCACACGGCGAGGGCGCCGGGACGAGCCCGGCCAAGCCCCCGCAGGGGCTCAGCGCCCCCGCAACCGCCGCACCAGGATGCTCGCGTCACCGCGGGACTCCAGGTCCGCCAGAACCACCGCGACGGCCTCACGCACGATCCGGCCCCGGTCGACCGCCAGACCGTGCTCCCCGCGCAGCACCAGCCGCGCGTGTTCCAGGTCCATGAGCTCCTCGGCGGAGACGTAGACCGTGATCTTCTCGTCGTGCCGCTCACGCCCGCTGGGCCGCCGGTTCGCACCCCGGCCCTGCCCCTTGCCCCGGCCGGGGGTGGGGGCGGGGACGGCGTTACCGGAACCTTCCTGCGGCCTACGCTGCGGGCCGACGCCCGGCTCCGTACCGGCCTCAGCCTCCCGGCTGCGGCCCTCTCCCGCCGTGCCCTCCGCGGCCGAAGCCGCGTGCTCCACGCCCCGCGCCGAGTTCGGCGAGGAGGACGTCAGCGCCATCCCCCCGGTCGTACGGAACAGTTCGTCGGCTCCGGGCAGACTCACTCGGCGGGACACCGGGCGAGCACCTCCCTGGCCAGCTGGCGATAGGCGGCGGCACCGACGGAGTTGGAGGCGTACGTGGTGATCGGCTCGCCGGCGACCGTGGTCTCCGGGAACCGCACCGTACGGCCGATGACCGTGTGGTAGACGTGCTCGTCGAAGGCCTCGACGACGCGCGCCAGCACCTCACGGCTGTGCACCGTGCGGGAGTCGTACATCGTGGCGAGGATGCCGTCGAGCTCCAACTCCGGGTTGAGCCGCTCCTGCACCTTCTCGATGGTCTCGGTCAGCAGCGCCACACCGCGCAGTGCGAAGAACTCGCACTCCAGCGGCACGATGACCTTGTGAGCCGCCGTCAGGGCGTTCACGGTCAGCAGACCGAGCGAGGGCTGACAGTCGATCACGATGTAGTCGTAGTCGGGCAGCAGGGGCTTCAGGGCCCGCTGCAGCGTCGACTCGCGCGCGACCTCGCTGACCAACTGCACTTCGGCGGCGGACAGGTCGATGTTGCTCGGCAGCAGGTCCATGTTGGGGACCGCCGTCTTCAGCAGCACCTCGTCGGCCGACATGCCCCGCTCCATGAGCAGGTTGTAGACCGTCAGGTCGAGTTCCATCGGGTTGACCCCGAGGCCGACCGACAGCGCGCCCTGCGGGTCGAAGTCGACGAGCAGCACTCGGCGCCCGTACTCCGCCAGCGCCGCACCCAGGTTGATGGTCGACGTGGTCTTGCCCACGCCGCCCTTCTGGTTGCACATCGCGATGATCGTCGCCGGACCGTGATCGGTCAGCGGACCCGGGATCGGGAAGTACGGCAGCGGCCGTCCGGTCGGGCCGATCCGCTCACGGCGCTGGCGTGCAGCGTCGGGAGCGAGAGTGGCCGCGTACTCGGGGTCGGGCTCGTACTCCGCGTCCGGGTCGTAGAAATGCCCCTCGGGCACCTGTTCGTAGTCGGCGAAACCCACGGGCTTGTCGCCGCTCGGGTCGCCGGCCCTGGAGTTCACGTCTAGGCCGTCCATGCTCTTTTGGGGCGTCGTCATGTGCTGGTGGTTTGCGAAGGTGCGGACCGCTACGGATCCCACGGCTTCGATTCCGGCAGGACCCTGGCCCCGCGCAGGCCCTCCTGCTCGACCACCTCCAGGAGCAAATGTCGACTCATTCACAAGTCGTCTTACCTCCTCGGACGTGACCAGGACACTTATCGATAGGTCAGCGTGGCACCATGCCGACGGTTGGCGACTCTATGGCGTGTCACCACTCAGCGGCAACACAATCCGCCGGACCCACCGCGATGTGTCGGCAACCGAACACCACTCTGTCAAGGGCGTACGAGCTGTCGCCGGGAAGTTTCGCAGGTGTGCGAAAGGGTTAAAGGGTTACGTTCGAGGCGAGTTGAGCGGCCCCGCCGGGGACTCCGGGAACGCCTCCGGCCGGACCTCGCGAGCAAGGTCCGGCCGGATACGTGAGATTGACGTCAGTCGTTGACGAATCAGCCGAGCAGCGAGCTCAGCTCAAGGGTCTCGAGACCGTGCGCCTCGGCGACCTCGCGGTAAACGACCTGGCCGTCATGGGTGTTGAGGCCCAGCGCGAGCGCCGGGTCGCGACGCAGCGCCTCGACCCAGCCGAGGTTCGCGAGCTGCACGATGTAGGGCAGCGTGGCGTTGGTGAGCGCGTAGGTGGAGGTGTTCGGCACCGCGCCCGGCATGTTGGCGACGCAGTAGAAGACCGAGTTGTGGACCTGGAAGGTCGGCTCGGCGTGAGTGGTCGCGCGGGAGTCCTCGAAGCAGCCGCCCTGGTCGATCGCAATGTCGACAAGGACACTTCCGGGCTTCATCTTGGCGACGAGCTCGTTGGTGACCAGCTTCGGGGCCTTCGCACCCGGGATCAGCACCGCGCCGATGACGAGGTCGGCCTCGATGACGGCCTTCTCCAGCTCGAAGGCGTTGGAGACGATCGTCTTGATCTTCGTGCCGAAGATCTTGTCGGCCTCGCGGAGCTTGTTGATGTCGCGGTCCAGCAGGGTCACGTGGAAGCCCATGCCGACGGCGATCTGCACGGCGTTCCAGCCGGAGACGCCGCCGCCGATGACCACGCACTCGCCGGCGTGGGTGCCGGGGACGCCGCCGGGGAGCACGCCGCGGCCGCCGACCGAGCGCATCAGGTGGTAGGCGCCGACCTGCGGGGCCAGACGGCCCGCGACCTCGGACATCGGGGCGAGCAGCGGGAGGGCGCGGTTCGCCGTCTCGACCGTCTCGTACGCGATGGCGGTGGTGCCGGACTCCAGCAGGGCGTCCGTGCACTCGCGGGAGGCCGCGAGGTGCAGGTAGGTGAAGAGGGTCTGGTCCTTGCGGAGGCGGTGGTACTCCTCGGCGATGGGCTCCTTGACCTTCAGCAGCAGGTCGGCGGTCGCCCAGACCTCGTCGGCGGTGCCGAGGATCTCGGCGCCGGCGGACACGTACTCCGCGTCCGTGATCGAGGAGCCCACACCGGCGTTCTGCTCGACGAAGACCTGGTGGCCGTTGCGGACCAGCTCATGCACGCCGGCAGGCGTGATGGCGACCCGGAACTCGTTGTTCTTGACCTCGCGGGGGATGCCGACCTTCATCGTGGCTCACGGTCCTTGGCTCAGGGGATTTTTCGGGCTACTTCAATACAAACCCGTCCACAAGAACGCGCAACGGGATGCACCAGAGGATGACCTGGTGAAGCCAGTCTAATGAAGGATGAGCGGCTGTCTAGCCTTGCAAAGTAATAATCTCAGTCGGAAACGCTGCGGATTTCGCAGGCTGCGGGGTCATCTCCCAGCAATCTGTCGGCCGCGGACCTGTGCAGCCTGGCCGCCGCGGGATCCCCGAGCCGGTCCAGCGTGTCCGCCAGCCGCACCTGGAGCGCGGCCTGAAGCCGCAGGTCCCCGGCCTTGCGCGCGAGCTCCACCGCCTCCCGGCAGGTGTGCAGCGATTCCTCGGGCCGGCCCGCGTACTCCTGGATCCGCGCCATCTCGCTCAACGCCTTTGCCTGGCCGGGGACATCGGCCAGCTTCCGGTAGCCGGCCGAGGCCGCCCGCCAGTTCCGCAGCGCGTCCCCGTACCGGCCCGCGTAGGTGTGCACGTTCCCCAGCCGCCCGTACAGCCGCGCCTCGTCCGCGCGCTCCCCCCGCGCGAGGGCGTGGGACAGGGCCCGGCCGAACCAGTCGGAGGCCCGGTGCCAGTCGCCCAGCTCCTGGTGCGCGCCGCCTACGGATTCCATCGCGCGGCCCGACGCGTACGGGTCGTTCGCCGACTTTCCCGCGTCCAGCGCGGCCCGGTAGCGGTCCAGCGCCTCGCGCGTCCGGCCGGTCTCGGCGTCCAGATCGGCCAGGTTCAGCAGCGCGGCGGCCTGCTCCCGGTACAGATCGCGCCGCTCGGCCACGTCCAGCACGAGCCGGTGCAGCCCGTACAGCTCGGGCGCGGCCCCGGCGGTGCCGCGGTGCTCGGACAGCGCCCCCGCCAGCGCCGCCACGAACCTGCGCGCCAGGGTGTCCAGCTCCCCGTCGGCCACGGCCAGCGAGGCGGCGGCCAGCAGCGCGGGCAGCCGCGTGTCCAGCCAGGTCTCCGCGGCCCGCCGGTCGGCGAAGCGCAGCGCGCGCGGCACCCCGTCGAGCTTCTCCGGCTCCCCGACGGGTCCGTCGTGCCCCTCCGCATCCGGCTCCGCCATCGCCCGGCAGGAGAGCAGCAGCCGTACGGTGCGCTCCAGCATCCGGGCCCGGGCGAGCTGGACCTCGGCGGGCCGCTCCTTGGCTTCCAGCAGGGCCTGGAGCAGCGGCGCGAGGCAGCCGGGCAGCAAGTACAGCCCGTCATGGGCGGACCTGAGCAGCCCCAGCGCGGCGAAATCCTCCAGGGTCGACTGCGCGGCGGCCACGGAGCAGCCGGCGAGGGCGGAGGCCACGTGGGAGTCGACGAGGCCCGCGGGGGCAAGCGGAAGCAACCGCAGGGTCCGCTGGGCGGGCTGCGGGAGGGATTCGTAGACGAGCCTGAAGGCCTTGGCCAGCGGGCCGCCGACACCGCCGGGCATATCGTGCAGCTGCTTGCCCACGTCCGCCACGGAAGCCTTGGGGCGCGCGGCGAGCCAGCCGCCGGCCAGGGCCAGCGCGGCGGGCTGGCCGCCGCACTCCTCGGCGAGGGCTTCGGCCGCGCGCGGGTCGTTGGCGACGCGGACGTCGCCGATGCGCTGGACGAGCATGCGGACGGCCGAGGGGGTGTCGAGGCCGCCGAGGGTGCAGGGGCGGACATCCGGAATCCCGGTCAGCGGGCCCTCGGCGGTGACGACGACCAGGCACTCGGGGGTGTCCGGCAGCAGGGCGTCGACCTGGTGCGGATCGGAGGCGTCGTCGACGAGGAGGACCATGCGGC
This sequence comes from Streptomyces sp. NBC_00086, assembly GCF_026343255.1. Lineage (NCBI taxonomy): Bacteria > Bacillati > Actinomycetota > Actinomycetes > Kitasatosporales > Streptomycetaceae > Streptomyces > Streptomyces sp. NBC_00086. The sequence continues at coordinate 6,567,484 of NZ_JAPELZ010000001.1, read as the reverse complement.
GGCCGGTCAGGGCCGTGCGCAGGGCCGAGCTGAGATCGTCCTCGGCGGCGCCGGGCGGGGTGGGCTGCCCGAGCCCCTCCAGAAGGGTGCGGACGGCACGCTCGGTGGCGACGGTCTCCCCCGTGGGGGCGGTGAGGCGGACCTTCAGGACCCCGTCCGGATAGTCGTCGGCGATCTCGCGGACCAGCGCTTCGGCGAGTGCGGTCCGGCCGGAGCCGGGTCGCCCCGCGACGAGCAGCACGCGGGCCCGCGGCGACTTGGCCTTGCGGCCGGAGAGGGTGTCGAGCCCGGTTCGCGCGATGTCCTCGCGGAGCTCCTTGAGCTCACGCCGCCGCCCGACGAAATCCGTCACGGATCCGCTCCTCTCGCTGCCTTCGGATTGCGAGCGTAGTTCACACAGAGCGACGGACCGGGTGGAGCGCGGCGGACAAATCGCCCGATCGGATCAGCGGATGGGCACATTTTCTCCTTCCTCACGCGCCACTGCGCCGAACTCCGCGGCAGGGTCTGGGCGAGGGTGCGGCCACGGCCGCCTGTTGCCGGTCCCGGGTGCGTGAGCCCTGCGGGGCGAAGTCCCCTACCCGCCCTTCCCCCGTTCCCAGGGCCGGCCCTGCCCCGGTCCTCAAACGCCGGACGGGCTGAAAGCACAAGGGCCCCGGGCTGCGCCCGAACCCCTCTGGGGCTCCGCCCCAGACCCCGGTCCTCAAACGCCGGACGGCTGAATTGGCGCGGCCCGGGTCGGGGACGGGGGCGGGGTGGGGTGTCGGCCTGGACGTAGAGCGTGATTTGTGGCGCAGGTAGAGCCCAAACCCTGTCGGAGTAAAGGAAGGGGCGCCTAAATCATGCAGTCCAGGCCGACACCCCACCCCGCCCCCGGCACCGACCCCCACCCGCAGCCAGCCCGCGCCCAGGCAAACCCCAGCCCCGCCGGCGTTTGAGGCGCAGGGCCCCGGGGACCGGCCCCCGGCAACGGCGCCCCGCCAGGCCTACGCCTCGTACGGCCGGGCCGGCCAAGGGGCGTCCGCCGGCCGGAGGGAGGCCAGGGCCGGGTCGGCGGCCAGGGCGGCCGACAGCGCCAGGGCTCCCGTGACGAGCCCGGGATTGGCCAGCTCGCCCGCCAGGGCGCCCCGTACCAGCTCCGGCAACGGCACCCACGCCAGCTCCATGTCCGCCTCCTCCGAGCCGGACTCCGCGTAGCGTTCGCCGTCCGCCTCAGAGACCCCCCTCGCGAGGAAGATCCGGATGGCCTCGTCCGAACCGCCGGGGGACGCGTAGAAGTCGGCCAGCACCCGCCAGTCCTCGGCCTTGACGTGCGCCTCCTCCGCGAGCTCGCGCTGCGCCCCGTGCAGCGGGTTCTCCCCCACGACGTCCAGGAGCCCCGCCGGGAGCTCCCACAGCCGCCGCCGCACCGGGTGGCGGTACTGGCTCAGCACCAGCACCCGTCCCGCGTCGTCCAGGGCGAGCACGCACACCGACCCGGGGTGCACCTGGTAGTCGCGGCGGGCCACGGACCCGTCCGGCATCCGTACCTCGTCGGAGGCGACCGCCGTCTTCGCACCCTGGAACGGCCGCTGCGTCGACACCGTCTCCCAGGATTCCGCAGTGTCCTTGATCTCCATGCCCCGAAGCCCTCCACAACGCGCGACAGCCGGGGTACGGATCTCCGTACCCCGGCTGCCAACGTTATGCGGTCGTGCGGCTACTTCGCGGCCTGCTGCCGCTCCACGGCCGCCTTGACCAGACCCGCGAACAGCGGGTGCGGGCGCGTCGGGCGCGAGCGCAGCTCCGGGTGGGCCTGGGTGGCCACCAGGTAGGGGTGGACCTCGCGCGGGTACTCGACGTACTCGACGAGCTTGTTGTCCGGGGAGGCGCCGGAGAAGACCAGGCCGGCCTTCTTCTCCAGCTCGCCGCGGTAGGCGTTGTTGACCTCGTAGCGGTGGCGGTGGCGCTCGTCCACGTACGCCTGGTCTCCGTAGACCTCGCGCACGATGGAGCCCTCGGCGAGCTTCGCCGGGTACATGCCCAGGCGCATGGTGCCGCCCAGGTCGCCCGCGCCCTCGACGAAGGCCAGCTGCTCCTCCATCGTGGAGATCACCGGGTTCGGGGTGGAGGCGTCGAACTCGGTGGAGTTCGCGTCCTCGATGCCCGCGAGGTTCCGCGCGGCCTCGATGACCACGCACTGCAGACCCAGGCACAGGCCGAGCAGCGGGACCTTGTTCTCGCGGGCGTAGGTGATCGCGCCGACCTTGCCGTTGACGCCGCGGTCGCCGAAGCCGCCGGGGACGCAGATCGCGTCCACGTCGCCGAGCACCGCCGCGGCCCCGGCCGGGGTCTTGCAGTCGTCGGAGGTGACCCACTTGATCTGGACGCGGGCCCGGTTGGCGAAGCCGCCGGCGCGCAGCGCCTCGGTCACCGACAGGTAGGCGTCCGGCAGGTCGATGTACTTGCCGACGAGCGCGACCTTGACCTCGTGGTCGGGGTTGTGGACCCGGTCGAGCAGGTCCTCCCAGACGGTCCAGTTGACGTCGCGGAAGGGCAGGTCGAGCTTGCGCACGACGTACGCGTCCAGGCCCTCGGTGTGCAGGACCTTGGGGATGTCGTAGATCGACTTGGCGTCGATCGCGGCGACCACGGCCTCCTCGTCGACGTCGCACATCAGCGAGATCTTGCGCTTGATGGAGGTCGGGACCTCGCGGTCGGCGCGCAGCACGATCGCGTCGGGCTGGATGCCGATGTTGCGCAGCGCCGCCACCGAGTGCTGGGTGGGCTTGGTCTTCAGCTCGCCGGAGGGGCCGATGTAGGGCAGCAGCGAGATGTGCACGACGAAGACGTTGTCGCGGCCGACCTCGTGGCGGACCTGGCGGACGGTCTCCAGGAACGGCAGCGACTCGATGTCGCCGACGGTGCCGCCGACCTCGGTGATGACGACGTCGACGTCGTCGGTCGCCATGCGGCGGATGCGGTGCTTGATCTCGTTGGTGATGTGCGGGATGACCTGCACGGTGTCACCGAGGTACTCGCCGCGCCGCTCCTTGGCGATGACCTGCGAGTAGACCTGGCCGGTGGTGACGTTGGCCGAGCCGTCGAGGTCGACGTCGAGGAAGCGCTCGTAGTGACCGATGTCCAGGTCGGTCTCGGCGCCGTCGTTGGTGACGAACACCTCGCCGTGCTGGAACGGGTTCATCGTGCCGGGGTCGACGTTCAGGTACGGGTCGAGCTTCTGCATCGTGACCCGAAGACCGCGCGCCTTCAGCAGCGCACCCAGGCTGGAGGCCGTCAGGCCCTTGCCGAGGGAGGAAGCGACACCCCCGGTGACGAAGATGTGCTTGGTCGTCATGGATTTGGGCGGCATCGCCAAGAGGGGGCTCCCGTGGTCGCGAGGTGAGGTGCGTCCGGCGCCGGCCACCATCGAACCGGAGGGTCTCAGGGGGCGCCGAAGCTGCGGTTTCGGGGCTCCTGATTCGCACAGGCAGACCACCGGTCCACGGGATACCAGCCTATCAGCGCCCGGGCCGGTCCGCCTCCGGCCACGCGGCGGGGCCCGAGCGGAGGCGTCCGCGGGGCCTGCCACGGCGGTATCGCCGCTGCTCACCCGTTCGGCCGAACCCCATTGTTGCCAGGCTGACGGGGATCACTAGGGTGCCGTCTTGTCCTGCTCGGATCTCGATCACATCCCCGCCGAGCGGCCCCGCGAACGGCGTAACCCGTCCGGTTCCGGAATCATGGGCTGGACGCGGACATCCACATCACCGGAGAATCCGCGGCATCGCGCAATGCAAGCGCCCTTCGGGGCGGACGTGGCTGTTCGACTGGAGATGCAACGTGTCCGGGCGCATCGAGGATTACGCACTGATCGGCGACATGCAGACCGCGGCATTGGTCTGCCGGGACGGGGCGGTGGACTGGCTGTGCCTGCCACGCTTCGATTCCCATGCCGTCTTCGCGAGCATTCTCGGCACCGAGGAACACGGGTTCTGGCGGATCGGCCCGGCGTTCCCGGCCGGTACCGAGGCCCCGCGTGCCACCCGGCGCCGCTACCGCGGTGACTCGCTGGTCCTGGAGTCCGAGTGGGACACCCCGCGCGGCACGGTCCGAGTGATCGACTTCATGCCGCCCCGCGAGGACCACGCACCGCAGATCATCCGCATCGTGGAGGGCATCAGCGGGCGCGTCCCCATGCGCTCCGCGCTGCGCATGCGCTTCAGCTACGGCCGGGTGGTGCCCTGGGTGCACCGGGTCGACGACCGCACCGTGGCCGTGGCGGGCCCCGATTCGGTCTGGCTGGACACCGAGGCGCAGACGTACGGCAAGGACCTGACGACGTACTCCGACTTCACCGTCGGGCCGGGCGACCGGATGGCCTTCTGCATCAGCTGGCAGCCCTCGCACAAGGAGCCTCCGCAGCCGCCCGAGCCCGAGGAGGCGCTCACCGCGACCACCGAGTTCTGGCGGGACTGGGTCGAGCAGTGCACGTACCACGGCCCCTACCGGGAGGCGGTGGTCCGCTCCCTGATCACCCTCAAGGCGCTCACGTACGCCCCCACGGGCGGGATCGTCGCCGCGCCCACCACCTCCCTCCCGGAGGAGATCGGCGGGGTCCGCAACTGGGACTACCGCTACACCTGGCTCCGCGACGCCGCCATCACCCTGTCCTCGCTGCTGCGCACCGGATACCGCGAGGAGGCCCGTGCCTGGCGCGAGTGGCTGCTGCGGGCGGTGGCCGGCGACCCGGAGAACCTGCAGATCATGTACGGGATCGCGGGCGAGCGGGAGCTCGGCGAGACCGAGCTGGAGTGGCTGCCGGGATACGAGAACTCCCGGCCCGTCCGGGTCGGCAACGGCGCCGCGGGCCAGCTGCAGCTCGACGTGTACGGGGAGGTCACCGAGGCCCTGCACCTGGGGCACATGACGGGCCTGGCCCGCAACGACTACGCCTCGCTGCTCCAGCTCAAGCTGATCCGCTACCTGGAGACCCACTGGGACCAGCCCGACGAGGGCATCTGGGAGGTGCGCGGCCCGCGCCGGCACTTCGTGCACTCGAAGGTGATGGCGTGGGTGGCCGTGGACCGCACGATCAAGCTGATCGAGAGCGGGGACGCGGACGGCCCGCTGGAGCGGTGGCGCGAGATGCGCGACGAGATCCACCAGGACGTCTGCGAGAAGGGCTACGACAAGGAACGCAACACCTTCACGCAGTCCTACGGGTCCAAGGAGCTGGACGCGTCCCTCCTGCTGATCCCGCAGATGGGCTTCCTGCCGCCGGACGACAAGCGGGTGATCGGCACGATCGAGGCGATCCAGCGCGAGCTGTCGACCCCGGACGGCTTCATCCTGCGCTACCCGACGTCGGGTGAGGAGGCGGGCGTGGACGGCCTGGAGGGCGACGAGGGGGCCTTCCTGGCGTGCTCGTTCTGGATGGCGGACGACCTGGCGATGATCGGCCGGGTCGACGAGGCCCGCCGCCTCTTCGAGAAGCTGCTGGCGCTCCGCAACGACCTGGGGCTGCTGGCGGAGGAATGGGACCCGAAGCTCCAGCGCCAGGTCGGCAACTTCCCCCAGGCCTTCAGCCACGTCCCCCTGATCGACACGGCCCTGCGGCTGACGGCGAGCGGGGCGTACGGGGGCTGACTACCCTGGAAGGGTCGTTCACCTTTCCGCCTCTCCCGGAAGGGGGTAGCCATGGCTCCCCTCTCGAAGGCGGGCACGGCACTTGCCGAGCTCCGCGAGGACCTGTCCGGTGCCGTCCTGGTTCCGGAGGATCCGGGGTACGACGAGGCCCGCACCCTCTACAACGGGATGATCGACCGCAGGCCGGCCGTCATCGCGCAGTGCGAGAGTCCGGTGGACGTGGTGACCGCCGTGCGATTCGCACGGCGGCTCGACCTGCCGATCGCGGTGCGCGGCGGCGGCCACAGCGTGGCCGGCATGTCCCTCAACGACGGCGGCGTGGTAGTGGACCTGCGCCGGATGCAGACGGTGACGGTCCATCCCGGGGCCTCGGCCGTCCGCGTCGAGGGCGGCGCCACGATGAGCCAGCTGGACCGGGCCTGCGAGCGGTACGGGCTGGCGACCACCGGCGGCCGCGTTTCCACCACCGGGGTGGGCGGCTTCGTGCTGGGCGGCGGCACCGGGTGGCTGGACCGCAAGTTCGGCCTGGCGGTGGACAACCTGCTCGCGGTCGACCTGGTGACGGCCGACGGGGAGATGGTGACGGCGACCGCCGAGGACCACCCCGAGCTGTTCTGGGGGCTGCACGGCGGCGGCGGGAACTTCGGCATCGCGACCTCGCTGACCCTGCGGCTGCACGAGCTGCCGGACATGTCCGTCGCGTTCCTGCTGTACCTGCCGGAGCACGGGCCCGAGATGGTCCGTACGTACCGGGACGTGATGGAGGACGGGCCGCGCGAGGCCGGCGGCGGCGCCATCTACATGACGGGCCCGCCCGAGGAGTTCGTCCCGCCGCACCTGGTCGGCCTGCTGCTGGCGGGCGCGCTGATCACGTACGCGGGTCCCGTGGAGGAGCTGCGGCGGCTGGCCGCGCCGCTGCTGGCGATCCCGCACGAGGCGGAGCTGGTGACGGACCTGCCCTACCCGGACCTGCAGTGCATGCTCGACGATCCGCCGGGCATGCGGAACTACTGGTCGGCGGAGTACCTGAGCGGGGTGCCCGACGAGTTCGTGGACGTGTTCTGCGCCCGCGCGGACTCCATGCCGGTGCCGAGCGGCACCCAGCACGTGGTGTGGCCCCAGGGCGGCGCGATCGCCGAGGGTCCGGCCGACTACCCGATCTCGTTCCGCGACGCGCCCTGGGCGGTGCACCCGTTCGGAGCCTGGGAGGACCCGGCCGACGACGAGCGCGTCCGGCAGTGGGTCAAGGACGTCCGCGCCGACGTCCGGCCGTGGAGCACCGGCGCGGTCTACCTCAACTTCACCGGGGACGAGGGCGGAGACCGGGTGGCGGCGGGCCTGGGGCCCGAGAACATGCGGCGGCTGGGCCGGTTGAAGCGGGAGTACGACCCGGACAACGTCTTCCGCTTCAACCACAACATCCAGCCCGCCTGACCGCCCGCCCGGGGCTTACGTGAGGGCGGTGATGACCTCCTTCGCCGCCCGCTCCCCCTCGGTCGCCCCGCCTTCCATGAACCCCTGGAAGTCGTAGCTGCAGTGCTCGCCGCCGATGTGGATCCGGCCCTGCGCGGTGCCCTCGTACTTGGCGTACTTGTGCAGGTAGCCGGTCGGCCAGTACGAGTACGCGCCCAGTGCGTACGGATTGCGGTGCCAGGCCGATATCTGCGCCTTGCCGTTCCAGGCCGCCTTGGTGCCGGGGAAGAAGGCGTCGATCCCGGTGAGCATCCGGCCCGCGAGGGCGCGTACGTAGGGGTCGGAGTCGGTGGCGAAGGGGGTCGCCGGGGTGATCGCGCCGGCCAGGGTGCCGCCGCCGTACTGGAGCAGGATGCCGCCGTTGCCCGGCTGGACCTTGGTGGTGTCCCAGGTCTGCTGGACCTCGCTGTCGGTGAAGCAGTCCCCGGCGGAGACCCCCGGCCAGGGGCCGGTGCCGCGCCAGGGGCGGCTGGTGAACTGCATGTTGAGCTTGGTGCAGTAGCCCATGCGGGCGTCGCGCAGCAGGTTCTTCATCAGCGGGTCGAAGCCGGCGCCGGTGATGTCGATGCGCTGGAGGATCGGCAGCGGCAGGCACAGGATGGTGTGGTCGGCGACGACCGTGCGGGTGGCGCCCGCGTCGTTGAAGGTCAGCGTCTGGGTGCCGTCGGCGGAGACGCGTACGGCGACCAGCTCGCGGCCCATGACGGTCGAACCGGCGGGCAGGGCCTGGGCGATGGCGTTCGGCAGCTGATCGTTGCCGCCGGTGATGTGGTAGCGCTCGTTGGACAGGCCCCAGACGTTGAAGTTGCCCGGGTTGGGCTGGTAGCCCATCAGCAGGACCAGCGCGAGGGCGGACTGCTGATCGGTGTCGGCCCCGTACTCGACGTTGTACGCCACGTCGATGAAGCGGCCGAGCCGCGAGCCGTGTCCGCCGGGGATCCGGGTCTCGATCCACTGGTGGAGCGTCATGTTGTCCAGGGCGGTGCCCGCGGGGGTCGTGGAGTTCCAGGAGACCTCGCCGGCCTCCTGGAGGTCGCGGCGCAGGGCCTGGTAGACGGCGTTGAAGTCCACGTCGGCCTGCTCGCGGGGGTAGTACGTCCCGTTGAACCAGAGGACCTCCTCCGCCCCGTTGGGGCCGCCGCCGAGGAAGTCCTCGGTGGGGAGGTTGAAGCGGCGGCACAGCTCCAGGATCTTCTTGTGGCTGGTGTCGATCAGCTCGCCGCCGATCTCGGAGGTCTGCCCGTAGGCCCACAGGGAGCGCTGGCTCCACATCCGGCCGCCGACGCGGCTCGGGTTGGCCTCGTAGAGCGTGAAGGGGACGCCCGCGTCCTTGAGGGTGAGGGCGGCGGTCAGCCCCGAGATGCCGGCGCCGACGATGGCGACGCGGGCGGGGGTGACGGGCTTCTTGTCGGCCTCCACGGCGTGGGCGAGCGCGGGGGCGGCGGCCGCCGAGGCGACGGCGGTACCGAGGCCGAGCGCGGCGGCGCGTCCCAGGAGCTGGCGGCGGGTGGAGCCGCGGACCTCGGCGACGGGCAGGCCGAGCCGGCGGGCGGCGGCGTGTTCGGCGGCGAGCTGGCGGAGCGCGTGCATCAGTGGCGTACGGGCCATGGCGGTGGCTCCTTCTCAGACGTTCGCGGCGGAGGGGGCGGTGGCGGCGGACTGGTCGGCGGGCTCGTCGGTGCGCTCGGCGGCGTCCTCCAGGACGACGCGGCCGATGATCTCGTAGCGCTCGGGGGCCTTGAACTTCAGCCACAGCCCGAGTCCGAGCCCGCCGAAGAAGACGACCCCGACGATCCACGGGATCAGGGTGAAGAAGAACGAGTCGGCGGCCAGCCCGGCCGCCGTCTTCATGTTGACCAGCAGCAGGACGACCACGGCGGCCATGGCGATGCCGCCGATCAGCGGGGCCGTGAAGGTGCGGAACCAGTGCCGGTCCTCGGGGTGGTTCTTGCGGAAGTAGCCGATCACGGCGAAGGAGCACAGGGTCTGGACGATGAGGATCGCCATGGTGCCGAGGATCGCGAGCAGCGTGTACAGGTGGATGTACGGGTCCTGCCCGGTCAGCCAGAACAGCACGACCAGGCCGGTGGCGATGGCCGTCTGCACCATGGAGGAGATGTACGGGGAGCCGTGCTTGGCGTGCGTACGGCCCAGGCCCGGGTGCAGGAAGCCCTCGCGGCCGATGGCGTAGAGGTAGCGGGCGGCGCACTGGTGGAAGGCCATGCCGCAGGCGAAGGAGCCGGTGAGCAGCAGCCACTGGAAGGCGTCGACGGCCCAGGCGCCGATGAAGGTCTGGGTGGGGACGAAGAACAGGTCGAGCGGGCTCGCGGAGGCCGAGAGCTCCACGGACTTGGCGAGGCCGTTGCCCGCGATGGTCATCCAGGAGACGTAGATGTAGAAGAGGCCGACGCCGACGACGGAGATCAGGGTGGCCTTGGGGATGACCTTCTTCGGGTTCTTCGACTCCTCGCCGTACATGGCGGTGGACTCGAAGCCGACCCAGGACCAGAAGGCGAAGAAGAGGCCGAGCCCGGCGGAGATTCCGGTGAAGGCGTTCTTCGGGTTGACGGGCTCCAGCGGGATCCCGTCGGGGCCGCCGCCCGCGATCAGTACGGCGGTGGCGACGGCGAAGAGGACGGCGATCTCGGCGACGAGCATCACGCCCAGGGCCTTGGCCGTGAGGTTGATGTCGAAGTGGGCGAGGGCCGCGGTGATCGCGAGCATGCCGGCCGCGTAGACGATCCAGGGCAGGTCTATGCCGAGCTGGTCGTGGACGGTGGTCTTGGTGAAGTAGGAGAAGACGCCGACGATCGAGGCCTCGAAGACGATGTAGGCGAGGACCGCGAGCATGCCGGAGGCCATGCCGGCGATCCGGCCGAGGCCGTGCGAGATGTACCCGTAGAAGGCGCCGGCGGCGGTGATCCGCTTGGCCATGGCGACGTAGCCGACGGCGAAGACGGTCAGGACGGCGGTGGCGAAGAGGTATCCGGCCGGGGCTCCGATGCCGTTTCCGAAGCCGACCGCGATGGGAAGGTTGCCGGTCATCGCGGTGATCGGAGCGGCGGTGGCGACGGCCATGAAGACGACACCGACCAAGCCCACCGAATTGGCTTTCAGCCGCTGGACCTGGGGTGCGCCGCCGCCGGTGCTGCTATCCGTGCTCATGGCTCCTCGTTCCTGTCGTGAGGGCGCTCACTCTCTCCCTGCGTGACGTACGCCACAATCGGCATGCAGTCCGATAATCCCCTTACCGAGGCGACGAGTTGTCGGGCCGGACGGGGGTAGATGGGACCCCGTAACCGCTCGGTGATGTGCAGGGAACAGGAGCCCCGGTAGCGTCCGCGATATGGACAATCAGGGCGGGATCACGGTTCAGCGGGCACTTGAGCTGCCGGGGCTGCGCAGCGGGCTCCCTGAGGTGGTGGCCTGCGCCGACCGGCTCGGCCGGACCGTGCGCTGGGTGCACGCCGGCGAGGTCCCCAACATCGCCTCCCTGCTCAAGGGCGGCGAGCTGCTGCTGACCACCGGCCTCGGCCTCGGCACCCGCCCCGCCGAGCAGCGCGCCTTCGTGCGCCGCCTCGCGGACCGCGGCATCGCCGCACTGGTCGTCGAGCTGGGACCCCGCTTCACCCGGCTCCCGGCGACCCTGGTGGAGACGGCGCGGGCGGTCGGCCTCCCCCTGGTCCAACTGCACCGGGAGGTGCCCTTCGTGACCGTCACGGAGGAGGTCCACACCGAGATCGTCAACGGGCACTACGCACTGCTCCAGCGGGCCGAGGAAGTCCACCGGCGCTGCACGGAGGCCCTGCTCGACGGCGGCGGGATCCCCCAAGTCCTGCACATCCTGGCGGACTTCACGGCGAACCCGGTCTTCCTGGAAACCCCCGACGGCCAGTTGCTGTACGCGGCCGGCCCGGTCGCCGGCGAGGCCGCGGCGGACCCGCTCCAGGTGTGGGAGGGCCTGCGGGGCCAGCGCGATCCGGAGCCCTCCGGCAACGCCGTGGTGGTCGACGTCCCGGGCGGCGGCCGCGGCACGGGCTCGGTGCGGGCCCGGCTGGTCCTGCTCGGGGTGTCCGCCCCGCTGCTGCCCGTGCACCGGATGGCGGCGGAACGGACGGCCGGCGTACTGGCCGTCGTGCTGATGCAGGCCCGGCAGGAGGACGAGCTCGCGGCGCGCGGCCGCGGCGACTTCCTCACCGACCTGGCGGAGGGGCGGATCTCGGCGGAGGACGCCCCCGCCCAGGCCCGCGTCCTGGGCTTCAAACCGGGCCCAGGCCCGCTCCTGCCCATCGTCATGCGGCTGTCCTCGGACCTGGCCCCGTCGGGGAACTGGGCGGTCCTGGCCCGGGCCGTCCTGGAGGAACTCGCCTCCGTCGGCGTCCCGGTGCTCCTCGGGGTCCGCCCGGTCGAAGGCCGCGTCCCCCTGCTGGTCTCCCTCCGCTCCGACGCCGAGCGCACGACGGTCGCGGACCGGGTCGCGGTGGCGCTGCGGACCGGCGTGGAGCGGGCCGGCCTGGACCGGGCGGGGGCCGCGCCCGCGGTGGTGGTCGGCGTCTGCGGAAGCTGGGCGGCGGCCTCGGCGGGCCTGCGCCACGCGGCGGAAACGGCAACGGCCGCGGCCGGGCTGCCGTCCCGGCCCTGGTACGACGCCCGTCGCCTCGACATCGACCTGCTCCTGTGGCGCCTGCGCGAACACCCCGACCTGGCGGCCTTCGTGGACCGCGCGATCGGCGCCCTGCGCGTCCACGACACCCAGTCCCGCCCGCCGCTCCTGCCCACCCTGGAGACGTACCTGGCCCACGCGGGCCGCAAGGCGGAGACCGCCCGCGAGCTCCACCTGAACCGCCAGACCCTGTACAACCGCCTGGCCCGCATCTCGGAGCTCCTGGGCGCGGACCTGGACGACCCGGAAACGGTCCTCTCCCTGAGCCTGGCCCTCCGCGCCCGCCGCCACGTGAACCCTTCTTGACGCGGAGCGGGCCCGGTGGGCGGCTGCGGGTGGCCGACCCTCCGGGGTGAAGTCCCCTACCCGTCCTTCGCCCGTTCCCCGGGCTGCGCCCGGACCCCGCGCCTCAAACGCCGGCGAAAATCCAGCCCCTCCGGCGTTTGAGGAGCGGGGGTCCGGGGGCCGGCCCCCGGCCACGGCGCCGCACTCGGGATCGGGTCCGGGGCGGAGCTCCGGGGAACGGTGGAAGGGCGGGTAGGGGACTCCGCACCGCGCAGCGGCACACCCGCAGCCGGGCCGGGCCGCCGGCAACGCGAGGGCCCGGGCTCCCGCCTGAGGGCTACCGCCGACGCGAGGCCAGCTCGTCGTACACCGACAGGACCTGCGCCACCGTGTCGTCCTCCGACGGCCACGTCGAAGCCTGAGCCCGCCCGGCCTCCGCCAGCGCCCCCCGCCGCGCGGGATCCGCCAGCAGCCCGGCCACGGCAGCGGCCAGCACCCCCGCCTCCCCATAAGGCACCAGCACACCCGCCGAACCCACCAGCTCCGGCACCCCGCCCACCGCCGTCGCCACCAACGGCACGCCCATCCGCAGAGCCTCCTGTGCCAGCGGCGACCGCGCCTCCCACCGGCTCGGCAGCACCGCGACATCGGCCGCCGCCAGCAGCCGCGCGGCATCCCGCCGCCGCCCGAGGAGCCGTACCGGCAGCCGCTCCGCCTCGATGCGCCGCGCGAGCTCCGCCCGCATCGGGCCCTCACCCGCGATCACCAGCAGCGGCACCGGGTCCAGCGTCCGCCACTCCCGCGCCGCGTCCAGCAGTACGGAGTACCCGCGCCGCGGCACCAGACTCCCGACCGCGATCAGCAACGGCCTCTCGACCGCTCCGAGTTCCGCCCGCACCTTCCCCGGGTCCGGAGCGTCCGGAGCGCCTGACGGCCCGGAGGTCCCAGAAGGCACCGCCACCGCCGCCAGCCGCGCGTCCCGCGCGCCCCGCAGCCGGGCCAGGTCCACCTGCGCCGAGGAGGCGCCGAGGACGATCGCCGCGGCCCGGGCGACGTGCCGTTCGAGCAGCAGGCTCAGACGGCCGCTGCCGGGGCCGCCGCCGTGCCAGCTCACGACCAGCGGGACCCGCCGCCCGCGCAGGGCCAGCGCCGCGCGCATGCCGGCCCGTACGCCGTGCGCGTGCACCACGTCGGCCTCGACGCAGGCGGCCCGCAGCGCGCTCACCGCGTCCGGGGTGAACCGCGCGCCGGCGCCGGTGAAGTCGTACTCCCCCTCGGCATCGACGGGCCCGCACACGGTGACCCGTACGCCGCGCGCGGCGAGCCCGGTGGCCAGCGACCGCACGTGCGCACCACCGCTCGCGCCGCCGAGTACTTGGACGGTGCGAAGGACGGGGACCGGGACCGGGGAGCTGCTCACGGGCCGAAGCTCCAGGGTGAGGGAGGGAAGAAGGCAGGGACGTCGCTCAGAATGCCAGTCCGCACGCGCGTTCCGGGACCATACGGGTGCGGATCCCGTGTGAGTTGCCGCCGGGACCCCCCGATCCTCACCCACACGGGCTATCCGGACGTCGGTCTGCTGACCCCGGTGACCCTGCCGGCGACAAGAAGCCCTACTCCGGGCTCCGGGCCGCCGCGAGCAGTTCCTCCGCGTGCGCCCGCGCCGACGCCGAGTCCTCGTGGCCGGCCAGCATCCGCGACAGCTCGCGGATCCGGGCCTCGCCCTCCAGGACGGTGACCCCGCTGCGGGTCACGGACCCGTCGTTGGTCTTCTCGACCAGCAACTGCCGGTCCGCGAAGGCCGCCACCTGCGGCAGGTGCGTGACGACCACCACCTGCGCCGACTTGGCCAGCTTCGCGAGCCGCCGTCCGACCTCCACGGCCGCCTTGCCGCCGACGCCCGCGTCGACCTCGTCGAAGAGGTACGTGGGCACCGGGTCGGAGCCCGCGAAGACGACCTCGACGGCGAGCATCACCCGGGACAGCTCACCGCCCGAGGCACCCTTGGCGATCGGCCGCGGCTGGGCGCCCGGGTGCGGGGCCAGCAGCAGTTCGACCTCGTCCACGCCCGAGGGCCCGTACGCGACGAGCCGGCCGCCGACCTCGACCCCCTCGGGGTCCTCGGTCTGCCGGACGTCGATGGTGACCCGTGCGTGCGGCATCGCCAGGGAGGCCAGCTCCTCGGTGACGGCGGACGCGAAGCGGGTCGCCGCCTCGTTCCGCGCGTCGGTCAACGCCTGCGCCAGCGCGGAGAGTTCCAGCCGCAGCCCGTCGCGCTCCGCGGTCAGTTCGTCGATCCGCTCGTCGTCGCCGTCCAGCTCCAGCAGCCGTACGGAACCCCGTTCGGCCCACTCCAGGACGGAGTCCACGCCATTCTCGGCGGATCCGTACTTGCGGATCACCTGGGTCAGCGCCGCCCGCCGCTCCTCCACGGCCGCCAGCCGCAGCGGGTCGGCGTCCAGGTCGTCCGCGTACCCGGCGAGTTCCCCGGCCACGTCCCCGAGCAGGATGCCCAGTTCCCCGATCCGCTCGGCGAGGGCGCCGAGCGCCGGGTCGTGGGAGCGTACGGATTCCAGTGCGCGGTGCGCCCCGGCGACGAGCGCGCCCGCGTCGACGCCCTCCGGGTCCTCGACGTTGCCGGCGAGGGCCGCGTGGGCGACCTGGGCGGCCGAGGACAGGGATTCGGCGTGCCCGAGGCGCTCCGCCTCCGCCGCCAGCTCGGTGTCCTCGCCCGAGAGCGGTTCCACGGCGGCGATCTCGTCGAGCCCGAAGCGCAGCAGATCGGCCTCCTGGGCGCGTTCCCGGGCCCGGGTGGTGATCTCCTCCAGCTCTCCGGCGACGGCGCGCAGCCTGCGGTGGGCGGCGGCGTACTTCTCCAGCGGGACGGCGACGGCGTCGCCCGCGTACCGGTCGAGGGCCTGGCGCTGCCGGGCGGGCCGGAGCAGTCCCTGCTGGTCGGTCTGGCCGTGGACGGCGACGAGGTCGTCGGCGAGTTCGGCGAGCAGTCCGACGGGCACGGAGCGGCCGCCGACGTGGGCGCGCGAGCGGCCCTCGGCGGAAACGGTCCGGCTGATCAGCAGCGCGCCGTCGTCGAGCTCGGCGCCGGCCTCCTCGGCGCGCAGCGCCGCGGGGGCGTCCGGGCGCATGACGATGCGCCCTTCGACGACCGCCGCCTTGGCCCCGATCCGCACCAGGGCGGGGTCGGCGCGCCCGCCGAGCAACAGCCCGAGGCTGGTGACGACCATGGTCTTGCCCGCGCCGGTCTCGCCGGTCACCGCGGTGAAACCGGGTGACAGCTCGACCACAGCGTCGTCGATGACCCCGAGCGACCGTATCCGCATCTCCTCAAGCACGGGACGACGATACCGAGGTTTCATGGGTGCCATGTGACGTCACCCGCCCGAACCGGCTCGAACAATCATGCTATTTACGTACGCGCGAAGCACAGAACCCGTACTGGGCCGGTACGGAGCCGGTACTGCGCCCGCACCCGCCCCCACGGAACTAGTGCGGGGCCCCGCGCCATCCCGACACCGGCAGCGCGAACTTCGCGACGAGCCGGTCCGTGAACGACGCGTGGTGCAGCCGGGCGAGCCGCACCGGCACCGCCCCCCGCCGGACCTCCACACGGGCCCCGGCCGGCAGCTCCACCGTCCGCCGCCCGTCGCACCACAGCACCCCGTGCGGGGTCCCCGTCTGCACCTCCACGGCCAGCACCGAGTCCGGCGAGGTCACCAGCGGCTTCGCGAACAGCGCGTGCGCGCTGATCGGCACCATCAGCAGCGCCTCCACCTCCGGCCAGACCACCGGCCCGCCGGCCGAGAAGGCGTACGCCGTCGAGCCCGTCGGCGTCGCGCAGACGATGCCGTCGCAGCCGAAGCCGGACACCGGGCGCCCGTCGATCTCCAGGACCACCTCCAGCATCCGCTCCGGGGACACCTTCTGGACGGCCGCCTCGTTCAGCGCCCAGTCCCGGTGCACCACGTCCCCGTTGGTCCGCACGATCACGTCGAGGGTCATCCGCTCCTCGACCTCGTACTCCCGCGTCACGACCCGGTCCACGACCTTGTCCAGGTCGTCCCGTTCCGCCTCCGCGAGGAAGCCCACCCGGCCCAGGTTGACGCCGAGCATCGGCACCCCCGAGCCGCGCGCGAACTCCGCGCCGCGCAGCAGCGTCCCGTCGCCGCCCAGCACGATCAGCAGCTCGCACCCGTCGAGCACCTCCGGGGTGCACTCGGACTCGGCCACCAGCTCCACCTCGGGCGGCAGCGGCAGGTCCACCGCCTCGTGCCGCAGCACCCGTACGCCCAGCCCGCTGCGCAGCAGGCCCTGCACCACCAGCTCGGCGCTGCGGATGGCCGCCGGCCGCCCGGTGTGCGCGAGCAGGAAGACGGTCCGCTTCACCGACTCCCCCGGCTCTTGCGGCTCCCCTGACTTCCCCGACTGTGCCGGGTCCCCCGAAAGATCACTCACTGCGGCCCCTCCGCCACTGCACGATCAACATCCGCCGGGTCGAGTGCCGGTGCCCCCGCCCGCAGCCACAGAAAATACTCGACGTTGCCCGAAGGGCCCGGGAGCGGACTCGCGGTCACCCCGAGCACGCCCAGGCCCAGCTTCCACGCCTGCGCCGCGACGTCCCGCACGGCCTCGGCGCGCAGCTCCGTACTGCGCACCACGCCACCGCTGCCCAGCCGGTCCTTGCCGACCTCGAACTGCGGCTTGACCATCAGCACCAGATCCGCGTCGGGCGCGCAGCAGCGTACGAGCGCGGGCAGCACCAGCCCGATGGAGATGAAGGAGAGATCGCCGACGACCAGGTCCACGGGCACCCCGTCGATCAGCTCCACCGTGAGCTCGCGCACGTTGGTGCGGTCCTTCACGGTGACCCGGTCGTCGCTCTGCAGGGACCAGGCGAGCTGCCCGTAGCCGACGTCGACGGCCATCACGTGCTCCACCCCGGCCCGCAGCAGCACGTCGGTGAACCCGCCGGTCGAGGCGCCCGCGTCCAGCGCCCGGCGGCCCTCCACGCGCAGCCCCTGGGGCTGGAAGGCCGCGAGCGCCCCCGCCAGCTTGTGGCCGCCCCGGGAGACGTAGTCGGGGTCGCTGTCGTCCTTGAGGACGACGAGGGCCGCGCTGGTCTCGACCTGGGTGGCCGGCTTCGTCGCCGTGTTGCCGCCCACGGTCACCCGGCCGGCGGCGATCAGCTGCGCGGCGTGCTCGCGCGAGCGGGCCATGCTGCGGCGTACCAGTTCGGCGTCCAGGCGGCGGCGTGCCACTCCTGCCACGATCGGTTCAGCTCCTGTTTTCGTGCGGACGGGGGCCGATCGGCGCGTCCAGCGCGGTCAGCGCGGAGCGCAGCCCCCTGTGCACATCCTCGTACACCTCGACGTGTCCGTCCGCCGGGAGGTGGTCCACGTCCGCCAGCCGCTCCAGCGCGGCGTCCGCCCCGGCGTGCCCGGTGGGGATGCGTACGACGCCCAGCGCGACCGGCCCGGCGGGCGCGGCCGGGGCTTCGTCCGGCTCCTGGGCCGCGGCGGGCACTTCTTCGTTCATGCCCCCGACGCTACCGCGTAGGGCGCCCGCGACCACGCACGGCTCTGCGGTACGGTCGGGATCACGATGGCTACGATCGAGGAGTGCCGTGCGGCACTCGACCAACTCTCAGACAACCTGGCACGGGCCGAAGGCGACGTGCGCGGTGCGACCGCGCTCGACCGCTCGCTGAGCTGCCACATCACCGACCTGGACCGCACCTTCACGGGCCGCCTGGACGCGGGCCGGATCCGCGTGGACGCGGTGGCCCCCGGCCCGCCGTCCGCCAAGGCCGAGATCCGCCTCGCGATGACCGGCGACGACCTGCTGGCCCTGGTCGCCGGCACCCTGAAGTTCCCCAAGGCCTGGGCCTCGGGCCGCATCCGCCTGGAAGCAGGCTTCCGCGACCTCCTCCGCCTCAAAAGCCTGCTCTAGCCAAGTCCAGCCCCGCCGGCGTTTGAGGCGCGGGGGTCCGGGGGCCGGCCCCCGGCAACGGCGCCGCACCCGTGACTACTCCGCGCGAGCCATCGAACGGGCCACCCGCGCCGCGGGTATCACCAGCGGCGTCCCCGTCTCCGGGTCCGAAATGACTTGGCACCGCAGCCCGAACACCCGCTCCACCAGCTCCGCCGTGACCACCTCGGCCGGCGCCCCCTCCGCCACGACCTTCCCGTCCCGCATCGCGATCAGGTGGGTGGCGTAGCGCGCCGCGTGGTTCAGATCGTGCAGCACCGCGACCAGCGTGCGCCCCTGCTCCTCGTGGAGCTCCGCGCAGAGGTTCAGCACCTCGATCTGGTGCTGGATGTCCAGGTAGGTCGTCGGCTCGTCCAGCAGCAGCAGCGGCGTCTGCTGCGCCAGCGCCATCGCGATCCACACCCGCTGCCGCTGACCGCCCGACAGCTCGTCCACCGCCCGGTCCGCGAGTTCGGCGACCCCGGTGGAGGCCATCGACTCCTTCACGATCCGCTCGTCCTCGCCCGACCACTGCCGCAGCAGCCCCTGGTGGGGATAGCGGCCCCGCGAGACCAGGTCCGAGACCGTGATCCCGTCCGGGGCGATCGAGGACTGCGGCAGCAGACCCAGCGTCTTGGCCACCTTCTTCGCCGGCATCGACCCGATGGCCTGCCCGTCCAGCAGCACCCGCCCCACCGTCGGCTTCAGCATTCGCGAAAGGGCCCGCAGCAGCGTCGACTTGCCGCAGGCGTTCGGCCCGACGATCACGGTGAAGGAGTTGTCGGGGATCTCCACCGACAGGTTCTCGGCGATGACCCGCTGGTCGTAGCCGAGGGTCACGTTCTCCGCGGTCAGCCGCTGCACTTGCCTGCTCCTCTGGTTGCTCACATCGCTCTGGCTGCTCACATAGCTCTGGCCCCTCATATGCGGCCCGCCTTGCGCTCGGTGACGAGCAGCCAGAGCAGGTAGCAGCCGCCGACGAGGCCGGTCACCACCCCCACCGGCAACTGGTCGGCGCCGAAGGCCCGCTGTGAGGCCCAGTCGGACACCAGCAACAGGAGTGCGCCCATCAGTGCACCGGTCAGCAGGCTCGCCCCGGGCGACCGGGTCAGCCGGCGCGCCAACTGCGGCGCGGCCAGCGCGACGAAGCTGATCGGCCCGGCGGCGGCGCTGGCGGCGGTGGTGAGCAGGATCGCCGCCACCATCAGCAGCAGCCGGGTCCGCTCCACCCGCACCCCGACGGCGTACGCCGCGTCGTCGCCCATCTCGATCATCCGCAGGGCCCGGCTCTGGCCGAGGACCAGCGGGAACAGCACCGCGCAGGTCGCGAGCAGCGGCCAGACCTGTGCCCAGTCCCGGCCGGCCAGCGAGCCGGTCAGCCAGACCATCGCACGGGTGGCCTCGATGAGCTGCGCCTTCGTCAGCAGGTACTGGATGACGGCGACCAGCATCGCGGAGGCGCCGATGCCGACGAGGACCAGCCGGTAGCCGTGGATGCCCTGCTTGTACGCGAGCAGGTACACGGCGATTCCGGCCACCAGCCCGCCCACGAGGGCCCCGACGGCCACCTCGCCGGCGCTGCCGTGGAACAGCACGATGACCAGCAGCGCGCCGACGGCCGATCCGTAGCCGAAGCCGAGTACGTCCGGCGAGCCGAGCGGGTTGCGCGAGACGGACTGGAAGACGGCGCCGGCCATCCCGAGGGCGGCGCCCACCAGGACCGCGACCAGGACCCGCGGCAGCCGCAGGTCGTTGATGATGAACTCGTGTGCGGGCGTGCCGTTGCCCATCAGGGTCCGTACGACGTCCCACGGCGCGATGTCGAAGTCGCCGGTGCCGATGAGCAGGACGGCCATCGCCAGCGTGAGCACCAGGAGCAGAGCCCCCACGCCGAGCGCGCGCCGCTCCACGCGCAGGGACATCCCGCCGGGCAGGTGCACCGGCCGGGGCCCGCGCCGGCCCCCGCGCGCCTTGACGGGTGCGTCGGTCACTGTCACAGCTGGGCCATCCTCTTGCGCCGGACGAGGTAGATGAAGACGGGTCCGCCGATGAGCGCGGTGACGATGCCGACCTGGAGTTCGCCGGGCCGGGTGACGACCCGGCCGATGACGTCGGCGCCGAGCAGCAGGACGGGCGAGAGCACCGCCGAGTACGCGAGCACCCAGCGCATGTCCGGGCCGGTGAAGAACCGTACGAGGTGCGGGATCATCAGGCCGACGAAGACGATCGGCCCGCAGGCGGCGGTCGCGGCCCCGCACAGCAGGGTGATGGCGATCATCGCGCCGATCCGGGTCCGCGTCAGGTGCGCACCGAGCGCCCGCGCGGTGTCGTCGCCCATGGCCATGGCGTTGAGCGGCCGGCCCAGGCCGAGCGCGATGACCGCGCCGACCAGCAGGAAGGGCGCCACCTGGCGGACGGTGTCCATGTTCGCGGAGGCCAGCGAGCCCACGGTCCAGAAGCGGAGCTTGTCCAGCGCCTTGCTGTCCATGAGCTGCACGGCGTTGATGTATCCGACGAGGGCCGCGGTGGCCGCCGTACCGGCGAGGGCCAGGCGCACGGGCGTGGCACTGCGGCTTCCGCCGAGCACGTACACGACCACGGAGACGACGGCGGCGCCGAGGAAGGCCCACCACACGAACTCGCTCAGCGAGGACGCCCCGAAGAAGCTGATGGCCGATACGACGGCGGCCGCGGCTCCCGCGTTGACGCCGAGGATGCCCGGCTCGGCCAGCGGGTTGCGGGTCAGGGCCTGCATCACGGCGCCGGACAGTCCGAGGCCGAGGCCGACGAGCACGCCGAGGAGGGTGCGCGGGACCCTCAGGTCCCGCACGACGACGTCGGAGGCCGTCCCCGAGTAGTGGAACAGGCCGTGCCAGACCTCGTGGAGGGGCATCTGCTTGGCGCCGACGGCGATGCTCGCCACCACGATCAGCGCGAGCACGCCGAAGGCGGCGAGCAGACCGGCGGCTCGCGCGCCGTCGCGCGAGCGGGTGGCGGCGGCCGGCGCCGCGCTCGGTTCGGGGGGACTCTCGACCAACACGAAAGTTAGGCTAACCTACCTTCCGCCGTGGTCGGCTCCCCCGAACGGCCCTCCCAGCAGGTCCTCGGACCCGGCCCCCACCGGCCCTGACCTGCCAGGACCCGGCAACACCCCACCGCCGGCCCGGCTCCGCCGCCTCGCGCGACCCGTACAGATCACAGCGCCGGTCCAGCCCCTTACAGCCCCTTACAGCCCCAGCCGGGCCAGCGCCTTGCCCGCGTCCAGCCCGCACGAGCCGTCCCCCGCCTGGGTCCAGGCCGCCGCGCACAGCGCCCGCAGCCCGTCCATCGCACCGTTCGAACCGTCGCCGGCTTCCTCGCCGCGCGACTCCCCGCGCAGCTCCAGTACGCCGTCCAGCGCCACCGCCGTCCAGTCCCCGCAGCGGAAGCCGCCCCCGTCGGCCGCCACCACCTCAGGCTGCCCGGTCAGCAGCCCGCGCAGGTCCCGGTCCACGTACGTCGGCCGGTACTTCGGCTCGGCCCGCAGCAGCTGCGCCCCGTCCGTCACCCCGGTCAGCACCAGCAGCGAGTCCACGTCCCCGTTGAAGGCGCCCTCGATGTCGGTGTCCAGCCGGTCCCCGACGACCAGCGGCCGCTTCGCCCCGGTCCGCAGCACGGTCTCGCGGTGCATCGGGGGCAGCGGCTTGCCCGCCACCTGGGGTTCGGCGCCCGTGGCGATCCGTACGACCTCCACGGCGGCCCCGTTGCCGGGCGCGATCCCCCGCGCCCCCGGAATCGTCAGGTCGGTGTTCGAGGCGTACCACGGCACCCCGCGGTTGATCGCGTACGAGGCCTCCGCGAACCGCCCCCACGGCAGATCGGGCCCCCCGTACCCCTGGACCACCGCGGCGAGCCCCTCCTCCTCGGCGGAGTCCACCGGCACCAGCCCGCGTTCGCGCAACGCGACCCGCAGCCCCTCGCCGCCGATCACCAGCACCTTCGACCCGGGTTCGACCTGCTCTGCGATGAGACGGGCCACCGCCTGCGCGGAGGTGATCACCTCGACGGCCTCCGTCGGGATGCCCAGCTCGCTCAGGTGCCCGGCGACCGCGTCCGGCGTGCGCAGCGCGTTGTTCGTCACGTACGCCAGGTGCATCCCGTCGGCCCGCGCCGCGGCGAGCGAGTCCACGGCGTGCGCGATGGCCTCCCCGCCCGCGTACACCACACCGTCGAGGTCCAGCAGGGCCGTGTCGTACGCCCGGTGCAGACTCCGCTCACTGCCGGCGGGAAGGGTCCTGCTCTGCCGCGTCATGGTGTCGACTCCTCATACGATCGATCTTGTCCGGTTTCCGTACTCCCCCGATCATCCCGCATGCCGAGACGGGTCTTACGATTCATCAATGACCACATCTGGCACCGCGGACCACGGACTGCGCCTGATCCCGTTCCATGGCCTGCGCTATGTCCCCGAGCGCGTCGGCAGTCTGGCCGCCGTGACCTCGCCGCCGTACGACGTGGTCGTGCGCCCCGACGGACTCAACCACCTGGAGTCCGCCGACCCCCACAACATCGTCCGCCTGATCCTCCCGCAGGCGGACACCCCCGCCGCCCGCAACCAGCAGGCGGCGCACACGCTGCGCGACTGGCTCGCGGAGGGCATCCTCAGCGCCGACCCGGTGCCCGCGCTCTACGTCTACGAGCAGCGCCGGGGCGAGCTCCTCCAGCGCGGGGTCATCGGGGCCCTCGCCCTCTCCACGGCCGAAGAGGGGATCGTCCTCCCCCACGAGGACGTCATGCCCCACGTGGTCACCGACCGCGCCGGCCTGATGCGCGCCACCTCGGCCAACCTCGAACCGCTCCTGCTCACCTACCTCGGCGACGATCCGGCGGCCGGCGCGGCGGCGGTCGTCGAGCGCACCGCCCACTCCACCCCGCTGTTCTCCACCACCACGGAGGACGGCTTCCAGCACCGGCTGTGGGCCATCACGGACCCCGCCGACCTGGCGGCGATCACCGCCGACCTGGGCGACCGCCAGGCCCTCATCGCCGACGGCCACCACCGCTGGGCGACGTACCTGCGCCTCCAGGAGGAGCACGGCTCCCCCACCCCCTGGGACTTCGGCCTCGTCCTCCTCGTCGACACCGCCCGCTACCCCCTCCAGGTCCGCGCGATCCACCGGCTGCTCCGGCGCCTGCCCCCCGCCGACGCCCTGGCCGCCCTCGACGGCCGCTTCCGGCTCCGCACCGTCGACGGCCCGCTATCGGCGGCCATGGCGGCCCTGGCCGAGGCCGCGGAGCTCGGCAACGCCTTCCTGCTCACCGGCGACGGCACCTTCCACCTGGTCACCGACCCCGAGCCGGACCTGATCGAGCGCACGGTCCGCGGAGACCGCCCCGAGGCCTGGCGCCGGCTGGACGCCACGGTGCTCCACGCGACCCTGTTGGACACCCTCTGGGCCGTTCCCGACGCCCCCGACCAGATCTCGTACATCCACGACACCGAGGCCACCGTCGAGATGGCGGAGCGCCTCGGGGGCACGGCCGTCCTGCTGCACCCCGTACGCGAGTCGGTCGTACGGGAACTGGCCCGGCAGGGCGTGACGATGCCCCGCAAGTCCACCTCCTTCGGCCCGAAGCCGGCCACCGGCCTGGTCCTGCGCAGCGTGGACTGACGGACCCCGGGCCAACGAAAAAAAGGGCGGTACCCCCATCGGGGGTACCGCCCTTCTCAGCTCACTCAGCCGTCGTCGCGGACTCCGGCGTCACGACGGTCGTCGTCCTGACGGTCGTCGTCCTCGTCCTCGTCGAGAACGACGATCTCGTCGGTGACATCAACGTCGCCTTCGACGTCGCCTTCGACGTCGCCCTCGTACTCGTCGTCGTCCTCGTCGTAGTACTCGGCCTGGTCGGAGGCACGCTCGGCGGCGACGACCTCCGGGTCGTCGTCGTCCTCGTCCTCGTCCTCGTCGTCGAACTCGTCGTCGGCCTCGTCGTCGACCTCGACGTCCGCGTCCGAGTCGTCGGCGGAGGCGTCGACGAACTCGACCCCGTCCAGCTCGGCGAGACGGTCGGAGGCGTCCGTGGCCCCGTCCTTGTCGGCCTCAAGGGTCTTGGCGAACCACTCGCGCGCCTCGTCCTCGCGGCCGGCCGCCAGCAGGGCGTCGGCGTAGGCGTACCGCAGACGTGCGGTCCACGGCTGCACGGAGCTGGAGGCCAGCTCCGGGCTCTGCAGGGTCACGATGGCGGCGTCGAGCTGGTCCATGTCCCGGCGGGCACCGGCCGCGACCAGACGCATCTCGACCTGTCCGGCCTTGTCCAGCTTCTGCACCTCGGCCTCGCCGGCCATGGCCAGCGCCCGCTCCGGACGGCCGAGGCCGCGCTCGCAGTCGGCGATGACGGGCCACAGCTCGACCGAACCGGTCATCCGCTTGGCGGCGCGGAACTCCGCGATCGCCTCGGCGTACTTCTGGTTGGCGTACGCGGCGAAGCCGGCGGCCTCGCGCACGGCGGCGACACGGGAAGCCAGGCGCAGGGCGATGCGCGAGTACGCGTACGCCTGCTCCGGGTCCTCGTCGATCAGCCGGGCCACCATGACCAGGTTCTTGGAGACTTCCTCGGCCAGCCCCTTGGGCAGGCTCAGCAGCTCCTGGCGAACGTCGGAGTCGATCTCGAAACCGGTGACGTCGTCGTCGATCGGAAGCCGCTTGACCGGGTCCCGGTCGGCACGGAAGTCACGGTCGCCACCCCGGTCGTCACGCCCGCGGAACCCACCGCGGTCGCCACCCCGGTCGTCGCGACGCGGGTACGAGGGACGGTCGCCACCACGGTCGTCACGACCGCCGCGGAACCCACCACGGTCATCGTCCCGACGCGGGTACGAAGGACGGTCCCCACCGGAGGAGGGACGGTCGTCGCGACGCGGGTACGACGGACGGTCGCCACCGCGGTCGTCACGACCGCCGCGGAACCCACCACGGTCATCGTCCCGACGCGGGTACGAAGGACGGTCCCCACCGGAGGAGGGACGGTCGTCACGACGCGGGAAGGACGGGCGGTCGCCACGGTCGTTACCGCGGAACCCACCGCGGTCGTCGTCACGACGGGGGTACGAGGGACGGTCGCCACCGGAGGGGCGGTCGTCGCGACGCGGGTACGACGGACGGTCACCGCGGTCGTTGCCGCGGAAGCCACCACCGGAGGGACGCTCACCCCGGTCGTCACGGCGGAAGCCGCCACCAGAGGGACGGTCGCCACGGTCGTTGCCGCGGAAGCCACCACCGGAGGGACGGTCGTCCCGACGGGGGTACGACGGACGGTCGCCACCGGAGGGGCGGTCGTCGCGACGCGGGTACGACGGACGGTCGCCACCACGGTCGTCGCGACCGCCGCGGAACCCACCGCGGTCGTCATCGCGACGGGGGAAGGAGGGACGGTCGCCACCGGAGGGGCGGTCGTCACGACGCGGGTACGACGGACGGTCGCCACGGTCGTTGCCGCGGAAGCCACCACCGGAGGGACGCTCACCGCGGTCGTTCCCACGGAAGCCGCCGCCAGTGGGACGGTCCCCGCCACGGTCATCGCGACGCGGGAAGGAAGGACGGTCGCCACCGGAGGGGCGGTCGTCACGACGCGGGTACGACGGACGGTCACCGCGGTCGTTGCCGCGGAAGCCGCCACCGGAGGGACGCTCACCCCGGTCGTCGCGGCGGAAGCCGCCGCCGGAGGGGCGGTCGCCGCCACCGGAGGGACGGTCATCGCGACGCGGGTACGACGGACGGTCGCCACCACGGTCGTCACGGCCGCCGCGGAACCCACCGCGGTCGTCGTCGCGACGCGGGAAGGAGGGACGGTCACCGCGGTCGTTGCCGCGGAAGCCGCCACCGGAGGGACGCTCACCCCGGTCGTCGCGGCGGAAGCCGCCGCCGGAGGGGCGGTCGCCGCCACCGGAGGGACGGTCATCGCGACGCGGGTACGACGGACGGTCGCCACCGCCGGCCGGACGGCCACCACGGTCATCGCGGCGGAAGCCACCGCCGGAGGGGCGGTCGCCACCACCGGAGGGACGGTCATCGCGACGCGGGTACGACGGACGGTCGCCACCGCCGGCCGGACGGCCACCACGGTCGTCACGACGGAAGCCACCGCCCGAGGGGCGGTCGCCACCACCGGTGGGACGGTCATCGCGACGGAACGGCGGACGCTCGCCGCCACGGTCGTCACGGCCCCCGCGGTAGCCGCCCCTGTCACCGCCGTCGTTGCGCCGAGGCTCGCGCTCCGGACGATCGTCGGGAGAGTTGGACATGGGTGTGACTCCTGTCTTCGGGGTACCGCTAGTCATTCTCGCGCAACCAACCCATGGCCGCGCTTCGGCGTAAAGCTACGTAAAGCTCGGTAAAGCTCTGGAAAACAAAAAAGACCCCTGCTCCAGCGTTGAACGCTGGACCAGGGGTCCTTTGAAAAATTGTTCGGCGGTGTCCTACTCTCCCACAGGGTCCCCCCTGCAGTACCATCGGCGCTGAAAGGCTTAGCTTCCGGGTTCGGAATGTAACCGGGCGTTTCCCTAACGCTATGACCACCGAAACCCTAATCGGTTTCGAGCGAACAAGCACACTTTGTAGTTATGTTCTAGCTCTAGAAACCAGCAACAGTTCGTTGCTTCAGAACTAACACAGTGGACGCGAGCAACTGAGGACAAGCCCTCGGCCTATTAGTACCAGTCAGCTCCACCCGTTACCGGGCTTCCACATCTGGCCTATCAACCCAGTCGTCTACTGGGAGCCTTACCCTCTCAAGGAGGTGGGAATACTCATCTTGAAGCAGGCTTCCCGCTTAGATGCTTTCAGCGGTTATCCCTCCCGAACGTAGCCAACCAGCCATGCCCTTGGCAGGACAACTGGCACACCAGAGGTTCGTCCGTCCCGGTCCTCTCGTACTAGGGACAGCCCTTCTCAATATTCCTACGCGCACAGCGGATAGGGACCGAACTGTCTCACGACGTTCTAAACCCAGCTCGCGTACCGCTTTAATGGGCGAACAGCCCAACCCTTGGGACCGACTCCAGCCCCAGGATGCGACGAGCCGACATCGAGGTGCCAAACCATCCCGTCGATATGGACTCTTGGGGAAGATCAGCCTGTTATCCCCGGGGTACCTTTTATCCGTTGAGCGACGGCGCTTCCACAAGCCACCGCCGGATCACTAGTCCCGACTTTCGTCCCTGCTCGACCCGTCGGTCTCACAGTCAAGCTCCCTTGTGCACTTACACTCAACACCTGATTGCCAACCAGGCTGAGGGAACCTTTGGGCGCCTCCGTTACTTTTTGGGAGGCAACCGCCCCAGTTAAACTACCCATCAGACACTGTCCCTGATCCGGATCACGGACCGAGGTTAGACATCCAGCACGACCAGAGTGGTATTTCAACGACGACTCCACAACCACTGGCGTGGCCGCTTCAAAGTCTCCCACCTATCCTACACAAGCCGAACCGAACACCAATATCAAACTATAGTAAAGGTCCCGGGGTCTTTCCGTCCTGCTGCGCGAAACGAGCATCTTTACTCGTAGTGCAATTTCACCGGGCCTATGGTTGAGACAGTCGAGAAGTCGTTACGCCATTCGTGCAGGTCGGAACTTACCCGACAAGGAATTTCGCTACCTTAGGATGGTTATAGTTACCACCGCCGTTTACTGGCGCTTAAGTTCTCAGCTTCGCCACACCGAAATGTGACTAACCGGTCCCCTTAACGTTCCAGCACCGGGCAGGCGTCAGTCCGTATACATCGCCTTACGGCTTCGCACGGACCTGTGTTTTTAGTAAACAGTCGCTTCTCGCTGGTCTCTGCGGCCACCCCCAGCTCACGGAGTAAATCCGATCACCAGTGATGGCCCCCCTTCTCCCGAAGTTACGGGGGCATTTTGCCGAGTTCCTTAACCATAGTTCACCCGAACGCCTCGGTATTCTCTACCTGACCACCTGAGTCGGTTTAGGGTACGGGCCGCCATGAAACTCGCTAGAGGCTTTTCTCGACAGCATAGGATCATCCACTTCACCACAATCGGCTCGGCATCAGGTCTCAGCCTTATATGAGGGACGGATTTGCCTACCCCTCGGCCTACACCCTTACCCCGGGACTACCACCGCCCGGGCTGGACTACCTTCCTGCGTCACCCCATCGCTTACCTACTACAAGTCTGGGTCACCGGCTCCACCACTTTCCTTTCCCCGAAGGGTCCGGAACGGCTTCACGGGCTTAGCATCGCCTGATTCGATATTGGGCGTTTCAAAGCGGGTACCGGAATATCAACCGGTTGTCCATCGACTACGCCTGTCGGCCTCGCCTTAGGTCCCGACTTACCCTGGGCAGATCAGCTTGACCCAGGAACCCTTAGTCAATCGGCGCACACGTTTCTCACGTGTGTATCGCTACTCATGCCTGCATTCTCACTCGTGAACCGTCCACAACTAGCTTCCGCTGCTGCTTCACCCGGCACACGACGCTCCCCTACCCATCACAGCGGGCGTTGGCCCTATTGCTGCAATGACACGACTTCGGCGGTACGCTTGAGCCCCGCTACATTGTCGGCGCGGAATCACTTGACCAGTGAGCTATTACGCACTCTTTCAAGGGTGGCTGCTTCTAAGCCAACCTCCTGGTTGTCTCTGCGACTCCACATCCTTTCCCACTTAGCGTACGCTTAGGGGCCTTAGTCGATGCTCTGGGCTGTTTCCCTCTCGACCATGGAGCTTATCCCCCACAGTCTCACTGCCACGCTCTCACTTACCGGCATTCGGAGTTTGGCTAAGGTCAGTAACCCGGTAGGGCCCATCGCCTATCCAGTGCTCTACCTCCGGCAAGAAACACGTGACGCTGCACCTAAATGCATTTCGGGGAGAACCAGCTATCACGGAGTTTGATTGGCCTTTCACCCCTAACCACAGGTCATCCCCCAGGTTTTCAACCCTGGTGGGTTCGGTCCTCCACGAAGTCTTACCTCCGCTTCAACCTGCCCATGGCTAGATCACTCCGCTTCGGGTCTAGAGCGTGCAACTCAATCGCCCTATTCGGACTCGCTTTCGCTACGGCTTCCCCACACGGGTTAACCTCGCTACACACCGCTAACTCGCAGGCTCATTCTTCAAAAGGCACGCAGTCACCACTGTATGTGCAAGCACATACAGCGACGCTCCCACGGCTTGTAGGCACACGGTTTCAGGTACTATTTCACTCCGCTCCCGCGGTACTTTTCACCATTCCCTCACGGTACTATCCGCTATCGGTCACCAGGGAATATTTAGGCTTAGCGGGTGGTCCCGCCAGATTCACACGGGATTTCTCGGGCCCCGTGCTACTTGGGAGATTCTTAAGCAAGCCGCTGATGTTTCGTCTACGGGGGTCTTACCCTCTACGCCGGACCTTTCGCATGTCCTTCGACTACATCAACGGTTTCTGACTCGCCGACCGGCCGGCAGACCGATCAAAAGAATTCCCACAACCCCGCATGCGCAACCCCTGCCGGGTATCACACGCATACGGTTTGGCCTCATCCGGTTTCGCTCGCCACTACTCCCGGAATCACGGTTGTTTTCTCTTCCTGCGGGTACTGAGATGTTTCACTTCCCCGCGTTCCCTCCACACTGCCTATGTGTTCAGCAGTGGGTGACAGCCCATGACGACTGCCGGGTTTCCCCATTCGGACACCCCCGGATCAAAGCTCAGTTGGCAGCTCCCCGGGGCCTATCGCGGCCTCTCACGTCCTTCATCGGTTCCTGGTGCCAAGGCATCCACCGTGCGCCCTTAAAAACTTGGCCTACAGATGCTCGCGTCCACTGTGTAGTTCTCAAGCAACGACCAGTCACCCATCACCCCACCAGACAAGCTGGCGAGTTCACTGGGGCCGGCATCGCGAAGATAAGACCTTTCGGCCGTACCCTCAGATACCCAACAACGTGCCAAGCACCAGACCTCTTC